>JAEXOU010000014.1 GCA_023439125.1 Bacillota bacterium | reverse complement strand
CAAAAAAAGCCACTTAGGTTGCACCTAAATGGCTTTTCATAGATAGGAGTATACTGCTATCATCATTCCTTCCACCATCATAGGCACAACACAATAAGCAATTGCACCTATGACCATCTCATAAGCTACAATTGCATCTTTGAATGTTGATGATGATGGAATAAAACTTGATACATAGTAATTTCTCCTTTCTTTTCTTTCTCTATGATAAAAAACTTGTTCCTACTATACCTCGATTGGAATTCTTTGTCAATATGATAAATAAATTTATCATTTATTCGTACCTTGACTAATCATATAAATAATAAACTGAGCAGCGGTTCGACCGGATAAACCTCCGTGACTTAACTCCCAAACATTCGCCTTCTGTAACAGCTCTTCCTTGCTAAGTCCAAAATTATCATATTTCTTCGCAAGCTCACTAACAATCTCAAAATATTCTTGCTGAGTTGGAGCCGAGTAATTAATTGTAATACCGAATCGAGCAACTAATGATAATTTTTCTTGCATCGTATCCGAGCGGTGTAGCTCATCTTGTGACATATCCGAGCGGTCACTCCAAGTCTCACGTATTAGATGTCTACGATTCGAAGTAGCATAAATCAGAACATTATCTGGTTTTGTTTCAAGACCACCTTCAATGACAGCCTTTAAGTATTTATACTCAATTTCAAATTCTTCAAAAGATAAATCATCCATGTAAATGATAAATTTATAATTACGATTCTTAATCTTTGTAATTACAGCCGATAAATCTTCAAATTGATGCTTATAGATCTCTATCATTCGTAAGCCCTGTGAGTAATACTCATTTAAGATAGCTTTTACCGAAGTAGATTTACCCGTACCGCTATCTCCAAATAATAAAACATTATTCGCTTTTCTTCCCTCTACAAATGCCTTTGTATTATCGACCAATTTCTTTTTCTGAATCTCATAACCAATCAAATCATCCAATAATACATCTTCTAAATTTAAGATTGGCTGTAATATCACTTCGTTGCTCTCTTTCATCACACGAAATGCCTTATTAAGGCCAAACATACCTACGCCATAATCTCGATAAAAGCTAGTAACAATCTCAAAGATTTCATTAGCATCCTTTGCCGCTGAAATCTGACGACTCAATTCTTTTACCTTATCGCTAACGCTCTTATTATACCGTGTACCACTCTTTTGAATCGATTGATAGTTTGTAACTACAGTAAAGCAGTCAATACCTAACTTTCTTTCAATAACTGAGAAATCATAATGCAGTAATTCTCGAAAGATTTCGAAATCACCCTTTGCAAACTGGTTCACGGTCCCTTCACTTGCTCCATGTTTCTCACAAGTTATGCTAAAAGGATTTTCAATCGTAGCTAACAGATAAGCAAGGTAATTCTGCCATAGATTTTCATCAAATCCATATTCGGTTGCAACATCTAACAAACGATGAATCTCAGTATAGATTCCGGCGATCGTTTCCTCTTTGGAACCATAACTATGATCGTAATTCTCCATAATCCCAGCTAACTTTGCCAAGATGCTATCTTTTCCGAAATTACGATAAATCACGAGTTTGGAAATTAATTTGTACATTTATGTAACCTTCTTTCATGAAGTTTTTTTATGTATTTCTCTAAAATTATCACTTTTTGGTATTATACCACCCTATAGATTAAAGTACAATCCAATGGAAGAGGAATTAATAACCTTCCCCCCTCCGACCATAAACAAAATGAGGTGCCATAGTTAGCAACTTTTTTTGGTTCAGGTATCCCCAACCAATTAAGTCCTAAACTACAACACCTCAATATGGTATAACAGTATATTACATCTTCTCAGGAGCGCTAAAGCCAAGCAGTTCGATACTTGTATTTAAGATTTTTAATACTAAAACAATTAATGCAATCCACTCTTGTTGCTTTTGAGTGTCCTCTTCTGCGATAATCTTATTCTCATGATAGAAACCATTGAATGCATTTGCTAAATCATAGATATAAGCACATAACTTGTGAGGTGCAATCTCAGCTGCAGCGTATTCGATGACGTCATTGAATTTACTGCATAGTAACATAAGATTTGTTTCACTTTCAGAACGTTCACGAGCTAAGCCTTGGATCTTAAGACTGTCGATGTTAACAGTGCCCTTAACCTCTTTGTATTTTGCCAAAATAGATTTAATACGAACCATAGTATAAAGAATGTATGGGCCAGTATTACCCTCGAAAGAAGTAAAGCGATCAATATCAAAGATGTAATCTTTGCTTGCCTGATTCGATAAATCACCGTACTTTAATGCTGCTAAACCAACTACCTTTGCAATATCACGAGCTTCTTCTTCTGGCATCTCACGATTGGACATAATCTTCTTATAAACTTCTTCATTGATTCCACCAATTAAGTTTTCAAGACGCATAACTCCACCATCTCTTGTCTTAAATGGCTTTCCATCTTTTCCATTCATCGTACCAAAACCAAGGAATTGTAATTTTACATCTTCAGGTACAATCTTAGTTTTCTTTGCACAACGGAATACTCGTTCAAAATACAAATCCTGACGCTTGTCAACAACATAAATAACGCTAGATGGCTGGAATAATTCCATACGTTCTACTAATGTTGCTAAATCAGTTGTGTCATAAAGGCTTGCTCCATCCGATTTCAGAATCATACATGGTGGGATTTCCTTCGTATCCGTCTCTTCCTTAACGTCAACTACTAATGCACCATCGCTAATTCTTGCATAACCATTCTCTTTTAAATATTTCACCATATCAGGAATATATTTTTGAGCATCACTTTCTTTTTTCCATATATCAAATCGTACATCTAAGTTTTCATAATTCTTCTTTAAGTCATTAACGGATACTGTCATAATGTGATTCCATAATGCAGTATATCCACGATGTCCGTTCTGTAAAAGAAACGTTGCCTGTCTTGCCTCATCCTTATATTCTGGATGTTCTTTGGAATAACCACTCGCATAAGGATATATTTCTTCTAATTCAGAAATTGTGAATGGAGCTTCGCTTGGATATTCTCCTGTAAAGGATTCATCAAAGTAAACCATCTCTGGATTTCTCTTCTTAAGCTCTGTAATAATCAGACCGATTTGAAGACCCCAATCGCCGAGGTGAGCATCGCCAATCACATTATGTCCCATGAAACGAATCATACGTTTCACACTCTCTCCAATAATTGCAGGACGTAAATGTCCTACATGAAGGGGTTTTGCCACGTTCGGTCCGCCGTAATCGACTACTACCGTTGTTGGATTCTCTACTACATCACAACCAAGTCGATCATCAGTTGTCATATTTTGAAGATATTCTGCTAAGAATTCATTACTAATCTTAATATTAATAAATCCAGGCATAATTGCATTGATTTCAGAGAAGATAGCATTGTCCTTGCATCTGTCTACTACTTCATTCGCAATCATAATTGGAGCTTTCTTATATTGTTTCGCTGCAGCCAACGCACCATTACATTGATACTGGCATAAGTCTGGACGATTGGATACGGTTACTGCACCATATTTTTCGTCATAACCACATTCTATGAATGCCTTTGTAAATATATTTGTCAATTGATCGATTACCTTAACCATTCTTGCCTCCGTATCTAAATTCCTATAAAAATATAGACTTACTTTATCACAATTGATATTTCTTGTAAATACTTTGGATATGAATCACCAACAAAACTAATATCGCCCATAAAATTGCCAAGTGCGTTTGTGATTTCACCTCCTATCCCGAAGAAAGAGTACACATGTATATTTTCCAAGGCCTTACAAGTCCCACACACTCTTTATGGGCTTGTGAGCGTAGCGCCGTAGAAAATATACATGTGTACTCTTTCTTATACATAACAAAAAATCACAAACGCCTACCAAACAAACAGGGCTGTTGCATTATGCAACAACCCCGTACAATTTAAGCAAAGGAAAATGAATTAACCTTTCATCCTTTATCGATTTTCTACTAGTCTGGCATTACGAAAGCACAAACTAAGTAAGCTAAAATTCCAAGGCCACTGAAAGCAAATATAATCCATAAGATACGTACTACAGTTGGATCGATATTGATATATTCAGCAATACCTGCACATACTCCACAAAGTTTTCTGTCTTTGCTTGATTTCACTAATCTTTTTTGCATAATATTTTCCTTCTTTCCTTTATTTATTTAATCGTTACTTGTAATGAACCTACACTACAATTTAATTTATAAGTACCAATTGCATCCTTATTTCTAATTCTGTCATCTGCAGAAAATGAATAATGATGATCATTTAAGCTAATGTCGCCGATACCGCAACTCACATCATAATTATAATCATCCTCATTTCCATTTAAGTCAAGTTGAATTTCACCCATTCCGCAATCTGCATACAAATCACCCAGAATTTCACCTGTAATTCTCATACTTCCGACTCCACACTCAAAATCTGCATTCTTTGCCTGAAGTTTTTTAACGACTAACTCTCCAGCACCAACTTCACAGCTAATCTTATCTGTTACATTCAAGCGACGTATTTCCATTGAGCCAGCGCCTATATCAAACTCGGCATTTTTCGTATTTAACTCTTCAACTTCAATTTCTCCTGCGCCTAAATCAATTACAAGATTTTCCGCCATAAAGTCGGCTGGAACTGTAATAACAATTTTAGGATTATAGTCATCATAATCAAAACCAAAACTTAATGGCATATAAATCCCAAAAAAATTAATTGTATTAGCTGCTGTTCCACTCTGTTTGAGATACCATGTACCTTCCTCTACATAACCTTGGAACCCATCTTCTACAACATTAGAAATCTCAGCAGCAAATTCGTCACCTTCTTTAATACTAACATGACCATATTTTACATCAAGTTTAATCGATTGTATATCCTCTGCTTTATAAGTATAACCATAATTAGCATTCGCATGAGAAATAGAGCTTCCTCCCAATGCAATTCCTAATATGGAAAGTAGAATTCCTACCCCAATACAAAAACAAGCAATTCCTAAAAAGACTTTGGATCCTCTTTTCATGCTACCACTCTCCTTTCTCCAAAGGGTGCTCGAAAAATTGCACCGATCGCCCTAAAGATTAGTGGAAATAACTTTCCGATTACAGAACTTAGGAAGAAGAATAGGATAGCAAGGCCAATACAGATGAGACCTCCGCCAATTCCTAAAAGTCCTAAAGCCGGAAATGTAATAACTTTAATAATTCCAAAGACAAGGACCGTAATTCCCGCCGCAGAACAAGCAACTGCTGCTGCTCCAAACCCGATTACTAATCCTAAGATTGAAAAGAAACATCCGAAAAATAACGGGAATATGAATGGAATCGCAAAAACACATAATACAATTAACAATGGAACATTGCTCTTATGGTTGTTATTCTGGTATTGACCTTGGTTGTAACCACCTTGGTTGCCACCTTGATACTGGTTTTGATTATAGCCACCTTGGTTGCTACCTTGATACTGACCTTGGTTATAGCCGCCTTGGTTGCCACCTTGATACTGATTTTGGTTATAACCGCCTTGGTTGTCATTCTCTTGATGTTGATTGTCTTTACTTAGGTTTACACCTTTCCCATTCATGTTTGCGGTGTCACCCTCTGTATTTTCTTCGTCTTGTACAGAAGGCTCCACCTTTATGATGCTCTCCTTATTTTCGTTTGCATCTTTATACCCATTCTCGGTGTATTCCCCGTTCTTTGAATACTCACCATTGGCTAATAGGTCTGATTTAATCGTTCGGGCTACTTTCTCAGGACTGCCAAGCTCTTTAAGAATTTGTTCTTCATTCTCTACACCCGCATCTTCAAAATAATTTGTATAAAATTCTAACGCTTCCTCTTTCTCTTCTGTAGGAATATCGCTTAGCAATAATTCTAACTGTTCCATAAATTCTATGCGATTCAACTAGGCCACCCCCTCAAAAATTTTTGCAATCTTTTCCGTGTACTTCTTCCACTCTGAACAATATAATTGTAACTGAATTCGTCCTTCGGAAGTAACCTTATAGTATCTTCGATTGCGGCCTGCTATTTCCTGATTGTACGCTTCCAAACAATTATCTTTTTGTAACCGTCGAAGTACTGGATATAACGTAGATTCTGATATCTCAATTGCTTCTCGTACATCCTGTGTTATTTTATATCCATAGGTTCCTTCTGGTTCTCGTGATACCGCTGCAAGAACAATCGCATCGAGTAACGCTGAGCCCGTATTAAATACCATCAAATCAACTCCTTCTTTCTAAAATTATACTCGTATCTTCCATGAAATGATTACTATTTCATTTGCAATATTGTTTTGTTAGCAATACTATACATCGTATAATATTATAATGTCAATAGGGTTAATCATCTTCTAATAATTCTCTAATAATGTAATATTACAAAATAGTTTTAGGAAAAGACATTAAAGTTTTAGAAAAAAGCCAAGGGTGTAAAGTTTTTCTTGTGTATGATAGGTCAAAACCATCTAAAGCATTCTCTTCAGTATTGGAAAGATACGAGTATATGGATTCATCCTCATAGGCTGGGATTGCAATAACAGTTCACTTAATATTTTTTGAAGTTGGATTTAGATTCTAAGGACGTTATCAAGACTTAAATGCTAATTCGAGGTTAAAATACTGATTATATACGCCTCTAGGAAACTTAATAATTTACATAATTATAGCATTTTTAATAACATACATAGACAATTTAAATAATATACTTTAAATAATGCACTTTATATGATATTTGTTGTACAGTATACATTTAAAGTGTATAATAAGAAATATATAGATATAATTTACATTTTTAGCAAATATAGAAAGGAAAGGCATTAAAAAATGTCGAGGTGTATATTATGCCAAGTTTAACAATCATTTTATCAGTCGTGGTTGTAATTTTATTATTTTTAGTATTTTTATTTACCGTTTGCTACAAAAAATGTCCACCAAATAGGGCGATGGTAATTACGGGCCCAACTGGAACAACTACCGTAATCGGTAAAGCCAAAATTGTCATTCCAGTGGTTCAAAGAGTTGATTATATGTCTCTTGAGAATATTCAAGTAGATTTTACGTCCAGAGACGAAATCCCTACAAAAGATGCCATCAATATTATGGTAGATGCCGTAGCGAACATGTCAATCGACCAAGATCCAGAAGTTTTAAAGGTTGCTTCTTCTAAATTCTTAGGCTATAGTACTACAGACATTCAAGCAGTTGTAACACCAATTTTAGAAGGTAATATTCGAGAGATTATCTCTCAAACATCCCTAAAGGATCTTATCCAAGGAGATAAAAAAGAATTCTCGGAAAGAGTTGTAGAAAACGTTACCCCTAACCTTCGAGACATGGGCCTTAAATTGACGACTTTTAATATTCAAAACTACAAAGACAACAATGGCGTTATCTACAATCTTGGTATTGAAAATACAGAACAGATCAAAAAAGACGCATCTATTGCTGCCGCTAGAGCAAAAGCAGAAGTTGATATTGCAAAAGCCGAAGCAGATAAATTAGCAAACGATGCAAGAGTAGCTTCTGATACGGTAATTGCCATTAAGCAAAATGAATTAAGTATTAAGAAAGCAGAACTCAAAAAAACCGCAGACATTAAGATTGCAGAAGCAGAAGCAGCTAAAAATATTGAAGCAGAATGCCAAAGACGTGAACAAGAAATTGCAACAGCAGACGCAAACCTTGCTCGTCAGGAGAAGGAAATCGTATTAAAAGAACGTGAAGTGCAAATCACAGAACGAAAACTCGAAGCAGAAATTAAGAAGAAAGCAGATGCCGATAAATACGCTGCACAGCAAAAGGCTGATGCAGAACTTTATGCCACACAAAAAGCATCCGAAGCAGAGCTTTTTGAGAGACAGAAAAAAGCAGAGGCTGCAAAGGTGGAAGCAGAACAACAGGCAGCCGCACAGAAGGCACTTGCACTAGCAGCACAAGCTGAGGGTGAAGCAAGAGCAGCAGCCAAGGAAGCAGAAGGTAAAGCAGAAGCTATCGCTATTCAAGCTAAATTAGAAGCAGAAGCAAAGGGGCTTAGAGAAAAAGCAGAAGCTATGAAATTATATGGAGAGGCAGCTCGTCAACAAATGGAGTTAGATACTATTAAGGTGTATTTCGAACAACTACCTGCGATAGCAAAAGCCATTGGCGAAGGATATCAAAATGTCGATAAAATCGTAATGCTTGGTGGAGAATCTTCTAAACTTGCAGGTGATATCATAACAAATGTAACTCAGATTTCTGAGGGCATGAGTCAGTCACTTGGCATTGATCTTAAATCATTACTTGCCGGAGTTCTCGGAGGAAAGATTGCGAGTGGGAACAATTTACCGCCTATCAATCTAAATCTTAAGCCAGAAGATATAAAGGCTCCAGATACATATACTAAATAATTTCATATATCAAACTATAATAGATGTTGTTAGCGTTAATGACGGAGCATGTGTTGCTATAACCTCTTTTCGTAAACATTATAAAAGCCACATAGGACAATTACGTTCCTATGTGGCTTTTAATTATAACTAATAACTTGTTTTTTGACTAAAAATTTTTTTATATAACAAAACTATTTGTATGTACCACAATCTTTACAAAACCTAGTATTTGATTGGTTTTTAGAGCCACAATTTTTACAGATCCATGTACTATTCTTTTGATTCTCATCTTGGATACTAAGGAGGTCTAGTCTGTCATTTGATACGTTTTTGTTTGGACCTTGTAAAGTATTTTTTCTGTTCGTTGATTCTGTTTTCTCCACAATTCTACTTTGTAATTCAATGATTTCCCCTAATGCATAAAATAAGAGGCAAAGAAGAAATGTACTAAATCCTCCTACCAGAGCATATGCTAAAAATATGACTATATTCCCAGATAAAGTTCCCATGTTATATGCATATGCTATGCTTCCTATACCACCCAGTATCCCTATGAAAATAGCACTTTTTTTACATACATTTGATACTTTATTCATTGAATTTCCTCCCTTTGATTTTTTATTGAGTTTTGCATTACTTATTTTCAAGATGAATTATATCACCATATTTAATATGATTCCATGTTTTTTAAAACATTAATCACCCCTCATAACTCATCTTTTTAAAGAAACCAATAGATAACAGCGAAATAACACTGACCACAACACCACTTGGTATTAATACTAAATAAGTACTGTCAGCAAATGTATCAAATAGAAAACCAAACACTAATTGTCCCAGAGGCTGTGCACACATAGAAATTGTAACTATGAAAGCCATGACTTTTCCTATTAGGTGTTGAGGAGTTTTCTCTTGAATTGCTGTAATACTATAAATTGAAAATATGCTACAAGCAATCTGACCAACACAGAAAGCTAAAACTAAAATAATATATTTTACAAGTGTGCTGCAAGGGAATAGGAGAATACCACCAATAGGAATAAAACATATTCCTAAGATAAGCATCAGTATATACAGTTTATCTATTTTTAATTTTTTTCCTAAGAGTCCCACAGAAAAGCCACCAAGAATTGCAGCTATACCCATTGCACTTTCTGCAATCCCATAATGTTTTGCAGATAACATTAACACTGTTCGTACCAGGTAAGGGAATCCTACAACGGCATTTCCTGCTATAAAGAAGCTTACCAAAGCAGCTAATAACAAAAGTTTTAGTATATTCGGTTGCTCTTTACGTAGAAAATGTATACTCATAGAAAAATCCCCTTTTACTATATCTAGTATACGTTCTTTCTTAATTGTTTTTTGATAATCCAGTCGAATAAACCATTCAAGCATGGCTGTTGCAAGAAAACATAATGCTGTAGAGAAAAGCACAGGCTGTAATCCAAACGCTGTATAGACTAGGCTTCCCAAAAATGGTGTTACAAACGAGGCAATCGCAGCAATCTGATTGACAACGGCATTGCCCTTTAGAATATTTTCGCCAGATAGCATTTGAGGAACACAAGCCTGTACGGTTGGAGTCTCAAATGCACTCAACACAGATAAAACAACTAATAATGTTCCAATTACCGCTATATCATTGCAGATAGAAAGCAACATCGTAGAAACAAAAACAGTAATACATGATATGACATCTAAACAGACCATGATATTTCTTCTATTGATACGATCTGCAAGAATGCCTCCAAAAGGAGACAATAAAATGGTTGGTACCATAGCTATAGCAAGCATACCTGCAAAGACAGCAGCTGATTGTGTTTGCTCCAATACATACATGGATAAAGCAAATTTCAGTGTAAAATTACCGAATAGCGAAAAACTTTGCCCTAATATCAATAAAGTGAAATTACGGGTAAATAGTTTTTTCATGAATGAATAAACCTCCTTATAATCAATCTCCCCATTTTAAGAACAAAAGTGTGCTTCGCACACTCTCACGAGCAACACTTTACAAGCACAGCTTTTGTTCCGCGCCGTAGCGTAGCGTAGTGCGCATCCTGCGGAGCATTTTTATATATCAGGAAATTCAGAGGAATTTCCTGATATATAAAAAATGGAAGAATAGACAAAAACTTCGTCTATTCTTCCATCCTATTGATGCTAATTCGTTACCACTTCGAATCCACATCCGGACAACTCTTCTGGCGCATAATAGCCCTCATCTCAACATAGCAACCACAGATTCTACACATTCCAGCTAGTAAATGATCACATTCTTTACAAATTGATAGACGGTCTTGATAAATCTCATCGTTTGCCTTCATATCATCATCAAGATGAGCTATGTAGTCATACATATTTTGATATCGCTGAGCATCTGGCATCTCATACAACAAGCACTTTTTACAAGTCAGTAGATTATAATCCATAATGATTGAATATCCTTATTGTATCTCTAATTCAAGATGTAGTACAGAACAAGCAGGAATTGTAAAGATAACACCTTTATTTGTAATTGTAACATCCTTAAACTCAGCTGGTTTTACTGTATCAGGTGCTTCAAATGTATTATGGGCATCCATCTTATTGCAAAGTATTGTTCCTTTGACTGATTTCACAGTAGCTTCTGCAATAATGGACTCAACTTCATAACTTTCGGTAAGCGATGCATTATTAATTGTTAATTGAAGTTTACCATCTACGCTTTGAGAAACCGACTGTGAAAGATTAGGAATCATATACTGTTCCTCTAAACCTACCTGAATTGTATCCATATGACTATCTACAAGTTCACCGTCCATATGATTTTTATAAAGATCAAATACATGATAGGTTGGTGTTAATATCATCTTCTCTCCTTCAGTCAAGATTACTGCCTGTAATACGTTGACTAATTGAGCGATATTGGCCATCTTCACACGGTCACAATGTCCGTTAAATATATTAAGATTGATACTCGCTACTAATGCATCTCTCATCGTATTCTGCTGATACAAAAATCCTGGATTGGTTCCTGGCTCAACATCATACCAAGTTCCCCATTCATCAACAATAAGGCCGATTACTTTCTTTGGATCATACTTATCCATAATTGCGCCATGTTGTTGAATTAAAGTCTCCATAAACCAAGTTTTACTAAGAGTCATATAATACTCTTTCTCATTAAACTCAGTTGCACTACCTTTATGATCCCAGTTGTATGGTAGAGTATAGTAATGGAGTGATAAACCATCCATAAATCCATGAACATTCTCTGGAGCCTTTTTAAATGCTGTTTCAAGTACTTTATCCGTCCATTCGTAATCACCACTATTTGCTCCACAAGCAATCTTATAGATAGGTTGGTCAGGACGATAATTTCTTACATAGGTCGCATATCTGCGGTACTCATTGCCATAGTACTCTGGTAACATATTACCGCCACATCCCCAGTTTTCATTACCTACTCCAAAGTAGTCTACGGTATATGCTTCTTTATGACCATTCTCCTCACGTAATTTAGCAACTGGCGAAACTCCATCATAAGTTAAGTACTCTACCCATTCTGACATCTCCTGAACAGTTCCACTGCCAAGATTGCCATTTACATATGTTTTACAACCTAATTGACGGCATAACTCCATAAATTCATCACTACCAAAACTATTATCTTCGACAACACCGCCCCAATGAGTATTGATCATTTTCTTTCTTGATTCTTTTGGTCCAATTCCGTCTCTCCAGTGATATTCATCTGCAAAGCAGCCACCTGGCCAACGAAGAACTGGAATATGTAGATTTTTCAATGCATTTACCACATCATTACGCATACCATTGGTATTAGGAATTTTAGAATCTTCTCCAACGAAAATTCCTTCATAGATGCATCTGCCAAGATGCTCAGAAAAGTGACCGTAAATCTCTTTGTTAATGTGTCCCTTTTTCACATTCGGATTAATATAGAGCTTCATAATTTACCTCCAATTATGCTTTTTGTTATTCTTATACATTTATTTTACCTTAAAGCTATAACTCGTTATCCGTGATACATAAATAACAATAACTTTCCTTCATGAAAAGAATCATTCACGATGCATACTTTACTTAACACATCTGTAGCAAGACTACATCATGTGCCTTGACTTCTACCCTTAATTGATTCCTTACATTTATAATGTTTTGATTCCATAAATCTTTCATTTCACATGATGTTTCAATTGCAAGCCTCTCAAGTGGTATCTCTACTGACATTGTCTCATAATGTGTATTAAACACTGCAATGTTTTTTTTACCATCTATAAGACTCGATTCCCATACAATAATACCATTGGCATTCATCACTTCATGTGCATCTTTTGAATCTTTCAGTAGATTAAGTACATCGGAATTCGTTAGTAGAGATAATGTCCATTCATCCAAATCACAAAGTTCGCAGCCAATCATTAATGGCGATCGAAAGATACACCACAGAGTCAACATCGTACGCTGCTCTTCTTGTGAGAAAAAAGTCATACGATTTGCAAACGTTGGATCCCCATTACGAATTGCGATATGTCCAACTGGTAGCATATCACAATCTGACCAACAACCTTCTTTTACATAAGGAGCCCACTTCTTACAGCGTTCAAACATCCCATATAAGGATCTCCAATTGTCCCAAAAATCTCCTGTAATTCGCCACATATTAGCATTCTTAGCTAAATGCTCCGCTTGTTCTAGCATTGCTGGACCTGGTGATAAACTTAATACCATCGGACGATTGCAACGATCGATTGCAATTCGTATCATCTCAATTTCTTCTTTTGCTGAATATAAATCATGAGGCTTATATTCTGTCACGCAAATATCATCTACTTTTACGTAATCAACTCCCCACTCGGCATATAACTCGAAGATTGAGTCATAATATTCCTGTGCCCCATACACCCCTGCCATAACTCCGTACATATCGGTATTCCAAGAACAAACAGAAAATGGGTGAGCGATTGCACGTGCTGTTGTAGTTGTTCCTTTAATTGGGGTATTGTATAGTGCTGCCTGGCGAGGAATCCCTCTCATCATATGGATACCAAATTTCAGTCCTAAGGAATGAACATATTCGGCAATCGGGGCAAAGCCTTTTCCATCAGCCGCTGAAGGAAAACGATTCACTGCTGGTAATAATCTTGCGTATTCATCCATCTCTAAAGGTACAAACTTATGATACTCCGAGGAATCTGCTGTTGGCTCATACCATTGGATGTCACATACGATATACTCCCATCCATATTGTTTTAGATGAGTCGCCATGAATTCCGCATTACCGCGTAACTCCTCTTCTGTAACCGAAGCCCCATAACAATCCCAGCTATTCCACCCCATTGGTGGTGTCTTTGCAACCTGATTTTTATCTTTCATAGGCTCTCCTATCATTTTATAAATGAGGTTCTCGCTGATTTACTTTTTGTCTTGTCCATAATATGCGTTGGCTCCATGTTTACGGAAATAATGTTTATCCAATAAATACTGTGGTGCACGATTTACCATTGTATTTAAAGTCATCGTCTGATAAGCCATTTTACATACTTCTTCTAAGACAACTGCATGATATACTGCTTGTTCTGGACTGTTTCCCCAAGTAAATGGTCCATGATTTTTTACTACAATTGCGGGAGCTTCCATTGGGTCTTTTTCATTGATTGTCTCAATGATTACCTTACCTGTATTCTTTTCGTATTCATTCTGTACCTCTTCAGGAGATAATGCACGAGTGCAAGGAATACTTCCATAAAAATAGTCTGCATGAGTCGTGCCTAATGGTGGAATTTCAAGGCCTGCCTGTGCAAAAGTCACTGCGTAAGTCGAATGTGTATGTACAATTCCTTTCATAGAAGGATACGCTTTATATAATTCTAGATGTGTTGGTGTATCAGAAGATGGACGATAATTTCCTTCTACAATATTTCCATCCAAGTCAAGCACTACCATATCATCAGGTTTCATTGTGTCATAGTCGACACCGCTTGGCTTAATCACAACAAGCTTGGATTCCTGATCAATTCCACTTACATTTCCCCAAGTATAAATAACTAAACCCTTTTTTACTAAATCCATATTGGCTTCATATACTCTTTGTTTTAAATCTTCTAGCATAGTTACCTCCTAATATCATGGCATTCGTTCTTCTAAACATACAATCCATTATAATAAGTTTATTGACAAAACTATCATACAACATCTACGGAAATCATACAAGATTTAAAATTAAAATACCTTCTAGAATCAATTAAGAATCTAGAAGGTATTTTATTTATCCATTGATTAAAGTTTGTAAAATATATAATACAATAACAAAACCAAAATTAATTACAGAGAATTTAACAATATAACTTTTCAATTTCTCAGGATTATGTTTCTTAAATTCGCTAAATGTAATTAAACTAGCCAAGGAAGCAATCAAAGTTCCACAACCACCGATATTAACAGCAGGCAATAAACTTGCATAATCCGTAGTAAAGTGTGATAACAACACTGCACTTGGCACATTACTGATGAACTGACAAGACAAGATACTAAATAATAGCGTATTCTTTGGTAACAAATACTCAAAGAAGGAACTAACTGCTGGTATTCTTGCCATGTTGCCACTAAAGACAAAGAAAGCACAGAATGTCGCCAACAGCGGATAATTTACTTCTCTGATTGAATCTTTATCTAGTATCATCAGTACTATTGTAATCACAAGAGTCCCCCAGATATAAGGAACAATTCGAAAAACGATTAAAATACTAGCAATAAATAAGATAGAATAGATCAACGTACGTTGTTTATTTAAAGTATAATGATGATCCTTCTTTAAGGTAAGTGGAATTGGTTTTACAAAGAGACAACAAACAATAATTAGTACTGTCGCTACAAGGAAGGAAGGCAACATAATCTGTACAAATTCACTTGTGCCGATATTATAATAAGCATATAGGTACAGATTCTGAGGATTTCCAAACGGCGTTACCATACCACCAAGATTTGCTGCAACGTTTTGCATAATAAATGTAAAGGCCATTGCCTTTTTATTCTCCGTACTGTTCAGTACAAAATAACCAAGAGGCAGAAATGTAAGTAGCGCCATATCGTTCGCAAGTAGCATCGAGCCAACAAATGTGATTAATACTAGACCTAACGTTGCATTACGTAGGTTATGTAGTTTTAACACAAGATTCTTGCTTATAATCTCAAATAAATGAATATGAGAAAACGCGCTGACAACTGCTAAAGTACAAAAAAGTGTTGCTAACGTTCTTAGGTTGAAGTAACCAATATATTGTGAGTCTACTGGTACAAAGCAACAGGTAATCAGCATTGCAATTGTTGCAATTGTTAATACAATTTGTGATTTACAATATCGTACGATATTAGGCACCAAATCACCAAACACAAGTCTATGACTTGGATTTGTAGTTAAGCTTGAGCTACTGTCAGCACTTATTTCCGTATTTATGAAAATATGATTTTTCATTATTTCCTCTTTCCTATGTCTTAACATATAGTTGTCGAATATGATTACTTCTTTCTAAAGGATCTTTGACACTTGAATCATACCAAGAATAGATTTTAGCAGAGTTTTTAAAAATTGCAATAGGAATTTTCATGACGATTGTTTTATTTATCCAACTGTGCTATAATATTTTCGCTCAGCATGGATATAATGAACCATAGTTGCAGAAATACAGATAGATATAAGGAGATTCACATGGTTGAACAAAATCCTATTGTTACTATTGAAATGGAGAATGGTGAACAGATTAAAGTAGAACTTTATCCTCAGATTGCTCCTAACACAGTAAACAATTTCATTTCACTTGTTAAAAAGGGTTATTATGATGGACTAATCTTCCATCGCGTAATTAAAGGTTTTATGATTCAAGGTGGTTGTCCAGAAGGAAGCGGTATGGGTGGTCCTGGCTACTCTATAAAGGGTGAATTTGCTCAGAATAATTTCAAGAATGATTTAGCACATACAGAAGGTGTTATTTCCATGGCTCGTTCCATGATGCCTAATTCAGCAGGTTCTCAATTCTTTATCATGCATAAAAACGCTCCTCACTTAGATGGCGCATATGCTGCTTTTGGTAAAGTAGTTGAAGGCATGGATGTTGTTAATAAAATTGCAGAAGTTCGTTGCGATTATAATGACCGTCCGTTAGAAGTTCAGAAGATGGCAAAGGTTACGGTTAACACTTTTGGTGTTGAATACCCAGAACCAGAAAAAATGTAATTGAAATATAAGTAAGCTTTTATCAAAATAATGAGCAAGATGTATATTTTCTTTGGCGCGCTTTGCTCACAAGTCCACAATGTGCGTAGGACTTGTAAGGCACATCGATAATATATCATCTTGCTCATTCTTTTTTCATATTTCGAATCATTAACACTCAAAACACTGATAAGAGCAATCATCCATTCATCTTATCTCGTAAATACGAATGTTTGCGCAATCAAAATAACGATTGGTATACTTATTATGCTAAATACCGTACAAATCGTAAATAAATTCGAAGCTCGCTCTACATCCTGTTTATAGTTATTAGCAAATAACATGGCAGTCGAAGCTGTTGGACATGCAGCAGCAACTAATATTGTCATTAAAAGTGTGTGATCAAGTGGAAGAAATGCAAATATAGCTAACACGATCAAAGGAATTACAAAACTTTTTATCAAAGTAACATAATATAGTCTCAATTTCTTTATGGATGCTAAGAGATTACTTTGTGCAATATACACGCCAGAAACAATCATTGCTAATGGTGTATTCATACTTGCGATATACTCGGTTGCTTTTGCAACCGGTTGTGGTAACTTTATCTTAAGAAAATACATCGTCAACCCAAGTGCAATACAAATTATGGTTGGTGAAAGAAACGATTTCATAACCTGACGAACATTTCTTTTTTCACCACTACGGTTTTTCATTAACGTAACACCATAGGTCCAGAGAATCAGATTGAACATCGTCAAGTATGTATTACAATAAAACACACCAAGCTTTCCAAAGATTGCATAAACTAATGGGATTCCCATAAATCCGCAATTTGTAAATATGACAGAAAATCGTTCAGTTACAAGTTTCTTCTGATCTGCTCCTATTCGTAATACATGCGAAATAAGAATAGCAATTAGAATACTTATGAGGGATAATACAAAACCTAATAACATATTCTTTGCTTCGTTTGCTTCAAAGTCAATCTGATAGGAATCGACAATCATTGCTGGAATTACAACAAATAAAACAATACCCGTAAGCTGCTGATTCGTTTGATTCGAAATTAATTTGATTTTATATAAGATAAAACCAAGCATAATCAATAAAAACATAATAAAAACTTGATTAACTAATATTTTTGCATATTCCATTTTAATGCTCCTTCATCTTACCTATTTCATAAATGCATTCTGTTTCCAACGATCTGAAGCAAATCGAACTCCAAATAGAATCGAACGAAATACCCAGTCGATTGTCATGGCAACCCAAACTCCAAATACACCAAGTTGAAACGTTTTTGCTAGTAAAAAGCTTAAGATGACGCGAAACAGCCACATAGAAATGATAGAGGATAGCATTGTAAATTTCACATCGTTTGCTGCACGTAATGCATTGGGTAGGGCAAATGCTAATGGCCAAATTAGTATACTGCAAACACAATGATAGAGCAATAGCTTTGTTGCTAATTTTTGAGTTGCTGCTTGTAGCTGAAACATACCAACAATATCAGGCATTAATAGAATCATTAGTAGGTTAAGAAAGAACATAGAGACATATGCTATAAAAAGTAGTTTTTTCGTATACTTCTTAGCCTCTACTAGCTCCCCTGCTCCAACACACTGTCCAACTACAGTAATCATTGCTAATCCAATCGCAGTACCTGGAATACAATTAAAACTAGAGACTGTATTACCAACAGCATTCGCTGTGATACTAATTGTACCAAAGGATGCCACCAGTCCACCCACTAATATTTTACCGAATTGAAACATACTGTTTTCTAACCCATTTGGTATTCCAATTCGCAAAATTCTTTGAATCATCTTTGGCTGATAGCCTAGTCTTAGGTGAGAATCAATTCCGACTTCATACTTCTTTTGCATCAACATTCCTATTACAATGACAGCTGCTATAATACGTGAGAATAAAGTTGGAATAGCTGCACCCTCTACTCCCATGTTACAAACATAAATGAGGATTGCATTACCAACAATATTAATTATATTCATACAGAGAGATACTTTCATTGATACCTTGGAATTTCCCATAGCACGAAATAATGCTGCACCAGCATTATAAAGTGCTATAAATGGATATGATAAAGAAGATATAAAAAAGTAAAGTCGCGCATTCTTCATAATTAAGGGATCTACATCACCGTATATCAATTTTAAAATTGCCTCATTACCAACAAGAGTAATTCCCATTATAATAAGAGAAATGATTCCTACACACAGGACAAGCTGATTACTGGCTACCTTGGCCTTCTCTCTCTCCTTATGACCAAGATATTGTGCCGTAACAACAGCTCCTCCAGTTGCTAGCGCCGTAAATAGACCAATTAACAAGATGCTAATGGAATCTACAATTGATATCCCAGATACTGCTTCCTCTCCGCGACAGGTAATCATAATCGTATCTGCCATTCCTACAGAAACGGCTAAAAATTGTTCAATGACCAGTGGTATGATCAACTTATGTAAGTCTTTTTTGGTAAACATAATACCTTCCTTTTTTCTATTTATCGCCCTATTATCTACCGTTTTATTGAAAAATTCAAGTATTAATTTGCAAACTTACTATTTTTTTGATATAATTTGCAAACTTATCATTTCATTGATATTATTTCCAGTATTAATTTGCAAACTAATCATTTTATTGATATAATTTCCAAAGTTAATTTGAGAATATACAAATCCCGCGTCGCGCGTAAAAGTTATTCTACTTTATGATATGTTTACGGACGCTTAAATGTTTACTTATAGATTACGGAGGAGAATATGAAATTAATCGCAAGTGATATGGATGGCACTCTGTTACAAAATGGCTCGATGCAAGTAAGTGACCGTGCAATTCATCTAATTCAACAACTCACCAAAAAAGGCTATTTATTTGTTGCTGCAAGTGGCCGACAATACCCAAATCTACAACGACAATTTAAAGAAGCAGCCAAAGATATGGCTTTTATCTGCGAAAACGGTGCTGTAGTTTTCTATCAGGAAAAACTCCTAGTAAAAATTCCGATGGAGCATAATTTGACGATGCAATTGTGTCATGATATCTACAATCGAGCAGGGTGTGAGGTTTTAATCTCAGGGATAAAAACGTCCTATCTAAAACCGAAACAACATTCTTTTCTAAATCGTATGCAGCATATCGTAAAAAATAATGTCCAAGTAATTGAGAACTTTGTAGACATCAAAGAGCCTATCGTTAAAGTCTCTGTATTTGAAGAAGAAGGAATTATAGAACATTCTGCTGATTATTTTATCAAAACATGGGAAGATAAATTGAAATGTACAATCTCTGGTTTTTCTTGGTTAGATTTTGTAAATCTTAATGTAAATAAAGGTTCCAGCCTACTTTCTCTCATGGAATTTCTTCATATTCCACAGCAAAATACGTATGCCTTTGGTGACAACTATAATGATATTGAAATGCTACAAACAGTTGAATATGGATATATTATGGAGAACGCAGTCGATGAATTAAAACAGCAATTTCCTTTAAAAACAATACTTGTAGAGGATGAATTAGAAAAATTATTATGGCTAGAATAAATATTCCCTTTTTATCTCTCCTGGTCTAATAACTTAAAGCTTGAATACGATACCTATTACAGCTGCTGCTAACAGCCATACACCTGGGTGTAGTTTTTTTAATTGTTTTACTTGTAATAGTAGTAAAACAATCAGACAGATCATCACTACAGGAACATTGATTCTCATCATATCCCCATTAGTTACTATAATTGAAACACGGAGTAATTGATAAACAGCAATTGCAATTAAGCCTGATACCGCTGGACGGATACCATAAAAGATACTTTTTACCGTACGGTTTTGATTAAAACTATCTAAAAATTTTGCAATCACTAAAATAACGACTAGGCTTGGAAATACTAACGATATGGTTGCAAGGATTGCACCTGGTATTCCTGCTGCATGAAATCCTGCAAACGTCGCCATATTAACTCCAAGTGGTCCAGGTGTACTCTCACTAATCGCTACAAAGTCCGTCAATTGTGTTGCTGTAAACCAATCGTATTTCTTAGTTAAACTCATTAAAAATGGTAATGTTGCAGAACCGCCACCGATTGCAAATAATCCTATTTTGAAAAACTCATAGATCAGGATAAAATAAATCATTCGTGTTTATCCTCCTTCTTTGCATACTTTTGAATGATGATTCCTAGAATTCCGGATATGATTACGATCACAACCGATGGCAATTCCAAAAGAAAGCCTGCAAGTATCACTAGAATGAATATGATTCCACACCATAAATCTTCAATACTTTTTCTTGCTAATAGAATGACTGTATGAATCAATAAAGCGCATACTACTCCTCGAATTCCTGTTAAGGCACTTACAACGATAGGATTGTCCATAATATTAGTTAAGATTGTGGCTAAAATTGTAATAATAATTACAGAAGGCGTTACAATACCAAGAGTACTTATAATTCCTCCAATAATCCCTGCTTTCTTATGACCAATAAACGTCGCAACATTAACCGCAATAATTCCTGGCGTACACTGCCCTACCGCATAATAATCTAAAATCTCATCTTCTGTAACCCAATTTTTCTTAACGACTAATTCATGCTTTAACATTGGAAGCATTGCTAATCCTCCTCCGAATGTTAAAACCCCAATTCTTGCAAATGCAAAGAATAATTCCATTAACAATATCATATTCTTACGTATGCTCCTTTAAAAACTTCTCGCAACATTTATCCCTTTCCTCATATATTATAAAAGAAGGAGGTAGCTAACTATGTCTCAGATTAGTAAAATTGTCGTTCTCGGCGGAGATAGCAGACAATATTATATGGTAGAACAACTTCATCAGCTTGGTTTCCCAGTTGCCGTCTATGGTCTTGATATGAAGGACTTAAGCACTGTCATCTATGAAGCAAATTCTATCAGAGAAGCCATGTCCTTTGGAAAAATAGTAATCTGCCCAGTTCCATTTTCAAAAAACTGCGAAGAAATTTTTTCACAATCGACTCTTGATGACTTAACAGTTGAGAATCTTCTCTCCTATTTGAATGAAACCCATATCCTTTTTGGAGGATGCTTTCCTAGTAAGGTAAAAGAATTTTGTAGTTCAAAGAACATACCTTATTGTGATCTTATGGGTGATGAATGCGTTACAATTGCAAATGCAGTTGCCACAGCAGAAGGAGCTATTCTTGAAGCAATAAAACGAAGTCCCCTCACCTTGCATCAGAATCGTTGTTTAATATATGGTTATGGTCGATGTGCCAAAATTCTTGCAGATAAGTTAAAAGGTCTAAGTTCTAAGGTAACGATAACTGCACGTTCCAAAGAAGCCTTATCCATGGCTACAGCATATGGTTTTGAGACGATACCAATTGCTGACATAAATAAATATTTAGCAGAGTTTCCATTTATCTTTAATACCATTCCCTCCATTATTATGGATGCTGCAAGCTTAAGTTATGTGCAAAAGGATGTAACAATTATAGATATCGCATCAGCTCCTGGTGGGATAAATTATGAATACTGCAACCAGATGCATATCAATGCTTCCCTGTGCTCAGCACTTCCTGGTAAATATGCGCCGAAAACCTCTGCCATAATATTAAATGACGTTTTACTATCTTATTTAAGCAGCCTTATCTCCTCGTAATGCCAGGAAAGAAAGTGATTTTATGCAATTAAACGGTCGATCGGTTGGAGTAGCCTTAACAGGCTCCTTCTGTACGTATGCGAATGTAATAAAACAGATTGAAAATCTAGTAAAAGAACAAGCAAATGTCATTCCAATCTTCTCTTATCACGCACAAACGATAAACTCAAGATTTGGTAAAGCAGCAGACTTTATGGAACAAATCCAAGCGATTACAGGCAATGCTCCAATAAAAACAATCGAAGATGCCGAACCACTTGGTCCTAAAAGTATACTTGATATCTTAATTATTGCACCATGTACTGGTAATACAATGGCTAAGCTTGCTTATGGTATTACTGATACTCCTGTTCTAATGGCTGCAAAAGGACATTTAAGAAATCAAAAACCACTCGTTATATCCCTGGCAACCAATGATGCACTTGGATTTAATTTTAAAAATGTAGGGATGCTGTATCCAAATAAGAATATTTATTTTGTACCGTTTGGTCAAGATGACTATAAGAAAAAGCCAAATTCTATGATTGCAAATACTGAGTTAATCATACCGGCTTTAGAAGCAGCTTTAGATGGAGTACAGCTGCAGCCTGTAATTTCTGTGGTTCCTGAACTAAAATAGAAACACTTGCGCCATGCACAAAGAGCTGCTGTACCAAATAACGGCTACAACAGCTCCCTACATATTGATCCTAATTAAGTTGTCGGTAGTAAAAGATAGCTAACTGCGTACGGTCTCGTAAGTCTAACTTAAGAAGTATATTGCTTAAGTAATTACGAACAGTACCCTCACTTAGATACATACAATCTGCAATTTCCTTATTGCTCTGACCATCTGCAATCAATTCGATAATCTCAAATTCTCTCTGTGTTAATTGATATTCCTCATAATTAAACTTTTTCTCCCCCTGAACTAAGTTAGGTATCCTATTTATGATTTCACTTCCAAAAACACTCTGCCCAATATAAACAGCCCTAAGTGCAGGGATAATACTGTCATAGTCTTGCTTTAATAAATAACCTTTTGCTCCAATTCTCAATGCTTTTATGATATATTCATCATCTGTAAAAGTAGTTAAAAATAATATCTTTGCATTTCTATTTTTCTCTAGTATATGAGTTGCCGCCTCAATTCCTGTCATAGTTTTCATACGAATATCCATGAGCAAGATATCAGGATGATATCGATCATACAATTGAATTGCTTCTGTTCCATCATACCCTGTTGCAACAATCTCAATCTCTGAATCTGCTTCTAATATTACCTTTAGAGACATACATACCAGTTTATCATCATCAACTACTAAAACTCTCATCTCATTACATCCTTTCATCCTTTTTACGATTCTTAGGAATCATGACAAAAATTCGATAACCATTCTCTTTCGTAATTGTAATGGTACCATTCAATCCTTGAACACGTTCTTGCATGTTACTTAATCCTATTCCATCCGTCGATACCTTATTTTCTGTCGTTCCATTATCACTGATTAGTAGTTGATAGATTGCCGGATGTTCTCTTAAGACCACCTCAACGTTGGTTGCATTGCTATGTTTTATAATATTGGCACATGCCTCTTTCAGTATTGAAATAAAACAAAACTTCACTCTTTTATCAACATCTCTTCCCATATCATAATCGAGCGTCATCTTACAAAAAGAGAACCCCTGAACAATTTGACGTATTCCCTCTTCTAAATCTATGGAATCGTCATGTAAATCATGAACACTGGAACGTATTGAATTCATTGCACTATCAAGAGTCACTTTCAAATCGTTTAGGCAATCGTTCATTTGCTCCTCTTTATTTATAGCAATACATGCACCTACCATTAATATGGAGCGTGATAACATATGACCAACGTTATCATGAATTTCTCTTGCGATTCGATTGCGTTCTTGCAGCGTTGCAAGATGGATTTCAGCGTCTTGATTTGCCTCAATCTCTCTATTTTTTTCAATCATGATTCGTTCCATCTGTCTCGAATCATCGTTTAGCTTTATATATTTTTTATGCAATTCTCTTCTCTCTATTGTTCTTAATCCTAAGATTAGCATAAAGCCAAATAGAAAGAAAAGATAGAACCTTTGAAACGTATTCATATCAGTAAAA
Source organism: Bacillota bacterium (assembly GCA_023439125.1). Classification (GTDB taxonomy): domain Bacteria; phylum Bacillota; class Clostridia; order Lachnospirales; family Lachnospiraceae; genus Lachnoclostridium. The sequence goes on along the minus strand of JAEXOU010000014.1, from coordinate 76,477 downwards.
TAGAACACAAAAATTAAACCTGTAAATAAAAGATAGATATATTTTTTACGAAGCACTGATTCATAAAGTACAAGTGGTAATAGCCATAAGAAAGTAGGTTCTATTATACATGCAATCATAAATATGATTGTTGAAGTATGAAAAAACCAATGGCTCTTTAATGCATATGTAAATTCAGAAATAGAAACTGCGATGATAACAACAGCTAAGCTAAGCTCTATTTGATTTGACAAGTCTAATAAGAAAAAACAACCGATCAATAATAGCAACCGATCAATAATAGCATGCATGGCCTAATCCTCCCTGTTTTTTTCATTTACAATTATAACATTTAATTTTTTCAGTTACAATGCTACATTCTTTTGTAAACGTTACACCGCAAAGTTCAATCATGACCATAGGAATGTGAAATGATTACAAAAAGCAACTTACAATTGTGACAATTGTCATATTAAGTTTTGACAATAAGCACTTACCACTGAAATATAATTTTTATATACTAAAGCAAGATAATAAATGATGCACTTTTAGAAAGGAGTTCTTATGGTATTAAAAATTGAAAATTTAGTAAAAAGATATAAAGATTTAGTCGCACTCGATCACCTTAATCTTGAAATCGAAGAAGGAGAAATCTTTGGTTTATTAGGACCAAATGGTTCTGGAAAATCAACCTGCATCGGTTGTATTTTATCCCTGTTAAAGTATGATAAAGGAACAATAAAAGTTTTTGAAAAGACCATGCATCCATCAAGTTATGATCTAAAACGCCGCATTGGTGTTGTATTGCAAAACGTTGCTGTTTTTAATGAATTAACCGTTTACGATAATATCGATTATTTTTGTGGACTTTACGTAGATGATAAAGAAAAAAGAAAAAAATTAGTGGAAGAAGCAATCCAGTTCGTAGGTCTTGAGGAATTTCGTAAATTCTATCCAAAGAAATTATCAGGTGGTTTATTACGAAGATTAAACATAGCGTGTGGAATTGCTCATAAACCTGATTTAATTATATTAGATGAGCCAACGGTAGCTGTAGACCCACAAAGTAGAAATAAGATATTAGAAGGTATTGTTGAATTAAATCGCCAGGGAGCAACCATTATTTATACCTCTCACTACATGGAAGAAGTAGAACAAATCTGTACAAAAATTGCTATTATCGATAAAGGTAAGAACATTGCGATGGGTACAAAACAGGAATTAAAAGCAATGATTAAAACAGGTGAAACAATTACCATTGATGTTTTAAATCTAGGTGAGGAGCATCTTGAAAAAATAAAAGAACTTCCACATGTATATCGTGTGACTTATGAAAACCAAAAACTTATGATTGTTTGCTCAGGTGGTAAACATAACTTAATTCGTATTCTTGATTACTTAAAAAATGCTGATATTCCTTTTGGTAGAGTTTATTCTGAGTTGCCAACATTAAATGATGTATTCCTTGAAATCACAGGAAAAGAGTTAAGAGACTAGGAGGTTAACTATGTTTTTTCATCAATATAAATATCGAATCAAATATTTTATGAAAACTCCAACGATTTTGTTCTGGGCTCTCATTTTTCCTATTATATTAGGAACTCTGTTTCGATGTACCTTTGGTAATCTAACGAAACTAGATGGTTTTGAAACAATTCCAGTTGCAGTTGTGATCGATAAGGAAACTGAAACGAATTCACAATTTTTAGATATGATCGATGAGATTACCTATAATAATCAAGAACTTATGTTTGATGTCACAAAAGCTACAACTGATGAGGCACAAGAACTTTTACGTAACGGGGATATCATTGGGATTGTAACACTGAGTGATCAGCGGGAATTAACCGTTGCAAAATCCGGTATGCAGCAAAGTATCCTACAACAGTTTCTAAATCAGTATTTACGCTCAGAAGCTTATATTACAGATATTGCAATCAATCATCCAGAAAACTTAGAACAAGCAGTGACGAATCTCTCACAGGAGATGAATTTAGTTCAATCTACTTCTCTTGCAGGTTCTAAAATGTCTGCTCTCTCACAGTATTTTTACGCTTTAATCGCTATGACTTGTCTATTTGGTTGTTATCTTGGAAAGAGTAATGCCAAAGATATTCAGGCAAATTTATCTTCGATTGCTGCTCGAAGATGTGTTTCAGCGAGTAAAAAGATTACCTTAGTGTTAGCGGATTCTCTAGCTGCACTTACGATTCATTTTCTAGAGATTGTCATCGTTTACTTTTATCTGTTGCTCATTGGAGTTGATATTGGAAAGCAGCCACTACTTTTCTTCCTTACTTGCTTCTTTGGTAGTATGATTGGTATTCTACTTGGACAATTTGTTGGTGTAGCAGTCAGAGGATCTGAAAATGCAAAAGAAGGAATTTGCACTTCAGTCAGTTTAGTCCTTAGTTTTTTTAGCGGACTTATGTTTGCTAACATGAAAGACATCGTCGAAAAGAATGCACCTATCATCAATCGCATAAATCCTGCAGCTTTAATCACAGATTGTTTTTATTGTCTCTCTGTATTCGATGACTATACAAGGTATTTTCGAAGTTTAATTTCACTCATCATTATTTCAATTTTATTATTTATAGGAACAATTTTATTGATAAGGAGGGAACGCTATGAAAGTATATAGTACTTTTTTCAAAATAATTAAAAAGAATATCGGTACTATTATTATGTACATCGCTATCTTCGTCTTTGTCTCCCTTCTTTCTGCAAGCTTTGGTTCTACACCATCCGTCACTTCGTTTGAAGCTTCAAAAACGAAAATGGCGGTAATTGACCGAGACAATACTACAACAAGTCAAGGAATTTACGACTATTTATCAAAGACACAACAACTGATTGACTTAGAAGATGATATAGAAGTATTTCAAGATGAACTATATTATCGAAATGTAAGTCTCATTATCATCATTCCAGAAAATATGGAAGCTGATCTCATTGCAGGTAAAGAAATTCATATCGAAAGTATTGAAGAACCAAATTCACAAAGCGGTATCTATATTGAACTTCAACTGGAACAATACTTAAGTATACTAAAAAATTACTTAAATCTTGGTGTCAATCCTACCGAAGCTATAACAAAAACGAATGACTTAATGAACCAACAAACTACAGTTTCCGTTCAAGCATCTGACACTGCTGTTATTTCAACACCTAAGTATTCTAACTATTTTGCATTAATGCCTTATGCTCTTACTGGCATTATGGTAAGTATACTAGGAATGGTCTTGTTAGCCTTCAATCAAGAGGATATTAAAAGACGTACCATTTGCTCCTCTCTTTCTTTAAAGAAACGAAATCTATCTCTTGTACTTGGATGTCTAACGCTTGCTGTCGGTATCTTACTAGTGCTTCTCATACTTCCATTGCTTATCTATGGAACTGATATGTTATCAAGCTCAGTATATATATTCTTAGTGTTAAATGCATTAGCTATGATGATTTTCTCGGCTTCCCTAGGATTCTTAATTGGACTGATTAGTAAAACAGTGGATCACGTAGGAGCATATGGCACAACATTTTCTTTAGGTTTAAACTTCTTAGGTGGCGTCTTCGTGCCTCTCTCGGTTATGCCTGAAAGTGTAATCAATGTAAGCAAGTTCTTTCCTACGTACTGGTATTCCATGACTTCAGCAATTTTAGCTGAAAATAGTAAACTTACTGGTAAAAACTTAAACGATGTTATCTATAATATCTTAATTCAAGTTGGATTTGCAGTTGTAATCATGGGTGTAGCACTTGTCTTTTCACGTAGAAAGAATCAATCAGTTTAGAATAAAGTTTTTTATATAATAGGGAAGTTCAAAGAACTTTCTTATTGAAAAAAAGAGGCTGACGTGCGTCAGCCTCTTTTTTTGTTATAGAAAAACATATAAATAGCCGTTGAACAGATAATGACGTATCCAAGGATACTATAAATATCTGGTAACTGACCGAAGATAAAGAATCCTAATAATGCGGTAAATACTACTTGAGAATAATCATATACCGATATTTCTTTTCCTGGTGCAAAGGTATATGCTGCTGTAATTGTGAACTGGCCGCCAGCCGCTGCAAGACCTGCACTTAATAAGAAAATAACCTGTTTCGCTGACATTGGATGATACGTAAGAAGAAGAGATGGTAACGTAAACAAACAAGAAAATGCAGAGAAGAAACATACAATAATTGGTCCCTTCACTCCACGCTTACCAAGGTGACGAACTACTGTATAAGCTGCACCAGCACCAAAGCCCCCAACCAATCCAATCATTGATGGAAACAAATCCATATTTGTAAACGTTGGCTTTATGATAAATAAACTGCCTACAAACGCTGTAATGACAGCAAAAGTCTGTACAAAATTAATTTTTTCTTTTAAAAATAAATAGCTTAATACAATAACGAAGAATGGTGACATTTTATTTAACATCGAAGCATCCGATAATACAAGATGATCTACTGCATAGAAATTGCATAGCACTCCAATCGTTCCAAATGTAGAACGAAGTACTAAAAACTTGAAATCCTCTCTTTTCCACCGAAAACTTTCTTTCTTACGAATAATAACTGCTGCTGCAAAAATTAAGGCAACTAAATTACGAAAAAAACTCTTTTGAATAAAAGGTAAATCTCCTGCCAAGCGTACGAACGTACTCATTAAAGCAAAGCAAAACGCTGATGCCAGTATACATATAATTCCTTTGTGCATTGATTTCATTTGGTTCATTCTCCCGTCCAAGTATAGATTCATGTCTAGATAGATTATATAGATATCTGAATCATTAATCAATGGTAACAATTCCTTGATTTGAGTAAATCGTCATTGATGTTTATTTTATATATCGTTTCAATTACAATTCAATGTAGTATTAATAACTATATTATTGTAAAATAATGAAATAAGATGTATAATCTAATTCAGAAAGAAAGGATGAGTTGCATGAAGCGTAATAATTATTGGTATCCCGTAGATAATGCCGGTAAAATCTTTCCAGCAGTATCCAAGGATAGTCGCAGTTCTGTTTTTCGATTATCCTTCTATATGAATGAAGTAATTGATCCAAAGCGATTAGAAGATGCAGTAAACGATGTATTACCTCGATTTGAAACCTTTGGAGTGGAGCTTAAGAATGGTATATTTTGGAACTATCTCTCCAAAAACCGTCAAAGAGCAATCGTAGTTGAAGAGTCTCCCATTGTTTGTAAGTATGTGCCTGCTTCAGCAAATCATGGGTATCTTTTTACTGTATATTATTATAATAATAAAGTTACTCTTGAAACCTTTCATTGCATTAGTGATGGTACTGGTGCCATGGAGTTCTTAAAATCGATTACTTTTCGTTATTATCAGCTTGGCGGTAAAAAATTAGACCCAGAAGGAATCATTAAAGGAAACCTTCCATTTAATATTGATGAAACTTGTGATATGTTTTGTGATTCCTATGACAAAACTAAAAAGAAAGCATTAAAGGAAGAACCTGCTTTTCATATTAATGGTGAAAGATTTGCTGACAACTATTCTTTGCAAGTGAGAGCTAAAGTACCCACGGTAAAGTTGCTGGAGCTTACAAGAAGTCATCAAGCGACAATTGGCGAATACATAACAGCACTAGTAGCCTATAGTATTTATAAAACTCAGCCTTCTTGTCGTAATGCAAAAAAACCGATTAAGATATTTGTACCTGTTAACTTACGCCGATTTTTCCCTTCTCAAACGGTACGTAATTTTTCACTCTATATAAAAGCAACCTTTCTAGGCATGGAAAATTGGTCATTTGAACGTATGCTTGAAGAAACAAAGGTACAATTTAAGCACCAACTCACGAAAGAAGATTTGCACGGAAGAATTAATTCTAATGTTGGTATCGAAAAAAATTATGGAATTAAGTTTATCCCATTATTCATAAAAAATATTGCATTCCAATTAAGTTACTATTACTTAGCAGAAAACATTACTACATATGCAATTTCCAATCTTGGAGAAGTAAAATTGCCAACTCAAATGCAAGAACTCATCAAAGATATTGATTTTTCCATCGGGGGAACTAGTATGGCAATTACATCGATTCATGGCTATACCAATATTAACTTAAGTACAGAATTTAAGGACTTAAGCATGATTCAGTTTATACTACACCACTTGACTTCTACTGGTATTCCAATCATAGTTGATACAAATTATAGGGAGGGATTTGATGAAATCTTGTAAAATATGTAATTTATCTTATAATACTCCCCTTGCTCATTGCTTATTCTGTAATAACCAATTGGAAGATAGTGAACATTTTTCTAAGGCAATATCTGATTATTACTATCCACAGTTTAAGAGACAAAAACGGGCAAAGAGGTACTTTAAAAAAATCTTAAGTTTTCTTATCATAGTAGCTTTATTTACATGCTTATTTCTGGATCTAACTGTTACCGGAAGGCTTAGCTGGTCGCTTTATACTAATTCGAGCCTTATGTATGCCTTATACATAGGTTTCCTCTTTACCGGTAAAAAAAAGATGATAAAGAAAATCACCTTGGCGGCTTATGCTTCTGTTTTGTTTTTACTAGTAATTGGATTGTTTGGAGAAAGCACTATATGGGCTACTGACTTCATTCTTCCACTTGGCCTTCTTACAATCAATATTTGTCTAACCACTTATTTTCTAACACGAAGACGAAAGGCATTGCATGATATTGCTGTTTATAATTTGACCACTTCTTGCCTTGGGTTAATACCGCTGTTACTGATTCTGTTACATAAACTGACTTTTAAATGGCCATCACTTATTTGTGGATTATACAGTTTAGCTATCTTATTTGGATTGCTGTTTTTCACAACAAAAGAAACAAAAGATGAGTTTAAGCGAAGATTCCATTTATAAAATAGATAAAACTCTTCATCTCGCAACTAGCTGACATGAAGTCGTGGGTACATAGGGTCTGTATATTAGGCCCTTAAGTACCGTCACGAACGATTCAAGCGAGAGCGTGTGGCGAATGAATTATGTTTGCCTCTATGCTCCTAACATACCATTGTACAAAATGACTAGAACACATATTTCATATAATGAGTTGCATTGATTAGGGTTTCCCAAGTTTTATAGTCAACAGTTCCAGTAACGGGAAGTTCATATGCTTTTTGAAATTTTTTTATCGCATTCCTACTTGCTTTGTTGTATTGTCCAGTTGCACTTACCTTAAATCCTAGCTCAGTTAATCTTTGTTGTAGATTTTTCACATCTGCACCGCTCATCATATTTTTAGAACTATATTTTAGTTCACGGAAAATTTCTTTTCCTTGATATGATAAAAATTCAAGACCTAAATATTGAAAATGCATTGTATCCGAACTTATTTCGAAATCTCCTCCCCAAAACCAGCCATGGCTCTCAAAAATATCAACTACTTCATCTGGTATACAATAAGGATTCGTCTTATCTCTCAAATCATTTCCTTTTCCAAGATAATAATCATTGTCATAATTTCCCCAGTTAATATCAATAGCGCAACCGAATGCGTGAATTGACATTAAGTCTATATTCACTAAACCTACACCACTTACATCGCGATAACTATAACCGATTAATTCTTTAATTGGAAACTTCATGTCCAATTCATATATTTCTTGAAAGATTTGCTTAACAGACTCAGCAAGTTTCTTATGAACGGTAATCTTCATCTTGGATGAATACTTTTGACCATTTGACTTCATCTTCCAAACTGGTATTGTAAAAGTTGTCATACTTTTAGATGCTTCTTCTGCAGTTCGATAACCAACAGGACGATTTCTCATCGTATACGCATAATAATCCGTTCCCATTATATATTGATATCTCGCATTATTACTTTCAATTGGTAAATTTGATTTACTAACGGTAGGCGTAGGGGTTAGAGTTGGTGTTGGTGTCAATGTTGGTATTGGTGTTGGTGTTGGTGTCAATGTCACTGTTGGTGCTGGTGTTGGAGACAAAGTCACTGTTGGTATTGGAGATATGGTAGGGGGTTGTTCAAAACTTTCTATGTAAACTTCGGTATTTTTATTATCAGCAATCGCTGCATCATCTGGTAATACATTAAATACCCAAATGATAGCACAACCCAAAATTCCTAATTTTATAATCTTATGATCCATTTGAAACTTTCTTTTCATAATCTGACCTTCCTTCGTTCTTATCGGTTTCATCCTATCATTTAGCTTTGTTAAAAGTATGGCACTTTAGTCATAACACAAAATGAAAAACCATATATTAGAATAAGGATTTTGTCCTTATTTTGCACGTGAAAATATTATTGATAGGAGGCTTTTTATGGGCTTATTCTCCAAGAAGAAAAAAGAAAAGGAAATCTTAAAAAAAGATATTGAGGAGCAAAATCAACCAAAAGATTATTGGATTTGTCCAAAATGCCAATCAAGTAATTCGTTAACAAGCAGAAGTTGTAAAGACTGTGGATATTACAGATAAAGGGTGCAAAAGCACCCTTTATCTGTATTCGTGTTCTGATGATTGGAAGTTTGATTGTTCTTCATGAAAGTATTTATGTAAATTTATGAGCAATTGATCGATTTCTTGATAGAATGCTTCTACTACGGATAAATTTTCGGCAATTTGATGTTTTAGCCCTAGCTCCTCAAGAAACTCTGCCTTAGCTGAAAGCAAATTTGCTCCTATACTCTTGGAAGCACTCTTAATTGCATGAACATAGATGGTAAATAAGAAATAGTCCTTATTTGAGATTATCTCTGGTAGTTTTGCTCTTCGTATGGATAAATCATCATAGTAGGTTTGTAATATCTCCTTGTATACAAACTGATTGCTACCAAAGACTTTGCTTGCTGTCTTTAGGTCAACTCCTTCAATCTCTTTTTCTGTAAAAGACAGTTCTTGTTTCTTTTCCTTTCCATATAAAAACCTTCGAATCACTTGTTCGAGACATGAAAACTCTATTGGTTTTGCTAGGAAGTCTGAATAGCCCATTTTCATAAAATAACTCTTAGCATCACCAACTACATTTGCGCTCAATGCAACAATAGGTATATTCTTGTAATAATAATCAGGTAACCCTCGAATACAATTTAAAGTCTCTACGCCGTCCATCTCTGGCATCATATGATCCATAAAAATTAATTGATATTCCCTCTTTTGAACCATCTTAATTGCTTCTCTTCCATTCAATGCATGATCGATCATCATTAGATATGGTGCGAGTAATCCTTTAACTACTTGAATATTCGTTATATTATCATCCACAATTAATATTCTGGTATTTGATAGCTTTTGAAGTGATATGTCTTCATAATTTGAATGCTCTTGTATTTCTTTCTCATCTCTGCAATTAATAATATCAAGTAATTGTAATTCGAATAAAGACAGGAAAATTTGATGACTACGAATGAAATCACTACTTTTACTCTCCCCAATATCCATAATTAAGATTAGTCTCTGGTCTGGTATATTTAGCAATTTTCTTATTTTATAATAAAATCTTTTCCGTACAATAAAATAGATATCTTTACTTACATTTCCGATTTTCTCAGTTGAACGAATTAAGGTAAAATCTATATTTAACATTGTCAAAATTCGAGTAAAATACTGAGTGACCATCTGTTCTTCTTCGTAAATAACAAAAGAAGGTTTTTCTTCATCCATATAACCAATGATATCTAACTTTCTTACCTTTTGACAAAGCGACCAAGAAAACGTAGTCCCTTCACCATATGTACTTTCTACCTGAATAACTCCACCCATCTTCTCAACTAAATCCCTAGTGATGGCAAGTCCTAATCCTGTACCCGACAAATTCCTATTTTTCTTTGTGTCCACTTGACTGAACATCTTAAATACTAAATTAATATCCTTCTTTTTAATTCCAATACCGGTATCTTGAACTGACATATGTAAAACAATAAGATTCTGCTCTCTCTCCTCCATTCGAATCACAAGTTTTATAAATCCTGATTTTGTAAATTTAACTGCATTTCCGAGAATATTTACTAGAATTTGCTTAATTCTAACCTCATCACCAATTAATTTTTTCGGTATCTCTGGTTGTATCTCAACAAACAAATATACTGGATGCTCCACTAAACGTATGCTAATTAAAGATACCACATCACAGACTAATTCATCTAATAAGTAAGCCCGTTCTACTATTTCAAAATGTCCGGATTCAATCTTTGACAAATCTAATACATCGTTTATAATTGCCAACAATCCCTTGCTTGCAGCAAAAATACTATGTAACTCATCTTTAAACTCAATTGGTACGTTTCTTTTTAAGATAATTTCAGTCATTCCAATAATGGCATTCATTGGAGTACGTATCTCATGACTTATATTAGCTAAAAAAGCACTCTTTGCTTCCATTGCCTGGATTGCCTTATCTTTTCTTTGATTCAACTCATCAATTAATTCAAGCTTATCTGTCAAATCTGTGATAACAACAATATCTCCGATTAATTCATGATATCGATCGTAAATACGACTGATACTAAGTGAACATCGAGCAGAATTAATGATACACTCCCCTTCAAGCTTAAATCCCGTACCGCTCCCCTTTTTATAGTTTTCAAGTTCTTTGGATGGTATAACAAAAAGGCTAAAAAAGTTACTTCCAACTAACTGATCATTCGCAATTTCGAAAAAACTGGATGCGCTTGTATTTGCAATCTCAATCTTCTCATCTTCACTAATAACTACTATAGGAACTTCTACTACACGATAGATATATTCTGAAACATTCTTAATGGTAATCTGTGTAACATTGTAAAAAATTGTAACCATATAAACTAAAATTATACCAATAAATTGTATGATTGGACTGGCTGGGAACACCGTATGGCCAGTCATCGGTAGAATAATATCTTCAATGCTACCGATAACATTTAAAGCTAAACAAACTAGGACGATGTGTGCCATAAATTTTTGCCTTTTATGGTCACATTGTCTTATGCAAGGTATTATAAGAATAAGAATAGATATCCCCCAAAAAATTAAGTAACCATTAAAAAGCCAACGACTGTCTGTAATACCATTATACTTATAATAGAATCCATAAGAAGTTTTTACAAAAATTACATTTTCCTTTGCAACAATAATTGGAAATATTAATATACTTAAGGTCAAAATTAGGATTGATATTGTTTTCTTTATCATCGGCTTAATATGAAGCCAAATACCAATTAGTTTTATTGTAATGTTATGTATAACTAATATGCTAACGATGGTCAAACTACGCATATAGATTGCATACTCGATATTACTAGTCAAACCCATAATTGCACAGCTTAACGACCATAAACTACAAAAACAACACAGCAAAAAAAAGTACCAGTTATGGGTTGCATTTTTTTCGGAATTCTTTAAAACTATGAATCCAATCATAAATGATATGGTTGAAAAACTCATGAAAAGAAGGGATAAGATAATATCCAACTCACATAACCTCCTTTACAACAATTTATTGTTAAAAAATACAAATTATTACATAATCATATCAAATCAGTAAATATAAGTAAACAACTATCTTGAATTTAGATAAAGTTAATCATTAATGAGCAGATGACAACTTTTGCTCGCTTATTCCGATATCATATTTACTTTTCTGAATTGCAATCTTATGATGAGAAAAAGTAAGATATTTGGGAGGTATGTATGGAACATTTAATAGAGTTTAAGAAAGTTAATAAAGAATACCAGACTGGCGATACTGTTGTACACGCATTAAACGACATTGATTTTATAATTGATCAGGGTGAATTTGTAGTAATTCTTGGGCCAAGTGGTGCCGGCAAAAGTACAGTGCTAAATCTGTTAGGAGGCATGGATACCGTAACAAGTGGTAATATTCTTGTAGATAACATGGATATCACCAAACTCACAGATAAACAACTAACGAGCTATCGAGGAACAGACGTTGGCTTTGTATTTCAATTTTATAATTTAGTTCCAAGCTTAACGGTACTGGAAAATGTTAAATTAGTGAAAGAAGTATCCAATCAGTCTCTCGACGCAAAGGAGGTCATACAACTTGTTGGTTTGGAACATCGTATGGACTTATTTCCTTCTCAGATTAGTGGTGGGGAGCAACAACGTGTATCCATTGCTCGTGCTGTTTGTAAAAATCCAAAGTTATTACTTTGTGATGAACCAACTGGTGCACTTGATTCAGAAACTGGTTTAAAAGTACTTAGCTTACTACAAGATATGAGTCGTAAGTATAATCGTACGGTTATAATTGTAACACATAACGCGACGATTGCTCAATCTGCAGATAAAGTAATTCGTTTTAAAGATGGTAAAGTATTAGATATCACGCTCAATCCAACTCCTAAGCCTATAAGTGAGGTGAATTGGTAATGCATACAATGATGAACCGTAAACTATTTCGAGATATGAAAACAAATGCTGCTCAGTTTATTTCCATCTTCATTATAATCACTTTAGGTATGAGCATCTATACAGGACTTAATTCCATCAGTATTGGAATGAGGGAATCTGCCATAGACTTCTATTCCAATAACAACCTCTCAGATGCCACAATCTATGGAAACTTTACGGAAAAAGATCTTACAATAATTAAATCACAGCCTGGAATTATAGACGCAGAGTTACGTTTTCAATTTAACGTTTCTACTGAATACCCATCCGAAGATGGCAATTCCAATGCTACCTTACAATTGAACTACATAGATAAGAATAACATTTCATCCATGGAATTAATTGATGGAGAACATTATGTGAACGGTGCCAGTGGTCTATGGTTAGACAGTACCTTTGCCAATTTTCATAACTTACATGTTGGAGATCAAATTACTTATACTTATGAAGGTTTCTCAGAAACAAAAGAAATTAAAGGTCTTGTTATGCATCCCGAGTATGTATTTGCGATTAAAGATGAGTCAGAAGCATTGCCAAATCATAATACTTACGGTTTCTGCTTTATGTCTGCGGAGGAATTTACCTTATTACCTGCTCTACCATATAATCAGATTCTATTAGAAACTGACTTAAACAAAACCGAGCTTACTTTAGTATTAGAAAAATGCAAGCTAGATACGAAGTACATAATAATCATGCAAAATGACTACTTAAGTGTAAATCAATTTGCGAATGAAGTTGAACAAATGAAATCCATTCAAACAATCTTTCCACTTATATTTCTATTAGTCGCTATCTTAACAATATTAACAACAATGACAAGAATTACAGTAAAGCAGCGAATGCAGATTGGTATCTTGAAAGCCCTTGGATTTTCCAATCGTAAGATTCTTTTTCACTATTCTGCTTTTGGTTTCTTCTTAAGCTTAATTGGTAGTATTTTAGGAAGTATCATAGGTCTTTTGGCTTTACCAGAGATCATTTATTCCTTTCAACGAACGATGTATATCCTACCAGAATGGAAAAAAGAAACTGAACCTTATGTTTTTGTAGTAGTCTCTTTTTGTGTTCTATGTTGTGCCTTTTGTGGATTCTGGGCCTGCAAGAAACAATTAGAGGGATCCTCTGCAAATATTCTTCGTCCTAAAGTAGGCAAAACAAGTAAAATAACAAGCTTAGAAAAAAGTATGTGGTGGAAAAAACGTTCCTTTGATGTTCAATGGAATCTTAGAGATTGTAAGCGAAATATCCTGCGCACCTTTATCACAATATTTGGTATCGCTGGTTCTATGACACTGGTTCTATGTGCACTTGGAATGAAAGATACTATGGATGAACTGATCCATACGAGTTATTATGAATTAAATGATTATGAAACAAAAGTAACCTTAAGCGAGTCTCTTCCTCCTGAAGTACGAAAGACACTTGAGGAAGATGATAAAAAGCAATTTCTTGCAGAAGGAGTCGTCGAAGTTCATAATAACGATGAAATAGAATTGATTAATCTGACGGTTATCTCACCGGGAAATTACTTAAAATATAAAGATAAAGATAATAAACAAGTAGAATTACCAAGTGATGGTTTTCTTCTTTCAGAAGCAATCTCTGAAAAACTAAATCTTTTTGCTGGTGATGATATTATTGTCTATCCATATGGTTCAGATGAAGCAATCAATGGTAAGGTTTCGTGTATCATTAAAACACCGGTTGGTCAAGGATTATTTGCATCGACAAGCTATTATGAATCACTAAATCAAATATTTCAACCAACTAGTTTTGTTACAGATGAAATAAATATATCACTCCAACAGGATTTTCTTACAATCCAGACAAAGGAAGATTTGATTCATACAATTGATGAACTTCTATCCATAATGAATATATTGATTGCGATTATGATTGCTGCTGCCGCCACCTTGAGCATTGTTGTTCTTTATAATCTTGGAGTTTTAAGTTTCTTTGAAAAAGAACGTGAACTTGCAACATTAAAAGTGCTAGGCTTTCAATACAAACGTCTTACAACCTTACTGCAAAAGCAAAATATCTGGCTCACAACAATTGGGGTAATATTAGGTATTCCAAGTGGTTTCATTATCTTAAATTCTATGTTACAATTTATGGGTGAAAACTATGATTTAACTTTAGTAATAACACCTGTTTCTTACATATTGAGCTCGATTGGTGTATTCCTACTATCGACAGGAGTGAATCGATTGATGAGTAGAAAGCTAAAGAGAGTAGACATGGTAAGTGCACTAAAATCCACAGAATAAAGAAAGGATAACACAATGCAGGTACCAAAAGAAGAACTGAAACTTGATATTTTACATGCGGCAGAACATGAATTTATGCGTCATGGCTATAAAAGTGCCTCGTTAAGAACAATTGCGAAAAAAGCAAATACTACAATCGGAAATTTATATCATTATTTTTCGAGTAAAGAATCTATATTAGAGGCTCTGATTAAAGATACTCCTGAAATCCTAACTGGCTTTGTTACTTCTCATGATAACTTCGATTTTGATGGATTAACAACTGACAGTATCTCAATCACAGAGCTTAAGTCGATGATTCAGTTGATTCTTCCACAAGTGATTGATTTTGACTATTTACTAAGTGATATCGTAATCATTCTATTAGAGGGTTGCGAAGGTACAAAATTTGAACATTTAAAATATGATATCCTAAAATGTATCTTTGAGCATTTAGAAGACCACCTACAATTAGATCCGGATCCTATTTTTAACCAATCTATGGTTCATTCGTTTGTCTCAACAGTCGTCTATATTGCTAAACTATCATGTCCAATAGAAGATAAAAAGCGTTCTTTACTTCGTTACTTTACTGTTATGATCATAGGTTTAATGTATGGTACTGAATTTTGCTTATATCCATGAAATAAGTGTTTTACTTTGCAAATCACGATAGAATACAAGTAAGCACAACAAGAGAAAGCAGCACTTCATTGGCTGCTTTCTCTTGTTATTCTTATATGTACTTTTTTACTTTACAATCTTTGTAATCGTTGAAATGATTTCTTCTGGTTCATAAGGTTTTGTTAAGAAATCATCAACACCTAATTTTAGCGCATCAATAATCTTACTCTTTTGACCAGCAGCTGTTACCATGACAACTCTTGCTTTTGGATCAAATTCTTTTATTAGCTTTAATGCCTCCACACCATCCATTACAGGCATAGTAATATCCATTGTTACTACATCAGGCTTTAACTCCTTATACATAGCAACACCTTTACTTCCATCCTCTGCCTGACCTACAACAGTTAATCCACCTTCGATTAAAATTGACTCTAATATCTTTCTGGATGTTCTGGAATCGTCTACGATTAATACTGTTCCCATACTATTCTCCTCCACATTAATTTACTTTATACTCCAAGGTGCTTTCACGGATAATACTAGTTTCACCCATTGACCACTAACTTGAATTGGAAGTACATAGAACTCATTCTCCGTATATAAAGTCGATGTTTCAAAAAACTGTGGTGGTAACATGTCCAATTCTACATTATCTTGGCTCAATTTACTTGCAAACAAACCATTCGTACAATTAATGAATTCACAAATCGCATCTAATGCATCTGCATCAACATTAGCAAAATTCTCTTTTGCAAAAGGAGATGCTATTTCAAGTAATTCATTATCATCACATACAAATGCCATTAATGTTGTAAAATCACCTTCTATAGCTTGTAACGCAATGTGATTTGCCTTTACTTCTTTTACCTTAGTCAATGCTCCAACGGAAAGATCAGAACTAGCAAATCTAATAATATTCTTAAGTGCTAATGTAATCAATATATTATATGGTTCCTCAACCTTGACAATAGACTTAACTACTTGGTCAACATCCCCATTTTTAAGATCTTCCATGACAGCATCTGAAAGCTCATTTTCTTTTTGGAAGTTTAGCAAACAAGCATCTATTTTTTCTTTCGACAAAATACTATTCTCATTTGCTGCCTGAACAAACATTAAATAAGGATTTCCTTGTAGACTCAATAACTTTGATACATCACTTTCTTTTAGATATCCCTTCTCCACTGCGATATCTCCAAATCGTTTATCCATTTTCATCTGTAAACGATTTACCTCATCTGCTTTCGCAGGCGTTAGCAGTTTTTGTTCAACTGCAATTAATCCCAATTTCACTCGGTTATTTTTACGATATTCTAGAATTTCTTCTAACTGCTGCTCTGTAATAATTTTTTTACCTAGCAGATAATTACCGAAACTTCGACAAAACATGCAAAAATCTCCCTTCTGTATTATATAGTCTTTCCAACTTCAATTATACTACATTTTTATAGCATTTTATAGTATTTTTTTCCACTATTTTATCTTTTATTTTTTTCGCGCACGAATACAGTCCACTAATTCTTGCGAAATACTTAATTTGCTTGGATTTTCAGGTATTTGGTCGTAATCAAACCACATAGCCTCACTAAGTTCACTTTCTTGCAATGTGATTGTATCGTCTCCATCTAGTTCAGCAAAAAAACCAATCATAATAGAATCGGAAAATGCCCAAGGTGAACTTTTATAATATTGAATATTTTTTACTCTTAACCCTACTTCCTCCATTACTTCTCGTTGCACTGCTTCCTCAAAACTCTCTCCAATTTCAACATAACCAGCTACTAGTGCATATTTTTTATAATGACTATGTGCATATTTCGTCATTAACAAGCGACTTCCATCCGTAATCGCAACGATTACTGCTGGTGAAATTTTGGGGTAAATTGCTGTATGACAGACTGGACAGCACAAAGCTCGTTCTGTCTTACTTGTTAAGAGCTTAGTCTGGCAACGACCACAGTATGTATTATTCTGCTTCCAACGATACAATTGACTTGCTGTTATTCCAGCAAATGCCTCATATTGTAATGGAAAACTACGAAAAATATCTATTTCATTCCATTGAAATACATTATCACTTATCCTACCGTCCAACTCATTATTATCACCTACATAAAGAAAGATTCCTTGGTCATCAATTGCAAATAAATACTCTAAATTATTTTGTAATTCGGTCGCTTGATAATATAATTCAGATAAGATAGGAAGTCGTAATACCCCTTCTCTTTCCACCAATAATACTTGTCTATCGTTAAAAATCATTACGATATCATTACGATTTGCCTTAACCACCCTAAATTCTGTATCTAGTTTGTGTGGCGCTATTTCATGTATCATAAATCCTCCATTTATCTTGTCATGCCATTGATATTCCTTCTCTTTTGTAAGTTTGTATACTTTTTCGACATTTAACGGAATAGCTCAACATCGAAATATCGCTCTTGAAAATAAATCTGAGTCATAATCTCTTCATCCGTAAAGTTAACACCTTCTGGTGCAACAATCCACTTATCTTCAATATCATTATAACGATGTAAAACAGCGATGACAACTCCCTCATAAGTATCAAGAGGTTCATTAACTCCAAGTAAATATACATCCTGTTCTGCTCCATCTGCAGCCATAACTCCATCCACATATCCATAATTAATTGGATAGTGAAGACGAGAAAATCGAGGATGTATACTACCGAGTGGACGATCAATTCTACCCTTCACCTTTTTACCAATAATTTCAGAATAGTCTAGTTGTTTTGCCACTTTATCATAAGTTGCTGTTATGTAATAATTCATCGTATGCTGAATTTGTCCTTTGTGATAACAATCATCAATATGGCGAATTCTTTCAATCTTAAAATCTTTAAATAATTCCAGTAAACCATCTAAATCAACATAAAAATGCGGTATCTCTTTCTCCGTTATTGCATTCGTTTTAATTACAGTATTTTCGTCTACTTTAGGAAAATTAGCCTCCTTAAAAGCCCACGAATCTTTGGAGCCCAACGTAAGATATACCTCTCCACCTGGCTTTAATACCCTTTTAATCTCATCTAGTATAAGACAGATTCCTTCGGAGTCCGTATGTGAGATTACGTGATATGAAAAAATACAGTCAAACGCGTTATCGGCAAAAGGAAGCTGCTTCATATCACAGACTTTAGAGCGAATAAAAACATGCTCTCTTTCTTCCCATTCCCTAAGATGCTGTATGCTGTATTCTGATAAATCAACCGATGTTACCTTAAAACCTTTTTTTGCAAATAATATAGAATGTCTTCCTAAACCACATCCTAAATCAAGTACTGAACGCCGTCCTTCATGTTGCCATTTCTCACAAAAATAATAGCTCTCCTCACACGGAGTTAACCATAAGTTATCTTTCTCTGTTTCCCAATCCCAACATTTTGAATCAACCATTAGTACCCTCCCGTAAAGTATTTACCATATTATAGCTCATTCTACAAAATTATTCTATTCTTTTTCGAATAATTAGTAAAATAGTGTTCCATAATAGTAAATGTAGTATATTCTATTACTTAGAAGGGAAATAACTCAAATGGCCAAAAACAAAGATAATCGTATGAAAAACAAAAACTCCTCGAACAAAAGTACTAAAAATTCAGTTAGCAACGAAAGCACAAGTTCAACGAGTAAAAGTTCGAACAGTACTTCTAACAACTCCAATAATAGCACAAGATAAACTAAAACTTACATTTATTTTTATGTGGACAAAAGCCAATGAGGTTACCAAGCTAATCGATCACCTCACTGGCTTTTGCTATTGCTAAGTTTCGAATGTCAAAAGTTCTTAAGATAGAAACAGATGTCATTTTGCACAAGGAAATGTTAGAAGTATGGGAGGCCAAACATAATTTATACGCAACACGCTTTCGCTTGAATGAAGTTCGTAACGGTACATAAGGGCCTAGAATACAGGCCCTAAGTACCGACGACTTCATAACAGTATGCTCCTAAATTATGTTTGGCCTCCCATTTATAGCAAGTCTATTTACGTGCAAAATGACAAATGAAATTTAGACAAGAACTTTTGACACTTGGAACTTCATGAAAAAAGTTCGTGATGCAAATTTAAAAGTTCTCTATGGTTTCCCCCTTTAAATTCGTATATAATAACTAGTAAGTACGAAAACTAATACATACGTTATGTAAAGAAAGGAAATATCTATGGATCAGCTACTTCATATTCATACGAATGGAATACAACAAGATGGAAAAGATACCTTTCATAATCACCGTTATGAACCCACTCCATATGAATGGTTAGAAAAACTATTCGACAATTTTTTCTTGTCCTCAGTGGATACTTTAGTCGATTTTGGATGTGGAAAAGGTAGATTAAACTTCTATGTAAGTTATCGCTTTTCTTGTCATACCAAAGGAATTGAGTTTAATCCAAACTATTATGAAGATGCGCTTGTTAATCTTAACTCGTATGTAAGAAGAAAGCAGAGTGACATCCATTTTTTCCTTTGTAAAGCTCAAGATTACCAAGTACAACCTGAAGATACCGTATTCTATTTCTTTAATCCATTTTCACCACCAATATTTAAAAAGGTTATAGCTAATGTGCAAAAATCAATAGAGCATAATCCTCGTAAGGCATACTGTATTCTATACTATCCTGATGAAGAGTATATTGATTTTCTGACAAACCAAACAGGTTTTCAATTGATTAAATCAATAGTGGTCAATCCTGATTCACAAAATCCTCGTGATTGTTTTTTAATTTATGCGACTACACATTAGATTACTGGAACTATAGCGTCTTAATCCTCGGTAAAATACAAAGATGGACAACAATGTGATTCCAACGGTAAATAAGAGAATATATAGAAATTCCTCAATACTAAAGTGAAGTGTTAATCTCAATGGCATATAATAAACAAATTGCACGGGTACAACTGTATACAATACTAATTTTGCGATTCCTTTAAAAATTCCATCTGCAGGATAGGTAGAAAAATGAATCAACGAGTTATTTACGTAGTCTGCAATTACATCTGATCGTACAATCCAAAATGCAAGACTTCCAAAAAGTACTGCAAATGCTGTATAAGCAACTGCACTAAAGATTGAAAATAAGAAATACATGGAAATTTTCTCTGGTTTTACAATTAGGACAACAACGATTCCATAGGCAAGATCTCCAATTGATGAAGTATTGGTTTGTGAACAAAGGAGAGAAAGCAGTATATTTTTGGGTTGAACCAAAAATGGATCGAGTTGTCCTTTCATAATTGCATCTGAAAGCGTAAATGCTCTGCAAAATAAAATATGAGCAATTCCATAAGAGGAACAAGCGATCGCCCACAAAAGCATCACTTCTCTCATCTGATAACCGCCAAAATCTGACTTAAGAGAAAATAATACAATCCACTGAATTATGAACGTTGCATTGTTAAGCATCATAAAAGTAATATTCATGATAAATGATACATGATTCGTCATCTCACGCATGATATTATATTTTACTGAAAGCATGGATACTTTAAGTTGATTTTTAGCCCCCGTTAACATTTAATCGCTTCACTCCCTTCTGATATATAACATACATAAGCACTGCAATTCCTGTTAGATAACTAAGCTGTGCTATCAATACCTTAAAAAATAGAGAAAAACTAAAATCGATGATTAATTTTACTGGACCATAGGTTACTACAAAAATTGGGGAGTAGTACAAAAAGGTACGAGCCCATACGGGAAATATTTCAATTGGAAACATAGTACCAATGACGATAATTATTTTGTCATAAATCCACTGAATTGGCATTGCATCTTCAATCCAAAAAGAACAGATGTTAATCGTCATTCGAATCAATGCATTCAATGTCAATCCTAAAAAGAATGTAATTAGAAGAAATGGTACCTGCCAAAAGCGAAATGACTCTATTGGACCAACAAACAGCATACCAAGTACGATTCCAAAAACTAAGTAAATAAAAAAACGTACTGCAATATCTCCATAATGTTTTGCTATGCAATAAAGTAAGTAATGATATGGTTTATTAATTCCATAGGCAATGCCACCACTTCTTATATCAGTTGACATTTGATGAAGCAATGTGGCATTCCTGTTTACAAACCACATTAACTCCGTCAGCATTACATACCAAACCATTTGGTTCAAACCATACCCAGCAATTGTATGCTGACCATCAGAATAGATATATCCCCATAGTTGAAAAAATACAAACGTAACAATGAAGTAAGTAAAAAATCCAACTACTGTATTTGAAATATACTGTACGCTTTCCATTACGGTTGTTTTGAATATAAACAAGTATTTTCTCAATTCTCATCCCCCCTTTTGTAAATCTGGGTGATAATTTGTTCCAAGGGAATATTGGATATGTTCATATCAATTAAGTTGTTCGTATCGATTAAGCTGATAATATCTCCAACTGTTGTTGTGTTCGTATCCAATTCAAGCTTTAAATTAGATCCTTTGCTCTTTATGATCGTTACTCCTTGGATATTGCTTAATTCCATCTCTTCTTTTAACTTAACTTCTAATATTTTTTTATGTAAATAATGATATTTAATTGCTTCCATCGAATCATCCAAAACAATCTTCCCATGGTTTACAATTATAATTCGTTTGCATAACTTTTCAATATCGCCAATATCGTGACTTGTTAAAAATACCGTCGTATGAAATTCACGATTCATCTTTTTGATTAACGAACGTATATTTTCTTTCACTACTGGGTCTAATCCAATCGTTGGTTCATCTAAAAATAAAATATCAGGTTGATGAATTAAGGAAGCAACAATTTCACAGCGAATACGTTGACCGAGCGACAGGTTTCGTACCGGAGTATTTATAAACTCATCTAATTCAAATACTTGAATTAATTCCTGGATTCTCTCTTTCGCTTCCTCCTTTTTTATATCATATACTGCAGCAAAGAATTGAAAATTATCATAAGGAGTTAGATGCATCCAAAGCTGTTCTTTCTGTCCAAATACGGTTCCTATATGGTAAGCTAACTGTTTTCGCTTTTTCGATGGATCAAGCCCCCAAACTTCACTACTTCCTTCATTCGGATACAAAATGCCAGTCAGCATCTTGATCGTTGTGCTCTTTCCTGCACCATTCGGTCCAAGGAAAGCAATTATTTCACCTGGCTTTACGGAAAAGCTTATATCATCTACTGCATGAATACTCTTATATCTTGGATGAAGGAAAGACTTTATGCTTCCTTTCAGTCCTTTCTCTTTTTCCTTTACCACATATGTTTTTTTTAGATTTTTTACTTGCAATGCATAATCCATCATTATTCCTCCCTTCAGTTTACAATCCGATTAAATAAAAAAAGCCACTAACAAAATATAGTTAGCGGCTTTGAATGTAATCTGTGAAACCGCATAGCAATCAGAGACATCTGAGGTAGCTATGCATCAATAGCTACTTAGGTATGTCTCACCATAATCACTTGAATTTTCACACATACATTATAATTCATTTTTAGATCTCCTTTTTACAAAACAAATTTGTATCTTAAATTTAGATATAATTTTTCTTATTATAGTACAAAAAAATAGATTGTCAACCATTTTTTGTAATTATTTATATTTCCTAGAAATCATTAATACCTTTTTGTATTTGCTTCTATGACTCGTACTAAAAAATTAATTATAAAAAAATCAGCCATCAAGTAGCTTATCTAGCTAGCCTAATGACTGATCTATCTCATTTCAACAAATATTATTTAATAAATTCCTTACCACCCATATAAGGTTGTAATACTTTTGGAATGCTAACACTACCATCAGCATTTAAGTTATTCTCTAAGAAAGCAATTAACATACGTGGTGGTGCAACTACAGTATTGTTAAGAGTATGAGCAAAATACTTGCCATTCTCGCCATTTACACGAATCTTTAATCTACGAGCTTGAGCATCACCTAAGTTAGAGCAGCTACCAACCTCAAAATATTTCTTTTGTCTTGGAGACCATGCCTCTACGTCAATAGATTTCACTTTAAGATCAGCTAAATCGCCAGAACAACATTCTAGTGTACGAACTGGAATATCTAAGGAGCGGAATAAATCTACTGTATTTTGCCATAATTTATCGAACCACATCATGCTATCTTCTGGTTTACATACAACGATCATTTCTTGCTTTTCGAACTGGTGGATACGATAAACACCACGTTCTTCAATTCCGTGAGCGCCCTTTTCTTTTCTAAAACATGGGGAATAACTTGTCAATGTGTATGGTAAATCTTCCTCTTTATTGATTGTATCAATGAATTTACCAATCATGGAGTGTTCTGAAGTTCCAATTAGATAAAGGTCTTCCCCTTCAATCTTATACATCATTGCATCCATCTCTGCAAAACTCATAACACCAGTAACAACATTGCTACGAATCATATATGGTGGTACACAATAAGTAAAGCCACGATCAATCATGAAATCTCTTGCATAAGAGATTACCGCAGAGTGTAATCTTGCAATATCACCCATTAAATAATAGAAACCATTACCTGCAACTTTACGAGCAGAATCTAAATCCAATCCGTTGAAGCTTTCCATAATTTCAGCATGATAAGGTACATCAAAATCTGGGACTACTGGTTCTCCATATTTCTTAATCTCAACATTCTCACTATCATCTTTACCAATTGGAACACTTGGATCGATAATATTAGGAATTGTCATCATAATGTTTGTAATCTTTTCTTGTAACTCATTTTCTATTACTTCTAATTCTGCAAGGCGATCAGATTCTTCCGTAACACGTTGTTTCAAAGCCTCTGCTTCTTCTTTTTTGCCTTGTGCCATTAAGCCACCAATTTGTTTGCTAATTTTGTTACGATCTGCACGAAGGCTATCAGCCTCTTGCTTTACATTTCTACTCTGTGCATCAAGAGCAATAACTTCATCTACTAAAGGAAGTTTCTTGTCCTGAAACTTATTCTTAATATTCTGTTTTACAATCTCTGGATTTTCTCTGACGAATTTTAAATCTAACATAGCATTCCTCCTATTTGGTACCTTTTTTTTCAGATACCTAAAATATAAATATTGTAGGCTTTGGACTTTTTGAAAGAACAAAGTGTGCTTTGTACAATTCCATTAGAAACACTTTATAAGCGTAACATTTCCTATTATACAAAAAAAGCCCTCCACCTCATGTTAACACATGGGACGAAAGGATTCCGCGTTGCCACCCAAATTGCCGATACACATCGACCACTCATAAAGTACAATAAAGAGTACAAACCTTCGGCTTTCACCGACAGCTCCAAAAGTGGAAAGATCCTCAAATTTATCGGTTCACACCATCCACCGACTCTCTGAAAAATTATTAAATCGTAGCTTTTATCATCACTGTATTTTGTGTTTATTATATATCCTTTTTCATCAATTTGCAAGACCAAATCCATGCAGTTTTAAAAGCCTGTAAATATCATAATTTCCGACCTACTGACTTTTGTAAACTGCATGGATACTCGCCCGAGATTTTGTCTACAGTCTGAGGATAAAGAAAAGTTAAACTTTTTCCTTATCCAATTGTATTCCATTCGTCTATTTTTCGAAAGAAACTTCCTTTCGTGACTGGTTTTGAGAAATAATAGCCTTGTATGTAATCCACACCCATATTTAATAAAGCATCCAATTGCTCTTTCGTCTCTACTCCTTCTGCAACAATATGATAATCAAGATTTTTAATCATACTGATCGAGGATTGCAAAATTACATGACATTGTTTATTTTCTTGAAACTCACTTTGCTCAGCAGCTTTTTGTTGTGGTGGATAACATGGCCAGATAAGACTCTTATCAAGTTTAATAATTTGATAAGGCATATCAATCATCATCATCAAATTCGAATATCCTGTCCCATAATCATCCATAGAAAAAGAGCATCCAGCTGTTAATAGACTTTTAATGTTTTTTTGAATTACATTATTGTTCTCAATTGCTGCACTTTCCGTTATTTCAAAGTTGAAAAATTTACCAGGTAGATTATACTTACGCATAATTGCAATCAGCTCATCTGCCAAATGGGGATTCATATATTGAATCGCAGAAAGGTTAACTTCGATATATTCAATTCCTTTTTCTTGCAAAGGATATTCCTTTGCAAACTCACATACCTTAGTAAATACCATTCGACCAAGCTCGCCAATTACACCGATACGCTCAGCAATTGTAATAAACTCATCCGGTGATACGAAACCAATCGTTTGAGTATCTTTTAATCGAGCCAATGCCTCACAAGAGATAATTCGTTTTTGCTTTGCTGAATAGATTGGTTGATATACAACTGTAAAACCATTAAAGTCCACTGCATCCTTTAACATTCGCTCTATTGTTATATAGCGGTTTAATATAGCCTTCTTCTCTTCATCATAAAAGACTACTTTCTTTTCATTTTCCTCTTCTTGAATATCTTTGTTCATAAATAATTCAATAATATTCAGAATATCCTCCTGTGAGCTCGCATAGTTTGGGCATTCCACAGCTAAAAGGTGTGCCTTTAAATTAACATGAATCTGGTTAATCGTTATACTATCCTCAAGCTTAAGGAATATATGTCTTGAAATCTCACGTATTCGATCTTTATCACCATCAACTAACATGCTTAAACACTTAGTACGAGAATGATAAACATTCGTATGAAACGTTGTTTCCATAAACTTAGCAAAATCAGATAAAAGATGAGAAGTAAAATCTTGACCAAATCTAGTCGTTAGAATACTCCAATCATCAAAGATGATATTAAAAACGTAAAATGTTTTATGATTCCCTATTTTCTCATTGAACATTGTAAGAAAAGCATAACGATTTAGTAAATCCGTCTCTTTTTCAATGTACTCTGATGGATTAACCATGGAGTAGAATATAAATGTTAACATAAGAGTGATCACCAATCCAGAAAGTAGCAATTGGGGATTGATCAATTGAATTGAACACCCAATAGCCTCACCAGCAATAGCTGCGATTATTAAGGTACGAATTTTTTTACTTATAACATTTCGATAACGAATTAGATAAATTAACGACATTAGTAGATAAAGCGCTACCGATAGATAGGCAGTATAAGCAACTGTACCATAGGAATATCTCGCATCAGTTCCAATATAATATTCTAACTTTCCAAATATGACTACAATAATTGATATTCCAAAAGGTACAAACATCAAAATATGGCGTTTAGCATGATATCTTAAGTCATGTACAAGTGAAATTACAAATAAACAGAACAATGCAATGAACAAATCGATTGACCCAATAAAAAATTGATGTAGCATTCGATTGATCCAGGATGGTACTTCATCATAATAATACAAAGAGCATACAGTTGAGATATCAAATATCAAATTTAGTCCACAAACGATTACCATAGCTCGAAATATTTTATTTGTCACTGTAGGTAATCTTCGACCTCGAAAAAACTGACTAACGATAATCAAGTAAAAACATATACTTGCGATTTGGAAACGTATTTCTATTTCCATCTCCTACCTAACCTTCTTTCCCATACAAGCAATTTTATATTAACTTTTCTGTATTCTACCATATTCGACAAAATAATGCATTATATTTCTAAAATCGCATTTCTGGATAGTAACAGGAAAGGCCCATCTTACAGATTTCACGTCGTGCTGTTGGAAAGTACATTCGATCTAAATACTCCTCTTGAGAATTACAGTCCTGCGCCAAATCAATATTATTTTTAACAATTCGAATATCATTGCATATGTTTTCTGAATCATCGGATCTACCAACAATCTTACCTGCCGAAATTCCCATTTTTACAAATCGATAAATACTACAAACACCACAGGTTATATTGTGGAATTCATTACAAAATAAATAATTATTTAATTCTGCATCATGACGGTTCTTAAAGTCATCCTCCGATAATACAAACTCATGACTAGCTTTACAAAGAGTACTACAAACAGAACATAGTTCTTTACGATGCATACCAAGACAATGCGAATCCGAGTATGCACATCCATTTCTCATAATGAATACTTCATACTCTACTTCAGGTACAGCATTCACAATTGTCTCTATTTCATCTACAGATAAATCTCGTGGTAAGATAATTCGGTTTGCTCCATGTTTCACATAAAATCTAGCAATATCTTGATTATAAACTCCAGCAATCGTGCTAATCACACAATATAGATCATAGCGTTTTGCTAATTGAACAAGTTCTATGCAAGATACAATCACGCCATCACAATCTGAATCTTTTAATTGTTCCATATAGTACTCAATTTGCAATAATTGTTCTGACGAATAAAGACTAGAATTGAATGTAATAAAGATTTTTATATCTTTTCGCTTATTTTCTCTTACTATACTCAAGACCTCCTCAAAACTATGAGGATTTGCTGATTCTTTAAAACCAGTTAACCGATTAATATCTGCATAATCTCCAAACATTACACGCCATCGATTATCATAGAAACCAAGATAAAACTCACTCGCTCCACAAGCAATATAATCTTCTAATCTATCCTTTTTATTTAAGGGTACTAAAATCCTCATTGCTGTCCTCCCAAACACTTTGATGTATAAATGAGTCTTATTTCTTTTCCATTTATGATATTACATTCTGGATTTTCAAAATAGACCGCTCTCCCATGTTTAAGGTAATGTCCACCCTCTTCTGAGGAATAATGAACAATCTGATTTTCACATTCAAAATTACAATTTTGATTTGCACGAAACTTAATATCCATCTGTTGACTTGTAGAGCCAATTTCACAAATATGTCCGACCGTTTGATAGCAATATGGATAATGGAATCCAACAGATAGATTGATAGGTGCTTCACATAAATCTATTTTCTCATGTGTCAAGTCCAATTCGACTCCATGAATTTTATAATCCTTCATCAAATCAAGCATCACCTGATTAAATATTTTTGGTTTCACACAAGAATGAAAATATTCTCCATAGCGCTTATCACGATAATCTTTCATAAATAAGCGTCCTAAATTGATCTTTTTATCAAATTTATTATGAATATACTCTAGCATACCAAAATCATTGACTGTAATCTCATCCACATATACTCCTGCTGCTGTCAGGAGTTCTTCCATTTTTTCTTTTGCCTTTTCTAAATATCGTTCCGTAAAAGTAGGTAACACAAGTGTCATCTTACACCGTTCTTTTTCACAAATAAGATTCAATGCTTTGATCATATCTGTACTGGCATGTAGAAAATAAATAGCACAAAAAGAAGAGCCGATATACATTCGTGTAAATCTTGAATATCCGCTCTCTGCTAACATCTTCGAAACAGAAACCATGAAAGTTCCATCTTTTTCATAGATACCATTCATCATCTCTGCTAAATTAAGACACAGAATCTTTTGCATATCATTTACTCCTTAGATCAATAGTCTAACTTAAATTCTATCCAAAAGAACTTGTTCTATGCATTTAGAAAGAAGTCTAACGTCATTTTGCACAAGGAAATGTTTGAAGTATGGTATGACAAACATAATTCATCCGCAACACGCTCTCGCTTACTATAACTCTGATAACAACCTATCAATCATATCTTTAGTCGCTAGTCCTTGTGAAAATGCGGTTGCGCTTCCTGCTGCTGTACCTAACTTCAATGCAACCTCATACTGATTCGTCCTCATAAAACCTGCAAGAAAGCCAGCTACCATGGAATCCCCTGCCCCTACAGAATATTTTTGTTTTCCTGATGGCACTCCTATTTTATGTATAACATCAAACTCATCTACTAAAATAGCTCCCTTCGCTCCCATGGATACTAGTACATTGCGAGCTCCCATGGTACGAAGCTTCTTAGCATATAAAATAATCTCATCCTCTGTATGTATTGTAACTTGAAACATCTCAGCTAATTCATGCTGATTTGGTTTAATTAAAAATGGATGATATGGCAATACATTTTTCAGTAATTCATTCGTTGCATCAACAACGATACGAATTTGACGACTTTGAAGCTTTTCCATTATCTTTTCATACATATTATTTGGTAAAGAACTTGGAATGCTACCTGCTAACACTAAAGTATCTCCATCCTGTAGATGATCTAGTTTATGATAAAACTCCTCGATTTCATTGTCTAAAATTATTGGTCCCTGTGCATTTAACTCTGTTTCTTGATCAGAACGAACCTTCACATTGATTCTGCTAAATCCATTCTGTAGGCTAATAAAATCCGTTGCTACTCCTGAATCCTGAACTTTTTTTTCTATTTCCTTACCAGTAAAGCCAGCTATAAAACCAAGTGCTATGCTATCAATACCCAACGCTTTTAAGACAAAAGATACATTAATTCCTTTTCCACCACAATAGATAATCTCCTGGGTCGTCCGATTCATCTCGCCTAGTTTTATATCATTAATATCAATCACATAATCCAATGCAGGATTAAAAGTTACTGTATAAACCATGTATCTTCACTCCTCAATTCGAATATTTCTCTTAACTTATAAAAGGATGCTACCATATTTCAATTTATATGGCAACATCCTTCTCTTAGTTATTTAATCCTGTCCTTATTCTAGTCATAAATTGCTTTCCATTTGCTCTCATCAGAATCAAAGAAATCGAATATGCAGTCATATTCGTTTCTTCATCAAAAGTGATTTTTAGTTTCATTCATCATTTTGCACATAAATAATTATATTTTCTTTTTCTTCGCATACTAGAAATGAAAGTGAGGTAAAAATTATGAATACATTTAATCCAAAATCAAACAAAAATCAGGACTGTAGATGCCTGTACAAAATGTGCACAGACATGCCTGGAATGCATGGTATTGTGTCTGTCCGAACCTGATGTGGCTGCAAGAAAAAACTGCATCTCCTTACTCAATGAATGTGCCTGCATCTGTAAGGAAGCAGCTTCTTTTATGTCGATGGACGCCAAGCATGCCATGGAATTGTGTAAGCTTTGCGAAACTGTATGCAATGAATGTGCCAAAGAATGTGGTATGTTTCAGGACCAACACTGTAAAGTATGTTCTGATGAATGCCGTGCTTGTGCAAGTAAATGTGGTACAATGACGAAATAGTCAATGCTGATAACATAAACAAGCTGTAAAAAAAGAAGTTAATGATATATTTTCGAATTGCGCAAGTCCACATGCTCTATAGGCTTGTAAGCGTAGCTCGCCAATGAAAATATACCATCAACTTCTTTTTTTTCAAATTCTCCCTAAATCATAAACACTCTCAATCATGTGTTTTACTTGATTTCGAAAACTTCTTTATTAAGATTAGAACAATTATCATTAAAATGATTGATAACGGTAATGAAATCCATACATTTTGAATGAAGGCTGCGAAAATATAGGATAGGAAAGAAACCCCAGCAACAATTAACGCATATGGTAACTGCGTTGATACGTGATTTATATGATCACATTGTGCGCCGGCAGATGCCATAATCGTTGTATCCGAGATTGGAGAAAAATGATCTCCACAAACTGCTCCAGCAAGACATGCTGAAATCGATATGATTAACATCTCAGAACTTGGATCTAATATAGCAACAACGATTGGAAGTAAAATAGAGAAGGTTCCCCAAGAGGTGCCAGTTGCAAATGCTAAGCCAATCGCAATAACAAATATAATCGCTGGCAAGAATAATTGAAGCGAAGAAGCACTGCTCGCTACAAGATTATGAACAAATACATCTGCTCCAAGTAAATTTGTTACACCGCTTAAAGTCCATGCAAAAATTAAAATTAAAATTGCTGGAACCATGGAACGAAAACCTTCTGGTATTGCCTGTGCAAAACTCTTTAATGTAATTATCTTTCTTGGAATATAAAGCAAGAAGGTTAATATTAGAGAAATAAAGGAGCCATATACTAAACCAAGAGAAGCGTTACATTCTACAAATGCGTCAAAGAAGGATTTTCCTTCAAAGAAGCCTCCAGTATAAATGATACCAACAACACAACTTGCTACTAAAATAATAACTGGAAGTACTAAGTCAATAACTTTACCTTTCCCTTCAATTTTTTCAGCTTCATCCACCTCATATGGTCTTGCACTTGATGAGTGAACATCACCATTAAGAGCATTTTCCTCATGACGCTTCATTGGTCCAAATTCAAATTTCATTACAATCATACCTACTACCATAATAATAGTTAAGATAGCGTAAAAATTATATGGGATTGATTTGATAAATAAAGTAAATCCATCCTCACCATCAACAACACCTGTTACTGCTGCTGCCCATGAAGAAATTGGAGCTAGAATACAAATCGGAGCTGCTGTCGAATCGATTATATATGCAAGCTTAGCGCGTGAGACCTTAAATTTATCCGTCACTGGTCGCATAACGGAACCTACCGTCAAGCAGTTAAAGTAATCATCTACAAAAATTGTTGCCCCAAGAGCAAAGGTAGCTCCCATCGCCCCTCGTCTTGACTTGATTTTTGTACTAGCCCATTGTCCATAAGCTGCGCTTCCCCCAACCTTATTCATTAAGGTTACCATAATACCTAAGATTACTAAGAAAACTATAATTCCAACATTCCATCGATCTGTTAGCTTTTCTAACATACCGGCACTAAATATGTTTTCTACCGTTTTCACTGGATTTAAGTTACTAAATAATAAGGCCCCTGCTACAATTCCGACGAACAAAGAAAGATAAACCTCTTTTGTAATTAATGCCAAAGCAATCGCTACGATTGGTGGGATAAGTGCCCAGAATGTTGCGTAAAATGGTACTGTTTTTTCTGTTACATATAACTTCGCATTTGATATTTGCTCCTGTAAGGAATCAACTAATACGCTTTGCTGTTCGATATACTGTTTAGCTTCCTCCACAGATGTAAACTCATTTTCAAGATTCTCCATCACGCTGTTTTCAAAACTGATAACAGATGACTGTGCATTTACTACAGTCGCTGGAATTATTGGTAAAACTACTAATAACACTGCTAACAAACCATATATGAATGCTTTTGTTCTTTTCGTAATTTTATTCATCCTATTTCCTCCTAAAAACAAAATTAGCCATGGAACAGTCTTAAAGCTGCTTCATGACCAAAATTACATAAGAACAAATAGAACTATGTACTTCAGGTATGATAGCGCTCCACATAATAATGTGACAGTCAGATACATATTTTGCATCGGACCAGCAATAAGATTCCAGGTAAACCTTATCACTTCGGCAATCATTCCTTTCACGTTTTCTTCATCCCTGTTTATAAAAACGCTACTCTTAATTCTTGCACCTCTATCAAAGTCTTATATATCATAACTTGTCATCTTTAAAATGACAAATGAATACAAAAAAGACATAACCATAGCTTACTATTACGATTAGGTGCCTAAAGTACTTATGTTTGTCATCCCATACTCATAACATTTCCTTGTGCAAAATGACGTCAACACCCGAATCCATTTACATGAAAAAGAGCATAACATGAAGTTATGCTCTTTTCAATACATTTATCAGTTTTACCATAAATCTCCTAAAGAAAAGCAAAAGACCGCTTTTATTCTCCAAACACTGCTTTATAGTCAGCCTGGAATTTCGCAATTCCATCTGATGTCAATGGATGTTTTGTCATCTGTTCAATTACACTATAAGGAACAGTTGCGATATCAGCTCCAGCTAAAGCACAATCTGTAACGTGGATTGGATTACGTACGCTTGCAGCAATGATTTCAGTTTTAATCTGATGTATGCTAAAAATATCTGCAATTTGGCGAACAAGGTCAATACCAGGCATCGAAATATCATCTAATCTTCCTAAGAATGGAGATACATAAGTAGCACCTGCTCTTGCTGCTAACAACGCTTGGTTTGCAGAAAAGATTAAGGTTACATTAGTTTTGATTCCCTCAGCTGATAAAGCTTTTGTTGCTTTTAAGCCCTCTACCGTCATTGGAATCTTTACAACCATGTTTGGATGAATTGCTGCAATTTCTCTACCTTCTTTAATCATACCTTCTGCATCTAAAGTTGTAGCTTTTACCTCTCCACTGATTGGACCATCTACAATTGATGTAATCTCTTTAATTACTTCTACAAAGTCTCTACCCTCTTTTGCAATTAAAGAAGGGTTTGTAGTTACACCACAGATTACTCCCATGTCATTTGCTTTTTTAATATCTTCTACTTTAGCAGTATCAATAAAAAATTTCATGTCATTCTCCTTTTCCTACAGCTATTTAGTTTAGTCACAAAACTATCATGCATATATTTTACTACTACTATGTTGCCTCGTCAAGAGAACTTTACATTAAGTGATAAAATAGGATGAATTTTCTATTGGCTGCATAACATTCATAGAAGCCTAAATCACTTAATTCATAATAGCAAATAAACTATAATGGAAACAATTGTCGTTGTCAATCCAATTAAGGCTTCGTAAGGAATCAGCTTTAATCTTTCAGTGATACTGACACGTGTTACACCAGCTGTTGCATGGAAAAATGAACCATGTGGTAATGAGTCAATTACGGTTGCACCTGCGTGAAGCATTGCTGCTCCAGAGATTGCTGGAACACCTGCACCTATAATTGCTGCACTAAAAGTAGAAGAAGCAATTGTTGTTCCTGCAGTTGTTGACGCAGTTGCGCCTGCCATTAAAATACCAGAGACTGGAGCTAGTAAAAACATTGGAAGGTTAAGCGCCTCTAGACCTGAGATTACATCATTCTGTAAATTGGATGCTTTGATAATACCGGCTATTGTACCGGTTCCAATTAACAGCACTGCTATTGGCATAACCTTACTTAAACCATAGCCCATATAGTCAATAACATTTCGTGCTTGTCCACAAGCTATGATACATACAAGACCACCAACCGGAAGTGCAATTAACGGATCAATGTCAATGTCAAAGATAGGTCGTAATGCCAATAAGACAATTACGATAACCGGTCCACTAATCGCAGCCAAAAATGTTGGTAAATTTACATTCTTATTCTCATCTAGATCAACCGAACTAATTTTTGAGCTTGATTTTCTTTCAATGATTTTTGCTAAAAGAATCGTTACAATCAATGCAAATATTGCAGGGATAATATTTCTGGCCATCAATTGCGCCAAATCTACTTGAAAGGCTTCTGCTGCCGCTATCGTATTTGGATTTGGTGAAACTACATTACCCGCTTTTCCACCACCAATCATCGCTAACAGAACACTAGCTTTTGATAGTCCTGCTCGTTCACCAATCGCTAAACCAATCGGAGCAACCGTAATAACAGCAATATCGACGAACACACCAACTGCACATAGAATCATTGTAGCTATTGCAAGTGCAACAAACGCTCTTTTCTGCCCTAACTTTCCAACAATAACTTCTGCTATTTTTGCTGCAGCACCAGTTTTTATTAATGTTCCTGCTAAAATACCGGAAGTTATAATACGAAGTACAGAAGATAAAATGCCTTGAGCACCAGTAATCATTGTTGCAACTGTATCTGTTAAGCCTGCTCCTCCAATAATACCACCGATTAATGCACCAAAAATTAAGCTATAGGTTGGCTGTACTTTAATTATAATTAGAATAATTGCTACTGCTAACCCGATTAACGCACCTAATGTTGTAATTTCCATGTTAGCCTACTTTCTTTATATTATTTTCTATATACTGTAATCAAACGAAATACCTGTTCCACGCAATCAGTTACATTCTGTCTTGCAGTTTCTAACTCCATTGCTTGTTCTAGTGTCACCAATCTACGAAGTACTGGAAAAAAAGCATCAATCCCGTGTAAATTGCACTCCGTTGCTTCACTTGTGACACAACCTGCAAAAGCTATCACCGTCTTATTATACTTTTTAGCAAGTTGTGCTACACCAATAGGAGCTTTCCCCATTGCTGTCTGATAATCCAATCTTCCTTCACCGGTAATGACAAGATCAGCGTCCATAATCTTTTTCTCTAATTCTGTCTCTTTAAGAACAATCTGAATTCCTGATTCTAGTCTAGAATTTAGAAAACTTAAAAATGCATATCCCATTCCACCTGCTGCACCTGTTCCCGGTACATCAGCATTATCTTTTCCGAATAATGTTTTGACAAGCTGACTATATTTGAGTAAATCCTTATCCATTTTTTGAATCATTGCTTCATCTGCACCTTTTTGAGGTCCATAGATGGCACTACATCCATTCTCTCCACATAATGGATTGACTACATCACAAGCGATTAGGAATTCTGCGGCCAAAACGTCTTTCGATACTTTATCAGTTTTAATCACAGCTAATTCTGCTAAGCCCTTTGCACCGAGAGGTATCGGTTTCTGCTCTTGATCTAAAAACTCAAATCCTAATGCCATAAGCATTCCTACACCACCATCATTTGTTGCACTTCCACCAATACCTACAATGAATTTTTTACAACCTTTCTTAATTGCGTCCAAAATCACTTCACCAACGCCATAAGTAGTTGTATTCAAAGGGTTACGTTCTTCCTTTGGAACTAGTGTTATACCGGCAGCTTGTGACATCTCGATAATGCCAAGTGATTTATCTTTTATGATTCCATACTGGCAAGATACTTTTCTAAGTAATGGTCCAGTTACTTCAATTGTCTGATATTCTCCTTGCATACCAGAGATTAAAGCTTCGACTGTCCCTTCTCCACCATCTGCTAAAGGCACTACTTCTACTTGTGCATCCATAACTTTTTTTATTCCAGCTTCGGTTGCTCTTCCTGCCTCCATAGAGGTTAAGCTTCCTTTAAATGAATCAATCGCTACAACTATCTTCATCTCTTCAGCTCCTTCTTGCTTTTCAAACAAGAAAAAGGTACATTTTTCGAACTTTTCCTTATCATGAATCAAGCAACGATAATAGTATTATTATTCTCTTAGATAATAAACAAATACCTTTATATCTCAACCAATTTTTGTCATAAACTTATAATTACAATCTAACTTACGTAAGACCTAAAATACAGGCCCAAAGTACCGACGACTTCATAACAGTATGCTCCTAAATTATGTTTGTCATCCCATTTTTAGCAAGTCAATTTATGTACAAAATGACGAATGGCAATATAGAAAAGTTCCTTTGCCCCCGACATCTTCATGATTCAGATGTAAAAATTCCTTTAGGAAATTCAGAGGAATTTCCTCATATACAAAAAATCGAGTATTCACTATGTAAATACTCGAAATTGGTAAAATATTATAAGTCAAACATCAACTAATTAGTGACGTCAAAGACTTACTTGCATTACTACTGACAAAGTTCTGCAACCACCTGATTTATAACTTTACCATCTGCTTTTCCTTTTAATTCTTTCATTACGGCTTTCATAATGTCGCCCTTATTCTTTGTTTCAACTAAATCTGCGAATTTAGCTGTAATAATATTTTTAACTTCCTCAGCACTCAATAATTTTGGTGCATATTCATTAATCACATCATATCTTGCCTGATATTCAGCCCGTAAATCAGTACGTTCTGCTGGGCAAGTATCTAATTGTTCCTTGACCGTCTTTAACTCTTTTAATATTACCTGGTCCGCTAATTCGTCTGTAATATTATCACGACTTCCAGTATCAATTGCAACTTTCTTAATAGCTGAAATTAAAGATGAGATACTGTCCTTTCTACTTTTATTTCTTTCCTTCATAGCAGTAACCATGTCTTTTTGTAATGTTTCAAATTTCATCTTGTTTCCTCCTTTTTATATCATATTTATATAATTTCAAGATACAGTTGGCAAAAGCACTTTGTTAGCAATTCACTTAAGCCCCACTAACAATCTCCAAGATTTCCTCACATTTTTTACCGATTTCATTCACACTCTCATCATCATCAATTCCATTCTCAATTAGATAGTCTGTTACAACCATGTCAATTTCAGCAAGATGCTCATCATCCAATTTTCCCTGAACAGAAAAGTTAATCCCGATTTTTTTCAAAAAATCTGACTGTTCCTTCGTAAAATTTATCTTCATTTCATAAATCCTCCATTAAATTCACTAGAAATATTATACACAAATTATGCATAGATTCATACTAAAAAATATACATTAAAGTTTTTCTTTTTTTGTTATTCCTTTGAATCATAAACACGCAATATACTTACATAACTTCACCTAAGTGTGATAGCATCATAAAAAGCCTGTCCAGAAATTGATTAGAATCTCTAAACAGACTTTATGTATATGATCTTATTTAGTTATTACTTAACATGTTTATCAATTAGTCCATCAACAATTGGCATCTTTGTAGTCTTCATTGATAAAGCACGAAGACCCATGATAAATAATACGACACTCTGCAATGCATTAACAATTATGATCAATACATCACGTATATCACCTAGTTTAATAAATAAACTCAGATTACTATTTAGATTCCAACCTAGGAATATTTTAATAATGTCAAAGAAATTAAAGAATACGTCAATTAAAAAGCATAATACAAAAAAAGAAATAACGACACCCATTACACGTACTGCACACTTACGCAACCAGTTATCTTCCTCTTTAAACAATACATAAGTAGCGAGCGCTCCAACTGGAAAAAATGCAAATATGCTTGCGCTGTAATTACTTAACATGCCTAAGAAAAACATTGCTGCTGCTACTAAACCTACAGCGATTCCTGTCTTTGCTTTCGGTTGAATAATTTGAGGCTTAGGTTGATATTGATACTGCATCTGTGGTTGCATTTGTTGCTGTTGCATCTGTGGTTGCTGTTGCTGCATCTGTGGTTGTTGTTGCATCTGTGGTTGTTGTTGACTTAAATTAGCACCACAATTGTTACAAAACACTGCCTCATTAGGAAGCTGTGCTCCACACTTATTACATACCATAAGACAATCCCTCTTTCCTTTTATTTAATTAACCAGGAGAAACACAATATTTACCATACAATACATTGTTTCCCACATAATTAATTATACGCATTACGAGCAAAGTATGCAAGAGCATTCCATTTATTTTTGTAATTTAATCACTTGATTTTACCAAATATTTATGTGGTATTGCAAAGTTTAAAAACGAGCAGTTGCATAGTGGCACTTTTTGCATAGTTCTTCTACAGCCTTGCGATTAGAAAATCCTTCATAAATTTTTTTTGCACGTTCACATACAATTATGTCACCAAAAGGCTGCTCATAAATATTTCCTAATGCTATTATACCCTCGCTGTCGAGACAACATGGAACAACGGTGCCATCTACCAATATTCCTATCTGATCTCTTAACCCATAACAAAATACCTCATCATGTATCTCGGAATGATTGATATCTGGCCATTGAAATTTTTCTGCTATATTTAAGTACACTCGTTGTCCAAGCTTAATTTGCTTCTCCTTTGATAATATTTCAGCAATTGACCGTTCCTGTGGAAAATAGCTTTCAATTAGTTCAAGAATCTTATGATTTAGTTCATTAGCCCCTTGAAGTTTCTCACTATCCATATTCCATAAACGAACAGCACTAATTATATTCGAAGATTGTTGTGCCTTCTGAATGAATTGTAAAACGCTTTCGACATACTCGAATAAAGTCATATTCACTTCATTTGCTTCAAAACTATGAAGTGAAACATTGACCTGTCGTAAAGCCTTGGATTGTAGTAGAACATCCTCTTGCCTACTTAACAACGTTCCATTCGTAGTTATGTTCACCTTGAATCCAAAGTTTTCGGCTTCCATCAGAAGCTGTTCTAGCTTTGGATGTAAGAGAGGTTCTCCCATGAGATGCAAATAGATATAATCCGTAAAGGGGTGAATCTCTGATAAAACATAACAAAACTCATCTATATCAATAAATTTCGCTGTTCTCTCTGTCTTCGGGCAAAAATTACAACTAAG
Source organism: Bacillota bacterium (assembly GCA_023439125.1). GTDB lineage: Bacteria > Bacillota > Clostridia > Lachnospirales > Lachnospiraceae > Lachnoclostridium. Next base: position 37,447 of record JAEXOU010000014.1, on the reverse strand, counting down.
ATTACAGACATTCGTAATCTCAACATACACTTTCTTAAATCTCTTCTTCATATTTCACCTTTAAGTTTTTATTTATTCTCGCTAATAAAACCTCCAATTATACCATTATGAATTGAAAAAGAAAAGCAATTAATTCTTATAGATGGTTGTAATTATATCTTCCATTGGTAATTCTTGAATCGAAATATCACGAAACTCTCCTGCATCAGATAAATGACGAATAAACTGGTTCATCGGTAATTGATCTACGTCTACTTCGACCTTAATCTTATGTTTATCCTCGCTTGAAAGTAAGCGGATTCCTTCCATCGACAAGTTAGAAAAACGATTTCTATCTTCGACTGTTAACTCAACCACCTTTTTATTGCCCAAATTTTTACGCAAATCCTGAATTGTTCCATCAAATACTTTCTGCCCTTTATTAATTATGATAACATCCCTTGCTAATTTTTCTACATCTTCTAAGTCATGGGTTGTTAAGATAAAGGTTGTTCCTTTCTCATTCATAGAGCGAATAAAGTCACGTATTACTTGTTTTGCAATAACATCAAGCCCAATCGTCGGTTCATCTAAGAATACGACATCAGGATTATGTAACATTGCCATAATAAACTCACATTTCATCCTCTCTCCAAGAGATAATACTCTGGTTGGACGGTTTACCTTATCACCTAAATCTAATAGTTGAATCAAGTGATCCAATCTTTGCGTATACTCTTGATCTGGGATATCATAAATTGCTTTGTTCATCAGAAAACTATCAACTGGCGGAATATCAAATATTAGTTGACTCTTTTGTCCAAATACAGCACCAATACTCTTAACATATTCTGTACGATTTTTCCAAGGTGTGTACCCCATAACGGAAATACTTCCACTGCTTGGGTATAAAGATCCCGTTAACATCTTGATTGTAGTTGACTTTCCCGCACCGTTAGGCCCTAAGATGCCAATAATATCACCCTTTTTTACCGTAAAGCTAACATCCTTAACTGCATCTACAGGTACTTTTTCACGGTGAAAGAAACTTTTAAAACTCTCTTTAAATCCACTTCCACGTTTATATGTAATGTATCTTCTACAAAGTTGATCTACAACAATTATATTTTCTTCCATGATCAGCCACCAACTCCTTCATATAATGAAACCATACGTCCATATATAAATACTCCAAGTAATAAAAACATAACACATGGTATAATCGCAATTATCATCGTTATATCAGTTTTTCCCAAAAGTGCACTGGCTGGAAAACAGCCTACCATTGTAACTGGAATTGCAAAAGTAATTACTGCTTGTAAGGCCCTAGGAAATATCTTGATTGGATAATTACCAAAATTAAGAACGCTTCGATACATCTCCGGAATTCTCGAATTTGCGACCCATTTAAATGAAGTCGCTGCCATAAATAAATTAAGTGCCAGCATAACTAATAAGCCGATCACAAAAAATAGGATAGCTGATAGCCACATAACAAGCGATGCTGCTGATACATGTACATAAGCATAGATAAATACTATAATACCTCCTATAATAACAGCACCATTCTCCACGCTAAAGGTTGTTGCAATCAGATAAAATAGGCATCTAACTGGTTTAATTAGTACAATTTCTAAAGTACCTTCTCTTACATGGTCCATTGTCACCCATACGACTCCTGAAAAAAGCATATTCGAAAAACCAGAAGAAATCGTAAAGATAGATTGAATTAATAATACCTCATATAGTGACCACCCTGGGAAAGAAGCACCCGAACCATAGATTAAAATCGTAATCAGTGGAAACAAGCTATTGCTCAATATCATAATTAAGCTCTCTAAGATAAAGTTCGCACGATATGTCATTGCGGTTGCAAAAGACACACGTATGGACTGTTTATATAAAATAAGATATTTCTTCATGCAATCAACCTCCTACCGCGGTAAAACGTCGAAGAGAACGACGATAAATCAACTCCGATAATAAAAATGTAATCAGAACCGCAATCGCTTGAATTCCAACAATCTTTGGAATACTCATCGTAATCCCTGCTAATTGATAGTGACCGGTAGTCACCATAGATGGCACATACAATGTATATTGAAACGGTAAAAAGAATAATATTTTTTGCATTGATTCCGGAAAAAAGACAAGTGGAAAAAACATTCCCGAAAAGACAGAAGCAAGAGCCTGAAACACACTACGAATTCCAGCTGCCTGGACTAACCAAAATGCTGTCAGCCCAATGCAATAGTTGACATAAAAATTCATAAGAAAAGCTAATAGTATTGAAACAATACTAAAGAAAATATTCTCTGGTATAATATTAATTCGAAAAATAAACTGAAAAATTAGGAAACAAGGTATGAACTCGACCATGAGTCCAAGCACACGATGTCCAAACTTTTGTGATAGTGCAAAGTAACGGTGATGAATTGGTCGTAGCATAAAAGTCGTGAATTTGCCTGTACGAACAAGCATCTGCAAATTCCAGTCAGCAAAATCCATTGTCAAATAACCAATCAAAGTAGATATCCCAAAATAACTTAACATTTGATTGAGTTCCATTCCATTGAGCTGTCCTTTTGAACCATATACAGCTGTCCATATAAAGTATTGAACGATAAAATATACTGGACCAACAAAGATGGAAACCATCGAATGGGTACGATATGCTCCCCACTCTTTATATGTAACAATTGCAACCGCTTTTAAAACGTTAAAGCGATGTTTTAGCCTATGTAATAGCGTTTTGCCCATGATACCCTCCATAATAACTAAATTAGGTTCATTCTACATCAATTTCGATAATAATACAATAATCTAGAACCAAAGTGTGCTTCCATTTGGACACTTATTTTTGTAGTAGGACATTTGAAAAGTTTTCATTAAAAATACTAAGCTTCTTGTAATTCGTCTTGATAATAATGTGCCTGACGTTCAAACATAAGTGCGTATTTTCCATTCAACTTCATTAACTGTTCATGAGTACCTTGTTCTATGATTTCACCCTGCTCAAACATATAGATACAATCGGCATCTCTCGTCGTAGAAAGACGATGAGAAATAAATATAATGGAAGCATCCTTTGCAGACTCCATCATATTTTTATTGAGTTTATATTCTGCGAGTGGATCAAGTGCGCTCGATGGCTCATCTAAAATAGCAATTGACATCTTTGTGGACTTTGCAAACATTCTTGAAATTGCAACCTTTTGAGATTCTCCACCAGAAAGCATTGTACCGTCCTCTTCAAATTCTCGTGTCATTTGTGTATGTATACCATTCTTTAATGTATGTAATTTTCGAGAAAAATCTGCCAATTCTAAAGCTTTTTTAACTCTCTCCTCATCTTCCTCATTGTACTGACTCATTACTACATTCTCAGCCAATGAGGTACCATAAATCTGAAAATCTTGAAATACCGCTCCAAAGATGTCGCGATATTCTTTTGTTGTATACTCTCTTATATCATGTCCACCATAACAGATTTCACCCTCTGTCACATCATATAGTCGCATTAATAGTTTCACAAAAGTTGTTTTTCCAGCTCCATTCTCTCCAACGATTGCAATATGTTCACCAGGTCTTACAACCATATTAATCTTTTTAAGCGTATCCTTACTAGCTCCATCATATCGAAATGACATATTACGTATTTCTAGTACTTGTTTTCCACTCGGTATGGATACTTTACCTTCATGATTCTCGATTTTAATCTCATAATTAATAAAACGTCGGAAACGCTCGGCATACTGTCCAACTCTTTGAAAATCAACAAGCACATAATTAAGATTATCCAATCGGTTCTGAATCGTATTCGAGGCATTCGTCATTGCAGTTACATCACCTAATGTCAGTGTATGTTTTACTAACGCATAGTAACCAAGATACATCGGGATACAAAAATAAGAGAATAAGGTATATACGCTAATCCAGTTGATTAATGATAATATCGCTATCTTTACTCCTACTTGCTTCGCTTTTTGACTTAACTCATCAATTGCAGCATTCATCTGTTTTCTTAAGGGAACATCGATTGAAGATAACTTAATCTCCTTTGCATACTCTGGCTGATAGAAAACACGTTTTGAATAATCTGCCTTTCTCATAATTCTCTTCTCTTCCACTTCGTAAATATACTCTAATTTTGTTATCTTAAAACGAGTAATTATGTTAACGATAAAACCTAACACAGGAAAAATCGCAATGATTGGATTAATGGTTGAAATTAAGATTGCTAATCCAAGAATCGTAGATACAATAGAACTTATATATGCAGTACTCATAACTCCCTGAATAATCATTTCTTCTGCTTGGGATGCTGCTATTACAAAGTCATCAAAATATTCCTTTTGGTCATAGCAAAGTAAATCAATATTTGCAGTTTTATGTATAAAGTCCTCTTGAATTTGACCAGTTGTTCTCATAAATTTAGCTCGAGCCCAATTGTCCACAACCACCTCGATTAGCTGACCAAGTCCCATAATTAAAATACCACCAATGATAAAAACAACAGCATAGCTGAAGCCTTTTCCTTTATTTTCTAATAGATCGATAAACAACTTTAAAAATACGGTATCAATCATTGCATAAATCAAGCCGCAAACAATAAATGAGATAATTACGATCCAAACTAATAGTCGATCCAATTTCATCGCATATGATAGTACATAGATTGTATTTTTAATAATCTGTCTCACGGTTAGTTTTTCTTCTTTTAACTCATTCATGGCGCTCCTCCTCACGATAGTTCTGAGCTTGTAGCTTAAACATCTTAGCATATTGTCCATCAAGCTGAATTAATTCATCGTGGCTTCCACTCTCAATAATTCTTCCATGCTCTAAGAAATAGATCTTGTCAGCAATTCGTGCTGAGGATAATCGATGGGAAATAAAAACAACTGTCTTTCCTTTGGAAACTTGTAGCATATTATCGTACATATTATATTCTGCAATCGGGTCCAATGCACTAGAAGGTTCATCTAATATAACAACATCCGGATTTTTCGCAAATACTCTTGCAATTGCTATCTTTTGTGCCTGACCTCCAGAGCATACAAAGCCCTGATTGTCAAACTCCTTTGTTATCATAGTATCGATACCCTTTTCCATTTTTTCTAACGTATCACCAAATTGTGCCTTTATAAGCGAGGTTTTGACTAATTCACGTTCGGAATCATTTTCAGGAGAACGTAATAATACATTCTCAGCCAATGGTAAAGCAAAAATTTGTAGATCCTGGAACACTGTTCCAAAGTGATCATAATAATCTTTAATATCATAATCATGAATATCATGTCCTTCTGCAATCACCTTACCCTCAGTAACAGGATATAAGCCCATCATTAACTTAATTAATGTTGTTTTTCCCGCACCATTCTCTCCAACTAAAGCAATCTTTTCCCCTTTATGAATCGAAAGACAAAGATCCTTTATGACTGGGGAATCTGCACCTGCATATTGAAAGGTGACATGATCAAATTCAATATTACCAAGAGTTTTCTGCAATTTTAGTGTTCCTAAATACTCCTTTTGCGGAACATATTCTAAAAATTGCTTAAGGCTATTCATATACAAACAGCAAGTTCCTGCTTCAACTCCCTTTTTTAAGCTTTGACGAATTTTCCATGCAACAAAATCGATTACAGTAACAATTGCAACATAAGCACCTATTTTCATAACTCCCTTAATCTTTACCACATAACTGATATAAATATAGGAGCATAGTAACGTCAAACCAAAACATACGATACTATGCATAAATTCATAAAAAGCTATCCTCTTACGATGTTTAACATGAGTGTGATATCTTCCTTCGTAACCATCTTTATGTTTTTTAAACAAGATGTCACGTATTCCATATAAACGAATCTCTCCTGCATACTTCTTTTCATAAAAGACACGTTTTACATATTCCATTTGTCGCTTATCATGTGTCTCTTCTTCACGTAATTTCAAATTCTGCTTGTTCTGAAGTGCTCCGAAGAACAATGCACCAACAACTGGTGGAATGAGGAAAAAAAGCATCTTAAAATCAATCGATATGATAATTGCAATCGAAGTACATGCACTCAAAAATACACCAATAGACAAAGTTAAATTCTGCAGTGCATCCATAGCCTTTGATAAACACTCATCTAAGGTTCTTGAAAATTTGTCGTAAAAATCAGGCTGTTCATATCTTGTTAGCTCGATAGTATTTGCTTTGTCAATAATTCCGCTAAATATCGAACGATAAACCTTTGGTTTTTTATAGCGTATGTAAAATGCATATCCAGCAGATGACAGATGAATAAAAATCTGAAGAATACAGAAGAAGATCACGATACGAAATAACTCTTTATATTCAACTCCTTCTTCGATAAAGGAATAAATCTTCTGAGTTAAATAAACAACGAAAAAGGCATTAAATACTTCCTCTGTACAGTTCTTAAAAAAAGCATAAATAACACATCCCTTATCTCCACGCCAAACAGTTTTTAACGTATATAAAATACTACGAAAAACTGATACTTTTACATCACTCTTTGCTTGATTCTCCTGTTTCTCCATATCTTCTCCTCGATTCTTGCACCAACGAGTGCACTAGTTAAATAAACTAAGCTGTTCAACCTTTTCTTTTTCCTCAAATTGATGCATATACGAAAAAATCTGATTGTTATTACAGACAATATTCTCCTGTCTACATACACGGTAGAATTCTCTCATCAATTCTGCATTATGATCACTCTCAATTTCATATGAATATCCATATTTTCTTTCGTATTGTTGCTTTAAACCCGGAAAATGTTCCTCCAATTTTTTATAAAAATACTCTCGGTTACCTTCACGCAACGTTAGCCCCATACCAAAACAAATAATTCCATATACCTTCGCATCGATGCAATAGTTTAAGATTCCTGTCAGATTTTCCATAGTATCATTGATAAAGGGGAGAATTGGATCAAGCCAAACTACCGTTGGTATATGATTCTCTCGCATAATATTTAATACATCCACACGTTCCTTGCTTGTACTAACCTTAGGTTCTAGTATTTTACATAATTCTTCATCATAAGTTGTTAACGTCATCTGAACTACACATTTCGTCTTTTCATTGATTTTCTTTAATAAGTCCAAATCACGTAGAATACGATTTGATTTTGTTTGAATACTTAACCCATAACCATAGTGCTCTATGAGCTCTAAACACTTCCTTGTATGACAAAGTTGTTCCTCGAGATGAATATATGGATCTGACATACTACCGGTACCAATCATGCATTTTTTACGTTTCCTACGTAATGTTGCTTCCAACAACTCGATCGCATTACTTTTTATTTCAATATCTTCAAAATCATGCTGCATATTGTAGCATCTACTTCGAGAATCACAATAAATACAACCATGAGTACAGCCACGATATATATTCATACCATTCGTTGGAGAAACAATTTGTTTTACTTCCTTATAGTGCATAAAAAGTCCTCCCAATTTTATAATTGCTCCATAATTGCTAGGAACGATATATATTCTACCACATAATGGTAGAATATGCAAACATATGTTTGCTCTGGTATAAAAATGTTTTGCTTGCAAAACACTCGCGCCAAGCGTGGTCGCGCAAGCGACATCTTCCTATGAAATAAAAACCTCCGAGTGTTTGGATAGTCTACAAACACTCGGAGGTAATACACTGTATCTTAATTCAATTAAAATTCAACTTCTTCCCATACTATCTTTTGCATATACTCAGTTACCAAATCACAACACATGTCTGGATGTATCGTTTCCTCATGAGCAATCGTTATAATTGACATTGCGATTGCATAACGAACTGTTTCTTTCATATTAAGCCTTGTCATATAACCATATCCTATTCCTGCTACACAAGAGTCACCTGCTCCAGTTACGTTAACGACCTTAACTTCCTTTGACTTAATAATTCCTTCGTTTACCCCATCATTATAATACATTCCATCACTATCTAAGCTGATCATTACATGCTTTACGCCTAAATCAAGAAAGTATTTTCCGGCACGACGAACATCCTCCACTGTATTTAATGGAAAGCCACATAGCACTTCTGCCTCTTGGCGATTTGGTTTTATTGTATGAAAATAAGGAATTAAGTGTTTTACCCTAGAAACCTTTGCTGCTGAAACAGGATCTAAGATAAATTTTGTCTTCCCATAAAACGTAGTTAATATATATTCTACAATTGCTGCGTTATCCGTATCCAATATCATATACTCTGCATTTATGATGAGTTCTGATTTCGTGTCAATAAACTCTGTTGTTACCTTATCTGCAATCTTCATATCTACAATTGCAGCTTGCATCTCGCCTTGTTCATCAAGAATTGCCATATATGTTGGCGTAGATTCTCCTTTCACAACAAGTGAATCTGACATATCGATGTTATATCGTTGTGCGTGCTTTAAAATACTTTCTCCCTTTTCATCATCACCAATCAATGAGATGAATTTCGTATTAAGACCAAGTCTCGCTAGATTCTCTGATATATTTCTACATACCCCACCGAAAGAAACTCGAACTCCTCCGGGATTAGAATCTTGACTTCTATACTTCTGATATGAAAATCCTATAATATCAAAAACTGATACACCAAATACCAATACATACGGTTCCTTATTACAGCACATTTGTTACTAACTCCTAATTTTTTGATTTTGTTATCATCTTCTCGACAAGAAAACATTAATTTTTTTTATCAATAGATGAATGCTAATTTTAGTATCATATCTCATTTTCAAAGAAATATCAACATTCCTATAAATATGGAATAATTTACTTTATTTTACGAATTTCTTTTGTTTTTACATAGCTCCAAAAAACAATTTAGGAGATTTACATATTAGCTTTTGTCTGTAATTCAAATCTTATCTACTGTTTTATTCGCATAATGATATGATAACCCTGAGTCAATTTCTGTATACCAATCAATTACTTTATCTGGTGTCATTACTAGTAAAAATTTTAAATAATCAAGTTTCTGCATTGATTCCATCCAAAATCATCTGATTTGCCCTCTCCTCTATATCCGCTATCTCATTTACGATAGGAGCTAATGGTCCAACTTCTTGTGTGATGTCTAATAAATACTCAACCATTCGATTCGTAATCTCTTGGATAAGTACACCGCTCTTAAGAAAGAGGTCTCCTGCTTCTTTCCATTCATGGATTGCGTAACGTTTATCCAGTTCATATAACACATCAGCATAATTTTTTCTACATGCATTATGTTCAATAGAATCTTTCGGGGCACCGTAAAGTCTTTCTGGTAAGGTTGGTACTGTTCCTGTAAATTGTACAAATGATTGAAGTATCCTCTTATAGTCCTCTTTTGTAAAAATTTCTTTCCACGAATCGATTTCTGTAGCTAGCTTACGCATACCACGAATACCGCAAAAACTTACTTCGCTATTTAATTGCTGCGTACATTTTCTTTGAAATGCTTCCTTCGTAATGGTGAGTAACGATGGTAGATGCTCTTGAAAGGAAATTGTACATAAACCATTTTTTCCTCCAATGGATGGCACCTTCTTTTCAATTGCCATTGCCAACTGTTCATATGATAAGCTTATGGTCTCTTTTACTCCACAATCTAATACATAAGTGCATCGCTGTTCGTCATCATAACCAACCATCATAATATAATGATTTGGTATATGCATCCTATTGTATATTTTAGGATAATATGCAAGATAAAACATGTCGAGTGGTCCTAAAATTACCGGCTTTCCTAAATCAATCTGTTCCTTAGCAACCTTTAGCATATATTCAAACTTTGTATTCTCCATATGCTTAAAGGTAAATCCTATCGATTCATTTACTCTTTTATAAATTTTTTTCGGTCTTCCCTCTCCCCAGGTAACCATTCGTTTCAACACATCTTTATTTCGCGTTAGATAGGTAAATTCCCCCTGTCCGCTCAAGGTAAAGAAAAGAAAGCCTGGAACCTTCTCTTTTGTCTTTGTTTGATATAAATCCTCAATACCTCTCCACATACAAGTATAATCACAAACGTCATGTTCCACTTGAACTATATTCTTTGTCATTCTTTATGAACTCCTTTCTTATGAATACATAAAGAATAAACCCTCGCACAATACGAGGGTCAATACTTATTTTTCTTTTTAATTGGAAAACATATTTCTGTTAGATAATCCTCCACTTTTGCGTTATTACCCGGTGAGACATAGTAGATGCAAAAAGGACTTTGACTGATTTCATAATCGTTACGAATAATCCACATTGCAAGATGGTAATTAATATTACCAATTTCATAATACTGACCTCGAAAAGCAATCGAAGCAACTTCACAAGCTGGCATTTGCTTATAGGTTATATCTTTAACTGGCTTCCCAACTTTATCAACTTCAAACACTACTTCAATATCGCAGTAATGCTTTTCTTGATTTCGTTCATGCTGAATGGCTGCACTAAATCCATGAGGTATAACTTTGATATCATTTTCATTGCAAACTTCTACAAGATGTTTCCATAGTCTTCCTTCATCTGAGAACTTTGAGATCTTCTCACGATAACAAACAACGTTTCGATCTGGAAATGATTTTACTGCAATATCACAAATGTAATTTTCGTTTTGGTTTGCCTTCTCAAGTGATAGCTCTAACTGTACAATTTCCTCTTTCCTCTTTTGTATGTCATCAGTTTTTTCTTTAATTTTTTTCTGTAATAATTCCCGATAACTGTCTCCAAAAGAATTATTCGTAAGCATCTCTTTGATTTCTTTTAACCCAAGCCCCATTGCTTTTAATGACTGAATACGATTTGCCTTAATTATTTGAGCTTCACTATAGTAACGATAACCAGTCCATGTATCCGTATATTCTGGACTTAGAAGTCCAATTTTATCATAATTTCTCAACATATGTATGCTAATAGAAGAAAGAACCGCAAACTCACCAATTCGAAACATGAATTCATCTCCATTGTTTTTTTTCTTAGTATAGCATCTCTCATATTCTCTAGCAATTAATTCCTTTATTTCGTATATAAAAAAGGCGCAAATGCACTGGCTATTTATTTAAAATAACTCGTACAATTGCACCTTTTACATTACTGTGCCCGAAGGGATTCGAACCCCCGACCCACGGCTTAGAAGGCCGTTGCTCTATCCAGCTGAGCTACGGACACACAACATTGCTTATCGCTTGAATAGGTTACAATAATTTTTATTTTTTGTCAATGATATTTCAAGGATTTTCTCCTTCCAATTTTTAGCTATCAAAATAATTTAATCTCTTGCAGACTAACCGAATTCAAATTATAATGATGAACAGAACCGTTATGTTCATTGCATTAAAAAATTACTCATGAATTGCGAGGCTTAAATATGACAAAAAAAGATGTTATGGAACTAAAAAGACGTTTGAAAAAGAATGAATGTACATTTACAAGAATGTGCGGATGCTATGTAGATTCTGAAAAAAATATTGTATTAGATATAGCAGAAACCTTTCTAAATCTTGAAGATGATGAATTCTACAAATTTTTAGATATCGCAAAAAAAACACTGTCTGGAACTGTTGGTAATAATCTTTTAGAACTAAGTTTCCCTTTTGATGAGGAAATTGGCGGAGGAAGACAACAGTCGCTTCTTGCCTTAAAAGAAAGTAAATTAAAAAATGACGAACTACTAAACAGTTTTTATCAATTAGTAATTGATAACTATAATTATTCTGGAAACTTTCTAATCTTAATTTTCCACGATGCTTATGATGTTATGACCAAAACCTCGGACAATCAAAAGTTAGACGAATCAGAAGAAGTGTACGAGTATTTATTATGTGCAATATGCCCAGTTTCACTTTCAAAACCAGGACTTGGTTACCGTCAAGACGAGAACCGCATCGCCCCAAGAATTAGAGATTGGGTTGTAGATGCTCCTGAAACTGGATTTATCTTCCCTGCATTTACAGACCGTAGTACCGATATTCATTCCGTTATGTACTTTACAAAGAACCCAAAGGAGACACATCCGGAATTTATGGAGGGCGGTTTAGGATGTTCCTCCAAACAAACAGCAACCGAGCAGAAGGAAACATTTAAGACTATTATTCGTAGTGCTCTTGGTGAAGATGAAGAACAAAGGGAACATATCTTCATGGAAATACAAGAAAACTTAAGTAATCGTATTAGTATGCAAGATGAGGATAGCGAACGTAATCAAGAGCCAGTAATTTTGACAAACGATACCATTCAAAGTGTTTTGATTGAAAGTGGTATTCCAGAAGAAGTAACTGCAAAGATTGAACAATCATATCATGAGAAGTTTAAAGATGCACATCCTGCAATTGAACATCTGATCGACAATAAAGCTCTTGAAGCGCATGCACAGAGAAAAAAAGAACAGGAACTTGTTCAAAAAGTTCAAGTTTTAGAACAGATGCTTGAAGAGAAGTCTAGCCTTGATATAGAGCAGTCTCTTAATGTAGAAACATTACAAGATGCTGTTTCTCTAGATCAAGCGAACTATGATGTTATCTTACATGTAAAACCAGAAAAGGTAACTCAGATTTCCTCACAGATCATTAATGGTAAGAAATGTATTATCATACCACTCGATGAAGATGAACAAGCGAATATCAATGGTGTTGATACACTACTATAACTTATTAAAAAGAATAAGCTTTATGATCATAAAGCTTATTCTTTCGGGCTGCCGCTTAAGCAACAGCCCACCATAATCCATGATCAGCCTTGAGACATTTGTTGCTTTACTGTTGCAATCTCTTCTTGTGTTGCTGGCTGTGCAGGTATATAGTAACCCATTTCTTTTGCCTTAACAAAAAGAGCGTATTGACGTATCTCATCTTGATTGCGCATCTCAATTATTGTTTGACGCAATTGCTGATTTTCACATTGAGCAATAATACTACCATAGCCTGCTAAACTTGCATTAATCCCTGCAAGATAATCACTAATCATTTCTTTTTCTTGCATTTTATTGTCTCCTACTCTAAAAATGTCATTAACTTGTCTTTACTGTTTTTTGCATCATCTGCGTCTTTTTTTAACATATTCTTTAGTGTAGTATCTGTACACTGCTCAGAATAGAAGTTTAGTTTCTTCTCGATTGTGCAATGAGCGCCAATTAGATGACGCAAATTCTGTAATTCTAATTGATTAATGTTAGCCATTCTTTCACTCCTATCTTTATTTAATCACCTTAACAATATGCGTTTTTTCCCTTGATTTTATACTAATGTCAGTCAAATTATCAAAGTGATTCGTCGACATTGTTCTCATGTACCACAATAAGTTTTATAAGGACAACCTGTCGGTTCTGGTGCAACACGATAATACTGATGTTCATTGACTAATGAGTAATCATAAGGATGACGTAAAGCATTTACAAGAGATGTAAATAGCGAGAAGTTTTGTTCTTGTGCTGCATCCAAAGCTTCCTCCACCCGATGATTACGTGGAATGAGGATTGGATTACTCTTTTGCATCAGCTTTGTCGAATCAGCAATTGATTCATTCTGCTTCCTCCGTCTTTCATTCCATTGTTCTTCCCAATCAAGGAATTGCTTGGAATGATAAATTTGTGCATCCCTTCGTCCTAAAGTTAAATCCAAAAATGTATTCGTAAAATCTGCCTTTTGTAACAACATTACACTTAACAGAGCATCAATCAGTTGTCGATCATTGCTTTTCTCTTGAAATAATCCTAATTTTTCTCTCATCCCAGCATACCAATTCTCTTGATAAAGTTTATGAAACATCGAGATAGAACGTTGAGCTATTTGAATGGATTCTTCGGGATCTGCACTTAAGAGAGGTAATAAGGTCTCTGCAAATCTTGCAATATTCCATGCTGCAATGCTTGGCTGATTTTTATATGCATATCGGCCTTGTGTATCAATCGAACTAAATACGGTGTTGGGGTCATATATATCCATGAAGGCACATGGGCCATAATCAATCGTTTCTCCACTAATTGACATATTGTCAGTATTCATTACACCATGAATAAATCCAACTAACTGCCATCTTGCAACTAATTGTGCTTGAGATTTAACGACCTCATCAAGTAGATATTGATACGGATTCTCTTTCGTTAATCCATCAGGATAAAGGCGCTGGATCGTATAATCAGAAAAAACTTTCAAATCATTATCTTTTCCCCAGTTTGCAACAAATTGAAATGTGCCAACACGAATATGGCTTTTCGCAATACGCGTAAGAATTGCGCCAGGTTGTATTCCTTCTCGCATGATATCTTCACCTGTTGTTGAAACTGCAAGACTACGAGTAGTAGGAATACCTAGTGCATCCATTGCTTCGCTGATTACATACTCTCTAAGCATTGGTCCTAAAACAGCTTTCCCATCCCCACCTCTAGAATATCGGGTTCGACCAGAACCTTTTAACTGAATATCATAACGTTCTCCTCCCTGTGTTACGTATTCACCAAGTAAACAAGCTCTACCATCTCCTAACATTGTAAAATAACCAAACTGGTGCCCTGCATAAGCTTGAGCAATTGGTGTAGTTTCACTTAAAATCTTATTTCCAGTAAGAAATTGTACCCCCTCTTGACTGCGCATAAAGTCAAGATTCATACCCAAAGATTTTATAAGCATTTCATTCAAAACTACAACTTTCGGATTTGGTACTTTACTTGGTTCTTGTTCTGAATATAATAGTTTTGGTAGCTTTGCATACGTGTTTTCTAACACTAGAGTCTCACGCGTTTTCTTATTGCCATCCTTCATGTTTTCTCCTTCTATTCTAAAAAACGAATAACCTATTGTTGCTTTCTTCGTTCGTCCAAGAATGCTACTGCTGATAACGCTGCAATATTACCTTCTCCTGCAGCTTTTATATACTGATAAGGTACACCTACGATATCTCCAGCGGCAAAACATCCAGGGAGATTTGCTTGCATCTTACGATTGACCTTAACATGGCCTTCCTCCATCTCTAATCCAGGTACTAATTGCCCTGGAGACACGCTATCTCGTAAAATAAAAATGCCGTCTGTTTCTAATTCCTGTTGTTTTAATCTTAAGCTCTTTACAAACTGCTCTCCAATAATTTCAACAGGTGTATCACGCACAATCTCAATTGCATCATCTACTTCCACCATCTCTGAATACATAGGTATATAATAGGTTTTTGAGGCTATCGTTGCCACATAATTAGCTTCTGCTTCCTCATGTTTGTTGTATGCAACAATGACTACAGTCTTATCTCGATAAAGAGGAGCATCGCAAGTTGCACAATATCCGACACCTTTACCTAAATACTCCTCCTCTCCAGGAAATGGTTTTCCAAAATTCACCCCGACTGCTAAAATTACAGTTGTTGCCTCATAAATCTTGTCATTTGCAAGTAACATATAATAGCCATCCATTGGGTAGATATTGTTGACTCTCTCTTCGGTGACCTCTATTTCCATCTTTTTTAAATGGTCAACGAATTGGTCTTTTAAATTTTCACCACTGATTCCATGAAACCCTGGATAATTATTAATCTGATGGGCCTTCTTAAGTTTTTGGCTTAACTCTTTGCTACCAAATAGTATAAAATTCTTCTTTCTAATTCTAGCATTAATTGCTGCTGAGATTCCAGCTGGACCACTTCCTACAATTGCTATATCATAACGTTCACTCATATCTGGTCTCCTTTTTATATAGTAAATGCCCAGTGACTTACGATCAGTCACTGAGCATCTGTCCTTTTCTAAATATTATGCGATATTCACACAGCTTAGACTAGACTTGCCTTTTCATAAATCATGAATATTATTAGATTTGTGGAAATCATTTTCTCTCACGATAAACATAGGTATAGATTGGCAAACCAATCACTGTAATAACAATTCCACCAAATGAGATGATTGGTGAAGTGATAATTTGATTAATGACTACAAAAGAGCCTCCCAAAATAGCTAATATAGGTATTACAGGATACCATGGTACTTTATATGGCCGAACCATATCTGGTTTTCTCTTTCTTAACAAAATAACACCAATAAAAGTAAGAACATAAAAAAACCATATGGCGAATATTGTTAAGTCTGATAATAAATTAAACTGGCCAGTTAAAGCATATAAACAAGCTAGGATAACAATTAAACAAATAGCATTATACGGAGAACTACCTTTATTCACCTTTGACAGAAACTTATTACCAGGGATAGCTCCCTCTTTTGCAATTGCATATGGAACACGTGAGCCTGTCAATACATAGCCATTTGCTGTACCAAATACGGAGATTAAAATTCCTGCAGAGACAAATTTCCCACCAATTGTACCAAATAATTTATTCGCCACAAGAGATGCTGGTGAGGTGACATTTGCTAATTCACTCGCTGGTGCTACCCATAAATAAGCAATATTAATTGCCAAGTAAACTGCCATAACTAAAGATAATCCGCCAACAATCGCTTTCGGTAAATCTTTTCCTGGATTTTTCATCTCTCCTGCGATGGCTCCAACATTAATCCAACCGTCATATGCAAATAATGTTGCAATTAAAACTTGTCCTAAAGTCGTTGTCAGATTTACACCCTCTCCAACAAAAGGTGTCAATATAGGAGTACTACTTCCCCGAGCAAATCCAAAACCAATGATTAAAATTAATGGAATCAACTTACCAATCGTTGCAATCGTTTGAATAAAGCCTCCAAAAAAAGAACCTATGATATTAAACACACCAATTAATATAATGATCCCTACTGCTATTGGTAAGGTACGTCTTTTATCATCGGAAGAATAGCCGAGAAGCTCTACCGCTTGTTGTGCAAATATAACGGCGCATGCTGCGATCGTTCCTGGGAAGAATAACACTGTCTGCATCCAACCCGTTAAAAATCCGTATCGCTTACCATAGATTTCTTCAATATATATCATCATGCCACCGGTCCTTGGTATTGCTGCAGATACTTCTGTTGCAGTCAGACCACCTGCAATGGTTATAAGACCGCCTAAAATCCATGCTACAATCCCCAATCCAGGAGCGCCATTTGTTTCAGAATATATTGCTTGTGGTTTAAAAAAAACACCTGAACCTATTACTAAACCTACTACCGTTGAAAATGCAGCCAAGAATCCTAATTTTTTCTGTAATTCTTTGCTCATAAATGCCTCCCTGATAATTAAGATTATAAAACTAGCATATCCCAATATGAGAAAATAAATACTACGGGTCAATTTCAAAATTAATCAAATACTGTTATTAAACTTTTATCTTAATAACTATTTATTTTAATAAATTATGAATAATTAACTTTTTACTACACATACTGTAACTGTAAAACCAATCTGAATGTAGGAGGGCACTAAGATGGAGAATCAAAGTAACCAAAGCATTCAATCAAAAGAGGCAGCCGGAGGCAGCGATGCTGGAGATGGTCCAATCGACATGTAAGGCATATAGGACGTAAAGTCCTATATGCCGAGATCGGTTTTTACAAAAAGGCTCTACTTAAGGCATATTGCTATGCCTATAAGTAGAGCCTTTTCCATTTATATAGAAATCACGAATCTTCAATACAAACATATAATAAATAGGAAACACTATTAGGAGACAATAATGCAAAATTTTAATCCTTTTGATGAAAAACCTTTACCCATAGATAAGACCTTTATGGATTGGGATATGATTTATCCTTGTCCATACAACAAAGAAACGGTAGACCCATATACAAAATGTCGTATCGTATTAATGAATGGTACTGAATTTGAGGCACAATGGTTTAGCCATAATTTTTCAAGGCATTGCCCAAATAACGATATACGTCGAGAATTAGCAATGACACGAAGAGTGGAGCAGCTACAACAAAAAATGATTAGTTGTCTAAAGCCAAAAGATGAATCAATACTTGAGCATACAATTACGTATGAACAACTTGCTGTTGACTTAACATCTGTTCTTGCAAAACAAGAACCGAATTGCTATGCCCGTAATACACTCAATTTTGCTTTATTAGAAGATTTTGATCATTTGTTCCGCTATTCCAATCTATTAGATTATGAATATGGAATCTGTCCAAAAAAATTAGTGGGTGGTTATACTGAAATAACTCCTGCTAGACCAACCATTTCTCATCATCGATATCCAAAAGACACAATTAACTTTGACCTAAATTTTGATAAAGTTGATCTACTTACTAAGCTTAATATCGGGATTATCACTGCTGCTGAACAGCAGACTATGAATTATTATATGAATGTTGCTAATCTTTATGATAAATCTGACTTAGGACGTAGATTATATCAAGAAATTGGTATGGTTGAAGAAGAACATGTAAGCCAGTATGAAAGCTTAAAAGATACAACTGGAACATGGTTAGAAGAGTTACTAATGCATGAATATACGGAATGTTACCTTTATTATTCTAATATGCAAACAGAATGTGATGCTTATATTAAGAAAATTTGGGAGCAGTGCTTAGTTCAAGAGATAGCACATCTTCATAAGGCCAAAGAATTATTAGAAAAGTATGAGGGTACTGATTGGCATAAAGTAATTCCATGTGGCACATTCCCTACAATCTTATGTTTACACCCTAATATCGATTATGTTCGTACTATTATTGAATCTACAACTGGAAACACTCAAAAGTGTGAGTATATCGTTCCATTAAATTCATTACCAATGGATGCAACATTCCATCAGTATCAAAATATAGTAAATAACGATGTTAACTGTGTTCCTAGTCATCAAGTAATCTGCCAATACATTGATTGCTTTGGTCATGATTATCGTTTTGAAGTTGCTCCAAATCCTTTGCCAGTACTTCAAAACAGAACCTGTGATAATACATCATTAGGGCGCATTCCATGCGAAACTCCTGATGATACACAAGTTTGCGGTTCAACTGAACAAAAATGTGATTGTAAAACTTGTACAGAAAATGGTGTAATAGGCTATTAAGAATAGAATGTCAAAATACCTTTCTATAATTTCGTGTTGCGAATGAATAATGAATAAAAGAATGAAGGGTGATGGTATGTTTTCGGAATGCCTTACAAGTCCCACACGCTTTTTTTGTGGGCTTGTGAACGTAGCACGCCGAAGAAAAGATACCATCACCTTTCATTCTTTTATTCATACTGCCATTCGTATGACAGCCTCTATTTATATAGCCCTCACTTCTACTTCTTAATATATTTTTCTTCCACCTTCATCTGGAATTCCTGATTTTCTATAAAAGTAAGTATTTACCTGGTCACGCCATTCCTTTGCATTTTTAAGCTGTAACTCTAACCGTTTACTCACTCGTTCATGTACAATTGGATTGATCAGTCCTTCTAGCTCATTCCACATCGTGATAAACTTTTTAACTGATTCCACACCTTCAAAATGAGTATCATAAATATGCTGAATAACTGTCTTATTGCTGTGAAGTCGATATGTGTATGGTAAATGGTGAAAAAATAGAATTAATTCATCTGGGCAATATTCTAAACTTTCATATTTTTCGAAGTTCGGAGAATGATATTGACGAGTATATCCTGTACCATTCATTGTGCGATCTACACCAATCCCATTTAAGTCAGCATGATGATACGTCCCCCACCTCGAATACTCATATCCATCTACACTTGGACCATAGTGATAACCTGGATTCACCATCCATCCGATTCCAAGAGGAGCATTATAATTCTCATATGCTGGCCAAGATTGCATTAAAATTGATTCAATCGTATCCACTACTTTTTGATTGCTACTAAAAGTCATGCGAATCCACTCTTTTGCAATCTCTTCTGCTGTTAGAGAAGTATCATAACTAAGTCTTCCAAAACCATATAAGTTGGCTGCCGCTAAATCATGTCCTGTCCAATTGGCATCATTACCTGTATTGCATACCGCTGCCATACCACAAAGTTGGTTACCAAAGGTCTTACCACTAACAATATCTTTGACTGTGTCATTTTCTTGCGTGACATATGTTTTAAAGGCAAGTATTTCTTTAAACCATGGGATGAGATAACAGATATCGATTTGTTGACCGGTATATTCTTGAGCAATCTGAACTTCTAGCATCTGATTTGTACTCTTCATACCACCAAATAACGGTGAAACTGGTTCTCTAACTTGAAAATCCATTGGTCCATTCTTAATTTGTAGTATGACATTATCCTCAAACTGGCCATCTAACTTATGAAAATAATCGTAACCTGCTTTCGCTCGATCAGTTACATAATCACGCCAATCTTGATTACAGTTATAAACAAAGCATCTCCAAATCAAAACACCATCATAAGGTTTTAGTGCTCTTGCAAGCATATTAGCGCCTTCTGCTTGAGTCCTGTTATATGTAAATGGACCTGGGCGTCCTTCGGAATCTGCTTTAACTAGAAATCCTCCTAAGCCTGGTAACTGACTGTATACTTCGACAACTTTTTTTGTCCACCATTCACTTACTCTCGAATCACATGGATCAGCACTATCCAATCCACCAAGCTCAATCGAAGCTGCATAATTGATACTTAAAAATAGCTTAATTCCATACTCTCCTAAAATATCCTGAAGTTCTTTCACTTTAGAAAAATATCTCTCTGTTATTAGATAAGTTGCCGCATTTAACACATTGACATTATTAATTACAACTGCATTGATTCCAACCGATGCTACAAGTCTTGCATATTCTTTTGTTCTCTCATTGATAATAATGTCATTTTGAGCAAAGAAAAATGATTTTCCAGAATATCCTCTCTCGATTGATCCATCCATGTTGTCCCAATGATTCAGCATACGTAGAGGATTTGATGGTATCTTGTATTCATCCATATCTGTAATTGATACACCACATTGAAGCTTACGTATCAGTGCAAATACTCCATATAAGATTCCATTGACACCACAAGATGTGATTACGATTTTCTCTTCTAAAGTATCTTTCATGATTGTTGTTTCTATCTTGTACCCTTCTTGTTGAACTTTTTTCCCAATCTGCTTACGATCTAATAACAGATAAATTCCAGGTTGATCTTGTATTTCATCGGTAGCTTCCCACGAAATATTTTCCACGGTACAATTTTTCTTTGGAGTTGTTTCAGTCGTAGCCCCTTGACAAATAATTGATATTGCACGACTCAATTCTTTTACTGCAGTCTGTATTACTTGCTCATTGGAGTTAAAATAAATATATTGGAAACATTTTTTTACACAGTATTTTTCCTTCAAATCCCCCGACACATGATCAAAAAGCCATGCTTTTTCATAATCCATCACAAAATCTCCTTTAAGTTTAATGACTAAATTAATGTTATATCTATTGTATGTTAAACTATCCTTTTTTTCAATAACAAAAGTGTACTAACAGAATTTTAACAAAAAAATAGGAGCTATGTAATAGCTGATTTTAGGATCAGCTATTACGACAGCTCCAAATTTTAACCTTCTACTTATTCTTTCTTACTTGAACACGTCTGGTAGTATGTTATAAATGTACTGATTCACAAAATTCCAAGCATGTGTTGCATTCTTGGCAACGATATAATAACTATTACCTTTTGTTATATCAGCATCAAAAATAAATGTGTCTGAGAGTTTCTTCATCTCTTCTATCATTGGATTCATGTTAGGATAAGCAATATCTGTACTACCTGTAGCACAATACAACTTAAAGCCATTAATTCCAGTATATTCAGATCTGCTAACAACATCTGCTAGGTATTGTGCTACAGATGCTTTATCTGCATCATTACCTGTTCCCCGACACTCCCCACTAAATGGTAGATAATACTTAAAATAATCAAGGCAATTGCAGAATACATACCACGTACAAATAGAACCCATAGAAAATCCGCCAAAAGCACGATGGTCACGAGAAGCCTTCATTGCTTCAAGGTTATCAAGAGTAGCATCGTAGTTGGTATTGTATGTTTTTTCAACAAGTGGAACTACGATATCAGTCAACTCTTTATAGAATAATGCAACATCATTAGCACCACCATTCGATGTAGGTGTAACAACAATGAATGGTTCAATGTCTCCCTTTGCGATCATATTATCTAGGATACGCTTAAGTTCTAAACTTTGACCTTCGCCACCAAAAAGTGTATTCTCATTTTCACCGCCACCATGCATCAAATATAATACATTATATTTCTTCACTGTATTACTTTGGTCATATCCATATGGAAGATAAATATTCATTCTCTTTGTATCAATACCATCTGACGTGTTAGGAGCATCGTAGGTCATCGTAACAATTGTACCCTTCTGTTCATTCTCCCCTTTATATTCATCAGGCATTGTAACAAAACGCTTAACTTTTAATGCTTCTTCCGTGTAGATAAGGCTTTTTATTGCTTCTTGAATATTGACATACTCCTGATCGAGATCAGCTTGAGTAGAATTCTTATCATTTGCCACGCTAGAAGCCTTATTCATAGCTTCTTCTAATAAGCTATAATTGCTATATTCGTTAGGATCTAAATCGCTTTTTGTGTTATCAATGAGGCTCAATAATATGTATGGATTTACACTAGGCATAGACGAAGTTGTCTTTCCTTTAAGAACAATATTACCAAATAGGCTAGTATCATTCCAAGCTGAATTGGTTCCATCAAATACGTTCAAGGTTCCAACACGACTTGCTCCCTTTGCAGCATTAATCTGTAACTCAATTCCCAATACTTGATCATTCTTCATATTCTCTTTATGTAAGAATTCAATTCTTGCCTCAATAATATAGCCACCATCAACTAGCTTTGTTTGTGAGTAAAGCCGATTGATATCACCCTTATCTGCAGTCTTCGTGTTCTCATAATTGATGCGGAACTGAAGATCATCAACTCCAAATTCTTTTGACTTATCATTGTTCTCATCCACAAATATTTCGATTGAATCCTGCTCATATGGGTTAGTAGATGCTACAGAGAGCTCCGTATCCTTTAATTGTGCTAGGACATAAAGTGCATTATCATCCCACATTGTTTTGAAGGTTACTTTTGTACCATCGTTACTTGAATTGTATTTTGGAACTAAATTCTTTGCCTCATCCCAAATTCCATCAATATTGCCATCTATGATTGGAGAACCAAACTGTGCAACTGCTCTGCCAGATTCATCTAAACCATCACTATCTACCCAATAAGTTTGGAACAAATCTGGAAGAATATTATATAAATACCTGTTAACGCAATTCCAAATATGCGTTCCCCCTGCTAATTGTAAGAAATAGAAATTACCTTTTCGAAGATCCGCAGAATATACAAACATGCTATCTTCTTTCTTCATAGCTTCGATTTGATTCTTCATTCCACTATAAGCCATATCATCCGTACCTGTAGCACAGAAAATTCTAATATCATCTTTTGTATAACCTGCTTTTCGTGCAACATCAGCCAAATATTGTGCCATCTGTTCATCACTTGTTCCGCTATAACCGAAAGAACTAACATCCTGTAAACACCATAAGCTAAGTGGTACATAATACTTAAAATAATCGATGCAGTAGATATAATTGTACCACGTACAGCCACCACCCATAGAAAATCCACCAAATGCTCTATGCTCTCTTGCTGCAATTAAATCTTCTGGTAATGTAGAAGTTGCATAAGTATTATAGGTTCCTTCAACTAATGGAATAATATCATTAACTAACTCATGATGGAAATTATCAACCAAGCCAAACATATCTTTTTTCGTGCCTTCTACTTGCCAAGTTGGGGTGACAATAATCATTGGGTCTAATTTTCCATCTGCAATCATGTTATCCACAATCTTCATTAGTTCTGAAGTCTGACCAGGACCTCCAAAAATCGTATGCTGATTTTCGCTCATACCATGAATAAGATATAGTACATTATATTTCTTATCTTTATTATTCTGATCATATCCATATGGTAGATAAACATGAAGATATTTTTGTATATCTCTTAAATCCTCCGAATCATATGTACTCGTATCATAATCTAAGCGTACTATTGTTCCTGGATACTGATCTGTCATCTTATATTCCATAGGAACCTGTCTACACTCTTTTTCATCAAAGGATAAATTATTGTGTTTTAAAGCTTTTATTGCATTATCTAATTTTACAGCCAAATCATCGATCTGTTGTTGTGTTGTATTCTTGTCTGCAATTAAAGCTTCTGCCTGACGAACTAAAGTATTTACTGTATCTCCATTTTGATAACGAATTAACTCAATCTCTTTAGCACTCTCAATGAGTGAGATTAAGGTATATGGATTTAATCCAGAAACAGATTGTGACCCTTTACCAGTTAATATTACTTCACCAAACAGACTCGTATTCTCAAATGCCTTTCCAGTCATATCAAACATATTCAATGTTGCAATACGACTCGATCCCTTGGCATCATTAATCTGCATCTCTATGCCCATTACCTTGTCATTCTCTGGTTTTTGTGTTAATGAGATTCTTCCCTCAACCACATAACCACCTTCAACTATCTTGGCAATCGGATAGAATCTAGTGAGTTCACCATGATCTCCTGACTTTTGGTTTACATAGTTTATTCTGTATTGTAAGTCATCCCCATCGTATCCTACTGTTTTATTGTTTAATTCATCTAAGAAGAATTCAACGCTATCTCTTTCATAAACATTGGCAGCTTCAGCTGATAAATCAGTATCCTTTACTTCAGCTAAGAAATAAATCGCATTATCATCCCATAATGTCTTAAATGTTGCTGTTGTTGTTGTAGTTCCCGAGGATACCTTTGGAGCTACTGCTACTGCCTTATTCCAAATATCATCGATTAGACCATCAATCACCGGTGTGCCAAAAAAAGCTACCATTCTACCATTAGCATCTAATCCATTATCTACTGGATCTAGTGTTGGTGTTGGAATTGGAGTTGGGTTACCACCTGGAGTAGAACCACTAGAGGATGTACCACCAGAAGTTGTTCCACCAATTACAGTACCTTCTCCAGTCACTGTACATGATTTATCACCAACAGTACCTTGAATGATTCCATTACCCTTAACTTTTGGTACCAAATCTTCCCGATCAACTTTGAATGTAGATTTTGCTGCTGCATCTGATTGAAGTTCAAGCTGTACAATCTCTTCTGCTAATAAAGTCACTGGTAACTTTGTCTGAATGATGACATTCTTTGAATTTGCGTTGACTTCCAAAGCATTTTTTGTAGTACCATCCAATTGCAAAGTAGATGGTTTTTTTACTTCAAATCTTGCGTTTCCATTAATCACATATTTTAGGACTAAGCCAGTGCAATTAATGATAAAGTTAGCATATGCATCCTCTTTTACCGTAATTGCAGTACTAGAAAGCATAGAAAACTTGTTATCCTTATGGCTTTCATTCCATTGCTTTAAGGAACGAATCTCAATTAGTTGAAACAATCCTTCATTGTTAACCGATGCATTCGGAGCATATACTACTAACTTCTTGTTAGAATAATCTCCTTTCGGTATGACAAAATTAACTTCACCCTCTGTCTTTAGAATAATTGTATATGCTTTATCTGACTTTAGACATTGCTCTAATTCTTCTTGTGTGCTGATCTTTTTACTATCTTCTACAACAAAAGTCGTTTGATCCGAAACTTTTCCACTCATAGTTGTTGCAGTAATCTTGACACGTCCGTTTGCTTTTGCTGTGACAACTCCATCTTTATTGACTGTGGCAACTGCTGTATTACTTGAAGTCCAGTTCAACCAATCATATCCGTTAGCCGGAGATTCAGATATACCAAATTTATGAGTTTCTCCAAGTCCAATATAGGCAACTTTATTCGTGATACTAATCTTGTCCAATGGTGTATTCGATATTTTCTTTACATATACCTTAGCCTCTAATACAGTAGTTTCATTGTTATAATTAACCTTGCATGTTATCGTTGCTAAACCAGCTGATATTGCGGTTACTAATCCATTGCTATTCACTATTGCGATCTTTGGTTTACTGCTACTCCATGTGTATTTTGCACCTGCCTGTGTATTCACTAAATCAAAATCATAAGATTCTCCCACGTATAGTACTCTGTAATCTGCAGATTTAAATGCTATCTCTGAATTATCTGCTGCTAAGACTTTGGACCGATCAAACGGTATACTAGTCAAAGTCATTGTAAAAATAACTAGCATAACTACGAAGCGCTTAAAAAAATACCTTTTCCCTTTTTTCATTGACTTAACTCCTTTTATGTTATAATTTTTCATAAAAAAGTGAGTTAAACTAGAATCAAGTCAAATGATCCCAATTTTTTTCATACAGTAAAGGTTGTACATATACATGATATAACTTATAAAATAGTTTTGTCAATGAACAAATTGTAAATTATTCCCATATTTTTCTGTGCATAACGTCACAACATTTAATACTCATTCTAAAAACATTAACACTTGTATGGACTATCAAATTCTGTCTCAGCTTACTATTTATCGAATTCTTCATCTCTTACCTGACGTATCTTAATAAGCAGTAGATTGTTCATTGAGCCAATCAACTGCTTCCTCCTGGCCTTGCTCACTGAATGTAAACTCATGGCTGATTTTATCCTCCTTGGTAAGATCGAAGGCATATGGTCCCTTCCACGCAGTTACTTGAAGACAAGCTTCCTTTTTTCCATCCTCTTTCTCATGTTCTGCTTTTATGATACGATACTGCATTACTCCTTCACTACCTGTAAATGCCATCTTATAATCATAAAAATGCAAAGATAAGATATCTGTCTTTTTGATCATCTTATTCTCATCTCCATTAACGTAAATTGTAATTATGTTCTTTAATCTACTATCATTATAATAAGGGGCTGTTGCATAATGTAACCGCCCTCGAAACTTTATTAGCGTTTGCGATTTCACCTCCTATCCCGAATAACGAGTACACATGTATATTTTCGAAGGCCTTACAAATCCCACACGCTCTTTGTGGGCTTGTGAGCGTAGCGCGCCGTAGAAAATATACATGTGTACTCGTTCTTCTTCATAGCAAAAAATCACTAGTGCCTAGCAACAACAGGGCTGCTGCATTATGCAACAACCCCGATATAATTATTTATTGCTCTGCAATTGACATATGTTGAATCACCTCAGTTTCACTGTCGATGACTGGCTTTTGTAATAAATACTCCTCCATAAACGGCCGATTACCAAAATTATATTGTGTACTGTTCTGTATGTACTGAATGAAATTAAACCACGATTGTGCATTCTCTTTGTACTTTACTTGCCTCTTTAGGAATCTTCCTCCCATAAATTCTTCTTTGATTATGTGAGAATCATTAATGATGTAATTCTCTGGAATCTGAATAAACATCTTATAGAAGAAATCTGGTTTCCCGATCTTCTCAAAATTATAAAATGAAAAGACTCTGCACTTGCAATCCGTAAAATCAATGTTCTGTTCTTTGGCCCAAGCAAATAAGTATTTTTTTGCAGCTGTTTCTGCACCTTTCCCAGTAGCTGTATAGGTTGCTACAGTAAAAGGATCTATGTATTCTTCCACTGTTTCTAATTGTTCAAGCTTTGCCTTTTCCTTAATTGGCATATATAAATCTACACCACCAATATGTTCAAATCCGTCTCCAAACCCTAGATGTTCCTCTAGCCACTGTGCATCTCCATAGATATATTTACTTCCCTCTAGCCACTTACCAAACCTTTTCCATCCAAGCATAATTTGCTCTCCAAGGTTATTTTTCGGTTCAATAGAGGTAACAGCATATAGACCACCAGGCAATATTTTTGTTTTCACCTTTTCATCTTCCACTTTCATATCATCAGGTATCGTAATACACACTTCGTAGCCATACTCCTCTGCACTAAGATCTGTATCAGGTGCATTGTAACCGAAGATACGGTAATTCCCATTTTTATAATTTAACTTTTGTTTTAGTACCCATTGTTTCATTACTGAAAACGCTCCGCTCTCAGGATTCTTACCATAGAAGCAGAAATATGCAACTCTCATCTGAGGTAGGTTATTTAGTACTTTAATATCTGGATATTGATCTTGCATTCCTTCATCGGCTGACTCAAAATATTTTTCCATCACATTCATCCTCTCAAATATGTATTGAAAAGTTCCACGAGTACATGTACTTGGAGTATGCCCAGTTACTTTCTTAAAGATTCTAGAAAAAGCATCTACACTTTCATACGAATATTTCATCGCAATATCGATTACTCGTGTTTTTCCTGCTTTTAGGTCCATAAAGGCACAACTTACCCTTCGATTGATTAGGTACTCTTTTGCCTGATAGCCTGTAATCGCAAAAAAGATACGATAAAAACTAGACACCGACATATATACTGTCTTTGCCATATCTTCTACCTTAATGTTATTTTCTAGATTGTCCTCCATAAAATCAATGGACTTTTGAATTCTCTCATAATAATTCACTGAACTACCCTCATTCATCTTAAGATGTATTTATCATAACATACTCATTTTAGAAAAACCCGACTTTTTCTCTAAACAACAAAGACTTTACGAATACAATATTTTAGATGCTATTCATATAAATTAAATGCTTTCATTAATTTGTTTCTGATGTCGTCTCGTAACTTTTGCGGTTCAATAACCGTAGACTGAATCAATATATTCCAGTAATCACGAATGGCATTTTCATAGGTATTAAAATTAACGTGTAGCATAATGCTATCTTCCATTGTCTTTTCAATCGAATACTCTAGATCATCTAATAAAGAGAGAGCACTTATAGGTATTAAAAGGGTTACAATATATTGCTCAATCAGATGACAGTCCTCTTTGAATGCTGCCATCGACTGATCAAAATGCTCTTTTAATTGAAAGTCATCTGGATATTCAAAACATTGATCTAGCAAATTACATTCTTTTATTCTTTCACAACGAAATGTCCTAATGGACTTTGCTACTTCACAATAACCAATCAAATACCATATATTACTTTTAATTACAACTCCATAGGGATGAATGATTCGCAAAGATTCTTCTTGATTCATCTTAACATAAACAATCTTCAACTTTCTACTTTGTGATACTGCTTGTATTACAATTTCACTATGTATCATACTTACTTTCTTACCCCACCACGGTGTTGAGTCAACATAGAAGCGCTTTCCTATTTCATGTAATTCCTTCGTTTCTTTGTCTGACATTGCCTTCTCTATCTTTTTGAGTGTAGTTTCCATCTGTAAATCTAAATTACTTCCCTGTTCGGTTTTTACTCCAATATGATTTAAATATAAAGAGACAATATCATCTTTATACAAGTGCTTCCATGGAATCTGATAGTTCTCCATTAAGGAAATTCCTCCGTGAGGTCCGGATTCTGTATAAATCGGAACCCCAGCCTGACATAAGATCTCAATATCACGATAAATCGTACGAATTGATGTCTCCGATTTCTCTGCCAATTCTTTCGCCGTTATCTTCTGCTTTCCCTCAAGCATTAATAGAATGTAAATCAATCGTTGTATTTTCATATCAGTTCTTCCAATCTCAAACAATCTTTTGTTTTGAAGAAGTGCAACATATTGCTGACATACTGTTGTCAACAATCCTATTATATCATATATAAAAAATGAATTACATAGAAGGGGGCAATTATTATGAATATAGGAATCTTGGGTACTGGATTTGGTTCATATCATGCTGAGTTATATGCAAAAAGAACTGACATCGATGAAATTTATGTATTTGGAAGAAATGAAAAAAAATTGGAGGAACTGAAAAACAAGCTTGGTGTAAAAACTACAACAAACATTATAGATATTATAGAAAATCCTGATATTGAATTAATTGATATCTGCCTTCCAAACCCATTACACAAGCAATATGCTATTATGGCATTAGAACACAGGAAACATGTGTTTTGTGAAACACCAATTTCTGTTACAATGGACGATGCAATTGCAATGCAGCAAGCAAAGGAGAAAGCAAATAAACAATTAATGATCGATCTCTTCTTACGGTTTGAAGGACCATATCAACTAATCGCAGATTATGCAAAAAATTGTACGTATGGTAAAATTAAAAAGTTGCATATTACTCGTTATACTGCTCCAATTTGGGGGGATCTTGGACTCCATCACATCACGAAGAACTTGATGATTCACGATATTGACTTTGTAACCTATCTATTCGGAGCTACGGACCATATTGAAGTTTCAAAAACAAGTTTTGATGAGAAACAATGTGCAGTGTCAGCGATATGCACCTATGACAATGCGTTTGCAGTAATTGAAGCTTCCTCTATGATGCCATATGCCTACCCATTTTCTGTCTCATATGAAATAATATTTGAGAAAGCTGTCATTCGCTTTTACGAAGATTCTTACCAAGACCGTTGTGATACCAAATTAACTTTATTTACTGCTGACCACATGGAAGATATTCAAGTTGACAATACTTCTTCTTATGAAAATTGTATTGATCACGTACTAGACTGTATTACAACTTCAAAATTGCCTAAGAATGATGTAAGTGAGGCTGTTAAATCTTTACGAATGGCTGAGACTATTTCGATGAAGCTAAAAAATTTTAAGTAAAATATAAGCCTCATTCACCTTGCTGTATTTTGCTTAAGCGTGACTATTCAGGATAACTTTTTTAAATAATCCTCTCTCATAGCCTCTGGATTCATCGATTGAGATAATCTCATATCCATTACGTATATAGAAATTCTTAAGTTGGATATTTTGAACTGCTGAATATAATTCAACGCTCTCTACTTGTAACGCCTTTAAGACTTCATCCACATAGGAAAGTAGGTTGCTTCCGATTCCCATACTTTGATATTCTGGCAGTATGGAAAAACGTGAAATAAATGCTTTCCTATCTTTTATCTCAATACGGATAGTACCAACTGGAATATTGTTATGATAAGCCAGATAGATTTTTTTCGTATTCATGTCATTTCGTACATCCTGTTCCGTCTCACATAAAGCCTCAATTGTTTTGATTCCAATTACAGTACAGTACTGTATAAAAGCTTGTTTTACAATTGTAATGATATTATCCACGTCTTGCTCTGTTGCAAGCCGAATTTTAATTTCTTTATAATCTAGCATACTTATCTCCAATTTCATATGATATAGCTTTTTAAAAGTCACATCTTTATATTGCATAAATATACTACAATACATCCTATTTTGTCAATCATTTCTAAGAATTCATGCATAATATTCAATTTGAATGTATTTCTATAAATAGAAGCATTCTCCCATTAATTTGTCCTTTTCATAAGAATTGTTGTTTTTTTATGTAAGATACTCGGAGAAAATACTCTATTACAAAACACTCGCATAACCAACACTTTACAAGCACAACTTTTGTTCCGCCCATAGTGTATTGTAGTGTGCATCCTATGGAGCATTTTTTACATAATAGGAAATTTAGAGGAATTTTCTATTATGTAAAAGGTTCCCCTGTCTATGAATGAAACAGGGGAACCTTCTTCTCGTTCTAGCTCTTTAGTTACTAATTGGTTACTTTTGTTAAAGAGAAATCAGATAGTGTTATTATAGATTCATTTGGTGTTTCAAGATCTGGTTTCCCTTCAACCGTCATTGCACCTAAGGATACCGTAAACTTAACAGTAGTATCACTTTCTTTATCCATATATAAGGTAAATTCAATATCATGCTGTTCATTTGCTGCTGTTAATTCTTTTTTATCTCCTCCATACCAATTATCAGCATTCTCCGCATCCGCAAATCCAATCTCAATGTATCTAGGTACTGTAGTAGTAGCCTTAAATGTTAATTTATAACTACAACCCTTTTCTAAAGCGAAACCAGTTTGACTTAACTGAACATGCCAATTTGCAGTTCCAACCTTGGAGATATTAAATACTGCCTTATTACCTGTGAAATCTGTACTTGCCGCTCCATCTGGCGTATGAATGTAGTGGTCCCATCCAGCTTCTCCATCAGAAAAACCACCATTTTTCAATAAGTTTTCACCAGTTGGGACAACAATAGCTGGAGCTTCTATTTTCTCAAGTGAGATGTTATCAATGCATACTCTATGTTCAGTATTAATCTGTGTTCCATCAACTGCTCCCATTGCAACATTGAAAATACTTTTTGGATCGGTTGGTTGACTCATTTGGAATACTGCCTCAAAAGTTTCCCAATTACTAGAAACATCTACTGTCTCTTGAACGTATGGAGTCCAGTCATTTCCATTCTCTTGAATTGTAAATTGAACCTTTCTATCGAGAGAAGATTTCATATCTAGTTTAAGTCTGTACCACTGACCATTCTCAAGCTCTACATCTAATTGCTTTAACTGAATCTTCCAACCCTCGTCACCAGTATTAATAATTGTAAAGTCTGCTGCATTACTTGCTTGTGAATTATCAACTACAAATGAAGCATTTGCAGTTGAGTCTACAAATGGTTCGTAACCTGTGAAACCAGCATCAAATGAACCATTCTTAAGTAAATTTTCATCTTCTACTTTATCCTCTGCTTCTCCTTTATCTCCTTCTACTTTCACCAATTTAATATCAGATAGTGTAATGGTAGAAGCCTCAGTAGCTACATTATCAATAGCTCCCATAGTTACCACAAAGTCTGTAAGTGTATCTTTAGCGTAAGTCATTGTAAATGAATAATCTACATTGTATTCTTCATTCGCTTTAAGTACGATCTCAGTAACTCCGTACCCTTTATAACCTAAAGCTTCTCCACTTATCAATCCCATTTTAATTGTTCTTGCTTTGGTAGAGGTAACTTTACCGGTTAAACGATACTTACTACCCTCTTCTAACGTAATGCCACCTTGTTTCAACTGTATATGCCACTCTGCAGTTCCAACATTGCTAATAACGTACACCGCTTTGTTATCTGTAAAGGTTGGTGTTGCTACTCCTGGAGAGGTAACAGCATTTATCCAGTCAGTTTCTCCATTAGCAAAATTACCATTCTTAATTATGTTATCTTCCACTTTTACTAATTTAATATCAGATAGTGTAATGGTAGAAGCCTCAGTAGCTACATTATCAATAGCTCCCATAGTTACCACAAAGTCTGTAAGTGTATCTTTAGCGTAAGTCATTGTAAATGAATAATCTACATCGTATTCTTCATTCGCTTTAAGTATGATTTCAGTAACTCCGTACCCTTTATAGCCTAAAGCTTCTCCACTTATCAATCCCATTTTAATTGTTCTTGCTTTGGTAGAGGTAACTTTACCGGTTAAACGATACGTACTACCCTCTTCTAACGTAATGCCACCTTGTTTCAACTGTATATGCCACTCTGCAGATCCAACATTGCTAATATCGTACACCGCTTTGTTATCTGTAAAGGTTGGTGTTGCTACTCCTGGGGAGGTAACAGCATTTATCCAGTCAGCTTCTCCATTAGCAAAGTTTCCATTCTTTAATAAATTGTCACCAGTTGGAACAACAATAGCTGGAGCTTCTGTTTTCTCAAGTGAGATATTATCAATACATACTCTATGTTGAGTAGTAATTGGTGTTCCACCAACTGCTCCCATTGCAACATTGAAAATACTTCCTGTATCTGTTTCTTCTGTCATTTGGAATACAGCTTCATATGTGTCCCAATCACTAGTAACTTTTACAGCTTTCTGAACATATGGAGTCCAATCTTCATTACCTTGGGCGTCCTTATGCTTACTACCATCTCTTTGAATTGTGAACTGAATCTTTCTGTCGAAAGAAGATTTTAAATCTAGTTTTAACTTGTACCATTGACCTTTTTCAAGCTCAACATTACTCTGTTTTAATTGAATCTTCCAATCAGCATCACCAGTATTACGAATTGTAAAGTCTGCTGCATTAGCTTCTTTCTGACTATCTACTACAGAAGATGCATCTGCACTTCCATCCACAAATACTTCAAATCCTGCGAAATCTGCATTGAATGAACCATTCTTAATTAAGCTATCTTCAATAACCTGTACATTATCTAAGTAAGTAGTACCAACATTACCAAGATAAATAGCAATGTCTTTATTTACTAATACAGCATCTGTAGTAAACTTAAATTGGTAGGTCTGTTCCGTAGTACCTACTGTTTGTAAAAATTCCTTTCCAGCAAAATTGATAAGAATTTGTTTTTCTGCATCAGCCTGAGCAGTAAAGGATAATACATAATTCTTGCCTGCCTCAACAGCAAGGTCTTTTTGTCCGATCACTACTTGCTCTCTAGTTGAAGTAGTAGGTGCCTCAACCTTTAGGCGACGAATTGTATTTGTATTAGTTACAGAAACACTAGCATCACAAGTATTAGTGATATCCCAGAATCCTAAACGATTTGTTCCCTCTTGGAATTTACCATTATATACAAGGTTTCCATCTACTAATATTGTCTTAGCTTCCTCAGTAACCACTGGTTTGTCAGTTTTCTCTACCTTAACATTGCTAACCCATACAGTAGCAGTAGAGCCCATATTACCTAGGTTAAATTCCAAACGACCATTTGCATCGTCTGATTGTTTCATCGTAAATTCATAAGTAAAGGTTTGATTCGTAGTTGTTAAGTCTAATGATGTATCATTAAAATAACGAATAAAGCCATTATCTGGTGCAGAGATACCAACCTTCATGCTTCTAGCTTCACTTGCTCTTGCATCGAAGGTTACTCTATATGTCACACCCTTCTGCATAGGAAGATTTGGCTGAACTACCTGTATACTGTAATCTGCAGTACCAGCTTTTGTTGTATTAATCTGTAATTCGTTGTTTGCAATGACTGCAGAACCTTCACCCTCTAAAGCAGTAAGGAACTTCCAGTCTACATCATCTTCCAAGTTTTCGTTTACTGCAAAAGTACCATTGTTAATATAGTTACCATTTGCATCTGGATCTCTTAGAATAACTCCTTTTTCAGGTTTTGTTACATTATCATTGTAAGAATCTTTCTGATAAGCTCTAACATAGTCAATAACCATTGCAGCTTTATCAAAATCAGTAGTATCATCTGGATTACCTGGCCAGTCTCCACCTACAGCAAGATTTAAAATCATGTAGAATGGTTGATCAAATGGTGCAGGGTAAGTAATTGTTCCTTGTCCTTCAGTGGTAGTATACCAATCATCAGCAGTATGATATAAGATACCATCTACATACCATTTAATTTTTCCTGGTTCCCATTCACAGGTAAAGGTATGATACTCATCAACAAAGTTTCCACTTGATAAGTTATAAGTACCTTGAGTTGATTTGTGTGGATTACCAAAATGTAGAGTTCCGTGTAATGTATCAATATCATTACCTAATACTTCCATGATATCAATTTCACCGCATCTTGGCCATTGTCCATAAAGGCTTTCGTTAGTAGGCATCATCCAGAATGCTGGTAAGAAGCCTTGTCCAGCTGGAACCTTTAATCTAGCTTCGAACATACCATAAGTAAAATCATGTTTATTCTGTGTATTTACTCTACCAGAGGTATATGTAACTTTTCCATCTGCATCAACTGTTTTAATTGGCTTGAGTACTAAGCTACCATCTTTAACATAGATATTATCATTCGAATTTGTATACTCTTGTAATTCGTTATTAACCCATCCTGGGTCATGTAACTCAATGTTCCAATCCTTTAAATTCAACTCATTACCATCAAAATTATCTTCCCACATTAATTGATAGCCTTCATAAATAGATGGAGTAGAAGGCGTACTTGGAGTAGAAGGCGTACTTGGGTAACTTGGGTAACTTGGCACTGGAGTTACGGTTGGGGTTACCGTTGGAGTTGGTGTCACAGTTGGAGTTGGTGTTACTGTTGGAGTTGGTGTTACTGTTGGGGTTGGCTTTAATTTCTTCTTAACAACTACTGTACAAACAGCTTTTACATTACTTCCATCTGTTGCACTAACTGTAATTTCGGCTACACCAGCCTTCTTTAAAGTAACATACCCTTTACTACTTACTGATGCAACACTACTATTACTGGAGCTAAATTTTACATCAGTAATGGATGCTTTCTTAGGGTAAACACTCGCTTTTAATGTAAACTTTCTGCCTTCATAGGAATCAACTTCTGTCCTATTAAGTTTAATCTTAGTTACTGGGGTTCCTACTGTTACCTTAATCGTAACCTTCTTACTCTTATCTGCTGCACTAGTAACCGTAATGTTAGTTGCTCCATTTTTAAGTGCTTTAATCTTTCCAGATGAACTTACAGTTGCTACTTTAGTATCAGATGACTTAAAGTTTACTTTCTTCGTTACATTTCCTGTAACTACTACCTTTTTCTTAAGAGTAAATGTTTGACCCTTTTTAAGAACAAGTTGTTTATCTTTTACATTTGTAATACTTACTGATTTGACAGCTTTTTTAGTTGCTGCATGAACCAGTTCTGGAGTATTGCCCGCTACTATTGCAATAAGTAACAAGAATACAAGTAGTTTTTTTAATCTCTCCATGTTCCTTCTCTCTCCTTCTCTTTTTTTCATTTTGTGCTTTACCTAAAGAAGTCCTTACCTTCGTGTGTATTATATTTTTGGGTATTTTCAATATAGCAAATTATTCAAAAATCATATATCATTTTATTATCTAAAGTTGTATAATATTGTTATCATTTCTATAGGAGGTACAAATGAAACAAGATCAAATTACGATACAAGATTCTTCAGAGCGAATATTGTCCAATACTCTGTTTTTGCAGAGAGAGTATGCGATTAATCATCTACCTTACGACAAAGAACTGGTTTTCTATGATGCTGTTCGACGAGGGGATACAGCAAAATTAGAAAAAATCATGCTGTCTCTTGATAACGAACAGCTCGGTAAATTATCTGATAACCCTCTCAATAATCAGAGATACCATTTGATTGTTACAATAGCACTTATAACAAGATTCTGCATTGAAGGGGGACTGCCTCCGGAGAAAGCTTACACTTTAAGCGATTTATACATCAGACAATTAGACCTTTGTAAGTCTATTGAAGAGGTGAAACAAATACATAGAAAAGTTACGTTTGACTTTGCGAATCGAATGAAGATGCTACAACAAAGGCACTCTTTATCCAAAGCTACTGTTCAAGCTATCGATTATATCAATCTACACTTACAGCAAAAAATTTCTTTAGATGAGATATCTGATGCAATCGGATTAAGTAAAACCTATTTTTGCAAACTATTTAAGCAAGAAACTGGTTATACAATCAACAACTACATATTAAAACTTAAAATCGACGCTGTAGCGAATATGCTAATTTATACAGAATACAGTGAAATTTCTCTTGCTAATTACTTTTCATTTTCCTCACTTAGTCATTTTATCAATGTATTCAAAAGTCATATAGGGATGACACCAAAGGAGTATCGAAAACAGAATTATCGTATTCATTTCTATTCATCGAATTCTGAAAAATAGATTCAAGCTGAAATTCCTTTTACTACATGATGTCATTTTGCCAAGAAATGTTATGGAACTGGGATGACAAACATAATTTATACGCAACACGCTTTCGCTTGAATGAAGTTCGTAACGGTACATAAGGGCCTAAAATACAGGCCCTAAGTACCGACGACTTCATAACAGTATGCTCCTAAATTATGTTTGT
>JAEXOU010000023.1 GCA_023439125.1 Bacillota bacterium | reverse complement strand
AGCTTATGAGATGGTCATAGGTGCAATTGCTTATTGTGTTGTGCCTATGATGGTGGAAGGAATGATGATAGCAGTATACTCCTATCTATGAAAAGCCATTTAGGTGCAACCTAAGTGGCTTTTTTTGTCGCTTACGCGACCGCGCTTGGCGCGTGTGTTTTGCAAGCAAATTATGATACCATATACAAGGAGGTTCTAGTATGATAACAATTAGTAAATTTTCAAAAAATAACATTCGATATCAATCGTTATTAAATAGACAACAGGAGATTCCAAGTAAAGTTTTAGAAACAGTAGATTCCATCTTAGCAGATGTAAAAGAGAATGGAGATTTCGCTGTAAAGAAGTATATGAAAGCGATTGATCATGCCAATTTAGATGAAATTGGTTGGAAGGTAACGAAGGAAGAATATAATGAAGCAAAAGAAAGTGTGAGTCCTGATTTAGCAAAGGCAATACGAGAGGCATGTGATAATTTATTTGTCTATCATAAAAACCAGTTACCAAAGGAATACACTCAAAATTATGATTGGGGTACACGATTATCGCGTAAATATGTACCGTTATCAAGAGTGACAATTACTGTACCAGGAGATATCTCTGCTTTACTATCAACTCTTTATATGTGTGTGATTCCTGCTAAAGTTGCTGGTGTTCCAGTCATTAATGTTATGACAAAGCCTAGGAATGGAAAGATTGATCCAAAGCTTTTATATGCTGCAGATTATCTAAAAGTTGCAGATGTATATAAAATATCTGGTGTGCAAGGGATTGCTGCCTTTGCTTATGGTACAGAAACAATAGAAAGGGTAGATGCAATTGTTGGACCCGGTAATAATTACACACAGATGGCAAAGAAAAAATTATTTGGAGTAGTACATATTGATTCGATTGCTGGTCCATCTGAAATTGTAATTATCGCAGATGAAACTGCGAATGCACGTTTTGTTGCAGCAGATTTATTGTCTCAAGCAGAACACGGAACCGGATATGAAGCAAGTACAGCACTAGTATTCAGCAATCAGCAAGCAGTCGAAATCAAAGAGGAACTAGAAAAACTAATCAAAGAAAATAATCTTACGATGGTGGAAAAATCATTAAATTCTTATGGTAATATTTTTGTTGTAGAATCCATGGAGGAGGCAATTGACATCGCAAATTCAATTGCACCAGAGCATGTTGAACTTATGACAAAAAATGCGGAATCACTCGTTGGAAGAATTACTAAAGCAGGGACTGTTTTCGTAGGTGCATACAGTCCTGAGCCTGTAGGTGATTATTATTGTGGAACAAATCACGTTCTGCCAACGTGTGGAACCGCACGTTTTTCTTCAGGATTGAGTGTGAATGATTTTATACGAGGTTATAGCGTTATCAATTACACAAAAGAATCTTTGGTGAACAATGCATCTTCCATCGAATTATTAGCTAAGTCTGAGAATATGCAAGCTCATGCACTTTCCATTCAAGTACGTACTGAATTTGCCGTTAAAACATTGCCACCAATCATATAAGAATGATGATTATTCAACTGTAATAGCATAGATTTGTTTGCCCTTGGCACCAAGTAACTCTGCTTTCTTACCTACACCACGAGTACCAACTACGATTGTATTTTCAAATGCGGAAGGTGTTGCTTCAATGTTAGCACCACCAAGATTGATTTTATCGTAAAGCTCGCCTGTTAATCCATTGAGTAAGAACATATTACCTTTTGAGTCACACAGAACTACATATCCAGTGCCGTCTTCGGTATATAAAGCAATTGGGCTGGACCAAGTATAGTATTCCATATCTAAGTGCCAAACTTCTTTGCCGGTATTTTTGTTGATTGCAACCATTCTACCTTTATCAAGGCCGCCAGTTCTTGCAATGGTAAAGTAAACAAAATCGGATAATTCATTCTTGCCTAATAATGCAGTGGATTGAACACCTCCGGATATTTTGTTGACGGTTTGGCACTCATATGGAATCTCCCATACGGTCTCACCAGTTGCAGCATTGATTTTTTGTAGTTTTAATGTACCAGAATTGTTATCATCCTTAGTAAAATGTAGAGAAGAGGAGATGTAGATATAAGCAGTTCCATCTTCCTCATTTATCTCAAA
Organism: Bacillota bacterium; assembly: GCA_023439125.1. Classification (GTDB taxonomy): domain Bacteria; phylum Bacillota; class Clostridia; order Lachnospirales; family Lachnospiraceae; genus Lachnoclostridium. The sequence continues at coordinate 55,793 of JAEXOU010000023.1, read as the reverse complement.
GACAGGAGAACCATTCGTATCATCGATGGTATCTGCCATCCATACGGTCTCCATTGTATTTAAGTCGAGGCAGATTAAGTGGGCATTATTATCAGCAATATAGAGATAGTTCTTCCAGATGGAGGCAGATGCTTCCATACCAAGGTAGTATTCATCCTCTCTAGTGCGAGTTGTAGTATATCGGTATTTTACAATCTCATCAGGATTAATACTTACACTTTTACCATCATAGACAGTATTTAGTTTCATCGTATAAAGAATACCATTTTCACCAGGTTGAATTACGGTATCGGTTTCAACATCGATTAATGGGGAAGAATCAAATGCAGCAAAATTATTATTGTCAGTACGTTGTGAAAATTCATCATCATATCCATATTCGTAAATAACCTTACCTTGAATTAAATCAACGATAAAGGAACGAGCACCTTGGTCCCCCATAGCATCACCAGCACCCACAAAGTAAAGGGGTATTTCATTCGGATAAAGGCTTCCAGTTCCTTTAATCGGAAATCCTAAACTTATCTTATCACGGGTTGGAGTACCATCATCTAAATCTAGAAAGTAGATATTACCGTCGGTAGTAGCATAGATGACTTCAACCAAATTTTCCTTTTGTTTCTTCTCATCATAGATATTCATTGCCTGCTTTGTTTCTTCCCTCCAGCGAACAATCAGAGGTTGTCCAGTCCAACAGCTACCAGACCATTCACCTTCTCCTTCACCAACTGTCTTGTGCAACGCTCCAGTTGAGATATTCCACTTTTTCTTAAGTTGTTGTTTGGTAATATCCGCAATTCCATAAGTACCACCAGTACGGTAGTTGTTACCACGAAAAGTGATGACACCTTCCATCGATGTATAATCGTCACTAAATTCAATTAAGTTTTCACGAGTAAAGGAATCTACGATTTGATTGTTCACCATTAAATCGGATTGAAGACCAAATTGTATAGGGTCAGTCATCGTAGTCATCAATGGGAAACCTTGAACTAATAATTTTTGTTGTGGTGAAACTGCTTCATTTAAAAATACGGTTTCCGATTCCTGTGTTGTAATAGGATCAGAAAGAGGATGGCGGCTACCAGAAGCTAGTATTCCTGAATTACGGATCACAACTCCAGTAATACCAAGTATTACGATACCAGTCGTGATTCCTAATAAGATTTTTTTCTTTTTTGATATCTTTTTCATTTATATCCTCCAACGATAGTTTTCTTTTTAGTGTTCCACATGTTTTTTAGTATATCACATCATTAGAAATTAAAGATAATAATTTACTTAAGAAATCATTAATAAATTTCATCAAGAGAATTCAAATAAATATTTTGACAATCATATAACACGCTGATACAATGTTAATGTATACGTAAAATGTTGTTTCTTATCAGATTTAGACGTAATAAGAAACTTTTAATAGAATTGGCAAGAAAGTGAGGGAATAAATGAAAAAGTTAATCTTAGGAGTATGCTTTTCATTGTCGGTGTGTTTGACTCAAGTACCTACTGTTCTACAGGTCAATGCAACTTCCGAGGCAAACCAGGAGGATGAAAATAGCTTCGAATACTATGAAGGAAAAGTAACTAGTAGTGTCAATGTGAGGGTAGGTGCAGGAACAAGTAATAAAAAATTGACAGTAGATGGTGAAGGAGTTGTTTTAAAAAAAGATACCATAGTTACGATTATTGATACTGAAAATGTAGGAAAAAAGCCTTGGTATAAAATAAAATTTACATATAAAGATCAAGAGTTAATTGGTTTTTCAACCAGTAGTTATATTATAAAAACAGGTAATGTGATTACGCCGACTCCGTTACCTGAGCCAACAAAAGAACCAACAGTGATGCCAACAGCAACGGTAGCTCCAACCAAAGTACCGGATTCTGTACTATCACCAATTCCTCAACAGGAAGATAGTGAGGATTCCAATTCATCCAATAAAGCAGCAATTATTATTATTTTAGCAATTGGACTTGTTGGGGGCAGTTTTGCACTTTATTATTTTACAAAAAGGTCCCAAAAAGATGAACAGAATAGTAAGCAAATTTCAGAAAAAGTTGCTAAATTAAAAGATATGGTGATTGGAAGTAATGAAGAGCAAAATAGGCAAATAAAGCAAGAACATAATCATGCAGATATAAAGAAAAAACCGGAAGTTCGTGTTTGTAAAGGGGATAAGATTATACAAAGAACAGATCTAATCCATGATAGTAATGAAGTTTATGTTAAGAAATCAGCTGAAGATGAAGTAGCAATTACACTAGAATTAGATGAAGAAGAAATGGTTCATGACAATGCTGATAAGAAGGCTTTGAGACTAGCAGTAGAACAGCTTAAGGAGCATGATATCGTAATTCATAAGTTCTTTGGCAAAGGTGAGATCTTCGATAACTCGGATGTTAAATTAATCGAAGTGCGGTTTGGTAGCGATGTGCGATTTTTAAATAAAAATCAACTGGTGAATAAGAGATTAATTGAGATAACAAATGAGCGAAAAAGATAACAATTAAGAGGATGACAATAAAAGATAGTGCAACATTTAAGCTAGAAGATAAGAAGCTGGCTAATATGTTGCACTTTTTTTGTACTTCTAAAGCATCCTACTGTAGAGCATTTACTGTAAGACATTCACCTATGATCCAATGGAAAAACTTCGTTTTAAACAAGATTTGGAAGGTCTTGAGTTAACTGATAGAAATCTTCCATTGTTCCGTGTGGAATACATGAGATGTTCTCTTGATTAGGATTAATCAGACAATCCGTAACTAGATAACGGGAAAGTCCTAACTTATGAACTTGCATGTCCTCATTCACGTCGTTTCCTACCATCATACAGTCATCTGGTTTCTTATTCATACGCCGTAAGATTTCTGTATAGTAAGATAGGTTAGGTTTGCAAAAAGAGCAGGTTTCATATGTTGTAACGTAAGAAACATCTGCTGGTGAGAAGCCAGCCCATGCGATACGATTATAAGTTGCTATTTGAGGGAAAAGCGGATTTGTTGCGATAATAATTGTGTAGCCTTTTTGCTTTAAGATTTGGATAACTTTAGAGGCTAATTCATTCCTTGTCGTAGATGCTTGTGCTTGAGAGAAACCTGAGTTATAAAAATTATGAAATTCAGGTTCTAATTTTCGAATATCATCGCCGAGCTGTGTTGCAAATGAAGCCCAGAACCGTTCTTCATTCGTCATTGTTCCATCATTTAAAATCATTGCTTTTGTTCCATATTGAACAGCTGAGATTAATTTATCAGATGGAATCTGATAGGGTAGAAAATGTTTCACTAGGTTTTTAAAGTATAACTGAATAAATGCATCTTGGTCCATTGGTAGCAAGGTTCCATCTAAGTCAAATAAGATTGTATTCATAGTCTCCTCCATTTGTATTACTCGAATCATTATAACTAATTTAACCAAAAAAGGAAAGTAATATAAAACATTATTCAGATTAAAAGTAAATTAGAAAATATTAACTTTATTGACATATATAGGTAGTTAGTGTATTATGTACCTAGTTTACTAGCAATGATGAGGGAGGAGGATTTAGTGGAATTTAATAATAAGATGCCAATTTATCTACAAGTGATTCAAGAGATAAAAAAGGGAATTGTTAAGGGACATATTAAGCTTGGTGAAAAGCTACCTTCTGCTAGAGATTTGGCGATACAATATCAGATAAACCCGAATACTTCAAGTCGTGTTTATCGAGAAATTGAGCAGATGGAACTTTGTTTTACAAAGCGTGGGCTTGGAACTTATGTAACAGAAGATAAGGATAAATTGCTTGAGATACAACAGGAGATGGCGAATGAAGTCATTGATGTATTTATTCAGGAAATGAATGATTTAGGATATTCAAAGGATAAGGTTATTAGTATTATCAATGAAAAATATGAAACATTTAAAGGAGAGAGAACATGTTATCAACAAGAGATGTTGTAAAACGCTATATAGGAAAAGTAGCGGTAGCAGGCGTCAGCTTTGATGTGGAACCTGGTAAGATTTATGCTTTATTAGGACCTAATGGAAGTGGTAAAACTACTTGGATGAAGATGGTTGCAGGTTTGATAAAGCCAACCATGGGAACGATTACGTACAATGGATTACCAATTGGAGTAGAAACGAAGAAAAGAATTGCCTATATGTCAACAGAACCATTCTTTTATAATTTTATGACAGTAGATAGTGTAGGAAAATACTATGAGGATTTTTTCGAAGATTTTGATCGTCAAAAATATAATAACATGGTTCAGAGCATGGGATTAAATCTTAAGGATAAATCGAAGAATCTTTCTTCAGGTCTTGCAGCAAAGTTAAAAATTGCAGCTACCTTATCTAGAAATGCAGAAGTATACTTATTGGATGAGCCACTGAATGGAATTGATATCATCGCAAGAGAACATATCATTAGCTCAATTCTAAAGGCTGCAAATGATAATGCCACACTTATCATTTCTAGTCATCTCGTGGATGAGTTGGAAAAGATTATTGATAGTGCCATATTCATTAAGCAAGGAAATTTAGTTTTAATTGGAGATGCCGATGAGATTCGTCGTCAAAATCAAAAGTCAATCGTAGATTTATATCGTGCAATCTATGCAGATATTATGTACTAGGAGGAGGCACTATGTTTAAATTAATTAAATATGAGCTTAGAAAACAATTGTTTTCTAAATTAATTTTATTGGTATTACTTGCTTTATTAGAGATCGGATTTTTAGTTGGCTTACTTACGGAACATGAGAATGTACTGGCCGTTAGTATTGGTTTATACTTATTACTGGCATTTGGTACGATATTTTTTGTTGCATTTGAAAGTGTATTTACATTTTCAAATGATTTAAAAACAAAACATAGTTATATGTTATTTTTAACACCAAATTCTACTTATAAAATTATTGGTGCTAAGGTGCTGACAACTATGGTAACGATATTATTAACCGCAGCAGCATTTATGGGGATTGTTTTACTAGATATTGCCATAGTCTTTGCTAAGTTTGATAAGCTGGAATCTTTAATGAAAGCTTTACAGGAGATCGTTGCAACACTATTTCATGCAAATATTAATTATGGCTTTTTCATTTCAATTATTTTGTATTTGGTATTTGATTTGATTAGTATACTTGTTATTGGTATGGCATCAATAACGTTAAGTGCTACATTTTTATCAAATAGTAAAGGAAAAGGAGTTGTCAGCGTTGTCTTCTTCTTTGGAATTAGCTTTTTAATTTCAAAACTTGAAGGTTTTATATTACCGGCTAAATCTTTTACATCGACAGAACCATATTACTATAGCTGTATCTGGTCACTTGGAGTTGTTCTTTTATTCTATTTCCTGACATCTTATATGTTGGATAAGAAAGTTAGTGTTTAATTATTTGATGATCATGCTTTGAGACAAATCCATATTGTCTTCACAGAAATAACCACCACAATTCATAACAATATATTTTAAGATTGGAACAACTAGTTCGAAATCAGTGTCTTGAAAACTTACCATATAGAGGGCATGGATATCATTCTTTTCTAGATATTCATTGCCTTCTTTATCTTTAAACATAGGTTGAATCATCTCAAAATCAATACTTTGTTTTTCTGTATAGTTAATCTCAAGTACACCGGCTGCCTCCCAGATTTCAACATCAAGCTTATTGTCGGCCTTTAGTATTTCATAAATTTCACGAACTGAAATTTTTTTTTGATTCATGTAAAACCAGTCACCAGAAGCGGTAATTGTAGGAATAATTTTCTTCATGTTTTGCTCCTTATTGCAATATTATTAAATATGTATTATTATAACATGATTCATATCCTAAAAACCATTATTTTATAACTATTTTCAAAGAGGTATATATACAAGGAAATTCCTCTGAATTTCCTTGTATATAAAAAGCTCCGCAGGATGCGCATAAGCGCGATAGGAAGATGTCGCTTACGCGACCGCGCTTGGCGCGAGTGTTTTGCAAGCAAAACACTTTTTTATTTCAGGGGAAATTTGTATAGACAGATTTTTTTGACTATGGTAAATTAAATCATAGTGAGAAAAAATTACGAGAGAGTACTTTTTTGAAAATAATATTAGGAGGATAAAAAGGTGGCAATCATTCAACCATTTCAATGTGTAAGACCAAAAGAAGAACTTGTTAGCCGGGTTGCAGCATTACCATACGATGTTTATAATCGTAAAGAAGCATTTATCGAAGCTAAAAAGGACGAACTCTCTTTTTTAAATATGGATCGTCCGGAAACTCAGTTTGATGATACTATGGATATGTACGATACAAAAGTATATAAAAAAGCTCGAGAACTATTTGAAAATCGGTTAGCAGACGGCACTTATATAAAAGATAGTGATAAGTGTTATTACATATATGAGTTAATTATGAATCAGAGATCACAGACGGGTATTGTAGCTTGTGCTTCGATTGATGATTATTTAAACAATGTTATTATGAAACATGAAAATACTAGAGAAGAAAAGGAACAGGACAGAATTCGTCATGTGGATACGATGAGTGCGCAAACTGGACCAATCTTTTTAGCTTATCGTTCGAATGAAGTGATTCGCAATATTGTAAATAAAAGAAAAGGAACCACTCCACTCTATGCATTTACATCAGAAGATGGGATTACACACAACGTATGGAAGATTGACGATGCAATAAGTGTTACTGCAATCCAAGATGCATTTGCTGGAATTTCTCAAATATATATTGCAGATGGACATCATCGTGCTGCCTCTGCTGTTAAAGTTGGCTTAAAGCGACGTGATGCTAATCCTAATTACAATGGGGAGGAAGAATTTAATTACTTTTTATCCGTGTTATTTCCAGAAGATCAACTAATGATTATGCCTTACAATCGTGTAGTTCGAGATTTAAATGGCTTATCAAAGAGTGAGTTTTTAAAAGCTGTTGGTGATAAGTTTACGATTGAACCAAAAGAGAATGCAGTTGGTCCAACTTCAAAGTGTACCTTTGGAATGTATCTTGATCAAAAGTGGTATCTATTAACTGCTAAAGAGGAAATTGCAAAACAATCCGACCCAGTAGCTGCATTGGATGTTTCAATCTTACAGAATTATCTTTTAAAACCAATTCTTAATATTGTAGATCCAAGGACAGATAACCGTATTGATTTTATTGGAGGAATTCGAGGACTCAAGGAGTTAGAGAAGCGTGTAGCAACTGATATGACAGTAGCATTTTCGATGTATCCAACGACGATTCAAGAATTATTTGCAGTTGCAGATGCAAAGCAGTTAATGCCTCCAAAATCGACTTGGTTTGAACCAAAATTGAGAAGTGGAATTTTTATTCATGAAATATAATTAGAGGAGAGTAGATGTCGCATTTATGTGCGGCACTCGTATTCATACTTATGACAGGGCTGTTGCATAACGTAACACCACTCGCAACTTTATTAGCGTTTGTGAATTCACCACCTATCCCGAAGAAAGAGTGCACATGTATATTTTCGAAGGCCTTACAAGACCCACACGATCTTTGTGGGCTTGTGAGCGTAGCGCACCGTAGAAAATATACATGTGTACTCTTTCTTCTTCATAACAAAAAATCACAAACGCCTAGCAAACGACCAGGGGTGTTGCATTATGCAACACCCTTGCTTTTTTATTTCATAGGAAAGTTCTTTGAACTTCCCTATGAAATAAAAAAGCGTCCAAAAGGAAGGACGCTATGATGCACACAAGCGCGATAGGAAGATGTCGCTTACGCGACCGCGCTTGACGCGAGTGTTTTGCAAGCAAAACACTTATTTATTAGAATCAGATTAACTTTCTGGTTGGGTCATTGACAGTGTAACAATGTTATGTTACATTGCATAACATAGAACAAAACAATGTTACGTTACGAGAGGAAGTGATAATTTGTATATATCAAAAAAAGATTTACTTGCAATGACAGGGATATCTTACGGACAGCTTTATCGTTGGAAGAGAGAAAGATTGATACCAGAAGAGTGGTTTATAAAGCAATCGTCATTTACTGGACAGGAAACATTTTTTCCAAGAGAACAGATACTTAGTAGAATACGATCTATTCTGGAGCTAAAAGATCAGTATTCTCTAGAGGAATTAGCTAGAATGTTATCACCAGAAGTGGTAGAGGGAATTTATCACAAATCGGATTTGTTGGAGATTAGTGAAATAAATCCAAGCGTAATTCCAATTTTTATGGAGATAGCAAAGAAAGAGGAGTTTTGTTACGCTGACTTAATTCTATTATGTATGATTACAGAGTCTAGAGATAATTTGAATTTATCTATGGAAGAGTTAAGAAAAATCCTATCCTCGTTTCTATTAGGGATTAGGCAAACAACCTCAAAAGAGATTACGATCGGCATCCTTCAATATGAGAAGGCATATATACCATATGTCATTTCTACAAATTCACAGTTTTATCTCGATGAACAAGCAAAGATTGTGTATCAGAGAAATTATTTAGATGTATCAAATCATATAAAAATCAAATATCAACAAAAATTTCGTTAGGAGGGTTGTAATATGAGTAATTATTCAATTGATGGTCTTGGATCGATTCAAGGTGGAGAATTTGGTGAATTAAGAGTAAATGGTGTAGGCAATAATCATGGGGATATAAAAGCTGAAAAGATATACATTGAAGGTGTATTCAAAAGTACCGGTAATGTGGAAGCAGAATTTATTGATGTCGAAGGAGTTGGAGATATTAATGGAAATATTCGTGCGAGAAAGATATCAATAGAGGGAGTTATTAATTTCCAGAGTAATAAAAAGATTGAGACAGAACAATTATATTGTGAGGGCTTTATTAATTCTGTTGGTGACTTATATGCAGATTCGATTCAAGCTACGGGTTGTATCAAGGCCAATGGTATTTACGGCGACAATATTCAAATTAATAGTTATCAGTTTCAAGTGAGTGGATTGAAGAAAATGCTTTCGAAACTTAATATTGTTACAAGCTTTAATGAAAGCAAGGTAAATACAATTGAAGCAACAACAATTAACTTATCCGGTGTTAAGGCTACAACAGTAAATGGACATGATATTGTCATTGGACCTGGTTGTACCATTGATACAGTTGATTGTTCTGGAAAATTGAAAGTTCATGAAAGTAGTCATGTTGGAAAAATCCTTGGTGCAACAGAACAAATGAAACAAACACTCTAATCATGCAAGAAAAGAATGGTATTGGGGTATAAAACTATATATGTGGTTTTAGTGTGCTTAGAACAGCATATAAAAAACGGAATTGTGTGTATCTCATGTTCGATCTTGCAAACACAATGATACGAGGAGAAGCAATATGATAATTGAACCTAAGGTGCGAGGATTTATATGTACTACAGCACATCCTTTAGGATGTGAGGAGAGTGTAAGAAGACAAATTAATTATGTGAAACGACATGATAAAAAAGAAGGACCAAAGAAAATTTTAATAATTGGAGCTTCTACTGGTTATGGGTTAGCTTCAAGAATTGCAACTACTTATACTTATGGTGCTGCAACGCTTGGTGTTATGTACGAAAAGGAAGCAACAAAAGGTCGTACTGCAACGCCTGGTTTTTATAATACAAAGGCATTTGAAGTTTTTGCAAGAAATGATGGATATTATGCGAAAACAATTAACCAAGATGCATTTTCTAAAGAAACGAAAGAAAAAACAATTCAAATGATTCGAGATGATTTGGGAAAAATTGATCTGGTAATCTACAGTTTAGCAGCGCCAAGAAGAACCGTAGAGGATATTACATATTCCTCTGTATTAAAACCAATCAAACAACCTTTTACCAATCGTACTTTAGATTTGCGTACGAATGAACTGTCAGAGGTTACCATCGAAGCTGCGAAGGAAGAGGAAATTGAAGGAACTATTCGTGTTATGGGTGGAGAAGATTGGAAGATATGGTTGCAGGAGTTAAAGAAGGCGAATGTATTAGAAGATGGAGTGATCACAATTGCGTATTCTTATCTTGGACCAAAGATTACTTCTCCGATTTATAGTGAAGGGACAATTGGAAGAGCAAAGCAACATCTCTATCAGACTAGTTTAGAATTGAAGCAAGAGCTAAAAGAACTACATGGAAAAGCCTATATTTCTGTTAATAAAGCTTTGGTCACTCAGGCAAGTGCTGCAATACCAATTGTACCACTATATATAAGCTTATTGTATCAAGTGATGAAGAAAAAGGGTTTGCACGAAGGCTGTATTGAACAGATGGATCGTTTATTTTATGAACGCCTTGTAGCAAAAGAAGTGGTTACAGATGAATTAGGTCAGATTCGAATGGATGATTATGAATTACAAGAAGATGTTCAGAATGAAGTGGAAAAAGCATGGAATCAAGTGTCATCTGATAATTTAAAAGAATTTGCGGATATTGATGGTTATTGGGAAGACTTTTATCATATGTTTGGATTTCAGTATCCTACAATTGACTATAGTAAAGATGTCGAATTATAGTATAAAAGAAACAATTGACATATATGAGAACATATGGTAGTATTATCGAAATATAAGAAAAAGGTAATGAAGAGGAAAGTAGGTATTACATAACTGGTACAGAGAGTCTCGATTGCTGGAAAGAGACACAGGAGTAATAGTGAACTAAAGCCTTGGAACTGCGTATCGAATGCACCTTTACACAGTATAGAAATTTTGGTAAAGATGTTGAGAATACGATGGGAGTGCCCATTACAGCACCAGAGTATCGATTACGATCCGTACTTGTAAAGGCATGCATTGTGAGATGCATACAAATTAAGGTGGTAACACGGGATAACAGTCTCGTCCTTGAATTCATTCAAGGATGGGGCTTTTTTTATATACTATGAAATTCCTCTGAATTTCATAGTATATAAAAAAGCTCCGCAGGATGCGCACAAGCGCGATAGGAAGATGTCGCTTACGCGAACGCGCTTGGCGCGCAAGCAAAACACTTTTTTATACTTTTTACCCTATTCTAGCATATGTAATGGGTGTGTGAAACACACACTTGTTATATCATAAAAATCACAATTTAAGGAGGTAGTAAAATGGCAATTTTTGAAGGTGCAGGGGTAGCGATTGTTACTCCATTTAAGGAAAACAATGAGGTAGATTTTGAAAAACTAGGTAAGATGATTGATTATCAAATTGACCATGGTACAGATAGTATTATCGTATGTGGCTCTACAGGAGAAGCATCAACGCTAACACATGAGGAACACATTGAATGTATTCGACAAGCAGTTGTATTTGCAAATAAGCGTGTACCTGTAATTGCTGGCAGTGGCTCTAACTGTACCGATACAGCAATTTATTTGTCACAGGAGGCCTTTCGGGCAGGAGCAGATGCACTTTTAGTAGTTTCCCCATACTATAACAAAGGAACACAGAATGGAATGATGCAACACTTTACGAAGATTGCACAAGCTGTAGATATTCCAATGCTACTTTATAATATTCCAGGGCGAACAGGAGTTAATCTATTACCAAAAACGATTGCTGAATTAGTACGTAACGTTGACAATATCGTCGGGGTAAAATCTTCGGTTAGTGATATTAGTCAAGTGGTAGAGATGATGGATTTTTGCAATGGAGAAATCGATCTTTATTCTGGGGATGATGCAGTAACATTACCATATCTTTCAATCGGAGCAAAAGGAGTAATTTCAGTTTTATCTAATATTGCACCTGAGGATACTCATGATATGGTTATGAGATTCTTACATGGTGATACAAAAGGTAGTTTAGAATTGCAGTTAAAATATCAAAAGTTAATTAAGGCACTCTTTATAGAAGTAAATCCAATTCCAATTAAAGAAGCTTTAGAAATATGTGGCTGGGGTCCAAGTGTACTTCGCTTGCCACTGACGAAAATGGAACAAGAGAATGCACTTTTACTAAGACAAGAAATGGAGAAAGTAGCAATTCAATATGTAAATATCTAAGAAAACAGTATCTAAATAAGCACCATAGCAGAAAGAAAAAATGCTATTAAAGCACGTCGCAGGCGACGAAGGTGCTGCCGAGATAATTGATAAAACAACTGTAAATAGTATTTGTGATTTTCAAAACCTTGCTTAAACGAAAAGGGGTTGTTGGTATGTTTTCGGAGTGCCTTACAAGTCCACATGTTCTTGTGGGCTTGTTTCCATCGCGCGCCGAAGAAAATATACCAACAAGCCCTTTCGTTTTCATCAATATCCAAAATCACAAACACTCAATACCTTATTTTCAGCACCTATGGATTCCAACCATCTTTGCCGCGTAATACACGTTCTTTCGAATAATGGAGTGCTTCTTCGTCTGTTAATTGTATAGAGAAGCTAGCACGCTTTTTCTTTAATATAGCCTCTGCACCAGCACCTGTACTATTATATTCTGCATATAATATAGTTGAATGTGCTTCTGGCTTATTCCAATCAGACCAGCCTTCATCGCGTATATGTTCCCCTAGTTCGCAGTTTAAGAAAATGGTTTTTGCAAAATTTCTCCAAGGGCGTCCAAGATAAACACTTTTTCTAGGACAATTGCTTGTTAGTTTGCATTGATTAAATACGTAACCGTACTCTTGATCCTTTGCAGTGCTTGCAGCAGTGATATAGCCATAGACTTTTTGATCTTCCTCATGCTCTGCCGGTGGAAGGTCATCATTTTTTTGCGAAAATATTTCACAGCAATCAAAGAAGGCAGTTGCACTTCCGAAAATAAAGTCAACATCTCCTCGAATGTAGCAATTGCGATAATAGTGACGACCGTTAATGCGTGGTGCAAATTCTTTTGGTCCAGTAAAGCCACCTGGTTCATTTGGTGTAGGAGGAAGAGGTGCTGTAAATAGAGTATCTTGGCTTCCTAAAAGTTTACAGTTATCAAAGATAATACGATCACCATCTACATATAAAGCTAAGGCTTGTCCAACTTTATTGCCAAAGCCTGAGTTATTTTGAAATGTAAGATTCTTAGCGATAAAATCATGGGTATTTATGAATACAGTAGGTGTTCGAAAGGTTCCTCGTTTTATACCGTCTTCCATAATCATAAGTGCATAATCATCGTATGTTATAATCGTTTTATCTGTATCTTCGCCCTCGAAACATATAAAAGGGCGGTCAACGATTAGTTTCTCACGATAAGTGCCCTTACGTATAAATATTGTAATAAATTCTTTGTTATCAACGGGGATGCTCTTAATTGCTTCCGCAATTGTATGATAGTCATCTGGAAAGTGTCCGTCTTCGCTATTGGACACATAACGTATCGTTTGCATGTGTTACTCCTTTTCTATAAAAACATATATGTAGCCTGTAAATTAAGGAAATCAAGCCAATGAGGGAATATTATAACATAGGATTTATCAAATGACTATATCTATTTTTTGCTAAAAAAGGTATTGTCAAGTAAGTATTTTCTCACGTAGACTTTTCATCAAAGAAACGATATAATATTACTAATCTATGATAGCGAGGTAGTTAAAATGTTAAGGGAAACCTTTCAGAATATAGTAGAAGATGTTGAAGTTCGTAAGAACTTAATTAAGTTAAAAGAAATGTTACGTGAGGATGCAGAAAAGAACAGTCATAATAAAGAAGCCTTATTATATGTTATGGCTGGTGATTATAGTGTATTGGAACGACTGTTATCCCATGAAGATCCTAAAGTGCGAAAAAACACAGCATTAATTATTGGTGAGCTTGCGATTCCTTCATTTCTTGATTCACTTTATAGTAGCTATCTAAAAGAGCAACAATTGTTCGTTAAAAGTTCTTACCTGTCTGCAATTAGTAAGCTTGAGCATGATTCATTATTGCCAGAGTTGAAGAAACGGTATGAAGAACTACGATCAATTCCGATTACAGAAGAGAATAAGAAGCATCTTACAGAAGAAATTCGTATCATAGAACAACTTATGTTTGAGAGTACAAATCAGAGCAAGCATCAATTTATTGGGTATGATTGTACGAATAATCTTGTGCTTTTGTGCAATCGTAATCATATTCATGTAACAAGTGAGCAATTAGGTAGGATGCAGAAAAAGGAATTTTCTGCTGGAGTTATGGTTAAGACGACTCAGTTAAGAGAAGTACTTGAGGTACGTACGTATCGTGAACTGTTGTTTGCAGTTGATGGTATGAAAACAGTTCCTAATGATGTAGTTGCTGCCGCAAAGATGCTTACAGATGGGACAATCTATCGATTTTTGCAAAAACGCCATAAGGGTAATGATATTTATCATTTCCGCTTGGAAGTTAAGACAAAGATGGACTCTGAGAAAAAAATAGCATTCGTTAAACGACTTGCTACAGAAATAGAACATTTATCAGAACGTAAATTACTAAATTCCGTTCATAATTATGAGGTTGAGTTCCGTCTAATCGAGAATAAAGAGGGTAAATTTAATGTATTATTACGTTTATATACTTTAGAAGATAATCGCTTTTCTTACCGCAAGGAAGTGATTGCCTCCAGCATTCATCCTAGTAATGCTGCACTTTGTGCTATGCTTACAAAGCCATATTTGGCAGTAGATGCTCAAGTGTTAGATCCATTTTGCGGTGTTGGAACTATGCTTATTGAACGAGATATTGCAGTTCCTACAAGAACAATGTATGGTTTGGACATTTTTGGTGAGGCAATTGAGAAAGCAAGAAAGAATACAAAAGAGGCTGATATTATCGTTAATTATATCAATCGTGATTTCTTTGACTTTCAACATGATTATTTATTCGATGAGATTTTTACCAATATGCCAACAACAGGTTTTGGTATGAATGAAAGAGAATTGTTTGAATTATATGAAAGATTCTTTGAAAAAGCAAAAGTGCATTTAAAATCGAAAGCAACTCTTGTGTTGTATACTCATAATCGTGAATTCGTTCGCAAGCTTGGTAACCGTGCTCCTTACAAGATTGAGAAGGAATTTGAGATATCAATGATGGAGGGCACTTATGTTTTTGTGCTAAGCTATAGTTTATAAGTAACAAGTAATTGGAGGATATATGTTAAAAATAGGTTCACATGTAGGAATGAGTGGTAAAGAGATGTTCTTAGGTTCGGCAAAAGAGGCCGCATCCTATGGAGCAAACGCTTTAATGGTATATACCGGAGCTCCTCAAAATACTAGAAGAAAAGCAGTTTCTGAATTACGAATTGAAGAAGGACGAAAGTACATGAAGGAACATGGTGTTGAGGAGGTAATAATTCATGCTCCTTATATTATCAATTTGGGTAATTCAGTTAATCTTGATACCTTTACGTTGGGAGTTGAATTCCTTGCGATGGAATTGGAACGCTCGGCAGCATTTGGTAGTAAAAGTTTGGTTCTACATCCAGGCGCTCATGTTGGTGCGGGTGTTGATGCCGGAATTGAACAAATTATCAAAGGTTTAAATGAAGTACTGACTGCTGATACAAAAGTGAATATTGCACTAGAAACAATGGCTGGTAAGGGAAGTGAAATTGGTCGTAATTTCGAAGAATTAGCACGAATTTATGATGGAGTAAAGTATAATGATAAACTTCGTGTTTGTTTTGATACATGTCATACACATGATAGTGGTTATGATATCATTAATGATTTTGATGGAGTAATTTATCAGTTTGATCGTTTGCTCGGAAAAGATCAAATTGTAGTATTTCATATTAATGACAGTAAAAATGTAGCGGGTGCAGGAAAAGACCGTCATGAGAATATCGGATTTGGAAATATTGGATTTGATGCTTTAAACTATATTGTACATCATAAGGATTTTGAGGATGCGGTAAAGATTCTAGAAAGTCCATATGTAAGTATGCCAGACAGTACAGACAAATCGTTAGCACCTTATAAGTTTGAAATTGAGATGCTACGTAATCAGAAGTTTGATGAAAATTTAATTGCAAAAATTCAACAGAGCTCAATCTAGTAAAGATTGAATGGAGATTTATTATGAAGAGTCGAAAAATAATCGGCATACTCATCATATGCATTGGTGTGGGAATATGCTCTTATCCAATCATCAGACAAGCATATTCAACTCATCGTCAATCAGAATTAAAGGATGCTTTCTATGAAATCATGCAAGCAAATGAGGAAGCTACACCTGGGGTTTGGGTAACCTCAGGTGATAGTCTCACCTATGAGGATACTAAGCTCCTACAATCAGAACCAACACAAGAAGTACAACCGATTACAGAGAATCTTAATTCAGATTACATAGAGTTTGAAGAAACCGATGTTGTAGAAGATACTCAAACAGCAGATAATATCAAAGACCGTTTGAATGGTCAAACAGTAATTGGATTGATTGAAATTAAACAAATTGATTTGATTTATGCAATTGTAGAAGGTACGACGGATAGGAATCTAGGTGTCGCAATTGGACATATGACACAGACCGCTGCACTTGGTGAGGAAGGTAATTGTGCACTTGCTGGCCATCGAGGTGGAACAAGTGGACCCTATTTTAAAAACATCAACAAGTTAAATAAAGGTGATGAGATTAAGATTACGGATACTCAAGGAAATGAATTCATTTATCTTGTTACCGAATCCTTTGTTGTAGAACCTACTGAGATGTCAGTGATAGAAGATGTTGCAAAACAAAAGCTGCTCACGCTGATTACGTGTCAAGAGAGTGGAACAAAACGTTTGATTGTTCGTGCTGTTTGCAAGTAATTCGAATGAAAAGCCATGCATGTTTTCTTTCTTGGATCAACGATTGGAAGCATAATTTACCCTAATATAGGATTGATATTCCTGTACGAATGCTGTTATACTATGTAGTGCTCAGCAACAAGTATTTGGAAGACTTGATGGCAAAGTAATACTTGATGATGGCAAAGAAATTCAGTTGTTACCGTGATACTGATCGGAGAGATAGATGATACAGGCAGTCGTTATTATTATCATTTTCATTATTATCATAATTTTTCTTATTTCATATATTGTGACAAGGAGATTAATGCATCCAAAGGTACGTGATGAAAGTACTGTGTTGAAAAGAGAACTTGACTTGAACCGCTTCCCAGTGGAGTTTTATGATACTTTAGAGAAGGAAGAAGTCACAATTAATAGTAATTTTGGATACCAATTATCTTGTTTAGTATTGAATAATGAACAAACGCTGAGGAAAGAAAATGATAAAAAGGTAGCTGTTTTATGTCATGGCTATAAATGTAGTAAAACAGCAGCAGTCGTGTATGCAAAAATACTAATGGACTTAGGATTTACAGCAGTCTTGTATGATCATAGAAATCATGGTAGGAGTGGAAAGCATTTTACTTCTATGGGATATTATGAAAAAATAGACTTAAAAAAGGTAGTAGACTGGTGTTATCAAACATATGGGGATGACATTCGTATCGTATTACATGGTGAATCCATGGGAGCAACGACAGTCTTAAATTATCTTGTATTAGATGATCGAATGGCAGCTGTAATTGCAGATTGTGGTTATTCTGATTTATCAGATTTGCTGAAATATCAGATGAAAAAGTATTATCATTTACCATATCAGATATTCCTACCAATGGTCAATATGATATTAAAGCTACGTGCAGGCTTTGGACTTAAGGATGTATCAGCTATGGCTGGCGTAATTCATAGTGACACACCTATCTTGTTTATCCATGGGGATGGGGATGACTATGTTCCTTATCAGATGTCGATTGAGATGTATCAAAAGAAAAAAAGAGCAAAAGAGTTATATCTTGCAAAGAATGCAATTCATGCACAAGCTTGTGTTGTTGATTTAGAGCAATACACTCAAGTAGTTAAGGCTTTTATTGCTAAGTACTATAGTTAAAGGATAGAAAGAGGTTATCGATGGAAAGTCAATTTGAACGAATCGAATTTTTATTAGGAAAGGATGCAATCAATCAATTACATGATAAAAAAGTTGCCGTTTTTGGTGTCGGTGGTGTAGGTGGTTTTGTTGTAGAGGCACTCGCACGAAGTGGAATTGGTAAATTTGTTCTTGTAGATAACGATACCGTTAGCATAACTAATATTAATCGTCAAATTATTGCAACTCATGATACGGTTGGAAGAAGTAAAGTAGAAGTAATGAAGGAAAGAGTATTATCAATTAATCCATTGGCTCAGGTTGAAACACATTGCTGTTTCTTCTTGCCAGAAAATCAGGATGAGTTTGACTTTACTCAATATGATTATGTAATTGATGCGATTGATACAGTTGCTGGTAAGATTGCATTGGTTATGAAGGCTCAAGAAGCGAAGACAAGGATTATGAGCAGTATGGGTGCTGGTAACAAATTAGATCCGACGCGTCTTGAAGTAGCTGATATCTATAAGACTTCCGTGTGTCCACTTGCAAAAGTAATGCGAACAGAATTGAGAAAACGAGGAGTTAAAAAATTAAAGGTTGTCTATTCAAGAGAACTTCCGCTCACACCTTTAGCTACACCAAAGGAACCAGGTCAACGACGTGCAACTCCAGGCAGTGTAGCATTTGTTCCTTCCGTTGCTGGATTAATTATTGCTGGAGAAGTAATTAAAGATTTGATAAAGCTGGTGTAAAGAAATGAGAAAAGATTGGATGATAAATGACAAGGAGATTATTCGTTATCTTGGATATGGTGACCATGAACCTGACGAGATCATGATGAGAGAAATTGAGGAATGTAAAAGCAATTTTATTCAAGTCGTACAGCCGCAAACTACTTATCAGATTTTTGATTTGATAAGAGTTGATGAACGCTTATTTACTGCGGATATGGAATTTGAATTTTTAGGAAATAGTATTAAAAAGCATTTGGATGGTTGTAATCAGGTTGCTTTTGCTTGCTTAACTTTATCAAAAGGTGTAGATGATCTTATTGAATTGGCGCAGAAAGAGGATATGCTCCATGCATTAATTTATGATGCTGTTGCGAATGCTTCTGTCGAAGAGGTACGAGCTTGGTTAGAGCAAACAATTCAAAAGGAGCATCCAGAAACGAATATTAATTGGTTGTTTGGAATTGGCTATGGTGATTTGCCTTTGACGCTTCAGCACCAATTCCTTGAGAAGGTAAATGCACATACGATAGGACTGAGAGCCAATGATCAATGTGTTTTAATTCCTCTAAAATCAGTAACTGGATTTATTGGTCTAAGTCATAATAAATACATCCAGAATTCCTGTCAGCAAAAATCTTGTTCAACATGTAACTTAAAGATTTCTTGTAAATATCATCTAAGAAAAGAAGAATTAACTTGACGTTATATTGTGTAGAATAAAGTTAAATATGGGATGACAAACAGATTCATTTGTAATACTGACTTCATAACAGTATGCTCATGAATTAGTTTGTCACCCCATTTTTAGTAAGTCGTTTCATGTGAAAAATGAAGAATGAAAATGTGAAAAGGATCTATGACTTAGTTTTATTTCTCGTAGATTGATGGTAAATATAGAGTCATAGCCATTAAAAATTGTCCTGTAAAATAGTATAGTAATACGAGAGTTCGAGTTAAAGCAGTTTCCTCCACCATTTTATTACGAGCTAACATTATATCAGAACAAACTAGCAATATAATTGCAATAGCAGGTAAATATCCATAGATTCCAAAAGTAAAAGGAAGTAGAATACCGATGGATAGAGAACCACAAATTGTCATACCATAAAGTGCTACAGGTACTTTTAATCCATCAAGTATTGGAGAGTATCGATAAAAATAACATAAAACTACAACGCACGCGATTGTAAAAATCAGGATTGATATTGCATTAAATGATGAAAGCGACAAAAAGAAAATCATATAAGCAACATGCCCGAAAAAGAACAGGATACCTCCAGTAGCGATATGAATCCGAAGTACAATATCAGCAACGAAAAAGATGCTAAGCCCAATGAGAATCCAGTTGTTATGAATTAGATTTTTCGGTACGGATGTAATCTCTTGATTTACTAACCGAATGTATCCAATTATCGCAAAGAGCAGTGAGGTTCCAGTATTAAGGCCTTTTATAGTAAGTGTAAGTATTTTATGGCTTGGTCGTTTGGAAAGGTAGCTATACAATGGAGTAAGAACTAACAGCACAATACTTGCACCAAGGATTGCAACATAAATCAAAAACATAAAGTATCTCCCTTTATGATTATGTTTTACTATATATTATAAGAAAAAATAAAAATGTAGA
The DNA here is from genome assembly GCA_023439125.1 of Bacillota bacterium. Classification (GTDB taxonomy): domain Bacteria; phylum Bacillota; class Clostridia; order Lachnospirales; family Lachnospiraceae; genus Lachnoclostridium. The sequence goes on along the minus strand of JAEXOU010000023.1, from coordinate 35,679 downwards.
CATTATTTTGATAAAAGCTTTTCTATTTCGCTTTCACCGTAAACCGTAATCCCATTTTCCTTTAATAGCGCAGCTGTAATCCCATCCCCATTGATTAAGGTACCTGTAAAAGTACCATCATAGCGAGAATTACTTCCACAGGAAGGAGAACGTTCCTTTAAAATCGCAATTGTGCAATCATATAGTTTTGCAAGGTGAAGTACTTCGTTCGCACCCTTTGTGTATTGCTCGGTAACATCAACACCTTCCTCTGTCATAACACGCTGATTTACGATTTCAGCAGGTGTTCTAGGAGTAGTAAGTCCACCAAGTTGTTCTGGGCAAACAGGAATTAAATTATATTTTTTCGACAATTGTTCATAAGCATCGATTAATTTACCTTTTCCATCATATCTACAATTGATGCCAAGTAGGCATCCGCTAATAAGTATATTCAAGTAATCACTTCCTTATTTTTTCTTAATTTTATCATAGGCGATTTGGACTGTCCATAGAATGGTTTGATCATAAACAACATAAATCCACAAACATTGACGAATAATTCTATGTTTGGTAGAATAACGATGAAATAAAGTTAGAGAATGGAGCTGATGGAATGCTATCTACTGAAATTAAATATACAATTATATATAGCAATCGAAAAACGGTTAGTATTTGTATTGACAAAGATGGCTCAGTTTCTGTTCGCGCCCCACAATTTATTCGAAAGAAAGAGATTGAAAATATTATAAAGCAAAAAATGGGTTGGATACAAAAAAAACAGCAACAAGTGATAGAACGGAATTGTATTGGGCAAAATAATGTGAAAAGAACTTATGAAGATAATAGTAATATGCCGTTCCTAGGAAAAGAATACTTGTTACATTTTGTACAAAACTCAAAAATCGATACTCCAGTTGTAGAGTTTTATGATAATCATTTTCGAGTTCAGATAAATATATTCGATAAGAATAAAGTTAAGCTTGCATTTAAAACTTGGTATTTAAACAAAGCAAAAGAGATATTGAAAGATAGAATCATATATTATCAGAACATAATTCAAGAACCATTTGGTACAGTACGTATCAAAGAGCAAAAAAGTTGTTATGGAAGTTGTTCTTCAAAACGAAATTTAAATTTTAATTGGAAATGTGTTCTTGCTCCCTTAGAAGTACTAGATTATATCGTTATTCATGAATTGTGTCATCTGAAAGAACTAAATCATTCAAGAAGATTTTGGAGTGAAGTAGAAAAGATAATGCCTGATTATAAGCTTCATAAGCAATGGCTAAAAGAACATCCACTTGAATTGTAATCAATGTTAATACCACCATAACATACCAGTGTATTAATGATAGAGATGCATATACTAAGAGCGTAACAAACAACAACATTCACTGATTACTTTTATTACTAGATTAAAAGTCTTATAAAGTAGTCAGACACTGAAATGGAGGAGTTTATTATGAGTAGTAGAAATCGCGTAGAAGTACCTGAAGCTAAAGAAGCAATGGATCGTTTCAAAATGGAAGTTGCATCTGAAATTGGTGTTCCATTAACTCAGGGCTACAACGGAAATTTAACATCTTATCAGAATGGTAGCGTAGGCGGCTATATGGTTAAGAAAATGATCAAAGCCCAAGAAGAGTCCATGGCTGGGAAATAGCGATATCGAAACTGTTTAGTAAGAGACGATAAAAAATTGAAATACGGTTGAAACACAGTGGAGTAAATGGTGCGGCTTTGCCGTACCATTTATTTTGCATAAAAAAATGATGATTAGAGAAAAAATAGAAAGAAAAGTTATCAAAAGTGACTTAAATTTTATGAAGTCAAATCATATTATGAAAAAAAAGTTGACAAACTTAAATTATATAATAAAATAAAGATATGTTTAATGAAAATGGGCGAGGTGTATCTTACCGTCACCCTGAGTGTATATGGAGTTGATTTTATGAGGGTAATCGCTGGTAAAGCAAGAAGAACATTATTGAAGACTCCGGAGGGATTAGAAACTAGGCCTACTACGGATCGAACAAAAGAGACTCTATTTAACATTCTAAACCCATATTTGGCTGATTGTGATTTTTTAGATCTCTTTAGTGGTAGTGGTGCAATTGGCATAGAAGCATTAAGTCGAGGCGCATCATTTGCAGTTTTTGCAGATATAAGCAAAGCAGCATGTGATTGCATTCGTTCTAATATTAAAGCAACACATTTTGAAGGTAATTCTGTTATATTACAAAAAGATGCACTTTCGGTCATACGAGCAATGGAAGTCGAAGGAAAAGCATTTGATATCATTTTTATGGACCCACCGTATGATCATGAGTTTGAAAAAGAAATATTAAAAGCTTTAGATAAGTCTACAATTGTTTATCATAATACGATTATTGTTGTGGAGGCATCTCTAAAAACAACATTTGAATATTTAGAAGATACGAAGTTTAGAGTTATAAGAGAAAAAGAATATAAAACAAATAAGCATGTTTTAATTGAGATAAAAGAATAGCGGGTATGCCGTTTGGAGGATAGAATGAAAAGAGGAATATATCCTGGGAGTTTTGATCCGATTACATTAGGACATTTGGATGTAATCCGACGAGCATCAAAAATTATGGACGAGTTAATCATCGGAGTGTTAATTAACAGCTCGAAGGCACCGTTGTTTTCAGTTGATGAAAGGGTTATGCTAATTCAACAAGTGGTAAAGGATATTCCTAATGTTAAGGTGAGAGCTTTTGATGGATTGACTGTTGATTTTGCAAAAGAAAACGATGCATCAGTACTAATAAGAGGGTTAAGAGCGGTAACTGATTTTGAATATGAACTACAAATTGCACAGACCAATAGCAAGTTGGATTCCGAGATTGATACTGTGTTCTTTACCACAAGTGTTGAATACTCATACTTGAGTTCAAGCATTGTAAGAGAAATTGCACATTATGGTGGAGATATCACCAAATTTGTACCGGAATGTATTATTCCGATTATTTACGACAAATACAGGGGAAAGAAGAGTGAGTAGTATGGCAATGAGTAGAATTGAACAATTAATAGAGGATATATATGAATTTGTTGAAAGTTGTAAAATGCAACCGTTATCGCAAACAAAGGTTATTGTACCAAAAGATCAATTGTATGATTTATTAGACGAATTGCGCCTTCGTACTCCTGATGAAATCAAGCGTTATCAGAAAATTATTGCTAATCGTGATGCTATTATTGCTGATGCAGAACAGAGAGCATTACAGATTCAAGCAGAAGCAAAAGAAAAGGCAAAAGCGCTTGTTAATGAGAACGAAATTATGCAACAAGCTTATTATCAAGCAAACGAGATGGTAAGTAGTGCGAGTGCTCAAGCAGAAGCAATGTTAAAGAGTGCGAACGAGGATGCAGAACAGATTCGTACTGGTGCGTTAGCATATACCAATGAGATTTTAGGTGAAGTAGAAGGTATACTTTCTGATGCATATGAAAGCAGTAAAGTTAAATGCGAAGCTCTTGTTAATGCATTAAAGGGTAATTTAGATATTGTAGTTAATAACAAACGTGAATTAACAGAACAACTCACACCACAACAGCCACAGCCAGAGTCACGTGTACAGAGTAATATGGATGATGAAGTGGCCGCAGATCGAGATGAATATTTTGATGACCAAGACTACAACTTTGATGAGAATAAGTTTTTAGAAGATATTGATTAGTTAAAGTTACATAAAGTTTTTGCGTGTATCATTCCTTTGCAGACTTTAACTTTAATCAACACGAAATTAAGTTTTATCATAAAATATAAAGCTAGTTATCCCATTCGCAGGAATAACTAGCTTTTTATTTAAAATATGTATATCCAAAAGAAAGTAGGAATGCAATACATGCACTCATGATCTTACAAACAAAGTAATGTGTAGATGAAAGATTACAACCTGAGATTACGGATTTTGTCTGAGCAAATCCACTTAGGCCACCAAATGCAGTGATTGTAGCGATTAGTATAAATTTGAAATCTAAGTTAAGAGTTAAGCAGCTAATGTTATGAATTCCCGTAGTAATCTCTAGGATGCCTGTTAAATACGCGATGCCGACACCAAATGGTATTGGAAGATTCGTGATAAAGGAAGCTAGAACAGAAAATAAGACAATATAGCCTCCCACCTTTGTAACAACTTCAAAAGCATTTAAGATGGAATCATCGAGCATTGAGAATTCAAATTTAGGAGATGTTACGAGAAGATTATCTTCGGTAGCAGTCGCTTTCACGGTAGGAAGAAAGGAACATTCTTTTTTGCTAAGGAAAACATACCAGAGCATTGAACTTATGTAAGAAGAGGTATATAAAATAAGAAGAAGTGGAAGTCCGATTTTGGGAGTGGCAAGCTGGGTTGCTGCTATATAGCTCAGAACGAACATCGGACTTGCGTTGTTGGAAAATGCACATAGCATCTGGGCTTCTTTTGTACATAAAACTCTTTCTGAACGCAAATCAGCAGTAGTTTTGGCACCTACAGGATAACCGGCCAGAAAGCCGATAAACACAGGATAACACCCCTCTCTACTGATTGGAAGTAACAATCGAAAGAGAGGATAAAAGAGAGAAGATAATATTTTTGTGATTCGTAATCGGACAATGAGCGAAGAGATAATCATAAATGGTAACAATGTTGGAAGTAAGGTATCCCACCAAAGTAACAGCCCGTTTCTAGCACCTAAAAAAGCAATCGATGGAAACAGTAAAATCAGAACAAGCAGTAGTAGCAGACAGATTTTAATCAATCTGCTTTTCAAACGGATTTTTCTAGTATAAGAGGATTCGTAAGTTTGCATTAAGCACCTATACAGACAGACTGTTCTTTTTCAAAGGGGTTAGTTTATTATATTATTGTACCGTTATATTATGACAGGACCAACGGTATATTCATCCTTTAAATTATGCAAAAACTTTGAAAAGACAACTTGGTTATAGATATGGGAAGCATTAATATCATTTAAAAACATAGCATATTCACTCTCGGACATAAGAGCTTTTGCATCACCCAACTTAGTAATAACAGGAATTTGACTATTTGTTTGTATTTCCCTTAATATAGTGCTTGAAGTTTTTCTAAAACCTAAGAGTCTAGCATACATAATTTGATTTGAGTGAAAAAAATCAAAGTCAGTTTGCTTTAAATTAAGCAGAATATGAAGTAGAGAACGCTGAATTCTTGTTGCAGTCAGTTGCTTTGTCTTTAAATCTTGGGCAAAAGAGGTGAAACTTAGGGCAGGTGTGAGGAGGTTTTGAATTCGATTCGATAAATCATCTGATACATCTTGAAAAGTAGCAATCTCGTCTGCTTTCATTAAAAGCTGATAATAGAGCAACGAGGAAAAGTCATCTGGTGTGATTGGACACGTATGTTGATAGGCTTTTTTCAAGATATCAATACATGTACTCGGGAGATTGGATGCCTTAAGGGAAGGATTCGCTTCGATAATATGTTTTCGTATTGCAGTAGCAGAAGGATTATTCTCATTTAGCTGCTCTGAATGATAACTTGCACCCTCCCGACGAATTGTAATTGGCTGGATGGAACTTCCTAGTTTGGATAAGGCTTTTAAATATTCGATACCAAGAATATTATTTGGTGAGGTTAGTACGTCGCATATTTTTTTACTACTGTATGGTGAATTTACCAGTGTTTCACTGATTGCTAATGCTCTGGCTTTCGGGTAAGTTTCCCCTGATTTTTGAAAATGTAATAAAGCTTCCTTATAGCTGGATGGCTCTTCGAGTAGATAATCTGCAATGATTTTCATTAAGGGGAGGTCAGCACATTCACTTCCGAAGCATAGATAATCTACAACTCCGAGTTTTTGTAATAAGTTCACCGCACCATATGCAAAGTATTCAGCACTGGCAGTAGCATAACATACTGGAATTTCAAAGACAGCATCTACATTGTTAAGTAGTGCCATCTTAGTACGAGCATATTTATCCGTAATTGCAGGATTTCCTCGTTGAACAAAGTTACCACTCATGACAACGATAACATAATCGGCATTTGTTATTTTTTTGATTTGATTGATTTGATAAAGATGTCCATTATGAAATGGATTATACTCTGCGATGATCCCAACGGTTTTCATATTTTTCCCTTCCAACTTCATTCGATGTATTATTATTATAGTAGAAAGCCGAAAAAATAACAAGAATATAGACAATACTTGTAATAGGAATAAATGACAATGACTGTAAGTATTTACATAAATTGCACTTGTATAGTTTAGTAAACAGTATTATAATGTAACGTGGATTGTCGATAGGTAAAATTCATCAAATAATTAAAAAAAAGTGTATTGACAAAAGGATGAATGGTTAAAACTATACTACATAAGACAGAAAGGAGTTTTATTATGGGATTTATTGATGACATCAAAGTTAGAGCTAGAAAGAATATGAAAACAATTGTATTACCAGAAAGTATGGACAGAAGGACATTTGAGGCAGCAGCAAAAACATTAGCAGAGGGTAATGCAAACTTAGTTATTGTTGGCACACAAGAAGAAGTAAAGAAGAACTCTGAGGGCTTAGATATTAGTAAGGCAACAATTATTGATCCAAACAAGTCTGACAAGCTTGCTTCCTATATTGATAAATTAGTTGAGCTTAGACAGGCAAAGGGTATGACACCTGATAAAGCGAAAGAGCTTTTAACAACAGACTACATTACATACGGTGTAATGATGGTCAAAATGGGCGATGCTGATGGTTTAGTTTCTGGTGCTTGTCACTCAACTGCAGATACTTTAAGACCTTGCTTACAAATCTTAAAGACTGCACCTAATACAAAGTTAGTTTCTGCATTCTTTATTATGGTTGTTCCTAATTGTGATATGGGAGCTGACGGTACTTTCGTCTTCTCTGATGCAGGTTTAAATCAAAATCCTAATCCAGAAGAATTAGCAGCAATTGCCGGTTCCTCTGCAAAGAGTTTTGAACAGTTAGTTGGAAAAGAGCCAATCGTTGCTATGCTTTCTCATTCCACAAAAGGCAGTGCAAAGCATGCAGATGTAGATAAAGTAGTAGAGGCAACAAGAATTGCGAAGGAATTATATCCAGAGATTAAGATTGATGGAGAATTCCAGTTAGATGCAGCTATTGTGCCTAGCGTAGGTGCTTCGAAAGCTCCTAATAGTGATATTGCTGGAAAGGCAAACGTATTAGTTTTCCCAGATCTTGATGCTGGTAACATTGGCTATAAATTAACACAACGTCTTGCTAAGGCAGAAGCTTATGGACCATTAACACAGGGTATCGCTGCACCAGTTAACGATTTATCAAGAGGATGTTCCGCTGATGATATCGTAGGTGTAATTGCTATTACAGCAGTTCAAGCTGCTTCCAAATAGAAAAGGAGATTTATAATGAAAGTTTTAGTTATTAATTGTGGTAGTTCCTCTTTAAAGTATCAGCTAATTGACTCTGAGAGTGAAAAAGCGTTGGCAGTAGGCATATGTGAAAGAATTGGAATTGATGGAAAGTTAACTCATAAAGCAGGAGATGGCGAGAAAGTTGTCATTGATGATGCTCTTCCAAATCATGAAGTTGCAATTAAAGCAGTTATTTCTGCTTTGACAAACCCTGAATATGGTGTGATTAAATCTTTAGATGAAATCAATGCGGTAGGACATCGTGTTGTACATGGTGGAGAAAAATTCGCATCTTCTGTAGTGATTACAGATGAAGTTATCAAAGCAATTGAAGATTGCAACGATTTAGCACCTTTACACAATCCAGCAAACGTTATTGGTATTAATGCTTGCAAACACTTAATGCCTAATGTTCCTATGGTTGCTGTATTTGATACTGCATTCCATCAGACAATGCCGAAGGAAGCTTACCTTTATGGTCTTCCTCATGAATACTATAACAAATATAAGGTAAGAAGATACGGGTTCCACGGAACAAGCCATAGCTACGTATCCCAGCGTGCGATCGCTCTTGGTAAGTTAGATCCTAACAACTCCAAGGTTATTGTTTGCCATCTTGGTAATGGAGCAAGTATCTCCGCGGTAAAGAATGGTCATTCTGTTGATACAAGCATGGGTCTTACTCCACTAGAAGGATTAATTATGGGTACAAGAAGTGGTGATATTGATCCAGCTATCATTGAATTTATAGCTAAAAAAGAAAATATTACTCTTAGCCAAGTAATGGATGTTCTTAATAAAAAATCCGGTGTTCTAGGTATGTCTGGTGTATCCTCTGACTTTAGAGATATCGAAGCAGCAGCTAATGAGGGTAACGAACATGCAAAAGAAGCTCTTGCAACATTTGCTTATCGTGTTGCTAAATATGTTGGTTCTTATATTGCAGCAATGAATGGTGTAGATGCTATCGCATTTACAGCAGGCCTTGGTGAAAATGATAAAAACATCAGAAAAGCAGTATCCTCTCATTTAGGATTTTTGGGCGTAGAAATTGATGAAGAAAAGAACGCTCAGCGAGGCAAGGAATTAGTAATTTCTACTCCAGCTTCAAAAGTACAAATCATGGTTATTCCCACAAATGAAGAACTTGCAATTTGCCGTGAAACTGTAGCACTTATTAAATAATTAGAAATTATTTTTTGTTGACAAACCATTTCTAAGTAGTTATAATACTAACAGTGTGAATTTTTGGGCGCTGATTTGATGTGTATATATTAGACAGGAGTACCTTATGATTATACAAGTGTCTGAGATCATGAATATTCCAGAAGGTGTTAAGACTTATAAAGTAGCCATTGACGCAGATACATTCGTTATCAATGGTTGTAAGTATGAGATAAGCCAAAAGGATGACGTGGCAGTACGACTTACCAACTTGGGTTCTAAAAAGGTCCTAGTGGAAGTTAAAACGAACTTAACGTTAACAGTTCCTTGTGATCGTTGCTTAGAGGATGTAATCGTCCCAATCAGTATCGACACAGCAAAAGAGATTGATTTCTCGATGTCTGAGGAACAGCGTGCCGAGGATTTAGATGAAACAAATTATGTTACCGGATATGATTTAGACGTAGATCAACTGGTCTATGAAGAAGTCTTGATTGGTTTCCCAATGAAGGTTCTGTGCAGCAAAGACTGTAAAGGAATTTGCAAGGTCTGCGGTGCTAACCTGAACAAAGGGGAGTGCGGCTGTGATCGTACAGAACTAGACCCAAGAATGTCTGCTATCCGAGATATTTTTAACAATTTTAAGGAGGTGTAATCAATGGGAGCTATATGTCCAAAGAATAAACATTCCAAGGCTAGAAGAGATAGTCGTCGTGCTAACTGGAAGATGACTGCTCCAAACTTAGTTAAATGTAGCAAGTGTGGCGCACTTATGATGCCTCACCGCGTATGTAAAGCTTGTGGTTCATACAACAAGAAGGAGATCATCGCAACTGCTGAGTAATTTAAGTTTGTATGTTTAGGATTTTTATAAAGACTGTTACCTAATCGGTAGCAGTCTTTGTTTTTTTATATATTAGGAGATTCCTCTGAATTTCCTAATATATAAAAAAAGCGTCCAAAAGGAAGGACGCTATTTTTTTGTTGATTTATCAACATAATCTCTTGGTGATGCATCAAAGGTATTCTTAAATGCTCTGTAATAGGCGGAATAATCATTAAATCCAAAGATTTCTGCAGCTTTTTGAATTGGAGTGCCGGATAAAATGGCGTTACGGCTTCCTTCCAGTCGGAGTTGAAGCACATATTTATAAACAGATATTCCTAGGTTTTCTTTAAATATCTTGGAGATATAGCTTTTACTTATAAAGAAGACACTGGATAACAACTCCAAAGACAATTCTTCGGTTAGATGTGTATGGATGTAATAGAGAATGTCATTGAATAAGTATTGGTTATTTTTTGAATCAATTTTTTCAGGAGAAGTGTGTAAATTACGATTGATCAAAGTAAACAGTTCACTAATAAGTGCAAAGGAATATAAGCTGCTGGAATTACTAGGGTTTTGTTGCTCTTCTAATAACCGATTTAGTAGGGTGTAAATAGTTTGATTGCTGCTTAAAGATTGAAAAAGGTAACACTTTTCTTGCTGGATGATATGCCAGACCTCATAAATGGAGTCATCAATGGAGGCCATTTTTTCAAATAAGGGGAGGCTACACCATAGGACAATACGCTCATAATTCATACCGAGGACTAAGTTCAGTTTATTCGGATAGTGTGTAATGCCTGGAGGTATTAATAGAAAATCGCCTTTAGACAGGGAAAAAACCTGCTTGCCAATTGCAAAGTCAATATGATCAGAAAGTAAATAATAAAGCTCATAAAAATCATGCATATGTGGTATGACTTTTAGATTAGCAGGGTCTGAGTAATGATAGATTTCATAATCTGCATGGATCATATACTGACGTTTTTTAAATATATCAATGTTTTTATTCATAGTCTTGTTTCTTTCTTGTATTATTTTTGCAATGTTTTGAGTTGGAAAAACAATGTTTTTTTATATGAATTTACTATAAAATTATAACATCATTTAAGGTTAGCTACAAAGGAGAAAAAAATGGAGGGTTTCAAATTAAGAAAACTATTGAAGAAAATAGGTACAATATCCTTAGTCTTATCGATGATGTTAAGTTTTACAGGATGTGGAGCTAATACATCTAATGTAAGAATTATCAGAATTGGACATAATCAGTCAACGAATCACCCAACACATAAAGCCCTGGTTTCTTTCCAAGAGCATATCAATGAGAAACTGGGAGATAAGTACTTAGTTGAAATATATCCAAGCGAGTTATTAGGATCTCAAACGAATATGGTTCAGTTGACGCAAACTGGTGCGATCGATTTTTGTGTAGCAAGTAATGCTATTCTTGACACATTTAGTGATAATTATGCCATTTTTAATTTGCCATATCTGTTTGCAAATGAAGAAGTTTATCACATGGTTATGGATGACCCAAGCATTACCGATCCAATTTTTGAATCTACAAAAAAAGCTGGATTTTCAGCGGTTACATGGCTGGATGCTGGAACAAGAAATTTCTATACTGTTGGGGTTAAGATTGAATCACCAGAAGATTTAAAAGGACTTAAAATAAGAGTACAGCAATCAGCAATCAATATTCAGATGATGCAGTTAATGGGCGGTTCTGCAACACCAATGGGATTCGGTGAAGTTTACACAGCGCTTCAATCGAATATTATTGATGGAGCAGAAAATAATGAGATGGCTTTAACAGACAACGGTCATGGTGATGTTTGCAAATATTATTCTTATGATATGCATCAGATGGTACCTGATATATTAATTGGTAATAATGCATTTTTAGAAGGTTTAAATGAAGAGGAAAGCAAAGTCTTTGAAACTGGATTTGACATTATTAATACCGTTCAAAGAAGCGAATGGAGTGAATCAGTGAAAGAAGCGAAAGAGAAGGCGGCCAGCGAGCAAGGGGTTGAGTTTATTTATCCTGATCAAGCACCTTTTAAGGAAGCTTGTATGCCACTTCATGAATCTGTATTAGCTGATAATCCTCAGCTACAGTCAACATATGATGCAATACAGGTTTATAATGAAACCTATGGTGCATCACAAAAGTAAGGGGGAAATAATTTGAACAAAGTAAGAAAAGTAATGAACACTACACTGAATGTTTTAACTGGTGTAAGCTTCCTTGCAATGGTTGTAATTACGGTTTGGCAGGTAATTACAAGATATATACTTAAAAATCCATCCGTATGGTCTGAGGAATTGGTTTCTTATCTTTTTGCATGGGCATCTTTATTTGGAGCATGTCTTGTAACAAGTGAGCGAGGACATATGAATATTCCGATTTTAATTGATAAAATGTCTCCGAAAATGAAAAAAGCATTTATTATCGGTGGCGAAGTCATAGCATTCTTATTTTCAATCGTCATACTTGTGTATGGTGGGGCGCAGATTACACAACTTGCTATGGGACAAAAAACATCTTCTTTAGGAACGGTGATTGGTGTATTCTATTTCATTCTTCCGTTAAGTGGTGTAATTAATGCAAGTTATACTGTTTTAAATATCATTGATATTTGTAAGAAAAAGGAAGATGGAGGGGCGATCTAAATGGCATTACAATCTCTAGCAATTATATTAATTTTGCTTCTTGTACTTTTAGCCTGCGGAGTACCGATTTCCTATGCTATTGGTATTTCATCGTTAGTTGCAATTGTGCAAAGTGTTCCTACGGATGTTTCTGTATTAACTGCTGCTCAGAGAACTTTTGTAGGAATGAGTAACTTTAGTTTGACTGCGATACCGTTTTTTATTTTTGCAGGAAATCTAATGAATCAAGGTGGAATTGCAAAGCGACTTGTTAATTTTGTTTTAGCTATCCTTGGAAAACTTCCAGGAGCGTTATTAGTTACAAACGTTGGCGCAAATGCGTTATTTGGTGCTATTTCTGGTTCTGCATCCGCCGCAGCGGCAGCAGTCGGAAGTATGGTAGAAGGTGGAGAAAGAGAACAAGGATATGATGAGGCAATCTGTGCTGCAACCAATGCGGCATCTGCACCAGCTGGCTTGCTGATTCCACCATCCAATGCTTTAATAACCTATTCTTTGGTTTCTGGAGGAACATCTGTAGCTGCATTGTTCCTTGCTGGTTATATACCAGGGATTCTTTGGGCGTTGAGCTGCGTTGTGGTTGCTTTGATTATTGCGAAGAAAAAAGGGTATACAAGCCAGAAGAGTAAATTCAGTTGGAAGACACTTGGTATGGCAACACTTCAGGCATTACCATCTCTATCTTTGATTGTGGTTGTAATCGGTGGTATTGTTGCCGGTATCTTTACAGCTACAGAAGGTTCTGCCATATGTGTTGTCTATGCACTGATTCTCAGTATCTGTTATCGCAGTATCAATATTAAGTCATTTTGGAACATAGTAATTCAAAGTGCTAAAATTAGTGGAATGATTTTATTCTTAATTGGTGTATCCAATATTCTTGGTTGGGTTATGGCGTTTACACAGATTCCACAGGCAATATCATCTGCATTACTTGGAATTACCAATAACCCGATTATTATTCTGCTAATTATGAACGTAATTTTATTAATAGCAGGAACCTTCATGGATGTAACTCCTGCAATTCTTATCTTTACACCATTATTTTTACCTGTCGTAAAAACTTTTGGTATGCATCCGGTACAATTTGGTTTAATTCTTGTTTACAATTTATGTATTGGTAACATTACTCCACCGGTTGGAAATACACTGTTTGTATCGATTAAGGTCGGAAAAACATCACTTGCAAAAGTAATGCCATATATGTTAATGTATTACATTGCAATTTTAGTTGGTTTGCTGTTAGTCACATATATTCCATTCATTACAATGGGCTTACCACAGGCAGCAGGATTATTATAACTTTATAGATAAAACGGAGAAATAATTATGGAAATGACATTACGTTGGTATGGTTCAAAGTTTGATACCGTTACCTTAGAACAAATAAGACAAATCCCTGGAGTAAATAGTGTAATTACAACATTATATGACACTACACCGGGTGAAGTTTGGACAAGAGAACGCATTCGTGCAATGAAAGAAGAAGTTGAAAAGGCTGGACTTCAGATCGCAGGTATTGAAAGTGTAAATGTTCATGATGCTATAAAGACGGGTTCTAGCGAACGTGACATGTATATTGCTAACTACATTGAAACATTAAAAAATCTTGGAGAAGAAGGCATTCATCTTGTATGCTATAACTTCATGCCGGTATTTGACTGGACAAGAACTGAGCTTGCTCGTCTTCGTGAAGACGGCTCCACTGTTCTTGCATACACTCAAGAAGCGGTGGATGGAATTGATCCGGAAAAAATGTTTGAATCCATTTCTGGAGATATGAATGGTACGATTATGCCAGGCTGGGAACCAGAGAGAATGGCAAAGGTAAAAGAACTCTTTGAGATGTATAAGGACATTGATGACGATAAGTTATTTGAAAATCTTAAGTACTTCCTTGAGAAAATCATGCCAGTATGTAACGAGTATGATATTAAGATGGCAATTCATCCAGACGATCCTGCTTGGAGTGTATTTGGGCTTCCAAGAATTATTATCAACAAAGAAAATATCTTAAAAATGATGAAAATGGTGGATGATCCTCACAACGGTGTTACGTTCTGTTCTGGTTCATACGGTACGAATTTAAATAATGATCTTCCAGATATGATTCGTTCTCTAAAAGGAAGAATACATTTTGCACATGTTAGAAACTTAAAGTTTAATTCGCCAACTGATTTTGAAGAAGCAGCTCACTTATCTTCTGATGGTACTTTTGATATGTACGAGATTATGAAGGCTCTTTATGAAATCGGCTTTGAAGGGCCAATTCGACCTGACCATGGAAGAATGATCTGGGGAGAAGTTGCAATGCCAGGTTATGGACTTTATGATAGAGCACTTGGAGCAACTTATCTCAATGGACTCTGGGAAGCAATTGAAAAAGCGAACAAACATGCATAGGAGGAAACACGATGAAACTTTCAATTGAAGGCATTAAGGATACAAAGGCATTTGAACAGGCAGGGATCCAGTTACCAGGCTACGATGTGGCAATGGTGCAGGAAAATACAAAGAAAATGCCACAATGGCTTCACTTTGGTGTAGGTAATATCTTTCGTATCTTTATTGGAGGAATTCAAGACCAATTAATAAACGAAGGAAATGCCAATACAGGTATCGTCTGTGTGGAGACCTTTGACCACGATATCATTGATCAAATCTATGCGCCATATGATAACTTGGTACTTGGTGTTACCTTAAAGCCGGACGGATCTGTAGACAAGAAAATCATTGGTTCCTTAGCAGAAGCATTAAAGGCGAAAGCAGGAGATACTGCTGAGTGGAATAGATTAAAGGAAATCTTTGCAGCTGAGAGTTTACAAATGGTCAGCTTTACCATCACAGAAAAGGGATATGCATTAAAAAATGCGACTGGAGAGTATTTTCCTTTCATCCAAGCGGATTTGGAGAATGGCATAGAAAAACCTACCTCAGCGATGGCAATTACCTGTTCTTTGTTGAATCATAGATTTTTAAATGGTGCAAGACCTCTTGCAGTTGTTTCTATGGACAATTGTTCCCATAATGGAGAAAAGTTGAGAAGTTCTATTTTAACTATTGCCAATGAGTGGATGAACCGAGGATTTGTATCCAAAGAATTTGTGGAATATGTGTCAGATGAGAAACAAGTATCCTTCCCATGGTCTATGATAGATAAAATCACACCAAGACCAGCAGAGGTGGTGACAAAGCAGTTAGAAGAACTTGGTATGGAGGCAATGAGTCCGGTTATTACCTCTAAAAATACTTATATTGCACCTTTTGTAAATGCAGAAGGTCCACAGTATCTTGTAATTGAAGACAGATTTCCGAATGGAAGACCGGCTCTTGAAAAAGCTGGCGTTTATATGACTGACCAGGATACGGTTAACAAAGTGGAACGAATGAAGGTTACCACCTGTTTAAATCCACTACACACTGCTTTGGCTGTTTACGGTTGCTTATTGGGATATGATTTGATTGCAGATGAGATGAAGGATAAGGAACTCTTAACATTGGTTGAGAATATCGGTCCTGTGGAGGGGATGCCGGTTGTTACAAATCCTGGAATTTTATCACCAGAGGAATTTGTGAAAGAAGTCATTCAAGTACGTTTACCAAATATATTTATGCCGGATACTCCACAACGAATTGCTACGGATACTTCACAAAAGGTTGGTATTCGTTTTGGTGAGACTATTAAAGCTTATGTGGAAAAGCAAGGGAGTGCAGCACAGCTTATTGCCATTCCACTTGCCATTGCAGGCTGGTGCAGATATATGCTTGGGGTGGACGATCAAGGAAATGCAATGGAATTATCTTCGGATCCGATGCTTGCAGAGTTAAGAGAGCAACTTTTAGGAATTGAAGTTGGTAATTCTGCTTCTTATCAAGGACAATTAAAGAGTATATTGTCAAATGATAATATTTTCGCTATTGATTTGTATAAAGCCGGCCTTGGCGAAAAGATTGAGCAGATGTTTATCGAAGAAATATCCGGCGTAGGAGCTGTCAGAGCAACATTAAAGAAATACTTACAATAAATACAAATTCGTTGTTTTTTTAATGGATTTATAGATACAAGGGGTTGTTGCATAATGCAACACCCCTGTTTATTTGCTAGGCGTTTGTGATTTTTGCTACGAAGAAGAAAGAGGACACATGTATATTTTCTACGGCGCGCTACGCTCACAAGCCCACAAAGAGCGTGTGGGGCTTGTAAGGCCTTCGAAAATATACATGTGTACTCTTTCTTCGGGATAGGAGGTGAAATCACAAACGCTAATAAAGATGCGAGGGCTGTTACATTATGCAATGGTCTCTTGTATATTCTTCACCTAGCGGCATACGTACTCTTAGACATACGTTCTGTACGAGAATGGCAGAGAACGGATTGGACGTTAAAGTTTAAGCAAAACTATTTGTATGCCAGAGAGCAATCAGATGATACAATTGATTGACGAGAAAATTAGAATCGGTTATAATTGTAAATGTAGCTGGTCAGAGAAGTACGTGATCTAAATTCTAATCTAAACAAAAGGAGGAGACGTCATATGGATAACAAATTTGCAGGAACAAAGACAGAACAAAATCTTATGCAAGCTTTTGCAGGAGAATCACAAGCACGTAACAAGTATACATATTTTGCATCTGTAGCAAAAAAAGAAGGATATGAGCAGATTTCAGAGCTTTTTCTTAATACTGCTAATAATGAAAAAGAACACGCGAAATTGTGGTTTAAGCATCTTGGTGAATTAAGTGATACCGCTACTAATTTATTACATGCGGCGGAGGGTGAGAACTACGAATGGACAGACATGTATGAAAACTTTGCAAAGGATGCAGAGGCAGAAGGATTTACAGATTTAGCTGCTCAGTTTAGAGCTGTAGCACAAATTGAAAAAGCTCATGAGGAACGTTTTCGTAAGTTACTTTCTAACGTTGAGATGAAAGAAGTGTTTAAAAAGTCTGAGATGAAAATATGGGAATGTCGTAATTGCGGACATCTTGTAATGGGAACAGAAGCACCAAAGGTATGCCCAGTTTGTGCTCATCCACAAAGCTTTTTTGAAATCAAAAACGCAAATTACTAAATTAAGAATCGTATCGTAAAATACAAGAAAACATCTTATATAATAAAAAGACGGTTACCTACATATCAGTTGATTGGAAGGGAAACCGCCTTTTTTATAAATTAGGAAATCCCTCTGAATTTCCTAATTTATAAAAAAGGTTCCGCAGGATGCACACTACGCTACGCTACGGCGCGGAACAAAAGCTGTGCTTGTAAAGTGTTACTTGTGAGAGTGTGTGAAGCACACTTTTGTGATTCTTTGCATTAGATGTTTATGATAATGTTTGAATGTATAATAAAACTTTCGAAGGATTCGATAGAAAATCCTCTGTAACCTCAAAGAATGTAATCTTGTCTTTGAATTCTTCTCGGAAAACAGGAGTAAAAAAGCAACCCTTTTGTGGTAGGAAGATACCACTTTTCTTAATATAGCAGTTATTCGCCTTAGCATTTTCACGGTAGTTTTTATCAACATATTCGCCAATACTCTTATGAATTACAGTATCTTCACATGGAAGGTAATAGTAATCTTTATAATTATCAAAGAAATATTTTAATTCACCATGAAAACAAGGAACTCGTAGGAATGCTTCTGAAGTTGTAGCCTTGACAGTCAAACAAAGTTTTTTTTCTGTTAATGGTAATTCGAAATCATAGATAATTGGTTTTGGAAGTGGTGTTATAAGCTTTACCTTGCATTCAAAAAACTGATTAGCAATCTTGGCGGATATAATATGCACATGAAAGGAAAACAGGTCAGTATATGCTAATATGTCTGCAATTTTGAGCAAACCCATGACATCCTCTGCATTGTGTAAAAGCAAAGTATCTAATAATTCTTTGGAGTTGCCACAACCAAGTAAAGGAAGTCCAGAGGCTTTACTTATCTGATAGTCCTCATGAATTGTTTTTTTCTTTTCAAACATATGAAAAGCTAAATATTTTGTATAAACTTCGATTAGTTCACCACCACTATAAGTGTCTTTACGCTGAATCCCTAAAAATGTTTCCAATGTTTTGAGTTTTAAATTTGGTAAAGGTAATCTCTTTTTATGAGGTATTAATTGTTTGTATATGTCAACACTATCGATATCTTGAAAATTATAAGGAAGCTGATATTCTTTGCATTTTTGTTCTAAATATGGAAGATCAAAGCCCGAACCATTATAATGAATTAACAGATGATAGGACTTAATAAACTCAAAGAAATAGCTCAAAAGCTGTATTTCCTCTTCGATGCCTTCTGACAACCACTGGATTAATCGAAATGTAGTTCCATCATAATAGGCACAGCCAATTAAGTAGACATAAGACATATGAGCGGAAAAGCCTGTAGTTTCGATATCAAAGAAAACCATATCTTCCTTTACATACTTATCACTTATAGGATAAAATAACTGATAAGGGATTATTTGTTCTACAATTTTCATCTTATGCCTCCTTTCAAATATCATAATTTTAGCAAATCAGGTCGGTACTTGCAACGCCTTTCTAATATGTTTATAATGAATTTATATAGATTCTATGTTATAATGAAAAAAAGTCGCCAACTTATATATGACTTCCTATTAGGTGCAAGACACAAGTAATCACGGATGCGAATCAGATTAAATTTTTTTACAAGGATAAATTAAGAAAAAGTATCCTTGCTAATGCTAATATATATACTACATAGAAATGGAGTATAGGGGAATGGGAAATGATTTGAACGAGAAAAAGGGGATTGTAAAGAGTTATTTGAGCGGTTTTTTGCGTGCAGCTGTTGTAGCAGGTCTTGTGCTTGCTCAGTTTGCATTAATTATAATTTTATCCTTATGGTTTCGAGGTTATTCATTCTATTTTTATACATTAATTGAGATCTTAAGTATCTTAATTATTATGGCATTAGTGAACGATAACCGAAGTTCATCCTACAAGATTGCGTGGATTAATATTATTTTAATTCTTCCATTAACAGGTCATATTATGTATGTACTTTGGGGGAAATCGGATTCAAAACGTAAGATTGAGAAAAAGGTTTTACAAAAACTTCGTCATGGAGCATCTTTTTATACTTATAATCAAGATGTAGTCAATGAGTTTACGGGGCTTTATCCAACGAAATCTCGTATGGTAAAGTACTTAGAATCTTATCATTTTCCCTTGTTCAAAAACAATCAGGTTACTTATTATCCAATGGGAGAAGATACGTTTGATGCCATTGCAATGGATATTGAAAAAGCAGAGAAGTTTATTATGATAAACTTTTTTATTATTGGTGAGGGTGTTTTGTGGGAACGCATTCATTCCTTACTTTTAAAGAAGATAAGACAAGGTGTCGAAGTGTTATTTATGTATGATGATTTTGGCGCAATGCTTCGAACGGACAAAGGATTCCGGCGTACTTTAGAAAGCGAAGGATTTCAAGTTCGTGTTTTTAATCCGATTCATAAATATACAGATAAGCTATATATGAATTATCGTAGTCATCAAAAAATCATCGTAGTTGATGGTAATATTGGATATACCGGTGGTATGAATCTTGCAGATGAATACGTTAATCTTGTCGATCGGTTTGGAATATGGAAAGATAATGCTGTTCGTGTAGAGGGTGACGCAGTTTGGGGACTGACGGTAACTTTTCTGCAAATGTGGGAAGTTTGTACAGATGGAGTGTTAATTGACTATACCCCTTATCGTCCAACGAAACAGTTTGAACAGAATCAAGTATTTTGTCAAGTCATATCAGATGGACCAGCAAGTAACCCTTCATGTCCAATTGAAGGTTTTTATAAGCAAATTATTAATTACTCCAAACGATATTTATATATAACAACGCCATATCTCGTTCTTGAACCAGATATGCAAGATGCACTTGAGAATGCTGTACGTGGTGGAATTGATGTTAGAATAATAACACCTCGAATACCAGATAAAAAGAGTGTTAAATTCGTTACAGAATTTAATTATGGTAAATTATTGGAAGCGGGCGTTCGTATTTTTGAGTATGAACCTGGCTTTATTCATGCAAAGACGATAATCAATGAGGATTGTGGTGTCGTTGGAACGATTAATATGGATTATCGCAGTTTTTATCTGCATTATGAATGTGGATTGTTTATGTGCAACCGAGATGCGATTGCTGCAATTAAAAGGGATTTAGATGAAACTCTAGAGTTATGTCATGAGGTAACATTCGAAGAGTGGAAAAGTCGTCCATTACGTGTTAAGTTAATGCAACAAGTACTGAATTTATTTGCAACATTAATGTAAGACGAAAGGAGTATACAATGCAGTTAAATATATGCAAACATTGCCGTAAAATATTTCAGAGTAAGTTTAAAGCTTATACATGTAGTGATTGCAAGAGTATTGACGATGAATTGTTTGAACGAATTGAGAATTATTTACTGCAATATCCGAATAGTAATGCGATTCAGATTGCAGAAGGGCTTGGTGTACAAGCATACGAAGTACTAGGCTTTATAGAGGAAGGTCGCTTGACCATAGTGAAAGGAATTTGGGATCAAAATCAATGATAAATTTTATTCGAGGCGAATTAGTAGAAATATGTGAGAATTGTGTCATAATCGACTGGAACGGAATGGGATATGAAGTTAATGTACCCCAGACTGTATACAAAATGTTACCACCAGTTGGTGAGACAGTTCAATTATATACGTATCTTCAAGTTAAAGAGGATGGGATAGCATTATTTGGCTTTATTAGAAAAGAGGATCTTACGGTATTTAAGTTATTAATTACAGTGAATGGAATTGGTCCTAAAGGGGCGCTCGGTATCTTATCCGCAATTAGCACGGATGAATTGCGATTT
The DNA here is from genome assembly GCA_023439125.1 of Bacillota bacterium. Taxonomy (GTDB): domain Bacteria; phylum Bacillota; class Clostridia; order Lachnospirales; family Lachnospiraceae; genus Lachnoclostridium. The sequence goes on along the minus strand of JAEXOU010000023.1, from coordinate 14,751 downwards.
GCAATTCTTGCTGACGATGCAAAAGCGATATCGAAAGCTCCAGGAATCGGAGCTAAAACTGCAAGCAAATTAATATTAGAACTGAAAGATAAATTTAAACTTGAAGATGCTTTTGAAGCAAGTTATGCAGCCAATACATCAGGACAGATGAGTATACTGAATCCAAATGGTATGGAAGGTGTGAAGGAAGAAGCAATCCAAGCATTAGTTGCATTAGGGTATTCAAGCTCAGAAGCATTAAAAGCCGTGAAGAATGTACCAATTGTACAGGGTATGACAGCAGAAGATGTAATTAAAGCAGGATTGAAGAGAGTTTAATAAAATAAAGGTTGGCGTAAAATGGCAAAGAGAGTGATAAGTACAGAGCTGATGGAAGAGGATTTAAAGATAGAATCCAGCTTAAGGCCACAGCTATTAAAAGATTATATTGGACAGGCAAAAGCAAAAGAGAATCTTAAAATTTATATTGAGGCAGCAAAACAACGCAAGGAATCCTTAGACCATGTGTTGTTTTTTGGACCTCCGGGACTAGGAAAGACTACCTTAGCAGGTATTATCGCAAATGAGATGGGGGTAAACATTAAAACAACTGCTGGACCAGCGATAGAAAAACCAGGAGATATGGCAGCCATTTTAAATAATCTGCAAGAAGGGGACGTACTTTTTATCGACGAAATCCATCGTTTAAACCGACAAGTGGAAGAATTGCTATATCCGGCAATGGAAGATTTTGTGATCGACATTGTCATTGGAAAAGGAGCAACAGCGAAATCCATTCGTCTTGATTTGCCACGATTTACTCTGGTTGGAGCAACGACAAGAGCTGGTATGTTAACAGCTCCATTGCGTGATCGATTCGGGGTTGTGAATCGATTAGAATTCTATACGACAGAGGAACTAACTGAGATTATCACAAGATCTGCAAAGGTGCTGAATGTGGAAATTGATGAAAAGGGTGCAATTGAGTTAGCGAGACGTTCTAGAGGTACACCAAGGCTTGCGAATCGACTGTTAAAGAGAGTTCGAGATTTTGCACAAGTAAAATATGATGGAAAGATTACAGAGCATGTTGCTAGTTTTGCGCTCGATGTATTAGAGGTTGATAAATTAGGACTTGATCATATCGATCGTCAGATTCTACGTACGATGATTGAACGATTTGGTGGTGGTCCAGTAGGTATTGAAGCAGTTGCAACTACAATTGGTGAGGATACAGGAACAGTGGAAGAGGTATATGAACCATATCTAGTACAGAACGGTTTTATCAGCAGAACACCTCGTGGTCGTGTTGTAACAGAACTAGCTTATCAACACTGTGGTATATTACATGAGTAACGAAAAAGTATTGAATAGCTATTGTCAATCAATTTCAATATGATTATAATGATAATTAAGATAGTACTTGTCATGTTTAAATCGAAAACCAAGAAGGCATTTAGCTAAAGCCTTGGAAAGAGGACGGTATGAATAAGAGAACAGATATTGAAGTGCTTATTAATAACAAACGCTATACATTGGGAGGATATGAGAGCGAAGAATACCTTCAAACAGTTGCTACTTATATTAATACAAAATATGGGGAGTTAAGGAAACTTGATAATTACCGGACCCTTGATTCTGAGATGAGAAATGTATTATTACAGATTAATCTAGCAGATGATTATTTTAAACTAAAGAATAAGATGAAAACAACAGAGTCTGATAGTGATTCAAAATCAAACGAAATCTTTGATTTAAAACATGAGATTATTCTGCTACAAACGAAGCTTGAGACTGCTCAATCAGAGCTAGCAAAAGCAAAGGAAGAAATTATAGAAGAACAAAAAAAGGTGATTCGTCTCGAAACTGAGCTTAAAGAGATTAAGAAGAATCATTCATGAAAATAGAAATACGTAATTGGGGGTTGTTGTAGAATGTAAATTTTTGCTAAAAGGTTTCTGATATTTTATTTTGGGAATCCTTTTATCATAGAATTGCATTTTATAACAGCCTTTTTTATAATAGGAAGGATATTGAATTTATGAATCGTGTTGAAATACTTGCGCCAGCAGGATCAATCGAAGGTTTAAAAGCAGCAGTGAATGTCGGATGTGATGCTGTATATATAGGAGGTATGAAGTTTGGTGCAAGAGCATATGCGAACAATCTCGATGAAGAAATGCTTCTCAAAGCAATTGATTATACTCATATTCGTGGAAAGCAGCTTTACCTTACTGTAAATACTTTATTGAAAAATGAAGAATTGAATGATGAATTGTATCATTATCTGAAAAAGTTTTATTTACAAGGATTAGATGCAGTTATTGTACAAGATGTTGGTGTCATGCATTTTATCCATGAAAATTTTCCAAAATTACCAATTCATGCAAGTACGCAGATGACCTTGACAATGGCAGAGGGTGTCAATGAACTGAAAAAATATGGTATCACTCGTATGGTTCCTGCGCGTGAACTATCTTTATCCGAGATACAACGTATTCGCAAATCTACTGATGTAGAGATAGAAGCTTTTGTACATGGAGCACTTTGCTATTCTTATTCCGGACAATGCTTTATGAGTAGTATGATTGGTGGTCGAAGTGGTAATCGTGGACGTTGCGCACAACCATGCCGTATGGAATATCAGGTGGAGGAAGCAAAAAAGACAGTATCAGAACGCGATCAAAGTTACATTCTTAGCCCAAAAGACATGTGTACCTTATCTATGGTAGGTAAGATGATCGAAGCTGGAATTGATTCCTTTAAAATCGAGGGACGAATGAAGCGACCTGAATATGCTGCTGGAGTTGTACTTGCTTACAAAAAGCAGGTAGATATGTATTATGAACTTGGAGCGAAGGGATATGAACAATACCATAAAGAGCATCCTGAGGTTATGGTGAAGGAAATACAGAAGCTACAGGATTTATATAATCGTGGTGGATTTAGTACGGGGTATTATGACATGCATAATAGCAAAGACATGATGTCAATGCACCGCCCAAACCATAGTGGTGTTCTTGTTGGACATGTGATCAATCGTCAAGGAATTCAAGCTGAGATTGCATTATGTGAAGATGTGAATGCACAGGATATCTTAGAATTTCGACATAATGGAGAAGCTACGTATGAATTTACGGTGAAAGATTCGGCGAAGAAAGGGTCAAAATTAAGAACGAATACGAAACCGAATAGTAGGATCGAACGTAATGATGAGGTATATCGAACGAAAAATAATTCACTACTAGATGATTTAGCAAATCGTTTTATGAATGTGGATGAAAAGATAAAAATATGCGGAGAATTAACAGCAGTAGTGGGACAGCCATTACAGCTTACTCTTTGGACGACCTTACAGATGGTTGTTCCTGGAACTAATGTAAAAAAAGAAGGTATAACAATTGAAATAACCGAATTTGGTGATATCGTAAGTGAAGCCTTAAAGCAACCAATGGTAGCAGCGAATGTAGAAGAGAAACTAAAAAAGACGAAGGATACTCCTTTTGAATTTGAGCATTTAACTGTATGTTTGAACGGAAATGTGTTTTTCCCAATCGGCAAGCTGAATGAACTTCGTAGAGCTGCACTTAGTAATCTTGAATTAAAGATGGCATGTGAGTATCGTAGAAGCGAACAGATGTTAAAACATGATTTTCCTAAGAAGGCCGACAAACAATTAAGCTCCTTGCAAGAGCTAGTTATGATAGCTGTTGTAAAAAATGAAGAGCAAATGGAGGCTGTTTGTGAGAATTCTAGAGTTTCCGAGGTATATATTGATATCGCTGAGAATTCCTTTGAGTCTTTGCATCAATTTGCTAAGACAGCCAAAAGTTCTGGAAAAAAGGTTTTTTATCTACTCCCACATATACTACGTGCTAGCAGTTATGATGAATTCATTAACTATCAAGATTATTTGAATGACGATCTGATCGATGGTTATGTGCTAAAAAATTTTGAAGAGTTGGCTTTTTGCAAAAATATTCTAAAGACGAAGAAAGATTTACGGCTTGATTATAATATGTATGTTATGAATGAGGAAGCTGTGAGATTTTATGAAGAACTTGGGATTCATCATTATACAAGTTCGATTGAGTTAAATTCTACTGAATTAAAAACATTACCACTTCAGAAGTTTGATTTGGTTGTTTATGGGTATTTACCACTCATGATATCAGCTCAATGTGTTCGAAAAAATACAACCGAATGTCGGCTTTCGGAGGGAAAAGAGAAGGCCTATGACATAAAATCTGCAAAACCATTAGTATTAATTGATCGTGTACAGATGAAACTTCCTGTACGCACCAATTGCCATTACTGTTATAATTCAATCTACAATTCTCAGTGTATATCACTTTTAGGAAATGCAAAAGAGATTAAGGAAATGTCCTTGAATGGAATTCGCCTAGATTTTACGACAGAAGATAAAACGCAAGTATCGATGGTTTTAAAGAACTTCGAAGATGTCTTTTACAATAACAAAGAGGTTGACTATGACAGTTCGACTTATTCGAAAGGGCATTTTAAGAGAGGAATTCTATAGAAGAGGTAGAGATGACAAGAATAATTATTGAGTTAGTAAAATACCTAAGTATCTTATTCATTGCACTATATTCATTTATCGCATTTCGTGTTGTTTTGATGAAACCAGGTAAGCCACGGGAACGTCGTACACACTTTATGACAGCACTTATGTATCTAGTTCATGCCATGAATTTTATAGCGCTTTATATTGGTACACAAAATCCACAAATCATAATTTTATATGGAGCACAGCTTTTCATGTTTATAGGTTTTAGTGCTTTATATCAAGTTAGCTATAAAAAGATGTCATTACCAGTATTTCGAAATATGATGATGCTGTTGATGCTTGGATTTATTATGATTACCCGTTTATCACTTGAGTTAGGGATACGGCAGTTTTCAATCGCAACGGTGTCATTGGCAGTTTGCTTAATTGTGCCAATGTTGATTAATCGATTTCGTACTCTGCGTAATTTCACTTATGTATATGCAGCAGCAGGAATCTTAACCTTATTGTTTGTCCTGTTTTTTGGTGATGTTCAAAATGGTGCTAAAAACTGGATTATAATTGGTGGCATAGGATTTCAGCCTTCAGAATTTGTAAAGTTATTATTTATATTTTTTGTTGCTTCTGTATTGAGTAAAAAGCGTGATTTTAAGCATGTTGTAATTGTATCTTTTCTAGCTGCAATTCATGTAATCATTCTTGTGTTAGAAAAAGATTTGGGTGGTGCTTTTCTCTTTTCCGTTACTTATATTATTATGCTCTATTCTGCAACTGGTCGTAAACGATATTTGGTATATGGGGGAATTGGTGGTGTTGTTGCATCCATTGTAGCATATCAGATGTTTGCTCATGTTCGGGTTCGTATTACTGCCTTTTTAGATCCTTTTGCAGTGATTGAAAAGGAAGGGTATCAAATAACTCAATCCTTATTCGCAATAGGAACAGGTGGATTTCCTGGTATGGGGTTAACTCAAGGGCTACCTTCGAGTATACCTGTTGCGCAGAGTGACTTTATCTTTTCTGCAATCTCAGAAGAGATGGGTGCGATTGTTGGAATTTGTATTTGCTTAATTTGCTTGAGCTGTTTTGTTATGTTTATCAATATTTCTGTTAAGTTTAAGGACCCATTTTATAAAATTACGGCACTTGGACTTAGTACAATGTATATCACACAAGTGTTCCTTAATATTGGTGGAGCAATTAATTGTATACCTTCCACAGGAGTTACGCTTCCTTTAGTAAGTTATGGAGGTTCTTCTGTGTTTAGTAGTGTTATTATGTTCAGTATCATTCAAGGAATGTATGTACTTCATATGCGAAGAGAAGAAACCGGAATGCAAGTTGCAGTGGAAAGCGAAGAAGACATTGCACGAACCAAAAAATTTTATAATCGTTCCATTCTATCGTTAACTTATGTATTCTCGGCACTACTATTTTTGGTTGTTGGTTATTATAGTTATTTTGTCGTAGTGCAAGGAAAATCTTATATCAATAATTCGTACAATAAACGTCAAGATTTGTTGGCGAACTATATTATTCGAGGTAAAATATTGTCCGCAGATCAACAGATTCTTGCACAAACAATTTCGGTGGAAGATGGAGAGGATGTAAGAGTTTATCCTTATAATCGAGTATTCTCTCATGTCGTTGGACGAGTGGACCATGGAAAAACAGGAATTGAGCAATCGGAAAGTTTTTCGCTGTTAACAAGTAACGAAAACCCAATTAGCCAATTTATTAATACATTAAGTGGTAAAAAGAATGAAGGAGATAATGTAGTTACAACCTTAAATGCTAAATTGCAACAAGCAGCATACGATGCTTTAGGAGATTATCAAGGTGCTGTCGTTGTATTAGAGCCATCCACTGGAAAAGTACTTGCTATGGTGTCAAAGCCTGATTACGATCCTAATACAGTCAATCGTGATTGGGAAAAGCTGAGTAGTGACAGTAATTCTCCATTGCTTAATCGAGCAACACAAGGTTTGTATGCACCTGGCTCAACATTTAAGATTTTGACAACATTGGAGTATATTCGTGAAAATCCAAATTATGAAGATTACGAATATTCTTGTAAAAGTGAAGATGAGTTCAATCAAGTTACGATTCATTGTGCAGGAGGTATTACCCATGGAACACAAGACTTAGAAGAGTCCTTTGCTAATTCTTGTAATACGTCGTATGCTAATCTTGGCAGTACGCTTGATATGAATCGTTTTCATGAACTTTGTACCAGTATGTATTTTAATTCCACATTACCGATTGATCTAAAAACAAGTCAATCCAGTTTTGTGCTTAATGGGAACAGTGATTTAGTGGATTATGCTCAGACAGTGATTGGGCTTGGCAAAACTCAAATCACACCACTTCATAATGCAATGATAGCTGCAATGGTAGCAAATGATGGAGTACTAATGAAACCGTATTTGGTTGACCGAATTGAGTCGGCATCAGGAAATGTTATATCAAGCTATCAACCTGAAATTGTAGGAACGATGATTTCACCATCAGAAGCAGAGATCTTGACTGAATTCATGGAGGAGGTCGTTCAGAGCGGTACTGGAACAAAGTTATCTGGAATGGAAGTATCTGTCGCAGGAAAAACGGGTACTGTCGAATATGAAATTGGAAAAAATACTCATGCTTGGTTTGTTGGCTTTGCACCAGTGGAAAAACCTGAAATTGCAGTTAGCGTTATTGTAGAGAGTGCTGGTAGCGGTAGTAAAATTGCAGTACCAATCGCAAAGAAAATTATTGAAGCGTATTACACTAATTGACAGATTGTATTGAATCGTTTACAATATAAGGGATTACAGACATAAAGTGGCATCTTAAAACTATGTTTGAGATGTCGCTTTATAATATAAAATGAAATGGAGAGATTAAGTATGAAAGGTAAGCTTCTATTGACAGGATTTGTATTGATGTTATGCACAGTTATGTTGTTTGGAAGTAAGGCTAGTGCAGCACAGGGAAGACCATTAGAGTTAGATGGAAAGGCAGTCAAAGGTACAACAAAGCAATCCGTTACTTATACGATGCAACCAGAGAGTAGCGGTATAGTTAAAGTAAAGATATTTTATGCAAGTCCATATCCGATAAAGGCAGTACTTAAGAACGTATCAAATAATTTAGAAAAAGAGCTTTTATCCACTACTACGGATGGACAAAGTATACTTGAATTTGAATTCTGTGCTGAGAAGGGGCAATATGATTTAACGGTCAATTTTGAGAATGGTAGTAGTGACATAAAGTATAGTATTGTTGCAAAATTCTCTAAGGTTAATTCAAGTTCTGGTGGGAAATCATTGGATAATCCAATTGCAATGACAAGTGTAGACAAGAAATTAGGTGTGATTGGCTTTGGCGAAGAAGTGGATTGCTATAAAATAACACTTAAAGGTGAAGAAACACTCAAGCTGAATGTACAGAATTTATCTACCGATTTTCTCATAATAAAAATATATGATACATATAAAAATTTAATAAAATTAGAAATTATACCAACAACATTTGCAGGAAAAGAGTATAAATTTGATGAGGCAAATGGAGTTTATTATGTAACACTTGAGAGAAATGACTTAAGAGGATTAGGGAATAGTTATACATTGACAACAGGTGACTATGTAGCAATTACTGATTTGCGTTTATCAAACTCAAAGATGACATTAAAAGTTGGTGACGTAAAAACAGTAAAGGCTACGGTAACACCAAGTAATGCAACTGAGGGTTATTATTTTAAATCAAGTAATACAAAAATTGTTTCTATAAATATACATGGAAAGATTACAGCTGTGAAAGCAGGTACTGCAACAGTGGCAGTTTACTCTATGAGTGGAGATGTTGTTGCAAGATGCAAGATTACCGTTAAGAATAAACCGACTCCAGTGCCAACGAAAGCGCCTACTAAGGCACCAACAAAAGCACCGACTCCAGTACCAACAAAAGCACCGACTCCAACAAAAGCACCAACTCCATCTAAAGTAGAAGTGACTGGAATAAAAGCAGATTCTAATATGTATTTTTTAGAGGTTGGAGGTAAAAAAACGATTACATTTACAATTACTCCTTCCAATGCAACTGATAAAACAGTGACATTTTCTAGTAGTGATCCATCGATTGCAACTGTTAATTCCAATGGTGTCGTTACAGCAGTATCAACGGGAAGAACTATAGTCAATGGAAAGACAAGTAATGGTAAAACAATGGTTATAACTATTCTAGTTTCATAAAAAGTTATTATTGATTGCAGGGGTAAACGATATGAACATGAATGATTTAAAAAGCGGAGAACCATTTTTTCGCGAGTGGTATATCGACCAGTTTATCGGTACATCACAGGGGGGATCCGTATTTAAAATCTTCCGTGAGCAAAATGGTCAGCGTGAGTTTAGTATCATGAAAGTTTTTGGTATTCCAAGAGATAAAATAGAGAATGATGATGTGCTTACTAAAAAAATAGAGGATGATGCAGAAGCATGTTATTACAAAGAACTTGTGACAGATATTTATCGTGAAATATGTCTCTTAGAGAAATTACCAGATCGACAACATATCGTTTGCTATGAGAATCATATGATTTTCAAACGCAAGAATGCAATTGGATATGATATATTTATTCGAATGGAATTGTTAGAAGAATTTCGAGAAAGCGTAAATGCTGCTTTTATGACCTTTCAAGATGTGATTCATCTTGGAAAGAATATTTGTGATGCACTCGATCTTTGTGAGAGATTTCATATTGTACACGGAAATATATGTCCAGAGTGTATCTATTTATCAGAACATGGGCAGTACAAACTTGGCGATTTTACATTTTCTCGATTGGAAAGACAGGTAGGTGGAAACACCTCGCTTAACAGGAATAACGAATATTTAGCACCAGAGATTCTTGCTGGTGAGCATTATGACTCACGGGCAGATATATACTCACTAGGTCTGTTACTTTACAGTTGTCTCAATAACAATCAGCTTCCGAATAATCTAATCAATAAGCCACTACCGGTTGGAGCAACGAAGGAATTCGGACAGGTAATTTTAAAAGCTTGTGACCCGAAACCAGAGAATCGATATCAAACAGCAGAAGAATTTAAAGATGCTTTAATTGCAATAGGTGTTTTTTTAGGAGAAAGCCTAACAGAACTAATAAATCCACAGATTATGGAAGATGCCGAAATATATGTGGCAGCGACACAAGAGGATTCTGAGGAAGTAGAGAAAATCTCATTAAAAGAAAAAGCTTTACAAGAAGCTCAATTACTTGAAGAGATGACACTACACCTATCCGAGCAAGTTCAAACCTATGAAGATAATACGAAGAAGGATAAGGGAAAAGTCACACAGGCTACTGCGAAAAAGACAAAGAATATGGGACCTTGGATTTTAGTCATATGGGTATCTGTAATTACGATTGCAGTGATTGTTATATTATTAAAGAGTAATCTTGGTTTAGAAAATAGAGGCGATACACAGGAAGTATTACTTCCAACGCAAGCTGTAAAGCCAACGCAAGCTTTGGTTTTGGAGGAAGAGAATATACCAACAAACGCAGAAAAAATTACTCCAACAAAGGAAGTTACAAGTGAAGTAAATCCAACCAATACTGTATCAATTGAACCTAACCAGGAGTCACCTAGTATGATTCTAGAGAGTGGAAAAGGCTTGATTGATTTAAGTGAACTTGGACCAATGGAGAAAGCTACAATTATTGATTTGAGCGAAAATTCAATCTCTGATATCAGTTTATTAAGCAAGGCAACGAACGTTGAGAAATTAAAACTCAATCGAAATAAGATTGTAAATATTAAAGAACTCAATCAATTGAGTAATTTGAAAGAGCTTGACTTATCTGATAATCGTATCACTTCAGCTGAAAAATTAGGTGGTCTGACAAAGTTAGAAGTGTTGAGCTTATCCAATAATCAACTAGACAATACTTTAGGAGTTGAAAAATTAACTAACCTTACGATACTTTATCTTAATGGTAATAAGATTAGTGATGTTACGAAGCTCTCCTCTTTAAAAAATTTGATGTTCATAGATCTTAGTGATAATGAGTTGAGTGAGGATGATATTCATCGATTACAGAAATCGTTACCAGACTGTATGATTAATTATTAATTCGAGTAAATCGGTAGGAAAGGCAATAATTAGATTTTTATTGAAAATGCCTGTTAAATGATGTATACTATAAAACAGGTATAGGTTACACCAGAAAACAGGAGGCATTGCGATGATTGAGGCAACAAGCTGTGGTGGTGTAGTTATTTTCAGAGGTAAAATCTTATTATTGTATAAGAATTATAAGAACAAGTATGAAGGCTGGGTATTACCAAAAGGAACCGTAGAAGAGGGTGAAGAATATAAGGAGACTGCGATTCGCGAGGTCAAAGAGGAAACAGGAACTGTAGCTTCAATTATTAAGTATATTGGTAAAAGCCAGTATACGTTTAATACTCCGCAAAATACTGTACTAAAGGATGTTCATTGGTACCTTATGATGTCTGATAGCTATTACAGTAAACCACAAAGAGAAGAGTATTTTATGGACTCAGGGTATTACAAGTTTCATGAAGCATATCATATGCTCAAGTTTACGAACGAGAAACAAATTCTTGAGCGTGCCTACAATGAATATGTCGATTTAAAAAAAAGTAATCTATGGGGAAACAAAAAATATTTTTAATACACGAGATGACGAGAGGCTGTTACAAAATTATATTTTGCAACAGCCTCTTTAAATATTTTGTAAAACCTAACTACAATACTATTTTTCTTCCGATTTTTCAGAATCATGTCTTGGATTCTGATTTACGAGAAGTATTCCTTGCGTGATTGCAGTAGTTATATTCGTCTCGAATTGAATATCTAAAGAATCTAACTTAGATAGCAATTCGCCTTGAGTCGTAACAACATATTTAGGTGCAAGGCGATTAAGTGCATATGTAGCAATATCCAGTCGGCATTGTTCACACTGGCAGCCACCAAAAACTTTGATAAGTTCGTCTAGTTGTTTAATTACGACATCTTCCATTAAATTCCTTAGAATAAAGCTCATGTCTTTTTCCCCCATTGAAATTATATGTCTAATAAGGTCTTATTTATATAACTAATTTACCACCTCGGTAGATTTTTGTAAAGAGATGTACGTTGTTTTTCTTGTTTATGTTTGCTATAATGGAAATATTAAGACGAATAGAGGAATGATTATGCAAGAAAAAAGTTTTTTTGTGAGATTATGGAATAAATTCGTTACAAGAGAAACAGTATCTTATCTGATTGTAGGGTTACTAACTACGGCATTAAATCTTGCTTCCTTTGATTTATTATGTAATAAACTTGGAATTAATGATTTAATTGCGAATATCATCGCTTGGATCATAGCAGTAACCTTTGCCTATGTTACCAATAATTTACTTGTGTTTCGCAGTGGAATAGAAGAGAAAACAAAAGAGATTACAAAAATTATAAAATTCTTTTCTGCACGTCTTGTTACACTAGGCATAGAAGAACTTGGAATAGCTATTTTTGTAACATGGTTAAGTTTCTCGAATATGATTGTAAAATTAGCTTTAAGTGTAATCGTAATTGTAGTAAATTATATTTTTAGTAAATTGTTTATTTTTAAAGGAAGTAATCAAAATTAAATTAAGGAATATGATATTCTTCGAATTAAGTATCATAAGCCCTTATGATGATGTATAACGTCATTTGGCACAAAGGAACCAAAGTTCCAACTTATGAATTGTATATCTTAAAGAATGAATATCAAATGGAAAGGTCGTAATAACATCATGGATAAGGCAGTAGTAGTAATAAAAAAAGGTGAGGGAAGAAGTCTAAAGTCTGGCGGACTATGGATTTTTGATAATGAGATCGCAAAAGTTGAAGGCGAATATACGAATGGAGATTTGGTAGAAGTTCAAGACTTTGATGGCTATTGTATGGGTACGGGTTTTATAAATGAGAATTCTAAAATCCGTGTTCGTATGATGAGTCGTGTGAAGGGGCAAAAGATTGATGAAGCCTTTTTAAAATTACGTTTAAAGGATGCATGGGAATATCGTAAAAAGACTGTAGATATTGCATGCTGTCGTGTAGTATTTGGTGAAGCTGACTTTTTACCTGGGATTGTAATTGATAAATTTGCAGACGTTTTAGTCGTTCAATCGTTAGCATTAGGAATCGATCAGATGAAACTAACGATCGTACGTTTACTAAAGGAAATCTTACAGGAAGACGGTATAGCAATTCGCGGTGTTTATGAACGTTCGGATGCAAAGGTGCGCTTACAAGAAGGAATGGAACGTGTAAAAGGATTTATCGGTGAAGAGTTTGATACGAACGTCATGATTGTAGAAAATGGTGTGAAGTATTATGTTGATGTTGAGGAGGGACAAAAGACAGGATTCTTCTTAGATCAAAAATATAATCGTCTTGCAATTCAACATATATGTAAAGATGCAAGAGTGCTCGACTGTTTCACCCATACAGGCTCCTTTGCTTTAAATGCTGGTTTAGGTGGTGCAAAAGAGGTAATTGGTGTTGATGCATCTGAACTTGGTGTAGAACAAGCAAGAAAGAATGCCGAGCTGAACGGCCTAGAAAAAACAGTTCACTTTCAATGTGAAGATGTATTTGATTTATTGCCTCAATTAGAAGAAGCAGGAGAAAAGTTTGATGTGATTATTCTTGATCCTCCAGCGTTTACCAAATCACGAAATTCGGTAAAGAATGCAATCAAGGGCTATCGTGAAATTAATCTTCGTGCAATGAAGTTAATCAAGGATGGTGGTTATCTTGCAACTTGTTCCTGTTCTCACTTTATGACACCAGAATTATTTACAGAGACTGTTGGACAGGCTGCTCGAAATGTTCATAAGCGTTTACGTCAGGTGGAATATCGTACTCAGGCACCTGATCACCCAATTCTTTGGGCAGCAGATGAATCCTACTATCTGAAGTTTTATATTTTCCAGGTTTGCAATGAGAAATAATGCTAATATGTATAATAACTAGATAATGAGAGTGTTAAGGCTCTATGTCAATAAGTTAGTATGATACCTTGTATCGTCATTAACTTATTGACATGGAGCCTTTTTTGTATATAGATTTATCATTCCGAAAAGCCCTTCGAAGAAGAAGAGTGAATTGTAAAGTGAAATTCCATACTTGGCTTTATATTACAGGCCTATATAAACTGAATAATCAGCAAGGGATTTTCAAATTACAAAGATATTAGCGGATGGTATTTTATACCATCCGCTTTTGACTCTTTGCTAAATAAGAGATATGTTAGATATGCTGACGGATTAAAGGAGGTTTCGATGTCTGCGTACTTAACATATGAAGAAAGGTTAGAAATAGAAGGACGATTAAAAGATAGAAGCTCATTTGGTGAAATTGGAAGATATTTAGAAAAGGATAGAACGACAGTCTCAAAAGAGATAAAGAAATATGCGGAAGAAAAGAGAGTTGGCAGTAAAGGTTATGCTTACAATGCATGCATTCACAGAAAGACATGTAAGAAACGTAACTTATGCAAAGATCGATGTAGCAGAAAGACAGCAGCTTTTTGCAAATATTGTGTGCACTGCAATGAGCAGTGTGATGAGTTTTATGAAGAACAATGCCGGCAGCTTACGAAACCGCCATATGTGTGTAATGGATGTACAAACATGGATACGTGCACATTGATGAAAAAGATATATAATGCTGCAACAGCTCAAATGAAAGCAGAAAATGTGATATCACAATCAAGAAGAGGTGTGTTGGCAGAAGAATCAGAAATTATGAGACTGAATCACATCATAAGCCCCTTGATAGAAAAAGGACATTCCGTGAATCAAATTTTCCTGAGTAAAAAGGATGAACTAATGATATGTGAAAAGACAATCTATAATTACATTGATGAAGGCTTATTCGATGTGCGAAATCTAGATTTACCTAGAAAAGTGAGATTTCGGAAAAGAAGAAAAGAAAAGTATTATAAAGTAGACCGAGGATGTAGAAATGGAAGGACATATGATGATTATCTTGAATACATAGATAAAAATCCAGATGTAGCGATAGTGCAGATGGATAGTGTGATTGGTCGAGTTGGAGGAAAGGTTCTACTTACAATACATTTTGTAGATACAAGTTTGATGCTAGCATTTTTGAGAGATGCCAATACGGCAAGGTCAGTAACCGAAATATTTATGATGTTGAGAGAAAAGCTAGGAGAAAGTATGTATAACAAACTA
>JAEXOU010000020.1 GCA_023439125.1 Bacillota bacterium | reverse complement strand
ACCCTCTTGAGTACGTTAAAATTGGATGTGCTGGAAAGTCCCTTTCTATCAATATTATTTCGAGGGGATAGAATTCGAATCCCGTCTCGTGCTTAAAAAATCCCTTGATTTTCAAGGGATTTTTTGTTGCGCTGATATGTGCACTACTTTTTAAGTTCTTTTTGCTTCCATTTTTCAGAGCCTCATTCATGATATTAAGGCTCTCTTGTTCTGTAGTGGGATTGTAAATATAACAAAGAGTAGTACTTTCATCGATCTGTCCGAGAATTACCCGAATCTTATCAAGTGGCATTCCTTCCGTACTCAAACGGCTTGCAGCTGTCCTTCTTGTACAATGAGGACTTTTGTATGTAACTCCTGCATCTCTGCAATATTTACTAAGCCAATAGGTTACTGCTCTTGCAGTCAGTCGCTCGCGCAGCATGGAGCATCGTTGCTTTGATTCCACCTTCTCCGAATTGGACTTTGCATTGTAATACGGAAGTGTAGAGAATACACTCTAAAGTTGGTGTACACAAGCTTTTGGAAAATTTAGTTTATTTATTTTATACAATATGATAATATGATTTTAGAAATTAATAGCAGAATTTGTAGTTTGGTTAATTATATACAGGAGGCAATACATTGCTAGATGATAAGTTATTGTCAATGATTATTAATCCGTTTATTAGTGATGAGATACTCAAAATAACCGAAATCATTGGCAAAGGTTTTATGAATAGAACATTTTTAGCGGAAACAGTGGATTCAAAATATATTATTAGAGCACGGGAAGAAGACATCCTTTCAGAGTATCAGAAAGAAAAGTGGTGTATGGAGCAGGCTGTAAAGCTCGGTATACCAACGCCACAGGTTCTTCACATAGGTAAAAGCGAATCTATGTCTTTTATGATTCAAACATATATTGATGGAACAAACGGATTAGATAATGATAATCCAGAAGAAGTTTGGTTTTATATTGGTGAGTATGCAAGGAAACTGCATTCACTTCCAGTTTCAGGTTTCGGCTCAGAGCTAACTGATGAGCATGACGGTGTTTTTGCTAGTCAGTTTAACTCAACACTTACTAAGCAGGTTAATTACAACATTGAGCAGTTGACCCCTGACGATTATTTATTATCCTTAGGTGTTTATACCGAAAGCAATTTGATTGTTATCCATAAAATTTTTAATTACATTAAGCAGTGTAATTATAAAATCGGATTTAATCACGGTGATTTATCACGAAAGAATACACTTGTCAGTAAAAATAATATTGTTACGTTGCTTGATTACGGTTGTGCTGTTGCCCACGCTGTTCCATTTTTTGATTTTACCTATATCTTTGGTGAAACTGTGAAAGGGCGTGAACCGAGCGACAGTATGATTCAAAGTTTTATTGACGGTTATGGTATTACACGCGGGGAACTTAACAGTATGAAAAAGGATATTTATTCGGTAATGCTATTGAATGCTTTTGATAAAGTTAGAAGGGCATTCGACCATCACGATGCTGAAACAGAGTATTACGCATCGTTTGCAAATAAGGTTTTGGTAAAGGCTCTTATGTTTTTTAAATAATCGGGAGGGTTTAATGACAAAACTAATTTCTAAGTTACTTAATGAGCATTATAATAAATCACTTATCAATTTTTCCGAACTGGAAGGTGGGTGGTCTGCTAAAGCATTTAAAGTGGAAACCAATGATGGGATATTCTTTCTTAAAGTATACGATAAGAAGAAAGCTTCTACCCAAATATGGACAGCGGCGATTGATACCTATATGCCTATCGTCGTATGGCTTAACAATAACACAGAACTTAAAAATCGAATTATCTGTCCCATTCTCTCAAATAGTGGTGAATATAAGTATGAGGACGAGAAATGTATTTACCTGCTTTTCCCATACATCGAAGGATATACTTTAGGTAAAAAAACAATGTCTAGCCAGCAGATAAAAGAAATTGCAGAAATCCTAGCACAGCTACACAACTATGGTGCTGAAATCCCCATTGCTACAAGCTCAATTACAGAGGATTTTGCTGTTCCATTTTGCAGGGAATTGAAAGAAATCCTCGTTTCCTTGGGTCAGACTCAAACTAATGAAACAGAAACTATTTTAAAGCAGTTTATAGAAATACTTTTGATAAACATAGACAAAGTTGAAAAACTGTCAGCTAAACTTACTAAAGAAACATTACCTTTTGTTTTGTGTCATACTGATGTTCACGGATGGAACTTAATGCAATCCGATAGGCTCATTTTGATTGATTGGGAAGGTATGAAACTGGCTCCACCTGAAGCTGACTTATTCGCTTTTATTGGAAATCTATTTTGGCACAACTGTTCCGATGAATTTATGAAAATATATCAAACAATACATACGGATTTTGAAATAAACCTTGAAGTCCTAGAATTTTACCAAACTAGGCGTAGAATTGAGGATATATGTGCTTTCGCACAGGCGCTTTTATACGATAAAAATATTGATGAAACAGAACGAAAAGAATCGTTATATCATTTGAGACGTGAATGTGAAGCGCTTTCAAAATAATTTCAGTGTGGAGTAATTACTACTATTAAGCATTATACGAAGGTAATTAATTCTTACCCAACTGTAAATTGCAATCTACTAAAAAGGAGTATGGTCTATGAAGGCAATATTAACAAGTTCACTTGGAGGTTCAATTAAAGTAAACGGGAAATGGATACCATCAACTTTAATTGAAGAAAACGGTCTGTTAAATAGAATTAAGTCAATTTGGAAAGAAAATGCGAAGGTAATGATGATTTGTGCTTCTCCTAATAACTATGATAGTAATGATAGTGTATATAATTGTTTAAAAGAAGCATTTCCGATGAGTGGTTTAAGTCTCTCATCCTTTGAAATGTGTGATGATAGAAATGAAGAAATTGTAAAACGTTTAGGCGAGATGGATGTAATTATTTTGATTGGTGGACATGTTCCAACACAAAATGCATTCATCCAGAAATTAAGTTTAAAAGAAAAAATAGAAAGCTATAGTGGGATTGTTATTGCATGGAGTGCAGGTTCTATGAATTGTGCGGAGATTGTGTATGCTGGTCCAGAATTGGAAGGGGAAGCGATTGACCCTAATTATCAACGTTGGATTTCTGGACTTGGTTTGACTAAAGTTAATATATTTCCACATTTTCAAAGTCTCAAAGAAGATATTCTTGATGGACTTCGGGTGATTGAGGATATTACATATGCTGATAGTATGGGGCATGAGCTTTTAGCTTTGAATGATGGAAGTTATATTGTGATTGATAATGGTATTGAAACTTTATCTGGAGAAGCATATAGTATCAAAGATGGATGCCAGAAGCAGATATGCAAGAATGGCGAATCTATTATTTTGGAGATAAGGTGATATGTTTTACTAGCCAGATCACATTAGATGTGAAGTAAGATTTAAGAGAGTTTTATCATTGGAATAGAGTTGGTTGTTGTTTTTGAAGGTGTAGTAAAGTCTGTTTAATAATTTAACATGAATGGGAGGTCTATGTTATTATTACACTATTTATTGAGCCGAATATCATGAAATCGCAAATACATGCCAAGAAAATTATACAATTTTGTAGTTCAATATGTACAAAGATTACAATTGCAATAAACTTGGCTAATTACAATTTATCTACACAAGAGTATATAAATGCTTACAGTGATTTTTTTGATTATTACCGATGTGCAGATGAAAACAGGAGAGACCAGTTTGCTTTAGATTTAGATTACAAAAGTAAGTTATTAAATACATATCAGACTGAAAAAGAGGTGTCGGATTATTTTGACAGACTACATCAATATGACTTAATACAATTTAATGAGCTTAAAAATGATTTGAAACAATATGTGATAGACCATAAAAAAAATAAAAATAGTCAAGATAAGAGTACTCATACGAAAGAAACACTATCTTTGCCGAAGGAAGCCTACCAAGATAGCAAGTTTACATTTGAGTCTCATTGCACGATTGGAGGCTTATATAAAGTTTATGATTTTAAATTGACCGACCCTATCATAAATTGTTTGATGAATTCGAGTGATTTATTTAATTACTTTGAATTTGATAATATCGACACATTAGAAGACCCTGCTTTTTATTCAGATAATAGTCTCATTCTTTCTGTATGCACTCATGAACGTACAACTTCACTATTTTTATCTGAGGAGCAGTATAATATTTTTAAATTACTTGATGTACCACATAATATTTGCTTAATTAAAGCAACAAAAATACTTAAATGACTTAGAAAGTTAGTGACTATTTTGCCTCCAAAGTATTGGAAAATTTTATTTAATTATATTAATCAATATGGTATTATGATTTAATAATTTACATATAGATTTGAAGTTGTGAAGAAGGTTATTTATATACTAGGAGGCATACTTAATGAAGGTACAACGAATAGAATACAATAGTGTACTGTGGAAGAAAACAATTGATTTTGCTGAAAATTGTTCTTGGATTGCTGGCAAACATATAGCAGGTATGCTACGAGAAAATCGATTTTCCGAATGGGAAGCTTTTTTTATAGCAATCGATAATGATAATATTATAGGTTACTGTTCTTTCCTAAAAGAGGATTATTATCCTGAAAATAGGTACTTTCCATGGATTAGCAGTATTTTCGTAGATGAAAGTGCTCGTGGTAGAAGAGTGAGTCATAAAATGATAGAAACCGTTATTGCTTATGCCAAGGAAAATAATTTTTCAAAGGTATACATTCCATCAGACATGATAGGGTTTTATGAGAAATGTGGTTTTACACCAATTGATTCATTGAAAAACTATGGCGGAGACATTGATACTATTTTTATGCGTGAAATATAAATACCCAAAAATAATTAAACGATTGAATGAGCAAAACATTAAATATAAAAATATTGGAGGAATGTAAAATGGCAAATGAAGAACTAATTAAAATTATTGAGAAATTTTCTGAATCTGGCTGGGACTTGATTGACGTACCATCAAAAAAATGGTTGGCAGACAACAAGTCATCAAATGCAACAGCTGAATTAATAAAAGCAGTTGAGCAAGCAGACATGGAATGTGGTAGTTGTGGCTGTGAATTTGACCCACTATACAAAAGAGCACTAGAGCTATTAATCGTATAATAAGTTTAATATGGTATCTTATTTATAATATCACAGCTATGGAACGACAAAAAAATGGAGGGGTTATGAAAAAATGAAGGATTCTCTGTCATTGCCGAGCCCAATCCCAATATCGCTCGGACGCTGATTGACTAAGCGAATAAAGTTTATTTTAAAAAAGGGAATTCTACAAGGAATTTCCTTTTCTTTCGTCTGTTCTCTTATTTCGTGATCTTTATTTGCAAAAATTTTCTATAATTCTTCCTAGAGCAAAAAAAAGTTGTAACAATGGAAAAGCAATGAGTGCGAAGCATAGTCCAGCTAGAGCTAATGTTTTTTTCTTATATAATCTCTCTTTTACCCCTCGTCTTAGTAAATAAACTGTTACTGGAACATTAAATAGAACACCTGACAATAGACCCGGTGCATATTGAAACATAAATGCAGTAGCTAATAAATGAGGCATGAGAACATTGAAGAGTACCATAGCAATTGCTCCACCCATTAAAAAATTCGAAAGAGCGTTATCTTTTTTAGAGAAATAGTATATTATCCCATAAATCATTATAGTAGATAACAAAATAGCAATACGGAATTCTACCGTTCCAACTTTCGGATGCCACATTCCAGCTGTTTTCGACCATTCAGGAAGCAATATAGCTTCCTCTAGATTATGTAAAGTTTCCGAAATTGCCAGAAGTAAAACTATCTTTTTATAGCCAATTTGATTAAGATTCCCAATTAATTTTTTCATTATTTTTATCCTCTAAAAGATATTTAATATATTATTCATTCACATTATTCATACACTTATTTATTATGTTCCGAGCATATTTTCTCGCGTTCTCTATGTCTCTTTCATCTGGCCTTGTCCTGTTTAGAAGCCCCCAAGCTTTCCCTTTACAAGAAAAGCTCTCGTCCATAACATTCAACCCACACTTTTTCGCAAACAATCTTAATTTAGGCAAGGAGTTATCCATACCTCCATAAGTTCCAAAAGTAGCTATATTTTTAATATTTCGAAATTGTAAGGACTGAATGAATTCCTTTGTTTTTCCATGAATAACACTTGCATAATTCCCATCACCATAAAATAACAGATCGACTTCCTCGTCACATAACTCACAGGAGACACTCTCTGCTTCAACACCGACTTCAGTAGCAATTGCTTCAGCAATTTTTTTTGTGTTCCCTGTAATTGAGTGGTATATTACTTTTATTCTCATCATCATCATCTCCATTCATAAAGTATACTTACGAAATACTATCAAGCATTGTCTCTATATATTTGACTCTTACAGCTTCGTTACTAAAGTCCAACCCTCCAAAACCATTGCTATATTTACATAGTAAGAAGGGATACACTATGCTTGATAAAAGCTGGATTGATTTAAAACACAATATTTCGGGGTCTTGTTCTTTTGTTATTGCTCCAATAGTAGTAGCAAGGAGTTTGCTATTAGTTTGTAGCCATTTCACTATATCACTACGTATTTCAGTTTCGCTAATATACTGGGATATTTGTACTTTTAGAAATCCTTGATACTTAAACATATGATTCGTATATTTAACTAAGAAACGCTTCAATTTCTCCCGTGGTTCATAATCATCCTTTCCCAAATCCTCAAATATCTTGTTTCCTATATCATAATAATGTGTACATGCTTCTTGTATAAGGTTGTCTTTTGAACCGAAATAGTAGCTTATTGAAGCTGAGTTTACGCCTGCAAGTCTTGCTATTTCTCTAATTGTAATTTGATGCGTTTGATTTTCAGAAATATGGTTCAAAACAACTCCAAGGATTTTTTCTTTCGTTACATCTTTAGCACTATAATTCAAATTTTCAGCCTCCATAGTATTTTAATCATTGATTTAATCAATAATTAAATCAATGATTAAAATATACCATGTTTTTCCAAGAAGGTCAATACCCAAATTTTAAAAAATAGAAGATGTTGCAGATGAACGAAGATAAAGAAAGGACGGGCGAAAAATCGCCCGCCACTTTACTTTGTAATTCTTAGTAATGTCATTTTGAATATCGATTATTACTAAGGCTTTTTTCTGCATCGTTTTTCCTCCTAATAGGAAGATTGATTGTTTACTTTTTTATTATATCTTGTGATTGTTGACAACAGTATGACCACAATCTATAATGATAACAGAAAAATTTGGAAGGGTAGCATGACGTGCATTTCTGTTTGCTCAACATCAGGAGTGGAGCCATCATAGTAGCTAGAAAGA
Organism: Bacillota bacterium; assembly: GCA_023439125.1. GTDB lineage: Bacteria > Bacillota > Clostridia > Lachnospirales > Lachnospiraceae > Lachnoclostridium. Next base: position 49,277 of record JAEXOU010000020.1, on the reverse strand, counting down.
GGTAAATCATATGAAACCTAAAGTATTGTTATTTTTCGTTTTAGTTAGTGCAATACTGTCTGGATGTTCTTGGGCTAATAATAACGCTGTGGGACAAAAAGATAAAGAAAATTTAGAAACCGCAATAGCAACACCAGAGCCAACTATAGAGCCAACACCACAGCCTACAATAGAGCCGACAATTGGGGGCACAAATAATCCAACAGTTACTAGTGAGGAATCAAGTGTAGATCATAATTTATGTAGTGAGAATGAAGATATATTATTTAGTTTTAAAATTGCTAATTCTAACAAGTCTGCTTCTATTTGTATTTCAAAAAATCAACAGGACTATATAATATACCGCTATGGCACTGAGGATAAAATAGAATTAGAATATCCAGTAAAAACTGATGACTCTTGGAGTTTGTTTACATATTCATATTACTTACGCGGTGGCGGACCAGATAATATTGGATTAGACTTAAACTATTTAAGCTTTAAAAATGATGGATATACATATGTACTGTATGAAGAATATGATTCAGAAAGTGATATACCTTTAATTGGGATCAAAGTAACAAATCAAGAAACAAATGAAGAAACGGATATACCGGGTGATAGCAATAGTATGAATGGAACCCTAATAAGTTTAAGGGATAATGCAAAAATAAAAATTAATGCCGAATAAAAGAACAAATCCCATGTGTGTAAGATTCAAATTGATTTAATTTTAATTGCAGAAAAAATATACAAGAGAGGTAATAGTAGTGAATAATATACTTTCCATGATAAAAGAAGACTTTCCACATATAAATGCTATAAGTATCAATCAACACGGGACGCCATTACTGAAAGAGTATTTTAATGGATTTAACAATAGGGATTTATTTAAAGTAGGTTGTATCTTCAAAAGCTTTGTATCTGCCATGGTTGGGATTTCATTGCAGGATAATAAAATTCAATCATTAAATCAAAAGATTCTTGATTATTATCCAGAGATTAGCATTAATGATATAGATAAGTGTTTTACATTACTCACCTTAAAGCATGTGATCACAAAAACGAGTGGCATAAACTGGCCAGGTTTCGGAGAAAAGCTTCCATCAGATATGCAGGAAGTGTTTCAATTGAAATTCAAAGATAGACCAGGCGAGATTTTTGAATACAAACCGGACCCTCAGATTTTAATATATCTTATTGAGGATTTGTATCGTAAAAATTTTATCGATATTGTAGATGAAAAATTATTTAGACCACTTGGTATAAACAATTGGGAATGGAATAGAGAAGATATAGAAAACATGAGAATATCAGTCGATGACCTAGCCTTGTTTGGACAGCTTTATTTAAATAAGGGGAATTATTTAGGTAAATGCTACTTTACAGAAGAATTCAGTTTAGACTCAACAAGAGCTTATACGAATGGGGGATTTCCAGAAGGAAAACCATATGGATATTATTGGTGGATTGATAAATATCAAGATGTTGAGTTTTATTGTGCATGTGGTTTTGGAGGTCAAAAATTATGTATTATACCTTCCTTAGATACCTCAATAGTTATTATTTCAAAAATGGATGCGCCACATCCTGAGAACAATGCAATCATAAGGAATACAATATCTTTGTTGAAACAATCTTTGCTTACACAAAAATGGAAGGAAAGCTAGTTAAATCAAGCTTTCCTTTTTTATTTTAATAATTATCTTTTCTAGAGTTTTGCTAATGAAGTATAGATCTGTGTTTACTCAAAAAAGTAACGAGTAATCGTTATCATGTCTGTTTATAAGGTGTACATCTCTGATTTATGTAGATGTTAGACTTTTCCAATTAGAATTGACTTTCTTTATTATGAAAAGTATAATTTATGAAATTGAACTACTAATTGGAGGGAATATGCAAATAATTTTTGATTTAGATGGAACATTATTTCAAACTAGATTTTGTGATATAAATGCAATCAATCGTTTATTTGACGAATTTGGATTAATGAGAACTGAAGAACAGTATATAACTCAGAACATCGGAAAAAAAACGGAAGATTTTTTAAGTAGTATATTACCTCCTAATATTAATATAATTGATGCCAGTAAACGATTTCGTGAGTTGGAACAAAGTGAAGTAAAAGAAAATGGTATTTTATTTCCATATATTGTAGAAATGTTGGACAACTTAATTTCAAAAGGACATTCCCTTTATCTTTGTTCTAATGGAAGTATTGAATATATTGAACTTGTTTTACAAAGAACTAAAATCAGCCAATATTTTTGCGAAATACACAGTGCAAAGTACTATGCTTTCAAAGCAGAAGCAGTAAAAAATATATTAAATAGTAATCAGTCTGCAATTGTAATTGGCGATACTTTTTCTGATATAGAAGCTGCAATGAGTAATTATATCCCTTCAATTGGAGTAACGTATGGATATGGAAATAAAGATGATATATCAAAAGCTACTTTTACTGCAGATAATGCTAATGATATTATAAACTATATATCACAAATTGAAGTATTTTATCACATCACCCATAAACTTATATATAGGGGGAAGAGAATAATTGGTATTAATGGGGTCGATACATCCGGTAAAACAGTATTTACCCATAAATTTTCAAAATATCTTGACTGCATAGGTATTAAAAATACCATCTTGCACATAGATGATTTTCACAATCCATCAGAGATACGGTATCAAGGTAAAAATGAAGTTGAAGCATATTACAATAATGCATTTAATTATGATCAAGTAATTAATGAAATTTTGAAACCTCTTATAAATAATGGATATGTAGATAAAAATGTTCTTTGCCTTAATTTAGAAACGGATAAATATGAAAATAATATCCATTTTGACATTAACTCGAAAACAGTTTTGATTATTGAAGGAGTTCTGCTGTTTCGAGAACCTATGCTAGAATATCTTGAAGGAAAAATATTTTTACATATTGATTTTGATGAAGTAATAAAAAGAGCTACATTGAGAGATGTCCCCCAATATGGAATTGAATTTTTGCAGAAATATATAAACAAATATATACCAATTCAAAAATTATACTTATCAGAGCATACCCCTGAACAGATAAGTGATATAGTAATAAATAATAACGATTACTTAAATCCTACAATCCTAAGTACAATTCAGTAAAAATATTATATAAATACAGCAAAAATCATCTTTGTAGGTATGTGTGCAGATAAATAACAGTGGTTGAGATAAATACATTTGAGTTTGTGGAGGTATAACCTTATGAAAAATAGTAAAGGAACGGCCATTTTTTGCTGGGGAATTTCGGTAGCAGGTTTTTTAACAACCCTTTTAATAAGTGAGGGAAATTTATCAAAAAAAGTAATTTTCTTTTTGGGAACTGCTATAGTTTGGTTGATCTCAGGTATAATTCATTGGAAAAAGAGAGATAGCAAAGAAGAATAAAAGAGTAAAATAAGTTATGTCCAGTGGTTCGCTGTTTTTGGTAAAGACAAAAAGACGTATATTTGATATGTTTTCCTTGGAGGTGATACAGATGAACTTAATACAAATTGGAAAATTCATAGCAGAGCTTAGAAAAGAACAGAAACTTACGCAAGAACAATTTGGTGAGAAAGTAGGTGTAACAAATAAGACGGTATCCCGTTGGGAAACAGGAGCTTATTTACCACCAGTAGATGCATTATTAGCAGTGAGCCAGTTATTTGACATAAGTATAAATGAAATATTAAGTGGTAGGCGATTGCTAGCAGAAGAATATAAAGAAGTTGCGGAGAAAAATTTAACTCAAACCTTAAAAGCAAGTAGTTTTTCTCTTAAAGAAAAGATTGAATTTTATAAGACTAAGTGGTTAAAGGAACACATTGCAATTATGGTTCTTGTAGGTATATGTATCTTATGTGTATTGTTGGTTGGAATAGTAAGTAAGCAAATATGGTTGATTTATTTAGCTGGACTAATGTTACTTATTGCACATGGATGGAGAAATAACACTATGATGGCATATGTCGAGAAAAATGCTTATAATGAAGCAGAGGAAAGATAATACAATTCAAATTGCTGAGGTGAGTCATGAGGTACAGTCAAAAGATAATTTTAAAAAATGGGAAAGAAGCTAATTTAAGAAATGGTGTATCATCCGATGGGAAAGCGGTGCTTGAGAATTTTAATTTAACACATGCGGAAACAGACTATTTGCTTTCGTATCCCGATGAAAATAGTTTTAATTCAGAACAAGAAGGACAGTTTTTAGAACAGAAAGCAAATAGTACGAATGAAATCGAAATCATTGCTTTTGTTGATGGTAAAGTTGCAGGAACTGCTGGAATTGAGGCTGTTGGAACGAAATACAAGGTTAAGCATCGAGCTGAATTTGGCATAAGTGTGGCGAGAGAATATTGTGGTCTTGGATTAGGTAGAGCTTTAACGGAAGCGTGTATAAAATGTGCCAAAGAAGCAGGTTATGTTCAGCTGGAACTTAATGTGGTGGCAGAAAATACAAGAGCAATTTCTTTATATAAGAAAGAGGGATTTGTAGAATTTGGTCGAAATCCTAAGGGGTTCAATTCTCGAACAGGGGGATTTCAGGAAGTTGTATATATGCTGTTAGAACTGTAGGCAGACCAATTGGAAAGAAAACAAGCCATATGATATTTAGATCGTATGTGATATTATTAGTTTAAGAAAATCATTTATTCTAATTTACAAAGGAGATTTTTACATGCTTAATGTTTTTGTAGAAGGAATTCCCGGAAGTGGGAAAAGTACGTTACTGGGTGCGTTACAAAAGAATTTCCCAGAATATAATTTTTATTATGAAGGAGATATTTCTCCAATTGAACTTGCTTGGTGTTCATATATGACACACGAGCAGTATAAAAAGGCAATTCAAGATTGGCCCGAATTGGAGATGAAAATTAAGGAAAATTCTAAAATGGAAGACAGTCATTATATAGTCTCATATACTCGGATTCAAACAGATCAATATGATTTTTATACATATATGGAACAGTATGAATTATACGGTGGCCGTAGAAACATCCAAGATTTTAGCAATATAGTTAATGAAAGATTTCGTAGATTTAATGGAGTTGGAAATATTTTTGAATGCGCATTCTTTCAAAACATTATCGAGGAATTAATGCTGTTTGCCGAATATGATGATTCCCAGATATATGACTTTTATAGCAAAATGATTACCAATATTCAAAATGATTTTTTAGTTATACGCTTATTAAGCAAAGATATAGAAAATAGTATTAAACAGATCAAGGAAGAACGTATCAACGAGCAAGGTGAAGAAGTATGGTATCATTTAATGTTGAACTATTTAAATCAATCTCCTTATGGAAAAGCTCATAATTACAAAAACTTCGATGACATAATAAAACATTTTAATAGAAGAATATCTATAGAAAATAGAATATCAGAAGGGCTATTGCATCAAAGGTGTATTGATGTACAAAGCAAAAATTACAATATAGAAGATATCGTTGCCTTAATTAAGAAGTAATTTTACTTTAGTACAAATATATGTGCATGTTTATGTGCACCGTACTTGCACCAGAAATCAATAAATAAATCTTTGATTGGAGATTTACAAGATGAAAAAAATAGAAATATTCGAGCCCTGGTTTTTTATTTTCTTTGGTTTTTTTCATTTACATAGAATATGGGGATTAATTGATAGAAAATCATATGCTGACTTTTGGATTGGAGTAATGAACGAAAAAGGGTTTTTTTATTATTCACTTATGGGTATATTAGCGGTGTTCTGTATATTAGGCATTATAACCTTCTTTAAAAACCTTAAAAATAATTATTGGTGGCGATGGATCTATCTTTTTGGAGGTGGATATTTACTATTTGATTTGTTTGCTATTGCAACGGGATTATCTTTTTGGCATAAACTTTTAATGCTAATGTTTGATACATCAGCTCCTTATTGGAATATCTTATGGTCGGTATTTATTTCTATGGGTGGTGCTGTATTTATTCTTGGTATCAGTTTATTGATAAGAAGAAACAAGAAACAATAATTAGGATGATTATGGTTTAATTCCATCGTCCTTAGTGAAAATGGTCAAGGATACATCTATGGAGGTGAAGAATGAAAAAGTATAGGATATATCAAGTGGACTCGTTTACAAGAACTAGATTTCATGGTAATCCTGCAGGAGTTGTCTCAAATGCAGAAGGACTTACTGATGAACAGATGCAGAGGATTGCTCGAGAATTAAACAATTCGGAAACTGCCTTTATCTTTGAATCGAATTCTCCAGATTATGATGTTGAAGTTCGATTTTTTACTCCAACAACTGAGGTACCAATTTGCGGACATGCAACTATAGCTGCACATTATGTTCGTGCAGTTGAGAAAAACGCTGAGTCAGAAAGAGTTATTCAGAAAACGAAAGCAGGTATTTTACCTGTTGATATTATTAAAGATGGCGATGACTATTCTATTGTAATGACACAGGGAAAACCTTCTGTTGCAAATCCACTAAATGATGAAGTTAGAAATCAGATAGCTGATGCTTTAGGTATTTCTAGTGCGGATATTTGCACAGAATATCCAATTGCGATATCTTCAACAGGACATTCTAAAGTGATGATTCCTATCGATTCGAATGAAGTACTTCATAGATTAAAACCTGATTTACAGAAGTTAACAGATATTAGTAATCAAGTGGGATGTAATGGATATTATGTTTTTACACTTAATCCGCATGAGGATATCTTGGTTCATGGAAGAATGTTTGCGCCAGCAATCGGAATTGCTGAAGACCCTGTGACAGGCAATGCAAATGGGCCTCTTGGTGCTTATCTGGTACATTATAACATATTACAGAATGAGAATGAACGATGGTTTGATTTTGATATCTTACAAGGTGAGGCAATCAAACGAGATGGAACGATGCATGTTCATGTAGAAAAAGAGCAAGGAAATCCTGTATTAGTTCAAATTAGTGGAAATGCAGTAATAGCTTTTTCAACAGAGATAATATTATAAAGCTTTTCTAATCGGCATACCGCTACACATTGGTCCTATGCCTACTGCAATGGCAGAAGTATGGGAACATTTTTTTGAATTACATAACCTCAAGATCATCAGTAAATATGATGGTTTTGAGGTTTCTTTGTCTTAACTTTATAATTTAACAAACATCGTGTCTGGCTTCATATAAATTCTAGATGTCTTGTGACTTTATATATACCAATATAGCATTTATGCGGGGTTGAGGATTGGCGTTCTTGATTGGGTTTACAGTTTAGAAGATTAATGAGAATAGGAATATTTGACATATAAGTTAAATAATGGTAAATTATTGATAGTTTTCATCAACTTAAGTACAACAAAAGGAGAACTAGTTATGGAATACTAGCGATATTTTATTAGTTCATACAAAAGAAGGTACGTGCTATTGCTGTAGTACTGTATACAATCAGAAAATGTAAAAGAAAAATAGGATGAGATAAATATGAAGTAAGTAATAAGTTTGGTTATTCTTGCGGTTATGATAATGAGCGCCATGGGAACAGCGAAAGGGTCGAGAAGTTGAGGTATGAAAATGAAGAAGAAAGTTTCTGAACTAACACCTGAGGAATTTCAAAAAACATTTCCAATTGTTTTGAAAGAATATAATCCAAGCTATAAAGAGTGGTATGAAGTAGAGAAAGATCACATTTTAAGTGTAGTAAACAATGAAGATGTCCTTCGCATAAACCATATAGGAAGCAGTGCGGTTGAGGGGATGATTGCAAAACCAATAATCGATATTTTGTTAGAAATCAATGGTAGCTGTGATGTAACAAAATTGCTTAATGACCTAAACACAATTGGGTATGGGGAAGGAATCTTTCAAGAATCAAAACACCCGTTTCGATTACTCCTTAGTAAAGGTATGACATGTGATGGATTTTCGGAAAAAGTTTATTTTCTTCATGTTAGATATTTGGGTGACTGGAATGAGCTATATTTCAGAGATTTTCTTAGGGTGCATCCAGATATTGCAAAGGAGTATGGTAAATTAAAATTAAACATACTGAATGATATAAACAATGGCATTATAGAGCGTATGCCAAATGGTATTCCAAATGGTTACTCTCAAGCAAAATTCAGCTTTGTTGAAAAATTTTCTGCTATAGCAAAACATGAATTTCAAAATAGATATAAACCAGTAAAAAGGAAGATAACTCATAGCATCTATAACAAATTTAAGCATATGCTGTCAAGAAGTTAACTTTAATTCCAGATATAATGAGCCCTTTGATTCATATAATCTTGAAAGTAGAAGGAGAACAATATGAAAAAAAAGTCACATGCTGTTTTATGGCGATAGTAATTTTAATGTTATGTGGATGTGGACCAAATAATGGTGGTGTTAATAAAGTTGATACAGAAAATGTTACAGATAAAAATAATGATATAATAGAGTCAAAAGAAAGCATTGTTGATACAGAAAAAACAGGTACTAAGGAAAATCTAGATAACTTAACAAAGGATTTATTATTAGAATTATTTAAGATGGATAAAGAGGAAATCTTAGAATATTTTGGTTCAGACTATGAGGTTATCTATACAGGAGTTGAAGGTAGTGATGTGGGTTATGAGTATAAAAATGGGGTTTTAATTGTTTTTACAGAGACGGGAAATAGCATTAGCCGAATGGAATTAAGTGATAATATAATCTTTGAAGGAGTACATGCAGGGATGAAATTTGATGAGATTAAAAAGATAATGGGTGATGCAAAAATACAAGAAGCAGACTATGAAACACATATAGTTTATGCTTTAAGATATAATCTTGATACTAATGTAAGGTGTAGTTTTATAAGCTATTCGAAAGATGGTAATGAGAGCGAATTAGTCATACATTGAATAAAGAATTTATGGAGAGCTACTAACTATGAGATATTGAGTTAGTAGTTTTTTTTATTTAATGGGAAATGTCTTTGGACATCCCTATTAGACAAAAAAACGTCCAAGAGGCTGGACGCTATGTTGCGTACTACGCTACGTTGCGGAACAAAAGCTGTGCTTGGCTGCTGCTTGTTTATCAAAATTGACATGTGTAGTAATAGGGTGGTAATATATAGAAAAATAGCGAAGATGATCATATTTTTTATATATCACACGTAATGAAAAGAATTTATATTCTGACCAAACATTTAATGGGGGAGTGGGCGATGAAAGCAAAAAACGGTACGATTTATCAAAACAATTATGCAAGAACAGCAGCATTTTATGAAGCAACCTGTGCACCTGCTGTAGAAAATGATTTATCAAAGAAAGCAGCGAATGAGTTACTTGTCTCAATCTTTCGGACAATTGGGGAGCAATGCGATAGTATTGGTTTAAAAGCTATGCCTGATGTTTTCTTTCAGCCATGGGAACAGCAAAAGGGGCGAGAAGCAGATGTGAAAACAATACGAACTCCCTATATTAAGATAGAAGAATTGATGGAACAGATCTTCTTTTTTTGTAGAAATGCAGAGATTACTGAGAATGGTCTTTCTGTTTCAGCGGACATTTTTACACCAAAGAAATTATTCACATCAGTACTGTCGGCAGCAGGTGTACCTGTTACCAAAAAGGAAAATATCGAAATCAGCTGTGGAAAAGAATGTGCAGAAGGATTAAAGAATCTATCCCAAATAGCAGTAAAAACAAGTAGCGATGGTACAGAAGATTTAACAAAATCAGTTTTCTTCTTTAGTAGATGTGTATTCGATAATGACGTAGAATGGCTCAGTCACTGTTTTGACGATATGATGGATGCAAATGGAAAGATTTCATCTTTATGTGCAAAATTAAATGAGCTTGGATATCGTGGCGAGGTAATGATTGATGGACGTTATATATCGTTAAATTATGTAAAAGAATACGGTAAAAAAGCAGAACCGATCAAAAAGGCTTGGGCAGATAAGTCACATCTTGGAATTGAAATTAGTTATGAGGATCTTTGCATTGCACCTGCAACCTTGCACTTAAGATTACCTCGAATCGCAGAGCTTTTGAGCAGATTCGATGAAATACCTGATGAAGCAAAAAAGTTAATAAGAGAAAAACTGAAAAATTGCGATGGTTGTAGATATTGTGTGCAGACGGATAAAAAAGGAATAAGGCCTCTGGCAGCAATCGCAGTCGAGGGTGCAAAAAAATGTCCTTATTTTCCTTCCTTTACTCTAAGATGGAATGAAGTAAGTGAGGAACTTCCAAAACAGATTATGTCGATACTTGAAGCATATACAATACTTGGGATAAGTAATAACGTCGTTTAGTGTATAAAGCGAAGCTATTTACCGTTTTATGTACATAACAATAGATGTGTTGAAACGCTCCTTTTCGATGAAGAAGCAAGAATAATGCTCACATGGAGGTATGAAAATGAAGAAGAAAGTCTCTGAACTAACACCTGAAGAATTTCAAAAAACATTTCCAATCGTTTTGAAAGAATATAATCAAAACTATAAAGAGTGGTATGAAGTAGAGAAAGATAATATTTTAAGAGTAGTAAACAATGAAGATGTTATACGCATAAACCATATAGGAAGCAGTTCGGTTGAAGGGTTGCTAGCAAAACCAATCATCGATATTTTGTTAGAAATCAATGGTTGCTGTAATGTAACAAAATTGCTTCATGACTTGAAGACAATTGGATTCGGCGAAGAAATTTTTCAAAAGGCAGATGACCCATTTCGATTACTCCTTAGTAAAGGTATGACATGTGATGGATTTTCGGAAAAAGTATATTTTCTTCATATTAGATATTTGGGTGATTGGAGTGAATTATATTTTAGAGATTTTCTTAGGGTACATCCAGATATTGCAGAGGAGTATGGGAAATTGAAATTAAACATACTGCATGAGATAGAAAATGGTATTATCGAGCGTATGCCAAATGGTAAACCAAATGGTTACTCACAAGCAAAATTGAGCTTTGTTGAAAAATATTCTGCTATGGCAAAACATGAATTTCAAAATAGATACAAACCAGATTGGGAGGACTAGAGTGAAAAATGTTTTTTTAGTATATGATAATTGTTGTTTTTATGAAATAATCATTTTGAATTATTTCATGAAACTTACAGGACAAGAGACAGTACTATGTTCCTTAGATGGAAAAACAATTACTTGTATGGAAGGCTATTCGGTTAATGTTGATCAAGCAATCAAGGATATAAATGTTAACGAAATAAAATGCTTCATTATTACTGGTGGGGATATTTCTGATATCAACAATAATGAGATACATAACTTAATTAATAATTTAGAAAATAAAGATGTTATTATTGCAGCAATTTGTGCTGGGGTTGATGTACTTGAAGATGCTGGGGTATTAAATAATGTAAGATCAACACATTCAGAAGATACTGATATTTCAGTTGATAAGAACATTATTACAGCAAGAGCCAATTTCTATGTGGATTTTGCTATTGAAGTTGCCAAAAGCTTAAACTTATTTGAAAACGAAGCTGATTTGCAAGAAACAATAGATTTTTGGAAGTATCATAAAAGAGTTTAAATTATATTAATGTATCGGAGATTAGTTTTGTAAAGAATAAGTGAACTACTTCTAAAATGTAATTTGACATGGAGACTATAAAAAACCATATGAAAAGTGAGATATTATGATAAGATTTGCAGTATTTACCGATATACATTATGATTATATACCAGATGGGGAGCAGCGTTTGAATGAGTTTATTGATTCAATTCATGGAGAAAATCTTGATTTTATCATATCATTAGGAGATTTGTGCCATCCAATTGATGAAAATAAGGTTATATTAACTAAGTTGCGAAAACTAAACTTACCCCTATATTTTCTAATGGGAAATCATGATTCTGACATGTTTCCTCAAGAACAATGGAAGAAGTTTGTAGGCGTTAAAGAATCATATCAATCATTTGTAATTGATAATACAAAATTTATTATGCTTAATTCTTGTTATATGAAACATCAAAATGAATTTAGGTGTTATTACAAACCCAATTATACAAAAAAAGAGGATTTGTATCCAATTATCCCAAACTTTGAGATCAACTGGCTGAAAAATGAGATGATAAGAGAAGATTTGAATTACGTTATCTTTTCTCATCATAGTTTAGTTAATGAATTTGCAGATCGAGGGATAAAGAACCGTTCTGAAATACAAGAAATACTTTCTTCAAGAAGGACAATTCTTTGTATGAATGGACATGATCACGGTCAAGGGTGTAAAATCATTCGAAATATACCTTACTATACGCTTAATTCAATGTCGTATATATGGCATGGATTAAAAAAAATATACTCGTATCCCCAAGATATTCATGATAAATATCCAGGCTTAGAAGATATTATTTTATATAAAAATGCACTTCATTGTATTGTGCAAATAAAGGAACATAGTATTTCTATTAAGGGAATGCAGGGCGCTTACAAAGATATTAAACCAGAGGATGTTGGAATTACCAATAGAAGTTGGAATGGTGTTTCTATTGAACCAGGTGTCTTAGATTTTACGAATTAGATAAAATTTAATTAGGAGGAAATATATGTTTGACTGTGAATTGGTTGGTAAAATTGGATCAATGGCTTTGATTCGACGTGATGAATATGACATCGATTATAATGTTTTTAGTAGAGTGGGTGCAGAACTGGTTCCAGGCTGTATATGGATTAGCTCAGGTGCAGTGGAGATTGGACGCCTGGATTATATGAAAAGAAATTGTGGCAAGGAAATTGACAATTCTTCTGCTGAAGAGGTAAATGCTTGTTATGCTGCTCAAGGGCAAAGTATAGTTATGGAAAACTATCGAAGGTTTATCAATCCAGAATATTCAGTACGACAAGTATTAGTTGAACACCAACATTTTAATGAACCTGAGAAGTGTAACTTTATTAAGAGATTATTGCTTGATAGTGTGAAGCAAAATGCGATTCCTATTGTTAATTATAATGATTCCGTTAGTAACGCTGAAACAAGAAGGATGGAATTGTTTAATTTACGTCAACACCAAGACGAGGTAGTTGAATGTATTGATAACGATGAGACTGCTTCAGAAATAGCAGCACTAGTAAAATCCAAGTATTTAGTTATTTTAACTTCATCCATAGGATTGCTTGAAGATCCGAAAGATGAAAAGTCATTAATTAAAGAAGTATCTGGCCAAAATATATATGAATTAATAGATAATATTAATGATTTAAAAAAGTGTTGTATAGGAGCGAGTAGAAAAAGGGCCAATGGTATGAAGGCTAAATTAGAATATATTGCAAAGCCAATCAAAAATGGGACAACTGTTATCATCGGTCATTCGAAGTATAGAATGAAAGACTTATTGGCGGGTAACGTTGAAAGAACGATCTTCCAAGTAAGATAATCGATACATAGAACTTGTTGAGGCGATGTTTATGCATTTAGATGAAAAAATTATGATTCAGAACGAAGAATATTTAATTAGAATATATAACCAGATGGATTCAACCAATTTGTATGAATTTTTTACAAAGTGCCTTCCAGAGTCGGGAAGATATTTTGAACCAAATACAGCACATGCAAGTTTACTTCATGTAGAAAAAAGTTTTGATTATTTTATTTGTTTAATAGAACGAAGTAGCGAGCAAATAATAGGAACATGTGCTTTAAAAAGGATTGATAAAAGAAAGTGTGAATTAAAATGTGTGTATTTGTATAAGAAGTATCATGGCCTTGGATTAGGTACAAGGATGTGTAAAAAAGTAATTAGCAAAGCAAAGGATATGGGATACCAGGAGATGTATTTAGATACAATAAGCGAAACAAGTGGGAGAGCAATAAAAATGTATCAGCGACTAGGGTTTGTAAGGATTGAAAAATACCATGAAACAGTTCGATCGGATGTATTTATGAGGTTGATGCTGGAATGATACATAGATATAAAAAAGTGGAGAAGGAACGACCGATGAAAAAAATTGTTTTGATTATCTTTTGCATATTTTTTACACCAATTTTAATGGCATGTAATATATCTAATATTCTTGTGCCGAAAACAATCACAATTGATGGAATAACTTATCGCAATGGTTTTTATGGTGACTTATGGCCTGAAAATTTAACTTACAAAGGTGACTCTTATAAGAAAGGGAATAAAGAATTTTACCATGTAGATTGTGAGCAATTCGATTGGGTACATAGTGATGGTGGGGGCACTGCCAATGGTGTACTATATTGTGCTGAAAGTCAATGGGAACAAGCAAATGAATATTATAAAGATAGCAATAACTTTACGTATTTTTGCTCTATCGGAGCCGAGTATATAGACCGTGATCCTGTTATCATCACGGTTCCCAATATTGACCCCACAAAGTTTGATGAATTATTGTCGTTTGCAAAAAAGAATAGCTATGATCCATTCGGTGCGAATAGTGACGTGAAAACTTTCCGTCTACCAATCCCCGATAGGGAGGAATCGCCACAATTCATTTTCTATAGTGAAAGCAAGGATGGTTTTTTCACCTCATTTAAAGGGGATAAATTTTTTGTAGTAGATGGAAAACTCTTGCTTTTATATTACTATGACTATGGACATGGAAAATACGAAGAAATGGTTGCAGTCGAGGTCCCTGACGAGCTCGGGAAATATTTTATAGAGTTTATAGGACAATTAACATATTAAAAACTAGTCAAGGAATGTGCAATTTTTTTCTATCTTCCATATTAGGAGGTAAATACGCTTTGTGGATTTTTCATGTCATGACTAAAAGGCAGGATTCTTAAGAGTCCTGCCTTTTATGTCATAAATGAATATAATTATTTATGACATTTCATAAACTTTTTAAATGTGATAAAATATTGGAAGTATTTAGAGCTGAAAGTACAATAAGCACATGTTGAATAGTTTATAGTCTTGAAAACATAAGGGGGGAAGTTACATATGAGTTATGAATTTAGTTATTATAAAGATGATGATTTTGATGAAATAGAGCAAATAATCCTAGCATCATATAAATGGGAATACCCAATCTGGGGAATGAGTAGACATGAATTTAGCAAAGGACTCCATCCAGCATTTACAGGACATTATCTTGCATGGCATCATACGGTTGGTGTGTATCGAGAAAGTGGAAAAGTAATAGCCTGTGTCACCAATGAGGGTAATTACAGCGGAGAAGCATTTTTCCTGTTTGATTCGAAAGAACGTGGAGAGGACAGAGAACTTCTTAAAGAGATGATAAAGTTTGCAAAGACACATGCCACGACTGTGAAAGAAGATCGACGTACGAAGTCCTTACGCCTTTCTGTCCCTGCTTGGAATACTACCTTAAAGGAAATGGTGCTTCAGTCTGGTTTTCGTGAAATGGATTGGAGCGAGGAATTATATATTCTTCCTTTTGATAATAAGTTCTTTGATATAAAGCTACCTGATGGTTATACCTTTGCAGACGGTAATACGGTTCCAGATTTTTATCTATCGAATACTCATCGGTTATCCTTTGGCTATGGTGGTGATGACCACGCTTGTAAACATGGGGAAGAGGCTTTTCATGATCTACGAAAGATGAAACACTATAGAAAAAATCTTGATTTATGTGTTCTTGATGAACAAAAAAGACCTGTAGCAATGGCTATTATATGGTATGATGAAAGTATGCCTTATTGTGAACTTGAACCGTTAGGTGTTGTTTGGTGGGAAAGAAGAAAAGGAATTGCAACAGCAATATTACACGAAGCTGCTAATCGTGTTCAGACCATGTTTCCGAATTGTACAGGGATGTTAGGTGGCAATCAACCTTTTTATCAGAAGATTGGTTATGAGAAAAAAGCATCCATTCCACAATACGAATGGGAATTAGAAGTATTTATATCTTGGGAAAAGGAATCTTATGATAAAGACTATGCGAAAGAAGTCTGAGGAAATATGTAGGAGGTTAATTTATGAATCGTGATAGAAACTGGACTGTTTTATTGATTGGTGGAGCATCGGGGACAGGAAAATCAAGCTTAGCTTATGAAATTGCTCACTTTTATGGTGTGAACGTTCTAGAAGTAGATGATGTTTACATATCAGTAAAAGCAGTTACAACAATAGAAAGTTTTCCTGCTATCCATTATTGGAGCACTGGTTTAGATTGGGTAGATGTCGGTGTTGATGACAATGTGAATTGGTTGATTGATGTAGGTAAAGAATTGATTCCAGTATTGAAAGGACTTGTAGAGCGGCATATCGAGGATCAATTACCTATAATTATTGAAGGTGATTTTATTAATCCTGAGTTCACTAAGTCTTTTGAGCATCCAGAGGTTAAATCGATTTTTGTAAATGAGACAGACATGAATCAAATCTTACAGAATTACTTATCAAGAGAAGGTGGTGATTTACAACAATATAGAGCCGAAATAAGTATTGCATATGGGAAGTGGATTGAAAGTGTATGTAACCAAAATGGTATTAGGATGATTGAATCACGTCCTTGGGATACCGCATTAGTAAGGACTATCCATAGTTTATCATCTAATTCGTAGAGTACTCGTAAAAGGGTAATACTATGTGGTATTATCAAAAGCTTTAAGAATTGGAGAAAATATGGATACTGTACTTAATGAGAACTGCCCATGTAAACGATCCTGTGAACGTCATGGTAATTGTGAGGCTTGTAAAACGCATCACTTAAGTTCGAAAATATTACCGACTTGTGAGAGGATAGCTCAAAAGAAAACGAAAGAGAAGAAATCGAAATCGAAAGAGTAGATATTTTTCGTGATAGCTCAAGTACTATTCGTGTAACAATTACAGAAGTACATTTAAAACCTTTAGCAGTACAGCCTAGGTTTGAGTTATCGAAAGATATGTCATGAATAATAAAGACTCTGAATCATTGAGAATTCAATGATTCAGAGTCTTTATTATTATATAGCGAAAGCGTGTTGCGGATGAATTATGTTTGTTCATCACATACTCCATTGTCACACTTTTTTACCTTTTAGTCATATTCGATAGGATTGATTAATATGAATATATTGTGTATAGATTTTAGACTAGCTATACTTGCATAAATCAATGAAGAGGCTGATATGATTTGGAGGAAATGCATATGAAACTAGTAAAGAATAAGAGAAAAATAAGAGGCTATAAAGAGTTCTTATTTATTCTTCCGCTTTTAATTTTGGTTGCGGTATTTTCATATTACCCATTATATGGTTGGGTTTATGCTTTCTTTGATTATCGTCCGCCATTTCCATTATCCATGGATTCTTTTGTCGGATTCAAGTGGTTTAAATCGATGTTCGAGAATGAGGTCAAAATTAACGCAATTTTAAATGTTTTAAGAAATACTTTTGCAGTTAGTGGTTTGAGCCTTTTGTTTTCATGGTTTCCAATGGTGTTTGCGGTGTTTTTAAATGAAATCAAAAGCAAGCGTTATAAAAAATTTGTTCAGACGGTAACTACATTACCAAACTTTATTAGTTGGGTACTAGTTTTTTCTATCGCATTTTGTGTTTTTAATAGTACTGGTGTAGTCAATCAAGTACTTTTACGTTTAGATATTATTGATAAACCACAGCTCTTTCTTCAATCATCCTCTCATGTCTGGTTCAAAATGTGGTTATGGTTGACCTGGAAAAATGCCGGATGGGCTGCCATTATGTATATTGCAGCCATTAGTGGAATTGATGAGGAGATGAACGAAGCTGCCAGAGTAGATGGTGCATCCAGAATGAAAGTCATTTGGCATATTACGATTCCTTCCATTCTTCCAACTTATTTCGTCATCGTAATGCTAAATCTTGCAAACTTTTTATCTAATGGCTTTGAGCAGTTTTATGTATTTCAAAATTCCTTCAATAAAGAATATATTCAGGTTCTGGATTTGTACGTTTATAATCTCGCTATGGGTAGCGGAGGATATTCATTATCAACAGCAATCAGTATTTTTAAAAGTGTTGTAAGTATCATGTTGCTTTGTATAACAAATAAAGTATCAAAGATAGTTCGTGGAGAAGGATTTATCTAAAATAATTCCAATAGGTAAGGGGGTAATAAGAATGAGTCGCAAAAGCAAACCACATAAGATGAAGGTTAGCAAATCGGATCGAATCATAACAATCATTACATATTTTATCTACTCGATCTTTGCTTTTGTTTGTATTTACCCATTTTACTATATTTTTATCAATTCAATTAGTGCGAACAATTTAAGTGAACGGGGAAAGGTCATTCTTTGGCCGATTGGATTGCATTTTAAAAATTATGTGGACGTATTAAAGATACCTTCTTTATTTTCAGCCTTTAAGGTATCGATTGAGAGAACTGTTCTTGGAACAATACTTACGGTTATAGTTGCAGCTTTTCTCGGATATATGTTTACTAGAGAGACTTTGTGGAAACGTAAATTTTGGTATCGGTTTGTCGTAGCAACGATGTATTTTAATGCTGGAATAATACCGTGGTATATCACAATGAAAAATCTTCATTTAACGAATAACTTTTGGGGTTATATTCTACCGGTTGCCGTTGCTCCTTTTTATATTGTGCTATGTAAGACGTTTATTGAATCTTTACCAAAGGAGTTACAGGATGCTGGTGAAATTGATGGTGCAGGGACAATTAGGATATTCTTACATATCATTCTACCAATAATAAAACCGATTCTTGCGACGGTAGCAATTTTTACTGCTGTAGCACAATGGAACTCGTTCCAAGATACGTTACTTTTGGTTACGGATAGTAAACTATATACTCTACAATTTACGCTATATCAATATATTAATAAAGCAAGTTCTTTGAAAGCGTTAATCAATAGTACATCGACATCGTCAAGTTTGGCAGCAACATTAGCAACTACTCAAACAGCTACATCAATTCGAATGACAGTTACAATTGTGGTTGTGACTCCGATTATTCTGGTATATCCATTCTTCCAAAGATTTTTCCAAAAGGGAATCATGATTGGAGCTGTGAAGGGATAATGAATGACAAAAGTTCATCTTTTGTTGTTGATTATAGAACGTATATCTAAGAGGAGGTAGTACATGAGATTCAAAAAGGTTGTATCAATTCTAATGGTCATCTGTATGATAGGTTTGTTGAGTGGATGTAAGAAAAAAGAATCAACACCAGCTCTAGATCCAACACAACAACCTACAACAGAGATAGCTACAGAGGATAAGGCTACACAAGCACCTGAGATAACTCCTGATACGTCAACCACGGAAGAACCAAATTATGACGAAGAAATGACAATCGAAGTATATGATGTTGCTGCAAATTACGAAGGCGACCAAATCGGTTGGTTTGCAAAAATATTAAAAGACAAATTCAATATCGTGTTGAATATCGTATCACCTCAGGTAGCAGGGGATGCAATTTACCAAACACGTACGAGTGCAGGAAACCTTGGGGACATTGTTCTACTGGAACGTTCTGATTTTGCAGACTGTGTTGCGAACAATTTAGTGCGTGACATAACAGATTCAATTGGAGATTACCCAAATCTAATGAATTTTAAAGAACAAATTGATGTTTATAATAATGGAATTCCAGGCAATGACAGCAAACTTACTTATGGTATTCCAGTTCAGATGACGAATTCATCCCCTACTTCTTATTCACAGGATGTTATCTATTCAAGTCCGATGCTACGTTGGGATCAATATAGTGAATTGGGTTCTCCAGATATTGCTGACCTCGATGGTTTGATTGATGTTCTCGCTAAAATTCAGGAAAATCATCCAACGAATGCAGATGGAGATCCTGCCTATGCATTGTCTCTATGGCCTGACTGGGATAATGGCGATGATATGATGGGTATCGCGAATGTTGTACAATTAACAACATGGTATGGAGAAAAGTTGAAAGATTCTGCAATCTTAAAACCAGATGGAACATTTATCCCTGCAACGGATAAGAGTGGTAGTTATTATAAGATGCTTAAGTTCTTAAATAAAGCATATTTAAAGGGAATTGTAGACCCAGATTCCGGAACACAAAATTGGGATTCTGTTTGTGCAAAAATCAGTGCAGGTAGAGTATATCTGTTATGGTATAGCTGGGAAGTTGGATTCTGGAATACGACGGATCGCTTAACTGATGGTACAGGATTTATCTTTACTCCAGTAAATGATCAGACTTATTATGCTGATTCTGATACTTATTATGGTAGTGGACGTATCATTGGTATTGGTTCTGGCGTAGATGAGAAGAAATATAAGAGAATTATGGATTTCCTTGACTGGTATGCATCTCCAGAGGGCGCAATGATTCAACATAATGGACTCGAGGGCTTCAACTATGAAGTACGCGATGGGAAATACTATGTGTTAAATGATGGAGCATTGATGAATAACCTACCAGTTCCAGAAGAATATGGTGGTGGTGGCTATAAAGACGGTTTTAATGCAATTAACCAATGGATTATTGATTCAACAAGCGTAAATCCAATCACAAACGAGCAATACGATGTGAAATACTGGTCAACTTATAAAGAAGCAACTATGACTGAGATGAAGAAAGCATGGCAGACTAAATTCAATGCTACAGAGCCTGTTGACTGGATGAAGAAGAATAATAAGTTATTTGTAAGTCCAAATGTAAGTGTAACACTTCCAAGCGATACTTCTGATATTTCGGTTATTCGTAGTCAATGTTATGATGCTTTTACCGATTACTCTTGGAAGATGGTTTTCGCAAAAGACGATGCAGAGTTTGATTCCTTATGGGATGAAATGACAGAGCAAATGGAGGGCTTTGATTATGCAACGTTATATGCATTTGATACAGCTAAGTGGCAAATTCAGGTGGATGCTAAGAATGCAGCAATAGGTAAATAAAATCAGGTAAATGGGTGCTACCCATTCATATGAGTTAAAATTTGAGGCTGTCGTACGATAGGCTGAAGGAATCAAAGGGGGTTGTTGCATAATGTAACAACCCCGTTTGTTTGCTAGGCGTTTGTGATTTTTTGCTATCCCATATGTACATTTTCTACGGCGCGCGATGGAAACAAGCCCAAAAAGAGCGTGTGGGACTTGTAAGGCCTTCGAAAATATACATGTGTACTCTTTCTTCGGGATAGGAGGTGAAATCACAAACGCTAATAAAGTTGCGAGGGCCGTTACATTATGCTACAGAACTTTTTTTTTATTAATAAAAATCCCTTAATTTCCTATTATATAACAAGAATACCCATAAAGAAGGCTGATATTGTGTTAAAACGAGAAAAAATTACATGAATTGTATAGAGTTGTTATAAAATATGGTCAATTTCACAAGATTTGGCTTGACAAGACATGACGCTGAGTTATAATGGTTATAATTGAAAGTTATTCTGAGGTAAGGAGAAGGATGAATGATAAAGTACATATTAAAGCGTATTGGTTTGGCAATTATCACGATTTTTACAGTATTAACAATTACATTTTTCTTAATGAACATGGTACCAGGTGGACCATTTATGGCTGAAAAGGCAATTAGCGCAGAAGCACAGGCTGCCTTAGAAGCAAAGTATGGAATGGATAAGCCGTTATTTCAACAGTACATAACTTATGTCAAAGACGCATTCCAAGGTGATTTAGGAATGAGCTTAAAACAAAGAGGACGTTCGGTAATGTCCATTATAACTACCAGATTCCCTGTATCTGCAAAACTAGGTGGGGTATCCATTATCGTATCTCTCCTGATTGGTATTCCATTGGGGTGTATTGCTGCACTCAATCGAGGGAAAGCACTGGATAGTGCAATTAGTGTATTAGCCACTTGTGGAATTGCTGTCCCGAGCTTTGTAATCTGTACCTTACTGATGTATTTCTTGGGTGTTAATCTGGGTTGGTTTCCAACGTTTGGTCTAACGTCTTGGAAACATTATATTATGCCAGTGATATCATTATCCTTTTACCCAACGGCATATATCATGAGATTAATGAGATCTTCTATGTTGGACGTACTTGGTCAGGATTATATGCGTACCGCTAGAGCAAAGGGTATCTCACAGTTTGTAAGTTTATTTAAGCATGCACTTCGTAATGCACTTTTACCTGTTATTACATATATTGGACCAATGATGGCATACACATTGACAGGAAGTTTTGTTGTAGAAAAGATATTTACAATTCCTGGACTTGGCGGAGAATTTATTAAATCAATTACTAGTCGTGACTATACCGTTATTATGGGAACAACAATCTTTTTAGCAACTTTAATGGTTGTATTAAATTTGATTGTGGATATTATCTATAAGATTGTAGATCCACGAATTAAATTAGTTTAAACAGAAGGGATAGGACAGGATGGATAAAAATCTGCTAAGTTTTCAATCAAAGTATAAACCTGAAGATTTTGTTTTGGCGACAGATGAAGAAAAAGAAAGTCTTGTTATCATGCGTGAAAGTGTTAGCTTTTGGAGAGATGGAGCTCGACGCTTACGAAAAAACAAAGTCGCTATGGTTAGTTTAGTTATAATCGTAATTGTAATGATTTTTTCATTTATTGTACCTTCATTTTATCCTTATGACTATAAGACACAGATGAAGGGATCTGAAAATTTAAAACCAATGACTTACTCTGCGCAAGAGCAAGAGAGAATCGATAATGGGGAAGATGTTTTTCCACATATTCTTGGAACAGATAAGCTAGGTCGTGATTATGCGATACGAGTAATGATGGGAAGTCGAATTTCCTTATTAGTTGGATTAATTGCAACGGCAATTATCTTAATTATTGGTTCTGTTTATGGCTCTATTGCAGCTTTCTTTGGCGGATGGGTCGACCTAATCATGATGCGTATTGTTGATATTATATATACCGTTCCCGACGTTCTTTTAATTGTATTGCTATCGTTCGCATTAAAAGAGCCATTGAATAATCTGACACAGGTTCCTGGCTTTGGATGGATTCAGATTGTAGGAACAAACTTAATTAGTATATTTATTGTTTTCGCATTATTATACTGGGTTGGTATGGCACGTATGGTTCGAAGTCAGATTCTTATGCTAAAGCAAAGTGAATATGTAACAGCAGCAAAAGCATTAGGTGCAAAAAATTCTCGTATTATTAAAAAGCATTTACTTACGAACTGTATTGGTACTTTAATTGTAACAACTACCTTACAGATTCCATCTTCTATATTTACAGAGAGTTTCTTAAGTTTCCTTGGTCTTGGTGTAGCAGTACCACTACCTTCATTAGGTAGTCTTGCTAGTGATGCAATTAATGGTTTGAATACATATCCGTATTTATTGTTTATACCTGCTTTATTAATCAGCTTAATTATCTTAAGCTTTAACTTACTAGGCGATGGATTACGTGATGCATTTGACCCTAAACTGAAATCATAGAAAGGAGAGACTATGGCTAAAACACTTGTAGATATTAAAAATGAACGTCTTTCTTTCTTCACTCCTGCTGGGGAGATAAAAGCGCTTAATGACGTATCCATTCATTTGGCAGAAGGAGAAGTACTTGGAATTGTTGGAGAAAGTGGTTCTGGAAAATCAGTTACAGCATATAGTTTAATCGGATTAACAGCTTATCCAGGTAGACTAATTGGTGGAAGTATTGTATTTGATGATCATAGAATTGATGAATTATCTGAAAAGGAAATGTTAAAGTTAAGAGGAAATGATATTTCGATTATCTTTCAGGATCCGATGACAAGTCTAAATCCTGTATATACGATTGGGAATCAGATCCGTGAAGTTATCCTTTTACATACGAATGCCGACGCAAAAGAGGCTCAGGCACAAGCAATTGAATTACTTAAGTTAGTAGGAATTAATGAACCGGAACGCCGTCTAAAACAGTATCCACATGAATTATCCGGTGGTATGAGACAGCGTGTTATGATTGCAATCGCTTTAGCTTGTAAACCAAAGTTATTAATAGCGGATGAACCAACGACTGCGCTCGATGTTACGATTCAGGCTCAGATTCTTGAACTCATGATGCAATTAAAGAATAAACTTGGTATGGCTATTATTATGATTACTCATGATTTGGGTATCGTTGCAAATATGTGTGAGAAGATTGCAGTTATGTATGCGGGTAGAATCATAGAGTATGGCACTACAGAAGAAATTTTCTATCATCCAAAACATGAATATACAAAAGGCTTACTTAAGAGTATTCCAAGACTAGATGCAAAAGAACATGAACGACTCGTTCCAATAGAGGGAACACCAGTGGATTTACTAAATCCTCCAAAGGGTTGTCCGTTTGCACCTCGTTGTAAAAATTGTATGAAGATTTGTTTACGTGAGATGCCTCCTGTAACTAATTTTGGTGAGACACATTATGCTCTGTGTTTTATGAATCAAAAGAGCAATTACGAGGAGGAGCAATAGTATGGATAATAAATTATTGCAAGTAGAACACTTAAAGCAGTACTTTCCAGTAGGTGGCTTTGGTAAAAACAAACGATTCGTAAAAGCTGTTGATGATGTCTCCTTTTATATTAATAAAGGAGAAACATTGGGCTTAGTTGGAGAGAGTGGTTGTGGTAAAACAACAACAGGAAGATCGATTTTACGACTTCATGAGCCTACTGGTGGAAAAATTGTATATGATGGAAACGTTATCTTTGATTATGAGAATAAAGTTAAGGTAGATATGCTACCATACCGTCGTAAGATGCAAATCGTTTTTCAAGATCCATATGCAAGTCTAGACCCCCGAATGACAGTTAGTGATATCGTAGGGGAAGCAATTGATATTCATAAATTGGCATCTTCGAAGCAAGAGCGATATGACATGATAACAGAGATGCTAAGAAAAGTTGGCTTAAATACAGAACATGCGAATCGTTATCCACATGAGTTTTCCGGTGGTCAAAGACAGAGAGTAGGAATTGCTAGAGCTTTGGCTGTTAATCCAGAATTTATCGTCTGTGATGAACCAATCTCAGCCTTGGATGTTTCCATTCAAGCACAGGTTGTCAATATGTTTGAAGATTTACAAGCTCAAATGGGCTTAACGTATCTGTTTATCGCACATGACCTTTCTGTAGTAAAACATATATCCAATCGTATTGGTGTTATGTATCTTGGTAGACTTGTTGAGTTGGCAGATAGTTATGAATTGACATTTCATAGCGTACATCCGTATACAAAGAGTTTGATTTCAGCAATCCCAATTGCAGACCCAAAGGTTGCAAGAAAAAGTAAGAGAATTGTGTTAAGTGGTGATGTACCAAGTCCGATGAATCCACCATCCGGATGTACCTTCCGTACAAGATGTCCATATGCTGATGAGCGATGTGCCAATGAAGTGCCTGAGTGGCAGGAAGTGTCAAAAGGACACTTTGCAGCTTGCCATCATTTAGATAAGGTAAATTAGTAAGGTTATTGTCATTGTTTTTTTGTTGTTATTAGTAATTTAATGCTATAATTTATGGCTATTAATCATCATACCTCTTTCGGAGTTATGATTGGTATTTCAACTTTATCGCATTAAATTATTGATATAAAATATTAAGAGGAGGAAATTTATGAAAAAGAAAATAACGTTATTGCTTGTTGCTGTCATGGTATTGAATGTATTGGCATTCGCAGGTTGTGGCAAAAAAGCAGGTTCCGATGAGAAAGTACTTGCAGTACAAGTTGGACCAAACCCAGAGACGATCGATCCAGCACTGAATAGTGCGGTTGATGGTGGTAACATGATTTTACATTCCTATGAGTGTCTTTTAATCATTGATAAAGACAACAAAATTGTTCCAGGTACAGCAGAATCTTATGATGTTTCTGAAGATAAGTTAACTTGGACATTCCATTTACGTGATGGATTAAAATGGTCCGATGGTACTCCATTAACAGCTAGTGATTTTGTATACAGCTGGAAACGTGTATGTGATCCTAATACAGCTGCACCTTATGCTGAAACCGTATTATCTATGGTAAAAGGTTATGAGGAAGCAAGTGCAGGTAACGTAGATGCATTAGCAGTATCTGCTCCTGATGACAAGACATTTGTAGTTGAACTTTCATCCTATTGTCCATATTTTGAAAGTATTGTAGCGTTTGCAACATTAAGTCCTGTTCAGAAAGCTACAATTGAAAAGAATGGTGATGCATGGGCAACAAAACCAGAAACTTATATAAGTAATGGTCCATTCAAAGTTACAGAATGGGTACCTGGTTCTCATATTATGATGAGTAAGAATGAAAACTACTGGAACAAAGATGCGATTAAATTAGATAAGATTAAATGGGTTCTTATGGAAGATGCGAATGCTGCTTATAGTGCTTATAAGACAGGCGAAGTTTTAATGATTAAGGATGTTCCAACAGAAGAAATTCCAAGTCTTGAAGGCAATTCTGAATTCCATATTGAGCAGATTATTGGTACATACTATGTGTCATTAAACTGCCAGAGAGAGCCTTTCACTAATCCTACAGTTCGTAAAGCATTAAGCTTAGCAATCGATCGTGAGTATGTAGCAAATACATTAATGCAGGGCACATATTCACCAGCTACAAACTTTATGGGAGCTGGCTGGCTTGATACAGATGGAAAATTCTTCAGCGATAATGCAAATGGTGGTAAACCTTACTTAAGTACTACAGCTGATATTGAAGGAGCTAAGGCATTATTGGCAGAAGCTGGATATCCTAATGGAGAAGGTTTCCCAACAATTACATATACAACCAATGATTCTGGTTACCATAAAGTTGTAGCTGAATACTTACAACAGGCATGGGCTGAAATCGGCGTAACTCTTGAAGTAAATATTGTTGAGTGGGCAAGTTTTACACCAATGCGTCGTGGCGGTGATTTCGATGTAGCAAGAAACGGTTGGGTAGGAGATTATAACGATCCATCCAACATGTTAGATATTTTATATAGTTCAAATGGTAATAATGATGGTAAGTTTAATAGCGCCGCATTCGATGCTGCTATGGATACTTCTCGTACATCTCAAGATCCTGCAGTTCGTTCACAAGCATTACATGCAGCAGAAGATGCATTAATGAATGAAGCAGGATGTATTCCATTGGCTTACTATAACGATTTCTGGTTACAGAGTTCTAAGATTACAGGTGCTTGGCATTCCCCATATGGTTACTGGCACTTTATGTATGCAGATATTCAGTAATCATCTTGTTTCGTTAATAATTAAATAAAAACGTGTTTTGCTTGCAAAACACTCGCACCAAGCGCGGTTGGAAGCGACTTCTTCCTATCGCGCTTGTGTGCATGATAGAGTCTTCCTTTTGGCGTTATTTTTATGTAATGGAAGGTGCGAAGAACTTTCTATTACACTCTATTTTGGATTTTTTTTAATATTGCAAATATACGCTTGACAAATAATCTATTCTCATGTATACTGTACCTATATTGAGATGATTAATTTGATTCACATATTTTTGTAAGTCATGATTAGCAAATTATGATTTACAAAAATATGTGATTTTTTTTTATCACCGATATATAATTATTATATTATGGAGGTATCTTTTCATGAATAAAGGTACAGTTAAATGGTTTAATGGTCAAAAAGGTTTCGGTTTTATCACAAACAGCGCAACTAACGAAGATGTATTCGTTCACTTTTCAGGTATTGTTAGTGACGGCTTCAAAACTTTGGAAGAAGGTCAGAAGGTAACTTTTGATACTATCCAGGGAAATCGTGGAGTACAAGCAGTTAACGTTAATGTTGCTTAAGTATATTAAGTGTTTGTAATTTAAAGAAAACTTAAAAAGGAACTGGTTGGTATGTTACCAAACAGTTCTTTTTTTTTATATTAGGAAATTCCTCTGAATTTCCTCGTATGTAAAAAAAGCATCCAAAAAGGAGGAAGATATTATGTACATAAAATACTTTTTTATTTAATTTATGTTATAATTTAAGAAAATACGAAAGCAAGGCTGGTGAATTATAATGATCTTAATTATAGAAGATAACATAGATGTTAACCACATGCTATCAGAGGCTTTATCGGATGCAGGATATGAGACAAAGTCTGTTTATTCTGGTATTGATGGGAGTAAGGAATTAAAGCAACATCAATATGAGCTTGTATTACTTGATTTGATGCTTCCTTATAAAAGCGGTGATCAGATACTAAAGGAGCTACGTTCCTATTCTAATGTTCCAGTCATTGTAATTTCTGCAAAAGATATGGTTGGAACAAAGATAGACTTATTAAAGTTAGGTGCTGATGATTACATTACGAAACCTTTTGATTTAGAAGAGGTCGTAGCAAGAGTAGAAGCAAATCTACGTAGAACCAAAGTAATTGAGGAGAAAACAAAAACGTATCAGCATCGAAACCTGATTCTAGAAGAGCAAACAAAGCGTATCATAGTAAATGGACAAGAGATTGACTTTACTGCTAAAGAGTATTCGATTCTAGAAGCAATGGTAAAAAATAAGAACAAAGTTTTTACGAAAGCAAATCTTTATGAGATGATCTGGGGAGAAGAGTACTTCGGCGATGATAATACTGTTAAAACACATCTGAGTAATTTAAGGACAAAGCTAAAAAAGGCTGACCCAGAGGAGGAATATATTGAAACTGTATGGGGGCTTGGATATCGACTGACAAAAGATACGAAGATATCGTAAAAAGTATAGGAACTCGTTTTACAAAATCTTATCAATTACTCGAATGGTCTTAACCTTTTCTAAACCTTTTCCTATTATACTTATCTTAAACAAAGAGAAAAGGAGAGGAACATCATGAGTCAACTGGTTGTAAATGTAAGTAATGTAACAAAACAGTTTCGCAATTTTAAAGCTTTGCATAATGTAAATCTTCAATTGGAAGCTGGGAAAATATATGGTCTTATTGGTAAAAATGGTGCTGGAAAAACAACTTTGATGAGGATGATTGCTGGATTAGGCTTTCCAACCGATGGGAAAATCCAATTGTTTGGTTCTAATAATGATAAGGAATTTTGTGAAGAGTTGAAACGCATTGGGTGTCTTATCGAATATCCAAGTATGAATGGAGCAATGACAGCAAAAGAGAATTTAACATTACATCGTATTATGAGAGGAATACCAAGTAGTACTCTTGATGATGAATTATTGGAAACTGTTGGACTACAAGATGTAAAGAAGAAAAAGGTAAAAGATTTTTCATTAGGAATGAAACAACGTCTTGGAATTGCAATCTCGTTAATTGGAAATCCAGAATTATTGATTTTGGATGAACCGGTGAATGGTTTGGACCCGATTGGAGTTGTTGAAGTTCGTAACTTAATTCGAGAGGTATGTGAGAAACACCATATTACAGTATTAATATCGAGTCATAATTTACCAGAATTATATCAAACCGCAACTGATTATATTATTATTGATCAGGGTGAGATTAAGCAGGTGCTAACGCATGAGGAATTGGAGGAACGTTGTAAACATCATTTATTGATTGAATGCGATGAACCAGATAAACTTGTGCAAATCATTGAAAGTAAACTCCATACCAAGGAATATAAGGTGATGCGCAATCATTGTGTACAGCTTTTTCAATACTTGGATGAACGAAAAATGGTAATGCAGACAATTTATGAGAATGGAGTCATTCCAACTAAATTTTCTGTAGAAGGTGATACCCTTGAAAAGTACTATTTATCTGTGATTGGAGGCGACCAAAATGATTAATCTCATGCATGCGAAGCTATATGAATTACGTAAATCTATGACATTTAAAGTAAGTCTTTTGGTAACAACACTATGTGCAGTTATTTTGGCAGTATTGTCGAATGGAGTAGCTTTAGGAAAACTTGATGTAACAGCAGATACGGCTTCAGGTTTAACTGATGCCTTCATTATCTCTGTCATCGGAAGTTTGATCGCAGGTAATATCATCTGTAGCGATTTTGATAATAAGAATATACACGATGAGATTTCACGTGGTAGAAAAGCAATTGTTACAAGCAAAGTTATTATCTATTGTCTTGTCATCAGTATCTTAGTTCTTCCATATGCTCTTGTAGGATTCATTGGATTTTTAGCACAGGGTTCTTTTTCACCGAACTTTAATTTCTCAACCTATACAATGTTAATGTCAAATCCGCAAGGATTCAGTATCACTGGTGATAATATAGGGAAAGCAATTTTGGTTCTCCTTGTAAGTATTGTTTTACATGTTGCGCGACTTAGTATTTGCATTCCAATTGCATTTAAGGTAAGAAAGTCGGTTGTAGTAACCGTAATCGGTGTTGTTTTTCTTTTTGTTGTCGATTTTTTCATGGTAATGGTTGCAAAGATTTCTGCTTTGGCTGATGTTGTTGAGCTTCTTCCATATGGAAAAGCCGTACTTACGATGGATATGAGTACTGGAACTTTGATTAAATACGTTATTTCTAGTTTGGTATTTATTAATATCATGCGTGTAATCACATATGTTGGATTTAAAAAATCAGAGATAAAATAAGTAGAGATAATATAAACCAGAGATAAAATATATCAGAGATAAAATATATCAGAGATAAAATAAATCGTGAGAGGTGGCATATGATAATCTTCGTTATTGTTATTTTAATTATTTTCATACTTATCTTATTTGCATATGCCATCTTTATGAGGATGCAATTACGAAATGTGAATCGATTGCTAGATAAGAGGCTTTGCAATCAAACGAATCAAATTATAAGTATTGATTTGTTTGATAAAGAACTGAATCAATTAATTGAAAATATTAATAAATGTTTAAAGGCGGAAGAAACTCTCCGCCTTAAAGTCGTTTCTGAAGAAGAGGATTTAAAGAAAATGATTGCGAATATTTCTCATGATTTACGAACTCCACTCACTGCAATTAAAGGCTATGTTCAGCTATTGCACAAAAACGAATTATCGAAGGATCAGAGAGAAAAGGTAGAGGTAGTAGAAAAGCATATTGGGGAATTAGGAAATTTAATTGAGCATTTTTTTGAATATGCGTACTTATTAGATGCAAAACCACAAGTAACTATGGTACAATTGAACCTAACGAATTTGGTGGCAGAATGTTTCGCTACTGCAGTTCCAATGCTAGAAGAAAAAGGACTTAAGTTGACTATGGAGGAGTGTCCAGTCATTGTGACAGCAGATCGTGAGATGACGATTCGAATTGTACAGAACTTGATTCGCAATTGTATCGCACATGCAAAAGAAGAAATTCGTGTTCAGTTTAAGAAGGATCATGACATAGTTATGGAGTTTTCAAATATAGTTAACTCAGAAGAAATGCCGGATGTAAAGCGGCTCTTTGACCGCTTCTATGTAGGAGACAGTGCGAGAAAATCTACAGGGTTAGGACTTTCCATTGTAAAGCACTTAACGGAGCAAATGGGGGGAAACGTAAGTGCTTCTCTTCAGTCCAAAGTACTTACGATTCAAGTGCATTTTCCTAACACAACAGCGAACGTATTAATCGATATTAACAAGAAAAACTAAAAAGTTTCGGGGGAATAGAATGGAATATTTAGACATCGTAAGTGAAACGGGCGAACCAACAGGAGAACAAATTGAACGTACCATTGCTCATGAGAAGGGGCTTCTCCATAGAACTTCTCATGTATGGTTGTTCCGAAAGAAAAATGATGAGATACAGGTTTTACTACAAAAGAGATGCAAGGATAAAGACTCATATCCTGGCTGTTATGATATTTCAAGCGCTGGTCACATTCCAGCTGGAATCGATTTTGTACCTTCCGCCATTCGTGAACTGAAAGAAGAGCTTGGGATTGATGTATTACCAGAAGAGTTGATTTTTTGTGGACAGCGAAGATTTCAATTTAAAGAGCAATTTTATGGAAAACTTTTTTTTGATAACCAAGTGAGTAATGTTTATTTACTGTGGAAAGACATGGAGGCAGAAGATTTTCAACTTCAAGAGAGTGAGGTTGAAGAAGTTCAATGGATGAACTTTGAAGAATGTATGGACAAGGTGGAGAAAAATTTAATTCCACACTGTATCTATTTAGAAGAATTGCAGCTTTTAAAGACAAAGATTGCCATGGAATAAATATCTCTATGTAAATATTACAGAAATGCGTGAATTAATGAGAAAAATTCTGTGATTGTTTTTTCTTGCATTCTGATTTGTTCTATGTTAACATATCCGACGGTTCTCATTTTTGATTAGTAAAATGAGTGGATCGTCCAATATGTTTTATGGAGGATCATTTAGTAATAAAAATAAAATATTGTTGCTTATAGGAGCTATATATTTTCTTGTTTCTGATACAAACAGGCGGATGTATAGCTTTTTTATGTGATAGGATACGGACGTCATTTTGCACAGAGAGATGTCGTGAATATGGGATGACAAACATAATTCATTCGCAACACGCTCTCGCTTGAATGAAGTTCGTAGCGGGCTCGAGTTTTTGTATGCGAAAGACTTGATTCTGCCATACTATCAAAAGGGTTCTTATAAACAGCAATATGGTTTAGACGGGAGTTATTTTATGAATTCAAAACAAGAACAAATGAAAAACAAACCTATTTTCTCTCTTTTGGTTTCGATGGCAATACCAATGATGTTATCCATGTTAATTCAAGCACTTTATAACATTGTTGATAGTATCTTTGTTGCAAAACTCGGTAATGATGCATTAACTGCAGTATCACTTGTATATCCATTGCAAAACTTAGTATTAGCAGTTGCAGTTGGTTTTGGTGTTGGTGTTAGTTCTTGTATCTCGATTAGTTTAGGAAGTCAGGATACGAAGAGGGCAAGTCATGCGGCATCACTTGGTGTTATTTTAAGTATGGTGCATTCTGCAATCTTTGTTATCATTGGTCTTTTTGTCACAAAACCATTCTTAAGTATGTTTACAGATAATCCTGATGTAATTGAGATGGGTACTGGGTATGGTAAAATTGTGTTATGCTTTTCCTTCGGTTTCATCATGCAGGTTTGCTATGAAAAGATATTTCAAGCACTTGGCGAGATGACAATTACGATGGCTGTT
Organism: Bacillota bacterium; assembly: GCA_023439125.1. Lineage (GTDB taxonomy): Bacteria > Bacillota > Clostridia > Lachnospirales > Lachnospiraceae > Lachnoclostridium. The sequence continues at coordinate 16,447 of JAEXOU010000020.1, read as the reverse complement.
CTTGCAATCAGTGCAATTATTAATATTATCTTAGACCCGATTTTTATCTTTGGTTATTTTGGAGTTCCAGCAATGGGAGTAAATGGTGCTGCAATTGCTACTGTGATTGGGCAAATTAGCGGTTTTATTCTCTATCTTATTATTTATCAATATCAACATAAAAAATTGCCGATTCGTATCAATCTTAAAGGTATTACCATGGATAAGAAAATCATACGACAGCTATATAATGTTGGGGTTCCATCAAGTATTATGTTAGCTCTACCTTCCCTCTTAGTAAGTATACTAAACGGTTTATTAGTTTCCTATTCTCAAGTTCATGTTGCAGTGCTTGGTATTTACTATAAGTTACAAACGTTTATTTATATGCCAGCGGGAGGAATCATTCAAGGAATGCGTCCAATTGTTGGATATAATTATGGAGCAGGAGAAATGGGACGTTTACGCAAAACACTGCGAGTAAGTTTATTATTTACAGCTGTGATTATGGCGATAGGAACAATTCTCTTATTATTCATTCCGGGACCGATTTTAAGATTATTTGATGCAGATGCAGCAATGTTAGAAATCGGTATTCCAGCCCTTAGAATATTCTGTTGTGGTTTCCTTATTTCCACGTTTGGTGTCATTTATTCAGGCGCATTTGAAGCGCTTGGCTATGGTCTAAATTCGTTAGTTGTTTCATTAACTCGTCAATTTGTGCTATTGCTTCCATTGGCTTATGTTCTATCTCGCTTTATGGGCGCTAACGGTGTGTGGATCGCATTTCCAATTGCAGAGACAGTTGCCGCAATCTTCTCCATTACTTTGATGAGAAGAACCTTGAATCGTATTGAAAAAGCAGTCAACTAATCAATGCTCTCAAGTGTCAAAAGTACTTAAGAAAGAAGTCTGACGTCATTTTGCACACAGAGATGATATGAGTATGGGATGACAAACATAATTCATTCGCAACACGCTTTCGCTTGAATGAAGTCGTAGCGGTACGTAAGGGCCTAAAACACAGGCCCTAAGTACCGACGACTTCATACAGTATGCTTCTGAATTATGTATGTCATGCCATATGATTTGATGGGTCTAATCGTAAAAAGGTTCTGTCGTAGCCTTAATTCTTCTAACTCCGGCAGAAGAAGCTTCCTCTTTTAAGATTTTAAAAGATACAAGTTCTCCTGTATTATTAGCATGAGGACCGCCACATATTTCTTTGGAATATCCGGGAATCGTGTATACCTTTACTATCTCTCTATACTTATCTGAAAATACGCCAATAGCTCCTTCTTCATATGCTTTCTCCGGTGTCATTTCTTCAAAAATTACATCTATACTCTGCCCAATAGCTTCATTTACAATTGCTTCTATCTGCACAAGTTCCTCATTTGTCACCTTTCTCCCAAAAGAGAAATCGAATCGTAAACGCTCCGAAGTGATATTACTACCTCTTTGGGACACCTCATCACCAAGAACCCTTCTTAGTGCCCCGTTCAATAAATGTGTTGCTGTGTGAAGTCTGGCTGTCTGTTCATTATTGTCAGCCAGACCTCCTGCAAACTTTCCAGCTGCCCCTTGTCTGGATTTGTTTTGATGTTCCTCAAATTTCTTATGAAATCCATCCATATCTACCTGATATCCTCTTTCTGAGGCAAGCTCTGATGTGAATTCAATCGGGAAGCCATAGGTATCATATAATTTAAATGCAAGCTCACCACTAAGAACTTCACCGTGCTCGATATTATCAAGATATCTGTTTGCCTTTTTCAAGCCATCATCTAAGGTCTTTGAAAACAATATATACTCCTTTTGCAGTTGCTCTAAGATAAACTCATTGTTTTCATCCAACTCCGGATAGGTCGTTTTATATTGCTGAATAATCACCGCTGACAGTTCACACAAATAATTTGTATTAATGTCAGCCTTCTTAAACAAGCGAATTATTCTACGGATCAATCTTCTTAAGATATATCCCTGTTCTGTATTAGATGGACTAATCTTCATTGGATCACCGAGAATAAATGTGATAGTTCTGGTATGTTCGCAAATAATTCTCTTGTCTCGCTCCGAAAGAACTTTTCCTTCCTTTTCAAGAATCTCTTCGAGGCTTTGCATAATCGGTATAAACAACTCCGTTTCATACACATTTGATTTACCGTTAAAAATAGTAAGAACACGCTCCAAGCCCATTCCTGTATCCACATTTTTTTGTTGTAACTCTGTAAAACTACCATCTGCCTCTTTGTTAAACTGCATGAAAACATTATTCCATATTTCAATATATTTTCCACAATGGCATGATGGTCCGCACTTAGGACCACATTTAGGCTTTCCCATATCATAAAAGATTTCTGTATCCGGTCCGCATGGACCTGTCTGTCCAGCCGGCCCCCACCAATTATCCCCTCTTCCATACCTAAAAATCTGATCACTTGTAAGTCCTAAAGCCTTCCATATTTCTTCAGCTTCCACATCAGCTGGTACCAATTCATCTCCTTTAAACACAGTTACAGCCAATCGCTCTACAGGGATAAGAAGATAATTAGTGAGGAACTCAAAGCTCATGGAAATAGATTCCCGTCTGAAATAATCTCCTAAAGACCAATTTCCCAACATCTCAAAGAACGTACAATGCGTGTCATCTCCTACTTCATCAATATCTTCTGTTCTCACACACTTTTGAATATCTGTAAGCCTCTTTCCACTTGGATGCTTCTCGCCCAGTAAATATGGCACCAATGGATGCATTCCTGCAGTGGTAAATAACACGGTCGGGTCATTCTCCGGGAGAAGTGACGCTGACGCGATTTCCTTATGCCCCCTTTCTTTAAAAAAGTTTACGTACATTGTTCTTAATTCATTTGCTGTCATATTTCATTCTCCTTTCTGACATTTCTCCAAAACAAAAAGCCCTAAGCTGATATAATATCAACTTAGGGCGAACTTTCATGTCCGTGTTACCACCTAATTTCAGATTTCTCTGCACTCTGCCAATACGGGATTTCTCCGATATTGCTTCCTATGTTAACGGGGGAACTCCGTTGAAGCCTACTTAGATTCTCTGTTCGGTCCACAGCTCAGAGGCTGCTTCAATATTAGTTCAATGAAGATTCGCACCAACCATCTTCTCTCTGTGAAATCACTAATACCTACTATTCCTCGTCAAAGCCTTTTTTGTTTTGAATTAGTTGGAAGTATAGCATTATGGAAATCAGTTGTCAAGCTTTTTACATTTTACATACAAAATAATTGAATTTAGATAGTCGACTATCTGTTCCTGTGTTGAAGATTACATATTTAATTACAAACATCATATACTGGTGATTTTAGTACTAATGTTATATAATGTATGCATAATACAAGTGCTAATTTAATATAAACCGTAGTACATTTTTTTATTCCCTCAAGAGAATTTGGCGAGAGTATCTTTTATGCAAAGCGCTTTTTTAAGAAAATTGAGGGGAATATGATAGTAAGGAGAGAACAATGAATATTAACATTACACATGTTGCACTTTACGCAGTAGATCTTGAGAAATCAAAAGAGTTTTACACAAAGTACTTTCATGGAGTAAGCAATCAGAAGTATACCAATGCAAAGGGATTCTCAAGTTATTTTATTACATATTCTTCTGGAGGTCGATTGGAATTAATGACACATACGGAATTAGAATTTCGACCTGTGATCGACAAAGTCAATGGTTGGAGTCACATTGCGTTTTCCGTTGGCAGCAAAGAGGAAGTTTTGCGAATTACAAATCAAATTGTAAAGGATGGATTTGAATTATACAGTGCACCAAGAGATACAGGAGATGGATATTTTGAGAGTGTAGTTGCCGATCCAGATGGCAATCGAGTAGAGATTACAATATAAGATGAATATAAATATAACTATTTACATTTACAAGTTGAAAAATTAAATAATATTCGGGGGTCTGGATGGACTATTTAAAATCATTAATTCCAAAAGATAAATTTGACAGCTCAACAGTAGAAAAACTTAGCCTTTTAACTGATAAAGAAATTCAACCAATTATTAAGGACTTATTAGAATGGTTACAGGATTATAATTGGCCGATTGCAAAAGATATTTTGCCATTAGTTATTTTACATCAAAATATTGCTATAACACATATCCTTGATGTTTTAAAGGGCAACGATATAATGTGGCAGTATTGGATTATTGATTTGGTGATACCTGATTTAACAATTACCAACAAACTATTGCTGAAAAATGAATTGAAACGAATTAGTTTACTTGAAAAAGTAAATGAAGATATTGAAATGATTTCAGAAACAGCTAAAGAGTGCTTGGCTTATTACTATTCATAATCATTATGTGTATAAAGTTAAAAGGTTCTGTCGCATAGTGCAACAGAACCTTTTAACTTTATGGCAAGGAAAAGATTGCAAGCCAATAACTAGCAAGGCATCTTGCTATCGGCTTATTTTACTTGATATTTTTCCATTAATCTCTGATATCTTTCGTCCGTACGAAGAAATTCATAGTCAGGATTGGTTTCGAGTTCATTGATTACTGCAGGCATAATCAGAGCCATGTTATTTGTATTACTAGCTTGCAACTGAATGTGTCGATAAAAGGAGGACTGTGTAAAGTCCCAAGAGGTTTGCATCGAAACAAATAAAGCTTCTAAAATCATAATACAAGAATCGATATCTTTGTTATAAGTTGCAATCTGTAACTGCGGGATTTGATTATAATAGTCAGAGAACTCAAATAGACCAGCCAATGAACTGCAAGTAGTTGCAAGCTTTGTTGCATTTTGAAATTGACCTAATTTTAATTCCAATGAGATTAGTGTAAGTAAATGGTTCCATATTTCTATTACTTTGGACAGCAGTAGACGTTCATGGATTTCCTCCGCCTCTTCGAACTTACCTTGCTTTTCAAAAAGATTTGCAGTTAATTGTTTTTTATCCATAGCGCTTCGCTCTGGTAAATAATCAATGAGTTTCTGAGCTTTATCAAACTCCTCTTTCTGAATGTACTTTGAGGCGAGCATAAAGTTCACACTATTGCGAAGCTCTTCATTGTCACATTGGCTGATTCGCTCATATAAGGAATTAATCTCATTTTCATATTTCTTCTTTTCCTTTTCTTCCATTGGAAAGAGCATCAAAGCACCATCTAGAATTAATGCAAGATTATGAATTAATTCAACACTACTTGGATATTCATCAATTTTTTCTTTTGCCAAACGAAAGCCACATTCATAACTTTCTTGTTGGATTTTAAGATAAATATTACTGGAAATCAGCTGAATTTCTTGCTTCGTTAATTCTTCTTTAAAGCATAGAAGAGTATTTAAGTCTGTCTTTAGTAAACGCGCTAATGGAGATAGCAGTGTAATATCAGGATAGGTAATCCCGTTTTCCCACTTGTTAACAGCAGGAGTAGATACACCAAGGTAGTCGGCTATCTGTTCCTGTGTTAAACCAAGTTCTTTTCGCTTTTCTTTGATGATTGTCTGTAATGGCATAATAAATCTCCTTATGAATTCGATTATGAGGATCCTTCATTGATTACTATCTTAACAGAACAGAAACAAGAATACCATTGAGTAGTTGTTAATTATCTGGTTAAAAAAGTTAATTATAGGTTAAAGTTGAAAATCATATATGTTAATTACATACAACTTTCTAACCTCATATGAAATTAATATAGAGCAATACAAAATTCATAATACTCATATACTTAACTTTATGATAAGATAAGAAAAAGGAAGTTACAATAGAAAAAGGAAGTTACAATAAAAAAGAAGTTACAATAAAAAAGAAGTTACTATAGAAAAAGATGTTACTATAGAAAAAAGAAGTTACTATAGAAAAAAGAATTTGCAATAGAAAAAAGAAGTTACTCTAGAAAATAGAATTTACAATAGAAAAAAGGAGATTACCATGAAACGATTACTAGTCTATTTGAATGGGTATAAGAAGGAATGTGTACTTGCACCCCTATTTAAGATGCTAGAAGCATCCTTCGAATTAACGGTTCCTCTCATTATAGCAGCTATTATTGATACTGGAATTGCCAATAGTGATAAAACATACATATTGCAAATGTGCGCAATCTTAGTGGGATTAGGCGCAGTCGGATTAGTTGTTGCTATTACTGCACAGTATTTTAGTGCGAAGGCAGCAGTGGGATTTGCTACAAAATTAAGGCATTCGTTATTTGAGCATATTCTAGGGTTATCATTTACTGAGATCGATACTTTAGGTACTTCTACGATGATTACTCGTATGACTGGGGATGTGAATCAAACACAAAATGGGGTTAATATGTTTCTTCGTTTGTTTTTGCGCTCTCCATTTGTTGTGTTTGGTGCAATGATTATGGCATTTACGATTGATGTAAGATCCTCGTTGATTTTTCTAATTGCAATTGTATGCTTGTCGATTGTGGTATTCACAATTATGGCACTCAACATCCCGATGCTAAAGAAAGTTCAGCAGTTGCTAGATAAAGTTCTTGGAAAGACAAGAGAGAATCTAACTGGTGTTCGTGTCATTCGTGCATTTGGAAAAGAGCAGGCAGAAATCAATGAGTTTATCGATTGTAACGAGACATTGACGACTGCGCAAAAAAGAGCAGGTAGGATTTCAGCATTATTAAATCCATTGACTTATGTCATTATTAATTTGGCGATTGTACGATTGATCTGGGTAGGTGCCCTGCAGGTTGATGCCGGAATCCTTACACAAGGTCAGGTCGTAGCACTATATAGCTATATGTCTCAGATTTTAGTCGAACTTATTAAATTAGCGAATATGATTATATTACTTAATAAAACACTTGCTTGTGGGAAGCGAATCTCAGATGTGTTTGATATTACTTCAAGCATGGATTATAAAACTTCGTTACCAAAGGAGTATCAAGACCAAAGAGAAGATATTGTTACGTTTAAAAATGTCAGTTTGACTTATAAGAATGCCGGGGATGAGACATTAGAGGATATTAGTTTTACGGTAAAACGAGGACAAACCGTCGGTATTATTGGTGGTACTGGTTCTGGCAAGAGTTCTCTCGTTCATCTGATTCCGAGATTTTATGATGTGACGAAGGGAGAGGTACTTCTTCATGGAATCAATGTAAAAGATTATCCTGCGAATGATTTATGTAAAAGAATCGGAATTGTTTTGCAGAAAGCAGTTATGTTTACAGGAAGTGTGGAAAGCAATCTGCGTTGGGGAAAACAAGATGCTACGAAAGAAGAGATGATGGAGGCAATCAAAATCGCACAGGCAGAAGAAGTTGTTGAGGCAAAGGGAGGTTTGGCTGGAGAGATCACACAAGCTGGTAAAAACTTATCTGGTGGTCAAAAGCAACGTATGACAATTGCTCGAGCCTTAGTGAAACGCCCAGAAATTTTGATTTTAGATGATAGCTCGTCTGCACTTGATTATGCAACGGATGCAAAACTTCGGAGTGCAATCCGAAGCTTAGATTATCATCCGACCGTATTTATCGTATCTCAGCGTGCCTCTTCGATTCAATACACGGATCAGATTATCGTAATGGACGATGGTAAGATTGTAGGAATGGGAACGCATGATTCTCTACTAACTTCATGTGAGGTATATCGTGAGATTTATGACTCACAGTTTCAAAAGAAGGGGGTGACTGCTCATGCATAAAAAAGATATCACCCAAATGGAAACGTTACGAAAAGTATTGCAATATATTAAAAAGTACGCATGGTACATGATACTTTCGATTCTGCTCGCCATAGTCACAGTAGCACTTTCGTTATATATCCCAATTTTAGTTGGTCGTGCGATTGATGGGATTGTATATGGAGCAGTCCAATTCGTGAGGATTCGTAATATTATCATTATGATTATTGCCTTAGTTTCTATTACGGCGTTGGCTCAATGGATTATGAACACCATAAATAATAAAGTAACCTATCAGGTAGTACGTGATATCCGTGAGGAAGCATTTATTAAAATTGAAGAATTGCCTTTAAGTTATATTGATGCTCATTCTTATGGAGAAATCGTAAGTCGTGTCATTACGGATGTAGATACCTTCGCGGATGGATTACTTATGGGATTTACGCAATTATTTACTGGTGTTGTGACGATTGTTGGTACCCTAATCTTTATGTTAACGATGAGTGGCAAGATTACATTAGTTGTTGTATTGGTTACACCTTTGTCTTTGTTTGTTGCAAAATTCATAGCACAACGGACGTATAATATGTTTCGGTTACAGTCCGAAACCCGAGCAGAGCAAACAGGCTTTATCGATGAGATGATTGGCAATGAAAAGGTGGTAAAGGCATATGGATATGAAAAGGAAGCATTAAAGCGATTTGATGAAATCAACGAACGTCTACAAAAGTGCTCCTTACGTGCTATTTTTTACTCCTCGATTACCAACCCTTCGACACGATTTATTAATAATATCGTGTATGCTTTGGTTGCGCTAATTGGAGCATTTATGGGGATTGGTGGTGGAATGACGGTAGGTTTACTGTCTAGCTTTCTAAGTTATGCGAATCAGTATACAAAGCCATTTAATGAAATCTCCGGCGTTATTACAGAACTACAGAATGCACTTGCCTGTGCGGCTCGAATCTTTGAATTGATTGAAACACCATCTCAGATTGCAGAACCTGAGGATTCGATTGAGTTACAGGACGTTCATGGTGTGATTGATTTTAGCGATGTATCGTTTCGTTACGTTCCTGAGAAAAAATTAATCGATAACTTTAACCTTCATGTAAATCAAGGCCAAAATGTTGCAATTGTTGGACCAACAGGATGTGGAAAAACTACGCTAATTAATCTGCTAATGCGATTTTACGACGTAAATGCTGGCAGTATCCAAGTGGATGGCAATGATCTTCGTAAGCTTACACGAAGGAGTTTACGAACGAACTATGGTATGGTATTGCAGGAAACTTGGTTAAAGAATGGTACGATTCGAGAAAATATCTTGATGGGAAAACCAGAAGCTACCGAGGAAGAGATGGTGGCAGCAGCGAAAGCAGCGCACTCACATTCATTTATTCGCCGACTCCCAAAGGGGTATGATACGATCATTGGAGAAGATGGTGGGATGTTATCGCAGGGACAGAAGCAGTTGTTGTGTATTACACGTGTTATGTTATGCTTGCCACCAATGTTAATCTTAGACGAAGCAACATCTTCAATTGATACTCGAACAGAGATTAGGATTCAGAGTGCATTTACGAAGCTTATGGAAGGTAGAACTAGTTTTATCGTTGCCCATCGATTATCTACGATTCAAAATGCTGATTTAATACTTGTTATGAAGGATGGAAGTATTATCGAACAAGGAACGCATGAGCAATTACTAGAACAAAAAGGTTTTTATGCAAATCTGTATCATAGTCAGTTCGCATATTAAGAGTGAAGTAATTTTTTGGAGAGTCATTGGATTTTTGCATGATACAAGTTGTTTGTGAATAGAAATGTATCGGGGTGATCTGTATGAAGACTAAGAAAATAGAGTCTTTACTAATCTCTATCCTTTTCCCACTGGCGGTGGGATTGGTATCAGCACTCTTCGCAAACGGAATGAGAAGTACTTATATGCAATTGGTAAAGCCTGCACTTAGCCCGCCGGCAGTTGTATTTCCAATTGTTTGGACGATCTTGTATGTACTTATGGGAATCTCTGCTTATCTAATCTCCAACTCCGAAAGCAGCAAAAAGGCAGAGGCAATGAGATTGTATTTTGTACAATTGGGATTTAATTTCTTTTGGAGTATTTTCTTTTTTCAGTTCGGATGGTATCTGTTCTCCTTTGTATGGCTAGTTGCATTAATCATTTTAATTGTAAAAATGATTCTCTCCTTTAAAGAGATTAACCCTTTAGCTGCGTATTTACAAATACCATATTTGATTTGGTGTTTGTTTGCCGCTTATCTCAATTTTATGGTTTACTATCTCAACCGATAACTAGAGGAAAGGTTGAAAGGTTGGCGTCATTTTGCACAAGGAAATGTATAGGTCATGGGATGACAAATTGGCGTCATTTTGCACAAGGAAATGCTTAGGTCATGGGATGACAAACATAATTTATACGCAACAAGCTTTCGCTTGAATGAAGTTCGTAACGGTACGTAAGGGCCTAAAAAACAGGCCCTAAGTACCGACGACTTCATAACAGTTGCCCCTAAATCATGTTTGTTATCCCATTTTTAGCAAGTCTATTGACGTGCAAAATGACGAATGAAATTATCGAAAAGTACTTTTGGCACTTAGGAGCAAAAACTTGAGATTTTGGCGAGACCTCCTTCAGACGTCTCTTTATAGCGATTTGGCATATCTTGACCAGTTTCATACATCGTGTGAACAACTGCATCAAATGATATTTTACGTGTATGAGACAAGAAACTTGCGATATTCATACATTGAATCGCACGCATAGCAGCCACAGCATTACGCTCAATACATGGAATTTGAACTAGCCCCATAATTGGATCACAAGATAGCCCAAGATGATGTTCCATTGCTATTTCAGCGGCACATTCGATCTGATCTAAGCTCATCTCAAAAAGTTCTGCAAGAGCAGCAGAAGCCATACAGCAAGCACTTCCGACTTCTGCCTGACAACCGCATTCTGCACCACTAATCGATGCATTTGTTTTTAAAAGATTTCCAATAATACCTGCAGTTGCAAGAGCATGAAGTACTTGTTCATCAGAAAATCCTTTCTTTTCTTGCATATATCGCAATACAGCAGGCACAATACCACAAGAACCACAAGTTGGCGCAGTTACAACAATACCATTGTCGGCGCTTTCTTCAATGACTGCATAAGCATAGGAACATACAATACGAGTTTCCTTTGTTTCTGGAGCCTCATCGATATGACGTTGATTATATAGATAATTTGCTTTTCTCTTTAAATTAAGTCCACCAGGAAGAATGCCAGTATTAATGAGCCCATCATTAATCGAACGCTTCATCATAAACCATACATCAGTTAGATAATCCCAGATTTGAGGTCCTTCAATTTGTTCTACGTATTGCCAGATTCGTATGTTATGTTTTCTGCAATAATCTGCAATATCATTGTAGGAATTTAAATCATAGATATCAGGTAATTCGGCCTCTTCCATACCTAAGATTCGAATGGTACCTCCACCAACACTTAGAACACGCCAATGATCCAATTCCACGCCATCTTTATAGGCATACAAATCGAGAGTATTAGGGTGTGGAATATCGATCGTTTCCGTATCAAAGATAATTTCTACCGGATGTGGTTCAAACGCAAGCTTAAGAGCATGATCCGTACGATGTCCTTTTCCTGTTTTAGCGAGAGAATCATATAAGATTGCTTTAAATGAATTTGCTTCTGGATATGCAATTTGAAATTTCTGAGCTGCTGTCGATGGACCGATGGTATGAGAACTACTTGGTCCACAGCCTACTTTATATAAATCCTTTAATGTTTTCACTTTAAATGACTCCTTTACAATCTTCTTAAGATAGTATCTCATTTATACTAATATTTATCATGTCAATACAAGGAAGAAAAGGAATCAAAAAGGTTAAGTTAAAGAAGAGTAACCATAAAAAGGACTATTGCAGTTAGCAATAACCCTTTTATTTTAAATATTGAGTGATTAAATTATATGATTGAGATAATTAATTTCTAAGTAAGAATTTTAGTTTTGATATGTTAAGTTAAGATAATTTTCTTGATTTGTCCGCACAAGCATGCATAGCTTCTATGATTGCGCTACGGAATCCTTTTTCCTCTAAAACTCGAACCGCTTCGATTGTCGTTCCAGCAGGAGAACATACCATATCCTTTAATTCGCCTGGATGTTTTCCGGTTTCAAGTACCATTTTTGCGCTACCCAAAACAGCCTGTGCTGCAAATTTGTAAGCCTTATCTCGAGGCATACCTTCAGCAACTGCAGCATCTGCCATAGCTTCAATTAGGATGAAAACATAAGCAGGTGAACTTCCACTTACAGCTACGACTGCATCCATCAACCGCTCTGGCACTTGTTCAGCAGTTCCAAAGCAACTTAATAACTTCATAACAGTTTCCATTTCTTCTTCTGTAACCTCATCATTTGGGCAAACTGCAGTAATACCTTCTGAAACAAGTGCAGGTGTATTTGGCATACAACGAACGAGCTTTAAAGTACGTTCAAATAAGCTTTCCATTTTCTTTAATGACTGTCCAGCTGCGATGGAAATAATCAATGTTGATTTAGAAATTTGTTCCGATATTTCCTTTATCACTGTCTCAAAAAACTGTGGCTTAATTGAAAGTACAAGGACATCCACACTTGTTGCTACTTCTACATTATTACTAGTAGTATGGATACCGAATTTGGAACTTGCAGTTTCTAGTGCCTTTAATGAAGCATCGGATGCAAGAATATCCTCTGGAGAAACAATCTGATTTGCGATCATTCCAGTAATCATAGCAGTAGCCATATTTCCACATCCTATAAAGCCTAATTTCATCTTAACCCTCCTAAATATAAATTCAATGATTTTCCTTATTATAGCACATTTTTACTAGAAGAAAAGAAAGAAATTTGAGACTTTGAAAAAATGGTAAAAATAACATGTAATAAAGTTTCTAAATTGTGTTGACAAATGAAACAATATTCGGTATTATATATCTTGTTCGAAACGAACTAAAAAAATAAATATGCACGAGTGGCTCAGTGGTGGAGTATCGCCTTGCCAAGGCGAGGGTCGCGGGTTCGAATCCCGTCTCGTGCTTCTCAAATTAGAGGAGAAAACCTAGATATTATCTGTGTTTTCTCTTTTTTTCTTGTCCATAATCATGTGTGCAGATGTGTGCAACAAAGTATTGCTTTACAGTAGACAATGCTCAAACTCAGTAAGTGAACCATCTTCAACATTTTTTAGTAGATTAGCAATACCTTGATACTTCTTAGTTGCTCCTACTATTAGAACTAGCTTATCTTTTTTTGATTGTTTGAACTTATCGCTTGTATTAATGATGGTTACTAAGTTATCGAGCGTAAAGTAATTACCTGTCCTTGTAAGAAGAGTCATATACTCTTTTAAAACTTCTCGCGCTATCTCTGGTGTAACGATAGATAGAAATTCTCTGTCGTTTAATCCATGACGATTCTTTATTGAGATCAGCTTTGACTTTTTGATCTGCACCTCAATACGTAAAAATTAAGTGAATTAACATCCGTGTCAGCAGTAACTAATCCTCTTGCTTGTTGCTCTGATAACTTGTTAAGATGTTAAGCGTTACTGATTTGGATTTTAGATACAATTGTCTGTTTTCAGTTTTGGTTGCTGTAGCTTATCAATTTCTTCTTCACAGGAATCAATGAATTCATCAATTTCTTCTGATTCTTTAGTATTCTTAGAAATCATCAAAAGTTATTTGCTCTAGTTTGCGACTATCAAGAGGATATCCCATTTTGAATAAACTCAGATATTTGTTGGGATGGCAGAACACTGGAATATCAAAATCATTCTTATAAGCTTGAAAACATCATGGTTGTTAAGTGGTGGCAGTATTGCATGCATCAAAGGTTCCTCAATCCATATGTTTTCATTTAAACTTTCACCAGTTAATGTTGCATAGATGAGTGGATATATAGAAGTGAGGTTATTAGTACTTGTTGAATGTAATCCATTACCATAACAATAACGATTTGGATTGATGATGACTGTTAAAAAGTAATATGTTCGTGATGGTTCGGTCTTATTGCTTTTGAATTCACTGATAGTAATACGTGTAAATTCTCGATCAGAATAACAAGTAGTACACCAGTAATGAACACTTTTGCAAATCCAGTAGTGATATGATTTTTGATTGCAGTGTAATCAGCATCAGTAAGCATTCGTGAATTTGTAAAGGTATGAGTCATATGTAACCTTCTTGTCTTAAGTATGTAAGTGATAATAGAAGAATAATGCATAATATCTATACTAGTCCCGACAGAGACGTTAATTATTCCGTAGGAATGATTAGTGTTCTATGTCTCTATTAGTCCCATTAGGGACGGCTTTTAGTACCGAAGGCTATGTGATGGTATAGGGGTTGGGATTACTATTACGGATGAAAAACATAGTAAAATCAATAGTTGTAGAAGATTTGACTGTGAGAAACACTTGAAAGTGCTATAGAGTATTTTTATAGCACAACCAATGTTTGCTCAGTCCAGATTGGACTTACGTGCTACAGATTTGAAATTGGGTACGTATATTCAAAACAGATTGTATGAAATACTCCAACAAAATGGTTAATAATTGATAGAAAATTAGGTCAGCAATAATGAAAAAGAATCATTAATAAGAACTCCCAACTGTTATAAGTGGGAGTTCAGAGAAAAAGAGAGTAAAATGTAACATCTTCAATTATATGTACTGTTTTGTATAGAATAAAATTAAAAAATAATTACTTATTTATTGATATGATCCAATACATAGAGATACTTATCTCTTATGCTTGTATCAAAATATTCCATAGAATTACTCGCTAACTTATCTTCAACAAAATCTTTTAGATTACTTAATAGCGTAAACTTTCCTAGGTCTTTAATGAAACCTAAATAGTTCACACTCCACAACTTATCCTTATCTTCAAAAATTATTCTCTTTAAAGCAATTTGAGCATTGATATCAATATTTATCAGAGCTTCACTTACAATCTGTCTGGAAAAAATAATACGTGGATTTTTTGCAACTTTCTCCTCCATAAGATATGCATTAATTACCCCTGTACCAAAAGTAATATCATCTTTAGCATAAATATTTCCTAAAGTTATTGCACCTCTAAGAAATATTGGTTGACTACATTCAAGTAATTTTGCTTGAAAGTAAACGCACCAAGCTACTATCGACAAAAAGGCATTTTTACAATTTTTGTTTACATAAACGCAAATACTATCTGACATTATCTTCATTTTTACAGCATCTCTTTCAGTTAGTTCCTCATTATTTAGTACTAAGTAATCGATATTGTCATTTTGAATCGCCTTATAAATTTCTAAGATTTCATCTAATTTATTATTACTTACCAGATTTTTAAAACCTAATAAATCAAGAAATGCAATATAACATTCTTGATATCCTTTTTCTATCATTTGCTTTCTCCTTTATTAACTTATACTCTATGAATAGAATTGTAACTGATTAGTATTATAGATTTTAAAATAGCTAAATGCAATCAGAATATACAAAAATTCGTAATTTATTACAGCATTATCCTTATGAAGCGATACATCTTCTTATATAATAAAGTAATTATTCGAAAATATGTATACATAAATTTCAGCAGATAGAAGTGATCTTTTGATATTCTCGTCTATTTAATTGTAAGGAGTAGTATCTGAAATTAACAATCTGAGTAGATCTAATAAGGTAACTTTGAGTACTTATCTCAAAAATGTAACGGGTAATAAATTCATTAATTTTATTATCAAACATATTCTTTTTCCAGAATATCCTCACAATCGATATACAATGGACAATCATGCTTAGGACGGTTTATATAGAGAGGGTGGGGTTCGTAACTAGAAACTGGAACTTAAAAGATAGAATCAAGTGGCTCGGAAATTATATATGATTTTTATAGTTTAACATGGTTTGTGGATTAATTAAAATCTCTTACCCGTTCAGTAAGCTCTAGTTCTTTCTTAATGGTTTTGTTTCCGGTTTCTTCAGTGATTTTTCTGCTTCTTTTAGTTTATATACTTCTATTTCTAAATGCTTTTTGGCTTTGCCATATCATGCTTCTCTTAACGGTCAAAGCCTACTCTTTGCCGACCGCATTATGCTTATAGTCTTGAAATTTACGGTAGCTGAATTGTCCTTTCCAAAGTTCTGTTATGGAGATTCTCTTACAATCCTTCTTTATATCATGGACTTTGGTATTGCAATCACATACATATGAGGTGTTACTTTTCCTTCGGGAAAGAGTGCTTTCATTTCTTTATCTAGAGGATGAAATGCCTCATCCCGGTGTACATGCGCAGATAAAATAATTATGAGACTGAATCACATCATAAGCCCCTTGATAGAAAAAGGACATTCCGTGAATCAAATTTTCCTGAGTAAAAGGATGAACTAATGATATGTGAAAAGACAATCTACAATTACATTGATGAAGGCTTATTCGATGTGCGAAATCTAGATTTACCTAGAAAAGTGAGATTTCGGAAAAGAAGAAAAGAAAAGTATTATAAAGTAGACCGAGGATGTAGAAATGGAAGAACATATGATGATTATCTTGAATACATAGATAAAAATCCAGATGTAGCGATAGTGCAGATGGATAGTGTGATTGGTCGAGTTGGAGGAAAGGTTCTACTACAATACATTTTGTAGATACAAGTTTGATGCTAGCATTTTTGAGAGATGCCAATACGGCAAGGTCAGTAACCGAAATATTTATGATGTTGAGAGAAAAGCTAGGAGAAAGTATGTATAACAAACTA
>JAEXOU010000011.1 GCA_023439125.1 Bacillota bacterium | reverse complement strand
AAGATATCCCATAGCACAAGCTAGTAAGACCCCTTGAAGACGACAAGGTTGATAGGACAAAGGTGGAAGTGTGGTAACACATGGAGCTGATTGTTACTAATAGGTCGAGGGCTTAACCTTAAGGTTTGTAAAAATAGATAAATCTTATATATTTCAATGAGAAGTTAAAGTATTCCTCGATAGCTCAATGGTAGAGCACACGGCTGTTAACCGTGGTGTTGCAGGTTCGAGCCCCGCTCGGGGAGTTTACCTTGTAAAAAAAACAAGGAAAAAATACCAGTTGACGAATAGTCAACCACATGATAATATTATTATCACGGCTCCATGGTCAAGCGGTTAAGACACCGCCCTTTCACGGCGGTAACAGGGGTTCAAATCCCCTTGGAGTCATGATCAATTTATAGTCTCAACTATGGATGATTAAATTAAATATGCCGACGTGGCTCAATTGGCAGAGCAGCTGACTTGTAATCAGCAGGTTATCGGTTCGAGTCCGATCGTCGGCTTGTATGGCTTTTGAACTTTCAAAAGGCATGGACCTTTAGCTCAGTTGGTTAGAGCAACCGGCTCATAACCGGTCGGTCCCGGGTTCGAGTCCCCGAAGGTCCACTAAAGCATTAAAAAGCATTAAATAAGTAATTTGGCCCGGTGGCTCAGTTGGTTAGAGCGCCGCCCTGTCACGGCGGAGGTCGTGGGTTCGAGTCCCATCCGGGTCGTTATATGTAAATGCATATACCGACGAAAGTCAAAATTTATATTCCCAGGGATCTTAGCTCAGCTGGGAGAGCATCTGCCTTACAAGCAGAGGGTCACAGGTTCGAGCCCTGTAGGTCCCACTAACCGAAAGGTTATGCCGGCGTGGCGGAACTGGCAGACGCACAGGACTTAAAATCCTGCGGGACTAATCTCCCGTACCGGTTCGATTCCGGTCGCCGGCATTGTTTTAAATCAAATGATTTAAAACAATATGATATGAGTTTTAAACTTCATATGTGTGCATGTAGCTCAGCTGGATAGAGCACTTGGCTACGGACCAAGGTGTCGGGAGTTCGAATCTTCTCATGCACGTACAAAGTCTTAGATAGTTATTATCTAAGACTTTTTTCTGTAGCTCAAAGGTACTTAATTCAATCGTCGACGCCTAATATATTCTATTAATGTAATCTCAGTGATGCATGCAAAAAATCGTTGAAATTGATTTTTTGGGTGACTGGCTATAGCTGCAGCTTGCTTATAATCTATCTCTTGCGTAATATTCTCTTCAATATTTGAATAACCACAACATTCTTTCAAAAGCATTCAATACAGTATTCTCCTTCGAAAAGATGAATCTGTCTTTTAAAAACTATTTATTAGTCTCTTTAACCAGTCTTGCTTTCGAGCTATTTTCTTACTGTATGTCTCCTTCCTTTCACTTATAACACGTTTAAATTATCGTTGTGGTCAATTTTTAAGATAAAATAAATGGCTAATGTAAAAAAACTAATATAAATTGACAGATAAAATCCTTACATTTATAATAATAATGTTAAATGTCAATAATTTTGATAATTATAAAAAAATATGAAACAATGAAACAATTTATAAATACAAGGCAGGAGCGATCTTGAATTGAATTATTTTATTGCTTCATCAGTAATTATTTATCATAATCAATTAATTGCATTTACAAGTAATACGAAGGATGAAAGGGTGATCAACATGAGGAGAAAACTTTTACCATTATTATTAACGGGAGTAATGGTGATTGGAACAATGGCAGGATGTCAGTTAACAACAAAAATGTCAGAGAAACTAACAGAGAATGGTGTTATAACGGAAGAATTACAGGAATTAGAAGCAGTAAATCTGGCTGTTTGGACTGATGCAGAGAATGTTTCTATGGTAGAGAGCATGCTTACTTCATTTAAGGAACATTACGCAGATCAAGCGAAGTTTGAAATAGGAATTGAAGTACAGAAAGAAAGTGAACTTCGTGATGTTCTATTACAAAACGTTCATGCAGATGTGGATGTATTTTCATTTCCTGATGACCAGTTGAGTACTTTGATTGCAAGTGGTGTAATTTCACAGGTACCAAACTATGAGGAAGTGAAAACTTCTAATTTAGAAGGTTCTGTAGAAGCCGCTTCTTTAAATGAAAGACTTTATGCATATCCAATGACAGCGGACAATGGAAATTTTATGTATTATAATAAGAAGTATTTCAGCGAATCAGATGTGCAAACGTTAGATGGTATGCTAGAGGTAGCCCAAAAAGCAGGAAAAAAAATCGTAATGGATTTAACATCTGGGTGGTACTTGTATAACTTTTTTGGTAATACTGGTATGACCTTAGGAATCAATGAAGATGGTATAACAAATTACTGTGATTGGAATTCAACTTCAGGAAATATTACAGGGCTTGACGTAGCAGAAGCATTGGTTCAGCTTATTGATCATCCAGCATTTGTTGTAACAAGTGACTCAGAATTTGTCTCTGGTTCACAAGATGCAGATTCAATTATTGCATCGGTTAGTGGTGTATGGAATGCCGTAGCAGTGAAAGAATTATGGGGCGAGGATTACGGTGCAGTTAAGTTGCCAACATATACTTGTGCCAATCAGCAAATCCAATTATCCTCATTTACAGGTTATAAGATGATGGGTGTAAACGCTTATTCTGACGAATTGGAATGGGCACATAAACTAGCAGATTGGATGACGAATGAAGAGAATCAGGAGATTCGTTTTATTGAGAGAAATCAGGGGCCATCGAATAAAAACGTAGCTGCATCTGAAGAGGTTTTAAAAGTACCAGCAATTCAAGCAGTGATCGATCAATCCCAGTATGGTACGTTACAGCGTGTTGGGAATAATTATTGGAAGTCCTGTACTGATTTCGTGAATACATTATTATCAGGAAATCCGGAAGGGATACCTTTACAAGAACTTTTAGATGATCTAGTGGGGAATATTACTGCACCAGTTGTGAAATAGGAAGGACATCAGATGAAGACAAAAAAAAGAATGCGTTTGAGTTTAAAAGTTAAGATTTTAGTACCAATATTGATACTTAGTGCTCTTGCCATTACATCCATCCTGCAAAGCTATAAGAATCTCAAAGAGGTAAATATAACAGCAACGAAGATTACGGATGAATATATGATGAGAGTTTTGGAACTTAGTGAGATTCAGAATGATATTCAAGTTCTACAGAAATTAGCACTCTCTCATATTATTGCAACAGATTTGAATACGATGGTAGAATTGGTAGATACCATTCGAGAAAAGGAAATCGAGTTGGATTCGTTATTGGAGGAGTATAGGCATCATCTAAACGAGGAAGAGCTTGCGAATTATAATGAAGTACTTACGAATTATGAAGGAATTAAGTATGAGATAGCCAATTTAATGGCCTATAGTGGTGCTGGTAATAATGAAGACGCTTATAAGGTTGCAAATGGACCATTATTAGAATATACAAAAGCAATTGACCATGAAATAAATATTATTATAGAGCAGGCAGAACAATACACCATAGATGCTAGAGCTTCGTTAGAAAGTGTGTATGAGAATGCCATCAAATTAAGTACTATGATGGTAGTAAATATTATTTTGGTCATAGTGATAGCGATGTTTGTTGTACATAAAACTATGCTAAAATCGCTTAGTATCATTCATAGGGAAATTCAGAATCTTGTCAAAGGAATTGATCAGAATGAAGGGGATCTAACCCAGAGAATCAGTATCCTATCGAATGATGAGATTTCGGATATTACAGGAGTTATTAATTTATTTATAGCAAAGCTTCAAGAAATCATGAAGTTAGTTGTGGGTAATGCAAAGCGAATGGATGAGGTTGTAAGTGAGGTACGTAGTAGTGTTCTTACTTCTAATGATAATGTATCCGATTTGTCAGCGGTGACAGAAGAGTTAGCGGCCACCATGCAAGAAGTAGATTTTTCAGCCAAAAGCATTAAAGGAAATGCTGAGTCTGTACGAGATGATGTGGCAATCATTGCGGATAAGACAAACAAGATTAATGAGTTTTCCGTGGGCATGAAAATGAATGCGGATAAGATGGAACAAGATGCAAGAGTGAATATGGAGCAAACAAGTCAAAAGGTTGCATATATGCTTGAAATTTTAAATCAATCCATTGAGGATAGTAAGAGCGTCGATCAGATTAATCATCTCACGGATGATATTCTTGGAATTTCCAGTCAGACGAATTTACTTGCATTAAATGCTTCGATCGAAGCAGCGAGAGCTGGAGAGGCAGGTAAAGGTTTTGCAGTAGTAGCTGATGAAATCCGTCATCTTGCAGAATCAAGTAAAGAAGCTGCAAATCGTATCCAACAAATTAATGGAATTGTGATGATCGCAGTTCAAAATTTATCGAACAATGCGAATCACCTAGTAGAATATATGCAGGATTCTATCCTTCCTGAATTTGATCTATTTATGAAGAACAGTCTTTTGTATCAGGAGAATGCAACTTATATTCATAACTCAATGCAAGAATTCACATTAATGACAGAAGAACTACAAAATGCAATGAATGAAATAACCACTTCAATTGCGATGATTACAAGCGCGATTGATGAGGGGGCAAATGGTATTAGTGGTGCTGCAGAAAGCACACAAAATCTAGTTAGAGATATCGAGGTGATTAATACTCAGATGGAAGAAAATGCGGGTATTGCAGCACTTCTTGAGCAAGGATCTAATGTATTTAAGAAGTTTTAATATAGATATATAAGTAAGGTAGAGGCATCTCTTAATTTGATGTAAAGCATACGATACATGCTTAGTCGTAAAGTTCGAGCATAGTAGATCAGCGATACTAAGAATTAAGAGATGTCTCTTTTTAGTCAAATACAATTAGCAAAAGTAGCTTTTTAAGGGATAATATGGTAAAATAAATATTATTATGTCAAGTGGATATAGAATGGCAGAAGTAGAAAGTTGCAGGGAGTATTGGAGAGAACAGAAACCATATGAAGATTAAAATATAAATGTAATTGAATGATATATTATGAATTTATGGAGAAATGATATGAGTAAGAGAATATTAGTCGTAGAAGACGATATCAATATTAGTAATATGCTTCATGAGGTGCTAGAGAGGGAAGGATTCGATTGTACGCAAGCATTTTCAGGGACAGAGGCATTGCTTTGCACAAAGATGCAGCAATATGAATTAATTATATTGGATCTGATGCTCCCTGGTATATCAGGAGAGGATTTCATCAAGCAATATTGTAACGAGAAGAAAACACCAATTATAGTTCTATCGGCAAAAGATCAGCTAGACACAAAAGTAGAGCTTCTTACCATAGGGGCAGATGATTATTTAACAAAACCATTCGAGATACGAGAGCTAATTGCTAGGGTGAAAGTTCAGCTAAGACGTTATGAAGCAGAATCAGTAAACGATGAGCAAAATAAGGAATTTGTATATAAGAAGTTATCCTTAAAAAAATCAACCTTAGAAGTAAAGGTTGAGAACCAACTTGTAAATTTAACAAGACAGGAGTTTAAAATTTTAGAGCTATTACTTTCAAATCCAAATCAAATATTCAGCAAGCAAGATGTTTATGACTATGCTTGGGATGATTATTACATTGGGGAAGATAAAACAATTAATGTACATATAAGTAATATAAGATCGAAACTGAAAAAGTACTCAGATGAAGACTACATTGATACTGTTTGGGGAATTGGATTTAAATTAAGTAAATGATATCTTTACCATTTCTTTAACTTTGCTTTGCGATATATTAATCTTTATCCTATAAAATTAGTTTATAAAAATAAGGAGAAAGGGAGAATGAAATGAGTGAAGTATTATTAAGAACAAGTTCTTTAACTAAAAGATTTAAAGAACAAACTGCGGTGAACGAAGTTAGTATTGAAATACAACGTGGCGACATTTACGGATTCATTGGGCGTAATGGAGCTGGAAAAACCACCTTTTTAAAAATGATAAGTGGATTATCTTTTCCAACGAAAGGTAAGATTGAGATATTTGGAAAGGATTGTGAGAGATATCCTCAACTTTTTTCACGTCTTGGTGTTTTAATTGAGTCACCTGGGCTAATTGGTAATATGACTGCCTTTGAGAACATTAAGGCTAAATGTTTAGCATATGGAATTAACGATAAGAATTATATTTTGGAGTTACTTGAACTTGTAGGATTATCAGATACTGGGAAGAAGAAAATAAAGAATTTCTCATTAGGAATGAAGCAAAGATTAGGAATCGCATTAGCCTTAGTTGGAAATCCTGATATATTAGTGCTTGATGAGCCAATTAATGGATTAGATCCACAAGGTATTGTAGAAGTAAGAGATACTATTTTAAAGTTAAATAGAGAAAAGAATATAACGATTATCATATCAAGTCATATTTTAGAGGAGTTATCTAAAATTGCAACAAAGTATGCAATCATAAATAATGGGGTTTTAATTCAGATGCTAACAAAAGAAGAATTATTTGAGCGTTGTACTGAAAGAATTGAGATTGAGACCTCACAGATTAAGCAAGTATGCGCTATATTAGAAGAAAAACTAAAAATATACGATTATAAGGTAATAAGCACTCAGAAAGTTTATGTCTTTGAGAAAATCCAGGACTCAGGATTAATCAATATGACGCTCGCATCCAATGGTATATTAGTCAATTCCTTAAAGGTTACCAGCGATGATTTAGAGACATATTTTATTAATCTTACAGGAGGTGCTTCTCATGCTTAACACAATTAAGATGGATTTATATCGTGCATTTAAGAGTAAAAGCCTATACATTACAATACTGATTGCTGTCTTATGTTTTGTAGCTAATATATGGTCTTTAAAACGACAGACGTTAGAACTTGATAAGATGACGAAGGTAAATACAGAAGAAGGACTTCCTGATTTTAGTATTTCAGTAGGAAATCCAATCGTTATCGAAGATAATTTCTCAGTAGATGATGTAATGGTAATTCTATATAACGGTGGAGTCATCTTATTATTAGGAGCGATATTCTGTACGATATTTGTATCTACTGATCATAGTTCAGGATTTATTAAGAATGTTATTAGTAGAAAAAATTACCGTAAACAATCAAGCATATCAAAGACAATTGTTATGGTGGTATATACAGTAATAGAAGTGATCATAAGTTTTATAACTGTTTTCATATGTCTTCTTATATTTTTTCCAGGTATTAGAGTAGATAATTTTGGAGGAATACTTGGCTATCTTGGGGTACAGATTTTAATACAAATTGCACTATTATCACTATGTGTTTTCGCATGTAATGTAATTCGTAACATGGGTATTGCAATGGCACTCACAATTTCCATGAGTGCAGGCATATTAACCTTAATTCCTCAGCTGCTTGATAGTTTAAAATTCCCCGTTACATTATGTGATTATGAATTGACAATTTTGATAAGAATATTGCCAATACAATATGATAATACAATTTATTTACGCGCAATTATCATGTCAGTAATTGTTCTTTTTGTATTCTTATTAGGCAGTACGGTTGTATTAAAACGGCAAGATATAAAGTAGTAAAGGAAGAGAATATGATTTGGTGGACTCTTGGTTCTGTGTTAATAGCAATAGTGACGTATATTAGGTTTCGCATGTATCGAAATCAAATTAAAATGCTACAGAAGGAATTACTATTTATAAAGGAGAATGACTCTAATTTAAGAATTACTCAAGAGATCACATATCCTGAAATTAACGAACTTGTATCACAACTGAATAAGTTAATTGAAAGGCATAAAGAGCTTGAACAAGAAGTATATCGTAAAGAGTATTCCTTGAAAAGCTTAATCACGAATCTTTCGCATGATATAAGAACACCTTTAACATCATTAGATGGTTATTTCGAGCTATTAAAGGAATGTAAGGATGAAAAAGAACGTGAACGTTATTATCAGATTATTAATGGTAGAATTGAGAGCCTAAAGGATTTATTGGAACAGTTGTTTTTATATATGAAATTGCAAAATGACTCCTATGTAATGGATATTACAAAGTGCAATGTGACGAAACTTCTTTATAGTTGTATGTTTGATTTTTATCAAGAATTCACAAGTCGAGAAATTGAACCTAGGATTAGTTTGTCTGAGAATGAGGTATTTGTAAGCGCAAATGAAATCGGACTAAAAAGGGTATTTCAAAATGTGATTAAAAATATTTTAGAACATGGAAAAGATAAATTTTTGCTGACAACAGAGGAGAATGAGAAATATATATCCATAGAGTTTCATAATATTTTTGATGAAGAAAATCCGATTGATTTATCGATGATTTTTGAACGATTTTATAAAGCTGATCAGGCAAGAACACATATTTCTACTGGATTAGGTTTATCCATCGCAAAGGAATTAGTGGAAAAGATGGGAGGTACAATTAGTGCTTCATCCGTTGAAGGTGAGTTTATAATTACAATTGTGATGAAAATAGAGAATTAGAGGAAATATATAAAGGATTTTATTGATGATAGGCAATCTTAAGATTACCAATCATCAATAAAATCCTATTTTATATATTAGGAAATTCCTCTGAATTTCCTAATATATAAAAAATGTTCCGCAGGATGCGCACTACGCTATGCTACGGCGCGGAACAAAAGCTGTGCTTGTAAAGTGTTACTCGTGAGAGCGTGCGAAGCACACTTTTGTTCTACGAATCCCTTTAGATTTTTGTAGACCATTCGCTACAGTCGATAATTTTTGTAGCCCAATCTTCATAAAATTCTGGCTCATGGCAAATTAAAAGGATACTTCCCTTATATGCCTTTAATGCACGTTTTAATTCTTCTTTTGCATCAACATCTAAGTGGTTCGTAGGCTCATCTAATAATAGAATATTTGTCTCACGATTCATTAATTTGCAAAGACGTACTTTGGCTTGCTCACCACCACTTAATACTCTTACCTGACTTTCAATATGATTGGTAGTTAAACCACATTTAGCGAGGGCAGAACGGCATTCATATTGCGTCCAAGAAGGATATTCTTGCCAAAGTTCTTCTATACATGTATTATTTTTTGCCCCAGTCATTTCTTGCTCAAAGTAGCCTTTATATAAATAATCGCCTAGAATTACTTTTCCTTGTAAAGGTGGAATAATCCCAAGAATACTTTTTAGAAGTGTTGTTTTTCCAATCCCATTAGCACCACATAAAACCATACGGTCACCACGCTCCATCGTAAGATTAATCGGACGAGATAATGGCTCATCATAACCAATCACAAGATGATGCGTTTCAAAAATATAACGACTAGCTGCACGTGCTTCTTTAAAAGAAAACTCTGGTTTTGGTTTTTCCTTGGCCAATTCAATGATGTCCATTTTATCCAGTTTCTTTTGACGAGACATCGCCATATTTCGAGTCGATACTCTAGCTTTATTTCGTGCAACGAAGTCTTGGAGTTCACTGATTTCTTGTTGTTGACGTTTGTAAGCAGATTCAAGCTGTGCCTTTTTGACTGCATATACTTCTTGGAACTTGTCATAATTTCCAACATATCGATTTAGTTCACCATTTTCCATATGATAAACTAAGTTAATAACACTATTTAAGAATGGAATATCATGTGAAATTAAGATAAAAGCATTCTCATATTCCTGTAAATATCTTTTTAACCATTCAATATGTTCGACATCAAGGTAGTTTGTAGGCTCATCTAATAAAAGAATATCAGGTTTTTCAAGTAGTAGTTTACCTAAAAGTACCTTAGTTCTTTGACCACCACTTAAATCAGTTACATCTTTATCTAAACCAACATCGGTTAAACCAAGTGCACGTCCAACTTCTTCAACTTTTGAATCAATAACATAAAAATCATGAGCATCTAATAAATCCTGGAGAGTACCAAACTCCTCCATTAACTCAGCCATTTTATCGTCCGATGCATCCGCAAGTTGATTGCAGATTTCATTCATTTTAGCTTCCATCTCAAATAAAAAGTTAAAAGCTGACTTTAAAACATCACGAATTGTCATTCCTTTTTCAAGGACAGAGTGCTGATCCAAATATCCAACACGAACGTTTTTTGACCATTCAACGTTTCCCTCATCTGGCATTAACTTATTTGTAATAATATTCATGAAGGTGGATTTACCCTCACCATTTGCACCAACAAGGCCGATGTGCTCTCCCTTTAGAAGACGAAAAGATACATCATGGAAAATCATTCGTTCACCAAAACCATGGTTAAGGTTAGTTACATTTAATATACTCATATATAAACTCCTTGCTTTATAGGCTTTCCAATAAATTTAGCATTCATACGCAATGAAATAGAATACGAAAAATGCATCAATTCTTACTATTTTACATGATATGTTGGAAATTGGCAAGAGCAAAGACTAATTCACACTTGTATCCTATAAGTGGAGTATAATGTAGAATTTTGAAAATTTAAGTATATTTTAATCAAAGGAACATTTACCATATTGAAACAGTGTGCTACAATGGTTAAAAATTAGGTGATAGAGTTATTCTAACATATAGTATGAAGTGGCATAAGGAATACTCATATAGAAGGAGCTAATATGACGGAACAAGATTTTTTAAGTATACTTGAGACAAGTCTATCTGGAGAACTACCGAGTCATGAAGTTCGGTCAAATGTTCAATATTATAGGGATTATATAGACTCTAAAAAACGTGTAAAATCAGAAGCTGAAGTCATGCAAGAATTGGGGGATCCAAGGCTAATTGCAAGAACTATTGTTGATACGTATCAATTAAGTCATCCAAGTAAACGCTATGAAGATGTAAATTCAAGTACTCGAACTGGCCAATATCAAGAGGGAGAAGTTCATCAAGAGAGTACTGGTTATGGGGATAAAATGTTCAATAGAAAGCCATTATCACAACGTAAATTGAAAGTCATAGGATGGGCAATCGGCATTGGGTTCATACTTACTTTACTTTTAATTCTTGGCACTGTGTTTTGGCTTGGTGCGGTTGTTTTAAGATTATTTATCAAGTTTTTATTACCAATTCTTCTTATTGTTATTGGTGTGACGTGGATTGGAAATCAGATTCGACGACATTAGATTAAAAAGTTTATGATTTGTGAAGTTTTATAAAGTGAAACAGCCGGTAGGGGAGCTACCGGCTGTTTCGTTGAGGGGAGTATAAATAATTAATAAGGGGTTATATAGCGTATCACGATTTTACAATCAATGATACAACTAAATAATACTACATATTATGTGAAATTGCAATAAATAATTTGTATCATACAAAAAAATCTGTGGACAAAAAAATGCTTATTAGATGAATAAATTCTATATTTTAGACCATACTAGCCTATGTAGTTTTAATATATAATCAATTAGGAGGCAGTATTATGTCATCAGATTTTAACAACAGCGAGTACAATTCAAAAAATGCATCCAAGAATGCAAGTGGCTACAAGGACAGTACTTCAAAAAATGCATCCAAGAATAGTTCAAGTTATAAAGATAACTCAAACTATCAAAACGGAACAAGTAACTATTCCAACAACCAGAACAGCACAAGTAACTATTCCAACAACCAAAATAACACAAGTAACTATTCTAGCAACAACATGAATAATAATTCTAACAACAACATGAATAATAATTCTAGTTATAAGAATAGTACAAGTGACAACTCAAATAACAAGAATTCCAATAGCTACAAAAATAACAACAAAGATAATTACAAATAAAGATAGTTGACAAACGAGCTCAATTGTCATCAACAAAACCGCCTAGCCTTATCGCAGGCGGTTTTGTTATGTAATAGGGTTCAGTTCTTAAGGATGCTGTAATGCAGATTTTTAATCTATCATAAGCACACAATTTGTCGATTTGAATACAATAATGTAGGATACTCTTTATTTTTTGTATGAAGTCAAAACTGGAAAGTTGGTGTGCGATATGTATTTCGAAATGATGCGAATGAATGATATAGATAAGTTCATAGGTAGAAATGATACGGTCATCGTTGACTTACGTAGAGAAGAGGAATACTACGATGGGCATATACCAGGAGCCATAAACATACCATATCAACAAGGAGATAATATCGCAGCATACGTACAGGGATATCGGTATGTTCTATTATATTGTCATAAAGGTTCTGTAAGTTTAATGGCGGCTCGAGATCTTAATGGTATAAATGCCATAGTGTATAGTATGTGTGGAGGATTACGTGCTTATTATGGAAAATTAGTGAGATCTTAAGACTTAGTTGACATGAAATACAAAAGGGAATTACAATAGAATAAGAAAACGAAACGGAGAGAACAAATGAGTCGATATGAGTTTATAACACCATGCCATTTTGGGTTGGAATCAGTTTTAAAAAAAGAGATTATGGATCTTGGATATGAGATCGTTAGTGTAGAAGATGGCCGAGTTATATTTGCAGGGGATGAATCTGCAATTTGCAGAGCTAATATGTTCTTACGTACAACAGAACGTATACTACTTAAGGTTGCCAAATTTAGGGCAGAAACTTTTGAAGAATTATTTCAGAAGACAAAGGAGTTACCTTGGGAGAATTTTATACCAAAAAATGGAAAGTTTTGGGTGGCAAAAGCGACATCAATTAAGAGCAAATTATTTAGTCCATCTGATATTCAATCAATCATGAAAAAAGCAATCGTTGAGCGACTAAAGCAAGTTTATAAAGTGGAATGGTTTGAGGAATCAGGCAATGAATACCCTATTCGTGTTACTTTTATGAAAGATGAAATTACGATTGGAATTGACACTTCTGGAGATTCACTTCATAAGCGTGGATATCGAAAATTAGCCTCTCGTGCACCAATCACAGAAACTTTAGCAGCAGCATTGATTATGCTGACTCCTTGGAATAAAGATCGAATACTCGTAGATCCATTCTGTGGCAGTGGAACATTTCCTATTGAAGCAGCGATGATAGGAGCTAATATAGCCCCAGGGCTTAACCGTTCTTTTTTAGCAGAAAGTTGGACAGACATTATTCCAAAAAAATCATGGTATGCAGCGAATGAAGAAGCAAATGACATGATTTTGCAAGATGTTGAAATGAATATTCAAGGATATGACATTGATGGTGAGATTATTAAGGCAGCTCGCCAGAACGCTGAACTGGCTGGTGTAAATAATTATATTCATTTTCAAAAACGTGCAGTTAGTGAATTAAGCAGCCCTAAGAAATATGGTTTTATCATTACGAATCCTCCATATGGTGAGCGTTTGGAAGAAAAACAAGCAATGCCAGCCTTGTATCGGGAAATTGGAAATGCATTTTCTAATCTTGATGCATGGTCATGTTATATGATTACAAGTTATGAAGACGCAGAAAAATATATTGGTCGCAAGGCTGATCGCAATCGAAAGATCTATAATGGTATGCTAAAGACTTATTTTTATTCCTTTATGGGACCTAAGCCTCCAAAGAAATAATGATGATACCATAATGCAACAGCCCTGTTAGTTTGCTAGGCGTTTGTGATTTTTTGCTATGAAGAAGAACGGGTATACATGTATATTTTCTACGGCGCGCTATGCTCACAAGCCCACAAAGAGCGTGTGGGACTTGTAAGGCCTTCGAAAATATACCTGTGTACTCGTTCTTCTGGATAAGAGGTGAAATCACAAACGCTAATAAAGTTGCGAGAGCTGTATCACATTATGCAACAACCCCATAGTTAATTTTTCGACTCATAAAAGGATGAAAATTTTACTTTCTAATCCATGTTACGATCTCATTCATAATCTCATCATTATTAATCTCATTCAATAGTTCGTGACGGCAATCTTTATAGAGAATACAATCCACGAATGGAAAGGCTTGACGTTGATATTGATTAAATATCCTCGTTACATCTTTTCCATTATTGCCGATAGGATCTTTCGTACCGCTAATAAAAAGCATAGGTAAATCTTTTCTCGTCTTAACTGTACGCTTTGATTGGCTAGAATAATAAGTAAGGTGAACAATATCGTTAAAGAATGAGGTAGAACATGGGAAACCACAATAAGGATCGTTAATATAGGAACCAATAATGTAATTATTGCGTGTTAGCCAATCCACAGATGTTCGTTCACATAATTTTCGGCAAGCTTTATTTCCGATAATGAGCTTCTGTAGAAACCTTGATATATACATAGGCCCCTTCACTTTCCGAATAATACCTGTGACGAACAATCCGAATATACTTGTAATTATTGGTGGATTTGCAGTACCTATAAAAACAATTTTATCCATTTTATCATAATACTGTATTATATTACGGCCGATAAGTGAACCCATACTATGTGTTACTACAATGATTTGCTCAGTGCGTTTCGTATTTCGAATATATTCTATAACTTCTATACCATCTTTTATAAGTAAAGCGTATCCATCTTTATCGGCAATATATCCAAGTTCCTCTAATTTTTTATCAGTTCCATGGCCTCTGTGATCATATAAATAGACATCATATCCGTATTCATTTAAAAAATTAGCAAAATGAAGATAACGTTTATGATGTTCACACATTCCATGTAGGATAACTACAGAACCAAGCAAATTTTTTGCCTCTGAATACCGAGGGTAAATGGTCGTAATATATCCATCAGCTTGTTTGATTGTAATATTCTTAGACTGGAGCATATAACCCTCCTTCAAATTTTGTATTGCAGTATGATTAGAGTCTCTTGTAAGTTGGCACTATTGTAGTCGGTCATAATTCTTAAAAATATTATATTGCATTCGTCATAATTAAGCAATGCAAAATAGGGCGAAGAACAGCAAAATTTGAAAACAATATGAATTATGTGCCATGTTTTGTCGATATAGATAATGACAAAATAAAAAAGTTAAGATATACTATATTTATACAAGATGCAGAAGAAGGGGGAGTTGTCTTGAATGAAGAAAAGCTGCTAAAAAGAGCTACCATTTATAGTTTAATTTTAATGGTCTGTATAGTAACATTTTCTATTGGTATGAGGATGCCTCAAGAAAGCATTTCTTATGCTAGTGAAATCACAAAGACACCCATGCCTTCAATTGAGTTAGAACAAGAAATAACTGAGGTTACAAATGAAATAGAGGAAACTCATATCGAAAAGCAATTTATAACTTCTTTAGATGAAGAAATACTGGAGAAATATGGTAACAATCTGATTGTTGTTCGTAAGCCTAAGGATTTGGTAAAAGATTATACTTACGATTTCGAGGAGTATGCAGTTGATCGAAGAATTGTTTTAACAATTACAGGTTTATCAAGTGAAGTCATTACAGCTGATGATATATATCGTTTCTATGAAAATCAATATATGAATGGGCCGAGTAAGGAAGTAATGCTATCACCAGTGCCAGCATTTATACCAACATCATTACTTTTCTCAACATCATACCCATTTCCAGCAACATTGTCTTCACCAACGACGATACCTTTCTCTACAACAATACCTTTACCTACAGATAGTGTTACTAATATAAATATTACATATTCCACTACACCAGATAATGTGATCAGTGCAGAAATTACTATGGATCTGATTAAAACCTACGCTTATTTGTTGGAGGAAGATGAAAAATTTTTCTATATTTGCTTAGTAGATCCTCATGATGTTTATGATAAAATTATTGTTCTAGATGCTGGGCATGGTGGTAATGATAGTGGTACCTATTCAAGTGGATATAGTTATTTAGAAAAAACAATGAATCTTGATATGTTGCTAAGACTCCAGGAATACTTTATTGACAACGAAAATATAAAGATTTATACAACAAGGACGACGGACCGTCGCTTGACTTTAAATCAGAGAGTAGATTTAGCGAATGATGTTGGAGCTGATTTATTTTTGAGTATTCATTGTAATGCAAGTAAATATAAATCAATTCATGGAACAGAAGTATTGTATAATGAGAATCAAGATGACTGGAATACCTTTAATTCAAAACAATTCGCTCAAATTTGCCTAGAGGAATTAGTTGATAATATAGGATTAAAAAATCGTGGTATTGTAGCGAGAGGTAGCGATGTTCATATTATTGGTGAATCTCAAGTTCCAGTAGCTTTAGTTGAAGTGGCATTTATGTCAAACAAAGATGATATGGACTTTTTAAAAGAAGATGAAAATCGTCAAATAATTGCAGAAGGTATTTATAATGGTATCATACGAGCTCTTGAGGCAAAGAATATAGAAGATAAGTAGACAAGAATATCGGAATGAGGACATAAAAAAATGAAAAAGATAATTTTTGCAACAAGCAATGAAGGAAAAATGAAAGAAATTCGCATGATTTTAAATGATATACCATACGAAATCCTTTCATTAAAGGATGCAGGAATCAAGGTAGATATTGAAGAGAACGGTACAACTTTTGAAGAAAATGCTATACTGAAAGCAAAAACCATTATGGAGTTAACCAATGAAATTGTATTAGCAGATGATTCAGGACTCGAAGTGGATGCTATGGGTGGTCAACCTGGTATATATTCTGCAAGATTTCTTGGTGAGGATACTTCTTATGAGGTAAAGAATAATTATATTCTTAATGAGTTAAAAGATGTACCTGATGAGAAAAGAACAGCAAGGTTTGTATGTGCAATTGCTTGCGTATTCCCAGATGGAAGGTGTAAGACTGTAAGAGGCACAATAGAAGGTAGAATTGGCTATAAAATAGCTGGGACGAATGGTTTTGGTTATGACCCTATTTTTTTTGTACCTGAATATAATTGTACAACAGCTGAATTAACCCCCGAGCAAAAAAATTTAATAAGTCATAGAGCAAAGGCATTAAATGCAATGAAAAAAGAGCTATAGTTCAGGAGAATTACACATGAAGATTTTAGTTGTTAGTGATACGCATGGAAGATGTTGTTTTCTTGAACGTGTTCTAAAAAAGGTTGGTCCGATGGATATGATGATTCATTTAGGAGATATGGAGGGAGATGAACAATACATCCAACAAATAGCCAACTGTCCTGTAGAAATGGTTTCTGGAAACAATGATTTTTTTTCTAATGCTCCTCGCGATAAATTTATTCAAATCGGTAAATACTATATAATGCTTACCCATGGACACCGTTATGGAGTAAACTATGGAGTAGATTATATTAAAGAGATAGCCTTGTTGGAAGGCGCGGATATTGTTATGTTTGGTCATACCCATCAACCGTTAATTGATTTAACAGATGATAATATATTCGCAATCAATCCAGGAAGTATAACACAACCAAGGCAGAGTGGAAGGATACCAACATATATCTTAATGGAGCTTGACCGATCAGGAGAAGTGCATTTTACATTAAATTATTTAGATGACTATTTAGAGATGGCCAAATAACTGCTACAGAGCCTTCTGGCATGCAAAGTAGTGGCAGAAATAGGAAGAAAAAAAGTACAAAAAAAGTGTTGACATTCCTCTTTACGTCATATATAATATGTCTTGCGTCTGACAGACAAGCGAAGTTTGAAAGCGCAAATTTAATAGATGTAATATCACCGGGGTGTGGCTCAGTTTGGCTAGAGTGCTTGATTTGGGATCAAGAGGTCGCAGGTTCGAATCCTGTCACCCCGACTGATTATCACATGCACTATGCGGGTGTAGTTCAATGGTAGAACACTAGCCTTCCAAGCTAGATACGTGGGTTCGATTCCCATCACCCGCTTGATGTTTGACAGGACATCTAAATCCTCTGTCGGAATGTGCTAGTAGCTCAGCTGGATAGAGCATCGGCCTTCTAAGCCGGTTGTCGGGGGTTCGAATCCCTTCTGGCACATTTAATATCTTTGATATTAAGTTACTATATGGTGGGTATAGCGCAGTTGGTTAGCGCGCCAGATTGTGGCTCTGGAGGCCAAGGGTTCGAATCCCTTTATCCACCCTGGCAACTTATAGTTGTGGCTAAAAGATAGTGAGTAGCTATTTTTTATAAAGGGCTATCGCCAAGCGGTAAGGCACAGGATTTTGATTCCTGCATTCGCTGGTTCAAATCCAGCTAGCCCTGTTGCCTTATAATGAGGCAAAGTAATAGAATGGGATATTAGCTCAGTCGGTAGAGCACTTGACTTTTAATCAAGGTGTCCCGGGTTCGAGTCCCGGATGTCTCAGTATTATGGGAAACCATAAGAAAAATGCGGATGTGGCGGAACTGGCAGACGCACTAGACTTAGGATCTAGCGGGTAACCGTGCAGGTTCAATTCCTGTCATCCGCATTTGTTTTAAAAATATCATTGAAGCGTATGCTACATATGATAATAAGTTCCATCGGGGTGTGGCTCAGTTTGGCTAGAGTGCTTGATTTGGGATCAAGAGGTCGCAGGTTCGAATCCTGTCACCCCGATTATAGAGAGGCTTGTAGCCTCTTTTTTGTGTTATATTAAAAAAGTGGAGGTATTAATATGGCAAAAGCATATGTAATTTTCGCAGATGGATTAGAAGAAGTAGAAGCATTGACTCAAGTGGATTTATTACGCCGAGCTGGTGTGGATACGGTTACTGTTTCAATTATGGGAAGAAATCTAATCAAGGGCGCTCATGATATTCAAATTATGGCCGATATATTATTTGATGAGAGTTTGCTTGATGCTGATATGATTATTTTACCAGGTGGAGGAGTAGGGACTAAGAATTTAATGAAGCATGATGGTTTAAGAACTCTAATCAATATGTACAACATTCAAAATAAGTATTTGGCAGCAATTTGTGCAGCACCAGGAGTTTTTGGAATTAATAATTTACTAGTAGGGAGAAAAGCTACTTGTTATCCTGGACATGAAGCTAATTTACATGGTGCAACAATTATTAATGCTAGTGTTGTTGAGGACGGAAACTTTATTACAAGCAAGGGACCTGGTACATCCTTTGACTTCGCATTGACTTTAATAACTAAACTTTGTGGGAAAGAGGCTTCTGATTCAGTGAGACGTGACTTACAATACGAGAGGTGATGTTGAATGAAATATCGTTTAATTCAGAAGGAAAAGTTGATACACTTAGCTACAATGATATTGTTGCTATTCTTAACAGTTGGAATAGGCTATAAAATATCAAATGATTTTAAAGGGAGTGTCGTCCAATCCCAAGAGGAACTTCTTACAGAGGCTGGAGAAACTATGATAGCTGATGTTAATATACGTGCAAACGCAGGAGAATCTGTTGTGAGTACAACGGTAACACCATCTGTTACAGTTACAACAACGCCTACTCCTGTACCAGAGACATCAGTTGTTGTCGATTTAGACTACAGAAATGAGACAATCACAGTCAGTCAAGGTCCAAAGGGAAGCACGAAGTTCTATTATTCACAGGACAAGAAGAAAACTTGGCAATTAATTGAGCGTTCCGATGGTAAGATAGATTTGACAATCTTTATGAAGTCTTCTAACAATGTCATTTATTTTAAAGGAAATAATGATGAGAATCCTGTAGAGGTAGAAATCCCAAAGGAAGATAAGAGTTTAAAAGTTACATATTATGTTGAGAATAATGTTGGAAAACTAAAAATAGAAAATTTACTAGCAGGTCAAAGTTTAGAGTATCGGAAAGGCAAAGATGGAAACTGGAATGTATATAATTACGCACTTGATTTAAGTGATTATGAGATTAATGGATATACACTTCAATTTCGTGTTATGGCTAGTAAGACGCAACGTGCAGGAAAAATTGTAAATGTAAAAATTCCGAAACAGCAAAAACCACCTTCAGTTAAAGTTGATTATGATAAATTCTTAATTACTGGGGTGAAAGCTGGTGTTACACAGTACCGTCTAGCTGGCAGTAGCAATTGGATTACATTTAGTCCAAATGATTCAAAGATTAAGACATTAAGTTTATTAGAGCTTCTCTTACCGAAAGATACCCCACAAAATTTCACACCAATCCCAGCAGGGTCGATTGAGTTTAGAACGCTTGGAACAGATAAGGCAGTTGCCAGTAGCGTTCTAATGGTTGAAACGATTCCTCAACCATCAGAACCTGATACAGCAAAAGTAACATTAGTAGGCACTAGTCTTACATTTACGGATGCATCTCGTGAAAAGCCGTACGAATATCTTGTTGCCCATGAAGGCGAAAAAATAGATTTAGCAACTGCAAAGTGGAAGAAGGTAACAAATACAAAACCAATTGAGATTAAAAAGGTAGGAACAGCAACCCCAATTCCAAGTGATATTGTTTATTATCGTCTGGCATCCTATACAGATCGAAAAACGAAAGTTGTAACGCCGGCCTCTATGTATGGAAAGATAGTAATTACAGCTATTTCAAATAAATCATGATTTGATTTCTTTTCTTAACAAAAGAAGTGCAAAAAGGTTTGGGAGGGCCATGAAAGCGTTAATTAAATCAGAGCTTTCCCATACAAGATCTAAAGACATGATGGAACCAAAAAAAATCATTATAATATATCCAAAGCGGTAAATACGAATTCCTTTGTCGGTGAATAAGTATCTTACCGCTTTTTCTCCGAAATAGCACCAGCCGATTAGTGTAGCACTAGCAAACGCAATCAAAGAAACTGCGAGCATACCTGTTCCCAGAAAGGGAATTTGAGAAAATGCTGCATTCGTAAGTTCACTATAACTAAGTCCATCAATACTGTTTGGCGATTTAATAATTGTTGAGATGATGACAAGTCCAGTAACTGCACACATTACTACAGTATCCCAAAAGGTTGCACTCATAGATACAAGTGCTTGTTCTTTTGGGTTTTCTGTTTTTGTATCTGCAGCAGCAATAGCTGCGGAACCAAGTCCTGCTTCATTCGTAAAAAGTCCACGTGAAATCCCGTAACGGGCGGCTAGTTTGAACGAACCACCAATGACACCACCGGCAATTGCTCGTGGTATAAAAGCGGATTGAAAAATCACAATAATTGTAGAAACTAAATAATTGTAGTTCATGACTAGAATAATAATACATCCACTTATATAGAAAATGGCCATAGCTGGTACGAGTCTCATACATATTTTTTGAATTTGTTTCACTCCTCCAATAATTACAAAACCAATGAGAGTAGCAGTTGCAATTCCGGAAACATAAGGTGAGATACCTAGACTCGATGTGACATCAGTAATCGTACGTGCTTGTGTTGAACAACCCATACCATAAGCAGCTAATAAAGTACAGATGCTAAAAATTACTGCTAGTGGCTTATTATGTAATCCATATTCTAGGGCATACATTGGACCACCATGGTAGTTACCCTTATTATCTTTTTGGCGATATTTAA
Organism: Bacillota bacterium; assembly: GCA_023439125.1. Taxonomy (GTDB): domain Bacteria; phylum Bacillota; class Clostridia; order Lachnospirales; family Lachnospiraceae; genus Lachnoclostridium. Next base: position 113,820 of record JAEXOU010000011.1, on the reverse strand, counting down.
TTCCAAGATAGCACTCAGCATAGGTAGTTGCCATTCCAAAAATACCTGTTAACCAACACCAAAAGAGTGCTCCTGGACCGCCAAGAGCAATAGCTGTAGAAACACCTACGATATTACCAGTTCCAAGAGTCGCAGCAAGCGTTGTGGTCAATGTTGAAAGGCTGCTAGCATTTCCATGATCATCACTTTCGCATGATACAGATAATTTGATGGCCTTCTTAATTTTTTTTTGAATAAAATGTAGAGAGTATGTAAAGTATAAGTGGGTGCCAAAAAGTAAAACAAGCATTGGTCCACCCCAAAGAAAAGAATTTATTTTTTGAATCAATGTTAACAAATTGACCATAAGACCTCGTAATGATTGCGCTTATTATAATATATGTTTCATGCTTGTTTCTATTCGGAATTAATCATACAAAAGCACTCACGGGAATGCTTTGTAAGGCAATAAGAATAGAAAAAGATACGTCACAACATGGACGTTTACTATAACTTACCATCATAAATTAACTAAGATAGGATACAATAACAACAAGATAAGTGACGAAAAACTTTAGCTTAAAAGTTAACAAATATCTGACAGAAAGTTAAGTGCTCAAAGACATCTTAGTAAGTTTTAGATGAAAATCTAATTCCAACACAAAATGGTTCGCTTTTAGAAGTGATGAGTTTAACTGATGTGAGAGCATTTGATAAATTTGATAAGCGAAGAAGAGTAATCGCTTATCGATTGCCAAGAGTGTTTATGTAGAGTCGCAAAACGATATCAGAAAAAACACTCATCAACTATATAACTTCACGGAGGTGAATTTTTATGACAAATAGCAATCAAAGTTCAAGTCAAATGGAAGTTCCTGAAGCAAGAGAAGCTATGGATCGTTTCAAGATGGAAGTAGCATCCGAATTAGGTGTTCCTTTAAAACAAGGATACAATGGAAATCTTACTAGTGCTCAGAATGGTTCTGTTGGTGGAGAAATGGTTCGCCAGATGATTAAGAAACAAGAAGAGTCAATGTCAGGCAAATAGTCATAGATTATATTAGCAAAAAAGGGTATCGCATTTAATTGCGGTACCCTTTTTCAGAAAGAATACAGACGTCATTTTGCACAAGGAAATGTTAGGAGTATGGGATGACAAGCATAATTTATACGCAATACGCTTTCGCTTGAATGAAGTTCGTAACGGTACATAAGGGCCTAAAATACAGGCCCTAAAAAAAGTTTCACATTGAGTATAAAATGTGTTACTATAAATGTATATGAGAAAAAATAAGATTGAGCATTTAAGGAGTGATTATGGGTAAGTATTTTGGGACAGATGGTTTCCGTGGAGAGGCTAATATTGATTTGACAGTAGAACATGCATATAAAGTAGGACGTTATCTTGGTTGGTATTATGGTCAAAAGGAAAGAGCACAAATTGTAATTGGTAAAGATACAAGAAGATCTAGTTATATGTTCGAGAATGCATTGACAGCAGGTTTAACAGCTAGTGGCGCAGATGTTTATTTACTACATGTTACACCTACACCAAGTGTTTCGTATGTAGTACGAAGCGAAGGCTTTGATTGTGGTATCATGATTTCTGCAAGTCATAATCCTTATTATGATAATGGAATTAAAATTATAAATGGCAGTGGATTTAAGTTAGAGGCTGATATTGAACAGCTGATTGAATCCTATATTGATGGAGAGGTTGAAGAGATACCTTTTGCTACAAGAGAACATGTTGGTAGAACAACAGATTATTCCATGGGAAGACATCGCTATATTGGTCATTTAATATCATTAGCAACTCGTTCTTTTTCTAAAGTACGAGTAGGTCTGGATTTGGCAAATGGTTCTGCAACTACAGTAGCGAAAGCAGTATTTGATGCACTTGGGGCAAAAACCTTTGTTCTTAGTAATGAACCAAACGGTATTAATATTAATGAAAAATGTGGTTCAACACATTTGGAAAAATTACAGCAGTTTGTTGTTGAGAATAGTTTGGATATTGGTTTCGCTTATGATGGTGATGCAGACCGCTGTTTAGCAGTGAATGAAAAAGGTGAAATCATAGACGGTGATGCCATTATGTATATTTGTGGTACCTACATGAAAGAAAAAGGTGAATTGAATAATAATACAGTGGTTACAACTATAATGTCAAACTTAGGATTATACAAAGCATTGGACCAAAAAGGTATTGATTATGTGAAAACTGCTGTTGGCGATAAATATGTATATGAGAATATGTTAGCGAATGGACATTCCATTGGTGGAGAGCAGTCAGGTCATATTATTTTTAATAAATATGCTACAACTGGAGATGGTGTATTGACTTCTCTTAAAATAATGGAAGTCATGCTAGAGAGAAAATGTCTTGCTTCGGAATTAACGAAAGAGCTAGTTATTTATCCTCAAGTTCTTAAGAACGTACGTGTAAAAGATAAAAAAATGGCGCGTGAAGATCATGATGTTATGGCAGTAGTGGAAGAAGTATCACAGTTACTTGGTGATGACGGGCGAATCCTAGTACGAGAGAGTGGTACGGAGCCAGTTGTTCGTGTCATGGTCGAGGCAGAAAGTGATGAAATTTGTCATAAGTATGTAGATAAAGTCATTGAAGTTATGAAACAAAAAAAGCATGTTTGCTAGTTAAAAAAAATTGTAGCATTTGTTAAAAGGGCATGATATAATGGTGTAATGTCAGTATAAGAGTATTGTTTTAGATGATAGAATAAACATACATGAAAATAATTTACAAAAAGCAAAGTTTGCTATATTTTAAGGAGGACACAACAAATGAGCTGTAAGGTGGAAGAATTAGGAAAGAATATGGTGAAGCTTACAATAGAAGCTACAGCAGAAGATTTTGAAAAAGCAATTGAAAAAGCTTACCAGAAAAACAAAGGTAAGATGAACGTTCAAGGCTTTAGAAAAGGTAAAGCACCTCGTGCAATCATTGAAAAGATGTATGGAGTTGGCATATTCTATGAAGATGCAGCTAATGAAATTATTCCAGGAGCCTACGAGGAAGCAGCAAAGGAAAGTGGACTTGAAATTGTTTCCAGACCAGAAATTGATGTTGTTCAAGTAGAAAAAGGTAAGCCATTTATTTTTACTGCAGAAGTTGCAGTTAAGCCAGAGGTTACTTTAGGACAGTACAAGGGCGTAGAGGTTGAAAAACAAGCGATTGAAGTAACAGAAGAAGAAGTGAATGCAGAACTTGATAAAGCTAGAGAACAAAATTCTAGAACAATCAATGTTGAAGATAGAGCAGTTGCAGAAAAAGATATAGTAACAATCGATTATGAAGGATTTATCGACAACGTAGCTTTTGATGGCGGAAAGGGTGAGAATTATGATTTAGTAATCGGCTCTCATTCCTTTATCGATACATTTGAAGACCAATTAATTGGTAAGTCGATTGGTGAGGATGTTGAAGTTAATGTTACTTTCCCAGAAGAATATCACGCAAAGGAACTTGCAGGAAAGCCAGCATTATTCAAAGTTAAGATTAAGAGCATTAAAGTAAAAGAATTACCAGAGGCTGATGATGATTTTGCACAAGATGTATCTGATTTTAACACAATCGCTGAATACAAAGAGGATATTAAGAAGAACTTAACAGAAAAGAAAGAAAAAGCAGCAAAGACAGCAAAAGAAGACGCAGTAGTTGATAAGATCGTTGAAAACGCAACAATGGATATCCCAAGTGCAATGGTAGATGCTCAGAAACGTCAGATGGCAGAAGACTTTGCTCAGAGATTGAAGATGCAAGGCCTTTCTTTAGAACAGTACTTCCAGTTCACAGGCATGGATCCAAAGAAGTTTATGGAGAACTTAGAACCACAGGCTTTGAAACGTATCCAGAGCAGACTTGTATTAGAGGCTATTGTGAAAGCTGAGAATATCACAATTGATGATGAAGCTATTGAGAAAGAAATGGAGCAAATGGCTAAGACTTACCAGATGGAAACTGACAAATTAAAAGAGTTAATCGGTGAGAAAGAAAAAGAACAAATTGTGATGGATATGGCTGTTCAAAAAGCAATTGACTTAGTTTCAAACGAAGCAAAAGAAGTGTAATATGATAGGCTGTTGCTTTGCAACAGCCTTTTATGTCTATTAAGAAAGGTGAGGGTGACAATGAGTTTAGTACCTTATGTAATTGAGCAGACAAGTAGAGGAGAACGTTCCTACGATATTTATTCTAGATTATTAAAAGATAGAATTATCTTTCTCGGAGAGGAAGTTACAGATGTTAGTGCAAGTGTAGTTGTTGCGCAGCTGTTATTCTTAGAGGCAGAAGATCCAGGTAAGGATATATCCTTATATATTAATAGTCCTGGTGGTTCTGTTACTGCTGGTATGGCAATTTATGATACTATGCAGTATATTAAATGTGATGTATCTACAATTTGTATCGGTCTTGCAGCAAGTATGGGTGCTTTCTTACTTGCCGGTGGAACAAAAGGAAAGAGATTTGCTCTTCCTAATGCAGAAATCATGATTCATCAACCAAGTGGTGGTGCAAAAGGCCAAGCTTCTGATATCAAAATTGTAGCTGAAAACATTTTAAAGACAAAGAAGAAATTAAATGAAATTCTCGCTGCAAACACAGGAAAGTCCGTTGAAGTCATTGAGGTTGATACTGATCGTGATAATTTTATGTCTGCTGAAGAAGCAAAAGAATATGGTATTGTTGATAGTGTAATCACATCCAGATAAATGTACTTGCTTTTCTTGTCCATTTAAGGTAGTGTATTATGAATCGTGAAGAATATATTTTAGTTTCATGAAAAGAGGTGAACGATTTGGCAAATAGAACAGAAGATAGAAAGCAATTAAGATGCTCCTTTTGTGGTAAACCACAAGAGCAGGTCAGAAAACTTTTAGCTGGACCTAGCGATGTCTATATCTGCGATGAATGTATTGAACTTTGTTATGAAATCGTAGAGGAAGAGTTCGAAGATGATGTTGAAGTAACAGATACAGGCATTAATTTGTTAAAGCCAGTTGAAATTAAAGAGTTTTTGGACCAATATGTAATCGGTCAAGAGGAAGCGAAGAAAGTACTATCCGTCTCTGTGTATAATCACTATAAACGTGTTTTATCTGAAAAAGATTTGGATGTTGAGTTACAAAAGAGTAATATATTAATGATTGGACCAACTGGTTCAGGTAAAACATATGTTGCTCAGACTCTTGCAAAAATTTTAAATGTACCTTTTGCAATTGCAGATGCGACAGCACTTACGGAAGCAGGATATGTAGGTGAAGATGTTGAGAATATTCTTCTTAAAATCATTCAAGCTGCAGATTATGATATTGAACGTGCTCAATACGGTATTATATATATCGATGAAATAGACAAGATTACCAGAAAGTCAGAGAATACTTCTATTACTCGTGATGTATCCGGTGAAGGAGTGCAGCAGGCATTACTAAAAATCTTAGAAGGTACAGTTGCATCGGTTCCTCCACAAGGTGGAAGAAAACATCCTCATCAAGAATTTATTCAGATTGATACAACGAATATCCTCTTTATTTGTGGTGGAGCTTTTGATGGGCTAGAGAAGATTATTGAAGCAAGAACAGGCCAAAAGTCGATTGGTTTTAATGCTGAGATAAGTAAAGGTCAGAACCTAAATATCGGTGATTTGTTACGCCAGGTGTTACCACAGGATTTAGTGAAGTTTGGTATGATTCCAGAGTTTGTTGGTCGTGTGCCAATTAATGTTGCTTTAGATTTATTAGATGAGAGCGCACTTGTACGTATTTTAACTGAGCCTAAGAATGCAATTGTGAAACAATATAAGAAGCTTTTTGAATTGGATGGTGTGGAACTCGATTTTACAGAGGAAGCATTAAACGCAATTGCAAAACGTTCTTTTGAGCGTAAGACAGGTGCAAGAGGGTTACGTGCAATTATGGAAGCAGTTATGATGAATTCGATGTACAAGGTACCTACTGATACAAGTATATTAAAATGTATTGTAACGAAGGAAGCAGCAGAAGGTAAAGAAGAACCTAAAGTTATAACTGCTGAGAATGGTCAGCAAAGAAAAGTGACACAAAAGAAATCATTAAAAAAGAATAGCAACGAGATTGCATAATTTTTATGAATGAATAGTTAAATTGTATGTTAAGAAAGGTCTGCCGGCAAGCAAGATGCTGACAGACTTTTCTAAATTTGCGATAGTTAGGGTAGCTATTTTAGCCTTACTTGTTGAAAAGCCGAGGAACAATAGGGATCCAATCAATAGAAGCTGTAGTATAGTTATGTCTGTGTGATGCACGGGAGGAAAATGTGATGAGTGAATATACGAGATTACTGCCGGTAGTGGCTCTAAGAAATATGGCAGTCATGCCCGGGATGTTGATTCATTTTGATGTTAATAGAAAAATGAGTATGGAAGCAATTGAAGAGGCTATGCTTACGAATCAACAGGTTATGCTTGTATCCCAAATCGACTCTGAAGTTGAAACACCATCAAAGTTCGATTTGTATGAAATGGGAACGGTTGCTGAAATCAAGCAAATGATTAAACTTCCTGGTAATGTTTTAAGAGTTCTTGTAACTGGATTAGAGCGTGCCAAATTAGAGGAGATTATATCGGACCAGCCATTTTTAAAAGCAAGTGTTAAGGTGGAGGTAGACCAAGAGGTTGAATTATCTGAGATTGAAAAAGAGGGTATGCTTCGTGGCCTTAGAGATTTATTTGATGTATATGAAGTAGAATATGGCAAGATGAATAAGGATGTTGTTCGACAGGTGAAACAATCAAAAAATCTCGAAAAGATTGTTGAACAGTTAGTCATTCATATTCCAATGTCCCTTGAAGATAAACAGAAGCTATTACGTTGTGATGATTTTATTGATCGTTATCAACAATTATCTGTTATTTTAGCAAATGAGATAGAAATAATTCGAATTAAGAAGGATGTACAGAGTAAGGTAAAAGAGAAAGTCGATAAAAACCAAAAGGACTACATAATGCGAGAGCAGTTAAAAGTTATCCGCGAGGAGCTTGGGGAAACAAACTCTGCCTCCGATGTAGAGCAATATAGAGAAAAGCTAAGCAAGCTAATAGCTTCTGATGAAATAAAAGAAAAGATCCAGAAAGAGATTGAACGATTCTCAAATGTTGCAAACAGTAGTTCTGAAGGTGCAGTTGCAAGAGGATATGTCGAAACATTGCTTGACTTACCTTGGGATAAGGCAAGTGAAGACATTCGAGACATTCATTATGCGCAGGAAGTGCTTGATAAGGAACACTATGGTCTCGTTAAGGTTAAGGAACGTATCTTAGAATTTCTCGCAGTACGTCAGCTAACGAAAAAGGGTGACAGCCCAATTATATGTTTGGTAGGACCACCGGGAACAGGAAAGACGTCAATCGCTCGTTCCATTGCAAAATCGTTAGGAAAAGAGTATGTTCGCATATGCTTAGGTGGTGTACGAGATGAAGCTGAGATTCGTGGACATAGAAGAACCTATGTTGGAGCTTTACCAGGGAGAATGATTACAGGCTTAAAACAAGCAAAAGTAAAAAATCCTCTCATGTTATTAGATGAAATTGATAAAGTTGGATCAGATCAAAAAGGAGATACTGCTTCTGCCTTGCTTGAGGTATTAGATTCAGAGCAAAATATGCATTTTGTAGATCACTATGTCGAGATACCAGTTGATTTAAGTGATGTGCTATTTCTAGCAACTGCAAATACGACTCAGACAATTCCAAAGCCTTTACTTGACCGTATGGAAGTTATTGAGATTAACTCTTATACAGAGATGGAGAAATTTCATATTGCAAAGGAACATTTAGTTGAAAAGCAGTTACTTAAGAATGGTTTAACTAAGAGTCAGCTTAGTATAACAGATAAAGCATTACAAAGAATTGTTCAAGGTTATACAAGAGAGGCTGGAGTTCGTACGTTAGAACGACGCTTGGGTGAGATTTGTAGAAAAGTTGCAAGAAAATTATTGGAGCAAGATAATGTAAATAAGGTTCGTATTAGTGATAAGAATCTAGTTTCTTACCTTGGAAAGGAAAAGTATCAAAGAGAATTGGCCAACAAGCAACCCGAAATAGGTATTGTGAGAGGTTTAGCTTGGACAAGTGTCGGTGGAACGACATTACAAATCGAAGTGAATACGATGCCTGGAAAAGGAAATATTTTATTGACAGGTCAACTCGGAGATGTAATGAAAGAGTCAGCGCAAGCAAGTATTAGTTATATTCGTTCCATCGGAAAAGAGCATGGAATTGAAGATGATTACTTTGAAAAGCACGACATTCATATTCATATTCCAGAGGGAGCAACTCCAAAGGATGGTCCTTCTGCCGGTATTACGATGGCAACAGCAGTATTATCTGCAGTATTGCAAGAGAAGGTTCGTGCGGAGGTAGCAATGACTGGTGAGATTACATTACGCGGTCATGTATTACCAATTGGTGGACTAAAGGAAAAGTTACTAGCCGCAAAACTAGCCGGTATCAAGAAAGTGTTAATACCAGCACAAAATAAAGCGGATTATGAAGAAATAGAAAAAGAAGTTACGGATGGTTTAAGTGTTGTTTGTGTGGAAACAATGAAAGATGTGTTAAAGCATGCAATGTTATGATCAACCATTATCTAGAGTCCGTTGTGGACGGATTGGAGTTAAATAAATGAACGTTAATCAAGTGGAACTTGAAACCGTATGTGGGATTACAAGTAAATTGCCAGATAATCTGATGGAGGAGTTTGCGTTTGCAGGGAAATCCAACGTTGGGAAATCCTCACTGATCAATTCGCTTATAAATCGAAAATCATTTGCGAGAACATCATCCCAGCCAGGGAAGACTCAAACAATCAACTTCTATAAAATTAATAATCGTTTATATTTTGTTGATCTTCCTGGTTATGGTTATGCGAAAGTATCTATGGAGTTGAAGGCAAAATGGGGAATGATGATTGAACGGTATTTAAAAACAAGTAAACAATTAAAAGTAATCTTTCTTTTAGTTGACATTCGACATGAACCATCCACAAATGATAAAGAAATGTATCAGTGGATTGTTCATCATGGATTTGAACCTGTTGTTATTGCCACAAAGTTAGATAAGATCAATCGAAGCCAAAGAGATAAACAGATTAAAGTTTTGCGACAAGGGTTACAAGCGAGTGCTCACACAAAAATTATTCCATTTTCGGCTTTAACAAAAGAAGGTCGAGATGTAATATGGGAATGTATTACAGATAATATGGTACAAGAAGAGGAAAACTCGATAAAAGATACCAAAAATAAAGAAACAGAATAAAGAAAAGGGCGGTATCAGTGTAAATTCATTACCTGATCTCGCCCTATTTTTAGTCTGCAATGAGTGTTGAAATTACGTAAGCATATATGTCCGAACTTTTATTTCTCCAATTATTACATACAAGATTAGCTTCTCGTTCTGTTGGTACAGAAAGTTTCAGTTCAATGATTGCACTGTCTCCTTCCATGACGCGAAGTCTTGCAATATATTCATCTTTCTTATTTTCGTAATAATCGGCAAGTGTAGAAACTTCATTACGAAGGCTATACTTGTGTTCCTTTAGATAAGCATCGATATCATCACGTATTGCCTGTGATATATTGTGGCTGAAAAAGGATAACGTCTCTTTTCCTGATTCACTGATTTGATACAAGGAACTGTTACGGATTGTTTCCGAACTGATGTAGTTATCATCTATTAGTTCCGAGATTGCTTGCTGAATATTAAAGTAATTCGTATACTCTTTTTCAAGGATAAAGTTAGTCAATTGACCATTGGTTAGTGGAAAATCAACCTTATCCAGAATGTACAGAACTATTAGCTTATAAAGCATCAGAGTTTCCGCTTGCATGGTATTCTCCTTTCGTAACAGAATATTTTACTCCTTGGTATGTGTCTCTTAAAACAAGCTGTTGATTTATTGTATTTAATACGAGTCGTTTATTAGCACTCCACAAAGGAGCAATTAATAATTTTTTTGGTCCATCTCCAGTAATTCGGTGAATGACAATATCACTACGTAAATGCTCCAAACAATTGATTAATGTATTTATATAGTCATCAAAATTCATCATATGAAACATCGATGGTTCACGCAGGTAAAGTTTTTCCAGTTCTGTATGTTTTAAAACATGCATTAATTGTAGTTTAACACCATGAATTGGAAGTGTATTGAGATACTTGATTGTAGCAAGGATATCTGTACTTTTTTCCTTCGGTAAGCCAAGTATTACGTGAACGACAGTTAAAATATTACGCTTCGATAATTCCATTACAGCTTCTTCAAACACAGAAAGAGGGTAGCCACGACGGATTAATGTAGCAGTATTCTCGTGACAGGTTTGAAGCCCAAGCTCAAGATAAACAGGCTTTATCTGATTTAATCTTGTTAACAAATCTAAGACCTCAACGGGAAGACAATCAGGTCTGGTTGCAATCGATAATGCTACAATATCAGGATGTTGAATAGCTTGCGTAAAAATACGCTCTAGATATTCTACTGGGGCATACGTATTTGTAAAAGCTTGAAAGTAAGCGATATATTGATTACTTTTTACCTTTGATTTTACAAGTGATTTTGCACTTTCAATTTGATTCGTAATGGAAAGTGTAGCATTTGTTGCAAAATCACCCGAACCTCCTTCACTACAGAAGATACAACCACCAACTCCTATTTTACCATCACGATTTGGACAAGTCATACCACCATTTAAGGAAAGTTTATAGACTTTGTTATGAAAGGTTTCCTTTAAATAATAGTCGAGTGAAAAGTAACGTTTATCATTCCATTGTATCATTGAATTGTCCTTATCTACTTAATATGAGCTTTGACAGCATTGCTGACTACGTCACAAACGCGAGGATCAAAAGCCTCTGGCATAATGAAGTTCTCATTTAATTCCTCTTCGCTGACAAGTCCTGCAATCGCAATCGCAGCAGCTAATTTCATCTCCTCTGTAATCTGTGGAGCTCTTCCTTCAAGTGCACCTTTAAAGATTCCAGGAAAAGCAACTACATTATTAACCTGGTTAGGGAAATCACTACGTCCAGTCCCGACTACTTTTGCACCAGCTTCCTTAGCTAAATCTGGCATGATTTCAGGATCAGGATTAGCCATTGCAAACAAGATGGAATCTTTATTCATCGAAGCTACCATTTCCTTTGTGACAATGTTTGGTGCAGAAACGCCGACAAAGATATCAGCACCTGAAAGCGCATCTGCTAATGAACCAGACTGTCCAGTGAGATTGGTGATGTCCATCATTTCTTTTTGCATCCAGTTAAGTCCTTCACTATTTTTATTAAGGATTCCCGTTTTATCGCAGAGAGTCAAATGTTGAAATCCGTATGTTAATAGTAACTTTGAGATAGCGATACCTGCAGAGCCGGCTCCGTTGACAACGATTTTACAGTCTTCCTTTTTCTTACCTGTAACTTTTAAAGCATTAATAATACCAGCTAACACAACAATTGCCGTACCATGCTGATCATCATGGAAAACTGGTATGTCAAGCATTTGCTTAAGACGAGTTTCAATCTCAAAACAACGAGGTGCAGAGATATCTTCTAAGTTGATACCTCCAAAAGCAGGAGCAATGGCAGCTACACAACGAATGATTTCTTCGGTATCTTGTGTGTCAAGGCAAATAGGAAATGCATTAATTCCGCCAAATTCCTTAAATAAAACACACTTTCCTTCCATAACAGGCATTGCAGCTTTTGCACCAATATTTCCAAGGCCCAATACAGCACTACCATCACTGACAACGGCTACCGTATTTGCCTTAATTGTGTATTTGTATGCTGCTTCAGGATCTTTAGCAATTACCTTACAAGGTTCTGCTACACCTGGAGTATATGCAAGAGCTAAATCTTCTCTTGATTTTACCGGGCATTTCGATGTTGTAGTTAGTTTACCGTTCCATTCTACATGAAGCTGTAAAGCTCTCTCATTTAAAGTCATGATGCGTCCTCCTGTATCTCACACTACTTAAGTAATCCTTGATATCATAACACTAACACTCTTATTTATCAAGAGGTTGGGGAAGCTTATAATAGTAGGAATGTGTTAATTTTTTACTAAATTATCTATGTTTAAATGAAAAAAATCGCTTAGTTGACAGATTAGGGAAATAGTATATAATAGTAAATAAAATATCTATTCACATATCCAAAGTTCTGATTATTATCCGTACCAAACCCATACAAGCACAACATGAAAATATAAAGGAGTAAATGGAATGAAGCAAAATTTTGAAAGCATGCCATTGCAAGCTCTTCGTGAATTAGCAAAAGCACAGGGAATTAAAGGTGTTTCTACGCTGAGAAAACAAGAACTGATTGAAACGCTGAACTCGGCAGAGTTATCAGAAAATACAAAGAATCAAGATGAGGTTGTAGAAAAAGAAGAATTGAATGAGCAAAAAGAAAGCGTAGTAAAAGAGAAAAGGGCAGACTCCTCTCCGATTAAAAGAATAGGAACCGAGCGAAATAAGAACGCTTCTCTAATAAAGGCTTTTGGTCAGACGCCTCCTCAGACTTATCCTAATCCAAGATTGGATAATGAACATGTTAACCCTAATAAAGTGGATAACAAGGAGCGTAATACACTTCGACTTGATAGTGCGAGAGCAGGGAATAACAAAGGTGATAGCGCGAAAGCAATTGAGAATTCTAAAAACGAAAACACCAAAAATGAAAATCCAAGAAATGAAAATCCAAGAAATGAAAATCCTAAAATAGAAAATACGAAAGTTGAAAATAATAAAATGGATCGCACCGATAATGTTCGCGCGGATAATGCTCGCGCGGATATTGCTTCAATTCCAAGTGAATATGAGCAATATGATAGTGGAGAAACAAAAAAAGGAATATTGGAAGTATTAAGTGAGGGGTATGGATTTATCCGTTGTGACAATTTCTTGCCTGGTGAAAATGATGTTTATGTATCACCAGCTCAGATTCGTCGTTTCAATCTAAAAACTGGAGATATACTAATCGGAAATACTAGAGTAAAGAGTCAGAATGAGAAATTTAGTGCATTATTATATGTAAAGAGTATCAATGGGCTTCATCCAGCAGAGGCTACAAAGCGTAAGAGGTTTGAAGACTTAACTCCAATTTTCCCAAATCAGAGAATACATCTAGAAACAGCAGGATGTGGGCCAGCAATGAGAATGGTAGACCTTATCTCACCAATTGGTAAAGGGCAGAGAGGGATGATTGTTTCTCAGCCAAAGGCTGGTAAGACAACTTTGTTAAAGCAAGTAGCAAAAGCAATTACAACGAATCATCCTGACATGCATTTGATTATTCTTTTAATTGATGAACGTCCGGAAGAAGTTACTGATATGAAGGAATCCATTCATGGGGATAATGTGGAGGTTATCTATTCAACATTTGATGAACTACCTGATAATCATAAACGTGTGTCTGAGATGGTAATTGAAAGAGCGAAGAGATTAGTTGAACATAAGAAAGATGTTGTAATACTGTTAGACAGCATAACAAGATTAGCAAGAGCATATAACCTTACCTGCCAATCCTCTGGACGTACACTATCAGGAGGCCTTGATCCTGCCGCCTTGCACATGCCAAAGAAGTTTTTTGGTGCGGCAAGAAATATGCGTGAGGGTGGTAGCTTAACGATCTTAGCCACTGCGTTAGTGGAAACTGGAAGCCGTATGGATGATGTTGTGTTTGAAGAATTTAAAGGTACAGGAAATATGGAACTAGTTCTAGATCGAAGCTTATCAGAAAAGAGAATTTTCCCTGCAATTGATTTACCAAAATCAAGTACAAGACGAGACGATCTTTTATTGACACAATCGGAAGCAGAAGCCAACTATCTGATGAGAAAAGCAATGAATGGTCTAAAATCGGATGAAGCAGTAGAACGTATCGTTCAAATGTTTGTTGGAACAAAGTCAAATAAAGAGTTTGTTGAAATGATTAAAAAAACAAAATTATAGTTTAACTATTGCATTTACAGTATGTGTATGTTATAATAAGAAAGCTGTTTATTTGAATGAACAAGTTTTCTCCTCTATGAAGGAGAAACTATCATAGGATTCTGACATAGAGAGGTGAAAATAATGCAAGAAGCAATTCAACCAAAATACTATCAGGCAAAAGTTACATGCAACTGTGGTAACGAATTCGTTACAGGTTCAACAAAGCCAGAAATTCACGTAGAAGTTTGTTCTAAGTGCCATTCTTTCTACACAGGTCAGCAGAAAGCCGCTGCAGCTCGTGGTGCTATTGATAAGTTCAATCGTAGATATGGTATTAGTAACAACTAGTTTTGGGATAATAAAGTGATAAAATCAGGTTGAGGTGTGGAATCTCAACCTATTTTTAAATTGTACGTATTAACAAATCATAATGATAGGAAAGAGGGATGAAAAAATGAAATCATCTGGTATTGGTGGTCAAGCTGTACTTGAAGGCGTTATGATGAAAAATAAAGAGAAGTATGCAATTGCTGTACGTAAACCAAACGATGAAATTGCAGTTGAGATAAATGAGTACAAAGGGATTAGTGATAAACATTCCCTTTTCAAACTCCCTATCTTTCGTGGAATAGCTGCATTTGCTGACTCTTTATTCATTGGAACAAAAGCAATCACTTTTTCCTCAACTTTTTTTGAAGAAGAGGAGCAAAAGCCAAAAGAAAAAAAATCAAGCGATGGATTTTTTACATTCCTTACTTTTTTCCTTTCAATTGTAGTAGCGGTAGGGGTATTTATCTTATTACCACTATTTTTAGCAAATTTAGTATCAGATAAAATTGACTCTTTCATTATTTTGGGATTAATCGAGGGTGTGCTTCGAGTTGCACTTTTTGTCGGATATGTTGTAGCTATTTCTCAGATGAAGGATATTAAGCGTTTTTTTCAATATCATGGTGCAGAACATAAGACAATTAATTGTATAGAAAAAGGATATGAATTGACCGTTAGCAATGTAAAACGTCAATCCAAAGAACATAAACGTTGTGGTACAAGCTTTATGCTTTTTGTTATGTTAGTTAGTATTGTACTATTTATGTTTATTCAAGTAGATACTGTTTATCTACGTTATATACTACGTATTTTATTAGTACCTGTAATTGCCGGTATCTCATATGAGATTATACGTTTAGCAGGTAGAACGGATAATATTTTCATACGTATTATAAGTAAACCAGGTATGTGGATGCAAGGGTTAACTACAAAAGAGCCTGATGATTCCATGATTGAAGTTGCAATTGCATCTGTAGAAGCAGTTTTTGATTGGAAAGCCTACCTTGCAGAGAACTTCAAAAAGTATAGTAAGAAGTATAAAAAATCTGATGCTTCAAAAAATGCACAAACTGATAATATTAATCATCCAGTTTCCTTAAGCAAAGCGCAGGATACCGAAGTTAAAAAGGAAGAAGTTGCAAAGCAAGTAGTAACAAAAACCGAAAAAACTAAGGAAAAGTCAAGCAAGGATAAAACGATTAGCACTCATACACAAGAAATTAGTAGGAATAAGATGCAAGAGCAGGCGCGTAAGAATCTTGCAGATTCAAAACAAGAAACGGCAGTTACTGTTGAAGAAGAATTTGCATCTTTAGATAAAATGTTATTTGATGAGCCGGTGATTGCTGAGCAAAAGCATGCTAATCTTGTAGAAAGAGCAAAGAGTAAACCAGTAGAACCAATTATTGCTTCTACTGAGATTGTTACATCATTAGAACCGGATGATTCTGAGGAAGAAGATGCAATTTTAAGGGCACTTGATCGTTATCTTTCCTTTGACAAGGATGATCAATAGCAGGAGCATATATGACAACGTATCAGGAAAGTTTAAAATGGGCAATAAGTCAGTTAGAGAATGCTAAGATTGAGAATGCAGATTTGGATGCATGGTACCTAATGGAAGCAATTATTAACATGACAAGAGCTGAATTTTTATTGCATTCAACAGATCAAATGACAGAAAGTCAGATTGAAATATATAAGAGTTATATTTATAGAAGATTAAAACATGAACCGA
Source organism: Bacillota bacterium (assembly GCA_023439125.1). Lineage (GTDB taxonomy): Bacteria > Bacillota > Clostridia > Lachnospirales > Lachnospiraceae > Lachnoclostridium. Next base: position 97,783 of record JAEXOU010000011.1, on the reverse strand, counting down.
TGCAGTATATTATAGGTAAACAAGAATTTATGGGACTTACCTTTCTTGTGAATGAACATGTCTTAATACCAAGGCAAGATACAGAAATCTTAGTAGAACTTGTGTTAAAGGATAGTAAAGACAAGGCAATATTAGATGTATGTACTGGTTCAGGTTGTATTGCTATAAGTTTAGCGAAACTTTCAAAAGCAAAGAGTGTTACAGCATTGGATATATCAAGTAAAGCGTTGGAGTTGGCGAAAGAAAATGCAATATGCAATCAAGCAGATGTTGAGTTCATTGAAAGTAATATGTTTACTAATGTGACGAACAGATATGATGTGATTGTGTCAAATCCTCCATATATACCAACAGATGTAATTCATACCTTAATGCCGGAAGTGAAAGATTATGAGCCATTGCTCGCATTAGATGGAACAGAAGATGGTTTGAGATTCTATCGTATACTAGCAGAACAGTCAAAGAATTATTTGTCCAAGGCAGGCAAGGTCTATTTTGAGATTGGATGTGAACAAGCAGCTGCTGTATGTGAGCTTCTTGAAGAAAATGGTTATGATAATATAGAGGTCACAAAAGATTATGCTAATCTTGACCGCGTCGTTAGCGCGAAGTTAAAAGATGATATATAAGCGTTTGTTACTATGAGTAATTAATCCATAGTAACAAACGCTTCCTGACGCACACGGCAAAAAGCAAGCCGAACTAGTTAATATACATGCTAATAAGTTATTACGGAGGAAAGACATGTTTGATAGATTAGAGGATTTGCTAATTCGTTTTCAAGAAATTCAAGATGAGTTGCATGAGCCAACCGTTACGAATGATCAAGCGAGATTTCGTAAATTAATGAAGGAACAAAACGACTTAGGTGAAATCGTAGATAAATACCTAGAATATAAAAATACAAAGAAAAACATTGAAGAAAGTCTGCAGATGTTAGAGGAAGAAAGTGACGAAGAACTTCGTGAATTAGCAAAGGAAGAGCTAGCATCTAGCAAACAGCAGCTTGAAGTAATTGAAGGTGAACTTAAAATCTTGTTGCTACCAAAAGACCCTAATGATGAGAAGAATGTAATTGTTGAAATTCGAGCAGGTGCTGGTGGTGATGAAGCAGCATTATTTGCAGCTGAGTTATTCCGTATGTATTCAAAATATGCAGAAACAATGCGCTGGAAGATTGATATGATGAATATTAATGAGAATGGTATTGGTGGTTGTAAAGAAGTTATCTTTATGATTAATGGACAAGGTGCTTATTCAAAGTTAAAATATGAGAGTGGTGTACACCGTGTACAAAGAATACCGGTTACAGAATCAGGTGGTCGAATTCACACCTCGACAGTTACAGTTGCTATTATGCCAGAGGCGGAAGAAGTTGATGTTGAATTAAATATGAATGACTGTAGATTTGATGTATTCCGTTCTTCCGGTAATGGAGGACAGTGCGTTAATACTACTGACTCGGCTGTTCGTTTAACTCATATTCCAACAGGTATTGTAATCTCCTGCCAAGATGAAAAATCACAGTTAAAGAACCGTGATAAAGCATTAAAAGTTTTACGTGCTCGTTTGTATGAGATAGAGTTGGAAAAGGCTCATGATGCGGAAGCTGCTGCACGTAAAAGTCAGGTTGGAACAGGTGACCGTTCCGAAAAAATTCGTACGTATAATTTCCCACAGGGACGTTGTACAGATCACAGAATTAAGTTAACATCTCATCGTTTAGATGAAATCATGAATGGTGATCTACAAGAGATTATTGATAGCTTAACAGCAGCAGACCAGGCTGCGAAGCTAAGTAACCTGCAAGAAGAAGGCTAAATGTTAAATTTACTAGGGTATCTATAGTGTTGACCAGTAAAAATGAGTCATACGAACTTTTTCTAGTGATAAATATAGAGAACTCTGCTTCATTGTGAGGTAGAGTTCTTATAAATTAAGTCCGCAAAATGGATAGGAATCCATTCAACCTGCACATGCAAAATTCTGCAGAGGATAAGTTTACATAAATTACCCAGAATAATTAAGGTGTTACTTAAAAAAACTGATAGAGGTTGATATGTATAAAGATTTAGTGGATGAATTCAATAAAATAAAAGTAAAAGGCTGTGTCATAAAGCAGGGTGGAAGAATTGTATTGGAATATTATAAGAATGATAAGATGGGAAAGAAACAACATAAAATTAATTCTTGTACCAAAAGTATAACTTCAGCACTGATCGGAATCTGTCTTGACAAAGGTCTGATAAATGATTTGGATATTACAATTGACCACTATTTTGACCATTATCTACAAGGTGATCATAATATAGAAAAGAGAAAAATTACGATACGACATTTGCTTACAATGACAGATGGACTTGAATGGCCAGAACTCGGAGAATGGAATGGTTTTGCGCCAATGCAATATCAAAAGGATATGGTAGGTTTTGTTCTTAATAGAAATCTAGTTCATATACCGGGAGAACATATGAATTATAATTCCGGAGCATCGCAACTTCTTGGTGAAATTGTTGCAATAAGTTCAGGAATGAGTGTGGTTGAGTTTGCAAAGAAGGAGTTGTTTACTCACCTTGAGATTCAAGACTTTTTATGGTGGGAACGAGACGGTCATGCGCTTTCAGCGGATGGGCTGAAGTTATATATGGCAGATATGATGAAATTTGGAGAACTATATTTGCATGGTGGGATTTATAACGGCAAGCGTATTTTGTCCCAAAACTGGGTAGCAGAATCATTCATTCCAAGGTATATGACCTACACGGATATCGGGTCATATTGTTATCATTGGTGGTATACAAAGATATTGACTAAAGACGAAGAAATAGATGTAAATTTTGCACTTGGCATTAAAGGACAGTACATCATCGTGGTGCCCAAGATGGATATGGTCATAACGATAACCAGTGACCTAGAAGATTCAATGAAACCTCTTCGAATTGTAAAGGATGCATTGGCATAGATAAATAAAACCATACATACATAAGTCACACTCATGATTGCTTTGAAAATTAGACGAAGCAGTTAAAATGGAAAGTATGACTTAAATTCATTTGGCTGGACATAATTAAACTAGAATAGATAAGAGACTTAGATGATAGTTATCATTTAAGTCTCTTGCTAGGTAAAAAACATATGCTATAATAATAGATGAAGAAATTTTGTAAGATATTTATTTATTTCTTGTCTATTCTCGAAGGAATGATATTACTTACGAGGAAATCTCGTCTTTGCAAAGATAGGAAGGAAATCATTGCGCACATAATTTTATGTTATACGGGATATGTGAGCTTAGGGAGATTAAGACGATGATGTTTCAGAAAAAAAAGAGTTTTTCAACGACTAGAGTGATTGCATTTGGTTTTCTTGGAGGAATATTGTTAGGAACCTTATTACTGTCACTGCCAATAGCTACAAAGAGTGGTGAAGTTACACCATTAATTGATACTTTATTTACTGCTACAACTTCGATTTGTGTAACTGGTTTAACTACAGTAACAACGGTTTCACATTGGAGTTTTTTTGGACAAGTAGTTATCCTATTATTAATACAATTTGGTGGCTTAGGGGTTGTAACATTTACAACGACAATTTATCTGTTACTCGGTAAGCGAATAAAGTTATCGAATCGATTATTAATTCAAAGTGCGTATAATCTGGATACATTATCGGGATTAGTAAAACTAACAAAGAGAATTATTATGTGCACATTCATTGTTGAGGGTGCAGGAGCTGTTATTTATATGATTCAGTTCATTCCGGAGTTTGGTTTTTTTAAAGGACTATGGTATTCCATCTTTCATTCAGTGTCAGCATTTTGTAATGCTGGAATTGACTTAATCGGAGATAGTAACTTTGTACCTTATCGAGATAATGTATTAATCAACATAAATACCATGCTCTTAATTATAATAGGAGGAATTGGATTTCCAGTTTGGTGGGATGTAATCGGCATTGGAAAGATGATTGCGCGTAAGGAAGAAAGACTAAGAAGATTCTTTCGTAGATTAAGTTTACACACTAAAATTTCGATTACGTTCACACTGATTTTAATTGTGTTAGGAACAGTATTGACAATGCTATTGGAGTTTCATAATCCTGATACGATTGGGAGCTTATCATTTGGTAACAAAGTGATGGCTTCTACTTTTCAATCTGTAACAACAAGAACTGCTGGTTTTGCAACTATTCCACAACAGAATTTCCAAACATCTTCGAGTGTAGTGTATCTGCTTTGGATGTTTATTGGAGGCTCACCATCTGGAACAGCTGGTGGTGTGAAAACAGTAACAATTGCAATAATTCTTGTATCAACCGTTTGTATTGTGAAAGGACAGAAAGATATTGAGATTTTCCGTCGTAAAGTGAGCGAAGAATATCTAAAGAAGGGTTTAGCTGTAATTGTTGTTAGCTTTTCTGTTCTTTTTATTATGACTTGTGCACTAGCTGCAGTACAAGACAGTGCTTTTCTTGATACGATTTATGAAACAACTTCTGCAATTGCTACTGTAGGATTATCTAGAGCTTTTACAGGTTCCTTAACGACAATAGGAAAAATATTAATTATTATAACAATGTATTTGGGACGAATCGGTCCAATTACAATGGCGCTAGCATTTAATGCAAAACGAAAGGTTGGCGATAAATCTTTGTCTGAAGGTAAGATTTTAGTTGGCTAAGTAAATGGAGGAAACAATGGCAAAGAAAGAATTTATTGTATTTGGTTTGGGACGCTTTGGTAAAAGTGTTGCAACTACTTTATCGGAAGGCGGCTGTGAAGTTATGGTCGTGGATATCGATGAAGATAAAATTCATGAGATCGCTGATTATGTTACGTATGCAGTTAGTGCAGATGTGACCGACGCAGAATCACTTGCAACACTTGGTATCGCTAATTTCGATGGTGCAATTGTTGCAATTGGCGAAAACCTGGAAGCAAGTGTAATGGTTACAATTCTTGTAAAAGAGATGGGGGTACCATATGTTTTAGCAAAGGCACAAAATGAATTACACGCAAAGGTTCTAAAAAAAGTTGGGGCAGATATGGTTGTATATCCTGAAAAAGAAACAGGAATACGCATTGCAAATAACTTAATGATGGGAAACTTCTTTGATGCAATTGAGTTATCCTCGACATTTAGTATGATGGAACTAGATGTGTTAAATGAATGGATTGGTCATAGCTTACGAGAGCTTAATCTACGTGCCAAGAATAAGATTAATGTTATCGGTATTAAGCGTAATGACCAACTTAATATCAATCCCGATGCTGATATGCCACTAGAGCGTAATGATACGCTTGTGATGATTGGAAAAAATGAGATATTGAACAAACTCGCGAATAAATAACTGATAAAGGAAGCGAACTACTATGATAAGCAGTGCAAGCAATAATCAAATCAAAAACGTGATCAAGCTTCAAAAACAAGCAAAAGCCCGCAATGAGCAGGGCCTTTTTGTAGTTGAAGGTAGAAAGATGTTTGAAGAGGCTAGAGATCAAGAGAGAGTAAAAGTCGACAAAGTATTTTGCTCCATGAGTTATTTTGAACAATATGCTAAAAGTGAAAGTTATTTTCAAGGGATTGAGTATGAACTAGTTACTGATTCTGTAATGAAGGAAGCTTCGGAAACGATAACGCCACAAGGGATTCTAGCATTAATAAAGAAGCCAGAGTATCAATTAGGTGAACTTCTAAAATCCAGTCGAGTTCGTTTGCTACTATTAGAGGATTTACGTGATCCTGGGAATTTAGGTACTATGCTTCGAACTGCGGAAGGAGTAGGAATCACAGGTGTTATTCTAAGCAAAAATTCTGTAGACATTTTCAATCCCAAAGTAATAAGGTCTACTATGGGATCCATATATCGAGTTCCATTTCTTTATGTTGAAGATTTTGCAAATACATTACTTGAAATCAAAGAGCAAAATGTGTCAGTTTATGCTGCTCATTTAGCAGGTGCAGTAATGTATGATACGATTGATTATGGGAAACGTTCAGGAATTCTAATTGGGAATGAAGCAAATGGCCTAACAGATGAGGTTTCAAAGCTAGCCAATCAGTGTATTAAGATACCAATGGAAGGTCAGGTGGAGTCACTTAATGCTGCAATAGCAGCAGCAGTATTGCTTTATGAAGTAAAGAAATTTGATTAAACCAAGGAACCAATTTCCTCTTATGATCGTCTATTGAATAGGGGGAGGATCATAAGAGGATTTTTAGTTGAAAAGGTTACATATATCCATGTAGATAAGGGATAGAGGAATTCGGCATTTGGTATGTTTAATTATGACAAATAATGGAGAAAGATAATGTATGTTTTATGGTAATATGTTATCTCATAGATAAAACAGGCTGTTTTTGCAATAGCCTGTTTTTATTCTGCCATAAAAGGTCGTTTAGTGTTGGCAAGATTATCTTTTCAAGAGATTTAAATTATAATATAATAATTGTAAAATTATGGAAAGGTAGGCTCGCGCAATGATACAAGAGTTTTATGATAAGCATATTTTTTTATTCATAATGGGGGGATTATGTGGATTAGGTGCGTTTCTAAAGTGTATTTTACTTATAATCTATAATAGATTGATATTGGCATCTGAGAATATGACACATACGAAGAAGAGCTGGCTTAAGAATATGAAGTTACGATTTGAAAGCTCCTATCAGCTTCAACTTGGTGTTAATGATGTGGATACTTATGTGGACAAGTATGTTAGTAAGATAAAATGTGGTGGATTACTATTATCCACATGGGAGAACATAAGTGGACAGACGATAGGACTTTGCCTGTTGACTGGTTCATTTGCAGGTATTTTAGGATATGTATATGATTGTGGACAAGGTCCTGTTTTATTCACATTCTTCACGGGAGCTTGGACAGCCATAATTGTTAATATTGTGGATAACATTGTGAATATCTCTGCTCATAAGCAGATGCTACGTTATAATCTGATTGATTATTTTGAGAATAATCTAAAAGTTAGGATGGAACAGGAAGTATTCCATGCAGACGCTCGAAGAAGATATCAAAGAGAGTATTTTGACGAAGATAAAGAAGATTTGTTAACAGAAAGTACAGACTTACATAAGAGTGAACTCAGAGAGTCTAGAGCGACAGCTGCCACGTTAGAATTACGAGAGAAACGTGCGCGTAGACAGGTAAGAGAAAAGAATCAATCTGACGAGATTAGCATGGTTAGCAAAGGTTCTGAGGCTCAGGGTATAGAAGAAGAGGATGTTGCGAACGTAAAGGTTCATAAGTCGGAGAGAAGGGAATCAATCCAACAAGCACAGAATCAAGATAATTCTGAGCAATTAGAGGGAAAAGGAGTAAAAGGGAAGGAAAAGGAAGATAAAAAACAGCAAAAACTTGATGCAAAGGCAGCAAGAAAGAAAGAAAAAGAAGATAAAAGACAGCAAAAACTTGATGCAAAGGCATCAAGGAAGAAAGAAAAGGAAGACAAAAAACAGCAAAAAATTGATGCTAAAGCTGCAAGGAAGAAAGAGAAGATAGATGCAATTGAAGCTAAGAGACATACAAGATTAATAGCAAAACAAGCTCTTATTAATAAAAAGAGAGAGAAAAAGGAAAAGCGAGAAGAATTAAGAGAGGCAAAGGAACGAGCAGAGATTGAGGCTATTCAGGCAAAGAAGAAGTTGAAAGAAGAGGAAAAAACTCAGAGAGAGAAATTAGAAAAAGATAGAAAGCAGAAAGAAATACAGAATAATAAAGCATTTAGAGAAAAGATGAGACTTAAAGAAGAGAAGGAGCGAGAAGCTGCGAAGCGAGAAGAAGAGATCGATAAGATGAAGGAAGCCAAAAAATCGGATAAGGACGAGAGAACAATCAAGAGTGATTCCTATCATGAAATTGACGAGAGTCTGGCCAAAGAGCAGATTAAGAGTACAATTCTCAATTCAATGAATGACAAATCTATCTCTAAGCAGCAGGATGATCTATTAGAGGAAGAATCTATGGAGTTTGATGACGATAGTAAGGAATCTTTAAATATGACTGCAATAAGTAAAGAAGAGGATATGCTTATTGAAGAAGTTCTAAAAGACTTTTTATTCTAGATAGGATAGGAATGTTGCAGGATCCACTTATATGTATCCTGTAACATTTTTTTGCAATTGGATTCAGAGGTTTGACGTCATTTTGCATAAAGAAATGTATGGGTATGTGATGACAAACATAATTTAGCCGCAACACGCTTTCGCTTGAAGGTTTTTTAACCTAATCGTATATAAAGTTCTTTACGAAACACTTTTTTACGAAAGTTCACGAAACAATTGAAAACAAAATACTTATTTGTTAGAATAATACTGTTTATTGTATTCCATAGGTACATGAGGATAAAACTATATTACATAAGATTTGTGTATCGTCCTACGATGGACTACTTTAAGAGATTTTTTACTCATAAAGTAAGTTATTAGCATAATGCTATCAATAGATTAGTGAAAAGGAGTGTAGTTAAATGTCAAGAGTTAGATTTGATTATTCAACAGCTAAGAAGTTTATAACTCCTGAAGAGATTGTTTATATGGAGAAAACTGCTGAGCGTGCAAAACAAGAGTTAGTGAGTAAAACAGGTGCAGGGAATGACTTTTTAGGTTGGATTGACTTACCGGTAAATTATGATAAGGAGGAGTTTGCTAGAATTCAGGCAGCAGCTAAAAGAATTCAGCAGGATTCAGAAGTTTTATTAGTTATTGGTATTGGTGGTTCCTATTTGGGAGCAAGAGCAGCTATAGAATTCTTACGTCATAGCTTTTACAATTCTGTATCAAAAGAAATCAGAAAAACACCTGAAATCTATTATGTAGGTAATAATATTAGTAGTACTTACTTAACACATTTAATCCAAGTAATTGGAGAACGCGATTTTTCGGTTAATATTATTAGTAAGTCAGGAACAACTACTGAACCAGCAATTGCTTTCCGTATTTTTAGAAAAATGTTAACTGAGAAATATGGTAAAGAAGGAGCTGCTAAGAGAATTTATGCTACAACGGATAAAGAAAGAGGAGCATTAAAGAAACTTAGTAATGAAGAAGGTTTTGAAAGTTTTGTAGTTCCAGATGATGTAGGTGGAAGATATTCAGTTTTAACTGCTGTAGGATTATTACCAATTGCAGTCAGTGGTGCTGATATAGAACAGCTGATGGCTGGAGCAGCAAGTATGAGAGAAAGATGTTTAAACAAACCTTTTATGGAGAATGACTCCATGCTATATGCAGCAGTACGTAATATTTTATTACGTAAGAATAAGAACATCGAAATTCTTGCAAACTATGAACCTTCGATTCATTATGTTGCTGAGTGGTGGAAACAGTTATATGGTGAGAGTGAAGGAAAAGATCAAAAGGGTATTTTCCCTGCAAGTGTTGACTTAACAACGGATCTTCATTCTATGGGTCAATTTATTCAAGATGGTCAAAGAACAATGTTCGAAACGATTTTAGATCTTGAAAAATCAACTTGTACAGTAACAATGGAAGAAGAAGAGGTTGATCTTGACGGTTTGAATTATCTTGCTGGAAAGACAGTTGATTTTATTAACAAGAGTGCAATGAAGGGAACTTTACTTGCTCATACAGATGGCGATGTACCTAACCTTATGGTGAAGATTGCTGATCAGACAGAGTTTAGCTTAGGTGAATTATTCTATTTCTTTGAATTTGCTTGTGGTGTTAGCGGATATATATTGGGTGTAAATCCATTTGATCAGCCAGGAGTTGAAAGCTATAAGAAAAACATGTTTGCATTACTTGGAAAACCTGGATTTGAAGAGTTAGCTGATAAGCTAAATGAAAGATTACAATAGTTAGCTGATAAATAATTGAACGATTGAAATGATCAGTCATAATTAGAAGTAATTAGATGTAATGATTTGATGAGGGAGCATCATTTGATGACGTAATAGTCATTGAATGATGCTTTTAATCATATATTAGGAAATTTCTCTGAATTTCCTAATATATGATAATGCTTCGCAGGATGCGCACTACGCTACGCGACCGCGCGGAACAAAAGCTGTGCTTGTAAAGTGTTGCTCGTGAGAGTGTGCGAAGCACACTTTTGTTCTGTGAATGAAAAAAGGAATTGAATGAAAGGAAAGAACTAAGTTACAATTGACAATTTTTTCTTTATGGAATATAATTCAAAACAATGACTGACCAGACGGTCGGAAGAGATTTTATTGAAGGAGGAATATATGATAAAATTTAGTGTAAAAAAGCCAATGACTATAGTTGTTGCTGTTGTTCTCGTATTAATTCTTGGATTTGTGTCATTTACGAAGATGCAAACAGATTTATTACCTAGTATTGATTTACCATATGCTATTGTCATGACAAGTTATGTGGGCGCGAGTCCCGAAGAGGTAGAACAGATTGTATCAAAGCCAGTAGAACAATCATTGGCTACCATTGATAACATAAAAACAATCAGCTCAGTTTCGAGTGAAAATGTCTCAATTGTTATCTTAGAATTTTCAGATGATGTTAATATGGATGCAATATCAATAGATATTAGAGAGAAGTTGGACCTTTTAGAAGCAGCGTGGACGAATGACATGATTGGGGCACCAACAATTATGAAATTAAACCCTAATATGTTACCAGTCATGGTGGCAGCAATTGATGTTAAGGGAATGGGTACGACTGAAATTTCGAATTATCTTAATCAGAAATTACTTTCGAAAATTGAATCAATTGAAGGTGTAGCAACCATTGATACTCAAGGAATGGTGGAAGAAGAAGTTCATGTAATCTTGAATCAGGATAAAATTAATTCGATGAAAGAACACCTAATGACAACTATGATGAGCTTGTATAGTGGAGCATCGATGCCAGATGCAATGGGACAGATGTCAGGAGCAATAGATCAGACTCAAGGTGCAACGGATCAGACGCAAGGAACGTTAGATCAGACTCAAGGTGCAACGGATCAGACACCAGAAGCATTAGGTCAGATACCAGGGGCAACAGACCAGATGCCAGGAATGTCGAACCAACAAGCACAGCAAAATAGTGCAATGCCAAGTTTTGATATCGAAACGATGCTTTCAACAGAAATGATTTCTAACATATTGAAGGCTCAGAACTTCTCAATGCCAGTTGGCTATATTGCAGAAGAGGGTAGAGATTATCTTGTGCAAGTTGGAGATAAATTACAGGATGTTGAAGAGATAAGCAACCTGACATTATTTGATTTAGGTATTCCAGGTGTTGAACCAGTAAGACTTAATGATGTTGCAGATGTATTCAAAACAGATAATTCTTCTGAAGTATATGCAAAAATTAATGGTAATGATGCAATCATAATTTCTATGAATAAGCAAACATCTTATTCAACAGCAGAGGTATCAAAAGCAATAAAAGAACGTTTTGACAGCCTAATGAAGGAAGATACTAATTTAAATGTTACGTACTTGATGGATCAAGGAATGTATATTGACATTGTAGTTGATTCTGTTTTGGATAATTTGCTATATGGAGCCATTTTAGCAATCATTATATTGTTATTCTTCTTAAAGGATATTCGGCCAACAGCAATCATTGCATGTTCCATACCAATCAGTGTTATTTTTGCAGTTGTTCTTATGTATTTTTCAGGTGTCACCTTAAATATAATTTCACTTTCTGGTCTTGCGGTTGGTGTTGGAATGCTAGTTGATAACTCGATCGTGGTTATTGAAAATATATACCGACTAAGATATAAAGGGGTATCTAGGATTAAGGCATCAGTAACTGGTGCAACACAGGTAGCGGGAGCAATTATATCTTCTACCTTAACAACGGTCTGTGTATTCTTACCAATTGTTTTTGTAGAAGGAATGACACGTCAAATATTTACTGATATGGCACTAACAATCGGATATTCTTTATTAGCAAGCTTAGTTGTTGCCCTTACTTTAGTTCCAGCAATGTCGGCTAATATGCTAAACACTATAAAAGAGAAGAAGCATCCAATCATGAATGGATTAATTCGAGGTTATGATAAATCCATACGATTCTGCCTAAAATACAAATTTGTTGTTATTATACTTGCAATAGCACTCCTTGTTGGAAGCACATATGCCGCAATAAGCAACGGTACAGAATATATACCAAGTATGGATAGTACGCAAGTTACTGTAACTATAACAATGCCAGAGGGTACTCTTCATAATGATGCTGTAGCAATGGCTGATGAAGCAATGGAGCGGATCCTTGCAATCGAGGATGTTGAAACGGTTGGTGGTATGATGGGTGGTAATGCACTAGCCTCTTTCATGGGTGGATCATCAAGTGATACGAGTGTATCAGTTTATGCAATTCTAAAAGAAGATAAGAGTCATTCAAGCGAAGAAGTAGCAAACTTAATTAATGAGGCTTGTGCTGACTTAAGTTTTGAGGTAAAGGCTAGTGGATCCAGTATGGATATGAGTGCTTTAGGTGGTTCTGGAATTACACTAAGTATTCGTGGTGAGGATCTTGATCAATTACAGATAATCGCTAAAGACGTGGCTGAGATTGTTAGAAATGTCGAAGGAACAAAGGATGTTTCAGATGGTATGGTCAATCCAGATACACAGATTAAAATCACGGTTGATAAAAGTAAAGCAATCTTGCATGGTCTGACAGTAGCCCAAGTATATCAGGCAATTGCAGGTATTATTAATACATCAACAACGGCGACTACATTACGATATGAACAAGTTGATTATCCAGTACTTGTTATGAATCAAAAATCCTTAACTAGTATTACAAGGGAAGAGTTGAAAAATTATCAGTTGTCTGTAACAAATCAAGATGGAAGCAGTTCAACAATTCCATTGAGTGAGGTTGCCACTATAACAGAGGGAGAAGCATTATCTTCGATTCAAAGATCGGAGCAGCAAAGATACCTAACTGTTACAGCACAAATAGAAGATGGCTATAATATTGGTCTAGTAAGTAGCGACGTAGAAGATGCATTAGAAGATTATGAAGTACCGAATGGATTTGAAATTATTTCTTCTGGTGAAGACAAAACGATTAATGATGCGATAGTTGAATTGGTGAAGATGCTTTTACTTGCAATTGCTTTTATTTATTTAATTATGGTAGCTCAGTTCCAGTCATTATTATCGCCGTTTATCGTTATGTTTACGATACCATTAGCATTTACGGGTGGTTTCATAGGATTATTTATTACAGGTAAGACAGTAAGTGTTATTTCGATGATTGGATTTGTTATGCTTTCTGGTGTCATCGTAAATAATGGTATTGTTTTAGTTGATTATATCAATCAGCTACGTTTAGAAGGAGCAGCGAAAAAGGATGCATTAATTGAAGCAGGCAAGACACGTATGAGACCAATACTAATGACTGCTTTAACTACTATTTTAGGTTTATCAACAATGGCTTTTGGTGTTGGAATGGGAGCAGATATGGTGCAGCCAATCGCAATTGTCACCATTGGTGGTTTGACTTATGCAACAATTACAACCTTGTTTGTCATTCCTGTATTGTATGATATTTTCAATCGTAAAGAACTGAAAAAGATATCTGAAGATGAGCTTAAAATCTATGAGGAATTGTAATAGAGTGTAAGAGGAGTGATAAGATGAATGTATTTGAACTTGATAGTTCAAAACTCCAGTTTAATAAGGAATTTATATATCTGACAGAGGAGCAACTACCGAAAAAGGTAGTTGCGATTTGTCAGAGTGTAACGGATTTATATAACCAAGGTACGCCTTTTTCTAAAATGACGATTTCAGAAGTAGCAAGAACAGCCAATATTGGAAAAGGAACGATATATGAATACTTTTCTTCAAAAGAAGAGATTATAATAACTGCAATGTTGTTGGAACTAAAAAAGGAACTTTCAAAGATATGTAATGCAATTATTTTAAAGGAATCTTTTCAAGAGAAATATGATACTGCTTTATATTGGATTAAAGAACGTGTGAAGACTAATATACTTCTTCGCCAAATGATGTTGGCTCGGTATTCACAAAATTCAGATGAAGCAGTATGTGAATTAATTAAGAGAATGATATCTTTTACAGAAGTTAATGATGCGCTGGACAGTATTATAAAGTCTGGAGTTCGAGAGGGGTTATTTCAAAGCCCAATAAATAAGTTACAAATAAAGTCTGCATATGCAACATTGATTATTGGGGTATCAGCTCTTCTGAAACCAGAAGAGTTTGGAAACAGTTCTGCACAGGATACGACAAATTACTGTAGGGCATTATTTATTCAAATTCTACAGGAAATACCTACTCGTTAATAAAATGGAGATAAAGGATGAGTGAAGTAATTGATAATGCGGTTCCTTCTAAGATTGAGGAAAAAATAGCAATGCAATGTGCACCTGTAATTGTTGGGATCAAGATTGCTAATCTATTAGTACTTAACGCTTATGAGGAACAATATGCGTTAAATTTATTTCAAGATACACAGTTAATGCTTCAGGCGATATGTAAGTTCGAGTTGAAGACTTATTATCTTTTATATCAACCGAAAAAACTGAAAGAGTACATTCAACAACAGCAGGTATTAGAGTACTTAAAAGAACTTGGATATTTAAATTGTTCGTTAGATATTATTCTTCAAGAGGTTGCATATAAATACAATAAATTTATGTATGAAAGGTCTAACTTCCCTCATGAAATTGGTTTATTATTAGGATATCCATTAAATGATGTATTAAGATTTATAGAAGAAAAAGGTACCGGGTATCTTTATTCTGGATATTGGAAGGTTTATGATAACCTCCCAGAAACACTATTCATTTTTTCTCAATATCATAGGGCAAGGCAGATATTGAAAAGATTAATTTTACACGGTGGAAAGCTATCATCTGTAATTCGTGAAGTTATTCAATATGAGTGCATTCAGAAAGAAGCTCAGTGCAAGTAGATATACATGCTTATTTAGCCTATTCAAGCTTGGTTAGCATGTATATTTCATTTGGGAAAAAGTGTCTAAAGTAATTCCTTGCGCTGGGCGAGGCATACGAGTTTCGGAAAGTGTAAGGAAATGCATTCATATTTACTATTGACAAATATGAGAATGGAGTTATAATGAATAAATAAACATATAAGCGAATAATAATGCATAAGGAGGTTATAAAATGAATTTAAAAGGACGTTCATTTCTAACATTAAAGGATTTTTCGCCAGAAGAGATTACATATTTGCTTGATTTGGCAGCAGACTTAAAAGCAAAAAAGAAAAAGGGAATTACAGGAGAGAGCTTAAAGGGTAAGAATATTGCACTTATCTTTGAAAAGCCTTCCACACGTACAAGATGTGCCTTTACAATCGGTTGTGTAGATGAAGGAGGTCATCCTGAGTATCTAGGTAAAGATGATATTCAACTTGGATATAAAGAGAGCGTTGAAGATACAGCTCGTGTCCTTGGACGTATGTTTGATGGCATTGAATTTCGTGGTTTCAAGCAAGAAACCGTTGAAAAACTTGCACAATATAGTGGAATACCGGTATGGAATGGACTAACAGATACTTACCATCCGACACAAATTCTAGCTGATTTCTTAACTTTAAAAGAGCAATTTGGAGAGCTAAAAGGTTTGAAATTAGTATTTGTTGGAGATGGAAGAAATAATATGGCTAATAGCTTAATGATTGGCTCCTCAAAGTTAGGTTTGCACTTTACAATTTTGGCACCAAAGAGTTTATGGCCTTCTCAGGAACTAATTGATACTTGTCAGATTTACGCAACCCAGTCCAATGGTTCCATTACGATTTCTGATAACTTAGACGTTGTTCAAGATGCAGATGCAATTTATACAGATGTTTGGTGTTCCATGGGAGAAGAAGCAAAGACTGAGGAAAGAATCAAGTTACTTCGTCCTTACCAAGTTAATACAGAATTAATGAAAAAGACAGGTAAGGAAAGCACTATTTTCTTGCATTGCTTACCAGCTGTCAAAGGTTATGAAGTTACTGAAGAAGTTTTTGAAAAGTTTGCAGATGTTGTATTTGACGAAGCTGAAAATCGTATGCATACAATAAAGGCGGTTATGGTTGCAACCCTAGGTAATATATAGGGTTAGGTTAATGTTTGTAACGCAACTTTAATGATTTTTTAATTTGATATTCTACTCCTAAAAGGTTATGATGATATCATAGAACGTGGTTAGTATTAAGAGTATTCAATAATACATTTTTGAAACTCAAAGAGCAAATCAAATGAAACGAAGAGATTGTTCTTATTATACTAAAATCATAGTATTGGAAGGAGTGAATATATGAAAAAAAATACTTCAAACTATCTCTTAGGTGGTATACTAGTTTTTATTGGTATATTTTTAGCGGGTAGGGCAATTGGATTAATCAACTTTAACATCTTTTTTGATGGTTGGTGGACCTTATTTATTATTGTACCAAGTTTTATTGGGTTATTTGGGAATAGTAACGAAAAAACAGGTTATTTAATTATGTTATGCATAGGAGTGTTTTTGCTTTTAGCAATGCAGGACTTTATTGCATGGAGAATGTTTGGACCTCTTTGTGGTGCCGCAATTTTAATTCTGATAGGATTTAAGATGCTTTTACCCAAAAAGAAGGTAAAGTGTGATGATGTCAACTTTACAACCTATGAGAATACATCGAATCAAGGAAATCAACAGAGTACAAATCAGCAAAATTACACACAAAATAATGCGCAGAATACAAATGGTTACTCTTATTCTTACACAAGTCAAGAAGCTAGTAATCCATTTGAGAAGAATACGAACAGTAATTCACAACAAAGCTATCAAGGTACAAGACATAATAGTGGACCAATCGCTTGCACAGCAGTTTTATGCGGAAGAGAACTTACATTTAACAATGAAGTGTTTACAGGAGCAATGTTATCCGCAGTTTTAGGTGGAATTGAACTTGATTTACGTAATGCAATTATTCGAGAGAACGTTGTAATTGAAGCGAAAACAGCATTAGGTGGTATCGATATCTATGTTCCTAATTATGTTCGTGTTGTTGTTAATTGTACGCCAATACTTGGTGGTGTTGATAATAAGACAATTACACCAATTGGAGCAGATGAAAAGACAATAACAATATATTTGAATGCAACTTGTGTTTTGGGCGGTATCGATGTAAAATAGAGCATGTAACGAATAAGTTACATGAAACACCGTTAGGGAAAGCAAACTGTTGTAAAACATGATTTCTAATGTGTTTTACAGCAGTTTTTTGTGTTTTACAAACAGTTTTTTGTGTTATAAGAAAGAGCAGGTGCTTATATGAACCAAGGTAATATAGTTTTATGCGGAAGTAATTCATATGATAAGAAATACTATCTAGATGAAAATTTCTCAACACTACCACAAGCGATTCAAGATGAATTAAAGATTATGTGCGTGCTATATACAGAAGATATTGGTGGAATCCTTACATTAGAGTTTGAAGAAGATGGAACACTTATTTTTAATGTTAGTTCAGATGAAGGAGATTTACTTTTTGACGAGATTGGCAGTGTTTTAAAGATAAAGCAATTACAACACGAAAAGCGTGAACTTCTAGAATCACTGGAAATGTATTATAAAGTTTTTTATTTGCATGAAGATGCAGCTAAGTTGCTGGAAGAATAGGAGGAAAAGATGCTATTAGTAATCGATGTAGGAAATACAAATATTACATTAGGTGTTTTGGATGGTGAGGAAGTTGTTGCAAACTATAGGATTACGACAAAAGTATCTCGGACCTCAGATGAATATGGGCTTTTGATTCTTGACTTACTTGCAGCAAAAGGCATTACAAAACAGCAGATTGAAGATGTTATTATAGCATCGGTTGTTCCTAACATTATGTACTCTTTCAATCATGGTATTATTAAGTATTTAGGGAGAACTCCATTTAGTATTGGTGCAGGAACAAAGACTGGAATCCATATTAAGACAGCGAATCCTAAAGAAATTGGGGCAGATCGTATTGTAGATTTGGTTGCGGCCTATGAGTTATATGGAGGTCCTGTATTAGTAATCGATTTTGGTACTGCAACAACCTATGATTTAATTACAGAGGATGGTTGCTTCACTGCGGGTATTACAAGTCCGGGATTACGTATCAGTGCCAATGCATTATGGAGAGATACGGCTAAACTTCCTGAAATTGAGATTAAAAAGCCTGAATC
The DNA here is from genome assembly GCA_023439125.1 of Bacillota bacterium. Classification (GTDB taxonomy): domain Bacteria; phylum Bacillota; class Clostridia; order Lachnospirales; family Lachnospiraceae; genus Lachnoclostridium. The sequence continues at coordinate 79,637 of JAEXOU010000011.1, read as the reverse complement.
AATCCTTGCTAAGGACACAGTTAGTAGCATGCAGGCAGGTCTGGTGTATGGATATATCGGTCAAACAGAATATATCATACGTAAAGTAAAAGAAGAAGCAAAACTGAATAATTTACATGTAGTTGCTACTGGAGGTTTAGGAAAGATCATAGCGGATGAAACAGATATGATAGATGTATATGATCCAATGCTAACCCTTAAGGGATTACAAATTATATACAAAAAGAATCGAGTTAAGTAAAATTAAATGAATAAAAAGAAAACCTAAGTAAATGACGTTTAAGTTTCCATTCAAGTTTTAAGGAAAGGATTTGTATGAGTTTTAAAATTGGAAATGTTCAAATTGATAATAAATTAGTTTTAGGACCAATGGCAGGAGTAACTGACCTGCCATTTCGTTTACTTTGCAAAGAGCAAGGTGCAGGCCTTATTTATACTGAAATGGTAAGTGCAAAAGGTATTTATTATGAAAACAAGAATACAGGGGTTTTATTGGAAGTAAAAGAGGAGGAACGCCCTGTAGCTTTACAATTATTTGGTGAAGATCCCTATATTATGAGTGAGATGGCGAAACGTATTGAAGAGAGAAATTTTGATATTCTTGATATCAATATGGGATGTCCAGTTCCTAAAGTAGTGAATAATGGAGAGGGTTCTGCCTTAATGAAAAATCCAAAACGTATTGGTGAAATCGTATCGGCAATATCCAAAGCAATACTAAAGCCTGTTACAGTAAAGATTCGTAAAGGATTTACAGAAGATACAGTTAATGCTGTTGAGGTCGCCAAAGTGATTGAGCAGAGTGGTGGGGCAGCAGTTGCAATTCATGGAAGATCACGTGAACAGTATTATTCTGGAAAAGCAGACTGGGATATAATACGTCAGGTGAAAGAAGCAGTAAACATTCCGGTAATTGGAAATGGTGACGTGGAATCACCACAGGATGTATTAAAGATTATTGAAATGACGGGATGTGATGCAGTTATGATAGCTCGCGGAGTTCGAGGCAATCCTTGGCTGTTTCATCAAATCAATACGTATCTAAAGGATGGCCGATTAGAAGAAAAGCCAACATTGGAAGATGTAATAGCAATGATTTTACGTCATGCTCGTATGGCAATTGAGTATAAAGGTGAGTATACTGCTATTCACGAGATGCGAAAGCATGTAGCTTGGTACACCCACGGATATCCTTGTTCAACACGTTTGCGTAGCCGTGTGAATGAGGTAGAATCATATGACCAATTAGTATCATTAATGAATGAGTATCGAGAAATGGTACTGAAATAGTTACAAAAGGTTTATTCTGGAATGCGTTTAGATAGACATATTTAACAAAATTATCGATAATGGAATAATATAGTTGATTTTTCGAAGCAAATGGTATAGTATATTCAACAGAAAGACAAATGTTCGCCATACAAATACAAAAACTAAATTGTGTACGCGAATTGTGTCAAATTGAATTAAGGAGAATAGGGAGGCACGTTATGAGTAAATTAAGAGTTGGTATTTTAGGTGCAACTGGAATGGTAGGCCAAAGATTTATTTCACTTCTTGAAAATCATCCATGGTTTGAGGTTGTAGTGGTTGCCGCTAGTCCTAGAAGCGCTGGAAAGTCATATGAAGATGCAGTGGGAGATCGTTGGAAGATGAGCTCACCAATGCCAGAAGCCGTTAAGAAAATGGTTGTATTGAATGTAAATGAAGTTGAAGCAGTAGCTGAGAAGGTTGATTTTGTGTTTAGTGCAGTTGATATGACAAAAGAAGAGATTAAGGCAATTGAGGAAGCTTATGCAAAGACAGAAACTCCTGTTGTATCCAACAATAGTGCTCATCGTTGGACTCCTGATGTCCCAATGGTTGTACCTGAAATTAATCCAGAGCATTTTGAGGTTATTGCAAGTCAGAGAAAGCGTCTTGGAACTACGAAAGGCTTCATAGCTGTAAAACCAAATTGCTCCATTCAAAGTTATGCTCCAGCTTTGCATGCATTAAAAGAGTTCGGACCTAAGGTTGTTGTAGCTACTACATACCAGGCTATTTCAGGTGCTGGTAAAACATTCAAAGACTGGCCAGAGATGATTGACAATGTAATTCCATTTATTGGAGGAGAAGAAGAAAAAAGTGAACAAGAACCACTTCGTATTTGGGGTAGGGTTGAGAATGGTGAGATCGTAAAGGCAGAAACACCAGTTATTACAACACAATGTATTCGTGTTCCAGTATCTGATGGACATACAGCAGCAGTCTTTGTTAGCTTTGACAAGAAGCCTACAAAAGAACAAATTTTGAAGGCATGGGCAGACTATAAGGGACTTCCTCAGGAGTTTGATCTTCCTAGTGCTCCAAAGCAATTCATTAAGTATTTTGAAGAGGATAACAGACCACAAGCTAATCTTGATCGTAATTATGAAAATGGTATGGGTATATGCCTTGGACGTCTTCGTGAGGATAAAGTATTTGATTACAAGTTTGTAGGCTTATCTCATAACACATTACGTGGTGCTGCAGGTGGTGCAGTTTTAAACGCAGAGCTTCTTATGAAGTTAGGATATATTACAGCAAAATAAGTAATAAAAAGTGCTGTCGCACACAAGCGACAGCACTTTTTTATAACGATTCAGGTATGTTGGCCATCCCATACTCAGCAAGTCTATTTACGTGCGAGATGATTAATCAAATTTATTGATATACTGATAATATTATTTCTCACTAGTCAAACTTAGTAGATATCGTATATATTCTACAGAATTTTCTTGATTTCTTCCGCTTATGGTTACTCCGATAACTGGGGGATCGTTCTGTATACTTTCTGGAGTTAAGTATTCAAACATAGGTAAATCTTGAATGTAAATACCATAAGTACCTTCTGGGCCTTGTGCATCTTCTGGAAGCTCTTCATCATCTAATCTCGTTTTACAACTAAATAGTTTATCAGATGATAATGTATCGAGTAAATCAGATGGTAAAAGCTCGGTAAGAGGAGTCATCGCATTAGCAAAAGAATATTTTAAAAACTCCGATTCAGGTGCGATAAATACATCAATTCCTGTTGTATTGAGGTAGTTTAGAAGTTTCTCCTGTGATTCTTTACTAAGGTCATATTTAGTATCAAAAAACACTTTTTTTGGTTCATCATTAACTTTAAGAATCTCATGCATATCAGAAGTCATCTGATCAATGTAGGTAGATTCAATTGGGAAGTCAATCATTGCGACATTCAAAATACTATTACTCTTATTCAATAGATATTTTATAAATTCAGCAGAATTTTCTTGGTTCTTCCCAGTTAAGATAATTCCTATCACTGGAGGATTACTTTGGATACTTTCTTTCGTAAAGTATTCAAACATAGGTAAATCCTGAATGTAAATACCAAAGATACCCTCTGGCCCCAAGGCATCTTGAGGAAGCTCTTCATCATCTAATCTCGTTTTACATTTAAACAGTCTACCTTCATCCTCTAACGCTTTCATATGTTCTTCTGGAAGGATTGTGTCATCGAGAGGAGTCAGTGCATTAGAGAACGCATATTTTAAGAATTCCGATTCTGGTGCAATAAATACATCAATCTCACCTGCAAAGAGGTATGTACTTATTTTCTCAAGTGAAGCAATATCATCATTTAACAAATCATATCCTGTATCAAAAAAAACTCTTTGAGTTTCTAAATCAACATTAAGGGCTTCGTTCATATCAGATGTCATCTGATCAATGTATTCTAATTCAATAGGATAATTAATCATTGCTACATTTAATACATCTTCTTTTTTGGGTCTTAATACGGTAACAAGAATCCATGCAATCATACCAATAATAACCATACTAGCTAAAAATTTAGGCAAATAATAGTTTTTTATGTATTGAACCTTACCTGTGAAACTTAATTCACTCAATTTTTCACGTTCACTTTTAGCTTCGCGGCGCTTGTATATCTCAGCATTGTCATCAAGTCGCGTTACCTTAGGTGTTCTAGGTGCCATAGGATACCTTCCTTCTTTCATTGTAATTAGTAACAGTTTAGCACATGAAACAATGAAAAAAAAGAAATAAAGTATAAAAAATTAGTAAATTTATATAAGTAAGGAAAAAAAGAGAATCAAAGAAATAAGTTGATATAGGAAAACACTAAAAAAGGTGATGTTTGCACGAATAGTAGTGTGAATGAAGAATGAAGAATGAAGGGTGATGGTATTTTAAAAATACCATCACCCTTCATTCTTTTATTCATTACGATAATATCTTTCAGTGTTCATATAGGACGATTATTAATATATCGTATCATCACCGAGTAAAGTAGTTAAGTCAATACCTGTAGCATTATAGAAATTTGTTATGAAGCCCATGATATCTGCAGTAGCCATAAATTCTTCTTGTTGAGTCTCAGTATCAAATACTACAGCATCTGCAGGTAATGTTGGACAAGAAGTCACATCGGTTTTTGCAAAATCAATTGAAAGAGTACCCATATTCATTGATGCCATGTCAACACTCAATGTAAGGTTTCCTTCCGTTTGTTTCGTATCAGCATCTAGTGTGATAGAAAATCCACTTAATGCAGAACCTGCTAATGTAAAGGAGCCTTTGAAGGAGTCCTTATCACTCTTAACATCGTTAAATTGAAGTTCAATCGTATTACCAGCAATACCATTTTCATAGGTAGTAATCTTTACATTACCTGAATAAGCATCTTTGCTTTTTTCAGATGTTCCATCTACTAAGAATAATTTGACGTCATCTTCACTTGCATAGAATTCAAATGCTGTGCTATCATCGGTAGCAGTCATAAAACATATTTTTCTAGTACTTCCGGTACTCTCTGGTAATATAACTAAACCTTTTATTTCATTATCGTCATTTAGATAGAATTCAAAAGTTGCACCAGTAGTATTCGTGTCAGCCCATTTTTTTATCTCGGCAAGTGTTTCATCAATTGATAAATCGCTATTTGCACTATATGCAGTAATAAATTCTTTTACAAAGTTTTCTTGAGTAAGTCTCTCATAGCAGCTATAAATTGTATTACCAAACTCAGTACCATTCATAGAAATAATAATCTTATCATACTCAGATGAAACATCATTTACCTTAACCTTAACATCTTCCTCAATTTTTACTTCTTCAGTAGCGTTAAAAAAAGTATTTACTTCATCATCAAGTAGCTTGGCAAGCTCTTTACCTGAAACCTGAGGAGTTTGAGGAACCTCGTTTAACGTACTACCTGTAAGTTCTATCGGTGTTGAAAAATAAGATTCAGATAATTCGGGAATCTGTAAATATAAATTCGGATCATCTAAATTAACATAACCATTTAAAGTGACAGCTTTCGCAGTAGGAGTTGATAAATTAAGGTTAAAATAGCCTTGATTTTCGTAATTAGTTGCATCTAATACAATGGTTGTATCCTTGAGACCTACAGCAGTTGGAGAAAGCATACTAACAACATTATCACTTAAACTCAAGTTCATATTCAACTTTGTATTAAAGTTCTTTAAAACAGTTGTTTCGGTATTGGTTTCGGATTCGGAAAGTTCTTTTGAGAGAGATTCAAAGGAGCTTTTTAAACGATCCATAGGTGCTTCTTTTGATGAATTGGATAATGCATCGATAATCTTAGGACCAGCAAAGATTGCAACACATGCACAAGCAGCTACACCAATTATAGTTGATATTATTGCTACTAACTTTTTCTTACTTTTCTTTGGTGGCATTCCATTGGTTAAGTTTACTGGTTGTTGAAAATACATTGGTTGCTCGAACTGAGCTGGCTGAGGTGGCACTTCAAACTCAGGATTATCTATTGTGGGAATTGTTGGTTCTGGTGGTATATAATTATTACCATTAAAATCTGACATTTTACATCCTCCTTATTTTGCTTTCAATTAAGCTAAGCAAATTATAGTAAATATGGGTTAGATTGTCAATAAAATAGCGTTAGAAAATGATTAAAAAAAGCCTGCCAACTTTAAATTATCCTAGTTGGCAGACAATATGTGAGTTGTTAACCGCAAGAATCAAACTTTAAAAGTAAGTTCATCATGTTTATCGTCAGTTTCAAATACATAATCATTACCAGGAAGAATCGCATTTAAGAGAATACCTGCAATTGCAGCAACAGCAAGTCCAGATAACTCGATTGTTTGTTTTCCAAAGGTTAATACAAGTGCACCAGCTGCACTTCCATTAAAGCCTAAAGCACAACCTAAGATGACCGCAGCAATGATTAAGTTACGACTTTTTGTAAAATCAATATGATTTTCAACAACATTACGGATACCGATGGAAGAAATCATTCCATATAGGATTAAAGAAACACCACCGATGATTGCAGGTGGGATTGTATTAATAATAACAGCGAACTTAGGGAAGAAAGATAAAATAACCGCAAATAAAGCTGCAATTTGCATAACTTTTGGATCATAAACTTTGGTTAATGCGAGTACACCAGTATTTTCTCCATAAGTAGTATTGGCTGGTCCACCGAAAGCAGCAGAAAAGCTAGTAGCTAAACCATCTCCGATAAGAGTACGGTGTAAACCAGGAGTTTGCATATAATTTTTTCCTGTTGTTGCACTAATTGCAGAGATATCACCAATATGTTCCATCATAGTTGCAAGTGAGATAGGAACAATAGAGATAATAGAACTTAGTGAGAATTTCATAAATGAATCCGTACTAATTGGAAGCCCAACTAAACTTGCTTCTTTTACAGGTGTAAAATCTATAGCCCCAATACATAATGCTACAATATAGGAAACTACGATACCTAACATAATTGGCACTATTTTAATCATACCTTTACCAAAAATGTTACATATTATGATCACACCTAAAGCAATAATTGCAAGTAACCAGTTTGTATTACAGTTATTGATAGCAGAAGGTGCTAAGATAAGACCAATTGAAATTATTATAGGTCCGGTTACAACAGGTGGGAAGAATCTCATTACTTTCCGAACTCCGAAAAACTTAATGAATGCAGCTAATACTAGATAAACAAAGCCAGCTACAAAGACACCGCCACAAGCATAAGGAAGCATCTCAAGATTAGGTTCATTATTCAGTCCTAATGGTGCCACAGCGGCATATCCACCTAAAAAGGCAAAGGATGACCCTAAAAATGCTGGTACTTTTCCTTTGGTTATGATGTGAAAAAGGAGTGTTCCTAGTCCAGCCATTAAAAGGGTAGTAGAGACACTAAGACCAGTTAAGATTGGTACAAGGACAGTAGCACCAAACATCGCAAAAGCATGTTGTAGCCCAAGCAATAACATCTTTGGTACACCTAGTTTGGTGGCATCATAGATACCTTCTTCGCCAATGGCTAATTTCTGTTTACTCATTGTTTTATCCTCCATATTTTATTTTGATCCAAGATTGCATGTGTACACATCCATTCTTGGTCGCAACCGTAAGTATATGATGACAAAAAAATAAGTCTATTCATTATCTACAATGAAAGACTCGTTTTGTATATTTGATATGCTATGTATTTCATAAAGTTCTCCTAATCGATTCATTTATCCTATTAGTTACCTAACTGAAATTATGGTACAACATCTGAATTTAGTTGTCAATATAAAAATTATATAAAAATCCATTTTAACCTATAATTGGATTTAGAAAAATGTGTAAATTTATGGTACGAAATAATTTCGTTAGATAACGTAAGTACTTAGTGAGAAATGACGAAAGTTTCGCACAGAATTCGTATACTTTTCACAAGGATTTATTCATGATTTTGTGGATTAGTGTGCTTGTGAAAGCTTACTTTATAGTATATAATGGGGTTATAAGTCAATTTACTAAAACGTTTTATATTAGTATATAATTATGATAGAAAGGAAGAACAATATGAAATTTGGTTATTTTGATGACAATAACAAAGAATATGTCATTACCACTCCTGAAACACCATATCCTTGGATTAATTACCTAGGTTCACAAGCATTCTTTTCACTAATTTCTAATACTGCAGGAGGATATAGTTTTTATAAAGATGCGAAACTGCGGAGAATCACAAGATATCGCTATAATAACGTTCCTTTGGATTTAGGTGGTGGACGATATTATTATTTATATGATGATGGAGATTTTTGGTCACCAGGCTGGGCACCAGCGAAGAAGGAGCTCGAAGAATATGAATGCCGCCATGGTATGGGTTATACAACAATCCGTGGGAAGAGAAATGGAATTGAGACGAAAGTTGTTTACTTTGTACCATTAAACTATAATGGTGAAGTACATAAAGTTACTATAACCAACACGACAGGTGCAAAAAAGACAGTGAAATTGTTTTCGTTCATCGAGTGGTGTTTATGGAATGCAGCAGATGATTCTTCCAATTTCCAACGTAATTTTAATACTGGAGAAGTTGAGATTAAAGGTTCTGTTATTTATCATAAAACAGAGTATAAAGAGCGTCGTGATCATTATGCATTCTTCTCTGTTAACTCACCAATTGTAGGTTTTGACTCTGATCGTGAAAGTTTCATTGGAACATATAATGGATTTGAAAATCCAAAAGCTGTTAAGAACGGACAATCAACGAATTCTGTTGCAGATGGCTGGTCCCCATGTGCTTCTCATAGCGTTGAGGTAGAATTAGAAGCAGGTGAGAGCAAAGATTTAGTATTTGTATTAGGATATGTTGAAAATAAATTGGAAGAAAAATGGGAGTATCAAGTAGGAACACCAGATGATAAAGGTTTACTACAGTCCACGAAAGCACCAAACGGAAGTAATATTATCAATAAGAAGAAAGCAGAAGAGATGATTGCTCAGTTTGCTACAGCAGAAGCTGTTGACCAAGCATTAGCTGAGTTAAAAGACTCCTGGGAGAAGTTGCTTTCCAAATATACTCTATTCCATGAGGATGATAAGTTAAATCGCATGGTAAACATCTGGAATCAGTATCAGTGTATGGTAACCTTTAACCTTTCAAGATCTGCTTCTTATTTTGAATCAGGTATTGGACGTGGTATGGGCTTTAGAGATTCAAACCAGGATTTACTTGGTTTCGTACATCAGATTCCTGATCGTGCTAGAGAAAGAATCATTGATTTAGCATCGACTCAATTACCAGATGGTGGTGCATATCATCAGTATCAGCCTTTAACGAAAAAGGGAAATGATGAAATCGGTGGAGATTTCAATGATGATCCATTATGGTTAATACTTGCAGTGACTTCCTATATTAAGGAAACTGGAGATTACAGTATTTTATATGTTATGACTCCATATGATAATAAAGATGAATTAGCACAGCCTTTATCCGACCATATTAAGAGAGCATTTAACCATGTGATTGAAAATGTGGGACCTCATGGATTGCCATTAATCGGTCGCGCTGACTGGAATGATTGTTTAAATCTAAACTGTTTTTCAACGGAGTCTGGTGAGTCTTTCCAGACTGCAACAAGTAAAGATGGTAAAGTTGCTGAGTCTGTAATGATTGCTGGTATGTTTACTTATATCGGAGAAGAGTATGCAATCCTTATGAACAAAGTTGGCAATAAAGCCGAGTCAGAGAGAGCATATAATGAAGTAACGAAAATGCGTGATGTTATTATGCGTGAAGGTTATGATGGCGCGTGGTTCTTACGTGCTTATGATGATTTTGGAAAGAAGATTGGATCCAAGGAATGTGAAGAAGGTAAGATTTTTATCGAATCACAAGGATTCTGTGTTATGGGTAAATGCGGTTTAGACGATGGCAAAGCATTAAAGGCTTTGGATTCCGTAGAAGAGCGACTTGGAACAAAGTATGGTCTCGTATTGAACAATCCTGCATTCACAAGATATTATGTAGAATATGGTGAGATATCAACATACCCAGGTGGTTATAAAGAGAATGCAGGTATATTCTGTCATAACAATGCATGGATTATGTGTGCAGAGGCAGTTGTTGGACGTGGAGATAAAGCATTTGACTATTATACAAGAATCGCACCTGCTTATACAGAAGAGTATTCAGAGATTCATCGTACAGAGCCTTATGTATATGCACAGATGGTAGCTGGTAAAGATGCAAAACGTTTCGGTGAAGCAAAGAATTCTTGGTTAACAGGAACAGCTTCTTGGAACTTTGTAGCAATTTCACAATACATTCTTGGTATTAAACCAGAATATGATGGTTTGATGATTGATCCATCCATTCCAAAAGATTGGGAAGGATATCGTATTGTACGTGAATTCCGTGGTGATGTATTTGATATTACGATTAAGAATCCAGATCATGTATCAACTGGTGTAGTTAAGCTTACGGTTGATGGAAAAGAAGTAGAAGGTAATATCATCCCAGTATTTAAAGACGGAAAACGTCATATTGTTGAAGTTATCTTAGGTTAGTTTGATAGTGTGTTCATAAAAAAATGGTGCTGTCGCATAAGCGATAGCACCATTTTTCTGGATAAAAATAAATTATTTAGTTTCAAGTATTTTTTCAATACTCACTAGTTTGACACATAAAACAAATAATTCAGCAGCTGCTTTTAATTCTTCTAGTGTTGGGAAAGAAGGTGCTATACGAATATTGCGATCGAATGGATCTTTACCATATGGATAGGTTGCACCTGCACCTGTCATAACGACACCAGCTTCTTTTGCTTTCCGCACAATTGCCTTTGCGCAGTTGTCCATACAATCAAAGGAAATAAAGTAACCACCAAGTGGCTTAATCCAAGAAGCGATACCAAGACCGCCTAATTCTTGCTCTAAAATATCTAAAACTGCTTCAAATTTTGGTCGCATAATGTCAGCGTGCTTCATCATATGAGTATGTATACCATCCAAGTCTTTAAAGAAGCGTACATGACGTAATTGATTTACTTTATCATGTCCGATTGTCTGTAAAGTTAAACTTTTCTTGATATCAGCTAAATTATTTTTGGAAGTAGCGATTGCTGCAACACCCGAACCAGGAAAGCTTATTTTTGAGGTTGAGGTGAATTTATATACCATATCCTCGTTTCCTGCCTTTTTACACTCAGTAAGTATTTCTAAGCAAAAATCTTGTTTGTCCGGGTATAAGTGATGAACACAATAAGCATTATCCCAGTAAATACGGAAATCCTTAGCAGCTGGCTTTAAATGAGCGAAGCGGCGAACTGTATCATCGGAATAAGTAATGCCCTGTGGATTGGAGTACTTTGGAACACACCAGATACCTTTTACACTATCATCATGATTCACATATTGCTCTACTAAATCCATATCTGGACCAGTAGGAGTCATAGGTATGTTAATCATTTCAATTCCGAAATGCTCTGTTATAGCAAAATGTCGGTCATAGCCTGGAACTGGACATAGAAATTTAATTTTTTCTAGCTTACACCAAGGAGTACTTCCCATCACACCATGAGTCATGGAACGGGAGATTGAATCATACATTACATTTAAGCTAGAATTGCCGTATATCATGATATTATCCGCAGGAACTTCACTGATGGCTCCAAGCAACTTCTTAGCTTCCTCAATTCCATCAAGACAACCGTAATTTCTGCAATCCGTGTTATCCTCGCAGGTAAGAACGGAATCGCTATTTAGTACATCCATCATACCCATCGATAAGTCTAGTTGTTCTTTGGAGGGTTTTCCTCTTGACATATCCAATTTTAGACCTTTACCTTGAAATTCGGTATACTTTAACTTAAGCGTTGCTTCTAACTCTTCTAACTCTGCCTTGCTCATTGATTGATAAGTTTTCATAGATAAACATCCTTTCCATTTTAGTTCCATAACATTACAAATTTATCATAAGTTCAAGCAGATGTCTACAGTTTAGAGAAATTTCTTGCTAAATTAAGTTGATTGTATTATGATAAAAAAGCTAAGTATAACCTTGGCAAAAAAATTGAATAATGATGAGAGAAAATCATTTTAGGAGGTTTCACCATGAAGAAATCAAAAAGCATTCTTTGTTTACTCCTTATTAGTCTTTCGATTGCACTCTGCGCTTGCAGTGGCGGTACGAATAGTAATGGAGATGCTGTTATTGTTGGTATTCAAAATGATTTGGATAGTCTTGACCCACACAAAGCAAAGGCGGCAGGAACTGAAGAAGTATTATTCAACATGTTCGAAGGCTTAGTTAAGCCTGATAAAGATGGTAATTTGGTCCCTGCAGTAGCGAGTGATGTTATTGTATCTAAGGATGGGATGACACTTAGCTTTCCATTAAGAGAAGGTGTGAAATTCCATAATGGAGCACTCGTGACCGTAGATGACGTTATATATTCATTAAAACGTTGCGCCGGCTTGCTTGAAGATTCGGATCCCGAAGTTCAAGTTGAGAAGGCGCTTTCTTGCATTATGTTGATCGAGGAATACACAACAGAAGATGGAAAACCAGGGGTACAGATTAAGTTGAAGGAAGCAAATAACGATGTCATTGGTTATTTAACTTGCGCCATCATTCCAAAAGACTATGATGATATGGATACAAAACCAATTGGAACCGGTCCATTTAAATTTGTTTCCTATACTCCGTTACTAAATCTTGTTATGGAAAAGAACCCTGATTACTATATTGAGGGAATCCCATATCTTGATCAAGTAACATTTAAGATATCAGCGAATACAGAATCTGCTGTTATGGAATTAATGGCTGGCCAAATTGATATTTATCCATATTTAACTGCTGAACAAGCAAATCAATTGTCTGGTACCTTTAATATTGAGAAGGGTGCAATGAATTTAGTGCAAGGTTTATATCTAAACAATGCAGTAAAACCATTTGATAATAAGCTAGTTCGTCAAGCGCTATATTATGCAATTGACCGTCAATTGATTTTAGACATGGTAGCAGATGGGAATGGAACAATCGTTGGCTCACCAATCTTCCCACAGTTTAAAAAGTACTATGATGCAGAATTAGAAAATCAATACGCGTACAATGTTGAAAAAGCAAAACAATTGTTAAGTGAAGCTGGATACGCCGATGGATTTAGCTTTACAATCTCTGTTCCTTCCAATTATCAATTCCATGTTGACACTGCTCAGGTGATTGTTGAATTATTAAAGCAAGTTGGAGTGGATGCGAAGATACAATTAGTGGAATGGTCAAGTTGGCTTTCTGATGTTTATAAGGATCGCAATTATGAGGCTACGATTATTGGTTTAGATGCTAATATGACACCAAGTAACGTATGCTTTCGATATGTTTCAACCGACCCAAAGAATTTTATTAATTATTCCAATCCACAATACGATGAGATCTATGCAAAAGCAATTGTAGAAACAGATGATGCTAAGAAAGTTGCTTATTATAAACAGTTGCAACAGATTTTATCAGAAGATGCAGCTTCTGTCTTTATTCAGGACGCAGCAAATATTGTGGCAATTAAAAAAGATCTGACTGGTTATGAATTTTATCCGGTTTATGTACAGGATATGTCCTTAGTACATTATATTAAATAAATTAAGTATAATAGAATAAAGAACAAAAGTGTGCTTCGCAAACTCTCACGAGCAACACTTTACAAGCACAGCTTTTGTTCAGCGCCGTAGCGTAGCGTAGTGCGCATCCTGCGGAGCATTATTTCTTTATTAGGAAATTCAGAAGTATTTCCTAATAAAGAACAATTATATTCAAAAAACCACTTGAAGTGTGGTTAAAAGATGGAAAGGAGAGAATGCAATGAAGTGGATAAAAAAATTAATATCTCTCATTATTACGTTGTTCGTCGTTTCACTCGTTACATTCTTTGCTTTCCGAGTGATTCCGGGTGATAGTGCAATTGCAAAACTGGGGTTAGAAGCTTCTGATGAACAAATTGAAGCATTAAGAGAGCAAATGGGATTAAATGATAATCTTCTTGTACAGTATGGACGTTTTTTAGTTGGTGCGATTCAGGGAGACTTTGGAGATTCTACACAGTATAATGTATCAGTATCCTCTTTGATTGCAGATCGACTACCAGTGACAATCTGGCTAGCTGCAATCTCATTTTTGCTTATAGTTGTAATTTCGCTTCCGTTGGGTATTTTAGCTTCTAAAAAGGAAAATGGCGTAATTGATCGAGTCATTACGTTGTTAACACAGACATTTATGGCGATTCCTTCTTTCTTTTTAGGAATTCTAATAACTTTAGTGTTTGGTGTTATCTTAAAATGGTTCGCGCCTGGAGGTTATGTGAAACCATCCGTCAGTTTTAGCTCATTTCTATCCTATATTATTTACCCAGCATTAGCAATTAGCATACCAAAGATTGCGATGATGGTGAAATTTTTAAAAACTTCAATCATTCGTGAGTTGAAATTGGATTATGTACGAACTGCCAAAAGCAAAGGACAAACCCAAAACGTGATATTGTATCGACATGTTTTAAAGAATGCTTTAATGCCAGTAATTACGTTTCTTGGAATGATTACTGCAGAAAGTTTAGCTGGTAGTATAGTTGTAGAACAGGTGTTTAATCTTCCGGGAATGGGTAGATTATTAGTAACTGCGATTTTTAACCGTGATTATCCAGTTGTTCAAGCAGCTGTTCTCTATATTTCTGCAATTGTTGTATTGATAAATTTCAGTGTTGATATGCTTTACCGAAAAGTAGATCCAAGAGTTACTTAGAAAAATATCATCATAAAAAACGATAGGAAGGAGCAAAGAAATTGAAAAGAAAATGGGATAGTAATAGAATAATTGGATTTGTACTTGTTTCAATTGCTTTGCTACTTGTTGTAGTGGGATATTTTTATACTCCATATGATCCTGACGCTATGAACGCTACACTCAAGAATAAAGCTCCAAGTTTAGCTCACTGGTTTGGAACCGATTATATGGGAAGGGATATCTTAAGCCGTGTTATGGATGGAGCAGGAACAACATTTTTTGTTGGTGCTTTAACCGTATGCATCGGCGCGTTATTTGGATGTGTAATTGGTGCAGTAACCGGATATTTTGGCGGAATTTTTGATGAAGTAATTATGCGAATTAATGACTGTTTAGCTTCTTTTCCGAGTATACTGCTTGCATTGGTATTTGTAAGCATAATTGGAACTGGAAAGTATAATATTATTCTTGCACTTGGTATTTTATTTATTCCTAGCTTTGCACGTGTCATGAGAAGTGAATTTATTAAACAAAAAGAGATGGACTATGTAAAGAATGCAAGATTGATGGGAGCAAGCCATGCGAGAATTATGTTCTTACATATTCTCCCGAATACAAGAACAATTTTAATGTCTTCCATTACAATCGGATTTAATAATGCAATCTTGGCTGAAGCAGGTATGAGTTATTTAAGTCTTGGCGTTCAACCACCAGAAGCAAGTCTAGGGCGAATGTTATCAGAAGCACAGGGTTACTTGTTAAATGCTCCTTGGTTTGCTATATTTCCTGGACTTATGATTGTGATTACAGTCTTAGGATTTAGCTTAATCAATGAAAGGAGAGGACAACATGAATAAGAACATGAAACCTTTGCTTTCGGTGAAAGATTTAGAAATCGGATTTGGATTAAGTAAGCAGGTAGCTCCTGTTGTTCATAAAATTTCTTTTAATATTATGGAAGGGGAGATTATAGGTATTGTCGGAGAGTCGGGTTCTGGTAAGAGTGTCTCTGCATTATCAATCGTTGGACTTCTAGCAGCTGAAGGAAAAATTCTGAATGGAGACATTTGTTTTGATGGAAGAATGTTAAACCAGATGTCAGAGAAAGAACTCAAAGAAATCCGTGGAAATGAGATTTCTTATGTATTTCAAGAACCAATGACTTCCTTAAATCCAGTGTTAACGATAGGTTATCAGCTGGAGGAAATGCTAATTCTACATGAAAAATTGGAGAAAGAAGAAAGAAAAAAGAGAATTCTAACAATGTTGGAAGAAGTTGGCTTGCGAGATGGAGAAGGCTTACTAGAACAATACCCTCATCAGTTGAGCGGAGGGATGAGACAGCGTGTTATGATTGCAATGGCTATGATATGTAGACCTCGACTTTTAATAGCAGATGAACCAACAACTGCTCTAGATGTAACAGTACAGGCAAAAGTGCTAAGGTTATTAAAGAAGTTGAATCAGGAACACAATATAACAATTATTCTAATTTCACATGATTTAGCTGTGGTAAAGAGTATTTGCAATCGTGTATTTGTAATGTATCAGGGTAATATTGTAGAGCGAGGAACGATTCAAGAGATTTTTACGAATCCGCAAGAGGAATATACAAAGAGGTTGCTAGAGGCTTCTCGACTGGTGCATACTCTACGAGAACAACAGTTAAAGGACAGTAAAGAGAATACAAGTAAACCAAAAGATTCTATTTTATTAAAAGTTGAGGACCTATTTGTATGTTACGAGGAGAAAAGAGAGAATTTTTTTGGTAAGAGAAAGAAAAAGGAAGTCGTGCATGGCGTATCATTTTCGATGAGCAAGGGAGAAATTCTAGGGATTGTTGGTGAGAGTGGTTGCGGAAAGTCAACGATGGCAAAAGCAATCGCTGGACTAAACTCTAATATTACAGGAAGTGTTAAACTAACCTGTAACCACCCACAGATGGTTTTTCAAGATCCTTATAGTAGCTTAAATCCTTCAAAAAGAATTGGTTGGTTGTTAGAGGAACCATTGAAACTTTCAAGAAAATTCTCAAGTGAGGAACGTAAAGCGAACGTTAATCAAATGTTAGAAAGAGTTGGTTTATCAAAGGAATATGCAGACCGTTATCCATCGAGTCTTAGTGGTGGACAAAGGCAGCGTGTTGCAATCGCTATGGCAATTATTCTAAAGCAAGAATTTATTATTTTAGATGAACCAGTTTCGGCACTTGATGTTACAGTTCAGGAACAAATCTTAAAACTTTTACTTGATCTTCAGCAAGAGTACAAGCTAACCTATCTATTTATTTCTCACGATATGGGAGTGATTCGAAAGATATGTGACCGTGTGGGAGTAATGTATCAAGGAAAGTTAATTGAATTACGTAATACGGATGATTTATTTGAAAGACCACAAGAAGAATATACGAAGAAATTACTAAATGCAGTTCTTGATTAAGAGGCACATAATGGCCTGTCAAAATAAGTGACTTTGGTTTAGATAATTAAAAAGGAATGAACTTGATCGAATCTTTTTTGGATGTAGCTTACTCACAGCCCACAAGTGTGGATTAGTATGACACTTTGGAAATATTCCATCAAGTTCATTCCTTTCGATTTTTAAATCTCTTCACTGGAAAGTTCAACAATAATTGGTTCATGATGGATGGCTGGTAGGATTTTATCGATAAGATCAGTCACTTTTAGTTTTAAGCTTGAAGTATTGATACACGGGTGACATCCAAAGTATTGTTGTGATAGTATATCTTTATCAATTAGTAATTGGACATCATTGTTTTTATCATTCATGAGGCCTAGTACAGTAACAGAGCCAGGGGATAGATCTAAGAACTTTTCCATGTAGTCTTCATTGGCGAAGGAGAGACGTGGTGAATGGATTTGGCGAGAGACTTCCGCAGTTTTAAATTTTTTGTTACCAGCCAACATAAGTAAATAAAACTTAGTTTTCTGTGTATTACATAAAAATAAGTTTTTGCATATTGGGATTTGAAACATTTCTTCAACTTTATGACAGGATTCAATCGTTGCAGTTATATCATGATCTAAGCGAATATAAGGAATTGATAGCGAATCAAGAAGTTGGTACGTACGCATTTCTTTTTCAAGGCGATTGGTACCATCTGGAGCGTTTGTATAAAAAGTTGGATCAATATGAATTTCTGACATGATATTCTTCCTTTCAACCTAAGTATATAAATTGTTTTTTAGTGTAGCATAGGATCGGGGAAATTTACAAGGGGAATAGCAAAAAACTATAGGTATAACAAAAAAACTATAGGAATTGCAATTAAAGGAGAATGGCAATATGCTGTATATAAAGCGTTTAGATAAAGAATTTGTTACAATAATTTATAATGAACATCTGATTAAAGATTTTATACCTGAGGAGCAAAAACCACTTGATTGGATAACAAACTTAATGGAGAAAGAGCTTTATTTATGTTATGGTTTATTTGATGAGGAGAGATTTGTCGCATATGCTTTTTTTTCAAAAGCAGTTGGGGAAAAGAATATATTGATTGATTACTTCTGCGTATGCAAAGAATATCGTAGTCGCGGATATGGAAGTAAATTTCTTGAATTGCTAAAAAATGAGTTGATTGAATTTGATAGTATTATATTTGAAGTGGAAAGTGGAAGAGATGCAATTAACGAACAGGAACGAATCACCTGTCAAAGACGTTTGGCATTCTATCATCGAAATGGACTGAAAGAATCCAACCTTCATGTTTCCTTATACGGAGTAGATTTAATCATAATGTATCTTTCATTACAGCAGGCTCCAACGGATGATACTTTAGAAATTGCATTAGATGTTATTTATGATACGCTATTTGGGGAAGAGATTCATAGAAAGCATGTTATTGTAAGTAGAGAGTGATAATTGAAAAAGGCTAAAATTACGGTTGACATTCCAAATAAATTGATGTATAATAAAAAAGCTGTGAATGTGAAAACAAACATAAGCATGAAGGAAGCAGAGTATCCACTCTCACCTGCAGCGATTACGCAAACAGGTACTTATATTCAACTAATTCAATCTAGTTTTAAACTATGTATTGTTAACGTGTATATAAAGGTGGATAGCTTGCTATTCACCTTTTTGTTTTATTTTATCCTATGGAGGTGCAGAACTATTAGCGAATTAATGATTAACGAGCAAATCAGAGACAGAGAAGTTCGTCTGATTGGAGAAGACGGGGAACAGCTTGGTATAATGCCAGCAAAAGATGCGATGAAGTTAGCGCAGGAAGCAAATTTAGATTTAGTAAAGATTGCTCCAACTGCAAAACCACCTGTATGTAAGATTGTCGATTATGGCAAATACAGATATGAACTCGCTAGAAAAGAAAAAGAAGCGAAGAAAAAGCAGAAGGTAACTGACGTAAAAGAAATCCGTTTATCACCGAACATCGATGCGAATGATTTGACAACAAAGGCAAATCAAGCAAGAAAGTTCATCACCAAGGGAGATAAGGTAAAAGTAACTCTACGTTTTAGAGGTAGAGAAATGGCTCATATGCAAACAAGCAAACAGATCCTTGAAGATTTCTTTAAAATTGTAGAAGATGTTGCAGTTGTAGAGAAGCCAGCTAAGATGGAAGGAAGAAGCATGATTATGTTTCTGACTGAAAAGAAATAACAAACGATAGAACAATAGATGTACTAAGTGTACTTGCTATTGTCATTATAAAAAATTAAAGGTGAGTGCAACATACGCAAGCCGAAATTTAAGGAGGAAATATCATGCCGAAATTGAAGACAAGCAGAGCTGCTGCTAAGCGTTTTAAGGTAACTGGTACAGGTAAATTAAAGAGAATGAAGGCCGGAAAACAGCATATCTTAACTAAGAAGTCCCACAAGACAAAGAGAAATCTTAGAAAAGCAACAATGATGGATCCAAGCAATGAAAAGAACATGAAGAAGATTTTACCATATCTCTAAGATTGGGTAATAAGGAGGGAATAGACGATGGCAAGAATTAAAGGCGGCTTAAACGCTAAAAAGAAGCATAAAAGAGTATTAAAGCTGGCAAAAGGTTACAGAGGAGCCAGAAGTAAGCAATATAGAGTAGCAAAGCAATCAGTTATGAGAGCTTTAACATCCGCTTTCGCAGGACGTAAAGAAAAGAAGAGACAATTCAGAACATTATGGATCGCTCGTATCAATGCAGCAGCAAGATTAAACGGTCTTTCCTATAGTAAATTTATGTACGGCTTAAAATTAGCTGACGTAACTGTAAATAGAAAAATGTTAGCTGAATTAGCAGTAAATGATGCAGAAGGCTTCAAAGCTTTAGTTGAAGTAGCAAAGGCTAAATTAGCTTAATCGATAGAAACGAGAGAGATATCAATGATATCTCTTTTTTTTTTACATTATCATTTTGCACAAGGGAATGTTAGGAAAATTGGATGACAAACATAATTTATACACAACACGCTTTCGCTTGAATGAAGTTCGTAAAAATATCCAAGCGTCCAAAAGGAAGGATGCTTGGATGCACACTTTCAGCGTAAACTTTTGATAGTTCTTTTTAATGGAATTCTAACTTGATTAACAAAATAACCTAGCGTAAGATGATTACATAAAAGTAAATCAATTTAGATTTATGAAAAGAAAGGCGATAGATTCTCTTTATGTAGGAAGGAGAAACAAAGCCGAACAACAAGGAGGTTACATGAGAGATAGAATATCCAGTTGGTCCTGGGGATTAATCTGGATTGCATTAGGAGTAATCATAGCAGGAAATGCATGTCAATGGTGGGATGTTCATTTGTTTTTCCGTGGCTGGTGGACATTATTTATCATTATTCCATGTGCAATTACAGTATTAAGCAAAGGTTTGGGAAATTTTTCTGCAATCGGGTTAGCAGTCGGAGTCATATTATTATTTAATTGCCAAGGAATTATTGTTGACGGAACAGTCCGTAAATTAATTATCCCAATCATCATAATTGTTATTGGACTCAATATTGTTTTAAAAAGTATTATTAGTAACTCTCGTAAGGTGAACGTTACATATACAAAAGAGGACTGTCATGCTGCTACGTTTAGTGGAATGACGTTTGTACTACCAAATAAAAAATACTGTGGAGGAGAGTTAGATTCCGTATTTGGTGGACTTACTCTTGACTTAAGAAATGCTATTATTGATGAGAATGTTGTCATTCATGCAACTTCTATTTTTGGAGGAATTGATATCTATGTCCCTGACACAGTTAGGGTAAAGGTGAGCTCTACTTCGTTCTTTGGTGGAGTTTCTAACAAGAAAAAGGTAGCTGCTCCTTCGAAAGCTCCAATCATCTATATTAATTCAACTTGTATGTTTGGAGGTGTAGAGATTAAATGAGTCCAGTTCAAAAGGTAATAAAATACTGTGCCATGGCCCTGGCAATTACTTTGATCGTGAGTATTCTTACAGTTATAACTACGATCGTTAGTGGAATTGATAAGGGTATTAATTGGGATGGAAAAATAGATTATATTAATATCAATCATGAATTTGATGATGTCCAAAAATTAGATATAACAAACTATAGTGGAAAGATGTTCATTCAAGTCGGCAATGTGGAGACGATACAAGTAAAGGCAGAAAATGTACCAGATACTACAGTTATTAAAATGGTTGATAATGAGACATTATATATAGACGACACTGGGTCGAATACATGGTTTTTTAACTTTAGCTTTTTGGATAACGATCGTAGAGAGGAATCACAGATTACTGTTACATTTCCGATTGATTTTAAAGCCAAGGAAGTACAACTTGATAATAATAGCGGAAAGATGGAGTTAAAGGGAATCTATACAGAACGACTTGTAATATCCGGAGGTTCTGGTAATATTATTGGTTCTAATCTTAAAGCAGAGCATGTTGATTTATGTGTGAATTCAGGAGATTTCGAGTTAGATAATGCTTATTTAAGTAATGGGAATATTGATGGTGGTTCAGGGGCCATGTTAATGACGAATAGTACATTAGATAATATCGAGTTTGATCTTGGCTCAGGAGATTTACACTTAGAAGGTAAATTGAATGGGAAAAATGAATTGAATGGAGGAAGCGGAGGGATTTTAGTTAATGTATCAGATTCCCTTGACAACTACCAGTTAAAACTTGATGCAGGCTCTGGAGATATATGGATCAATGGTGAGAGAAGAAATGATGAAGACATCAAAAACAAAGATGCAGAGAATACTTTAAAAATAGAAAGTGGATCCGGAAAAGTAAGCATTAATTTCGCAGAATAGAATCATAGAGGGAGTTGTTACGTTGTACGTGATGACTTCCTTTTATTCATGAAAGGAAAAGTTCGCGAAGCGCAGGTAGCATTTACTTTTTCGATAAATCGTGCTAAAATACGCTTCATTAGTCTAAGAGAGGATGAATATAATGAGTAAATATAACTTTGATCAATACATAAGTCGAAAGGGGACAGATTGCATTAAATTTGATTGGGCAAAGGAATACGGTTACAGAGAGGATATCATGTCACTTTGGGTAGCCGATATGGATTTCGAAACTGTTCCTGAGGTATCAAAAGCAATTGCAGAGCGCACCAAACACGGTATCTATGGGTATACACTTCCAAAAGAATCTTATTGGGATACTGTAATTGATTGGTTTTCGAGACATCATCAATTTGTAGCGAAAAGGGAATGGGGATTTTTCACACCAGGTATTGTATTTGCAATTTCTTCAGCTGTTAAAGCATTTACTAAGCAAGGAGAAGCAGTAATTATACAACGGCCAGTTTACCATCCATTCTGGAGTATGATAGAAAAGAATGGAAGAAAAGTTGTGAACTCACCACTTAAGCTAGTCCAGGTAAATGGTGATTTAAGATATGAGATGGATTTTGATGATTTTGAAAAGAAGATTATCGAAAACAACGTAAAGTTATATCTATTATGTAATCCACATAATCCAGGTGGAAGAGTATGGTCAAAAGAAGAATTGGAGCAAATCGGGGATATATGTTTACGTCATAATGTAATTGTAGTAAGTGATGAGATACATGCAGATTTTTGCTTTTATCATACAAAACATACTGTGTTTGCAAGCATCAAAGAGGAGTTTATGAATAGTACAATAACATGCACTTCTCCAACGAAAACATTTAATTTGGCAGGTTTACAAATTTCGAATATTTTCTGTGCCAATGAACAATTACGCAATAAAATGATTCAGGAAATTACAAGTACTGGTTATGATGAACCTAATTTATTTGGAATGATCGCATGTCAGGCGGCATATCAGTATGGTTATGAATGGCTTACCGAAGTGAAGGAATACATTGAAGCAAATATGAATTATGTGCATGCATTCTTACAGGAAAAACTACCAAAGGTTCGTATGATGAAGCCAGAGGGAACTTATCTAATATGGTTGGATTTTTCAGATTATAAACTAACAGAGCAAGAGCTAGAAGATTATATTGTTCAAAAGGCAAATCTTTGGTTGGACCCAGGAACAATGTTTGGGGTGGAAGGTAAGAATTTTCAACGTATTAATGTAGCAACTACTCGGAGTTATCTAGAAAAAGCAATGAATTCGTTATATGATGCCTTGCTACCATTAAGCAGTACCAAGTAAAATATAATGCAATTTTTTGAGAATTGCGTAACGAAAACGTAACACAAAAGTAATTGTGTTTTTTTAAATAAGTGGTATATTGTAACTAATAGGAATGTGGGACATATTAGGAGGTTTACAACATGAATATAAGAAGACGATTGAAACGAGGATTGCACACTTTAGCAATATGCTCCATGATGATATTAATTGCAGGATGTAGTAAAGATAAAACACAAGAAGTGGATGAGGATATTATCATTTCTCCAATGATTACGCCGAGTGGAGATCCTACACCTTCTCCAACACCAATTTTGATGACTCCGGCACCTGGAGTAACGTTAACTCCGACACCTGAATTAGAACCGACAGTAACGCCAATCGTATTACTAACCAAAACAGAAGCAGAGGCAAAATTAAAAGCAAATGTGGACACAACTACTTATTTTTATGAGTTAGCAGAGGATAATTTAAATATTGATGGGATAACTTATTTTAAGTATGTTTTATATGATAAAGGTGTAGAATTACATCCATATATCATTATTGACCGGACGAATGGAGCCCTTTCACTTTATGATACAGATGGCAACATAACAGCATTCACTAAATTCCCAGTAGATAAAGTGGAAAAGGTAGATTCACAGGAAGAAGAGATAACTGTTGATGATGCATTAGTAATGTTAAAAAGGGTAACGAAAGAGAAATTAGGCTTACCTAAGAATTTATCGAATTATACGATTATTACAGACGAGTGGACTACTGTAGTTAATGGTGAGGCTTGTTACTGCTTTAATGTTTTTGAAGGTAGTGAAGAAGGTCAGTTAGTTGCAATGTATTATGTATCTACCTCAGGTACTGCAATTTATACTTTTGATGAAGAAAATGGAGAGTTTGTTCTTTGTGACTAGATTTTGATTTTTAATAAAAAAAGTTCGCTTGGCGAACTTTTTTTTATATATTAGGAAATTACTCTGAATTTCCTTTTCAATAATAAATGCGTCCAAATTAAAGGACGCTATGAAGCTGTCTTGAAATGGGTGGCGCATAATGGTATAATTGGTTGATAAGATTAACTTTTTGTAAGGTTAGGGTGAGATTGTGAAAGAAAAGATAGAACAATTGGCAAAGGGTATATTTAAGTATGAACTCCCAAAGATACTTCTGTCAGAAGAGACAATTGACATAACGATAGAAACAGGCAGTACATATCAAGGTTCATTTAGTATACGCAACAGTGAGAATAGCCGGATGAAGGGTGTTCTATATTCTTCATCTCGATTGCTCTGTCTAGAAACAGATAAGTTTATTGGTGAAGTGGTGAGTATACGTTATCACTATATAGCAGATTACCAAAATGCTGGAGATGAATTTCATGAAGAAATTAGTATTATTACAGATTGCGGTGAGATTAATATCCCAGTTCACATTGTGATTGAAGCACCATATTGTGATACTTCAATCGGAAAAATCAAAGACCTATTTCAATTTGCTAACTTAGCAAAAACAAATTGGACGGAAGCGAAACAGGTTTTTAAGTCGGAAAAGTTTGCAAAGGTGTTAGAGTATTACGATAAGCAACACTTATTATTATATCAAGGTTTAGTCAAGAGTAGTTCAATATCACAGGCACTAGATGAGTTTTTGGTTGCTACTCATAAAAAGAATGTTATCACAATTACTGTGGATAAAGCAGAAATCGAATATGAAGCCGGACCATATAACTTTATGGATAAACTTATTATTACAAAAGAGGGTTGGGGATATGGTGAAGTTCGTATTACGTCTGACCAAAGTTTTGTGGATTTAGAGCGAAAGATGTTATGGACCGATAACTTTATTAATAACCAATGTGAAGTTAACTATGTAATTAAAACAGAAGCTATGAAGGAAGGCATTCATCAGGCAAACATCGTTATTGAAACAGTGTACTCCAAGATAAATGTAGTAGTTAAAGTTCGCTGTACAAGAACTCGAGGAAATGAACGTATTAAGCTCAGAAAAACGAATCGAGTAAAAAGAAAATTAATGACAAATTACTTGGATTTTCGATTTAATCGTATTGGTGTAAATAAGTATGTGACAGAGGCAGAAACCTTGTTACATAATTTAATGAGCCGTGATAAGTCATGGATTGATTGTTTACTGTATCAGCTTCACCTTCAAATCGTTGCGAGAAGAGAGAGTGCGGTTGCTACTTCATTGTTTGCTTTTGAAGAAAAGTATGATGACTTAATAACTCAAAACGAAGTTGCATATGGATTACTTTTATATTTGAAGTCATTAAGGAAGAAATCATCTGTGGATGCTGTGGAAGCATTTGATCAAATAAAAGCTATTTTTAATCGAAATCCAAAGGAAACATTACTTTTTTGGTGTTTGCTTTATTTAGACCCACAGTATGAATATAATCATGGAAAAAAATATGAAGATATAAAAGAACAGTTTGAGAATGGATTTCGTAGTCCTATTATTTATTATGAGGCTGCAGCTATCTTGTTGGAGGAACCATCCCTACTCAAGTCAATGGACGCATTTGAACGTCAGTTGATTATGTTTATGCTACGTCAGAAAGCTTTAACAAAAGAACTAGCGTTAATCGTATCTTATCTTATTGGAAAAGATAAGATATTTTCGAAGCTTAATTTACTCATTCTTCAGTCGATTTATGATACGTTTAGGATAAAAGAAGCTTTACAGAGCATCCTTAGTATATTAATTCGTAACCATATACGAGCAATTAAATATCATAATTATTTTGAAGATGGAGTTAACCAGCAATTACGTGTAACAGAATTACCAGAGTATTTTGTTTACACAATGAATGAAAGTAATTATGTTCCAATCCATCCATCGATTTTAGCTTACTTTAAGTTTAATAATCATTTGCCAGATAGAAAGAAAGCATTTTACTACTGTTGTATGCTTGAAAGTGCTAAAGAGAATTCGGATATTGTAGATCAACATCGAGAAGAAATTCTAGAATTTATTAAGCAACAAGTAGAACGTGGTAATATGAATTGTCACCTTGCTGTTCTTTGTGATGCTATGTTAAATGAAGATATGATTGATGAAGTGTTAGCGAATAAATTGCCAGAACTATCATTTCTTTATGAATTAGAATGCCCCAATAAAAAGATAAAATCAGTAGCTGTTTCCCATAAAGAAATAGAAGAGGAAGAGTTAGTGACTGTAACTGATCAGAAGGCATATGTTCACCTATTAACAGATAATTCACAGATAGTGTTGATTGACGGAAATAATCAAAGATTTTTTATTACAGTAGGATACTCAATTCGTAAAATATCACATTTAGAAAAGTTTTATGACAGAATGATTTCTTTAGCCCCAGATAATTCAAAATTATTGTTGTATTTAGCAGATAAAGCTCAGTATTATCAAAAATTTGATGAGCAGGCTATTGAGCTTCGTAAGAGAGTAGCTTTATTGCCTGAACTAACAAAGGATTATCGTAAAGAGTTTATTCAGACATTAATTCACTACTATTATGATAATTTTGAAGGTGAAATTCTAGAGAGTTATCTAATGAAAATTGATTTGCATTCCATAGAACGTAATGGTCGAAGCAAGTTAATTGAGTTTATGATTGTACGTGATTTGTATAATATTGCACTTAAGGCGATGGCAGAGTTAGGGTATGAAGGTGTGGATATTAAGCGCATTCTAAAGCTATGTACTCGTTTGATTTCGAATGCAGATGGTAATATGGAACGACTTGATATCTTAGTTGAAATCGCCCATTATGCATTTATCCATGGAAAATATGATATTCCAGTCTTAGAGTATCTGATTAAATACTTTAATGGAACAACAAGTGCAATGTATGATTTATGGAAGTGTTCCAAAGAAAATAATTTAGATGTATCCAACTTAGAGGAACGTTTACTTGGACAGATGTTATTTGCAGAAAGCTATATGAGCAATGCAAAGTCTTTGTTTATGAGTTATTATAATGGTGGTTGTAATCATAAGTTAATTCGTGCTTTTTTATCTTATTATTCCTATAAGTACCTTGTTTTTGATCGGATCGCCGATCCGGAAATCTTTGAGGTTATTCGACATGAACTTAATTATGATGATAATGAAATCGCTCTCGAGGCATATCTTAAATATGAAGCTGCAAAAGATCAGCTGACAGATAGCGAGATTAATTTCATTGATTATCATTTAAGCCGATTTGAGCAGAAAGGCATTTTATTTCCTTTTTTTCAGAACTTTCGAAAGAATATGCGAATTCCACAGAATATGTATGATAAGTATTATGTGGAATATCGGTCCAATCCAAAGAATAAAATAATGATTCATTATAGTTTAAATTCGGATGAGGAACATGGAGAGTTTATTGCAGAAGAGATGTTGAATTTGTGTCATGGTATCTTTGTAAAAGAGTTCATCCTTTTTAACAAGGAGTCTCTACAATTTTATATTTCTGAAATTTCAGAAGGGAAAGAGACAATCACAGAAAGCCATACCATAATAATACAACCAGAGATCGAGCATTATGAAGAAGACAACTATTGCAGAATTAATCAGATTATTGAAGCAAGGGATATGAACGACGATACCACATTAAACCGTCTGTTGCAAGCATACGCAAATGTAGACCACTATATCTCAACTATGTTTCGTCCTATATAATTAGAAAGTGAGGTGGTATCAATGGAAGATAGTAAATCTTTATTACTAGGGATAGATTTATCGGATGAATTTACTCAGATTAGTTTTTATCAGTATCAAACAAATGATGTATCTAGTATTGCTATGTCAATGGATACAACAAACCCATTAGTACCGACCTGCTTACTTGTTAAGGAAAGTACAAAGGATTGGGTCTTCGGGGAAGAAGCAGTACGGCTTAAAGAACTGAATGGAGGGTTTTATGTTGATCATTTAATCACGAAGGCCATTCATGAACAAAATATAGAAATATTCCAATCGGTCTATACTCCAGAGATGCTACTATCGAAATTTTTTAAGAAAATTTTAGGCTATATTCGACAACATTTTTTGAATTGTACAATAGCAAAGCTTGTAATTACTTTAGAAGATACAACGCCTAAGGTATGTGATGTAGTTTATGCAGCATTAAAACCCTTAGGATTAGATAAGGACCGAGTTATTATTTTGACAAGAGTTCAATGCTTCATGTACTATATTTTAAGTCAGAAACAAGAATTATGGTTAAATGATGTTGGATTATTTCAGTTTGATGATAATGGAATGAACTACTATCGTCTCTCTGTTAATCGAAGAAATAGTCCTATTCCAGTAATCGTAAATAAAATCGAACTCTCCTCTGACTTCTCCTTAAAGTTACTTGAGCAAGAAGGAGTGGTTCGATTCTCTCAAAGGTTTGAAACAATAGCAAATCAGCTGTTATATAAACGGTTGACTACCTCATTATTTTTTACGGGTAAAGGTTTTTCAGGTGAATGGGTGGATGATACTCTGAAAAAACTTTGTGTAGGAAGAAGAGTTTTTAAAGGACAGAATTTATATACTAAGGGAGCATGTTACGCTGCAAAAGCATTACAAACCAATGAGTTTGGTAGTTATTTATTGCTAAGCGACGATATGATTACATCTACAATCTCAATATGCCTTTACCACGATGCGAAGGAAAATGATTATGTTTTAGCCAAGGCAGGAACGCCTTGGTGGCAAGTCGAAAGTGAGATAACTGTAATATTAGATGCAACGAAAGAGTTAGAATTTACGGTGAAAAACTTATTAAAAAAGGAGCCGATCAGAGAGGTCTTTCATATCGATAATTTAATGGAACGAGAAAATAAAACAGTTCGATTATCCATACAGTTACATTTTGTTGACCGAGATACTGCAGTGTTAACAATAAGAGATACTGGTTTTGGAGATTTTTATAAGACAACATACCGTATCTGGGAACAGACATTATCATTATAGAAGAGTGAGTAAATTACAATGGAGGGACGCTATGGGAAAATTAATTCTTTGTACCGGAAAAACTGCTAAGCGACCTTATATATTTAAAGCTACCGGAACGAAGATATATACAATGGAGGAATTGTGCTACTATATTTACCATAATGTTGAAACCATTAGCGAAGACTTGTTTCGAATTGAGTTAATTGATTTTATCCGAGATGAATTGGGATTGACAGAACGTGCAGAGTATCTAGAAGAATTAGTGAAAAAACGGGTTGGAATCAAGGATTTGGTAGTTAGCATATTCTGTAGTGCAGATTATTATGATAAGTATGAAATCAATGGCTTATTAGCAGAAATTGATATATTGTATCGAATGAATGCGGCTCAGAGAAAAAAGCGACAAGCAGACTTTTGTATGCGTCATTCTCAGTGGAAGCAAGCAATGACACAATATCGGAATATTTTAAATAGTAAGGAATTCACAGAATTAACTAGTGAAGAATATGGAGATATTCTTCATAATATTGGTGTACTTGAAGCAAAAAATGGTGCATTTATCATTGCTTCAAGTAAATTCCGTGAGGCATATGAACGTAATCACAAAGAAGAGTCATTGAAGCAATATCTATATGCACTTAAATTAAGTAATCAACAAGAAGTGTTTGAGCGTGAAGTGAAAATGTACGTAAGTACAAGAGAATTATTAATATCGATTGAGGAAGAATTATACCGAGTAGAGGAAAGCAGTGAATACACCTCCATGAATGCGGAAGTTAAACACTTAATTGATCTAAAAGAACACGGCAGGATGAAAGAGTACTATCTAAAGATCGACGAACTTTTGAACCGAATTAAGACAAAATATCGTAGGGATAGTTTATAAAAGAAAGTGGGGAAATATGGGAATATTCTCATTTCGTAAGAGAAGGTTAAAAGACGAAGTAGCAGAGCAAAGCTTTGAGCCACTAACAGTGGAACAAGCACTGGTTAAGTATTCAAAATCAAGTGAGGCCACGAAAAGAGATGTACTTACTATAGCTCAAGAAAACTGTGACCAGATAGCTGAAGTAAAACGTCAGTTAGAAGAGGCAAAAGCAGAGTATGAAGCAGTAACTTCTTATTTATCAGATATTCAAATCATTGACCAGATACCAGCAGAGCAAAGGGGCTCAATTGAAGAAGCAGCAGAACAGATTATAAAAACTGAGAATCAGCAAAAAAAATTTGAAGAGAAAAGTAAAACAATTTCCGATTTACAATATCATAATATGGCCCAGTTCGAAGAGGATATTGAACGTGAATTGCCAAAATTAAAAGAGCAGGAACAATACCAGCTTTTAATAAAGGAAGATTTACGCCAGTTAGAAGGAGAAAAGGGAGTCCAGAAGTATGAGATTGAGAGTGCAATTTCCAAAAAGGAGTTTTTAAAGAAATTATCAATTGTGAGTCTCATTTTGGTAATTTCAATCTTTATGATTTTAATTTTGTTGGAAAATGTAACAAAGGCAGATTTTATGATTCCATTTTTCTTGTCGGGATTATTAGCGTTAGGGTTAATCTTATATATTGTATTAGAAGAACGGCGTAGTGTAATCGCACTTCGTCGTGCAGAGAAGAAATTAAACCGTGCAATTACTTTGATTAATAAAGTGAAAATCAAATATGTGAACTGTACCGCAAGTATTGATTATGCGTATGAAAAATATCATGTAAATGGGTATCATGAACTAAATTATCAATTCAATGAATACAAAAAGATGAAAGAACGAATCGCTCAAGTTGAAAAGAGTAATGAGCAATTAAAGCATTATCAAGGTGTTCTTATTCGAGAGCTTCGTAAATTTCACATCAAGGATGCAGAATGCTGGTGTTATCAAGCAGAGGCATTGCTTGATAAAAAAGAAATGGTTGAGGTTCGCCATCGTCTGAACGTACGTCGCCAGAAGATTCGAGAACGTGTAGAATTTAATACAAACCAATTGGATTTGGCAAGGAATGCATTAATGAGCTTAAGAAGCCGACATCCAGAGCATGAGGGAGAAATCAAAGCAATCATGATGTAAAGAGTACTCCCGATCATTGATGGGAGAATAAGTATGAATATCTTTAGTCGAGTGAATCATTTTATCCGCTATAATCATAATAAATGTTTATCCATTGAAGCATTACTTTTGTCCGGTTGGTATCGGCTAAGTATTTTGTCCCTTCCAATGAGGATTACAGAGAAAAAGTTTGGTATTCGTGGAAATGAATCAACCAAACATATCTCAGAAGAACAACTCTTGTATGCAAAACGTGTTGCTTCGATTGCAAACAGAATTTGCAACCAGACAAAATGGCAAAGCAAGTGTCTTGTACGGGCTTTAGTTGCTCAGAAGCTTCTTACTAGAAAGCGTATACCTACGACTCTTTATCTTGGTGTCAAGAAAGAGAATGGTAAGCTAATTGCACATGCATGGTTACGAGCTGGACAGCTTTATTGTACCGGTGGAGATGGAAGTGGTTATACAATGGTAGCAAAATTTTGTAAATCATTAGAATATTAGAATACTTATTATATTTAGGGATGCAAAGCTAGCTTTGCATCCCTAAAATGTTTTATACCTTTATTTCTTATCGATATTTTTATAACACCAGAACCAATCTTTACATTCTAGGTTTTGTGCCTTTGGATCATTCTCTCTTTGTACAAGTTCATCATATGTTTTTGGAGGAGGAACCATAACAGGATCTCCTGGCATCCAACAAGCAGGAGTGACAACTCCATATTTATCAGTTGTTTGAAGTGCTTCTAGTAAACGTAATATTTCTTTGATACATCGTCCATTCGTTAACGGATAAATTAAGATTGCACGAATCTTTTGATTTGGATCAATAAAGAAGACATTACGTACGGTTTCTGTTGAACTGACATCGGATGCTATCATTCCATACATGCGAGCTACATCACCAGAACGATCTGCTACAATTGGAAATGGAATCTGTTCACCTGTAATCAGAAATATTTGATTGACCCATGCTAAGTGAGATGGATTGCTATCGATACTTAATCCTAGTAATTTGCAGTTTAGTCGTTCGAATTCAGAGAAATTTTTTGTAAATGCAAGAAATTCAGTTGTACATACTGGTGTGAAATCCCCTGGATGAGAAAAAAATATTAACCAATTACCTTTGTAATCTGACATTCGGACTGGGCCGAAGGTAGTCATTGCAGTAAAGTCGGGAGCGGTCTGTCCTAACGAGACATTCATAATATTTACCTCGGAAAATCTTCTTTAAAGTATATGTAGAATGGGTTGGACGATATTAATAGAGATTGTAATAGATTTAGATCAAAGTCCAGTCTTTTTTATTCGTCAAATATAATTGCAACTTGACATTATATTCCAAAATACTTATAATGAAGGCATATTCAATATAATGAAAGTCAATTCATTATATTGAATATGCCTTCATTCAGTCTATCGTATAACTGAATTTGGAAACATTTATTTTAAGGAGAGAGGAATGTCGAGAGTATCAAAAGAATATTACGATTTAAAGAAGGCGAGTATCATTGATGCTTCTTTCGAAGTATGTAAGAAAAAGACAGTAAGCAGTGTGACTTTACAGGATATCATTGATGCAGCAGGAATAAGTCAAGGGGGGATATACAGATATTATAAAAATATTGATGAGGTACTGACTGACTTATTGAGCCGTATTCGTGTAGAACAGTATGAATCTATCAATCGGCTGAATAATGTGTTTGATCAGAATACAAAGGATATCATAGCGTTAAGAAATAAAACTATTGATGAGGATATTGTAAGAGCACGTAGAGCAATTATTGCAAAAATCGTAAAGGAAATACATATGGTCTGGGCTGAAGAACTTGAGAAATATTTATATCCGCATAAGAAGATACAATTGGAATATATGATTTTAGCAGACAACTATCCAGATAGAGCGAGAGTTATCTTTCCAAATGCTACCGAAGAAAAGTGTATTGATGGAAGGATAATAGAAGAGCTTGGAAGAGAGATTAAAGATGGAATCATTAAGCCTCGCATCTCTTTGCAGGAGTTTATGGAATACAATGCATCGGTATATGAGGGGATTATTAAAAGAGCGATATCGGTAAATTGTTATCAGCGAAACGCAAATTTTAATTATAGAAATGAATATGATATTAAAGCAAGATATGAGACTTTTGCAAAATCAAGTGCATTTTTTCTTGGAATAGAAGAATATTTCGAGTAGTAAATCAATAATCAACCAAACCAAAGATTATAGGAGGCAGACAAATGAGTTTTAGTATTATCAATGTTGTGACATACGCAATCGTTATAGGTATCTTTGTGTGGAAACTCAAATTTGCTGGAGGTGGTGATAAATATCATGAGGATCTCATGAGTGTGACAGCTACGAAATCGCTTCGTGGATTGTCTGCTATGCTGATTTTGTTGCATCATATCTCACAGGAGCAGCCGTTCATCGACGCTAATCAGATACAGGTTTTTCGAAGACTTGGGCCTGTATTGGTAGCAATTTTTTTCTTTTGCTCGGGTTATGGTCTTATCAAGAATTATGATGCTAAACCTAATTACTTAGATGGTTTTGTGAAAAAGAGAATAGGATTTGGTCTTCTGCTTCCGTTCTATGTGAATGTAATTTTGTACGCATTATACTATTTGATAGCAGGAGTTCAATATGAGCCAGTGCAATGGATTACTAAGTTCTTAGGATTAACCTTGATGAATCCTTTTGCTTGGTTCCCAATTGTGTTGACTCTTATGTATTTTCTTTTTTATTTTACCTATAAATATATTAAAAATCAGAAGATTGCTTTTAGTATAATATTACTTTTTGTTTTAGCCCAAGGCATATTTTTCTGTCACTGGGGACATTTTGCTTGGTGGGCAGGAGCAAAAGAAAACTGGTGGATGGCGCCGAATGCATTCCAAAATGCACCATGGTGGATGCGTGAAAGAGTACTTTGGTTCTATGGTGAATGGTGGGTAAATGCAACGATAGGATTCTTTGTAGGTATGATTTTTGCAAGGAAAGAAAAAAGTATTTTTACCTGGTTTAAGAGAAAATATTGGTTAAAGCTTATTTTATCTCTATTTGTATTCCTTATGTTTCAGGCCCTTACAGCATATTGTCAGATAACTTTTGGATATTGGGGCGAATATGCAGGACATGGACCTCAGATTGGAAACAAGATTATTTGCTATATATCTCAACTACCACAGATGTGTTCATTTCTTGTAATGCTTTATGCATTGAGAATGAAAATAAAAATATCCAATCCGATTACAGAGTTCTTTGGAAAGTATTCGTTACATACATATCTAATGAATTACATACCTTTAGTAGTTTTCGGTTTTCTCATTTATAGACATGGGCAAGGGTATTATAAAATTCTTAATTACAACTTAGGTTTATATATTGTAGCGGTTATGGTATTTTCCGTGCTACTTGCTCTTTTAGAGGAGAGATTATGTAGAGTTATAACTCGGCTAGTGAAAAGAGGAAAAGAGTAAGTCTTCAAATGTATATTATTGTAAATAATATATGTTGTATTGATATCCGTATTGATTTCATGTATAATCGTTAGGTAATTTATTTAGTATTCATAAATACTATAAATCCCAACTTTTTGAAGGTTGGGATTTATTTTTGATTCATGATGTTTGAATTATGATAGCGATAATATACAAGAGAGAGTAGGGTTGAATAATGAAATGTCCAAATTGTGGAGCCATAGTACAAGGTAAAATCTGCGATTATTGTAGAAGTGAAATGCCACAAGAAAAAGCTAATATTAATATTACGAATCATTATTATGGAGGTATGCATCAACAGAATACCAATACATCTGTAGGTAAATGCTCAAACTATGGAAGTACTAAGAAAGGTGTTCCTACATGGGTGTGGGTTCTTGGGTGGATCTGTATCTTCCCAGTGCCATTGACGATTCTATTATTGAGAAAGAACGATATGGTACCAAAAACTAAATATGGGATTATTGCAGTGGCTTGGTTAGTATATCTAGTCATTGGTATATTTGGTGATACTACAAATCCGGATCATTCAAATGAAACATCCTCACAGATAGAAAATGTGCAAGTAGATCAGTTAACACAGACTTCTCAGCAAGAAATTATTGAAACAACTGAATCTACTGAGGAAGAAAAAGTTATTGATGTAGATAGTTATATTAACAATATTGTTGACAAGTATAACTCTCAGGTAACAGAACAACTTGTATATGTGGAGGACTTTACACCTTCAGATGAAAGTAGTGGTCACTATAGAATTGAATTTAGGCTAGGAGCATATAAAAGTGCAGTAGGCAAGTCTTATTTATTAGGAGACAAGGTAGTCGACTTCATTGTATGGAAAACTATTTTTAATGGTGTAACCTTTA
Source organism: Bacillota bacterium (assembly GCA_023439125.1). Lineage (GTDB taxonomy): Bacteria > Bacillota > Clostridia > Lachnospirales > Lachnospiraceae > Lachnoclostridium. The sequence goes on along the minus strand of JAEXOU010000011.1, from coordinate 44,160 downwards.
GGGTGTATGCTGATAACGCAAGTCTTAAGCAAGTAATAGCTTTAATAAAAGGCATGTCTCCACTTATGGATGAGACGTTGAGTGATGCTGATTTAGAGAGCGCTGTGAATGAGATTGAAACGGAAAAGACTGCTAATGGATACTATTATGGACAGCTATGTATCACATTATTAGGTAATGATGATAAAGGGTATGACCTTATGATAAAGAAAAAATGATGAAGAATTACTAGTCTTCAAATCATACTTATATGATATTAGTATGATTTGAAGACTTTTTTTGTATACGAGGATTCCCTAGTATACAAAAGCTTAACAAAAGACAGTGTCCAAAAGATAAATTCGCGTAAACATTATTTTTGGAAATGTAAGCATTATCGAGTGTATCAAGGTGAAACAAGTTATTAGTGATAACCTTTATAGGCTTGATTTGCCTATGAATAAGTATTACTTCAAAAGCAAAAGAGCTACTTGATTCTAGTATAGGAACACTTAATAAGAAATAGTGTAAGATATTACAATCATAATTCAAGGACATTTACTACAATTTGCAAATTAAGATGATAAAAAATATTAGTTTTAAGTATGAAACACATGTCGTAAATGGTAATATACGATAAAAACAAATTGTTCTATTTGTAGATAATAACATATTAATAAGTATTTTCTAATTTTATATAGCTATTATTTATATAAAACAACAAAAGTAAAGAGCTTACAATATAAAGAATTACCAAATATAGCAATTTTTAGGAAATGTATAGCAATAATTGGATAGTAATTGGGGCAAATTGTAAGTATACTTGTAGTTGTATTTAACGATGTATTGAATTCTATTGGTGGGGTGAATCGTATGAAAACGACGAAAGAGATACAACAAAGAAAAACGCATAAAAACAACATGCGTATCTACATGAAACGCTATTGGCAACTGTATTTGCTGCTATTTTTGCCACTGATTTATTTGTTGATTTTTAAGTATATTCCAATGATCTATATTCAGATTGCATTCAAAAAATACAGCATTGTTGGGAATGTTTGGGAATTACCACTTGCAGCGAAACATGGATTTGAGTATTTTATTAAAGCTTTCTCAAATCCCGACTTTTTGAAAGCGCTTAGAAATACAATCGGTTTGAACCTCCTAGATCTTGTGGTAGGTTTTCCAGCGCCAATCATTTTTGCACTAGTTTTGAATGAACTAGGAAAAAGACGATTTAAACGTGTAGTGCAGACAATAGCGTATATGCCACACTTTCTTTCATGGGTTATAATTGCAGGTCTTGCACTCCAATTATTTGCTCCATCCTCAGGTCTCGTAAACATGGTACTTCAAAAATTGGGTATGGAAGCAGTTCCATTTTTGAATGAACCAAAGCATTGGATTGTTACATATATTCTAATTGGAGTTTGGCAGAGCTTCGGTTGGAACTCAATTGTTTATCTAGCAGCTATTGCTGGTATAAATCCTGAATTATATGAAGCAGCAGCTGTAGACGGTGCAGGAAGATTTAAGAGAATGTGGCACATTACCTTACCTTGTATTAAGCCAACCATTATTGTAATTTTGATAATAAATCTAGGAAATATACTTGGAAGTGGATTCGACCGACCATTTGCCTTCCAAAATAATATGGTTATGGATGCTGCAAATGTAATTTCAACCTTTGTATACCAAAATGGTATTAGGGGACTACAATTCTCACTTGCGACAGCAGTAGGCTTATTCCAATCAGTTGTTTGTGTTATCTTCTTGCTATTGGCAAATTGGATTTCAAGACGATTGGGTGAACGTGGAATATGGTAAGGAGGAGATAAAATGATTAAATCGAAAAAAACAAAAAGTGGAGATTGGGTATTTATTGTAATTTGTATCTTTGTGAGTCTTATCTGTCTACTTCCTATCATAAACTTGTTAGCTAAGTCTTTAAGCTCATCAGATGCGCTTATTAAGAGTGAAGTATACCTATTACCAAAGGGATTTAATTTCAGTGCTTACTCAATGGTGCTTGGTGATATGAAGTACATAAGGGCATTTGGTTGGACCGCTTTTCTGACTTTAGTATGTACTCTGCTATCCTTAACGATAACAACATTTTGTGCATATCCTTTAATTTTTGAAAAGCTAAAGGGACGCCGTGCAATTAATATTTTTATTACAATAACAATGTTTTTTAACGCAGGAACAATTCCAAATTATTTATTAATGAAACAGTTAGGTTTGATTAATAATCCAATGGTTCTTATTATACCTGGATGTATGAGTGTCTTTAACATGATAATTATACGAAGCTTCTTCTATGGAATTCCAGATAGCTTGCGAGAGTCTGCGGAACTCGATGGTGCTTCCTACATAAGTATTTTATTGAGAATTTATATACCACTATCCAAACCAGTACTTGCAACACTTGCATTATTTTATGCAGTTGGAAGATGGAATGGCTACTCGGACGCATTAATGTATATGAATAATAAGGATTACTATCCATTGCAGTTATTATTATACAATGTATTAAATTCCATTAATTCTGTAGATATAGCAACACAGGAAGGTTTTTCAGCACCAGGCTTGTCACAGTCACTAAAAGCTGCAATTGTTATGTTTTCTACCATTCCGATTCTATGTATCTATCCATGGTTACAAAAGTATTTTATTCATGGTGTAACGGTCGGTGCAGTAAAGGAATAATCGAGTTAAGAATGGATAACTCGTTAATTCAAAATAAATAGGGAGGATATGTAAATGAGAAAAAAAGTTTTAGCTGGTTTACTCGCATGCTGTATGATTTTTTCACTGGCAGCTTGTAAGGGTAGTAATGAAGGCGCAGAAACAAAATCACCAGAGGTAACAAAAAGTACAGAACCAACCAAAGAGATAACTGATTCCGATGGAACAACAGAAGTTAAAGACAATGATCCAACGAATGGAGAAGTAGTGGATGGTAAATTCGTAAAAACTAGAAAGATTACAGTTGAAGTATATGACCGTGGTAATGATGGTGGTTCTGATCCAACAAACAACAAATATACAAATTATATTAAGGAAGGTATGTTACGTGACCACAATGTTGAAGTAGAGTATGTAGCTGTACCTCGTTGGACGGAAGTAGAACAGATTAACAATTTACTTGCATCAGGAGACGCACCTGATATATGTGTTACATATGACTATGCGACAATTCAGACATATGCAAATATGGGTGGTATTTTAGACTTAAGCGAATATGTTACGAAGTATGAAAGCTTACTTCCAAATCTTTGGGGATGGCTTGGAGAAACGAATATTAATTGGGACAAAGATCCTAAGAATGGAACAATTTGGGCACTTGAAGCAAAGCTTGCTGTTACGAATCGTATTAGTACATTTGTACGTAGAGATTGGTTAGAAAAACTAAATCTTAAGGCTCCTACAACTTGCCAAGAATTTGAGAATATGTTAATTGCGTTCAGAGATAATGCCGAGTTATTACTTGGTGAAGATGCTAAAAAGATGGTACCATTTTCAATTAGCTATGATGTTGGTTGGAGAGCTGCAAACCTTATTGAGTCAAAGATTAATCCAAATATTTCTGATAAAGAGTACTATGTTAATGGATTTGATGATAGAAAACTAACACAGAACGGAACGAAAGAAGCGGTAGCAATTCTGAATAAGTGGTACAATAATAATCTTATCTGGAAAGACTTTCCGTTATATGGTAGTGGGGACGGTACAGAAGATGATATGATGAAAGCAGGATATGTTGGCGCATTTATGCATAACTGGGATTATCCATATCGTAACGGTGAAGATAGCATTCATTGTAACCTCTTAAGAAACGTTGGTGAAAATGCGGCTTATGTAGCGGTTGATTGCTTCGAGGATAAAAATGGAACATATACAAAATTTGTTTCTGGTCCTATCGATCGTAAATTATTCTTCCCAAATACGAATGATGAGCCTCTTGCATCTATGATGTATTTAGATTGGATTAGTAAACCAGAAAATATTCAATATCTTCAGATCGGTGATGAAGGTGTTACTCATGAAGTCTTAGAAGGTGGTGCGATAGCAATTAAAGCTGCAACTGGAGATGACATTCAAAACTCTGGTTTTAACATCGATTACACAATCACATGTAATGGACTTAAACTTGTAGATAATGAGGTAACATCAAAATCAAGATATTATAGTTATGCAGGTGTAGACCCTGATTTAGTTAAAATTTCTGATACAATCTGTAATACAGATGTAAGAGTTGGAAAGAATGTTAATGTTGGTGCAATTAGTGCAGAAGAAGGTATGGGACCGGCACTTTCAGAGAAGAGAGATATTATATATGATACTGCCGTAGTAGCTCCTATAGATGAATTTAGTTCAGTATGGGATAATGGAATTGCTGGTTATCTTAGTGCAGGTGGTCAGGCTATTATAGATGAACGTACACAAAAATGGGTTGAGATATTTGGTGATACAGATCAATTACCACAATAATTGAAGTAAATTTTATAACGTAATGAAGATGTCCCGCTATTCTAGAATCATTGACAGCGGGACATTTTGTAATATGGAATATTTTTCTTGATATAACAAACCACATTATGTAAAATAAAAGAATAGTAAACATTCAAATAATGAATATTTACTTACTAGCACGAATTTACGTGCATATCAAAAGATGGTTATACATATTAAAAATTTGCATGGAGGATAAAAAGTGTGAAGAAATCTAAGAAAAAAGTATTATTCGTTGTTTTGTTGTTCCTTATGATTATTGCTGCTAGTATATCAATCATTTTAATACAACAGAAAACAAGTTCCAATGACTCATTAAGTAGTGGTGAAATAAGCATAGATGAAGAAATTCAGGGACAAACTGAAGCGAACGAGGTTACAAAGCAGGAGGAACCAACTGCCACTACTGGTATAGAACAAGAGGAATCAATTACAGTTATTGAACCAAATCAGGAGGAGAGCATGGAAACAACGGACCCAGTAATAGCAGAAAAAATTGAAAAACTAACTGAACTTGCAAGTGCAATTGGCTTTGAAGATCGTGAAACAATCGAACTACTAGCCTCACTTCCAGAACTCGCAGAATTTTCAGAATCAGTGAATGGAGTACAGGAGTATCCAACACTTACATATATTGGTCATGCGAGCGTTAAATTGAAAACGTTAGAGGGGGATGTTATTTACATTGATCCATACTATGATGGGGATTATAGTGAACCTGCAGATTATATTCTTGTTACACATGGACATAGCGACCATTATAATTTAAATAAATGTACACAGGCTGAGAATTGCAAGGTGATTTTATGGTCAGATGCCTTGATCGATGGAGAGTATAAAACCTTTGAGTTTGATAATCTAACAATAGAAGCAGTTCCTTCTGGAGACAATCGAAATCATTTATTGAAAGATAACGTTGGATTTATTATAACAATGGATGGTGTAAATGTATACCATGCGGGTGATACTTCAATGAATGAAGGGAAAGATGTAATCAAAGAGAAGATAATTGATTATGCAATGTATCCGATTGATGGAGTCTATAATATGGACTCGGAAGAAGCAACGCAAGTTGCTGATTTGATTGGAGCAACACATAATATACCAATTCATGGTTATGAGAACGAATATTTAGAGCAAGCAATAGAATTTTCACCAAAAGGAAAACTTATTGTTATGCTAGGACAAACCATTGATTTAAAAGCAGGGGAATAGAAATATCTACAAAAGCACCTAAAAAGTATACTGATATTTGATGTCTTTTCAGTATGGCTTTGAAGGTGCTTTTTTGCCCTAATTATTTGCAGCGGAACGTATCACATTCTGTATGTTCTGTTTTTTTCGCACCGCATCCACAGATATCTACGCCATCTGCATAACAATGACAATCTTCATTATGAACACAATTTTCGGCAGAACATTTGATACTTGTTTCTGGTTTTGCATTTGCTAAAGCTTCTGAATTAGATACTTTGCCTTCTCCATCACGAAATGAGTGACAGCAGGTTGCCTCAGAATGATGAGCATCAGGACCATTAACATCGATTTCATTTAAAGAACATAGATGATTTGCATTGTGTAAACAGTTTTCTACTGAACATTTTAAATTCGTCATAATTCTCTCCTTATATTATAAGATTGGAATAAACATCGCATTTAGTTTGTGTAAAAAGAGAAGAATCATACATTTTTATGATTTCAAATAAAAAGCAATCATAAATACTTTTATGTATTTTGGCTTAAACTATTTCATATATAAAATAATGATGAGGTAACGATATGTTTCAGCCAGAAAGAGTGATTATAGAAAAGGGAGCTAGAGAATATCCACTTGGAGAGCAGTTATATCAACAATTTCTTCGAGATGCAAAAGTTGAAGTATTTGAAAAAGCGACCAATCAAGTAAAGGGTAGTATTCCAGGAGATAACCTTGCCACGATGTATCAGGAAGGTAAGAAAACACTTGTGATTGGTATTAAGAAAAGCTTAAAATTTCAATCTTGTAAACCATCTGCTCACTATCAGCTACCATTAGTAAGTGGTTGTATGGGACAGTGTGAATATTGTTATCTAAATACTCAATTAGGTGATAAACCATATGTACGAGTGCATGTTAATGTTGATGAAATACTAGAACAGGCAATGAAATATACAAAAGAGCGTTTACCTAGTATTACAATATTTGAGGGAGCAGCGACATCAGATCCTGTTCCAGTAGAGCCATATACTCACTCTCTTCGCCATTGTATTGAGTATTTTGGACAGCAAGAGAGTACACGATTTCGATTCGTTTCAAAATATACAGATATCGATAGTTTACTTGATGCTAGGCATAATGGACATACAGAAGTTCGATTTAGCATTAATACAGAGCGTGTCATTGAAACTTATGAACATCATACTCCAATGGCAAAACATCGAATTGCAGCAGCAGTGAAACTTATGAAAGCGGGTTATCCTGTAGGATTTTTGATTGCACCTGTTTTTTTATATGATAATTGGAAGGTAGAGTATATGCAATTGATGGAGTCCTTAAAAGATCAATTGCCAGATCGTTTAGCTTATCCTCTTACATTTGAAGTTATTTCGCATCGATACACGTTGCGAGCAAAGGAGAGAATTCAACAAGTATTTCCGACAACGCAATTACCAATGAGTGAAGAAGAACGTGTATTTCAGTATGGACAGTTTGGATATGGAAAATATAAATATTCGAAAGAACAACTAAAGGAGATGGGAGACTTTTTCAAAGAAGAGATACCAGTACTATTTCCAGAAGCAATCATAAAATATGTGATTTAAATGTCCTTTTGATTCTATAATAAATCTGATACAATAGGATTAGGTGCAAAATAGTAAATCCATGTACTTACAGATTGTTTGACAGCAATAGGATTAAATCACATATTTGCATAGGAGAACAATCATCTGTATCATATTTGCAAAGGAGAAACGATGAAAATTACGTATATTTATCACAGTTGCTTTTTAGTAGAGTTCGATCACTGTGTCTTGCTATTTGATTATTTTAAAGGAGAGCTTCCTAAAATCTCGGAGGAAAAAACACTATATGTGTTTGCTAGCCATAAACATGGAGATCACTTTGACCATAAGATTTTTCAATTAGCTCTACAATATCCTAATATTCAGTTTATCTTATCCAATGACATTAAGATGAATGAAAAATATATGGAGCGAGTAGGAATTGAGAAAGCTGCATGGGATAAAATTCTCTATATAAAGAAAAATATGACTTATCAGCTAGATGACCAAATCACGATAGAAACGTTAAAATCAACAGATGTTGGCGTGGCATTTATTGTTACAATAGAAGGTAGATGCATCTATCATGCTGGAGATTTGAACTGGTGGACTTGGAACGGCGAGACAAACGAAGAGTATGAGAAAATGACCAATGCATTTCAAAAAGAAATCGGTCGGATTGAAAATCGACATTTCGATGTTGCCTTTTTACCATTGGATCCAAGGCAAGAGGACAAGTTTTATCTTGGATTTGATTATTTTATGCAACATACAAGGACAGATTGGGCAATCCCAATGCATTATTGGGAACAGCCTGAGATAATCGACAAGTTAATTCAAATGCCAGAATCGAAAGAATATCGAAATCGTATGATTAAGCTTCAGGAGTTAGGCTTCATCAAGCTTTAAAAAATAGCTTGACAAATGGGGTATTCACACATATTATAAGTACTATATAGAATATATGCGGTGATGAAGAGGATTACATGAGTGGCCTTATCAGAGAGAATGCCCCAAGGCTGAAAGGGTATTTTAAGAAGTGCTTATGGAAGGTAGCTTCGGAGCAGTATCTTTGAAACGTAGGTTTACGCGAGTAGGAGATACCGGGAAGTCCCGTTATAGACGAGTGTCTTGTTAGAGACGCGATTTGAGGTGACAGTAGTCATAAATTAAGGTGGTAACGCGGTTCTTCGTCCTTTGCGATGGAGGACTTTTTTTATTTAATAGAAAATTTCTCTGAATTTCCTATTAAATAAAAAAGCGTCTAAAAGGAAGGACGCTATGATGCACACAAGCGCGATAGGAACAAGTCGCTTACGGACTGCGCTTGGCGCAAGTGTTTTGCAAGCAAAACACTTTTTATGTATCTGAAAGGAGTATTATTATGCAGAAGGAATTAGCAAAAAACTATGATCCTAAGGACATAGAAGGCAGATTGTATGAAAAGTGGCTGAATAAAAAATATTTTCATGCCGAAGTAGATAAGAATAAGAAACCATTTACGATTGTGATCCCACCTCCAAACATTACTGGACAGCTTCACATGGGTCATGCGTTAGATAACACAATGCAAGATATTTTAATTCGTTACAAGAGAATGCAGGGGTATAATGCTCTTTGGCAGCCAGGTACAGACCATGCTTCGATTGCTACAGAAGTTAAGATTATTGAAGCTTTGAAAAAAGAGGGAATTGATAAGGAAGAGCTTGGACGTGAAAAGTTCTTAGAGAGAGCATGGGAATGGAAGAATGAGTATGGCGGAAGAATCATCAGCCAGCTAAAAAAATTAGGCTCTTCTTGTGATTGGGACAGAGAACGTTTTACAATGGACGAGGGTTGCTCCAAGGCTGTAGAAGAAGTATTCGTTAAGTTATATGAAAAAGGATGGATTTACAAAGGTTCTAGGATTATTAACTGGTGTCCAGTATGTCATACTTCAATTTCGGATGCAGAGGTTGAATATCAGGATCAGGCTGGACATTTCTGGCACATGAAGTATCCAGTAGTTGGGACAGACGAGTTTTTAACCTTTGCTACGACTCGACCAGAGACAATGCTTGGTGATACTGCGGTTGCTGTAAATCCAGAAGATGAAAGATATTCTCATTTAATTGGAAAGACAGTTAAGGTACCTTTTGTAGACCGTGAAATTCCAATCGTTGCAGATAATTATGTTGATAAGGAATTTGGAACTGGCGTTGTAAAAATTACACCTGCTCACGATCCAAACGATTTTGAAGTTGGTAAACGTCATAATTTACCTGAGATCAACATTATGAATGATGATGCAACAATTAATCAAAATGGTGGAAAATTTGCAGGAATGGACCGCTATGAAGCTAGAAAGCAAATCGTAAAAGAAATGGATGAAATGGGCCTTCTTGTAAAGGTGGAAGACTATTCTCATAACGTTGGTACACATGATCGTTGTAAGACAACAATCGAGCCGTTAATTAAACAACAATGGTTTGTTAAGATGGATGAGTTGATTCAGCCAGCTATAGAAGCAGTGAAATCCGGCGATATTGAATTAGTTCCAGAACGAATGGAAAAGACATACTTTAACTGGACAGATAACATTCGTGATTGGTGTATTAGTCGTCAGTTATGGTGGGGGCATCGTATTCCAGCATACTACTGTGATAAGTGCGGTAAGGTAGTTGTAAGTAAGACAGCCCCAACAAAATGTGAATGTGGACATGATCATTTTACTCAAGATCCTGATACGCTAGATACATGGTTTAGTTCTGCATTATGGCCATTTTCAACTCTTGGCTGGCCAGAAAAGACAGAGGATTTGAATTACTTCTATCCGACAGATGTATTAGTTACGGGATATGACATTATCTTCTTCTGGGTAATCCGTATGATTTTCTCAGGTTTTGAACAGATGGGTGAGCGTCCATTTAAGACTGTTTTATTCCATGGACTTGTTCGTGATTCACAAGGAAGAAAGATGAGTAAATCTTTAGGTAATGGTATTGATCCACTTGAGATTATTGATCAGTATGGTGCAGATGCGCTTCGTTTTATGTTGATTACTGGTAACTCAATTGGTAATGATATGCGTTTTTATATCGAGCGTGTAGAAGCTGCAAGAAACTTTGCGAATAAAGTATGGAATGCTTCTCGCTTCATTATGATGAATATGGATCAGATGGAAGAAGCAGGAATGGATTCTAAGGTTTCTTTTGTTGATCCTAAGACATTAACTGATGCAGATAAATGGATTCTCTCTAGAGCAAATTCATTAGCAAAAGAGGTTACAGAAACATTAGATAAATATGACCTAGGTATCGCTGCTCAAAAGATTTATGATTTCATCTGGGAAGAACTGTGTGACTGGTATATCGAGATGGTAAAACCTCGTTTATATGGTGATGATCAAGAAACTAAGACATCTGCAATTTATACATTACGTTCTGCATTAACAACAGCGCTAAAACTTCTTCATCCATATATGCCTTTTGTTACGGAAGAAATCTTCTGTACCCTAAAGGAAAAAGAAGGTACCCTTGCTGATAACGAATCTATTATGGTTTCTGATTGGCCAGTATACGATGAAGCTTTCAACTTTGCAAAGGAAGAAGAAGCAGTTGAGCTAATTAAAGAGGCAGTGAAGAGTATTCGTAATGTACGTGCTGAGATGAACGTTGCACCAAGTAGAAAAGCAACTGTAATCGTTGTATCTGAAGATGCTGGTGCTCGTAGTATTTTTGAAGATAGTAAAGTATTCTTCGCCACATTAGGATACGCTAGCGAAATAATCATACAAAATGACAAGACTGGTATTGATTCCGATGCAGTTTCGATTGCAACATCTCGCGCTACGATTTATATTCCTTTTGCAGATTTGGTTGATATCGAGAAGGAAATTGAACGTTTAACAAAGGAGAAAGCACGTTTGGAGGGTGAATTAAAGAGAGTTCAAGGAATGCTTAGCAATCCGAATTTTGTGAATAAAGCACCAGAAGCTAAACTTACAGAGGAAAAGGCAAAATTAGAGAAATACACAAGTATGATGGATCAAGTAACAGAACGCTTAGAACATTTTAGTAAATAATTATAAAAAGAAGTCGTTTTTATTATATTTTTGTTGATTGGGAACTTTCTTTCGAAGTATAATAATAGTGACTTCTTTTTTTATGTAATAGGTAACTTGTAGGAAATTTAATTTACATAAAAATGCTTCGCAGATTAATAAAACTTTATTGTTATTGTAATTAATTGTCGATATACAATGTGAGTATCAAACATTGCTTGCGAGAAAGGGGTGCCATCTATGCCAGATCTGACAGGAAATTCAGAGAGGATATCAATTGTTGTTCGAAATAATAATATGGAAGCTTGGATGAAAGTAAATCATAATAATGATCAACCTCTTTCACTCGAGGATTTAAAGGAAGCTATTTTAAGAGAAAAGATTGCGTATGGAATAAAAAAAGATAGTTTGAATGAGATAATTCAGGGTAGAGATATCTATCAAGAAGTTATGATTGCTGCTGGTAAGGAGCCAGTAAATGGAGTAGATGGATATTTTGAATTTTTCTTTGATCGAAGTGTTGCTACAAAACCAATCATTTTGGAAGATGGATCTGTAGATTATTATGCGATGACACGTATTGTTACAGTAACACAAGGGGATAAGGTGATAGAGTATCACCCAGCAACTAATGGTATTGATGGATATAATATATATGGCCAAGTCTTAAAGGCAACAAAAGGGAAAGACTTAAGCCCTATCAAGGGTAAAGGCTTTGAGCTTTCTGAAGATAAGAGATTTTATACAGCATTGCTTACTGGGAAAATAGAATTCCAAAATGATCGTCTTATAATATCGAATTTGTTAGAAATAAAAGATGATCTTGATTACTTGCAAGGTGATATTCATTTCAAGGGTGATTTATTAATTTATGGGAATGTGTTTCAAGGTAAAGTGATAGAGGCTGATGGAAATATAACCATTCGAGGACATGTGGAAGGCGCTACAATTATTGCAGGAAAAGATATTGTGTTCGAGAGTGGAATGCAAGGCGCACAAAAGGGTTTTGTGATATGTGGTGGTAATGTAAGTGGTAAATTTTTTGAGCAAGTATCGATTAAAGCAAAAGGTGATATAACTGCCAATGCAATCATGAATTGCATGATTGAGTCACAAGGAAGTGTTATAGTAACTGGAAAACGAGGAATCATTTTAGGTGGAACGACGTATGCGTTAAAGTGCATAAGCGCTAGTGTTATCGGTAATTCCAAAGAAGTGAATACAACTTTATACGTTGGCGTACCAGATACCATTCAACTTCAAATAAAAAATATCGACAGTAAAATCGCGCAGCTAAGAGAGCGAGTTGCACAAATTGAGGCAGCAACTGAGATGATAGAAGAGCGAGAAATTACTGGGAAGAAAAATCCATTTATGACCCAGAAGCTTCAGCTTGTAAGAACAAAAATAAGTACTAACGCCGAGATAACAGATCTACTTCAAGAAAAAAATACAATATTACATAATTTAGAGATTTCGAGAGATGCACACATTGAGGTTAATAAGGTAATTTATCCAAACACTACAATTTCTATTAGTGGTATATATGATACAATAACAGTCGAAACTACAAGAGTGATGTTTTATCGTAAAGAATATGAGATAGTGACACGTAATCTGTAACTTTTTGCGTAGAAAGTGTATGAAATTAAGTGTTATTTTCCCTTAACCTCTTGATTTTTCATAGGTTAATCGGTATGATAGATACTGTAAATGTTATATGGGTAGTATCAAACATACTGTAGTGATCGATATACGTAGTGAAACAGTAGAAAAGAGGTATCATATGATTAACTTTGATGAGGAAATTGCCAAGTTTCAACCTAGTTTAGAAGTCGACCAAGCAGAAGAGGCAATTTTTAATAATGACTTAACTGATATTTCGGATATGATTGAATCAATCTTGAAAGAAAAGAGAGATAAATAATAGGAAAAAGAACCATGGGGGGAAGAGGATGAATTGTCCTAAGTGCGGCAATCTTGTCGCAGATCGAAGAAATAGATGTGAGATGTGCGGTAAAGACTTAACAATCTTTAAAAGAACAAGTCGACTCTCCAATTCTTACTATAACCGTGGGTTGGAGAAAGCAAAAGTTAGGGATTTAACTGGCGCAATCTATATGCTCAAGAAGAGTCTTGAGATGAATAAAAGGAATACGAATGCAAGAAATTTACTTGGTCTAGTATTCTTTGAGATGGGTGAAACAGTAGCAGCACTCAGTGAATGGGTAATAAGCAAGCATTTCCAAGCAAAAGATAATGATGCAGATTTATATATGAATACGATATCATCAAATCCAACAAAGTTAGATGCAATGAATCAAGCAATTAAGAAGTATAACATTGCTTTAGAATCTGCAAAACAAGGTAGTGATGATTTAGCAATTATTCAGTTAAAAAAAGTAACTAGTTTAAATCCACACTTTATTCGTGCCTTGCAGTTACTAGCGTTACTCTATATGAAAAATAATGAGTATGAGCGGGCGAAAAAATGCTTATCACGTGCTAGTAAGATTGATTTAACCAATACAACTACTTTACGTTATAAGGATGAGCTGAATCAACTGATCTCTGGAGGTAACGTACAACCTACACCATATTGGAGTGAAGGTGAGCAAGAGTCTGAGATTGTGTCAAAACCGATTACGCCAATTTCAACTTATCGTGAAGAAAAGCCAAATGTATGGTTATTTGTTAATCTTGTACTTGGAGTTATCATCGGAATTGCTGTTGTATTTTTCTTGGTGGTACCTACGGTACGACAGAATGCATCTACCCAATATGAACAAGAGGTCAGGGATTTAAGTAGTCAGATTAGTGCTTTGAACGCAAAGTATACTTCTGCTCAAAAGGAAGTTGATAATTTGAACACGAAATTGAAGGACAAGCAAGCAGAGTTGGATGCAATTGTAATACCTGAATATGATCGCGAGATGTATGATAGTCTGATAAAGGCATTTAATCTCTATTATGATTTAAATGCTGATGGAAAGTTTACAGAAGAGGAAGCATTAGAAGTTGCAGACTTATTATATGTGGTTAATGTTGATAACATGGAATTAAGAGAAGCCGGTGATGTTTGTGAGAAGTTAAGGACATATGTGTATCCATTAGCTGCTAACATTGCTCAGAAACAAGGAAAAGCAGCAGTTGAAGATGAAGATTATGAAACTGGCTTAGGATTGTTAGAAAAAGCGAATGTCTATCTTCCGGATAACGCTTCTACGATCTATTATCTTGGGAAGGCATATCAGGGACTAGAGCAATTTGAGCAAGCGAAAGAGTGCTATAATAGAATAATTAATGAGCTACCTAATTCTAACTTTGTTCAGTATGCAAAGTTACGCTTAGGTGAGATGTAAGAACAAAATGATAAAAAAGTAACGATTTGTTACTAGAAAAGACATTTCTAGAGGATAGAATGTCTTTTTTTATCGACACAGTATGTAAATATTTTACAAATCTTATAGAAACTAGGAAAGGAAAAATAGATATGGACAGAAAAGATGGTATTCGATGGATAGTAGGGCGAGATTCTACAGAAAGTGCAGAGTTTGAAATCAGAGAGCGGACATTGATTATTCATATGAAAGAGGACTTAGATCATCACAATGCACTCTATATTCGTGAATATGCAGATAAAAAGATGGTTACAAAAAATATACAAAACGTAATTTTCGATTTCTCTCAGGTGACATTTATGGATAGCTCTGGGATTGGAGTGATTCTTGGCAGATATAAGAAACTTAGATTACTTGGGAGTGGAAAATTAGCAGTAACTGGTGTATGTGATTGTGTCAATCGTATTTTGACAATGTCAGGTCTCTATGGAATTGTAGATAAGTATAAGGATTTGTCAGATGCATTTGCACATATGAATGAATTGGGAGGTAGATAGTATGAATCAAGAAGTATTAAGTGAAGAAAATTTTGAAGCAGCGCCTATGGTTTTTGATAATGAGATGATGATCGATTTTAATTCCTTGTCAAAGAATGAGAACTTTGCTAGAACCGTTGTAGCGGCATTTGTATCACAGCTTAACCCTACCTTAGAAGAAATTGCAGATATTAAAACTGCAGTCTCAGAAGCTGTAACTAATAGTATTATTCATGGTTATCGTAACTCCATTGGTAAAGTAACGATACATTGTGGTATAAAAGAACGTGATGTCTTCATTGAAATTATTGATCATGGAGTTGGTATTGAAGATGTTGAAAAGGCAATGGAACCATTATTCACAACTTGTCCAGAACTAGAGCGTTCAGGTATGGGCTTTGCATTTATGAGTGCTTTTATGGATGATTTGCAAGTTCTGTCAAAAAGAGGATTGGGAACTACCGTAAAGATGAGAAAGCGAATAGGTACTACATAAATAGCTGTCTACGTGAAGGGAGGATAGTAGTGGACACATTAGAGCTTATTCGATTATCACAACTTGGAGATAAAGAGGCTAGAGATAGAATTGTGACTGAGAATGTGGGACTAGTATGGAGTATTGTCCGTCGCTTTTTAGGTCGTGGACATGAGGCAGAAGATTTATTTCAGATAGGCTCCATTGGTTTAATGAAGGCAATTGATAAGTTTGATTTATCATATGAGGTAAAGTTTTCAACTTATGCAGTACCGATGATTACTGGGGAGATAAAACGTTTTTTACGGGATGATGGCATGATTAAAGTAAGCAGGTCATTAAAGGAAACAGCAAACAAGATACGTATGGTGCGTGAAGAATTAGAAGCTAGAAATGGTAGAGAACCTACGATTGAAGAGATTAGTTCAGTCTTAGAGCTTGCAAAAGAAGAAGTTGTACTAGCTTTGGAATCAGGAGCAGAGGTAGAATCTTTATACAAAACAATTTATCAAGGAGATGGGAACGCAATCTTTCTTATTGATAAGCTCGAACAGTCAGATGATGAAAGTAACACAATGATTAATCATATGGCGTTAAAAGAGGTTATGAATTCATTGAGTGATAAGGAGAAAAGTATAATAACATTACGTTATTTTAAAGAAAAGACGCAGACCGAGATAGCGAATGAACTTGGAATTTCTCAAGTTCAAGTATCACGTTTGGAGAGAAAAATTCTAAAGACGATGAGAGAGTGGATGCTTGGTTAATATTACGCTTCTGTGTTACAGTATTTTCCAAACATATTTAAATAAAAATTAGCAATAATAGTAACAGTTATCTTAGAAGAATTAGGAGGCTGTTGCAAGACGATATTGTGAGAATTTGATGAGGTAGTATCATCTTAGCACATAATCGGCTTGCAACAGCCTTTTTGAGAGGTGGACTATTATGAAGAGGAAAAGAATCTGCATTGCATCCTTAATTATTGTTGCAATAGCCGTAACAGTAATTTTAATTTGCTATTTTACAATCAATACCAATCATGTGTTTGAGGGAACATTTATCTGATGGGTAATACAGATACTCCTACGGTTATTTATATAAAAGCAGATTTAAATGTGATTGTTCATAAGCAGATTGTTACACTTTCAGATGTTATTAAGATTTTGAGTAAGGATGAAGCACTAGTAAAAGAAGTTGGAAGTAGAGAGATTTTACGTATTAAAGACAAAAAGGTAAATAAATACGCGGTTACAATCTTAAAAGTGATTGAAGCTATACAAAGAGAATATTCTGATGTTTTAGTTATTAGCTTGGGTGCTAGTGACTTTGTAATTGAATATATTCAGCCAAGTAAGAGAAAGAAAGCTTTTGAGATTATAAAGACAGTTTTTATAGCATTTACCGTTTTTTTTGGTTCTGCATTTTCAATTATGACCTTTAATCAAGATGTTAACGTCGATGATGTGTTAAAAATGTTTCATGAACTTGTTATGGGAGAGAGTCAGAAAGGGATAAATATTGTTCCAATCTTCTATTCCATTGGTTTACCCATTGGTATTATCATTTTCTTTAATCATTTTACCAAGATTAAAATGGATACTGATCCAACTCCATTACAAGTACAACTACGCTTATATGAAGCGAATGAAAATAAAGCAATCATAGAAAATTCAAACAGAGAGGGTAACACAATTGATATTGAATAAAAACTAGGAGGGAATAAAAATACGTTACATCTTACTTGCGTTGATTGGATTGTCAGCTGGACTTTTAGTCGCAGCAGGAATATTTGCATTTGTAACTGTAATTGGTGTCGTACAGCGTATGGCAGCACGTAGTAAAACTGCAAAATATATTCAAATTTATGAAGATATGGTTGTATTAGGAGGCACTTTAGGAAACTTATTCTGGTTATATCAATGGCATATTCCGACTGGTTATTTTGCATTATGTGTATATGGTTTTTTTTCAGGTGTTTATGTTGGATGTCTCTCATTTGCAATAGCAGAAGTAGTTAATGTTCTGCCAATCTTCGTGAAACGAGTTAAACTGACAGCTGGATTACCTTACATCATTCTTATTTTTGCAATTGGAAAGTTATTTGGAGCTTTTTATCAATTGATAATTGCAACCTAGGTAAAGTCATCCGTCTGTTGTATGGAATTAGGAAATAATATTGAGAAAGCATTCGTCTGTGTATGAAATTTGGATATATTGAGAAATTAATATTAGAAAATGAATTATATATGTCAGGAAAGGTAGGAATGATATGGCAGAGAATAAGAATGTTTCAATTTCGGACATCACTCGAGAAAAAAATCAAAAAGAGAGAGATAAACTATATAACCAATATGTGAATCAGATGACACCAAAGCACAATCCCTGGATTAATTTACTCAAGGCATTTGTGATTGGTGGAATTATTTGTTGTATTGGACAGGCATTCTTGAACCTATATAAGAGTCAAGGAGCAGAGAAAGAACTAGCGGCTGCTTATACTACAGTTTCTCTTGTATTGCTAGCTGTTCTATTTACAGGTTTTAATTGGTATCAAAAGCTTGCGAAACACGGAGGAGCAGGAACCCTTGTTCCAATTACTGGGTTTGCGAATTCAGTGGCAGCTCCTGCGATTGAGTTTAAAAAGGAAGGACAGGTATTTGGTATTGGGTGTAAGATATTCACGATTGCAGGGCCTGTAATCTTATATGGTATACTCTCTAGCTGGGTACTTGGAATTATTTATTGGTTACTGAAGCTATGCAAAATTGTCTAAAAGGAAAGATAAAGGAGCAGTTTAAATGACGGTTGAAAACAATAAATTACGTGGAAAACAGAGTATATGTTTTGATAATCCCCCTGTAATTCAGTCAGCAGCTTCCATTGCTGGCAAGATGGAAGGTGAAGGACCACTTGGTTCTTATTTTGATGTGATTGATACTGACCCAATGTTCGGGCAAAATTCTTGGGAGGAAGCAGAGAGCAAGATGCTCGGTATGGCCGTTGACACAGTCATTCATAAGTCAGGACTTAGTAGAAATGAAATTCGTTATATCGTTGGTGGTGATTTGCTTGGTCAATTGATTGCAACAAGTTTTGGTATCGAGAATTTTGATATACCTCTTCTTGGCGTTTACGGTGCTTGTTCTACTATGGGTGAGTCGATGGCAGTAGCTTCTATGTTAGTAGAAGGAGGTTTCGCAGATCATGCACTAGCGATTACTTCGAGTCATTTTGCTGGTGCTGAAAAGCAGTTTCGATTTCCTCTTGGTTATGGTAATCAAAGGCCTTTGGCTGCGACATGGACAGTAACAGGTAGCGGAGCTGTAGTAATTGGTCAAACAATCAATAAACAGAGTGCATTTGGAAGAGAGTTTCTTCCAGTACAAATTCACATTATGGGTGTTACAATTGGTAAAATCACTGATTTTGGACTAAAGGATTCTTTGAATATGGGCGCATGTATGGCTCCTGCAGCATGTTCTACAATTGCACAGCATCTAAAGGACTTTGATCGACAGCCTAATTACTATGACCGTATTATTACAGGTGATTTAGGTGTGGTTGGACGTGATATCTTAATTGATTTGCTAAAAGAAGAAGGGTACGATATTACTTCGAATCATATGGACTGTGGTATCGAAATTTATGATCCGGAAACTCAGGATACTCATGCTGGAGGAAGTGGGTGTGGCTGTAGTGCGATTACCCTATGTGGATATGTACTACAAAAGATGAGAAAAAAAGAATGGAATCGAATATTGTTTGTTCCGACAGGAGCATTATTATCAACAGTTAGTTACAATGAAGGACAAAGCGTTCCTGGAATTGCACATGCTGTAATCTTAGAAACTAACGCATAAATAAGAGAGGAAACTTATGGACTATTTAAAAGCATTTTTAGTTGGTGGAGCAATCTGTGCTATCGTACAGATTGTAATGGATAATACAAAATTAATGCCAGGGCGAATTATGGTACTCTTAGTATGTTTGGGAAGTCTACTTGGAGCTATTGGCATATATGAGCCATTTGCAGAGTGGGCAGGTGCAGGAGCGACAGTACCTTTAGTCGGATTCGGTAATGTTCTATTTAAAGGAATTCGCGAGGCAGTAGATAAGGAAGGTTTTATCGGATTATTTAAGGGAGGATTTACAGCCTCCGCAGTTGGTATTTCAACTGCGTTAATATTCAGCTACCTAGCTTCGTTGATATTCAATCCAAAGATGAAGCAATAAAAAGGTGAATAATAAAAGGAACTAATGTATAGCTGATTTGCTCAATCAGCTACACATTAGCTCCTTTTTTATATACTAGGAAATTCCTAGTATAAAAAAGCGTCCAAAAGGATGGACGCTATGATGCGCACTACGCTACGCTACGGCGCGGAACAAAAGATGTGCTTGTAAAGTGTTGCTCGTGAGAGTGTGCGAAGCACACTTTTGTTCGTTTCTTTAAATTTGTATCTTATGGGGCTGGTGAGATAATTACTACTGGTGGATTATCTGTAATATCACCTGTTTCACCATCATCTTCAAAAAAATCATCTGGAATATCCTCAGGAGGAATTACTTCTTCCCCATCTATAGGAGGAGCAACAGATCCTTCTGTATGAATTGGACAAGGTTCTGCCTTTTCATCCGTAGGATAAATAAACTGAGTATCGGCAGTTGGTGAAGTTTCCTCTTTGATTAAATAAACAGCATCTTCACATTGTTCAATTGGACAGTATGGTGATGCAAAATGACCAGATTCTTTACATACAGAAACTTTCACATGACAGGTACAATATTGGGTTGGAGTGGTACCTTTTGCAAAATACTCACTTCTTGTACAGTTACCACTAAGGGCTTGATCACAAACACCTGGAATAGCCAAGTTACCACACTTTGTACAAATTACAGCAGAGGTAATTGAGTCTGGTTTTTCAAATGTCTTATATTCTAAGCCAAGAGTAGAATGAATTTCTTCCATAACATTACGCCATAGATTTTTATGATAATTTTTCTCTGTTTGTGAGAAACTGTAATCAAATCCTGTCCAGATTGCTGAAGTATAATAAGGTGTAAAACCAACAAACCATAAGTCATAATCTTTAGTTGACGTACCAGTTTTACCTGCAATAGGCATCTTGTAGTTATCGAATTGAACTCGCGTAGCTGTACCTCTAGTAACAGTATCTTGCATCGCAGATTTTAATAACCAAGCAGTTGAAGTTTTAAAAACTTGTTCAGAGGATGGTTCATTTGATAAAATTACTTTTCCGTTCTGATCAACGATCTTAGTATAAAGAACTGGTGGATTGTAGATACCATCATTTGCAATCGCTGCATAACCAGCAGTTAACTGCATATTCGTAACACCATTTGTTAAACCACCAAGTGCCATTGAAACATTCATATCGGTATAAGTCTTACCATCAGCGCCTACCTGAGATTCTACTAAGTTAAAACCAAGTTTCTTAAGGTAATCAAATCCAACTCTAGGTGTTACAGCCTCCATAAAGCGACATGCAACAATGTTCATAGAATTATAGATACCTTCACGCATCGAAGATAATCCCTTATATACTCCATTCCAGTTTCTAACCTTACTTGTTGAATTTGGATACGTATATTCTGAGTCATCCATAACACTTGCTAATGTATACCCACAAGTATCAAGTGCAGGTAAGAAGGATGCCAATACTTTAAAAGTAGAACCAACAGAACGTTGTGAATCTGTTGCACGATTTGTAGTACGATTACCAGTTTTTTGACCACGTCCACCATAAAGTGCAACAACATGACCAGTATATTGATCCATAATTGTCATAGAAGTCTGCGGCTGAAGTAGAATGTTTACGGATTCAGAATAAATCGTATCATTTTCCCCTACTATTGCTTCTCTAAATTCTGTTATTTTTGCTTCCATATCTTCTTTACTATAACCAAGTGTATTAATTCCAACATACGGTCTTGATTCATGATAATAAAGACGTTCCGAGTCATCAAAATCCTTATAATAATCAATTAAATCGGCTGTCTTGTATTCAATTCTCTCACCGTTTTCTTTGTCTACAATCAAACTATAATTTAGTTCATAGTAAGAACCCTTGCCGACTTCAGGGAAATTAGCTTCATCGGTAAAGTACTTGTCCATAATACTCTGAATTGTTTGATCCTGTGTAGAGTAGATTTCAAGACCACCTTTATATAGTAAATTATAAGCTTGGTCGGAAGTATATCCTTTTTTCGTCGTTAAATCAGAAAGTACTTGTTCAATGAGAGCATCCGTAAAATAAGAGAAATAAGTATCTGGTGCCTTTTGCTCATTGTAATTTTTAATTCTTGCATAAACATCATCGGCCATTGCTG
Source organism: Bacillota bacterium (assembly GCA_023439125.1). Lineage (GTDB taxonomy): Bacteria > Bacillota > Clostridia > Lachnospirales > Lachnospiraceae > Lachnoclostridium. The sequence continues at coordinate 22,155 of JAEXOU010000011.1, read as the reverse complement.
CATCATATTCAGCCTTTGTACAGAAATTTAATTCCAGCATATTATTAAGGCAATCCGTACGTCGTTTTGCATTTCTCTCTGGGTAATTTACAGGGTTACAGTAAACTGGGGAGAGAGCAATTGGTGCAATGACTGCAGCTTCCGATAAGGTAAGTTCTTGAACATCTTTACCAAAATAACTTTGTGCAGCTGTTTGGACACCATATGAACCGTTACCTAAATTTATATTATTGAGGTATGCTTCAAGAATTTCATCCTTTGTGAATTCATCTTCTAGCTTGATAGCTAAATACTGTTCTTGTATCTTACGGACTACTTTATCTACGATGTTCTTCTCATTACCATAGTTAAATACTTTTACCTTTAGTAACTGCTGCGTTATCGTACTACCACCAAAACCGAGTCCTTTCGTCTTTATTACAGAAAAGGCAGCACGGAAAATTCCTTGAAGATCGATTCCATCGTGTTCATAAAATCGTTCATCCTCTAACGCTACGAATGCATGTTGTAAAATCAGAGGAATTTCTTCGATAGGAACATACACACGGTTTGCTTCAGCACCTACTAGTTCTTGAGACAATTCTCCATTACTGTAATAAACATGTGTTGTAAAACCTTCCGGATCTATATTTACCTGTTGGATGTCAGGGGCAGATTCGATGATACCTTTTGCAGCTCCTCCAATTGCCATAACTCCTATAATGCCGAGAAAAACAACACTTACTAATGCTACACGAAACAAATTAATACGTATTTTAGAATTCAGTCGTTTCGTGGTGGATTTTATCTCATGTTGTTTTTTAACGACACCTTTTCTACTATAATCCATAGTAACCTCCTAAAACGTTAGTAAGTACCTATATATTTAGTATTTACCGTTTGGAATTCATTATATCAAAGTTATTTCCAATATGCAACTTTCCTAATAAATCTTCACATTTTCTTAGGAATTACTTAATACTAAAATAATATAATTTCATCATTATGTTTTGCATAGGAAACATCTTCAAGTTCTTCCATAATAGCTTTCCCATTTGTAGCTTCTTGAATCTTTTTCTTGATCGAACCTAATGAAATTGGAGGAATTAATAGGGTGATTACAACGATATCAGTGAATTCTGTTGATAGAGTTGTTAATTCTAACGTTCCAGCAATGTATTGGATTTTTCCAAGCCCTGTATAGTCAGTTGTGACCTGAAGTTGTTTACCAAAGTGTTTTTCTAGTATTGTGCAGTTAGCTAACCCCTCTTTTGTAGCTCCTTGATATGCGCGAACGAGTCCTCCTGTACCAAGTAAAGTACCTCCAAAGTAGCGTGTTACAACAACTACCACATTATGAAGTCCTTCATTGAGTAAAACATCAAGTATTGGACGACCTGCAGTTTTACTTGGTTCTCCATCATCACTGCAACGTTCGAGTTCATTATGTGGACCTAGCACATAAGCGGAACAGTTATGTCTTGCATCCCAGTATTTTTTTTTCATCTGTTCAATAAATGTAATAGCTTCTTCTTCTGAGTTGATTGGTAGTACTGTTGCAATAAATCTAGACTTCTTTTCTACAATCTCCCCAGTTCCACCTGTATATACTATTTTATAGGAATCCTGCATTTGTAATAATTCCTTTCTTTTTCATGTATCAAAAGTGTTTTTCTGAATTTAACTACTCATTTTGCACTTGAATAGACTAGCTGAGTATGGGATGACAAACATAATTTAGGAGCATACTGTATGAAGTCGTCGGTACTTAGGGCCTGTATTTTAGGCCCTTATGTACCGTTACGAACTTCATTCAAGCGAAAGCGTGTTGTGTATAAATTATATTTGTCATCACATACTCCTAACATTTCCTTGTGCAAAATGACATCTAATTTCTATCTTAAAGTCTTTTGACACCTAAATCTTTCTATCAAATGATTCGAATTGTATGCTTTCTTGACAAACGTTTGTCGTTCGATTAAGATGTGAATTAAGAATCCATGTGGTACTTCTTAGAAACCTCATGACAAAAGTTCGTGCAATAATTATATCAATCCAAGTAAAAAAGAGCAATAGAAGGGATATCTAAAACCAGATGAATCAAAAAAAGCAATGTTTAAAATGGCTATCATGGTTGCCAGCAATTATCATGATGATTGTAATATATATGTTCTCATCAAAACCGGCAGTAGTTTCTGACGGAACGAGTTCACCGATTGCAGATGCTATTCTTCGTGTATTTGAGGCACTGTTTGGTGATATTGATCCGACAGAACGTGTGGGGTGGTTGGAAACAATAAATGTTATTGTTCGAAAGACTGCACATATTACGGAATACGCCATCCTTACAATTTTTATTAGTATTCCACTTTGGATAAATCAGATTAAGGATAAAAGGATATTTATTATTGCTTTTATTACTTCTGTAATATATGCAGGAACAGATGAGTTCCATCAGACATTTATAGAGGGTAGGAGTGGCACCTTAAAAGATGTTGGAATTGATTCAATCGGTGTATTGCTAGGTTGTCTCTTTTTTTATGTAATAAGAAAGTTTTACACAAAAAAAGCGTCCAAAAGAAAGGACGCTATGGGGTGTGAGAGAACTTAAATAAATTGATTTTGTTCCGGAACATAGATATAATCGATTTTTGAAAGTGTTAAGACAAGCTCCTCTCGATTAATCGACAAGCTAGAACATAGGTCATCTAACGATTTATAATAATCTCGTAATTGTGTATTCACATAGCTTAATAACATAATAGGATCTTTTGGTATCATTATTTTTCTCCTTTTTGTGGATATGTAATCGTGATTGTGAAGAAGTGCTCCTAAATCATGTTTGAATTGTGGACACAATATTATTCGTAAATGTAAGAGCAAAACAATTACTTTATCATGTGGAAGTGTAGCACATTATTTTTTTGATTTCAAGATAATCTGGAGGGATTTTCATGGATTTATTTGAATATATGAGAGAGAATACTATGGAGAAAGAATCTCCATTGGCTTCGCGGCTTCGTCCTACTAAGTTATCTGAAGTCGTTGGGCAGAGTCATATTATTGGTAAGGATAAATTATTATATCGTGCAATTCAAGCAGATAAGCTTGGCTCGGTAATCTTTTATGGTCCTCCAGGAACTGGGAAAACGACATTGGCTAAGGTAATTGCGTGTACAACAAGTGCTGAATTTAAGCAGATTAATGCGACAAGCGCTGGCAAAAAGGATATGGAAGATGTAATTAAAGAAGCGAAACAAACCGTTGGTATGTATGGAAAGAAAACGATTCTTTTTGTAGATGAAATTCATCGATTTAATAAAGGGCAACAAGATTATCTTTTACCATTTGTGGAAGATGGAACGATTATCTTGATAGGAGCAACGACAGAAAATCCTTATTTTGAGGTTAATGGAGCTCTAATTTCACGTTCGATTGTCTTTGAACTAAAGCCACTGTCCAAAGAAGATATTAAGCAGTTAATTGTTCGAGCAATTACCGACAAGGAAAAAGGACTTGGTTCGTATAAAGCAGACATTGAACCTGAAGCTTTAGAGTTTCTATCGGAAATGGCGAATGGTGATGCACGCTCGGCTTTAAATGCAATTGAATTAGGTGTTTTAACAACAAATCGTAGTGAAGATGGTATGATTCACATTACAATAGATGTAGCTTCAGAGTGTATTCAACGCCGTGTCTTAAAATATGATAAGACAGGTGATAATCATTATGATACAATATCAGCATTTATCAAAAGTATGCGTGGATCTGATCCAGATGCAGCAGTTTATTATCTTGCAAAGATGTTGTATGCAGGAGAGCAGGTTTCCTTTATTGCTCGTAGAATTATGATTTGTGCGGCAGAGGACGTATCGAATGCAGATCCTAACGCACTAGTGGTTGCAACTGCGGCTGCTCAGGCAGTGGAAAGGATTGGTATGCCAGAGGCAAGAATTATATTGGCACAGGCTGCCACCTATGTGGCATGTGCACCAAAGAGTAATTCTTCGATTTGTGCAATTGATGCAGCAACAAAAGTAGTAGAACAACAGACAAGTAGTGGTGTTCCGTCTCATCTTCAAGATGCTCATTACAAGAGTGCTGTAAAATTAGGTCATGGTGTTGATTATCAGTATGCACATGCGTATAAAAATCATTATGTAGAACAACAGTATCTACCAGATGAGTTAGTAGGCACAACGTTTTATCATATGGGTGAACTTGGTTATGAGAAGACGATGAGTGAATGGCTGATGCACCTAAAAAAAGATACTTAAAAATTTAAGATTAAGGGGATTAGAAATGAAACGTGGAAAAGCAAAGCAAGTATTGGCAATCATAGGAATTGCGTTATTATTAAGTCTTTATGTAGTAACTTTTATTACAGCACTTATGGCAAAACCTTATGCTCATAAGATGTTCATCGTATCCTTATTCAGCTCTTTGGTGATACCAGTTTTTATTTATGTGTTCGTATTACTTGATAAAGTATTTAGAAAGAAAAATGAGGATAGTATAAGCTTAGGACAGCTTCATCGCATGAAGAAAGAGATGAACCAAGTATCGGAAGATGAGATTGAAGTAGCAGATACGGAGCAAGTTCAGTTGACCAAAGATGAGGAACAGGAGAACCATTAGGATTCCCATGGAAAGATATTGACTTTAAACGGCAATTAATATATATTATTAAACAGATTGTGTATGACAGAGACAATAAAATAGCCCGAAACCCTTGCATTGAAGGGCCTCGAGCAAAAAAGGGGAGGATAAGTATTTAATTCTTCTTTTGTAGGGTTGCTTTTCATTGGAGGGGGAATCCAACTGTTGAAAGAGCATACGTTTATCTAATTATTCTTAGCAAGTATACTTATGGGTTAAGGGCTTGCGATTTGTTTTACAGGTAGGCTGTTAGTTACCTGAAAAGCAAATGAATTATTAGACTAATCATATTATTGACGTATAAAAAAATTTTATACACACAATAATTACGAATAAAACAAGATTTGAGAGGATGAAATGACATGAGTTTATTACAAGAGTGGAGAGACGTAGCTTATGCTGAGGATATGGATCAGAAGACTGGTCAAGTTTTTTGGGGCAATTACTTTGCAATCGAAAAAGGTATATACGAGCAGTTGCTTGCAAATCCAGAGGAAGTTGTTACTGGAACTGTAGAAGAACTTGCAAAGAAGTATAATACTACATTACAGATTATGGTTGGTTTCTTAGATGGTATTAATGAAAGCTTAGTAACACCAAATCCAATTGAAGAGATGACAGCAGAGACTGTTGTATCTTTAGATTTTGATAATGAAAAACTTTACTATAACATGGTAGAAGCAAGTGCAGACTGGTTGTATAATCTACCACAGTGGAATGATATCTTGACAGAAGCAAGAAGAAAAGAATTATATCTTGAACAGAAGAAGTCAGGTACGATTGTTAAACCAAAGAAGATTGGTAGAAATGATCCATGTCCATGTGGCAGCGGAAAGAAATACAAAAAATGTTGTGGAGCAAATAACTAAAAAGAATAGAGTATCAAATGTACTTTTCTATAATTTCAAGGGGCTGTCGCACTAGCTGAATATTGTATAAAAGAATGAAGGACGATGGTATTTTTCGGAGTGCCTTACAAGTCCCCACACGCACTTTGTGGGGCTTGTGAGCGTAGCGCGCCGTAGAAAATATACCATCGCCCTTCATTTTTTATTCATACAGCCCTTAGTGCGACAGCCCTTTTTTGGTCAAGATACCAGTTTTGCGAAAATAGATATCCTGATAGTGTTTTGGAGTCATCCCAACATTTTTCTTAAATATATGAATAAAGTAACTTTGGTTTGGAAAACAAAGAATGGTTGCAATCTGAGAAGGAAGATAATTGGAATATTGAAGCATATTTTTGGCAGTCTCTATTTTTCTTTGTTGTACATAATCCGTTACCGAAATACCCAACTCTTTTTTAAATAATTTAGAGAGATAACTTTCATTCAGTCCAACATATTCAGCAAGATCGGAGATTCGTATTCTTGTGTGTAAGCTGTTGTAAATATAATCAATGCATTTCACGATATGTTTTGATATAATATGGTCTTTTCTAAGATTTTTCATACGTTGTGTATAATCTAGAGAAAGCTGAAGATGAAGCTTAGAAATTTGAGAAATTGATGTGCATTCATCCGCCTTTTGAATGTAGTAGTCACTAAGATTATAAGCAGTCTCATGTTCCATACCACCTTCAATACAATATCTTGCAATTAAAGCTGTAGTGATAACAAAATGATACTTCATATTTTGAAGAGGATTATTCGATAATTTTCCAAGACCAATTTTTTCGGAAAATTTGCTTTTAGTAAGATTAGCAACGGTGTCAAAATCTCCGTTTTTAACTGCATTATAATACACAAATTCTGGATTGAATGGTGCGTGGAATGCACTGTTTTCGCGCATTACAAATTCTCTGTAGCTAAGTTCTTTGTCTGTATTCATCATCTTACCTCGGATACTAGATTTTACCTAAATTGTACCATTATATTAACAAAAAAGCAATAAAATCGATATAATTCTCTCGTAGAAAATGATACTATAGTTTTAAATAATGAGTGAGGTGTTAGGATGAAGAAATTTATTGGGTACCAAAGAGGAATTAATCTTGGAGGATGGCTTTCACAGTGTGAGCATAAGATACAACATTACGAAACATTTATTACGGAAGATGATATTAAGAAAATTGCAGGATGGGGTTTGGACCATGTTCGAGTACCAATTGATTATGAACTTGTACGTTCAATAGATGATACCTTCATAGAAGAAGGCTTTCAGTATATCGATCGTTGCCTTGCTTGGTGCGAAACATACAAACTAAATATGATTTTAGATTTACATAAAACAGCAGGTTATTCCTTTGATGAAAAGGAAAATGACTTTTTTCATAGCATTGAATTGCAGGAGAAATTCATCTCATTGTGGGATGAGATTTCTAAGCGTTATGGACAATATTGTAACAGATTATGTTTTGAGCTTTTAAATGAAGTAGTAGAAGAAGATGTTATTGACATTTGGAATGGTATTATTAAGAGAACAATGTCAGTCATTAGAAAAAATGCCCCTTCGATTAAGGTTTTAGTGGGTGGGGTGAGATATAACAGCGTATTCTTTGTTAGCAAACTGGATTTGCCATACGATGAAAATGTAGTGTATACATATCATTTCTATGAGCCATTGATTTTTACACATCAATCAGCGTATTGGGTAGATAAGATGCCATCTAACTTTCATACGGAATACCCAAATGAAACAGCTAAGTATGTCGAAGATTCAAAGAACTATCTGCCAGAAGAACATCTGCAACTCTACGATAAAGTTCATTCCACAAAGATTGATAGGACCTTTATAGAAGAGGCTTTTCTAGAAGCTGTTAAAATCGCAGAGGAAAGAGAGGTTGCTATTTATTGTGGAGAATATGGAGTCATTGATCGAGCTTCTCTGACATCTACTTTGAACTGGTATATTGATATGAATTATGTCTTCGAGAAATTAGGAATAGCAAGAGCTGCATGGACTTATAAAGGTAAGGATTTTGGAATAACAGATGACCATTATTCCACCATACAAAATGAATTAATTAATTTACTTTGAAGAAAGCATTAGTAGTAATAACGTTGGGATGTAGACGAAAACATGCCCTTAAAAACGAAAGGAGAAATAATTATGACGAAGAAAAAAGCACTGTGTCTATTTTTTACTGTTGCATTAACACTCTCCTCATTTACTGGATGTGGAGACAAAAAAGCAGAAAAGGTAGATTCACCAGAAGTTACTCAAGGGGCTCCTACGAGTTCTCCTGATACTGTGGAGACAACTCCAACAGAAACACCAGTAAGCGAAGAAATTCCACAGTATGAGGGCTACTCTTTGCTATGGAATGATGAGTTTAATGGTGACAGTCTTAACGAGACTATCTGGAATCATGAGCTACGTGATCCAGGTTGGACGAACAATGAATTACAGGCTTATACAGGAGCAGCAGATAATGTATTTGTAAGGGATGGAAAACTAGTATTAAAAGCAATTAAGACGACAGATGAGAATGGAGTAGTTAGCTATACTTCTGGTAAGGTTAACTCTCAGAATAAAGCGGATTTTATGTATGGAAAAGTTGTAGCAAGTGTTAAGGTTCCAGAAGGTAAAGGACTTTGGCCAGCAGTTTGGATGATGCCAAAGGATGAAAGTTTTTATGGACAGTGGCCAAAATGTGGTGAAATTGATATTATGGAAGTATTAGGAAGTCAAACTGATACCGCATATGGAACAATTCATTATGGAGAGCCTCATGCAGAGCAACAGGGAACTTATGTTTTAGAAAATGGTACATTCGCAAGTGATTTCCATGAATTTTCTGTAGAATGGGAACCCGGTGAAATGAGATTCTATATTGATGGTAACTTATATAAGACTGTAAATGATTGGTTTACTGCAAATGGAGATGACGAAAAACCATATCCAGCACCATTTAACCAGCCATTTTTCGTACAGATGAATCTTGCAGTTGGTGGAAACTGGCCAGGAAATCCAGATGATTCTACAGATTTTAACAAGGCTGAATTTGAAATCGATTACGTTAGAGTTTATCAGAAACCAGAATATGATACAAATGTAAAAAAACCAGAAGTTCTTTATCGTGAGCCTCTAGAAGATGGAAACTATATCATTAATGGTGATTTTTCTGAAGCAGAAGATCTTGCAGATGAAGTTAACTGGACATTCTTATTATTCGAAGGTGGAGCAGGAGCTGCTGAGATTAAAGATAATCAGATTGTCATCACCACTGAAAATGAAGGTACTGTTGATTATTCTGTACAGTTAGTTCAACCACTGATCCCTTGTATTAAGGGCAAAAAGTACAAAGTAAGTTTTGATGCATATGCAGATGAGACAAGAGATATCGTTGTTTGTGTATCTGCACCAACAGCAGGATGGATTCGTTATCTTCAGGATACAACTTTGACTATCTCAACGACACCACAAACTTATACTTATGAGTTTGATATGATTGTTAAGAGTGACCCAAATGGAAGATTGGAATTTAATCTTGGACATAGAGGTTCAAGTGCAACCGTTTATATAACTAATGTAAGAGTGGAAGAAATCAACTAAGATTGAAATAAAAACAAGGCTGTTGCTTCGTGCAACAGCCTTGTTTTTACCTAATTATTTAATTGTTGCTTATACATTAGATAAGTAGTAAATTCTTGTAGTTCCTTTACACTGTCAGTATTTAATTGCTGGTATATGCTAAAAAAATCAACAATATCTTTATCTAAAACTTCACCACCTACTGGTAAGTAAGCATCAGAAATACCTAATAAATAATCACAAGATACATCAAAATACTTAGATAACGCGATTAACTTGTCAAAAGATGGTTCGTTTCTACGTGATTCGTAATTCGAAACTGCAGTTGGTTTTAAACCAAGAATATCTGCTAGTTCGCTCTGTGTTAATTTGTGCTTTTGTCGTAATTGCTTAAGGCGTACATTAAAATCCATTAGAACCTCCCATTACTATACTTCCCCTATGTAATTAACGTTTTATTCTATTCTCCCCAATATTAAAACATTAATTATACTGCAATAGTCATAAATATTATAACAAAAAATGGCAAAAAGTCAACTGAAAATACTAGAATTGACAAACTTAGTAGAGTGAATTATATTACTAGATATAGAAAAACATTGGTAAAACTTTCAGTTAGTATAATAGTTGAGGTAATTGAATGAATGATAACTTACAAGTAAACGTAGAGCTTTTGCAGAACTTATTGGACATATGTACGGATGAGGTATATGTGTTTAAATCTGATGGAACGATTATTTATTTTAATGAAGCAGCAAATCAAGAAAATGGTTCCAAAGAAGATCTTGAAGCCCGAAATATACTCGACATATTTCCTAAATTGCTTGGTGTCAGCAATCATGAAATTATATTATTGGATAAATCTGGTGGTAAGGTGCGAGAGGCATTTGCTTACCGTAAAAATCAGACTTGTTACCCGGTGAATGTAAGATTTCAATGGGAAACAATACAAGGCGAGAGATTTGGAATCATTACAGCATCTAATATTACTGAACTGAAAGGCGCAAAGAAGAGGGAACAAATCTTCCAACAGGAGCTTGAAGATGCAAAAAGTGTTAAGAATATGTTTGTAGCAAACGTTACCCATGAACTTCGAACTCCGGTGAATGGAATAAAGGGACTTACCGAGTTGCTAATGGATTCAGATTTGTCCCCAAAGCAAACCGAAAATGTAAAAATTATTCGTCGTTGTTGTAATACAATGTCAAACTTAATTGATCAAATATTGGAATTTACAAAAGTCAATGCAGGTAAATTAGAACTTGAGAATATAGAATTTGATTTTCAACAGTTTATGAAGAATACTATTTCAGTACATATGGCAACATTGAACCAGAAAGGACTAACAATTCAAGTTTCTATTGGTGAGGATGTACCACAAAAAATCATAGGAGATGAATTTAGGTTAGGTCAGATTTTGAATAATCTAATATCCAACGCTGTTAAATTTACATCTGCTGGTCGCATTGCAATTGAAGTTGTAAATACATATGAAGATGATGTGCAAGTAGAATTATTTTTTATGGTAATTGATAGTGGAATCGGAATTGCAAAAGAAGAGATGGATAAATTATTCTTGAGTTTTTCACAAGTAGATGGTTCCATTACAAGACAATATGGAGGAACTGGCTTAGGTTTATCGATTAGCAAAGAGCTAGTTGAACTAATGAGGGGTTCTTTTTATGTGGATAGTGAAAAAGGGAAAGGAAGTACATTTTCTTTTTCTGCGCGTTTTCCAAAGAAACTTGGTGTTAATATGCAGCAGCCAGAGTATACACCAACCGTCATTGATCGTAAAGCGACAAAACATAAAACAATCCAATTACAGTTATCAGAATCTACTGCAACTACAATGGAGGAGGTTTTGGATTCAAAGTATTTCTCGGAATATGAAGAGAAGCTGATTGTCTGCTTAGAATTAGAGATATGGGAAAAGGCAGAGAATTATGCTAGCTTGATTCAAAAATTGATTCCAGAAGCTATGGCAGAAGAGAGAAAACAAGCGTTACGGCTACTATTAGCGGTACGCAAAGAAAATTATGATTTATCAATGCAACAGTTAATGTCACTCAAAAAAATGATATTATAGAAAGGCATGGGATAGATGCTCGACTTACAGGATAATAATATAAAAACAGCAAATATATTAATTGTGGATGATGTTGTACCTAACCTTGTTGTCCTAGCTGACATGATTCGTGAAGCAGGATATACTGCACGACCAGTAACAAGTGTAAAACAAGCAATGGAGGCAATACTTGTATTAGAACCACAACTAATATTACTAGATATTTCGATGCCAGATATAGATGGTTTTGAGTGGTGTGAGATATTAAAGAAAAATCCAAAGACACGAGATATACCAATTATATTTATCTCGGCTTTAAATTCGACGGAAGACAAGATACGTGGATTTCAACTTGGAGCGGTTGATTTTATCAGCAAACCATTTGAGATAGAAGAAGTAACCTTAAGAGTAAATACACATCTAAAAATTTATAAAATGCAACAGGAGCTAGAACTAGATAATCGGAAGTTACAAAAGCTCGTGAATGAGCAGGTCAATAAGATAATTAAGGAACAGAAGAATTTCATATATGCAATGGCTCGAATATCAGAAGTCAAGGTCAGTATGCACAAGAATCATATTGAAAACATTTCAAAAAACAGTAAGCTGCTTGCAATGTGTCTTCTAATGACTGACACTTATGAAGATATTGTGACCAATGAGTTTGTAGATACGATTGAACTTGCAGCTCCTCTTCTTGACATTGGAAAAATTGCTATTTCTGATAGAATTATTCAAAATAAAGAGAGCCTAAACAAAGAGGAAATGGAAATATATAAGCAACATTCACAACTTGGAGCACAGACGTTATCAGAGGCATATGAACACAACGAATATAATGTATTTTTGCGTATGGCAATTGATATAGCATACTATCATCATGAAAAGTGGGATGGAACTGGTTATCCAAAGGGATTAAAGGGACAAGAAATACCAGTTGCTGCGAGAATTGTTTCTATTGTAGATGCATACGATAAATGGATGGCAAAAGAGAAACTGTCTGGTGAATCACAAGATATATGTAGAGAACGTGTCATTAAAAAAATGAAAGATGAATCAGGGAAAAGTTTCGAACCTAAGTTAATTGAGATGATATGTAAAATTCAACGACAACTCAAAGATTGATTGGAGAATTGAAGTGAAAAAGAAAGAATTTTATCTTGACTATAAAAAAACAAAAAAGAAGAAGTTTTATAGTAAGAAAGAATCCAAGGAGAGAAAACCAAGAAAGGTTGCTGCATTCTTAATTCTTTTACTAGCGACTGTTATTGGAACTGGCGCGTCCTTATTATTGCTTTATCAAGAAGAAAAAGGTCAGGAGAACGATTTGATAATCAACCCTGACTTAAATGTCCAAGAGATACAAGCGACGGGTGTCACAGGACCTTATGGAATGTGGGTAACTGAGTCAACATCAGAAGAGATTCTTGAACCAGTAGAAACAAAGGAAGTTTTTATGCCAGGGTTTGTAGATTCGAGAAAACCCATACAAGTGAAAGGAATTTACGTGACAGCATCAAAAGCAAATAGTACGATTGATGAGCTAATTGATCTTGTGGATCAAACAGAATTAAATACGATGGTTATTGATATCAAAGACGATGATGGTCATATAACCTATATGATGAATAATTCAGATGTGAAAGAAATCAATGCACCACGTCCTTATATAGAAGACCTTCCGGGACTAATTAAGAAATTAAAAGAAAAGGATATTTACTTAATTGCTCGTGTTGTTGCATTTAAAGATCCTGTATTAGCAGAAGCAAAACCAGAACTCGCACTATGGAATAAAGATGGAACAATATTTCGAGATAAAGATAAGTTAGCATGGGTCAATCCATATAAGCATGATGTATGGGATTATTTAGTGTCAGTGGCTAGTGAATGTGCAGCAATTGGTTTTGATGAAGTTAACTTTGACTATATTCGTTTTTCAACGGATAGTGGAATGTCTAAAGTCGACTTTGGAAAAGAGGCAGAGACAAAGACAAAGATAGAGACAGTAACAGAGTTTGTTAAATATGCATGTGAAAAGTTAAAGCCACTTGGTATCTTTGTATCAGCAGATGTTTATGGTGCCATAATCAGCAGTGCAGTGGATGCAAAAATTGTCGGCCAAAGTTATGTTGAAATGTCGAAATACTTAGACTACATCTGCCCGATGATTTATCCTTCTCATTATGGAGATGGTTATTATGGAATTGACTATCCAGATACCCAGCCATACGAATTGATTGTTGGAGCTTTAAGTTCATCTCATACTGCACTAAGTCAAATCGAAGAGGGTGAACATTGTGCAATTGTTCGACCGTGGTTACAAGATTTTACGGCTTCTTGGTTAAAGCATTATATATCTTATGGACCAGCCGAGGTACGAGAGCAAATTGAAGGAGTATATGATTCCAATTATACGGAATGGCTATTATGGAATGGAGCTATGAAGTACACGAAGGGTGCTTTATACACAGAAGAAGAGGCTGTAATGAAATATAACAGTAGACCAACCCCTTCACCAACACCAACACCTACTCCAGAACCATTACCAACAAGAGTTCCTAACTCAGGACAGTACTATGATTCACCCTGGAAGAAATAAAAAAAATCATGATGTGTGCAAGATACGGATTCAAAAGGGGTATTAATTAGTGTGCACACTCAAAGGGGGCTTTGTAATTGACGGATGAAGAAATTGTGTCTTTGGTCCAAAAAAAGAATGAAATTGGGTTATCAATCATAGCAGAAAAGTATGAAAAGCTGCTAGTATATATCGCCACTGGGATACTTGGAAATCGTACGAGAGATATCGAAGAATGTATTAATGATACTTATCTTAAGTTTTGGCGAAACGCAGGGAAATATGATTATACGAAAGCATCGATATCAACTTATTTAAAAGTGATTGTTAGAAATACAGCAATCAACCGATTACGAGATGTGAAGAGACATGAAGATAAAACCCATATGGAGGATGTCTCTAATTATGAGTCTGAGTTAGCTGATTTTAATCAGAACATTGAAAATCAAATGGTAAGAAAAGAAAATATTAAGCGATTAAATAAAGTAATAACAAACCTACCAGAAAAAGATAGAGAGTTAATGATACGAAGATATTTTTATCTGCAATCCACCAAAGTGATTGCAAATGCAATGAAAATGTCAGTAACTGCAGTAGATTCGAGGCTTTCGCGACTTAGAACAAAAGTCAAGAATGAGTTTAATCAAGTGCTATAGAAGGGGAGGAGATTTATATGACAGAACAAATGCTAATTGATCTAATGGGTGGAATGGATATATCCCTTATTGAAAATCAGTACATGGAATATGACTTATCTCAACAAAAGCAAATGGTGAGAAAACATCGCTGGATGCGTAAAAGAGTAATGAGACGAGGAACAGAGTTTGCTTTCGCAGATTCACTTAGAACTACAATCAATGAGCAACGTGAGCTAATTGATAATGTAATTGCAAATCCGATTGAGGATGAGAGTATTAGAAATCGTATTGATATGAAGATGAGTTCCGTCAAGAAGAAGGTACACACAGCTATTACAATCGTTTCTGGTGTTATAGCAATGATTGTTGTTGCAGCAAGTGTAATCTTTGTTTTAATTAAGAAGAAAAGTGTTGCAAAACTGGTGGAAAAAAGAGTACAGACAGTTTGCTAACTATAAAAGTGTGCGAAGCACACTTTTATTCTATGGAGGGTGACATGAAGAAAATTGCATTTGTTTTTCCAGGACAGGGAGCCCAATATGCTGGGATGGGAAGAGATTTTTATGAACAATTTGAGGAAAGTCAAGCAGTCTTTGATAAGGCAAATGAGATTTTGGGGCTTGATATTAAATCAATTATATTTGATGAGAATGAAAAACTTAATATAACAGAATATACACAGGCAGCGATGATTACTACAATTGCAGCTATGCTAGCACACATAAACACAATGGGAATTGTTCCAGATGTTTGTGCTGGGCTTAGTTTAGGAGAATATGCAGCTTTGATTCAAAGTAAAGTTTTATCGGTAGAGGATGCAATTAAACTAGTAAGAAAACGAGGCATATACATGCAAGATGCTGTACCAGTAGGATTAGGAACGATGGCAGCGGTGCTTGGCATGGAGAATGAAGTAGTAGAAAAAATATGTGATGACACAAAAGGTATTGTTTCAGTTGCTAATTACAATTGTCCGGGGCAAGTTGTAATCTCAGGTGAGGTTGATGCAGTTGAGAGAGCTTCGGATAGTTTAGGTAAAGTTGGAGCTAAGAAAATTATTCCTTTAAACGTTAGTGGACCATTTCATTCAAAAATGCTGATGAAGGCAGGAGAAAAATTAAGAGAAGAGCTACAAAATATTTCCATTCATACACCTCAAATACCATATGTGGCGAATGTTACAGCACAATATGTTACATATGAAAATGATATCATCGACTTATTATCGAATCAAGTATCGTCTTGTGTAAGATGGCAACAGAGCGTTGAAGCAATGATTTTGGATGGAGTTGAAGTTTTTATCGAGATAGGTCCAGGAAAAACATTATCTTCTTTTATTAAAAAGATAGATAAGACAAAAGCTGTGATAAATATAGATAAAGTCGAAGATTTGCAAAAATTAAGTGAGTTATCGAAGGGAGTATAGAATGTTAAAGGATAAAGTTGTTATAGTTACAGGAGCAAGTCGTGGTATCGGAAGTGAAACAGCAAAAACTTTAGCAGAGTATGGTGCTAAGGTAATCGTGAACTATTGTGGTTCAAAAGAAAAAGCAGAAGATGTTGTTAATGAAATTATAACAAATGGTGGAACAGCAACTGCATATAAAGCAAATGTAGCAAATGCCGAAGAAGTGGAAGCTATGTTTTTGGATGTAATGAATCAATATGGTAGAATCGATGTTTTAGTGAACAATGCTGGTATCACAAGAGATAATTTAATCATGAAGATGTCAGAGGACGAATTTACATCAGTTATTAATACAAATCTTGTTGGGGTTTTTCATTGCTGTAAACAAGCGAGTAAAGTTATGCTAAAACAAAAAAGTGGTCGTATCATTAATATATCATCCGTGGTTGGATTGATTGGAAACGCAGGCCAGGCAAATTACTGTGCAGCGAAAGCTGGTATTATAGGAATGACAAAGTCACTTGCAAAAGAATTAGGTTCTCGCCAAATTACAGTCAACGCGATTGCACCTGGATTTATTCAAACAGAGATGACAGAGGTTTTATCAGATAAAGTAAAAGATATGGTTATTTCCCAAGTACCACTTAAAAAATTGGGAGTAACAAGAGATATTGCAGAAGCAGTTGCATTTTTAGCCTCTGAGAAAGCAGCATATATTACAGGGCAGGTATTACAAGTTGATGGCGGAATGGGAATGTAAATTTGTTTGTAAGGAGGAATAGGATGAAAAGAGTTGTAATAACTGGAATGGGTGCAATTACTCCAATTGGTAATAGTGTAGACGAGTTTTGGGAAAACGTAAAGAAAGGCAAGGTAGGGATAGGACCAATCACTTACTTTGATACCACTGAGTATAAAGTAAAGTTAGCAGCAGAAGTGAAAGATTTTAATGCAGCTGATTATATGGACGTTAAAACAGCAAGACGTATGGAACAATTTAGCCAGTTTGCAGTAGCTGCGGCTGGTGAAGCAATTAAGGATAGTGGTCTTGATCTTTCACAAGAGGATACGACAAGAATTGGTGTATCGGTTGGTTCTGGAATCGGAAGCTTGCAAATTATTGAAAAAGAATTTGAGAAGATTTTAGATAAAGGACCGAAAAGAACGAATCCTTTATTTGTTCCTTTGATGATTAGTAATATGGCAGCGGGAAATGTTGCAATTACGTATGGTTTGCATGGTAAATGTATTGACGTTGTAACTGCCTGCGCAACAGGCACAAACTCGATTGGAGAGGCATATCGTTGTATTCAATGCAACGATGCAGATGTTATGGTTTGTGGTGGTACAGAATCTTGTATTACAAGACTTGGCATGGCTGGCTTTAGTGCCTTAACAGCATTGTCAACGCAAGAAGATCCATTAAAGGCATCGATTCCATTTGATAAAAATCGAAGTGGTTTTGTTATGGGAGAGGGTGCAGGTATTGTAATACTTGAGTCCTATGATCACGCAGTAGCACGTGGAGCGAATATCTTAGCTGAAATCGCTGGATATGGATCTACATGTGATGCCTATCATATCACTTCTCCGGCAGAAGATGGGGATGGTCCAAAACGTGCTATGCTACTTGCAATTAAGGAAGCAGGCTTAGAACCAAAGGATGTTGATTATATCAATGCACATGGAACAAGTACACATCATAATGATTTATTTGAAACGCTTGCCATTAAAGAAGCTCTTGGAGAACATGCTTATGAGGTAAGTATTAATTCTACGAAATCTATGATTGGTCATTTACTTGGAGCAGCTGGTGGTGTGGAATTTATTGTTTGTGTAAAATCAGTTATGGAAGATTTTATTCATGCAACAGCTGGGTATGAGACACCAGACGAGGAATGTGATTTGGATTATACTAAAGTTGCTAGAACAGACAAGAAAGTAAATGTTGCATTAAGTAATTCGCTTGGCTTTGGTGGTCATAATGCAACCCTATTAGTTAAGAAGTTTGTGCATTAGGAGGACGTATAATGGATGTCAAAGATATTGTTACTTTGATTCAGAAGGTGTCAGATTCTAAGCTAACTACTTTTGAATATCAAGAGGGAGAAACGAGATTAGCATTTCAAATCAGCCGAGATACAGTTACCACTTTAAACACTGAGATGGTGAAAGTACAAACAGTTCTACAAACAGATACGAATGAAATGCAAGAAGACTCGACTTATAAGTATATTACTTCTCCAATGGTTGGAACTTTTTATAGTTCTGCCAGTGAGGATGGCGAGCCTTTTATTCACGTAGGAGATGAAATTAAGAAGGGACAGGTAATTGGTATTGTAGAAGCTATGAAATTAATGAATGAGATTGAATCACCATACAGTGGAGTTGTTGAAGAAATATTAGTAGAAAATCGAGAAATGATTGGCTACGAGCAAGTACTTGTACGTATTCGACCTTAATTAAGGAGAAAAAACGATTATGATATTAACCAGTAAAGAAATAATGGAAATCATACCACATCGCAGTCCATTTTTGTTGGTAGATCGAATTTTAGAATTAGTACCTGGAGTACGAGCGATTGGTAGAAAATGTGTAAGCTATAATGAATCTTATTTCAATGGTCATTTTCCGAATGAGCCTGTAATGCCCGGAGTACTAGTAATGGAGGCATTAGCCCAGGTTGGATCGGTTATTATATTATCTAAGGAAGAAAATAAAGGTAGAAATGCTTATTTTGGCGGAATTAATAAGGCTAGATTCCGTAATAAAGTACTTCCGGGAGATGTTTTAACTCTTGAAGTAGAAGTGATTAAAAGTAAGGGAATGGTTGGAGTGGCAGTTGCAAAAGCCTATGATGAGAATAAGATTTATGCAGAAGGTGAAATAACATTCGTTGTTTCTTAGGAGAGTGTAAATGTTTAAGAAAATATTAGTAGCAAATCGTGGTGAAATTGCAGTAAGAATTATACGAGCTTGTCGTGAAATGGGAATTGAGACAGTTGCAGTTTATTCCACAGCAGATAAGGATTGCTTACATGCCCAGTTAGCAGATGAGGCAGTGTGCATCGGACCAGCGACGTCAAAAGATAGCTATCTAAAAATGGAACGTATATTAAGTGCAACTCTAGCTTCAGGGGCAGAAGCGATTCATCCTGGCTTTGGATTTCTTTCTGAAAGTAGTAAATTTGCAGAACTGTGTGCTAAGTGCAACATTGCATTTATAGGTCCTGATAGTGAAACAATTGAACGTATGGGGAATAAATCAGAAGCACGTAATACAATGATTACGGCAAATGTGCCTGTGGTACCGGGAACAAAAGAACCAGTTTATGATGCAATACAAGCGAAGGCGATTGCTGATGAGCTTGGTTATCCAGTCATGATTAAAGCAAGTGCCGGTGGTGGAGGCAAGGGAATGAGGATAGCGCGTTCTTCACAAGAGGTGATTCATTTATTTCAAACTGCACAGCAAGAAGCACAACATGGATTTGCAGATGATTCTATGTACATTGAGAAATACATTGAAGGCGCGAGACACATAGAATTCCAAATACTAGCTGATCATTATGGCAACGTAATACATCTTGGAGAACGAGACTGTTCTGTTCAACGACGACATCAAAAAATGATTGAAGAGGCACCTTGTAGTGTAATTTCAGACGAATTAAGAATTAAGATGGGGCAGGTTGCAGTTCGCGCTGCAAAAGCGGTAAATTATAAAAATGCTGGTACAATTGAATTTATACTTGATGAGAACCAAAACTATTATTTCATTGAAATGAATACACGTATTCAAGTGGAACACGGTATAACTGAAATGGTTACAGGGATTGATTTGATTAAGGAACAGATTAAAATCGCAGCAGGAGAGCCCTTAAACATATCACAAAGTGATATCATAATAAATGGTCATGCGATTGAGTGTCGTATCAATGCTGAAAATCCAAGGCGCAAATTTATGCCATCTCCAGGTAAAATTAATGTATTACATTTTCCAGGAGGTTTTGGTGTACGAATTGATACTATGTTATATCAGGGATACACACTTCCTTCTTGTTATGACTCCTTAGTAGCTAAAGTAATTGTGCATGCAAATACAAGAGATGAAGCAATTCATAAGATGTTAAGTACTCTTGGAGAAATTATTATCGACGGTATTGATACGAATACAGATTTTCTTTTTAATTTGATCAAGGAAGAAGAATTTCTGGGTGGAAGAATTACGACAGATTTTGTACAAAAGGTATTAGATAATAGAAATTAAATGTCGGAATAAAAGACAGGAAGGTTTGATACGATGAGCATGTTTAAAAAAACAGGTAATAATGCAATCAAGGATATCAAGCGTAATGAAAAAGTGAAAGAAATCATGAACGAACCACAGGTTCCTGATGGTTTATTTCAAAAGTGTGATAAATGCGGTGAAATAATTTATGCAGAGGATATTATTGCAAATTACTATATATGTCCTAGTTGTAATAATTATTTTCGAATTGCACCAAGAAATCGTTTGAGTATGGTGCTTGATAAAAATAGCTTTGTTGAGATGAATATGGATTTACCAATTAGTGACCCGTTACAGTTTCCAGGTTATGAAGCAAAACTGGAACATATGAAGGCACTGACAGATTTAGATGAGGCTGTAATCACTGGTGTGGGAAAAATCAATGGAGAAGCTGTTGCAATCGGAGTTATGGCTTCTACTTTCTTGATGGGTAGCATGGGAGAAGTTGTTGGAGAAAAAATAACTCGTTTGATCGAGCATGCGACGAAACAGAGTTTGCCACTTATTATTTTTTGTTGCTCTGGTGGTGCACGTATGCAAGAGGGTATTGTCTCTCTGATGCAGATGGCTAAGACAAGTGCGGCATTAAAGCGGCACTCGGATGCTGGGCTGATTTATATCTCAGTGTTGACAGATCCAACCACTGGTGGTGTTGTAGCAAGCTTTGCAATGCTCGGTGATGTAATTTTAGCAGAACCTGGTGCATTGATTGGATTTGCTGGACCAAGAGTAATAGAACAAACGATTGGACAAAAATTACCAGAGGGCTTTCAGCGAGCTGAATTTTTAGTTGAGCATGGTTTTGTTGATAAGATTGTGAAACGAAGCAGGTTAAGATCGATTTTATCTTTTCTAATTATAACAAGTAAAGCGAACAGAACCGATTGTATATATGAGGATTATGAACTAAATGCAATAGATGAACTGAGCATTGAAAATGAACTGAATGTAGAAAATACTGAGGATAGTGACGAGTTTTAGTGGAGGTGGCGACATGAAGTATACAAAAACTGCTTGGGAACGTGTCAAAATCGCACGTAACAACGAACGTCCTACAAGCATTGACTATATCGGTCATATCTTTGACCGCTTTCTAGAATTACATGGCGACCGTTTATGTCGCGATGATGGAGCAATCGTTGGAGGCATTGCAACTATTGATGGTATTCCTGTAACTGTAATAGGGCAACAAAAGGGGCGTAATATTAAACAGAATGTCAAACGAAATTTTGGAATGCCTTATCCGGAAGGATATCGGAAAGCATTACGTTTGATGAAGCAAGCAGAAAAATTTAAACGTCCTATCATATGTTTTATCGATACACCAGGAGCCTTCTGTGGTATTGAAGCAGAGATGCGTGGACAAGGAGAAGCAATCGCCCGTAATCTTTATGAAATGTCTTCTTTAAAGGTTCCTATTCTCTCAATTGTAATTGGAGAAGGAGGAAGTGGTGGCGCATTGGCACTTGGAGTTGCGAATGAAGTATGGATGTTAGAGAATTCTACGTATTCCATACTATCTCCAGAGGGGTTTGCATCTATTCTTTGGAAGGATAGCAAACGCGCGGATGAAGCTGCTGATATTATGAAGATTACAGCGAAGGATTTGTTAGAACTTGAAGTCATTGAACAAGTGATACCAGAACAAGAGGTGGAAATTGAAGTCAATTTTACAGATGACGAGTTTTTAGCAGCAGAGATTAAAAAAACATTCATAGAAGAGGATTCAGAGAAAGTAACTGATGATTCAGAAGAAATGAAAGATGAATTAATACTTACAGCTGGCAACATGGAAGAAGTAGCAGAGAAATTAAAGAAAGGTATCTTAGAGTTCTTAAAAAGATATCGTGGTAAAGGAGAAGAAGTTGTAACTGAACGTTATGACCGATTCCGTAAATTCTAAAAGGGACTATCGCAAAGAATGGGGCTGTCACACTAGCTGAATATTGTATAAAAGAATGAAGGACGATGGTATTTTTCGGAGTGCCTTACAAGTCCCCACACGCACTTTGTGGGGCTTGTGAGCGTAGCGCGCCGAAGAAAATATACCATCGCCCTTCA
>JAEXOU010000012.1 GCA_023439125.1 Bacillota bacterium | reverse complement strand
GATTGAAAAAGAGCGTATCGGCCAGGATGAGTTTAAATCGTTGTTTGAGCATAATGACGAGGAAAACGGAGAAAATGAATAATGAATTGTGCAAAAGTTCAAACGGGAGAAAAGTATTGGGTAAATTACACAAAAAAAAATGAAAAAAAAGTTGATGTTTGTTCACACTTATGTAGCAAACAATGTTATAGTAACACTCGTAAACCCCAATACATTATATAGTTTTTGCTACACCCCATAAGTAACAAAAATACCTTCTCCAAAAAGGACAGCACCCGTGAAGCTGTCCTTTTTACTTTTATAGAGATATGACGTCATTTTGCACAAAGAATGATGGACATGGGATGACAAACATAATTCATCCGCAACACGATCTTGCATGAATGAATTATGTTTGTCATCCCATGTATAGCAAGTCTATATGATTGCAAAAAAACGAATGAAAGTTTCTATCAAGACATAGGAATTTCGAAAGTTTAATACAGAAGATGAATGAATATATATAAGTATAACCTTTGATAATGCTTATATAAAATAAGGAAATTAAGATAGGAGATGTATCATTGGAACAGATGGAAAGTTATAAGTTTATAAAAGAAGCGGTATTTAGCGATGGGACAGAGGACTATCGTATACCAAGTGAGCCTAATATGAATGAAACCGTTCGTATTAGAATACGTACCGCTAAACAGAATGTTGATGGCGTGACGATTATTATAGATGATAATAAAGTAAAACTAAGTTTAGTTAATAGAGATTCCTTGTTTGACTATTATGAAGGTGAGATTTTATTAAGTGATCAACAAATCCGTTATTACTTTTTGATACAAACAAAGGAACAAGATTATTATTATACAACTCTTGGAGTAACGGACACATTAAATCTAGCATATCAATTTGTGATTACACCTGGTTTTCATACACCAGAGTGGGCGAAGGGAGCAGTATTTTATCAGATTTTTGTTGACCGCTTTTACAATGGTGATCGCTCAAATGATGTATTGGACAATGAATACAAATACATAGGAGAGGGAACCGTCCAAGTGAAGGATTGGAACAAATATCCGGAAGCGTTAGGAGTCCGAGAATTTTATGGTGGCGACTTACTTGGAGTTATGAAAAAGCTTGATTATCTGAAAGACTTGGGTATTGAAGTAATTTATCTGAATCCAATTTTCGTTTCACCATCGAATCATAAATATGATATTCAAGATTACGACTATGTTGATCCACACTTTGGTGTCATAATAAATGATAGCGGTGAATGCTTAGTTGATATGAGCCAATCAAATAAAGAGTCATCAAGGTATATACAGCGTGTGACGGATAAGGAAAACTTAGAGGAAAGTAACCGACTATTTATCATGTTAGTAAAAGAGATTCATGACCGTGGAATGAAAGTTATTTTGGATGGTGTATTTAATCATTGTGGTTCCTTTAATAAGTGGTTGGATCGAGAAGAAATCTATGAAAAAGCAAACGGTTATGAAAAGGGTGCTTTCGTCCGTAAGGATAGCCCATATCATTCTTTCTTTCAATTTCGTAAAGAGGAGTGGCCGAATAATTCTTCCTATGATGGATGGTGGGGGCATGACACTCTTCCAAAACTTAATTTTGAGCAATCAGAAAAACTAAAAGAATATATATTGCAAATTGCTCGAAAGTGGGTTTCACCACCATATTGTGCAGATGGTTGGCGTCTTGATGTTGCTGCAGATTTGGGATATACAGAAGAATATAATCACGAATTTTGGAAAGAATTTCGACGCGTAGTGAAAGAAGCAAATCCGGATGCTCTTATTTTAGCAGAGCATTATGGAGATGCCTCCGCATGGCTAAATGGTGATGAATGGGATTCTGTAATGAATTATGATGCATTTATGGAACCTATTACTTGGTTTTTAACAGGAGTAGAAAAACATAGTGACCAATACCGCCCAGATATGCTTTGTAATTATGAGAATTTTTATAGAAGTATGACTCATTATATGTCAAAGTTCCAAACAGCATCTTTACAAGTTGCAATGAATGAATTGTCGAATCATGATCACTCTAGGTTTTTAACACGAACCAATCATAAGGTTGGACGTACGGCGACTGTTGGAGCAAATGCGGCAAATGAAAATATCAACATGGGAATTATGCGAGAGGCAGTAGTAATGCAAATGACATGGCCAGGAGCCCCAACAATCTATTATGGTGATGAAGCTGGGGTATGTGGTTGGACAGATCCAGATAATCGTAGAACTTATCCATGGGGACATGAAGATAAAGAATTAATTCGAATGCATCAAGAATTGATTCAGATGCGTAAATCATATCAAGTATTACGTACAGGTTCCATCAAAATACTGACAGGTGAGCATGGAGTTATCAGTTATGCAAGATTTAATCAAGAGGATCAATTCGTTATTATAATTAATAACAATCCTTATGAGGTAGTAATCACAGTTCCTGTCTGGCAAGCTGGCATAGCATATGATCATCCACTTGTTCGTATGTTTTATACCGATATGGTATCATTTGGTTTGGAAACAGCTAATTATTTCACACAACAAGGTACAATTCAGATGCGCATGAATGCTTACTCTTCGGTTATATTGAAGAACTATCCAAGAGAATTGATGTAATTATGAAAATTTTACCTTAAAAATATTCAAATAAATACTTGAAAAACTGAAAATGATGTGCTATAATCAATCCTTGTCAGTACAAAAAATGAGGTTTGGTTATAAACATCATTTTCAAAAAATATGGATGGGTTCCCGAGTGGCCAAAGGGGGCAGACTGTAAATCTGTTAGCGACGCTTTCGAAGGTTCGAATCCTTCTCCATCCATTATGCCGGCGTGGCGGAACTGGCAGACGCACAGGACTTAAAATCCTGCGGGACTAATCTCCCGTACCGGTTCGATTCCGGTCGCCGGCATGAATAAGTTAATTCTTATTCGTGTATAAACAACATAGTTACATGCGGGTGTAGTTCAATGGTAGAACACTAGCCTTCCAAGCTAGATACGTGGGTTCGATTCCCATCACCCGCTTTTTTTGTACCCAAAAAGTCAATTTTAGCTGTTGAATATTGAAAGGGGTAGGTCATGAAATTACTACTTACTGCAGTTAATGCAAAGTACATTCACTCAAATCCGGCAATCTATTGTCTACAAAGTTATGCAGCAAAATACAAAGCTAATATTGAGCTTGCTGAATACACAATTAATCAAAGTCTAGATGATATTCTGAGATCGATTTATGAAAAACATCCTGATGTTTTAGCAATCTCATGTTACATTTGGAATATGCAGATGGTAGAGCAGATCATACGGGAATATAAAAAGCTAGATCCTCAGGTTGACATATGGGTAGGGGGGCCAGAGGTCAGTTATGATGCCACCGCTTGTTTGATAAGATTACCAGAATTAAAAGGAGTTATGATTGGAGAGGGAGAAGAGACGTTTCTTGAACTAATTGGTAATTATGTTACTAATTCTAATGCAAGGCAAGATTTCAATCATATTAAGGGAATTGCATACCGTGATTATAATCAGGAGATACAGTGTACAGAACAAAGACAAGCAGTAGATTTTAGTAGGTTGCCATTTTTATATCAATTTGCAATGGATCTTCATGCTTTTGAACATCGTATTATATATTATGAAACAAGCCGTGGTTGTCCGTTTTCATGTAGTTATTGCCTTAGCTCCATTGATAAAAGGGTAAGATTTCGAGATTTAGACTTAGTCTATCAGGAATTACAATTGTTTTTGGATAAGATGGTACCTCAGGTGAAATTTATCGATCGAACATTCAATTGCAATAAAAATCACGCTATGAGTATTTTAAGGTTTATTAAGGAACATGACAATGGAGTTACTAATTTTCATTTTGAAATAGCAGCAGATCTATTAGATGAGGAGCAACTGGAGTTCTTAGCAACCTTACGCCCAGGTTTAATACAGCTTGAAATTGGTGTGCAGTCAACAAACCAAGATACCATAAAGGCAATTCATCGTCATATGGACTTAAAGAAGGTGGCAGACAATGTTGCAAAAGTTAAGGAAGCTAGAAATATTCATCAGCATCTGGATTTAATTGCAGGCTTACCTTATGAGGATTACTCTAGCTTTCAACAATCCTTTGATGAAGTTTATGCAATGTGCCCAGACCAACTTCAGCTTGGTTTTTTAAAGGTGTTAAAGGGATCGCTCATGGGCGAATACTGCAAGGAATATAATATTGCATATCATAGTGAACCGCCTTACGAGGTACTTTATACACAATGGCTACCATATTCCGATGTGTGTAAATTAAAAGATTTAGAAGAGATGGTTGAGGTTTATTATAATAGTGGGCAGTTTACGCATACGATTCAGTACCTAGAACATTTTTATGAATCTGCTTTTTCGTTGTATGAGTCACTTGCACAATACTATCGAAAGAATGAATTGTTTGATTATAATCAATCACGATTAGTTCGATACACAATCCTAATGGATTTTGCACAAGAAAAACTTAAAAAGGAAGAACTTGAAGTGTTATCACAACTTATGACGTTTGACTTATATTTACGTGAGAAACTGAAAGGGCGACCTGCATTTACGAAGCCATATGAGCAGTATAAAAAGGATTACAAGTCATTTTTATCGAATCATGCCAATGCTTATGGATTTGGAGAACGTGTTCATATTGAGCATTTTACGCATGATATATTTGCTGCTCAACAAGAAGGTATTGTGAAAGAAAAGGACTTTTTTATCCTATTTGATTATAGCAAAGAAAAAAGTATCTTTGGCGAATGTAGTTATACATTATTGGAAAAACAAGCCTCAAGGCTGGTTGTAGTTGAAACATGATAGAAAGGAAGAGAAATGGCGCGTAGAATAACAAAGGCGGAACGGGAACGCATCAATGAAATATTATCGCTTTTAAATGAGCATTATTCAACAGAATACAAATGTTATCTAGACCATGAAAACGCATGGCAGCTGTTAATTGCAACCATGTTAAGTGCTCAGTGTACAGATGCGAGAGTAAATATCGTTACAAAAGATTTGTTTCAAAAATATACTTCTGTAGAAGCATTTGCGAACGCAGATTTAAAAGAACTAGAACGTGATATACATTCTACTGGCTTTTACCATAATAAGGCGAAAAATATCATTGCTGCGATGCAAACATTGTTACATCAATATAATGGTGAAGTTCCAAATGATATTGACGCACTTACAAACCTTCCTGGAGTTGGAAGAAAAACAGCGAATGTAATTCGAGGAAATATTTTTCATGAACCAAGCATTGTAGTAGATACTCATGTAAAACGTATTTCACGTAAATTTGGATTTACGAAAGAGGAGGATCCAGTTAAGATTGAATATGATTTGATGCATGTACTGCCAAAGGAGCACTGGATTCTTTATAACATTCAGGTCATTACGCATGGTAGAGGATTATGTACGGCAAGAAGTCCGAAATGCGACGAGTGCTTTTTGGCCCATCTATGTAAGGGGAAAAACAAATGAAAAGTGCATATATGGCAATCGATATAGAAACGACGGGATTAAGCCCTGAGAATTCGAAGATGATTGAGATTGGTGCGATTGTTATGGAAGGAAAGCGTGAGATCGCACGATTTTCTCGTCTTATCAATCCTGGGGAGAGATTATCCAAGTATATTATTGATTTAACAGGGATAACAGATTGCATGTTGCAAAACGAGGCAACAGAACAAGAAGTTGTTAGTGAATTTCTTGATTTTTGTGATAAGGTCATGTCTTGCTATGAGGAATCTGACATCATACTTGGACATAATATTGCTTTTGATTATAGTTTTCTTAAGACAGCATCGGTTAAATTAAAGAGGTCATTTGAGAGACGGGCAATTGATACATTGAGTATTGCAAGAAAACTTCATCCAGAGCTTAGTAGTAAAAGTTTAGAAAACATGTGTAAGCATTATAATATTGTTCGTGAGGTAAGCCATCGGGCGTTTGAAGATGCAATCACAGCATCGAACTTATATGAATTAATGAAAAATCAATATGGCGAGAAGGAAGCACAGCTGTTTCTCCCTCAAGCAATTTCATACACTCCGAAAAAGCAAGAGCCAATGACATGGAAACAAAAAAAGTATCTCCTAGACCTAGTAAATTACCATCAGTTGGAGATACCTGAAAATTTAGATGATTTTACAAAAAGTAAAGCATCCAAATATATAGATCATATTATTCTTGAGCATGGCTTACTTTTTCGCAAATCGTAGTAAGTTTTTGAATAAGAGAATCTTTTAATGGAGAATTTAATAACATAGCTTTGTCACGTAAACGAGTAAGAGCTTCCGAATCGTTTTCTTGTGAATAAATCATAGCTAAGGTTAAAAAAGTCTGTGAAATATCACTATCAACTGAAATTGCATATTCTAACACTTGTTTCGCTGTTTGAGTCTCACCTTTAGAAAACAGTAATTGCCCCCATTTATTTAGATTTCGAATGAGAAGTGTATAATTTTGATCATAGGTTGACAGTTGTGTTAAATTAGCATTTCCATAAGCTAGTTTTAATTCAGTATTTGATTGACCAGTAAGATTGAGAATTCTTTGTCCCTTTAGTTTATAGAGTTGTTCCTGAACATAGTTTATTTCTTCGTCTTCGGTTTGAGAAAAAGGAAGATTTTCAAAATCGACTGTGATATAATCTAGATTAGATAGGTCTTTCGGACGTGTAAAATTGGATTGGCGTTCAATCTCCCAGAATTCTTCAGACGTTTTCTTTGCAGACTTATCACTTTTCTTGCGTTGATAAGTAATCCAAAAGGAAAATATTATGGCACATAATAAGATAACTGGCATATGGTTACGACCTTTCTTTCGATAATAGTAAGTAAAGTATAAAAGAGGTGATAAAAATGAACTTTGGTAGTAAAAAAACTCAACGTACAATTGCAATCGTAATAGTTATCATTCTAATCGCTGCCATGGTAATACCAGCGATTGTATCCGCTTTCTAATTTTGACAAATAGGTTCTTATTAAATATACATAAGAATAGCTAAATTGTCAAACAATAGGCATAAGTTGAATATGGAGGTTTTATATGAAAAAAACTCGATATTTTATTGTATGGCCTATTGTTTTTTTATACCTATTTTTATGTACTGGATGTAGAAAAAAGACGGAAGTCCCTTATAAAATAGATGGTGTTGATAATTTAATTGTAGAAAATATAACAGTGCCAAGCAAGGTGGTAGAAGATACAGAAGTTTCTTTAAAGATACCAAAAGTTTCTTATCATTTGGTGGATAAGAAAGAGATTTTGATACGAGCAAATTATATCATTGGTGAATTTAGTACTAATTTTTCAAGATCATCTGATGCTAGAAAAAAAAATATAAGGAATGCTGCAAAAAAAGTGCATCAAACGGTTGTTTATCCACAAGAAGAGTTCTCAATTAGTAAGTGTTTAACACCATTTACAGAGGAAAATGGCTATTTCCCTGCCGGAACTTTTGTAAATGGAAAAGTAATCAATAGTCTTGGTGGTGGAGTCTGTCAGGTTTCTAGTACCTTATATAATGCAGTCTTGGATGCAGAATTAACCGTGACAGAACGTCACCCTCACTCAATGGCAGTTAGTTATGTTGAAGTTGGAAGAGATGCTGCAATCGCTGAGGATCAAAAAGATTTTCGGTTTATGAATAACTTAGATGTTCCGATTGTAATAGAAGCAATTGTTACAAATTATGATACTTTACTGTTTCGAATTCGATGTGTAAATCAGGTTAGAGATAAAAATCGAGAGGTTACTTATGAAACTAAGATATTAGAGGAGATTGAACCCGATGAACCAGTCATTGTTTATGATCCAACGCAACCAGAAGATTATCTTAGAGTAATACAATCAGCTTACAAGGGTTACAAAGCAGAGGTATATCGAATTACAAAGGTAAATGGTGTTGAAGTGGAACGTGTAAGGATAAGCTATAACGAGTATCAGGCATCACCACAGTATATGGTAGTCGGAAAAAAAGTGGGGTTGAATCAAGGAAAATAATAGTGTATACTACTGATAATCTTTAAC
This sequence comes from Bacillota bacterium, assembly GCA_023439125.1. Lineage (GTDB taxonomy): Bacteria > Bacillota > Clostridia > Lachnospirales > Lachnospiraceae > Lachnoclostridium. The sequence goes on along the minus strand of JAEXOU010000012.1, from coordinate 251,158 downwards.
ATATGAGGAATGCTTTTGTAGACGTTCCTGGCAATAGGAGAGGAAGAGTTTATGAAAGGTAGAACAGCCGGAAAAGTAAAAGAAGTAGTACTAAAGAGATCAGTTTTAAAAGAATTATCATCTGTTTTATGTAAGGATATGCAAAAGCCACAGGTTGGAATCGATGCCACAGGATGTATGTTGAATTCGGAGCAATCTTTACTAACAAGTGTTGCTACAATGGAAGGTTTATCAGAACTTTTCGTAATTAGTACGATGAATCGTGCCCTAAACAATCTATACATTCAGGGAGCAACTCCAATTGGCATTACAATGTCTGTGATGCTTCGATATGGAGCAAGTGAGCAAGAAATTAAGCAGATGATGAGAACGATTGCAACACTTTGTGCAGAACATGAGGTTTCTATTCTTGGTGGAGAAACATCAAGAAGCCAAACTGCTAGTGAACATATTTTAACAATACAAGCAATTGGAATTAAGCAAAATGTGCCGATTTCAAAAGACAGTTTGTGTAACAAACAGATTGTTATGGCAGGAAATGCTGGAATGTCAGGAACTGTTCATATCTATGAAAAAGAATATGTGAATTTAAAGAATTATTTTAGCGATACCTTTCTTCAAGGAATCGTTCCTATGAAGGAACAATTTTCAGTGAAAAACCAAAGAAGGATTGCCGGAGATGTTTTATGTGCTCATGATGTTTCAGAAGGTGGTATCTTTACTGCACTTTGGGAACTTGGAGAATACTTAAATTGTGGGATGCGAATTTCACTCTCTGATATTTTATTAGCACAAGAAACAATCGAAATTAGTGAATATTTTGATTTGAATCCCTATTTATTATTTTCTCTTGGGTGTTCCATCTATGTTGTGCAAGATGGTAATTGTTTAGTGGAACGCTTTGAACAAGCTGGAATTCGTGCTGCTGTTATTGGATATCTGACGAAGGACAGTGACCGTATCTTAGATAATGGAGAAGAAGTACGATATCTAGAACCATTTAAACTTGATGAAGTATATAAAGTATAAAAAGGGTACCACTTGGAACCCTTTTTTATATAAGAGGAAATTCCTCTGAATTTCCTCTTATGTAAAAAAGCTCCGCAGGATGCGCACTACACGCTTTTGCTTGAATGAAGTTCGTAACGGTACATAAGGGCCTAAAATACAAGTAAAATAATATAAAGAAGGAGAGGATTGCATGTTGAGAGAAAAGATTTTAAAGGCAATTGACAAGAACTCAAAGCTATCGGCTAAAGATTTAGCGATTATGCTAGGAGTAGAGGAGGCTACGGTCGCGGCCACAATCAAGGAGCTGGAAGAAGAATCTATTATCTGTGGATATCCTACTCTTATTAATTGGGATAAAGCAGAGAGTGAAAAAGTAACTGCACTAATTGAGGTAAAGGTTACCCCACAAAGAGGTCAAGGTTTTGATCGTATTGCAGAACGTATTTATAAGTTTGATGAGGTAGAATCCGTCTATTTGATGTCTGGTGGCTTTGACTTAACGGTTATAATTACAGGTATGAGCATGCGAGAGGTAGCAATGTTTGTATCTAGTAAGCTAGCCCCAATGGAAGCAGTGCTTAGTACCGCAACACACTTTGTATTAAAGAAATATAAGGATCATGGTATGCCATTGGTAAACGATATTGAAGATGAAAGGATGTTGATTACACCTTGAGAAATCCATTAAATAGTAAAGTCGTACATATTCAACCTTCTGGTATTCGTAAATTTTTTGATATTGTAAATGAGATGAAAGATGCGATTTCCCTTGGTGTTGGTGAGCCTGATTTTGACACACCATGGCATATTCGAGAGGAAGGTATCTTTTCGTTAGAAAAGGGAAGAACATTTTATACCTCAAATGCAGGAACATTGGAATTACGAAAAGAGATAGTCAATTATCTAAAAAGAAGATGTGATTTAGCTTATGATTATAAACATGAAGTTGTAGTTACGGTAGGAGGTAGTGAAGCCATTGATATGGCGCTACGTGCTATGGTAGAGGAGGGCGATGAGGTAATCATCCCACAACCAAGTTATGTATCATATTTACCATGTGTTACATTAGCAGATGGAGTGCCAGTGGTTATTGAGCTAAAGCAAGAAAATGAATTTAAGTTAACGAAACAAGAATTGTTAGATGCAATTACATCAAAAACAAAGATCTTAATTATGCCATTTCCGAACAACCCAACAGGGGCGGTTATGACAAAAGAAGAGTTAGAAGAGATCGCACAGGTTGTCATTGAAAAGGATTTATTTGTAATATCAGATGAAATTTATTGTGAGCTTACTTATAATGGAAAGCATACTTCAATTGCGAGCCTTCCAGGGATGCAGGAACGGACAATCGTGATTAATGGGTTTTCTAAGTCCTATGCAATGACAGGTTGGAGACTTGGATATGCAGCTGGTCCAAAGATGATTATTGAACAGATGACAAAAATTCATCAATTTGCAATCATGTGTGCGCCTACTACGAGCCAGTATGCAGCTGTAGAAGCATTGCGTAATGGGGATAATGACGTTATAAGGATGCGTGATGCATATGATAAAAGACGTCGTTATGTCGTCAATGCATTACGTGAAATGGGGCTGGATTGCTTTGAACCATTTGGAGCATTTTATGTATTTCCTTGTATTAAGAAACTTGGAATGACAAGTGATGAGTTTGCAACTAAGTTGTTACAGGAACAAAAGGTTGCAGTAGTGCCAGGTACAGCGTTTGGAGATTGCGGAGAAGGATTCTTACGTATTTCATATGCATATTCAATTGAAAACTTAAAAGAAGCTCTTTCACGTATGTCGAGTTTTGTCGAGAATGCACTGAAAAATAGTTGATTATGTATTTAGGCATGTGATAGAATTGGTATATACTAATAAAGGAAAATCGATACGCAATAGCGTAGAGATACATAGGAGGATGAAGGATGGCAGCTATCAACGCAGATTATATTAACTCATTCTTAATTGCTGCAACTAAAGTATTAAAAGATATGGTATTTATAGATACAAAAGTAGGTAAACCGTATACTAGGGAAGCAGTGTTTGGAGATAAGTCTCTATTAATTATGCTTGGAGTAACCGGAGCGATGACTGGACAGGTAATACTAAGCTTCGATAATGAAGTTGCATTAGATCTTGCATCTAAAATGTGTATGATGCAGTTAACTGCGCTAGATGAGTTAGCTGAGAGTGCTATATCAGAACTTTGTAATATGATACTTGGCAATACGGCTACTGTATTCTCTACAAAGGGAATCTCAATTGATATTACGCCACCTACTATATGTAAAGGCACAGTATCGTTTAAAAATAACTATGCTGCAAATATCTGTATTCCTTTAGTTTATGAAAACGAAAAGACAGTTGAAATTTATGTTGCAATCAAAAAGAATTAGTATGCCGGTCATGTTTAGAAAGGATTTTGTAAGATGAATGTTGTTTTATTTGAGCCTGAAATTCCAGCTAATACAGGAAATATTGGGCGTACTTGCGTAGCGACTGGAACTAAACTACACTTAATTGGACCACTGGGATTTAGTCTAAGTGAGAAGGAAATTCGTCGAGCCGGTCTTGATTACTGGAAGGACCTTGACGTTACACTATATGACGATTTTAATGATTTTTTAGCTAAAAATCCAAATGCAAAGATTTATATGGCTACAACAAAGGCTAGGCATGTATACACAGAAGTTTCTTATGAACCAGATTGTTATATTATGTTTGGTAAAGAGAGCGCAGGAATACCAGAAGAGATCTTGCTCGAACATAAAGATACATCGATCCGTATACCTATGATAGGGGATATTCGTTCCTTAAATCTTGGCAACTCGGTAGCGGTTGTACTGTATGAAGCATTACGTCAGAATCATTTTGAGCATATGCGACTTTTCGGTCAGCTTCATCACCATAGCTGGGATGAAGCAAAGTAAAAATGTATAAAATATATGAGGGGGTCGTTGCACTAGAACGGCCCCTCTTCTTTTCAATTCATAGGAAAGTTCTTTGAACTTCCCTATGAATTGAAAAAAGCGTCCAAAAGGAAGGACGCTATGATGCACACAAGCGCGATAGGAAGATGTCGCTTACGCGACCGCGCTTGGCGCGAGTGTTTTGCAAGCAAAACACTTTTTTATTGAATGGGGCTGTCCCACTAAGGGCAGTATGAATAAAGAATGAAGGGCGATGGTATATTTTCTTCGGCGCGCTATATCACAAGGGTTACTATAGACAATCATTTTTGTCTATAGTAAAATGTAATTTATAATAAAGTTTGCTTGAGTTGAGAGAATTAATTGTAAAAGTGAAAGTATGGTGATGATATGAACGAAAAGGCTTTACGTGTTTTAGAATATACCAAAATAATAGATCGATTAAGTGGACTGGCTGGTTCTGCTTTAGGAAGAGATAAATGCAAGGCATTAATGCCATTAGTTAAATTGAATGAAATAGAGAAGATGCAGAAAGAGACTTCCGACGCTTTAGCAAGGTTATATGCGAAGGGAACCTTATCCTTCTCAGGTATACCAGACATACGTGGCTCAATAAAACGACTAGAAATCGGAGCATCATTAGGAGCAGGTGAGTTACTAAAAATAAGCTCTGTATTAACGGCGACCTTAAGAGCTAAGAATTATGGATATAATCAGAAAAGTGGAGGAGATCTTCAAGAGGCTGCTCAAGATAGTTTATCAGAAATGTTTCAATTATTGGAACCATTATCTCCAATTAACAATGAAATATTGCGTTGTATTGTCTCAGAGGAAGAGATTGCAGATGATGCAAGCGCGGGTTTAAAAAGTATTCGTAAAAGCATCAAGATTACAAATGATAAAATTCATGAGCAAATAGGAGCTATCATGAATGCAGCAGCAGCAAAAGGACAGCTTCAGGATGCTATCATTACGATGAGAAATGGACGTTATTGTGTACCAGTAAAGCAAGAATATAAGAATACGTTTCAAGGTATGGTGCATGACCAGTCGTCTACAGGTTCGACAGCATTTATCGAACCACTTGCAATTGTGAAGTTGAATAATGAACTTGCAGAATTGGCAGTCAAGGAACAAGAAGAGATAGAGAAAATACTTGCTAACCTTAGTAACACAGTTGCTGTGGAAAAAGAAAATCTAGAGTATAACTTAAAGACATTGTCCGAGCTCGATTTTATCTTTGCAAGAGCTCAGTTATCCAAACAGATGAAGGCAACAGAACCAAAATTTAATGATAGACGATATATTAACATAAAAAAAGGTCGTCATCCGCTAATTGATCCTCATAAAGTTGTACCAATTGATATTTACTTGGGCGATCAGTTTGATTTACTTGTAGTTACTGGACCGAATACTGGTGGTAAAACAGTTTCATTAAAAACGGTTGGTTTATTTACGTTAATGGGACAATCCGGTCTTCATATTCCAGCATTTGATGGTTCTGAGTTATCTGTTTTTACGGAGGTATATGCTGATATTGGGGATGAACAGAGTATTGAGCAAAGCTTAAGTACTTTCTCTTCTCATATGACAAATACAGTATCTATCTTAGAGCATGCGGATGAAAATTCATTGGTTTTATTTGATGAGCTTGGTGCTGGTACTGATCCAACAGAAGGAGCAGCATTGGCAATGTCGATTCTATCGTATCTTCATGAAAGAAAGATTCGGACAATGGCCACAACACATTATAGCGAATTGAAGATTTTTGCATTATCAACCCCAGGTGTAAGTAATGCTTGTTGTGAATTTAGTATTGAGACTTTGCGTCCGACCTATCGTTTATTAATTGGTATCCCTGGAAAAAGTAATGCCTTTGCAATCTCTCAAAAACTTGGGTTAAGTACACAGATTATTGATTGTGCAAAAGGATTTATTCAAACAAAGGATGAAAGCTTTGAAGATGTGATTAGTAGTCTCGAAGCAAATCGAATTGCAATAGAAAAAGATAAGGAAGAGATTGCGAAATATAAGGCAGAGATTGAGGATCTTAAAAAGAAGTTGACTGAGAAAAATACAAGAATCGACTCTGCTAAAGATAGAATCTTACGTGAAGCAAATGAACAAGCACGACAAATCTTACAGGAAGCAAAAGATTACGCAGATGAAACAATACGTAAATACAATAAATGGGGCTCTACTGCTGGAGTAAATAAGGAGATGGAAAACGAGCGCGCGGCATTACGAGAGCGCCTTGGTGATGCAAACTCAAAATTAACAATAAAGAAGAAGAAAAATAATCAGAAGAATGAAGCAAGTGATTTTAAAGTTGGTGATACGGTTCACGTTATCTCACTGAATCTGAAAGGAACAGTTAGTACACTTCCAAACGCGAAAGGCGATATGTATATTCAGATGGGAATCTTACGGTCTTTAATCAATATGAATGACCTTGAATTAGTGGATGAAGAGACAATTGTTGCACCTAATCTAACAAAGACTCAGAGTGGTAAAATACGAATGAGTAAATCTAGCACGATTAGTCCGGAATTAAATATCATTGGAAAGCGTGTTGATGAAGCTTTACCACTTGTAGATAAATATCTTGATGATGCGTATTTAGCCCACCTTGCAAAGGTTACAATTATTCATGGTCGCGGTACTGGTGCATTAAAGGATGCAGTACATGCTCATTTAAAGCGAACAAAGTATGTAAAATCTTATCGTATTGGTGCATTTGGTGAAGGTGATCAGGGGGTTACGATCGTAGAGTTTAAGTAAGGGGAGGGGAATTATGGCTACAAAGCAAAAGATACTGATTGTAGATGATGATGCAAATATAGCAGAGTTAATCTCACTATATTTAGCAAAAGAATGTTACGATACACTTATTGTTTATGACGGTGAGGAAGCAATTAGCAAGTTTAGGGAGTTTCAACCGAACTTAATCTTACTTGACTTAATGCTACCAGGCATTGATGGGTATGAGGTGTGCCGCGAAGTGCGTAAAACTTCGGCCATACCAATCATAATGTTATCTGCAAAGGGTGAAATCTTTGATAAGGTATTAGGGTTAGAGCTAGGTGCAGATGATTATATGATTAAACCTTTTGATTCCAAAGAATTAGTTGCAAGAGTAAAAGCGGTACTTCGTAGAACAGCAGCAAATACTACTACAAATGATGTTGATACAACGGAAAAGGGCGATTATGTAAGTTATCCAGATTTGGTCATTAATCAGACCAATTACTCTGTAACTTATTATCAACAGCCAATTGAGATGCCACCAAAGGAATTAGAACTGTTTTATTTTTTAGCGGTACATCCAAATCAAGTATTTACAAGAGAGCAACTACTAGACCATATATGGGGGTATGAATATATTGGTGATACTAGAACAGTAGATGTTCATATTAAGCGATTACGTGAAAAGATTAAGGACCATAGTGCATGGAGATTATCAACTGTCTGGGGAATTGGCTATAAATTCGAGGTACGAAAGAACTAGCAGTATATAAAGAGAGGATGTGGCTTTTTCATGAAGAGGAAGGCATTACTAAAACTGATTATCTGTTATGTTCTTTCTGCTGTTCTGATGCTACTTTTATTAAATACGTATGGCAGGCATCGTATGGAACGTAAATTATTAGAACGCAATCAGGATAAATGTTATAATCAGGCTGAATTGATCGTAAATGAATATGCGACAGCATACTACTCCTCAGATTTGTCTTATCAAGAAATGACGAATCAATTACGCAGTTTAGGACAGCACCTAGATGTTAGAATCTGGGTAATTAATGTGGATGGTCAAATTATTCTAGATTCGAATGGAGATATGCGAGGAATCAATATTCTTGAGAGAATGCCGACATTTTTAGATCAGACCTTTACGAGTGATGTTATGATTAGTGGAACATTTACTGAGCCAATGTTAAGCGTAATCGTCAGTATCCCATATAATTATTCGATTCGAGGGTATATCTGTATCTTGACTCCTATGAAGAGTGTTGAGGCAGATTCCGTTTATTATCTTGATTTTATTAATATCGTTTTTATTGTATTCCTAGTGTTTTTACTTATAATTTTTTCAGTAATTTATCTTTTTGCGATTTACCCTGTAAATAAACTAAAAAAGATTGCCTTGGAGTATGCAAAAGGACATTTTGATGAAAAATTAGTTCTGCATTCGAATGATGAATACAAAGAACTAGGGGATGCAATTAAGTTCATGGCGGATGAGTTGAAAAGTCTTGATGATTATCAAAAGAAGTTTGTAGCTAATATTTCTCATGACTTTCGTTCCCCTTTAACCTCAATCCGTGGTTATGCAGAGGCGATTGTTGACGGTACCATTCCCTATGAGATGCAGAATAAGTATTTAGAGATTATCTTATTTGAAACAGAGCGATTGACAAAACTAACAACAAATTTACTAGCTCTGAATAGTTTTGATCAGAATGGAACAATGCTAGATATTCGCTCCTTTGATGTCAATCAGGTAATACGTAAGACAGCTGCAACTTTTGAAGGATACTGTACAAAGAAGAGAATTATGTTGAATTTAGAATTCTCTGCGAAAGAAACATTTGTAGATGCAGATATCGATAAGATTCAGCAGGTTTTATATAATTTAATTGATAATGCGATTAAGTTTAGTAATACGGATTCCAAAATACAGGTGACTAGCGAAGAGAAGGGGTCTAAAGTGTTTATATCAGTGAAGGATCATGGCATTGGAATTCCAAAAGACAGTTTAAAGAAAATATGGGAACGTTTTTATAAGACGGATACCTCACGAGGAAAAGATAAAAAAGGTACAGGATTAGGTCTTTCCATAACAAAAGAGATTATCACAGCCCATAAAGAGAATATTAATGTAATTAGTACGGAGGGAGTAGGTACAGAGTTTATATTTACTCTTCCTAGAAGCGACTGATTGTTTACAAATTCTTCATAGTTCGTTCATATGTATGTAGTAAAATAGGATTTAGTCTTTCGAACTAAGAAGAAGTTCAAGTGAGCGAGCAAAGCATGATTAAAACTTGGAGGACAGGTATGGATACAAATGGTACCAAGCCAGAGAATGAGTTTAAATTTATTCAAGAAAAGGTAATCCCTCGACGTAAAAATAAGATTAAAAAAATTATAATAATGATTATTAGTACAATATGTTTAGCTGCTATGTTTGGATTTATTGCAAGAATTGTTTTTGTTAAGTCAGAGGGATTTATCAATAAACTACTTGGAATTGATACAACACAACGAGCAGAGATTTTATTCCCATCCGATTCACCAGATGAACTTTCTGGGAATATGAAAATATCAGGACAAAGTATTGTGGATGTTACGGATGTGCCACTAGAGAATACACCAACCGTGACACCAGAGGCAACACCGGAGATAACGATAGAGCCAACTCCACCAGTTGATCAGAATATTGCATCTACGATAGTTGAGCAAAGAATTCCGGCTACCATATCTGACTATGAGAGAATTCTTGTTGATATAAAAAAGGTTGCGAGTAATGTAAATAGTAGTTTAGTCACAATTACCGCAATTGAGAATAAGGAAGATTGGGCGAATGAGCCATTTGAGTCGAAAAAAACTGCAACTGGTATTATACTTGGGGAAAACAGTGCTGAATTAATGATTTTGGCAGATTATAGTAAACTAAAAAGTGCGAATGAAATCGAAGTTACTTTTTCCAGTGGTTTTGTAGTTAACGGGGAAATATGGAATTATGATACGGATTACAATTTAGCAGTAATTGCGATTAAACTGAAAGATATCACACCATTACAGCTATCCATGATAAAAACAGCAGACTTAGGAGAATCCTATTCTTTAACCGTTGGTTCTGCAATTATTGGTCTAGGTCAACCGAATGGCAATGCAAATTCTATGGAAATAGGAATGATAACGAGCAAGGGAAGTTCTTACTACATCATGGACAATCGCCTTGATTTATTTACAACAGACATAACCAATACTACGAATAGTAATGGTGTAATTGTCAGTATGGATGGTAAGATTGTTGGAATTATTACGCAGATGTTTAAAGAAGATTCTGAGTCTAGTATAAGCACAGCTGTTGGTATATCAAGGCTTAAGTCAGTGATTGAGAAACTTACGAATAAATACGATCGTATCCTTTTAGGAGTTATTGGGCAAGACATTCCAACTTCTGTTCTAGATAGTTACGAATTGGAAGCTGGAATTTATGTGACAAAGGTGATTCAAGACTCTCCAGCTTTTAATGGAGATGTTCGACAAGGAGATATTATAACTGGAATTAATGAATTTACCGTCTCTTCCATTACCAATCTTAGCAGTATATTAAATAACTATAAGTCAGGAGATACAATAAAAGTTAAGGTAGCTCGTCTTACAAAGGGAGAACTAAAAGAGGTGGAACTGAGTGTAACCTTAACTACGAAATAGTAAAACGAGTTTTTCTTACTTATAAAGAGGAAAGATAAAAGCTATACTAAGTATAGCTTTTCTTTTGTTTTCAAGGGTAAATTACCCAGTGATTTAAGGCTTTATATATTTGTACTAGTGGGGTATAATAGAAATATGGTTGAGATTAGAAAGGCTAGGGAATCTAGATGAGATTTTTAAATGAGTTAAAAGATGGAGATACATTTAAAGAAACCTATCTTTGTAAGCAATTTAATATTTTAAAAACAAAGGCAGGAAAAAATTATTACTCAATGATAGTTCAAGATAAAACAGGAACCAGGGATGCGAAAGTATGGGATTTAGGTCCGGCAATTGAACATTTTGATGCTATGGATTATATACATATTGAAGGGCAGGCTACTTTATTTCAAGGTTCTCTTCAATTAAATGTTAAAAGAGTCCGTAAATGCCAGGAGGGTGAGTATGATGTTGCAGACTACATGCCCTCAACCGAAAAAAACGTAGAAGAGATGTATCGTGAGTTATTAACTTATGTTAATAAATTAAAAGAACCACATGTAAAAGCCTTGGCTCAAAGCTTTTATGTTGAAGATAAAGAGTTTATTAAGAAATTTAAGCAGCATTCTGCAGCAAAAAGTGTTCATCATGGATTTGTGGGAGGATTATTAGAACATACATTAGGTGTCACCAAAATGGCAGACTATCTTGCAGATAATTACCCATTTTTACAGAGGGATTTATTATTAGTATCAGCTATGTTCCATGATTTAGGAAAGATGGAGGAAATATCTACATTTCCTGAGAATGATTATACAGATGCAGGAAATTTATTAGGACATATTTATATCGGTACAGCAAAACTTCAAGAACGTATGAAGACAATTCCAGGATTTCCTGTAAAGATGTCGAGTGAGATATTACATTGTATCTTATCTCATCATGGGGAATTAGAATATGGTTCACCGAAAAAGCCTTCACTTGCAGAAGCACTAGCATTAAGCATGGCTGATAATATGGATGCGAAACTTCAAACGATGAAAGAATTATTACAAGGGGATGAGTCGAAAGGTGAATGGCTTGGTTTCCAAAGATTATTTGACACGAATGTGCGTAAATCATCAGAATATTAAAATGCCCAATACAGAATTACTAAGAGGAGTTAGAAATAATGGCTTTAAAAAATGAAAAAGAGAGTTTACAGGGAATTCCTCAGAAGAATGACTGTGTACCAGTAACGATTGAGGATATTGGTGCAGAGGGGGAGGGCATCGGAAGATATCAAGGTTTTACTTTATTCGTAAAAGATGCAGTAGTAGGAGATGAACTAATCGTTCGAGTCCTAAAAACGAAAAAATCCTATGGATATGCTAAGATCGAATCCATTGTGAAGTCATCGACATTTCGTGTAGAGCCAAAGTGTACACTTGCTTCACGATGTGGTGGGTGTCAGATTCAGCAATTAGATTATCAGAAGCAATTAGAGTATAAGCAGAATAAGGTCAAGAACTGCATAGAGCGTATCGGCGGAATCAAGGATTATGAGATGGAGCCGATTGTAGGAATGGAAGATCCCTATTATTATCGCAATAAATCACAGTATCCAGTTGGAAAAAATCAAAATCAGGATGTTGTCATAGGATTTTATGCTGGTCGTACACATTCCATTATCGATACGAAGCATTGCTTTATTGGAGACAAGAGCAATGAATTAATTGTTGATACTATTCGCTCCTTTATTAAAGAGTCCAATATCGCAATCTATAATGAGGAATTGCATACAGGATTACTGCGTCATATTTTAATCCGTGTTGGTTTTACAACAAAGCAGGTAATGGTTTGTCTTGTAATCAATGGTAAGAAGATACCAAAGCAAGAATTACTTTTGAATAAATTACTTGCACTAAACTCAATACAACATGATTTTGTAATTGAGAGTATATGTCTTAATGTGAATCAAGAAAAGACCAATGTCATCTTAGGTGATCAGGTCATTCCATTGTATAACGAACCTACGATCGTTGATCAAATTGGGGATATTAAGTATCAGATTTCACCATTATCATTCTATCAGGTTAATCCAGTACAAACAAAAAAGCTATATGAGCTAGCTCTGTCTTATGCTGACTTGCATGGTGAGGAAATTGTATGGGATTTGTACTGTGGAATTGGTACGATCTCACTTTTCTTAGCGCAAAAGGCAAAGAAGGTATATGGTGTTGAAATTATTCCGCAAGCAATCGAAGATGCGAAACGTAATGCTTCATTAAATCAGATTACGAATGCAGAATTTTTCGTTGGTGCAGCAGAAGACGTATTACCTCAAAAATATAAGGAAAGCAAGGGAGCGATGTCAGCAGATGTTATCGTTGTGGATCCTCCACGTAAGGGCTGTGAGGAAAGTTTACTTGAAACAGTTGTTGCAATGCATCCGAGGAGAGTTGTTTATGTTTCTTGCGACCCTGCAACCTTAGCTAGAGACGTGAAGTATTTGAGTGAAAAAGGTTATCAGCTTAAAAAGGTACGCCCTGTGGATCAATTTCCACATAGTACACATGTGGAGACGGTTGTTCTTTTGTCCCAGCAGAAAGCAGACGAGTAGTTTTATGATTAGAAGTTGGGGAGATTTACAATCTTCCCAATTTATTAGATGTGAGGCAACCATAGTGGACAGAGAAAAGAAGGAAAGGAACAATCAGAAATATTATTAGAAATAGAGATTGTAGGAAAGGGAAGTAGAGCATGCGTATATTGCTTATTGATGACGACATAGATTTAGCTTTTATAATATCCGAAATGCTCATTGACCATGGGTATGAGGTTGTGTGTGCAAAAAGCAATGAAGAAGCATTTGATATTCTTTCTGATAACAGCTTTCATCTAATGTTATTGGATATCAATCTTCCTGATTCTACAGGCTTTGAGATATGCAAAGAATTACGACGTACTTCCGATGTTCCTATTATATTTGCCAGTGCACGGACAAGTGAAAATGACCGCATTACCGGTTTTGATATAGGAGGAGATGATTATTTACCAAAACCATATTCTATGAAGGAGTTGCTTTCCAGGGTAAATGCTTTAATTCGACGTACATATGGTTTTGGTAGCGGGGAACAAAAGATTTCATTTGGAGATATATGTGTAAATGCCTCATCTAGAACAGTAACTAAAAATGGAAATATGATATCGCTTTCCTTGCGTGAATTTGACCTTCTTTCCTATATGTGTTTACATAAAAATGTAGTTATTCCGAAGGAAAAGTTGATTTCTGAAGTGTGGGGTGCATTTTCTGAAGTAGAACCTTCGACATTAACAGTACATATAAGGTGGCTTCGGGAAAAACTATGTAATGATCCTACAAAACCTCAATACATAAAAACGGTATGGGGAATAGGATATATTCTGGAGGTGACAGAATGAAGAAACTTATAATTAGTTTTTCGATTGCAGCAATCATTATAATTATTACGGCCACTTTCTTTTACAAAAAAGATAACGAGTTAAGTAGTGATAATTCCCATGACGAATTAATTGTTAAAGTGAATGAAATTGAACAGCTTTGTTTATTAGAAGATATCGAAGAAGCACGTGAAAAGGCATATGATCTTAAAATAGACATGCAGAGTGAATCCATTGTGAAAAGTAAGGATAATTCCGCTATCTATTTTATGGTTATTTGTCTTATTTTTTTATTTATAATTTATACATATTGTTACTATGCTTTAGTGAGACCTTTTGAAAAACTTACAGATTTTGCTGAAAAGGTAGCAAATGGAGATTTTGACCTTCCCCTTAATTATGAGAGGACCAATTATTTTGGTAAATTCACCTGGGCTTTTGACCATATGCGGCGGGAGATTACTAAGGCAAGAAGTGCAGAAAAAGAAGCAATCGAAAATAATAAGACAGTAATAGCGTCATTATCCCACGATATTAGAACCCCGGTTGCATCTATTCGGGCGTATGCGGAAGGACTTGAGGCAGGAATGGATATAAATGTAGAAAAAAGAGCGAAATATTTAGAAGTCATTATAAGAAAATGTGATGATGTTACTAAGCTTACGGATGATATACTCCTACATTCACTATCAGATATGGATAAGCTTAAGATTTTGACAGAACCCTTTGAATTATGTGAGTTTCTTACAAAGGTGATTAATGATATTTCCGTAGATAAGGGAGATGTGCAGTTTTTTTCACCTACATATCTCATTCATGTAAAAGCAGACAAAGAGCGAACAGCTCAGATTATTGAAAATTTGATCAATAACGCTAGAAAGTATGCAAAATCAAAGATTGATATTTCAGTTAAAAGAGAAGGTGACTTTGCAAAGGTTTGTTTCCGAGATTACGGTAGTGGAATTGATGATAGGGATATGCCATTTATATGGGACAAATTCTATCGTGGACATAACAGTAAGAATGAACAGGGCTCAGGATTGGGGCTATACATTGTAAAATACATTGCCATCCAGTCAGGTGGTGATGCAAGTATAGAAAACCTTACTGACGGACTTCTTGTTACAGTTTTACTTCCTATAGCGTAAAATAATATCCCTTAAGGATTTCTTAATAACTTATTTTGCATAATTAGACAGAAGCGAAAAGTTACTTTGAAATCTTGATAAAGTGATTAGAAACGAAAGGAAGGTTATTATGAAAAAGGTGATTCTATCAGCGAAAGGATTGTGTAAAAGTTTTGCTCACAATGGTGGCCAAACTCATATATTAAGTGGAGTTAATCTAGATATATATGAGGGTGATTTTACTGTTATCATGGGAGCTTCTGGTTCCGGTAAATCAACAACTCTCTATGCGTTAAGCGGTATGGACCGTGCCTCTGGAGGCGAGGTTATTTATAATGGCAAAGACATTGTCAAAATGAGCGAGAAGGATCTAACAAATCTCAGACATGGAGATTTTGGATTTATATTTCAACAGATGCATTTGGTTAGTAATCTAACTATTTTTGAAAATGTAGCAGTTCCAGGATATCTTAATAAGAAAGCGTCTAAGAAGGATACAGATCAGTATGCTAATCAGTTACTTGAAAAAATGGGAATATCTCATATAAAAAAGCAACTTCCATCTCAATGTTCTGGTGGAGAACAACAGAGGTGTGCAATTGCAAGAGCAGTAATTAGCTGTCCGAAATTACTCTTTGCGGACGAACCAACGGGTTCTTTAAATAAAAAAAATACTACAGAAGTGCTCAATCTTTTGACTGAACTCAACAGAAATGGGCAGAGCATATTAATGGTTACACATGATTCTCGTGCTGCTTTGAGAGCATCAAGAATCATATACATAGAAGATGGAAAGACTGTGGGAGAACTTTCTCTTCCTACGTATGATGAGAGCGATGAGAAGAGTCGTGACATTCAACTTACTACATGGCTTTCATCAATGGGCTGGTAGGGGGTGATTTATATGAAAAGTATATTTACATTGTTACAAGCTAATATAAAGCATAAAGAGGGTGCTTTTAAAAGTATTATTGTACTCATGACACTGATAACTATTGCATTTACTTGCATTATCAGTAATGATGATAACATAGACAGGGAACTTCTATCTTCTTTTGACAATACAGATATTGGTGATTTGCTGATCACAGTTGAAGAAGAGGATATGAACGAACAATTAGAAGGATTCATCATAAATAATTCTCATGTCAGTCGAATGCGAGTAGAAGAGTTGATTGCAGTGAACGGAAATGTGGAACTGGCTGGAGAAAAGATGATATATTCTGATCGACTTGTTAAATACAATGATAATCTCAGAGTGTTTAACGACACTTGTGATGGGTTTGAGGAAAAGGTTGTGCTAGAAAGTGGAGAGGTATTTGTTAGTTATACCATTGCTACAGCTTGTTCTGCGAAAAAAGGAGATACCCTTGTTATTGATACAAGCTATGGAAAAGAAACGTTTATTGTTGCGGGTTTTACAGAGGACCCAATATATGGTTCATGCGTATTAGCACCTGAGAATTTCTTTATTAACTCCCAAGATTTTGAACGAATAAAAGCAGAAAGATTAGATAATGAAAGTGCAGCATTTAAAAATCTTCAAATTGTTTACATGATTCATGTATATAATAACGGAGAGATATCAGATCTGAAGTTAGAAAAAGAACTAAATGAGGATTGTGGTATCATAGATAAATCAATACTACATACAACAAAAGATTCTCTTGCGACATTTACAAAGCTTTATTCTGATGTGGGTATCAAGGTGTTTTTTGCATTTGTGATACTTCTTATAATTGTGGTTATTATCACTATCCATAATAGCATAAATACTTCTGTTGAAATAGAGTATGTGAATCTCGGAATTCTAAAGGCACAAGGTTTCTCGACTTGGCATATACGGTTTACATACATTCTTCAGTACACCCTTGCTTTAATTATAGGTATGATGATTGGACTGCTTGTATCAATTCCTTTGACAAAGCTTTTAGGGGGTATATTTCTTCCGTTTACAGGTATTCTTACATATGGAGAATTATCTATTTTAAAATGCCTTGCAATATCAATCGTCCTTATTGTTATTTGTATGATGTTTGCACTGATTTCTACGATTAAGATAGGAAAACTGTCTCCTGTAAGAGCAGTGAGAGGTGGTGGTGATGATGTTTATTTTGCAAGCCGTGTTCAAATTCCTATTAAAAAGAAATTGCTTATGTTTTTTATCGCCATTCGTCAGCTTACATCAAAGTTTGCTTCTTACATGGGAGCTTGTGCGATAATTGCGATTCTTGTGTTTTTTATGATCAGCGTAGGAGTGATGTCAAAAGGACTTTCATATGATACTCTTTTTGCAAGTATGGGCAATGTAAAGGCTACACTTACGATGTATGATAATTTTAATATGGATGATATGGAAGTGGTTAGAACATCGTTGACTAACAAATACCCGCTGGCAGGTATATCTTATTATACATCTTATAACGTTACCGCAGAGAATGTTACATACTGGATTGATGTGACAGAAGATGTTGAATTATGGGCAAAGATTTATAAAGGTAGAGCACCTCAATATCAAAATGAAATTGCTGCAACGGAGATTTTTGCGGAGGAAGCGGGTAAACATATCGGTGATACAATTAAGGTTCATACAGAATCTGGAACACAGGAGTACATCATCACGGGATACTATCAAACAACTTCTCATAATGGTAGAACCTTTATTATGAATTATGAAGGTGGTAAAAGATTAAATATTCCAGTTGAATCGGGTTATTTATTCTATGATGGTAGTGAAGAGGAAGTCGGTGACATTGTGAATTGGTTAAATAATGCATATGGAGATACTCTTGTTGCGGAAACATATGAGATAGGTACAGTGGATGCAAATTATATAGATCAGATAAGTAATATGTTGAATCTAGTGGTTATTTTAGTATATACAGTATCCTGCCTCTTTACTTTGTTAGTTGTAATTATGCTTTGTAACAAAGCACTACTCCGTGAGCAAAATGATATCGGAATATATAAAGCACAAGGCTTCTTCGCTTCTTCCTTAAGATTGCAATTTGCCGTTCGATTTACTACTGTGGCATTTATAGGTTCTTTAGTTGGAATCATGCTTTCACAATTTTTAACGGCTCCAATGTTCTCTGTTTTACTTAGAATAATTGGAATAACCAATTTTACTAGCTATGCAGATTTTGGTATACTTGTTATGCCAACAGTTATTATTTGTCTATGTGTTTTTGTTTTCTCCTACATGGTCTCTTATAAGGTGAAAAAGGTTGAGGTTAGACAGCTGATTGTGGAGTAGTAAGGTTAAGAAAGTGAAAGATGGTAGATTGGAAGGTTTAGAAAAATTAAATATGGAGGTGTTCTATGTTTACAGATATAAAGACAGAAAGGCTTTACTTAAAATGTATTGGCTATGATGATATTGATTTTATATTCAAGCAGTTCTCAACAGATGAAGTCAATCGTTACTTGTTTGATGAAGAGCCTTATCAATCCAGAGAAGAAGCAAAACAGCTAATTGATTTTTATGTTGAACCAGAGCCAAGAAATCAGCATCGCTGGATTCTTGTACGAAAGGAGAACAATGAAAAAATAGGAACCTGTGGTTTTCATTGCTGGAATAGAGAAAACAGAACTGTGGAGATAGGATATGATTTGCAACCATCTTTTTGGAGAACTGGATATATTAGCGAAGCAGTAAAAGCAATCTTACAATTTGCTAAGACAGTTATGAAGGTAGAGCAAGTATATGCAAATGTATATCCTGAGAATATAGCATCAGTTAAGACTGTTGAAAAAATGGGATTCTCAAGAACTGGAGAACAAGTTTGTAATGTTTTTCGTGGAGAAAATTATATTCACGATATTTACTGTTTGAATCTATAAACTACTTAGTGTTTGTTCTGTCTGGGCATCTGTGATGTTACATCTTCAGATATTACAAGAGGAAACGCACTTGTATCATATGTTTGGGGATGAATATGGAGTGATTAAAATAGACGTATAGGGAATATCTTTCTTGGTGATTGACTACATAAAATTTGTAATATATGTTAAAATATCGTTTGACAGCCGAGAAAAGATATGATATCTATATATGTAGGCGGTGATGAGATGACAAGAGGGCAGTTAGAGGCAAAGATAAGTGAAGTAGTTAGTAAATTCGAGATTGAATATATGGGAAGAGGCCCTAAGACAATCAAGACATATATACTTAACGATATGATAGTTGTTAGGTTATCTGGATTTTTAAGCCCATCGGAACAAAAACTAACTGATAATCCGCAAGGAGTTGAGTTGTTTAAAAAAGTTCGTACTTCGTTATTCGAGGGTGGAAGAGGATATTTGGAGACATTGATAACGGATTTTATTGATGTAGCCATAGTCAGCACTCACTCTGATATTAGTACAAAGACAGGTGAAAAAATCATCATCATCACAGTAGACAGGAATTTAGAAGAATTTATTAATAAATAATGGTAGACAATGCAAAGTGAAAATTTTTCAAGTTGTAAGTAAACCGATATCCAAAGTTTTATGGATATCGGTTTTTTTAATTTTAAGGAGGTTTGTATGGAAAAGAAAGTAGCGGTAATTATGGGCAGTGATAGTGATTTGCCAGTAGTAAAAGGAGCAATTAACAGTTTGAAATTATATGACATACCTGTGGAGGTACATGTAATGAGCGCACATCGAACTCCAGAATCCGTTTGCGAGTATGCAAAAAAGGCACGTGAGAATGGATTTGGAGTGATCATTGCAGTGGCGGGAATGGCAGCACATCTTGCAGGTGTGATTGCATCGCACACGACACTTCCTGTCATTGGAGTTCCGTGTAAGGCGGCAACATTGGATGGCCTTGATGCTTTATTATCAACGGTACAGATGCCAAAAGGTATACCAGTTGCGACGGTGGCGGTTGATGGAGCTGAAAATGCTGGAATCTTGGCGGCACAGATACTAGGTGTATATGATGATAGAATTGCAACTAAACTATCTAAAATCAAAGAGAGAATGGCTAATGAAGTGAAAGAAAAGGATGATAAACTTCAGGTAGAAATATGGTGGAAAATGTAAACACTGTCTAACACGGTTATAAGATAAATTTCTGTGAGGGAACTGTGATGATACATAAATAAAATAGGAAAGAAGGAATGGATATGCAAGATTATTTAAGCAAAATTAAATTACCGGATTATGTACTTGAAATATTAGAAGGTTCAAAGGGAGTGACTGTACCAAAAACAAGATTGGAGTTATTCCAACTTGCGATGGGTAATGAAACAAATACAACTTTTGATGTGGAATATGAAATTGATGGAATAGGCAATGTATTAGAGGCAACAGTTACGAAATGTAAAAATGGTGTTGTTGTAAACTATGTTGATGACTATATGAGAAGACGTGATCCAGATTGTTTGCTCGTAGCAGACAAAAAGGATACTGATAAGCCAAGATATGAGGATGTTTACAAGAAAGACTTTGAATCACTGAGAATGCAAACCTTTGATTGGTTAAAGAATCAAGAGCTTATTTTCTTTCCTTTTAAATCAGGAGGGGTTGAGTATGGCTATGATTCCATATTAATTGCACCATTGAATGCAGGATTCTTTGCAGCTGGACTTGCGGATTTGCAGGGGTTTGTCAACATAGATGAGATTACGGATACTTTCCATCCACATGCTGTCGTTTTCTTGGCACCGCCATTTCGACACACACATTTCGATGGAAAACAAATTGTACTTCATAACCGATTAGATGGGATACATGAAGTGTATTCCTATAATCTTTATCCTGGACCAAGTGCGAAGAAAGGAATTTACGGTGTTTTACTTAATATTGGCGAAGAAGAAGGTTGGATTACTGCACATGCATCTACTGTTAAAGTAATTACTCCATATGATAACGAAATTGTTATCATGCATGAGGGAGCATCTGGTGGTGGAAAGAGCGAAATGATTGAGGATATACATAAAGAGATGGATGGAAGAATCATTATTGCAAAGAATATGGTTTCAGGAGAAAAAAATTATCTAGTACTCAATGAAACTTGTGAACTTCGACCTGTAACAGATGATATGGCACTTTGTCATCCGAAAATGCAAAATTCGAGTAAAAAGCTTGTCGTAAAAGATGCAGAATCATCATGGTTTTTAAGATTGGATAACATAACAAAGTATGGAACGTCACCGCGCTACGAAGAGATCTTGACTCAGCCTTCAGAACCACTTGTTTTCTTAAATATTGAAGCAGTTCCAAATGCAACTTGCCTTGTATGGGAGCACATTATGGATAGCACAGGTAAACCTTGCCCAAATCCACGTGTTATTCTTCCGAGGAGATTAGTACCTCAAGCAATTGATGAACCTGTTGAGGTAGATGTAAGAAGCTTTGGTGTACGTACTCCATTATGCACAAAGGAAAATCCGTCCTATGGAATATTGGGTATTTTTCATGTGTTACCACCAGCATTGGCTTGGCTATGGCGCTTAGTTGCACCAAGAGGATACAATAATCCAAGTATCATCGATCAGGCAGAGATGTCAAGTGAAGGAGTTGGATCCTATTGGCCATTTGCTACTGGTAAAATGGTAAATCAAGCAAATCTTATGCTAGAGCAGATTAAAAACTCAGCCCATACAAGGTATGTACTAATCCCAAATCAGCATATCGGGGCATATGAGGTAAGCTTTATGCCACAATGGATTGCTAGAGAATACATTGCTCGTAGAGGCAGTGCTAAATTCAAACCAGATCATCTTGTGGAGGCAAGATGTTCACTTCTAGGGTTTGGGCTAGATTCCTTAAAAATTGATGGGCAACATATAAGAAAAGCATTTCTTCAACCGGAAACACAAAAGGAAGTTGGTTTGGAAGGATATGATGCAGGTGCGAAGATACTGAGAGATTTTTTTGCCAAAGAGCTTGAAAAATATAATACCGATCAACTGGATCCGTTAGGAAAGCAGATTATTGAGTTGTTTTATAACGATGCAACTATGGAGCAATATATGAAGTTAATACCAATGAGATATTAGTATTGTCTTGTGGTGAAGAAGATGAAGAGGTTTCATATTTGCTATAAAGACTTCATACCAGCATTATCTGGTTTGATAGGAAAAATCGCACTTGTTTCTTCCTTTGCTCTTGTATGGGCACAGGAGCTTTTCATTAAGAATCCTGATTTTGTTTTAGATAATATAAGAATTGAAGTCCTAATAGGAAGTATCATAACCTTGATTACTTCTGTTGTGTACCCAAATGCATCACCAGCAGGTACATTAGCACCACTTGTTGTGCTGATTCCTGTGATGTCTGCATTTGGCGTACATCCATTTATCCTAGGAATTTCAGTTGGTTTGTTGGGAATTATTATTGTGAAAAGTGGTTTGTTTCAATATATATTAGGTTTAGCTGGTTTTACATGTAAGACAAGTATTACGCTCGCTTTCGGGATTTCTGGTATATGGATGTCGGTTCGTAAGCTATATCATTATTTTACGAACGAGAAACATGTATTTTGGACACTGCTCCTTGTTCTCATCTTAGGTTATCTGATCCTACTGTCCCTTAAGAGGAATTGGATGATTATCCCGATGACATCCATAGTTGCATTGGTTATTCCATATTTAATGGGTATGGGGTATGAGATATCATCGACAAGTTCTAACTTAAATCTGAATCCTTTCTATTGGTGGAACAATATGTGGGGAATTGGATTTGGTTTTGACGTGATAACGATATTAAAGACGATACCTTTTGCAGTATTTATTATACTTTTATGGACAATCGATACATTATCCATTCAAGCAATTCGAGAGGGCAGTTACGAGAAAGAGGAAGAAAAAGAACCACTAGACATTGTACAATCATTTACGATGGTTTCCATTCGAAATATGGTAGGAGTTCTTTTTGGTGGAGCACAGACGGGATCTCTGTGGAGAAGTTTCTTAATCCCGTTATATATTGTTAAGCGCCCGATGCGTGCCTGCGCAATCGTACTTGGTATACTGGGGATAATCTCGAGTCTTACCGTCATACCGATTCAAATTATGTCCTATACTCCATTGGTATGGTCCGTATTACTATTTGGCATATTTATGCCGTTTACAGTAGTATCACTGACCAATATACGACGTGAGAAGAAAAATAAAACTAAGATAGCAATACTATTTTTTTCTGCTTTAGGAGTTTTGATAAATCCAATGATAACTTGGTTCGTTTCTGTAATTTATGAAAAATTAAAGAAACGAGCATCTTAGCAGATAAAACAATATGCATTACATGTAGCATTTAGGATATGGACAATAGTACTTCATTGTGTTAAAGTATTAATTACAAAAAGACGTAAGCCTTGATTACATAATAAATGATATAGGAGATATTTGAACATGAAGGACGAAACAAAATGTTTACATTCCGGCTATTCACCAAAAAATGGTGAGCCTAGAGTAATGCCAATTGTACAGAGTACAACCTATAAATTTGATTCAACAGAGCGTATTGGTGAATTATTTGATATGCCAACTGCTCATATGTACTCCAGATTCTCTAATCCAACAGTAGAGGTTGTTGAGAAGAAAATTGCAGACTTAGAAGGCGGAGTAGGTGCAATGTGTACTTCCTCAGGTCAGGCAGCATCGTTACTATCCATTCTAAATATATGTAAAGCGGGAGAGAGCTTTATTAGTACTTCAACAATTTATGGAGGAACAGTTAACTTATTCGCAGTAACATTAAAGAAGCTAGGAATTGAGTGTATCTTTGTTGACGCGCAAGCAGATGAGGAAGAGTTAGATCGCGCATTTAAAGATAATACGAGAGCAGTTTTTGGCGAGACTTTAGCAAATCCAGCACTTGCTGTATTGGACATTGAAAAGTTTGCAAAATTTGCTCATAAGCATCAAGTTCCACTTATTATAGATAATACATTTGCAACACCAATTCTATGTAAACCATTTGAGTATGGAGCTGATATTGTAGTACATTCTACTTCGAAATATATGGATGGTCATGCACTGCAAGTAGGTGGAGTAATTGTAGATAGTGGTAACTTTGACTGGACGAATGGTAAATATCCTGAGTTTACGGAACCTGATGAGTCATACCACGGAGTTGTTTATACGAGAGATTTTGGTAAGATGGCATACATAATCAAAGCTAGAATGCAGTTGATGAGAGACTTTGGTGCATACCCATCAGCGAATTCAGCATTCTTACTTAATCTAGGTCTTGAAACATTACCAGTACGTATGAAACAGTATTGTGAGAATGGGCTAAAGGTTGCTCAATACTTTAAGGAATCCGAGAAGATAGAAGAGGTTCATTATGCTGCATTGGAAGGTGATAAATATTATGATCTTGCCAAAAAGTATCTTCCAAAGGGAGCGTGTGGAGTTATCACAATCGTAATTAAAGGTGGAAAAGCAAATGCAGTTAAATTTATGGATGGCCTAAAGCTTGCTTCCAATGAAGTGCATGTTGCTGATATTCGTACTTGTGTGCTTCATCCAGCAAGTGCAACCCACCGCCAGCTTACCGACGAACAGTTAATTGCATGTGGTGTAAATCCAGGTATGATTCGTTTCTCCGTTGGCTTAGAAAATGTTGATGATATTATCGATGATATTAAGCAGAGTTTAGATAATATAGATTTATAGTGGGCTGTTGGTCATAGGACAGCTTTTTGATTAAGAATGAGATTGATGTATGTTTTCATCGGAGCGTTTGCTCACAAGTCATGACTTGTAAGGCGCTTTATAAGCATATCATCAATCTCATTTTTTACATTTTTATTCATATGTATGAGGCTGAAATAAGGTTGCATATCGGTTGGCGATGGATGTTTCATCATAGGTTCTTGCATATGTTGCTGCAACTTGTTCTCGGGCCTCATAAGAAGGAGGGTTACGTAGTACATCGATTATTTTCATTGCAAGTGCTTGACTATCTGTAGGTGGATCATAGTAGTTAAGTAAGTCTAAGGTGACTTCCAAAAGTGCACTCGACTTTGAAGTTATAACTGGAATCTTTAGCAAAGCGGCTTCAATCGGAACACGACCGAAACTCTCACATAAGGAAGGGGTTACAAGTAATGAGGCATGCTGATAGAGACTGTTACGATGTTCATCTGGTATCCCTTCAATACATAACACTCGGTCATCTAAGTGTTGTTTCTTTATATATTCTTGGAGCTCAAAGGTCATATCCTTATGTTTTCCGATAAGAACTAATTGATGTGGGATTCGTTTCTTAATCAGGTTAAAAGCACGTAGTAAGGTAATTAAGTTCTTATGATATGTTTGGGAAGCAACAGAAAGTATATATGGCCCTTCCACCGGGACAAAGCTTGTGAATTTCTCAGCAGTAGCGACTGCATTCGGTATCACTTGTATAAAGGAATTGGCAGATGATTGTATATTTAACATAATATCATTCTTAACAAATTCGGAGACAGCAACAATAGAGTTACTATTCTTCAAGAAGTACTCGTGTTTTTTCTTGGCGTAGAGATAGTGAAATCTTCCATAGTAGGTCGGATATCTAAGATAATATAAATCATGTATCACGACAATGTTACGTATTCCCTTTACGAAACGAATTGTACTATCATTAAAAGGATGGAACATGAGATCAATCTGCAGTTTCTTTATGGTTTTTGGAAGAGTAAAACGATTTAAGTAATAGCATTCCGCAAAGTTGGAATGCTTTCTTTTATGAGTTAAGAGATAGTCCATGATTTTGTTAGCATGGATAGGAATAATTTTTGCTTCGGGACATTCTGATTTTGCTTTTTCATAATAACACTTTCGTACGAAAAGGTAGCAATCACTCAACAAATTAATCTTACGGAATCCATTCAATAATGCTTCTGTATGTTTACCAACACTCGAATTTGTGTTATTCGTTAAGAAGAGTAAGTTAATACCAATTCGCATGATGTTTTCCTTTCATAAATATTACAAATATTTCCAATAAGTAAATTATACTTGCGACCAACTGCTAGGTCAAGAAAGTTTCTTCTTGTAGTTTCGACCTTGTTAAGAGTTAAATGACAATATTTTGGTACTTTTGCTACTTTATTTAGCACAGTGTTAAAAGAATAATAAAATTAAAAAAATATATTGACATAAAATAACAATGGGTATATAGTTAGTTACATAAGTAACTAACCGACGAAGTATAATATTATGATTGGAGGTTATATGTTTAATCTAGATTTTGACAGCAGTAAACCAATATTTATTCAGATTGCAGATGAAATTGAAGAAGCTATTTTTACTGGTGCCTTCCCAGAGGAAACTCAGATTCCATCTACAACAGAAGTATCAACTACATTAAAGATAAATCCAGCAACCGTGCTAAAAGGGATGAACCGACTAATTGATGCAGACATTATTTATAAGAAAAGGGGGGTTGGTATGTTTGTAAGTACTGGAGCAGTTGCAAAGATAACTAAGAAGAGAAGGTCAGAGTTTTATAGCACATATGTTGAGAGTATGCTTATCGAAGCAAGTAAGTTAGGGTTAAGTAAAAAAGATATTTTAACGTATATTGAGCGAGGCATGGAGGAGGTTCATCATGAATAATTTTGAAGGAATCCAAATTAACAATTTGGTGAAGGAGTTTGGTTCAAATCGAGCCATTGATGATGTTAGCTTACACTTTGAGAAAGAAAAGATATATGGGCTACTTGGAAGAAATGGTGCGGGTAAATCAACATTATTTAATTTAATAGCAAATCGTTTATTTCCAACGAGTGGTTCTATTACAATCGATGGACAAATTGCGGTTGAGAATGATATGGCTCAAGGAAACGTTTACATGATGAGCGAACAGAATTTATATCCCGATACATATAAGGTAAAACAAGTTTTTCAATGTACAAAAAGCTTTTATCCAGGGTTTGACGATGAGTATGCCAAAGAGCTATGTGATGAATTTGAATTAAATCCAAATAAGCTACTGAGGACATTATCAACAGGATATACATCGATTTATAAACTCATAACAGCACTATGTGTAAAAGCTGACTATATTCTCTTAGATGAACCAGTTTTAGGATTGGATGCGAATCATCGTGATTTGTTTTATCGATGCTTAATAAAATCTTATTCTGACAATCCAAGAACATTTATTATATCAACTCATCTAATTGATGAAGTTGTTAACGTAATCGAAGAAGTTATGATTATAAAAAAAGGAAAAATAATTCGTAATCAATCTTGTGAGGAACTTTTGGCTAGCGGTTATACTGTATCTGGTCCAATTAGTATTGTTGATGATTTTATAAAAGGAAAAGAAGTTCTTGGAACAACAATCCTTGGTGGGTTAAAAACAGTAAATATACATGGTCAATACAATAAAATGGAAATCCCAGTTGGAGTTGAAATTACGAAACTGGACTTGCAAAAGTTATTTATTGATTTAACGAATAATTAAGGAGGTTATTATGAAATTAAAACAGACCGTAGCATTTAACTTACGAAACTTAAAAAAACCAGTTATTATTTTTTATATCATCGTATTTACTTCCTTTTCATTGGTCGCATTATGGAATAATTTAAGTACAGACAATAGTTATATAACCTTCGGTGGCTTAGAATTGACAACATGTATAACTTTGTTCGTCTTTGGATTGAGCTTGTTTCGATCAGAATTATTTATATGCCTACAGAATGGAATTTCAAGAAAAACAGCATTGTTAGGTTACCTAATATCAAGTAGCATTATGGCAGTGATTATGGGATTCATTGATGCAGTTTTTTACAGTACTTTCAATGGAAATGGTTTTTCTTCTTCCTTGTTTATACAGCTTTATGCTCAGTTAGATTATAATAAATTAAGCTTGCTTTTTGTTTCGTTTGCATGGAATGTTTTCTTATATTTATGTTTAACATTATTTGGATATTTCTTGGCAGTACTATACTACAGAATGAACAAGAGCTTAAAACTTATTGTTAGCATTGGTGTCCCAATATTTATCATTGTTGTTTTACCAATTTTGGATGAGTTGGTTGTAAACTATGCCATTAGAGATTTTCTTAAGCGATTTATTCGAATAATGGTAGGTACTTATGGTGGTTCAATTCAACCGTGGAACTGGATGTTATCAAATCTGTTCCTGAGTATTCTATTTACCTTCTTCTCTTATCTTTTAATACGAAGGGCTGATATTAAGAGTAAATAATATTGAGCTGTTGCAAACTCAGTATTTATCATAGAGACTTTGCAACAGCCTTTTTTAATAAACTTTACTGTCATGTTTCCCAATTTGATAGACGATTTCACCATTAATTATGGTATAGAGACAATGAGTGAATATCTCCATTGGATTACCATCAAAGATAGCAATGTCAGCATCTTTTCCGGGTTGTAAGGTACCAAGTCGATGGTCAACACGGCAGATTTTTGCTGCATTGCTTGTGATTGCGAGTAAGGCATCTGCAATACCAAGTCCATTTTTTGCGGCTAGACCAGCACAAAATGGTAATGATTGAATGAGTGAGACAGGATGATCGGTTGTAATTGCAACGGTAATTCCAGCATTGTTTAGAATACCAGCTGTTTTAAACGCCATATTCTCTACTTCAATTTTACTCCGCGATGCTAAATCAGGTCCAACGATACAAGGAAATCCTGTTTCCTTAATCTCATCGACGATGAGATGGCCTTCGCTACAATGATCGAGTGTAATATCGACATCAAACTCTTTTGCGATACGAACTGCAGTCAAAATATCATCAGTACGATGTACATGTGCTTTCAGTGGAATTTCTTTACGAAGAACTGGTAGATAACATTCCATATGAAAATCTTCATCAAAATCTTCCCCATCTTCTAGAGCTTTTCGCTTTTTCAAATAGTATTTTTTTGCTTTAAATAATTCCTCTCGAAGCATTGCTGCAATTGACATACGAGTTGTTGGCAATACATCTTTCTCTCCATAAAGTGTCTTCGGATTCTCACCAAATGCCACTTTCATAGCAGCAGGATTAAGGACAGCTAAATCTTCAATTTTACGAGAACCACACGTCTTCATAAACATAAATTGTCCACCAACCACATTACTACTTCCTGGACCAACCATAACAGAAGTAATACCTGCCTTAACTGCCTCATGAAATGCTGCATCCATCGGATTCACTGCATCGATTGCACGAAGATAGGGTGTGATCGGACTGGCAGTTTCATTGGCATCATCGCCTTCTATCCCTGTTTTTTCTTCTGTAATACCAATATGACAATGTGCTTCGATAATACCTGGTATAACGTAACATCCATTCGCATTTATAACTTGAATTGAATCATCTTCAGGAATATCAATCTGGGATGAGATATGTTTTATGAGGCCATCCTCAATCAGTATATCGCCGGGATTGTATAATGTTCCTGTATTTTCGATATGATCGCTATGACGCACTCGATTGACTTGATCCATTGTTAGTATGATTCCATGCTTAATCAATAATTTCATAATTTTGGCTCCATTTATTAAATAAGAATTATTATATCCCAAAAATAATATTTCAAAACGATTTCATAAGTTGTTATGTAAAAAAGTGTAGATATATGCTATTATGTTCATATAAGAGAGATGAATTAAGTAATAAGGAGGAAGTTAGGATTGCGAAAAGATTGGGATAACTATTTCATGGACATTGCATTTGAAGTTGCGGAGCGTAGCACATGTGAAAGATTGCATGTAGGATCGTTGCTAGTAAAGAATAAGAGAATTAAAGGAACAGGTTATAATGGCAGTCCGAAGGGATTACCTCATTGTCAAGATGAGGGCTGCTTTATGAGCAATAATCATTGTGTTAGAACAATTCATGCGGAAGTTAATTGTTTAATGGAAGTTTCACCAGAAGATCGACAAGACGCAACGCTATATGTAACACATACTCCATGTCCTGAATGCCAAAAAGTAATCATTAATTCAGGGGTTACAAGAGTTGTATTTGCAAAGGAGTATAAACCTACGATTAACTGGTTTGAATATGCAGACTGGATTGAATTGGTTGATTTAGCAAGAGATAAAAATGAGGAAGAGCGTTTGTGATTTTTTGCTATGAAGAAGAAAGAGTTCACATATATATTTTCTACGGCGCGCTATGCTCACAAGCTCACAAAGAGCGTGTGGAACTTGTAAGGCCTTCGAAAATATACATGTGAACTCTTTCTTCAGGATAGGAAGTGAAATCACAAACGCTAATAAAGTTGTGAAAAAAAAAGCAGTTGCAAACAAAATTTGCAACTGCTTTTCTATATTATAAGAAAAAAGAAAAATTAACAAAATGGGTTTTCAGAAGGATATAACATACCCTTTGGCTGATTAAATCCGATATCTGTTACTCCAAGATACTTAAAGATTTCATACATAATCTTTCCATAATGGCCAAATGCAACAGCTCCGTGATGAGGATAGTTTTTCTCAATCAAGATATGACGGTAGAAGCGATTCATCTCTTTAACTGCAAAAATACCGATAGAGCCGAAGGAGTGAGTTGCAACTGGTAATACTTCGCCCTCAACAACATATGCACGAAGTAGAGCGTCTGCTGTTGATTGTAGACGATAGAATGTGATAGCACCTGGTGCGATATCGCCTTCAAGAGTACCTCTTGTGATATTAGGCTCTTGATCTGGTTCAAGACTTCTAGCCATAATCTTTTGATTCTTCATAGTACCAGAGGATAATTTGCATATAGCTGTATTACCACAGTGGAAGCCCATGAATGTATCATTTAACTGGTAATCATATTTACCTTTAATATCTGCATTGTATAAGTCAGCTGGTACTGTATTATTAATATCAAGTAATGTTACAGCATCTTCACTTACGCAAGTTCCAATATATTCACTAACTGCACCATAGATATCAACTTCGCAAGATACAGCAATACCTTTCGCAGTTAAACGACTGTTTACATAACATGGTACGAAACCAAACTGAGTCTGGAAACTAGGCCAACATTTGTTAGCAAATACAACGTATTCTCTAGAACCCTTATGATCTTTTAACCAATCAAGTAATGTCAATTCATACTGAGCAAGCTTTGGAAGAATACCAGGCATCTTGTTACCAGCGCCTAATTCATTTTCCATATCGGCGATAACTGCTGGAATTCTTTCATCGTTAGCATGTGCATTAAATGCAGCATATAAATCTAACTCAGAGTTTTCTTCGATTTCAAGACCTAAATTGTAAAGTTGTTTGATTGGTGCATTACAAGCTAAGAAGTCCTGAGGACGAGGTCCAAATGCGATAATCTTTAAGTTATTAAGACCAACGATTGCACGTGCGATTGGAAGGAATTCTTCCATACGGTCAGCAATTTCGTCTGGCGTTCCAACTGGATTCTCAGGTATGTATGCTTTGATATTTCTTAACTTTAAGTTGTAGCTAGCATTTAACATACCACAATATGCATCACCACGTTTGTCAGCTAAGATTCCAGTAGATTCTTCTGCAGCACCAACGAACATTACTGGTCCATCAAAATATTTAGCTAGTAAAGTTTCTGTTGTTTCTGGTCCAAAGTTTCCAAGATAGATTACTAAAGCATTACATTTTTCTTCTTTTAAGAAAGCTAATGCGTCCATCATATGTAGTTCATTCTCCATTGTAATTGGACATTCAACAACTTCTAATCCTTTTTTACGGTATGCAGCTACAACAGCAGCACGTCTGCTTGCGGATAATACCATTGGGAAGCAGTCACGACTTACGGAAGCGATACCTAACTTGATATTAGGAATATTATTCATCTTATAAATCCTACCTTTCTTTGCGTGTTAATTCATAACATAGACCCATCTGTCGAACTTTCTAGTTATTAGTTTAGTTATTATACTAATTCAATTATAGGGGTATTTTACTTACTTGTCAATCATTTGTACACATATTTTATAGACAAAATTAAATATTTTTTTAGAAAATTATTTTGATATAAAGATGAAACTATTCTGAAAAAAATGCATATTGGCTGATTTGTCAAAATAATAAATATAATTAGATTGAATTAGGGAATTCATCCATTATAAAAGTAGGAAATGTTGAGAAGTGAAAGGAAGCAATAAATCATCAAAGAAGTACTTTAAGAATTGAGAATTCGGCATTTATAAGGTATAATATAATAAAAATATTTCATGATGAAAGGGAGGATATTTATGAAGCTACCTGAAGTATTTTATGAGATTAATTTAATTTCCATAACAACACGATTGTTATTAGCAATTTTATGTGGCGGTATTCTTGGAATCGAGCGGGGTAGAAAAAGGCACCCAGCTGGTTTTCGTACCTATATGCTTGTTTGCATGGGGGCAACCCTAGTTATGATAACGAATCAATACATGATAAAACAATATCCACAAATAGACCCAGCACGTTTGGGAGCTCAAGTGATTAGTGGAATTGGTTTTCTTGGTGCAGGAACTATCATTGTTACAGGAAGAAACAAAGTTCGTGGACTGACAACAGCAGCTGGGTTATGGGCAGTAGCTTGTGTCGGACTTGCAATTGGAGTTGGATTTTACAGTGGAGCGGTGATTGGTTGTATCTTAACATTTATCATTGTTGCTGCATTACAAAATGTTGATGACAAAGTGATGTCTTCCGCTAAAATAGTGAATTTATATGTAGAATTATCGAGTCTTAGCGTACTAGCAGGTTTCCTTCAATATGTGAAAGAAAACGAATTAAAGGTGAGTGACATGGATATTAACCATGATAAATTAATGTCAGACGAGAGGATAGGAATATTGGTTACGATGCGCTCTCTAGTTAAACGAAATCATGTAGAAATACTAGAAGTATTAAGTAAAGCCGAAGGCGTTACATATATTGAGGAAGTTTAATCGCAAGTTTTGTGCAGTCTGCTTTGAATGAAGTTGCTTTTATGTTGAATGTAAGCTCTTACCATGATATAATTAGGTACTTATAATATTTATGTTTTACATAACATACTAGGAGGATATTGCGTGGACATAATTGTAAAATATATTAATGAGTTACTTGATAAGAGTACACCTGAACGCCCAATGTGGAATATTGAAAAATTAAAGCAAGGTTTAAAATCAGAGTGGAATTACATTGATGGATGCATGATCAAAGCAGTTCTTGAGATGTATGCCATTACAAAGGACAAAAAGTATTTCGATTTTGCGGATGCATTCATAGATTATCGTGTCAGAGAAGATGGTACGATTGATGGATATCATATCGAAAAGTTCAATATCGATGATGTTAATGCGGGAAAGACATTATTTGAGCTATATGATCTAACTGGAAAAGAGAAATATCGTAAGGCAATTGACCATGTATATGAACAAGTGTGTAAGCAGCCAAGAACAAAAGAGGGAAACTTTTGGCATAAACTAATTTATCCGCATCAAATATGGTTAGACGGTCTTTATATGGGACAGCCTTTTTATATGGAATATGAAACGAGATTTCACCATAAGAAGAATTATTCAGATATTTTTCGTCAATTCTTTAATGTATATGATTTATTGAGAGATAAAGAAACAGGTTTATATTATCATGCATATGATTCTTCCCGTGAGATGTTTTGGTGTGATAAGGAAACAGGCTTGTCAAAGAACTTCTGGTTAAGAGCTCTTGGTTGGTATACAATGGCGTTACTTGATACGCTAGATAAATGTGATCCAGTAGGTTATGAAGAGGAGTATGAAAAATTAAAGAACATATTTATTGAATTAATTGAAAGCATGTTAAAATACCAAGATGAAAGTGGCATGTGGTATCAGGTAGTTAACATGGGTGGTCGCGAGAAGAATTATCTTGAGACAAGTGGTAGTTCCATTATGGCTTATGGTATTTTAAAAGGAGTACGTCTTGGTTTCTTGCCAGATCACTATCGCCAGTACGCAAAGAAAGCGATGGATGGAATTTGTGAGAAGTATCTTTCTACCGAAGAAGGTAAGATGAGTCTTGGTGGTATTTGTTTAGTAGCTGGTCTTGGCGGTAAAGATATGCGTGACGGAACGTATGAATACTATATGTCAGAACCAATTGTGCAGGATGATGCAAAAGGGGTTGGCCCATTTTTATTAGCATATACTGAGTTATTAAGATTAAAATAAAAAAGGTAGAGCCTTTCAAAAAGATTGAACTTTGTATGAACTTTTCTGAAAGGCTTTATTTTTTTTGTAAAGTATGTTATAAAGAAAGAGTCTATCTGTCTATATTGTTACGTAGATAAATATATAAATAACTCGCTACACAATCATAAGTAGCTGTTAAGATTAGAGAGGGAATCATATGAGAAAGAGATCATTGTTACTTGGTACATGTTTATGTTTAGTATTATCATTGACTGCGTGTGATAATAAAAAAACGTTTGGCACTCAAGGTGCGACAGGAACACCTAGCGTATCAGGAGAAGCAACGCCAGAAGCAACAGGAGAGGCAACACCAGAAGCAACACCAGAAGCAACAGGAGAGGCTGAAAAAAGTAATGTATCAGTGGAACTTGGGCAATACAAAGGACTTGAAGTTACAATGATGTCGATTGAAGTGACGGACGAAGAAATTCAGGCACAACTAGATGCCTTTAATAATGTATATGGAACCCCTATTCCATCTGATAAGAAGGTAGTTGAAGAGGGTGATATTGTAAATATTGATTATGTTGGGAAAATTGACGGTGAGGCATTTACTGGCGGTACTGATGCAGGGGCATCTCTAACAATTGGATCAGGTCAGTTTATTGAAGGTTTTGAGTCGGGTCTTGTTGGAAAAAATGTGGGGGATACAGTTGATGTTCAATGTACTTTCCCAGTAGATTACAGCAGTACGGATGTAGCTGGAAAAGATGCAGTGTTTACAGTAACCATTAATTTTATTGACAGTGGTGAAAAAGAACCAATTTCTGATGCAGTGATTGCTGCAAATGATAGAAATGGTAATAAAACAGTTGATGAATATAAAGAGTTTATTAAGACTAGTATAAAATCATCTAAAGAATACAGTGCGAATAATCAAAAAATTATTAACATTATGCAAAAGGCAATTGACAATGCAACATTTACTGGGCTAAATCAATCTGAAATTGATGAATTCACAGCACAGATGACGAGTGATTATCAAAATGCCGCAGAGATGTATGGAATGGATATGGAAAGCTATGTGTATTACTCTTTTGGTGGAATGTCATTAGAGGAGTTTAATACAGAAATGTCGAAAGCATCAGAATTTAATGTCCGTCAGAGATATCTACTTGAAGAAATTATTAAAGCAGAAAATGTTACTTTATCGGATGAAGAGTATGATGAGACAGTTGCTAATTACATGACTGATTATGGATATACAGATAAGGAACAGTTTATTACTGATATGGGTGGAGATGAAGTTGTTAGGGAATCTGCTACATTAGATAAGGCAAAAGCTATTGTTCTTGATTCTGCAATTGTTAAAACAGAATAATTGCTTTTCATAGTCTATTCTGAATTAAAATATAAGAATAGAAAAAGAATACACTTGTGGTATCTAGAATAGAATAAAAGGGACTGTTGCAAGAGAATACATTGAAGAGGTTTCAATGTTTAACATATTTTGCAATGGTCCTTTCATTTTGAAGGTGTGTTTCTTATGATTTCCATAAAGAATAAGGCGTTGCAAAAGGGGGAAGTTATGAATCAAAAGGAAGAGCAAATGAAACAAGAATCAGATACAATTAATGTAGCAAAAAAACGAGTTTCTAAGAAAATATCCCAAAAGAGAGTTATTCTTCTATTGGTAATCTTAGCAGCAATCGTGATTACAGGATTGATTTTTCTACTTCATGGTCGTAAAAAAGAATTTGAGCTTACACTTGGTGAGTATAAGGGATTGTCGGTAACGGTTTCGGAGAATGATATCACGGAAGAAGATATTGAGCAGGAAGTTCTTAACTTTGTTCAGTATGAATCTGATATGTTACCTGTTACGAATCGTGATATCGTTGAGGATGGAGATTTTGTAATCGTTGATTATATTGGTCTAGTAGATGGAAAAGAATTTGACTATAGTACGGTAAAGGATTATGAGCTTCATATTGGATCAGATGAATTCATAGAAGGTTTTGATGCTCAGTTAGTGGGAAAAAAGGTCGGTGAGACGGTTACAGTTAAGGTGACCATCCCTGAATCGTTTCCACAATCAGATATTATAGGAAAAGATGCGGAATTTACAGTAACGATAAAGGAAATTGGTATAAGAGAATATACGGATGAATTTGTTGCTTATAATACAGAGTACAATACAACGGATGAATATAATGAATACCTGTATGAAGGACTACAGGAGAATAAGGAATATGAGTATCAAAGTGCAATTGATGATCAAATATTAGAACAGATTGTAGAAAATTCAACCTTTCACTCAGTAAACCAAAGTGAGATCAATGCAAAGGAAGAAGAGATGCTTGAAACCTATAAGTCAGCAGCATCCTATTATGATTTAGATCTAGAGTCATTTGTAACTTCATCTTTTGGTATGACCATGGATGAATTCGATAAGGAAGTAAAATATTTTGCTGAACTTTATGTAAAAGAAAGTTATGTTTTAGCAGAAATAGCGAAGGTGGAAGGAATCGAGCTTACAAATGAAGAGTATTTAAATCTAATTGAAGAGGCGGCTTTAAACTATGGATATGAGTCAAGTGAGGCATTAGTAGAGCAAAATGGTGGACGTGAGGTAGTAGAAAAAGCCTTACTCGAGGAAAAAGTGTTACGTTTTTTACGTGATAATTCAATTATGAATTAGTTATTCAGATAGTTGGGGGACGTACATGTTAGTAGCGTCCCCAGTTATGTGTAACTACATCCCAATTAATGAGCTCAAACCAATGGTCGACATATTCCTGTCTGCGATTTTGGTAATCTAAATAGTATGCATGCTCCCATACATCAATTGTCAGTAAGGGGCGAAGGTCTTGTGTAAGTGGGGTGTCTTGGTTTGGGGTTGTTACAATAAGTAATTCTTGATTTCTATTTGCTACTAACCAAGCATAACCTGAGCCGAACACACTTAATGCACTAGCTTTAAATGAAGTCTTAAAATCTTGATAACTGTGAAAGGTTTGGCGAAACCGAATATAGAATTCATTTGGCGAGGAATCATAACAATGACTTGTAGTATTATGAGATAAATCAAGTGTATTAAGCAAGTAATCCGACACTGGTTTTAATGTCGAGAAATATAAATCATGATTATATACACCACCAGCATTATTACGAATTGGTGTCTGGATGTCATGAGGTAATATATGATAATATGTGACAAGAGCTTCCAAAGTCCAAGAATGATACATTGGGTACGGCTCTAAAATTTTATTTAAATTATCAACATAAGTTTTTAAATGCTTATCGTGGTGAAAAGACAAGGTTTCTTCACTAATATTTGGACTTAAACTGGATTTTGGATAAGGAAGAGGCAATAATTGAAATGGATAAGTTTTGTGCGTTTGATTCATAATGAAAATATCCTATTAAATTCATTTAGTATAATCTATGTGATAATCTTGGGATTGTTTCATGAAAGATTTATGTTACATCGGAGGTAATAATTTATGGCGTATTTATTTTATGGGTACTCAAAGTGCTCAACATGTCAAAAAGCGAAAAAATGGTTAAGTGATAGAAATATTGCATTTGATTCAAAAGATATCAAAGAAGAACCACCAACAAAAGAAGAATTAAAGTCATGGAAGGATAAAAGCAATTTATCGCTCTTAAAATTCTTTAATACAAGTGGAGTCTTATATCGCGAGATGAACTTAAAGGAGAAGGTTAAGATAATGACAGAGGAAGAATTGTTAGAATGTCTAGCAAGTGACGGTATGCTAGTAAAACGGCCAATTTTAGTAATGGAAGATGGGGTATTGCTTGGTTTTAAAGAGGAAGAATGGAAAAAGCAATTAATGTCTTAAAATATTATTAAAATCTGAATTATATAATGCGAATTGGTGATTTAACTGATATAATGTGCTTAGTCAGAAGTTTGAATAAAAGGAGGAGCTAATGTTTGGTTATGTAAATATTAACAAGCAGGAGCTTAAGGTTAAGGAGTATTACAAATATAAAGCATATTATTGCGGGTTATGTCACCAATTAAAGAAAAACTACGGGCGATTTGGTCAGATGACGTTAACATATGACATGACATTTCTTATCATCCTTTTAACTTCCTTATATGAAAGCAATGTTACACAAGCAAAAAAGCGTTGCCTTGCACACCCTACAACGAAACATTGGATGATTACGAATGAGATGAGCGACTATGCGGCTGATATGAACATAGCATTAACGTATCATAAGCTGTTGGATGATTGGTTTGATGATAAGAGTGTAATAGGTTTCAGTGGAGCAAAGCTTTTAAAGCGACGATATAAAAAGATAGAAAAGAAATATCCACGCCAATGTGAAGTGATACGTTCTTCCTTAGCTAAGCTTGCAGAATTAGAAAAGCAAAACGAGCAAACAGTTGATGAGATTAGCCGACCATTTGGAGAATTGATGGGAGAACTGTTTGTTTATAAAAAGGACATATGGGAAGATACGCTTCGCAACATTGGGTTTTATTTAGGTAAATTTATATATTTAATAGACGCTTATGATGATTTAGAAGAAGATATGAAATCAAATAGCTATAATCCGTTTGTTTTCATTGCGAGACAAGATGAGTTTGAGAATACCGTGAAGCAGATATTAACTAATATGATGGCAGAATGCACAAGAGAATTTGAGAAACTGCCTCTAATATGGGATGTAGAGCTTCTTCGCAATATCCTTTATGCTGGTGTATGGAAAAAGTATGATGATAAACAGAACAAACTGGAAGAGAAGAGAGAGGAAATATAATTATGTCACAAGATCCATATCAAGTTCTTGGTATTTCAAGGACAGCAACAGATGATGAAGTAAAAAGGGCTTATCGTGAGTTAAGTAGAAAGTATCATCCGGACTCATATGTTGATAATCCTTTGGCAAGCTTAGCAGAAGAAAAGTTTAAAGAAGTACAAGAAGCGTATGATGCTATTATCAACGAACGCCAGAATGGAGGATTTTCAAAATCCTCTGGCTCTTATTATAACCAAACATACAGTGAGACTGGTGAGTTATATCAGGTAGCAAACTTTATCAATGAAAAACGTTTTAACGAGGCGTTATCTGTCTTAGCACAGATTAATAACCGCACAGCAAGATGGTATTATTATAGTGCAATTGCTAATTTGGGAGTAGGTAACAACATGATTGCAGTAAATCATGCCAATACAGCCTTATCGATGGATCCTGGTAATATTCAATACAAAAACCTTGTAAACCAGTTATCTTATGGCGGTCAACGCTATAATACAATGGGAACTGGATATGGACGTGGTGGTATGGATGCATCAGATATGTGTTGTAATTTGTGTATTGCAGATACATGTTGTGAGTGTATGGGAGGCGATTTGTGCGCATGCATGTAAGCACGAAACGAGTAGCTTTTTTAGGACTAATGTTAGCTATTACTGTTCTTTGTACGATTTTAAGCTCGGTTATTGAAACAGGAACACTCTTTTTCTTGGCAGCAGGTTCTTATCTAGTTGGTGTTTCTGTGCTAGAAACTACGATTGGGTATGGTATTGCTTTTTATTTGGCAAGTGTTTTGCTATCACTCATTTTAGCACCAAACAAGATTTACTGCTTAACCTTTGCAGCAATGGCAGCCTATCTTCTAATTATGGAAGTAATCACTTCGAGTTTAGTACAAAGAGATCTAAAAAAGTTAGCAACTCTAGAACATAATGAGATATCAATTAAGCCACGAAAGAAATTATTATGGACGATTAAACTGGTTGTGTTTAATGTAGGATACTTACCAATACTAATCTTTGCTACTAAGTTAATCTACCCAGGGGAACTAGAAGTTTGGATGTATATTGGATTTTTTTTAGGTGGTCAGATAGCGCTCGTTCTGTATGATTTTGCATATGAAGAGTTCATGGTGAAATATTGGAAAAAGATTAGGAAGTATATACAGTAATCCATTGGTCTTTTTACTGACTTAAGCATAAATTGTAATACCTTCGAATAAATTATAAAAACAAGTATTACAGGTGGAACTTCATGAAAGGCTCCAATTTGTTTAAGCATAAACAGATCGAGGAACGTGCTGCAGAGATTGCTGCATATATTATTGAAAATAATGCAACAGTCCGTCAAACCGCTAGGCAGTTCGGAATTTCCAAGTCAACAGTTCATAAGGATGTAACTGAACGTTTATTGCAAGTCAATCCCTCCCTCGCAGATCGAGCACGCGTGGTTTTGGATTTGAATAAGTCGGAGAGGCATATCCGAGGGGGCTTAGCAACGAAGGAGAAGTATTTACATAAAGGGAAATCAGTACAGGGGTACTAAGAGAAGAAGTAAAGGCAGGAGAAAACTCCTGTCTTTTTTTACATATTAGGAAATTTCTCTGAATTTCCTAATATATAAAAAATGCTCCGCAGGATGCGCACTACGCTACGGCGCGTTACAAAAGCTGTGCTTGTAATGTGTTGCTCGTGAGAGTGTGCGAAGCACACTTTTGTTCTGTAATTGACGTCATTTTGTGCAAAGAAATGTTATGAGTATGGGATGGCAAACATAATTTATCCGCAACACGCTTTCGCTTGAATGAAGTTCGTAACGGTATGTAAGGGCCTAAAATAAGCGAATTGTTTTGACTTTTCGTTTTTATTTTATCTATATTACTTCTTTTACATAATGTATAACAAATTCTGCAAATTAAGAAACCGCTAAAGTTATAATCGTTTATTGCATAAAGAGTAAACTTTGGTGGGTAGATTGCAGTGTTCGACAAATATGGATATAATTTTCAACTAATTTATTGAAATATACAATTTAAAAAAATAGAATTATATGTTATTATGTAATGGAGCGCGTAAATTCACTAAGATTAGGCGCCATTTTGTGCGTTAAAAATGTAACTAGGCTTCAAGAGTCTTAAATTAGAGAGAAAGAGGGAAAAGACATGGGAGGAACGTTTAAGGGCGGTATTCATCCTTATGAGGGAAAAGAATGGTCGCAAGATAAACCTACCACGATTTTATTACCAAAGGGAGACTTGGTATATCCAATGATTCAGCACATTGGTGTGCCGGCTAAGCCAATTGTCAAGAAAGGGGACAAGGTTTTAGTTGGCCAGAAGATTGGTGAAGCAGGTGGATTTGTATCTGCATGTGTGATCAGTTCTGTTTCTGGTACTGTGAAAGCAGTAGAACCTAGACTAACGGTAGCAGGTACTATGGTAGAGTCAATTGTTGTTGAAAATGACAATGAATATACGACAATTGAAGGTATGGGAACAAAAAGAGATTATACAAAGTTATCAAAGAAAGAAATTCGCGAAATCATCAAAGAAGCAGGAATTGTTGGAATGGGTGGTGCTGGTTTTCCTACTCATATTAAACTAACTCCTAAAGATGATACAGCAATAAGAAATATCATTGTGAATGGTTCGGAATGTGAACCATATTTAACAAGTGATTACCGTATGATGATTGAGCAGCCAGAAAAATTAATTGGTGGACTTAAAATCATACTTTCTTTATTTCCTAATGCAAAGGGAATTATTGCAATCGAAGATAACAAGCCAGAAGCTATTAAGGTTTTAAAAAATTTATCAAATAAAGAAAAGCATATTACAGTTAAAGTGCTTAAGACCAAGTATCCAGAAGGTGCCGAGCGCCATTTAGTCTATGCAACAACAGGAAAGAAGATGAATTCAACTATGCTTCCTGTAGATGTTGGTTGCATTGTGAATAATGTTGATACTGTTATTTCTGTCTATATGGCTGTTGCTGAATCAACTCCATTGATCCGACGTGTTCTTACGGTAGGTGGAGATGTAGTAAAAGATTCGAAAAATTTCGTCGTACGAACTGGTACTCATTATAGTGAGTTAGTAGATGCTGTAGGTGGTTTTGCTGAGACTCCAGAGAAGTTGATTTCTGGTGGACCAATGATGGGACTAGCCATTTATAGTTTAGATGTACCTGTAACTAAAATCTCTAGTGCACTTTTAGCATTTAAAAAGGATGAAGTTGCAGAAATGCCACAGACAAATTGTATTCATTGTGGTAGTTGTGTAAAAGCATGCCCAAGTTTATTAGTACCTCAAAAGATGGTAGAGTGTGCTCTTCGTTTCGATAATGAGGGATTTGAGAAACTGAATGGTATGGAATGCTATGAGTGTGGATGCTGTACGTACGTATGTCCAGCAGGTATTCCATTAACTCAGGCATTCAAGCAGACAAGACGTTCTATTCTTGATGAAAGAAAAAAGGTGAAATAGTATTTAATTAAAGCGAAAGAGGTGGAATCTTTGAAAGGTATGTATAATGTCTCTGCTTCACCACACGTCCGTAGTGGTGTTACTACAGCGCAGATTATGAGAGATGTTGCAATCGCATTGATGCCAGCTAGTATCTTTGGTGTATACCAGTTTGGGTTTCAAGCTTTTCTTATTCTCTTAGTATCTGTTACTTCCTGTGTTGTAGCAGAATTCTTATATGAGAAATTTATGAAAGTGCCAGAACATCCATATGAATGTTCTGCATTAGTTACCGGTTTATTACTTGGTATGAATATACCAGCTAACGCTCCTGTATGGATGCCAGTAATCGGTGGTGCATTTGCGATTATTGTAGTTAAGATGCTTTATGGCGGTTTAGGTCA
Source organism: Bacillota bacterium (assembly GCA_023439125.1). Taxonomy (GTDB): domain Bacteria; phylum Bacillota; class Clostridia; order Lachnospirales; family Lachnospiraceae; genus Lachnoclostridium. The sequence continues at coordinate 208,572 of JAEXOU010000012.1, read as the reverse complement.
GAACTTTATGAATCCTGCATTAGCTGCTAGATGTTTCTTAAGTATTTGTTTCTTAGGTCATATGACGTCTTTTGGTGTAGAAGCATTTGCTACATCGAAAGCATCTAATGAAGCCTTATATTTATTTAACTATGGTGCAGCAGGATTAGATGGTATTACTGGTGCTACGCCATTAGCAGTGATCAAGGAAGGTAAAGAAGCAATTCCAAGTATATTGGATATGTTCTTTGGCTATACTGGCGGTGTCATTGGGGAAACAAGTGCAATGATGCTACTAATTGGTGCAATTTATCTTGTATATCGCAAAGTAATCTCTTTACGCATTCCTTTAACTTATATTGGATCTTTGGCGATATTTGTATCAATCTATTCTGCACTTAGTAAACAAGGATTTGATATAAACTATGTTTTAGCACACATTCTTGGTGGTGGATTAATCCTTGGTGCTTTCTTTATGGCAACGGATTATGTGACTTCACCGATTACACCAATTGGACAAATCGTATTTGGTGTATGTCTTGGTTGTTTAACTGCAATTTTCCGTCTCTGGGGTAAAACTGCAGAAGGTGTTTCTTATGCGATAATTTTCTGTAATTTATTAGTTCCATTGATTGAAAAAATAACGCTTCCTAGAGCGTTTGGAATAGGAGGTAAAAAGCGTGGATTCAAAATCAAACACGAAACAGAAATCAACGTTGATTAATGATGCAGTAGTATTATTTGTTATAACATTAGTTGCTGCGATTGCTCTTGGTTTTGTATATGAAATTACAAAAGGTCCTATTGCAAAGGCAGCTGCAAAAGCGAAAGCAGAAGCATATGCCGCGGTTTATTCAGAGGCAGCTTTAGTTGATGATACGAACGAAGAATTAAAAAATAAAGTTGCCGAAGCAGGTGAGTTCTTTTCACAAAATGGTTTCAACCAAACTACTTTGGATGAAGTATGCATTGCAAAAGATGCAAGTGGTAATGCAATTGGCTACGTTATGACAATTACATCTAATGCAGGCTTTGGTGGAGATATTAAGTTTTCACTTGGTGTAAAAGCAGACGGAACTTTAACAAAAATTGAAATCTTAGAGATTTCTGAAACAAGTGGTCTTGGTTCAAAAGCAACCGATGATGCATTCAAAGGTCAATTCTCTGAAGTGAATACAGATGCATTTACTTTAATTAAGAATGGTCAGGCAAAAGCAGATGATTCCGAAATTAATGCAATCAGTGGTGCGACAGTTACTAGTACAGCAGTTACAGATACAGTAAATGCCGGTTTAGCTTTTGCCAATGAATTATTAAAGGAAGGTATTGGAGGTGTTGTAAGTGAATAAGTGTTTGGAACGTGTTTATAACGGTATTATAAAAGAAAATCCGACGTTCGTTCTTATGCTTGGTATGTGTCCGACGCTTGCGGTTACAACATCAGCTATTAATGGCGCTGGTATGGGATTGACAACTACAGTTGTATTAATTATGTCCAATATGTTAATTTCTATGCTACGTAAAGTGATTCCAGATAAGGTAAGAATGCCTGCATTTATAGTAGTAGTAGCTTCCTTTGTTACAATTGTTGAGTTTTTATTGAAGGCTTACATTCCTTCTCTAAATGATTCTTTAGGTATTTATATTCCCCTTATCGTTGTTAACTGTATTATCTTAGGTCGTGCAGAAGCTTATGCTTCCAAAAACCCAGTTCTTCCATCTATCTTTGATGGTATTGGTATGGGACTTGGTTTTACGCTTGGTTTGACTTGTATTGGTGCATTCCGTGAGTTAGTTGGTGCTGGTACAATCTTTGGTTTCAATGTTGCTCCTAGTTGGTATGAACCAATGGCAATCTTTGTTCTTGCTCCTGGTGCACTCTTCACACTTGCTCTGTTGACTGCAATTCAGAATAAGTTAAAGTTAAAGTCTGCAACGAATGTTCCAGAAAAATCAGAGCTAGCATGTGGAGGTAACTGTTCTTCTTGTTCTGGTTCTGCATGTGCCGAAAATCACGGAATACTTGAGCAGAAAAAAGAAGAGGATGCAAAAGCTGCTGCTATAGCAAAAGCAGAAGCAGCGAAAAAGGTAGCCGAAGAAAAAGCAGCTAATGTGAACTTAGATCAAAAAGAAAACAGATAAGGAGGAAAAGATTTAGATGGGTATAAAAGAGTTATTAATCGTGGTCATCTCTGCAGCACTTGTAAATAATGTCGTACTAAGTCAATTCCTTGGCTTATGTCCATTCCTTGGTGTATCTAAGAAAACAGGTACCGCTGCTGGTATGGGTAGTGCTGTAGTTTTCGTTATCACAGTTGCTAGTGCATTAACTAGTCTAATCTATAAGTTTTTAGAATTTATTGGATTAACTTATATGCAAACAATCGTATTCATTTTGGTGATTGCAGCATTAGTTCAGTTTATTGAGATGTTTTTGAAGAAATACAGCCCAGGGTTATACAGTGCACTTGGTGTTTACTTGCCATTAATTACTACAAACTGTGCTGTACTTGGTGTTTCTGTTACAAACGTACAAAAGGGTAATGATTTTGTGACAAGTGTTGCTTATGGATTTTCAACTGCAGTTGGATTCCTAATCGCAATTGTAATTATGGCTGGTATACGTGAACGTATCGAACACAACAAAATTACAAAAGCGTTCCAAGGTTCCCCTATTGTATTAATTACAGCCGGTCTTATGTCCATCGCATTTATGGGCTTTGCCGGATTGTTATAGAATGGAGGAGTTTTGATGATGAATATTGGAATTCTTGCCTTTAGTGTAAGTGGAATTATCACTGCAGGCGCAGTGGTTGGTATTGCTGGTTTAATCATTGGTGTTTTACTTGGTGTTGCTGCGAAGATATTCCAGGTACCGGTGGATGAAAGAGAAGTCCAGGTACGTGAGTTATTACCAGGTAACAACTGTGGTGGTTGTGGATATGCAGGTTGTGATGGCTTAGCTAAGGCAATTGCATCAGGCGAAGCTCCAGTAAATGGGTGTCCAGTCGCTAGCAGTTCGATTCATGAGCAAATCGGTGAAGTAATGGGTAAAAAACCAGAAGTAAAAGAGCGTGAAGTCGCATTTGTAAAGTGTTATGGCAGTTGCGATAAGACGAATATCAAATATAATTATCACGGTATTGCCGATTGTAAGAAGATGGCTTTGATTCCTGGAAGTGGCGAAAAAGTTTGTACCTATGGATGTATGGGTTACGGTAGCTGTGTAAGAGTATGTGAGTTTGATGCAATTCACATTGTTAATGGTATTGCAGTTGTTGATAAAGAGAAGTGTGTTGCTTGTGGTAAATGTATCACTGAGTGTCCAAAAAACCTAATCGAACTTGTTCCAGCAAGTGCAGACTATAAAGTACAATGTTCTTCCAAGGACAAAGGTAAAGACGTTAACGCTGGATGTAGTGTTGGATGTATCGGCTGTATGCTTTGTACAAAAGTTTGTGAGACTGGTGCAATTACGGTTGAAAACAATCTTGCTCACATTGATTATTCGAAGTGTACAATGTGTGGAAAGTGTGCAGAAAAGTGCCCAAGAAAGATTATTTTATAAGATAGGATTGATTCTTTCTTATAAACGATGATATATAAGATCAAGTGAAAAAGAGTGGTGACGAATGTCTACCACTCTTTTTTATGTAATATCAGGTGTCAAAAGTCCTTAAGATAGAAGCCTGACGTCATTTTGCACAAAGAAATGTTATGAGTATGGGATGACAAACATAATTTATCCGCAACACGCTTTCGCTTGAATGAAGTCGTAACGGTACGTAAGGGCCTAAATTACAGGCCCCAAGTACCGACGACTTCATAACAGTATGCTCCTAAATTATGTTTGTCATCCCATTTAGCAAGTTTATCTCTGCACAAAATGACAAATCAAGTTATAGAAAAGTACTTTTGACACCCTCAAAGTTCATCGAATTTCCTAGTTTTTAATAATAATTTCAGTTGCGAAAATGAGAAAAGATGTTATACTTCTTATTATGATTACAATGTGGATAGAATTTAAGAAATGGGGATAGATTACTTATGATTTGTAAAGTATGTGGAAGAACGATTACAAATGAAGAAGCAAACTTCTGTGAGTATTGTGGAGCATCATTCCGTCCTGGGACAGATAATAAAGTTGCTGAGGATTCTCTGAATTCTGGAATGAATGGAGACATAAATCACTCTATGGAGAGCAACATTCCATTTGATCGTAGTAGAGTATCAGAAACAGAGCAAACATATCAAAATGTGAATCGTGAAATGTCAGGACAAAAAGTCAATCAAGCAGTTCCATTAGGTGTGTTCCGATTTTTTTCAGGAAGTAATGAGCCAATGACATTTGGTAATTGGATTGTTATTTATGCATTACCATTTATACCTGTGGTTGGATTTATATTATTCTTAGTATTGTTATTTTCTTGGGGATTTGGTGCGAATACAGCACCTACAAAGAAAAGTTGGGCAAGGGCTACAATGGTAATGATACTAGTAATCTTATTAATGTTTTCTTTTATGTTAAGTAGTGGTTACTTTGGAGATTACTCTACTATTCTAAACGATTTATATGGAAATGTATAAAGTAATCGCTGAAACATGAATAAGTTGAATAGTGTCCTATTGTACCTTTCCTTGGGAAGGGAAACTTGACAGATTTATAGGGATATTTTATAGTAAGTGGTATGATTATCATAAGAAAAGGTGGGTAAAACAATGAGTAAAGTTAGAACTAGATATGCACCTAGCCCAACAGGAAGAATGCACGTCGGTAATTTAAGAACTGCACTATATGAATATTTGATTGCAAAGCATGAAGGTGGAGATTTCATCTTAAGGATAGAGGATACAGATCAGGAACGTTATGTTGAAGGTGCAACTGAGATTATATATCATACACTTGAGATGACAGGTCTTGTACATGATGAAGGTCCAGATAAGGATAAAGGCTTTGGCCCTTATGTTCAAAGTGAAAGACAACAGACAGGGATATACCTTCAGTACGCAAAACAGTTGATTGAGAAAGGCGAAGCTTATTACTGCTTTTGCACGAAAGAACGTCTTGAAAGCTTAAAGAGTGCTGTTAGTGAGGATGGAGAAGAAAGCAAAGAGATTACCAAATATGATAAACATTGCTTGCATCTAAGCAAAGAAGAGATCGAAGCAAACCTCGCTTCTGGAATGCCTTATGTTATTCGTCAGAATATGCCTTTGGAAGGTACAACGACATTTACAGATGCTATCTATGGTGAAATCACAGTAGACAATTCGGAATTAGATGATATGATTTTAATTAAATCGGATGGTTTCCCTACTTATAATTTTGCAAATGTCATCGATGATCATTTAATGGAGATCACTCATGTGGTACGAGGTAATGAATATTTATCAAGTACACCAAAGTATACAAGACTATATCAGGCATTTGGATGGGAGGAGCCAGTCTATATCCACTGTCCACTAATTACGAATGAAGAGCATCAAAAACTTTCAAAGAGAAGCGGACATTCCTCTTTTGAAGATCTAGTAGAGCAAGGTTTTGTAACAGAAGCCATCGTAAACTTTATCGCTTTATTAGGATGGAGCCCTTCAAGTAATGAGGAAATTTTTAGCTTAGAAGAGTTAATTAAGGAATTTGATTATACCCATATTAATAAGTCTCCTTCTGTATTTGATATGAATAAACTTCGTTGGATGAATAGCGAATATATCAAGAATATGGATAATGAGAAGTATTATGAGTACGCTTTACCATATATTAAGCAAGTAGTGACAAAAGACTATGATTTAAAGGCTATTGCAGATTTAGTTAAAACAAGAATCGAAGTATTCCCAGATATCATTCCGATGATTGATTTCTTTGAGGAGCTTCCTGAGTATGATATTGAGATGTATACTCATAAGAAGATGAAAACTAATTCTGAGAATTCTTTAAAAGTATTACAGGATGTATTACCTTTATTTGAAGTATTGGAGGATTATTCCATACCTTCGATTGAGGCAGTATTAATGGGTTATATTGCGCAGCAAGGCATTAAGAATGGACTTGGCTTATGGCCAGTTCGTACTGCAGTATCTGGTAAACAGTCAACTCCAGGTGGTGCGTATGAGATCATGAGCATTCTTGGTAAGGAAGAAAGTTTACGTCGTATTCGCATTGCGATAGAAAAATTATCATAAAAGTGTTTTATTGGGCTGTTACCTTAGGTAACAGCCTTTTTAATATCATAGGAAATTCCTCCGAATTTCCTATGATATTAAAAAGGCTCCGCAGGATGCGCACTACGCTACGCTACGGCGCGGAACAAAAGCTGTGCTTGTAAAGTGTTGCTCGTGAGAATGTGTGAAGCACACTTTTGTTCTGTCTGACGTCATTTTACAAAAAGAAATGATATGAAATTATACGCAACCCGCTTTCGTTTGGATGAGTTTCGACTATTTTTTCAGGTTCGCATATGTTATGATAACATTATTAGAATAATAGATAGGAAGCGCTATGATTAAGTTAAATGAGGCACAAAAAAAAGCAATTATTCATTATAAAGGTCCGATGCTAGTTTTAGCGGGGCCTGGATCTGGAAAAACTCTTGTAATTATCCGTCGTACCCAATATCTAATTGAACAGTTTGGAATAAATCCCAATCAAATTCTAGTTATCACATTTACAAAAGCAGCTGCGAGCGAGATGCAGGAGCGATTTGAACACTTGATGGGTGATAATAAGACAAGTGTAAATTTCGGTACCTTTCATGCGGTTTTTTTCAAAATCCTACGCTATGCGTATAATTACAATGCGTCAAATATAATTACGGAGGAGGAAAGATACCGGGTTCTTCGTGAAATTGTATTATCCCTGCATCTGGAAATAGAAGATGAAAAAGAATTTTTAGAAGGAATAGCAGGAGAAATTAGTTTGGTTAAGTCGGAGAATATGGATATTACCCATTACTATTCGATGAATTGTTCAGAAGAGAATTTTGCAGAGATTTATCATAATTATGAAAAAAAGCTTCGAGAGATGAATAAGATCGACTTCGATGATATGCTAGTTCTCTGCTATGAACTACTAACACAGCGACCAGATATTTTAGCAATGTGGCAAAAAAAGTATCAGTATATTTTAATTGATGAGTTTCAGGATATTAATCGGATTCAATTTGAGATTATACAACTATTAGCAAAACCACAGAATAATCTATTTGTCGTTGGTGATGATGATCAATCCATTTATCGTTTTCGCGGAGCAAAACCTGAGATTATGCTGTCATTTGAAACAATATATAAGAATGCAACTAAAGTAGTTTTAGATCGAAATTATCGCTCAAAAGCCAATATTGTTGAGGGCGCATTACGAGTTGTCGAAAATAATAAACGAAGATTTCACAAAGAGATTATGGCAACGAAGGAAACAGGAAAGCCGATTGATGTTAAGAGCTTTAAAGATTTACCGGAAGAAAATCAGGCAGTGATTGACGGAATTAATTCTTATCGAAAACTTGGATATCTTTATTCACAGATTGCAGTATTATATCGTACAAATACGCAGCCAGGTGCTTTATGCAATAAGATGATGGAGTATAATATTCCATTTAAGATGAGAGATACAATACCAAATATTTATGAACACTGGATAGCAAAGGATATCCTTTCCTATATAAGAATTGCACTTGGAAGCCGAGAACGTGGTCAGTTTTTGCAGATTATCAATCGTCCAAAGCGCTATATCTCGCGTGAGTGTTTTGATGAACCGCTCGTCTCTTTTGAGGCACTAAAACATTATTATGAGGACAAGTCCTATGTTGTAGAACGAATTGAAAAATTAGAGTATGATTTAGCACTATTGAAAAAAACCAACCCTTTTGCGGCAATTAATTATATAAGGCGAGCGATTGGATATGATGAGTATCTAAAGGAATATGCAGATTATCGTCGTATTAAAGTAGATGAACTTTATGATATATTGGGAGAATTACAAGAGAATGCTCGAGAGTTTAAAACTTATGAGGATTGGTTCCAACATATCGAGGAATTTAGACAAGGACTAATCGAGCAAGCAAATAGAACGAAGCAAAAAGACGTCGATGGTGTTATGATGACAACTTTTCATGCGGCAAAAGGCCTTGAGTTCGAAATTGTTTTTATTATTGATGCAAATGAAGGAATTACACCTCATAAGAAGGCAGTTGTTGTGGAAGATTTGGAAGAAGAGAGAAGGATGTTTTATGTTGCAATGACTCGTGCAAAGGAACAGCTTCATGTTTTTTCTGTAAAACAACGATATAACAAAGAACTGTTTTGTTCACGTTTTGTTGGAGAGATGTTATGTAGTAAAAATGAGATCAAAGAAGGCCAAAGAATTGTACACAAAATGTATGGAGAAGGGGTGGTAAAGAAAGTACAAGATAATAAGATTACGATTAAGTTTGATAAGATCTTGATACCTAAGGTATTAGCATTGGATTTTTGCATTAGTAATCAAATGATTCGAATAGATGATTCTAACGATAAAAGACAAGACTCCTAAACCTTAGCATGCCATGAATGAAGGAGCAATGAGGCTGTCGCATAAAGGGCAGAATGAATAAAAGAAAGAAGGGTGAGGCACTTCGAAAAATACCATCACCCTTAACTTCTTCTATTCTTCTTCGTTCTCTTCCTCGTCACTGAACATCTCATCGAATTCTTCTGAATCTAAGAATTCATCGAAAGCATCAGAAACTGCCTCGAATTCAGCATCATCTTCAATATGAATTAATTCATCTTCTCCATCATCTGATTCTTTTAATTGATATAGGAACACTTCTCCATCTTCACCAGCATCCTGTGGCAATAATGCAATATATTGTTTATCCTGGCATGGGAATATGCAGATGATATCACATACAAGTTCAGTATCATCTTCTAAAGTTAATGTAACTGTATTGCATTCTAATTCTTCATCGCAGTTGCAATTTTCTCCGTGTTTATCCATCTATTTTTCCTCATTTTCATAATATTGTGAATATTCTTGTTACCATTTGAATATAACAGAACTTGTATGAAATTGCAAGGCTGTTCTTAAGCAAAACACTTGTTCTTTATTTTCCTCAATGATATAATTATTTAATATTGAGTTGGTCCAACTTACACTAATAGATCGTAGGAAAGAAAAGGAGATCTTAGACATATGATACTAATAACAGATACAACCATTAAAATATCGGTGCGTAGCTTAGTAGAATTTATTCTAAGGTCAGGTGATTTAGATAACTCAGTGAATCCAAGAGATGCAGACGCGATGCAACAAGGGAGTCGCCTTCATCGAAAGATTCAAAAACGAATGGGACCAGAGTATCAGGCTGAAGTGCCTTTAAGCATCTCAGTACCAGTGACAAGTGATGGGCTAGATTTCGAATTAACGATAGAAGGTCGTGCAGATGGAATCATCAAAAATGTTACAGAGTTCGAAACAAAAGTAGTAATTGATGAGATTAAGTGTGTATTTGCACCATTATCCATATTAACTGAGATGATTTCCATTCATCGGGCACAGGCTATGTGCTATGCATATATTTATGCTACACAGAATGATTTACAACAGATTGCAATACAGTTAACCTATTGTCATATGGAAAGTGAGACAATCAAACAATTTGAAGAGTTGTTGGAATATGATTGCTTAAAGCAGTGGTTTGACGACTTGGTGAACGAGTATTGTAAATGGGCCTCATGGCAACTTCATTGGAGGGCAATACGTAATGCATCAATTAAAGGAATTGATTTTCCTTTTGAATATCGTCCTGGTCAAAAGGACTTAGTTACTGGTGTCTACCGTACAATTTTGAGAGAAAAAAAGTTATACATTGAAGCGCCAACGGGAGTTGGAAAAACAATATCTACCATTTTTCCAACTGTAAAAGCAATGGGTGAAGGATTATTATCCAAAGTGTTTTACCTCACTGCAAAAACGATTACAAGGACAGTTGCTGAGGATACTTTTCAGAAAATGTCAGATATGGGACTTCAGATGAAGGTTGTGACGATTACTGCAAAAGAGAAAATATGTATTCTTGATAAGCCAGATTGTTCACCAAGCACATGTGAGCGTGCGAAAGGACATTTCGACCGTGTAAATGATGCTGTTTATGATATGCTTACAAATGAAACACAGATTTCTAGAACGTTGATTGAAGAATATGCGGCAAAGCATTGTGTTTGTCCATTTGAGATGGGGCTTGATATCACCACTTGGTCGGATGCCATTATCTGTGATTATAATTATGTGTTCGATCCGAATGTTTATCTTCGAAGATTCTTTATGGAAGAGAAAAAACAGGATTATGCATTTTTAATCGATGAAGCGCATAATTTGGTAGATCGCGCCAGAGAGATGTATAGTGCGATTCTGACGAAACAGAGCTTTTTGGATGTAAAAAGAATTATTAAAGATAAATCAAAAAAGTTAACCAAGCGATTAGATGCATGCAATGAAGTATTGCTTCGTTACAAAAGAACATGTGATGACTGTATCGTTTTAGAAGAAGTAGGAGATTTAGTTATTCCATTAATGCGTCTAATGACGGAGTTTGAAGAATTTAACAAAGAATTTGGAGATTTTTCAGGTAGAGAAGAGGTTACAAATCTCTATTTTGATGTAAAAAACTTTTTAGCAATACATGATATATTGGATGAAGATTATGTTATTTATGCTGATTATGGAGAGGATAAATCATTTCGAGTAAAACTGTTATGCATGAATCCATCTCGAAACTTGCTGACTTGTTTAAATAAAGGAAAAAGTTCAGTTTTCTTTTCTGCTACGTTACTGCCAATCCAGTATTACAAAGAGCAGCTTGGTGGAGTTGAAGAAGATTATGCAGTCTATGCCCCTTCTCCATTTGATGTAAGGAATCGTCTGTTGATGATTGGGAAAGATGTAAGTACAAAATATACACGACGTAGTGAGAGCGAGTATATTAAGATTGTCGACTATATTGAAGCATTTGTAAATGCGAAAATAGGTAATTACTTTGTATTCTTTCCATCTTATCAGATGATGTCATCGATTTATGAACTTGCGATTGATCGAATCCCAATGATCGTAATGCAAAAGTCAAGTATGTCAGAAAGTGAGCGGGAGGAATTTCTAGCTCAGTTTGTAAATGAGCCGAAAGAAAGTAAAGTTGGCTTTTGCGTTATGGGTGGAGTATTTAGTGAAGGGATTGACTTAACGAATGATCGATTGATCGGAGCTGTCATTGTTGGGACAGGTCTTCCTCAAGTTTGTAATGAACGTGAATTATTTCGAAATTACTATGAAGCTAAGAGCAATTCGGGATTCGATCATGCGTACTTATATACTGGTATGAATAAAGTATTACAGTCTGCAGGACGTGTCATTCGAACAGTTTATGATAAAGGGTCCATTCTATTACTAGATGAGCGTTTTTTGAACCCCCAATATAAAAATCTTTTTCCACGAGAATGGGAAAATTATGAGATAGTAGACCGTGCTTCGATTTCGAGTTATTTGAATGAATTCTGGAATCAAACGTGAACAACTGTTCATGATTATGAAAAAAGAAAGGGGCTGTCGCGCTAGGGGCAGTATGAATAAAGAATGAAGGGTGATGGTATATTTTCTTCGACGTGCTACGCTCACAAGCCCCACAAAGTGCGTGTGGGGACTTGTAAGGCACTCCGAAAAATACCATCACCCTTCATTCTTTTATACAATATTCAGCTAGTGCGACAGCCATTTTCTTATACAAAATCATCTTATTTTGTAAACATTCGAATCTGTGTTGGTGTGCAGGACAAAGTCAAATTGTCATGAAAGCCTACAATTTCTCCATCTGTATGAACAACCATTGGCTTACTTGTAATCACCTGTATCTTACTACATTCAATGATATGAATGCCAGAAAAGGAGGTGTGCTTTCCAAAAAATATCGAAGGCATGAATAACAGTATTTTAGCTGGTTTCATATTAGTAACAAGACAAACGGTTAATTTTTGATCATCGTCTTTTGCGGTAGGGCACATTGGTAGGCCACCACCTTCATATTTTTGAATCATCGAGGTCATAAATATTAACTTTTTTGCATGAATGTGCTGCTGATCATCAATAATAATATCTGCCTCAGAAGGCTTATGGGTAAAGACTTGTTTTACAGCAATTAGTATGTAAGTCAACTTTCCCAAATGCAATTTATTAAGTACTTTTTTCAATGGTGAGGTTAAAGCTTCATTACAGATGGCTGCATCATAACCGATACCTGAACTAACTGCAAATTGATAGGATTCCTTTGAATCATTAAGTTTTAAGGTGCCATGGTCGACATATCGGAATTGCTTTGGATTAAGAATGATATCTAGGGCAGCCTTAGGATCCTTCGGAAGTTTTAAACCACGAGCAAGATCATTACTAGAGCCAAGAGGGATATAGCCTAAAAGTATCTCATTATAATCATCTAGTCCATTAATGACCTCATTTGCGGTTCCATCGCCACCAACAATTATTATTTTCTTAACACCCGCATTATCCTTGCAGATTTTTTCTGCTATTTTGGTGGCATCTTTTCTTTTTTTTGTAAAATAGGCTGTATATAAAATCTTACGATCGTCTAAGATACTAGATAACTCTTTCCAGTAATTCATTGCTCGTCCAGTTTTCGAATGCGGATTGATAATGAAATGATACATATAAAACGCTCCTTTGATATAATTAACTTTCTATAATCATTGTAAATGAATCTATTAAGATTATCAAGATAATGTAAAAAAAGACATTCATAAGATTAGAAGTTTCTTAAAATAATAACATAATGTTGAGAAAAATATTCATATGAGTATAATGGTAATTAAAGGCAAAAAAAACGGGAGGAAAAGATCAATATGAAACAATTTCTTAAGAAAGTTTTGAGTATGTCCTTATCGTTCGTACTTATTTTTTCATTATCAGCATGCATGAAAGATAGTAATACGGAGGGCAAACATAAGGAGCAGGAGATTCAAGAAAAGAACTTAACTTTTGATGAGTATTTAGACTCTTTACTTCGTGAGGATTTAACAAGTGATTTGACTGTATATGTTCAAAGTGTTGAAAATCCACAAAATTTTGGAATTACAGATTACAGCAAAAAGCTTGTAGGCCCTGGGAAAGAAAATTTTGATAAAGAAACAAAACAATGTGAAGAACGTTTAGCAAAGTTAACATCTTATGACTATAATAGCCTAACAGAGAAACAGAAATTGGATTATGATACGTTGAAAACATATTTAGAAGAACGTATCGAGATTAAAGATTGTTGCTATTATCAGGAACCCCTCTCAACATTAGATGGTGATCATATTGTTTTACCTGGAATCACTGGCTTGCATGCAGCAAGATACTTTGAAACTTTAAGTAATCGAGATACGAAGAAGGATATAGAAGATGTTAAGAAATACTTTGAGTTTTATGAGGCAGCAGGTAATTACCTGAAAGAGGTAGCACAATTTGAGCGTGAAAAAGCTGATCAAGGATTGTTTATGACGAGCGAACGTGCCAGTAGTGTAGCTCAAGTTTGTAAAGCTGTAGTTGATAATGGAGCAAGTGAGTTTATTGCTTCCTTTGAAGATGAAATCGATAAATTGGATTGGATTTCGGAATCAGATAAAGCAGCATTAAAAGATATGAATGAGGATCTTGCAGAGCAATATATTGTATCCGGATACCAAGCAATACTTGATGCTATGAAGGATTGTGCAGATAAGGCAGGACAGAGCAAGGGGTTATATGAAACAGAACTAGGTAAGAAGTATTATTCTTATTTATTAAAGTCAGAAAATGATATGGATCTGACACCAGAAGAAACTGTAGTTGTATTGGATCAAAAGGTGGCGGAATGGCTTGCCGAAAGAGACGCTATTATCAAAGAGACTCCTAATATTGCTATAATTGCTGCTGAAAAGCTTGCACAATATACAGATACCGATACAGTAGTATCTACTCTTAATGCTAATGCATATAAGGATTTCCCAGACATCAATGTTAAATGGGGTGTGAAAGATATGCCAAGTTCGATGAATGGATTTGCTATGGGACTTTTTTATCCACAAGCAATTGATTCAACACAGGAATTACACTCAATTTATGCAGGGACGCTGTTAACCCCCGGCGCTAGCAGTTATATACAAACATTGGCTCATGAAGGTGTTCCAGGTCATTTGTATAACTATTGTTATCATATGGATTTAGATATATCAACTTATCGTAAATTTAAGGGATGGGTTGAGTCCGTTGGCTTTCTAGAAGGATGGACTACCTATATTGAGGAATATGGATATCGATATATGGGCTTATCAGATCAAGAATCACGATATCTAGAGCTTCAACGTTTATTAGAGTTAGGACTCGTTTTTCGAGTGGATATCGGTGTTAATTACGAAGGATGGCAATTAGAGGATGTGTCACAGTATCTATCAAAAAATGAGCCTATGTATGTAATCTTAAGTGGTTATCTCATATCAGTTGTACAAAATAGCCCTAATTCATATGGCCCATATTGTATGGGATATATTGCTCTAACTAATATTAAGGAGAAGATGAAAGAAAAGCTAGGTGATTCCTTTAGTGATAAAACGTTTCATGAATTATTCTTAAATGTTGGACCAACAACCTTTGAATTAGCGGAGCAGCAATTACTGAAATAAGTTAAATGAATCATAGCGTAATAAGGAGCACTACTCGGTAACTAAGAGTAGTGCTCCTTATTTGTACACTAGAATTAGTGTGTCAAAAGTACTTTTCTATATTAATCGTCATTTTTTGTAAGCAAAATACTTTTTTACTTTATAGGGTAGCTAACGATTCATTTCGCTTTGTGAACCAATATTTTTGTGAGATGCGATGATTCTTTGAATTTCATTTATGTCCGTCGAAGGAAGATCTCCAGGAATCGTATTTTTAATAGCACTTGCAGCATTTCCAATTTCAAGTGCTTTTTGACAATCGTTATAAGCTAATAAGCCATAGAGAACTCCAGAAACATATGCATCACCACTACCAATGCGGTCAATTACTTCAATCTTCTCATATGGTGCTTCTTCATAGTACAAATCTTCTTTGGCATTGTAGATAATTGATGAAAAAGTATGTTTTTTAGGACTTATAATAGTACGTGCAGTTGTAGCAATAATAGAAATATTATAATCCTTGGTGTACGACTTCATAATCTCTTTAACAGTGCCTGTTTTACCAAAGGTTCTACGTGAAGTTTCTTCGGAAACAAAGAGAATATCAACATAAGGTAATATTTCCTCAATGTATTGCTTTGCTGTAGCTTCATCCCATAGATTTGCACGATAGTTCACATCAAAGGAGATTACGGTACCATTCTCTTTAAAACGTTTAATGCAATCAATTGTAACAGATCTTGTTTCTGCAGAGAGAGCAAGTGTTATCCCACTTGTATGAAATAGTTTTGATGAAGAGAAAGTGTTTTCAGGAATATCGTTGATAGATATTGTATTAATCGATGAATGTCTTCTATCATAAAAAACAGAAGATTTTCTTGGATATGCACCATTTTCATAAAAGTAGATACCAAGACGAGCATCCTTGGTGTCATCATACACAAGACAGTCGTCGCTAACTCCACAAAAGCGGAGATGATTCTTTACATAGGTACCAATATCATTCTTTGGGACCTTGGAAATAATACCGGTTCGTAACCCCATCATAGATATACCAGAAACAACATTAAGTTCAGCGCCACCAGCGCATTTTTCAAAAGTATCACCACGTACAATACGTTCATTGGAAGGAGCGGACAGTCTAAGCAGTATTTCGCCAATTGCAAGTGCATCAAATTCTCGATTTTCCTTTATTGTGAACATAAATTACCTCCATACATGTAAATGCTTACATTTGAATAATAGTATTATACGTTAAAAGAAAATAGTGGTCAACGATTTTGTGGTATTAGGTATTAAGTTAGTATTCTGACGTCATTTTGCACACGGAATTGTAAGGATTATGGGATGATAAACATAATTTATACGCAACACGCTTTCGCTTGAATGAACTCGTTACGGTACATAAGGCCTAGAATACGAATGAAATCCGATCAAGAAAAAATTTTTAATTTAGGTGTAACTTTTTCTTAGTAAGAACGAATAAGTAGTGTCGACAACAAAAGATGAAAGAAAAAATAACTACATTCAAGTAGTAGAAGATAATATTTATTGATGAAAAAGGAGAGAATACTATGAGAAATAAAAAATTATTAGCAACATCTTTAATTGTAGCGTTAACACTTACTGCTTGTGGAAAGACTTCTAATGAAGCACCTACAACAACACCTACTCCAATAATTGAAGAAACACAAGATACTACAACAGAAGACGTAACAACAGAAGAATCTACAGAAGAAGTAGAAGAAGGTGTTGAAAATGAAGAAGAAATTACAGAAACTCTAGAAGTAGAAGATATGTCAATTGCAAGTGATGAGACATTAGATCAGATTCATGCAGCAGTAGTTGAAAAAATTGGTGAAAATTATGTAGCAAATATGCCATTTGATTCTACACAAGTTGAAGAATTATTTGGCGTTAAGGCAGATTGGTATGATGCAGGAATTGCTGAAGGTCCAATGATGAGCGTTCACGTTGATAAATTCCTTGCTTTCCATGCAACAGAAGGTAATTTAGAAAACATCCAGACAGCATTAAATGCATATGTTGAGACTATTAAGGCTGATACTATGCAATATCCAATGAACTTAAACAAGATTCAGGCTTGTACAGTTGAAACAGTTGGTGATTACGTATTCTTTGTAATGGTTGGTATGATCGATGAGACAACTTATGAATCAGAAGATCAGATGATCGAAGCATACAAGGAAATCAATGCATCTGTTATTGAAATAGCAAAAGAAATTATTGGCTAATCTGGTTGTCCTTCATTTGATATAATGCAATGTCGACAAATCGAGATAGACTTTATTTACTGAGTCACTTGTCAAAATAGTAGCTGTCAGCTGCTCTAGTGAATATGGGGCGTCGCCGTATGCATAAGTGTGTTTTACCTTAAGTATTGGTGACCCCCTTTTTATTATAGTTGATCACACACTTATGTTCCACCTATGGCATTAGATACTTCTTTATGCTATACTTGTCGTTATGAGTCAAAAACATTACGAAAAATGTTAATGCAGAGAGGAAATATGCGAGCATGAAAAATCCAATCTATATAACATCGGAGCATAAGTCAGTTCAAGAGGAACATAAGACGAATAAGGATAAGGAATATTATAAAGCGTTTGCCGATGGGGACAAGAAAGCATTTGAGATGCTCGTTATTGAGCATAAAGATCATTTAATATATTTTATTCAAAGAATTATTCAAGATATTACGATAGCTGAAGATTTGGCGCAGGATACATTTGTTGAAATCCTCGTTCATAAAGAGCGCTATCATTATCAGGTGAGTTTTAAAACTTATCTTTATACAATTGCCCATAATAAGGCAGTAGATTACATTAGGAAGAACAAAAGATTAAAGTTCGTAGAAGAACTCCCTGAGCTAATCAGTGAAGAGCTAGGGTTAGAACAAAGAGTAATTAAAGATGATGAAGAACGTCTGTTGTATCGTACCATGAACAATCTAAAAGAGGAGTATCGAGCTGCAATCACACTAATTGATTTGGAAGGATTAAGTTATGCTGAGGCTGCTAAAGTTTTAGGTAAATCAGATGCACAGATGAAGATTTTAATATATAGAGCTAGAAAGAGTCTAGCAAAGCTCATGGAAAAGGAGGGGTTTACGTATGAAAAGTGATGAAGAATTTATTGCTTGTATTTATAAAAAAGCAGAAGCATATCAGAGAGAACATGCCAAACAGGAAGAAGATAACGTGATCCGTATAAGCTCCTTTCAACATAAGATAAAAAAGGTTAGTACTTATGCAGCAGGAATAGCTGCGTGCTTTGTATGTGGTATTGTTGCGTATCTAGGAGGTAGTATAAATAATAACACAAATAAAGGTAATCTTATTCCAGAAGGAAGACAAGTAGAACTAACTACAGAAATTTCGCCAATGACAGTGGAACATGAGAAAAGAACGGATAATTTTATCAGCACATATGAAGATGAATTTCATCGTATGCAGTGTACTGTGATTCAAATCCAGTCCAACGACGGAACTGATCAAATTAAAGTCGTAACTTCTGATGGTGAAAATGCTACTCTCTTAGTTCCTTCTGAAAATAGAAGTAAGAAGATCGAAGTTGGAAATGAGATTGTAGTTAGTGTGTCAGAGGCAGCATCTGATGGTAACTATACGATTGCATCGAACGAAAGCGTATATTTATATAGTGGTACAAAGGATGGGGAAAAAATATTTACAGATGACAGTAACGCAATATTAAAAGAAAGTGAGATTAATACTGCAGACTAAGAAATAGGAGGTATCATATGGTATTTAGTAGTTTACCATTCTTGTTTCGATATTTACCAATTGTCTTACTACTATATTTTATCGTACCTAGAAGATTACGTAGTTTTATCTTATTTGTTGCGAGTTTAATTTTTTATGCATGGGGCGAACCGATCTATGTATGCTTGATGATCTTTTCTACAATCGTGGATTTCACACATGGATATTTGGTTCATCGATTCAAAGAAAAAAATGAAATAGGTAAGGCTAAGATTACAGTAGCCTCTGCCATGATTATTAATTTAAGTCTGCTTGGTTTTTTTAAGTATTCCGACTTTTTAATAATGAACATTAATAACTTAACCGGTAGTTCTATTCCATTATTAAATCTAGCACTACCAATCGGAATTTCTTTCTATACGTTCCAAACAATGTCTTACACGATTGACGTATATCGTGGAGAAGCTCAGGTGCAAAAGAATATAATTAACTTTGGCGTTTATGTTGCACTATTTCCTCAATTAATTGCCGGTCCTATCGTTCAGTATAAAACGATTGCGAAACAGCTGCAGGAACGAAGAGAGAATTTTGAGCAATTTTCTTATGGTGCTATGCGTTTTATGATTGGTCTAGGAAAAAAGGTGCTACTAGCGAATAATATCGGTTTGTTGTGGGATTCCATAAAAGTCATGGGGACATCTGAACTTAGCGTCATTGGTGCATGGCTCGGAATAACTGCTTTTGCATTCCAAATTTACTTTGACTTTTCTGGTTATTCTGATATGGCAATTGGGCTCGGGAATATGTTTGGTTTCCGTTTCTTAGAGAACTTTAACTATCCGTATATGTCAAAAAGTATCACTGAGTTTTGGAGAAGATGGCATATCTCTCTTGGTAGCTGGTTCCGTGATTATGTCTATATTCCGCTTGGCGGAAATCGCTGTGGTTTGCCAAAACAGATACGTAACATTGCAATTGTTTGGTTGTTGACTGGTATATGGCACGGAGCAAGCTGGAACTTTGTTGCATGGGGTGTCTATTTCGGACTACTTTTAGTAATCGAGAAATTCTTCCTTCTAAAATTGTTGAAAAAACTACCTTCTGTGTTTTCCAATATCTATGCTATCTTTTTTGTATGGATTGGATGGGTAATCTTTGCATTTGACGATTTATCAGTTGGTATCAATTATATACGTTCCATGTTCGGATTCAATGATATAGCATTCCTTAATCGAGGAACTTGTTATTTGTTACTCAATTATGCGGTCATTTTAATCATAACCATACTTGCCAGCACAGACTATCCAAAGAGGTTATCAATTATATTCGGTAATTATGGTGAGAAACAGATATCAGCCTGGGTACAGGGCGCATTTATTGTTGGCGTGTTTCTAATATCAGTGGCATATCTTGTAGATGCATCTTATAACCCATTTTTATACTTTAGATTTTAGGAGGCATTATGACAGATCATATGAAAGACAATTCTGCGATACCAAATCCTCCAAGAATAGATAAAAGCGAGCATGTGGTTGAACAGAAAAAAAGTTATGGAAAATACAGCAATACAGTTCTTTTCTTACTTTTAATATTCGGATTAACAATTGCCAGCTTTTTGAGCAAGGACCGAGGTTTTTCAGAAAGTGAAAATCGCGTTCTAGCAAGTAAACCGACATTTACTTGGGCTAGCTTGTTCGATGGTAGTTATATTAGAGATTATGAGACGTATGTTACTGATCAGTTTATCTTACGTGACAGTTGGATCGGTCTAAAAACATATACCGAACTTGCATTGCTTAAAAAAGATATTAATGGAGTTTATTTCGGAAAAGACGACTATTTAATCGAGAAGGTAGAGGATGCTGATGTTAAGCAAGAGCAATTAGAAAAGAATACAAAGCGCCTCGAAGCATTTATGAAGAAATATGAAGAAATGCTTGGTAAGGACCATGTGTATGCAATGATTGCACCGACAGCATTTGAGATTCTATCAGAGAAATTGCCACCATTTGCGACTGGGTTTGATCAAGGAGCATATTTGGATCGATTAAGTTCCTCTTTAGGGGATAATTTTATCGACTTAAGAGATACCCTAAATGCTCATGATAACGAATATATCTTTTATCGAACCGACCATCATTGGACTGTAAATGGAGCATATTATGCCTATGTTGAATGGGCCAAGGCAATGGGATTCACACCAATGACAAAAGATGAGTTTGATATTAAGGTAGTGTCGGATGATTTTCTAGGAACGATCTATTCTAAAGTGAATGTCAATGTTCCGGCGGATGTTATGGAAATCTATGATACAAATTTTAAGTATCAGGTTGAATATAACATGGACCGTAAGATCAAGGATACACTATATGAATTCAGTCACCTTGATACTAAGGATAAATACTCTATGTATATGAATGGTAATAATGCATTGGTAGAAATTAATACAGAAAATACGAATGGGAAAAAACTTCTTATTATAAAGGATTCCTATGCACATTGCTTTGCACCATTTGCGGTAAATCACTTTGAAACAACTTATATGGTAGATTTACGCTATCTGAATATGCCGATTTCAAAACTAATTCAAGATTACGGTATAACGGATGTACTTGTACTATATAATGTTAATAGTTTTATCAAAGATACAAATTTATTGAATATGGTAAAATAAGGGAACACTCCTTAGTAGTATTTAATTATTTGCAAAAATAAAAAGGGGACATATGTATATTTCCGAAGGCCTTAAAAGTCACACGCTCTTTGTGGGCTTGTGGGCGTAGCGCACCGTAGAAAATATAGATATGTCCTCTTTCTTCCTCATAGCAAAAAATCACAAACTCTTAGCAAACAAAAAGGACTGTTGCATGATGCGACAGTCCTTTTAACTAATCCTATTTTATATTGGCTTGAATCGTTTCACGAATTCTATTTTCAACAAGAGTTGCGATCTCAGTAGATTTCATTCCTTGATAATCTTCATAGTATAGAGGCTTTAAATAATGAATCTGAACTGTTAATTTTTTGATTGATTTAGTATCAAATGCTTTATATGAATCAATTAATGCAACTGGAACAATAGGACAACGAGCATTCATAGCGCTCTTAAAGCTTCCACCTTTAAATTCCCCGATATTATTTCCATCACGACTTCTTGTCCCTTCTGCAAAGATAACAAAATTTTCTCCTGCTTTCACACGATTTGTCATATTCTTTATTACTGTCATGGATTGGCGAATATCTTCGCGATCGATAATTTCAGCTTGAAATAAACATATAATGTTGCGGAGTAAAAAGATATCTTTTACTTCTTTTTTCATGACGGTAACAAAAGGCTTTTCGTGTGTCTCTATAATGGCCAGAGCATCAAACAATCCCTGATGGTTAGGGAAGCAGATATATCCAGATTCTTTTGGTATATTTTCTTGTCCGTGACATTCAATCTTAACTCGTCCACGTCGATTTGCGACAGGAACTAATTTATGCATCCATGCATATCGTTCGAAACGATCATGTTTTTCGATCTTACATAATTCGTGTAATTGCCACAGCCATAGCGGTAAGTTAAAGAAACTTCTTAAAAACATTAAAGCAATTCTTTTCATACGAATCCATCCCTTTACATGTGATTAGTTAAGATCATACCCCTTTAACATCCGTGCTCGACTAGGATGTCTTAATTTTCGAAGTGCTTTTGCTTCAATCTGTCGAATACGCTCACGAGTAACATTAAATTCTTTACCTACTTCTTCTAAAGTACGGCTTCTACCATCTTGTAAACCAAAACGAAGAATTAATACACGTTGTTCACGATCAGTAAGTGTGTCAAGTAGTTTACTGATTTGATCTTGAAGTACAGCATATGATGCAGCATCTTCAGGTCCCATAATAGTGTCATCTTTAATAAAATCTCCAAGGTGGCTATCATCTTCTTCACCAATTGGAGTATCTAACGAGATTGGGTCTGCAGACACTTTTAAGATTTCACGTACCTTTTCAATAGGAAGATTCATTGCATCGGCAAGTTCTTGTTCACTAGGTTCACGACCTAATTCTTGTAGTAAATTACGAGAAACTCTGTAAGTTTTATTAATAACTTCAGACATATGAACTGGTATTCGAATTGTTCGAGACTGATCAGCAATGGAACGTGTGATCGCTTGACGAATCCACCAGGTTGCATACGTACTGAATTTATATCCTTTACTATAATCAAATTTATCTACAGCCTTTATTAAACCTAAATTTCCTTCTTGTATTAAATCAAGAAAGGATAGACCACGTCCTACATAGCGTTTTGCTATACTTACAACAAGTCGTAGGTTTGATTCGGCTAGAATACGCTTTGCCATTGCGTCACCATTTTCAATTTTCTTAGCCAACTCGATTTCTTCTGCAATCGATAGAAGAGGATAACTACCAATTTCCTTTAGATACTGTTTTACAGGATCATCTGAAATCGTAGCAACCATAGTTGAAATATCCTCAGCTTCTGCGAGAACATCAGCATCATCTTCTAATTCAAGAAGAATATCATCATCTGGTTCATCATCGTCAGTTGGATTTAAAACTACTATATTATTAGCTTCCAAATACTCGTATATTTTATCAATCTGTCGTACATTCAGATTTAATTCTTTAAAGAAGTCATTTACTTTTCCTACTTCGATTACACCTTTATTATCATTAGCAAAAGCAACTAGTTCTTTTAAGCGCGCTTCAAAGCTGTTTACTTGTTCTTCCATTGGATGGACCTCCAGTATTTTCGTCTTGGGCGAAAAAAGTCACCAATCAACATTATATCATAGTATATGTCTAATTGGAATAAAATCTTTGCGTTTTTGATTTTTATTATTTTCCTTTGTAAATGAAGAAAAGAATTATAAAAATGGAAAATACAACATATTGTGGTAAATAATGTATTATACCACATTATATTGACTATTTTAGAAAAATTTTATATAATCTATTTGTCAGTAAGAATCACTGACTTACGAAAGAAAAATTTAATCATAGTTACCATATGTAAGTATGTTTAAATTAATACACATTTAGATAAAAGAATTGTTTTACAATATACATAGGACGTATCGGATACCCCTGGTATTTGAACACATTTGTAAAATGAGGACGTAAGATACATAAGATAAACATGGAATGAAGTAGACCTGACATGAAAAAGTTACACAAGAAAAAATCAATAGCAATTGATAAAAAAGGACGATTTAGCAGAAACTAACGTGACTGTTAAGTCGTCTTTTTATTTTTAATTGAAAAGTCTGTCAAATGCGTAAGAAATTTCAAGAAAAAAATTGGAAATAACCATCAAAATAGCCTTGACAACGACACGTTTCGGAAGTATAATCAAATCTGCGCGCAATGTAGCGCACGTTATTTGTTATGTCAATTTCCTATGAGGGATGACAACGCAGCGAAAGTCTGCATAAGCAACCACGAAACATCGAATACTTATCAGGAGGTGAAAAATTAATGCCAACATTCAACCAGTTAGTAAGAAAAGGCAGAAAAGTGGTGGAGAAGAAATCAACTGCTCCAGCATTACAAAAAGGATTTAACTCCTTACAGAAAAAAGCTACAGAAACATCCGCTCCACAGAAGAGAGGTGTTTGTACAGCAGTAAGAACAGCAACTCCTAAGAAGCCTAACTCAGCGCTTAGAAAAATTGCCAGAGTTCGTTTGAGCAATGGTATGGAAGTAACAAGCTATATCCCAGGTGAAGGACACAATCTTCAGGAGCATAGTGTTGTATTAATCAGAGGTGGTAGAGTAAAGGACCTTCCAGGTACAAGATATCACATCGTCAGAGGTACACTCGATACAGCAGGTGTAGCTAAGAGAAGACAGGCTCGTTCCAAATATGGAGCTAAGAGACCTAAAGACGCTAAATAATAATTTTCTCATTACTAATTTCGTAGCCTAAGCTACATGGAATGCCGGGTTAATTTTTTATTTAAAGAACGACTTATACTACAGTGGTTGCGGTATGTTCGATTTTAAATATAGATATTAAACTAGCATGAACACAGTAATGTGAGTACCGTAGAATTAATGGTTACAAGTATTTTGTAACCGATATTAAGGAGGGAAGCAACGTGCCACGTAAAGGACATATACAAAAAAGAGATGTATTAGCAGATCCAATTTACAATAACAAGATCGTTACTAAGTTGATCAACAACATCATGCTTGATGGTAAGAAGGGAACTGCTCAGAAGATCGTATACGGCGCTTTTGAAAAGGTAGCAGCAAAGTCCGGTAAGGACGCTATCGAAGTATTCGAAGAGGCTATGAACAATATCATGCCTGTATTAGAAGTTAAAGCTCGTCGTATCGGTGGTGCAACTTATCAGGTGCCAATCGAAGTTAGACCAGACAGAAGACAAGCATTAGCTCTTCGTTGGTTAACAATCTTTTCACGTAAGAGAGGCGAGAAGACTCAGGTAGATAGACTTGCAGGAGAAATTTTAGATGCTGCAGCTAACACTGGATCCGCTGTTAAGAGAAAAGAAGATATGCACAAGATGGCAGAGGCAAACAAAGCATTTGCTCATTATCGCTGGTAATTAGTGATATTCTTATGCACGATTTTATCGTAATAGGTAGCCTATTGGGCTATCTATTACGCAAACCAAGAATAGTTTGCAATTACAATAAGTAATTGTCATTAATAAGGAGGAAAAATCCTTGGCTGGAAGAGAATACCCATTAGAGAGAACAAGAAATATCGGTATTATGGCTCATATCGATGCTGGTAAGACAACTCTTACAGAGCGTATCTTATATTATACCGGTGTTAACTACAAAATTGGTGATACTCATGAAGGTACTGCAACTATGGACTGGATGGAGCAGGAACAAGAAAGAGGTATCACAATCACTTCAGCCGCTACAACATGTCACTGGACTCAGGAATTCGAGCATAAAAAGAAACCGGGCGCATTAGAGCACCGTATCAATATTATCGATACCCCTGGACACGTTGACTTTACTGTCGAAGTTGAACGTTCATTACGTGTACTTGATAGTGCGGTTGGTGTATTTTGTGCAAAGGGTGGTGTAGAACCACAGTCTGAAACAGTATGGCGTCAGGCAGATAAATATAACGTACCAAGAATGGCTTTCGTTAATAAGATGGACATCTCTGGTGCAAACTTCTTCAACGTAGTAGATATGATTAAGAGAAGATTAGGTAAGAACGCTGTTCCTATCCAATTACCAATCGGTAAAGAAGATACTTTTACTGGTGTAATTGATCTTTTCGAAATGAAAGCTTATTACTATCTTGATGATAAGGGAGATCAGATTGAAATTAGAGAGATCCCTGATGATATGAAAGATATAGCTGATGAATATAGAGCAGCTATGATTGAATCTATCTGTGAAACAGATGATGAATTGCTTGAAGGTTACTTAGAGGGTGCTGAGCCATCTCAGGAACAATTGAAAGCAGCTCTTAGAAGAGCAACAATCGCAGTTCAGATAATTCCTGTACTTTGTGGTAGTGCTTATAGAAATAAGGGCGTTCAGAAGTTATTAGATGCAGTAGTTGAATACATGCCAGCTCCAACAGATATCCCTGCAATCAATGGTGTTGATGAGGATGGTAATGAAGTTGTAAGACATTCAACCGATGACGAACCTTTTGCAGCATTAGCATTTAAGATTATGGCGGATCCATTCGTTGGTAAGCTTGCATTCTTCAGAGTTTACTCTGGTACATTGAACTCCGGTTCTTATGTATTAAATGCTACTAAGAATAAGAAGGAACGTGTTGGTCGTATTCTTCAGATGCATGCGAATAAGAGAGAAGATCTTGAAAAAGTATACGCAGGTGATATCGCAGCTGCTGTAGGTTTTAAGATCACAACAACTGGTGATACTATCTGTGATGAAAAGTCTCCTGTAATCTTAGAGTCTATGGAATTCCCAGAACCAGTTATTGACGTTGCAATCGAGCCTAAGACAAAAGCTGGACAGGATAAGATGGGCGAAGCTTTAGCAAAACTTGCTGAAGAAGATCCAACCTTCCGTGTTCGTACGGATGAAGAAACAGGACAGACAATCATCGCTGGTATGGGTGAGCTTCACCTTGAAATCATCGTTGACCGTCTTCTTCGTGAATTCAAAGTAGAAGCTAACGTAGGTGCTCCTCAGGTTGCATACAAAGAGGGTATCACAAAAGCAGTTGACGTTGATAGTAAGTACGCAAAACAGTCTGGTGGTCGTGGTCAGTACGGTCATTGTAAAGTTAAGTTTGCTCCTATGGATGTCAATGGTGAGAAGACATTCGAGTTTACAAACACTGTAGTTGGTGGTGCTATTCCTAAGGAATATATCCCAGCTGTACAGGCAGGTATCGAAGATGCTATGAAGTGTGGTATCTTAGGAGGATTCCCAGTTCTTGGTGTTAGCGCTAACTGCTACGATGGTTCTTACCACGAAGTCGATTCTAATGAAATGGCATTCAAGATTGCAGGTTCTATGGCATTCAAAGATGCAATGCACAAAGCTGGTGCAGTTTTACTTGAGCCAATCATGAGAGTTGAAGTTACTGTTCCTGATGATTACATGGGTGATGTTATCGGTGATATCAGTTCCCGTCGTGGTCGTATCGAAGGTACAGAAGATAATAATGGTTCTAAGGTAATTCATGGATTCGTTCCTTTGTCAGAAATGTTTGGTTATTCTACAACACTTCGTTCTAAGACACAGGGCCGTGGTTCCTACTCCATGTTCTTCTCTACTTACGAGCAGGTTCCAAAGAATGTTCAAGAAAAAGTTCTTAGTAACAAATCTAAATAATTAACCAGTAGAACACGTACCGAAGGGTACTTGTTCTATTGAAATAAATATAAGACCTACTTTATTTTCTGCTTGAAAATATTTTACTTTTCGAATATAATTAGGCTTATAAAATGCTTCTTCTGCGTTGCAGGGAGCTAGAGTGCGATTTCAAAGAGAAATAGGCATATCAATTATAAAATTAATACACCTGAAGACAGGTGTAATTAAAGGAGGACTTTTAAAATGGCTAAAGCTAAGTTTGAAAGAAACAAACCACATTGTAATATTGGTACTATTGGTCACGTAGATCATGGTAAAACTACATTAACAGCTGCTATCACTAAGACTCTTAACCAGAGATTAGGTACTGGTGAAGCTGTTGCTTTCGATCAGATCGATAAAGCTCCAGAAGAAAGAGAAAGAGGTATCACTATCTCTACAGCTCACGTTGAGTATGAATCTAAGAAACGTCACTATGCACACGTTGACTGTCCAGGCCATGCCGATTATGTAAAGAACATGATCACTGGTGCTGCTCAGATGGATGGTGCTATCCTTGTAGTTGCTGCTACTGATGGTGTTATGGCTCAGACAAAAGAGCACATCTTATTATCCCGTCAGGTAGGTGTTCCTTACATCGTAGTATTCATGAACAAGTGTGATATGGTTGATGATCCAGAATTACTTGAATTAGTAGAAATGGAAATCAGAGACTTATTAAGCGAGTATGAATTCCCAGGCGATGATACTCCAATCATCCAAGGTTCTGCTCTTAAAGCTCTTGAAGATCCATCTTGTGAATGGGGCGACAAGATTCTTGAATTATTTGACGCTGTTGATACTTGGATTCCAGATCCAGTAAGAGATACAGATAAGCCATTCTTAATGCCAATAGAAGACGTATTCTCTATCACAGGTCGTGGTACTGTTGCTACAGGTCGTGTTGAGCGTGGTACTCTTCATGTTTCTGATGAAGTTGAAATCGTTGGTATTAAAGAAGAAACTCGTAAAGTTGTTGTAACTGGTATCGAAATGTTCCGTAAACTTCTTGATGAAGCTCAAGCTGGTGATAACATCGGTGCTTTATTACGTGGTGTTCAGAGAACAGAAATCGAAAGAGGACAAGTTCTTTGTAAACCAGGCAGCATCAAATGCCATAAGAAATTCACAGCTCAGGTTTACGTATTAACTAAAGACGAAGGTGGACGTCATACTCCATTCTTCAACAACTACAGACCACAGTTCTACTTCAGAACAACTGACGTAACTGGTGTTTGTAACTTACCAGCAGGTACAGAAATGTGTATGCCTGGCGATAACATCGAAATGACTATCGAATTAATTCACCCAATCGCTATGGAGCAGGGTCTTGGATTCGCTATTCGTGAAGGTGGACGTACAGTAGGTTCAGGTAAGGTTGCTACTATTATTGAGTAATTAATATCTTAAGATAGATATATTGTGTTTAAGCGGTCGAAAGTCCCTCAATTTCTCCTCGGAGAACTTGAGGGACTTTTTATAGGTTCTGAGTCAAGTGTTGGGGAGTGATTGTTTTAATCATGCTCCTTTCCTAGATGACCCACTAAAAATGATGAAAAATGAGGAGAATATAATGAGAATGTATGGTTTTCTGAAACAACCGTATTTGTGTAATAAAAAGGATACTGTATATAAGGTGATGATTCATGTGATAAAGGGAGATGGTGTGGCGGTATATCTTTACACTCATAAAGATGCTATGTTCTGCAGTTTTGATCATTTTTATGCAGATTTGGATGATGCCCTAGAGGCTTGGGAAGAAAAATTGGACGAGCGGGGATGGATAGAAATAGACGATCCTTTGCCGGGATGTCAGCATGATGCATTTATGCCCATTAGGGTAAAGGGAAGAGATACTGGAAAGCCCCGGTGGGGACAGTTTGAGATACTGGAAGATGGTGAGTGGAAGGAGTATTAAAGTGAGCACGGAGCGAGTTATTTCGTGTTTTGCTTAGAAGAATGATTGCGTGAGTAGAAATTTTGGGGTGAAGTATTTACATAAATATTAAAATGTTTTACTTGTATTAATAAAAAAGTGAGCGTATAATTTGGAACAATAAACTTTTATTGAGACGAATGTAATCGTGAAAGGAAAATCCAGGAATATGGAAAGCAATTGTTATATGGCAGAAGAAGGAGGGGTAGAAAATGATGAAACAAGTAGTTCCTTTTTGGGAGGAAGCATATCAAAGTAAGGATGCTGTAGCTTTTTCAAGCGCACCCAATGATACGATTAAAGAATTTGAACTGTTATTTCCCGAGCAATCCAGAGTTTTGGATGTAGGATGCGGAGAAGGGCAAAACGCGTTATATTTAGCACAGAAAGGCCATTGTGTTGATGCATTTGATATATCAGAATATGGAATTGCAAAAGTCAAATATAGATGTGAAGAGGCAGGAATACAATTGAATGCTTTTACAGCAGATTTAACGGAATACGGATTCGAACAGAATTATGATGTGATTCTTTGTTTTGGAACGTTACATTTTGTTGGTAAAAACGATTGGAAAAAGTTTGTGAAAGAAGCGAAAGAAAATACAAACGATGGAGGTATTCATATCATTCAAATTTTTACAGATGTTGTACCTGCATCAGAAGATATTGCCCCTTTTGCAATTGGTTTGGCGAAAGACGAAGAAATTAAAGAATTATATGATGATTGGGAAGTTTTACAGTTCAAGTCTTATGTGTTCGAAGATGAACATCCTAATGTGCCTAAGCACTTACATGCTTCTAATAAGATTGTTGCTAGAAAGATAAAGTAAAATATTAGGAGGATGGGATGGAATTCTCATTAAATTAATATAGTTCGTTGATGAAATATCTCAAGTATCTCTTCTTGCAAATAATAGAATATTGTGGTAAAATTTACAATCAGTTTAACCCTAACCACGTATACCAATGAACCTATACATAGAAACTAAGAGGTAAGAGAATGAAGAAAAAAAATCAAGCGATACGTAATAACTTATATGCAATGCATTTACTGTGGAAAATATGTCCTAGCAGAGTTATTCATGAAGCAATAACTCGATTACTTGGTTACTTTGAGTGGCTATTTTATAGCGCTTTTTTTATGCGATATGTGATTAAATCACTAGAAACAAATCAAGAATTCTCAGCAATTATGACCTTTCTATGTATTACAGTCGCAGTTTTCGCTAGTAGTTCATTATATAGTAGTTATGTAAAAGGTAAAGTTACACCAATCACAAATATTATAGTAACGAAAGGGTTAAATAAGATTCTTTTTAGAAAATCAAGAAATGTGGAAATTTCGTGTTTTGAAGATAGTGAATTCTATAATAAATACACTTTAGCAATGGAGAAAGCAGACGAACGACTTTTAGATACGGTTTCCGTAGTTTGGGGTGTAATCTTTGGCGTAATTGCGTCTATTTTATCCTTCTGTTTTATGTTTGAAGTAGATAAATTATCAGTATTATTTGTTTTATTCCCTGTCATTGGTAACTTTGTTTTTAATCGAAAAATAGGAGAGCTTGACTATCAACGTAATCAAGATATGGTACCTCATAATCGTAAAGTGTCCTACGTCAACCGTGTTATGTATCTAACTGATTATGCCAAGGAGATACGACTTACGAATGCATTTGCATTGATGAAACGTCACTATCAAGAAGCAATTCAAGGAATGATTGATGTGACTAAGAAGTATACGAAAAAAGCCATGGTTTTTCATTGGTTCCGTGTTATGTTTACATTCTCATTTATTTTTGAAGGATTATTAATATATGGAGCTTATCGAACATTAGTGAGTCATACGATGTCATTAGATCAGTTAGCAGTTATTACGAGTATGATGGTATCTTCTACATGGATTCTAATTGGTTTTACAGAGTCGTTGATGACTTGCTATAAAAATGGTTTGTTTGTTAACAATTTACGTACGTTTCTCGAGTATGAAGAGAAAATTCCAGAGGATTTTGAAGGAATGGATCCAGATCCCCAGATAGAATGTCTTGAATTTCGAAATGTTAGTTTTTCTTATAAAGATAAAATGATAATCAAAAATCTATCCTTCCAGATTCGAGGAGATAAAACCTATGCTTTAGTTGGTCATAATGGAGCTGGAAAATCAACAATTATTAAATTGCTGATGAGATTTTATGATCCAATCGAGGGTGAAATTCTATTAAATGGACGTAATATCAAGGAGTATAATCTTCATAAATATCGTGCTCTGTTCTCGACGGCATTTCAGGAACACCAAATCTTTTCAATGTCAGTCATGGAGAATGTATTAATGCGTAAAGCTAAGCAAGAAGATGAAGCAACGGTAATTCAAGCTTTAAAAATGGCTGGTGTTTATGAAAAGATAATGTCCTTGCAAAAGGGAATACATACAATATTAACGAAGGAATTTGCAGAAGATGGTGCAGTACTCTCTGGTGGTGAATATCAGAAAATCGTAGTCGCTCGAGCATTTGTTACCAATTGTCCATTAAGGATTTTTGATGAGCCTTCTAGTGCACTCGATCCAATAGCTGAATATGAACTTTTTGATAATATTTTAAAGAGTGGTAGAGATAAGACAATGCTATTTATCTCTCATCGACTTTCTTCTGTACAAAATGCAGACTGGGTATTTATGCTTGAGAATGGAAGCGTAATTGAAGAGGGAACTCATAAGACATTGGTGAAGAAACAGGGTTCTTATGCAGACATGTATATGAAACAAGCAGTCAATTATTTAGCAGCATCGCCAAATGAGATGAAAGACGGTATATTTGCAACTGGGGGTGAGAATTAGTATGAAACATATTTGGAAAAATCACCTGTTTCTATGGAAATTATGTTTTAAAGCATCACCGAAATATATGATCTTTCTTTTATATGATGCGTTTCGCTATCAGTTCATAATATTCCTTGAACATACACTTGGAATTCGTTACGTATTACATTGTGCTGAATATGGAGAGCCATTTTACAAGGCGTTTCTCGTTATAGGAATTATATTACTTATTAATATGATACAGATTATCCCTGATGGTTACTATATTCATGGAATGACGTTTAGGGAAAAACCTAAATTATATAAGGCACTTAAGGAGGAGATGTATCAAAAAGCAGCAGAGCTCGACTTATCATGCTACGATGACCCCAAATATTATAATGATTTTGTATTAGCAGTAGCAGAATCGGAAGCTTCGATTGACCGCTTTCTAACCTTGCTAGGTACAATCATGCAGAGCTTCACTGTAATTGTTACGACTGGAATATTCTTTTTAACTACTAGTGCAATGGGTATTTTGTTTGTATTTGTCTCCTTCCTTCTTAATTTCTTCTTAGCTAAGCTGATTAATAAAGTTAACTATAATGTAAGGATGAAGCTCAATCCTTGGGAACGAAAAAGGAGTTATGTAAATCGAGTATTTTATCTAAATGATTTCGCAAAAGAACTGCGTCTTCACCCTCAGGTTGGAGATATGTTAGAAAAGGAATTTGATGAAGCCAACGATGAGATGATTACGGAGCAAAAGAAAGTGTCGCGAAAGCGTACAGGACTTTTATTCACACAAGCCTATCTTGCAAGTGATTTTATAACAGATGGCTTATACGTTGGTTATTTAATTTTTCAAGCAGCAGTTTTACATACGATTGATTATAGTAATGCAGTTGTACTATTTAATCGAACGGGAAGCCTTAGATCTGCAATGCGAGGCTTTGCAGAAATTGCACCAAAGGCAAATGAAAATAGTCTTTATATTGATAAGATTAAAGCGTTCTTAGCATATGAACCGACAATCAAACATGGAATCGGATTGAAAGTTCCAGAAGATGTGGGTGAAATTGAACTAAAGAATGTAAGTTTTCACTATCCTAATCAATCGAAAGATATTCTTCATAATATCTCACTCAAAGTTAAACCAGGAGAAAAAATTGCTATCGTAGGATACAACGGCGCAGGAAAAACGACATTAATTAAGCTCTTAATGCGTTTATATGATCCATCGGAAGGTAAGATTCTATACCATGGTCAAGATATTCAAAATTATGATATCGATGAGTATCATAAACGCATTGGAGTTGTATTTCAAGATTTTCAAATGTATGGTGCAACTTTGTTCGAGAATGTCATCTTAGATGATATAAAAGACAGTTCGAAAGAAGAAGTGGAGGTAACAAAAGCTTTGATTCACAGTGGTTTTGAAGAGTGTATGGATAAATTGCCATTAGGGCTAAATACACCAATTACGACTGAGTTTGATGAGAAGGGTGTTAACTTGTCAGGAGGAGAGGGACAGAAAGTTGCAATTGCAAGAGCATTCTATCGGCAAGCGGATATTCTTGCTATGGATGAGCCATCAAGTGCACTTGATCCTATTGCAGAGTATAATCTAAATACTGCAATGCATGAAGCAGCACAGAACAAAACAGTATTCTATATTTCTCATCGTCTATCTACTACTAGAGATGCAGATCGTATTGTAATGATAGAACAAGGAAGAATTATTGAAGAAGGTACTCATGCTCAATTGCTCGCAATGGAAGGAAAGTATGCAACGATGTGGCATGTTCAGGCAGGTAAATATGGTGGTTGAAATTAGCTTCTTGCTCTTATTATACTGATTAGAGAATATTTAAGAAAAGAAAATTGAGTTTTTTGATATGGAATAAAGAATGAAGGGTGATTGTAATTTTCGCGGTAGTGCTATGCTCACAAGTCCATAAAATGCAAGTGGATTTGTAGGGGAGACTCCGAAAAATACCATCACCCTTCATTCTTTTATTGGACATTCAGCTAGTGCGACAACCTATTGTTTATATCATATGCAGAGATTATGGTATTTTATTAGAATATAAGGTACAATAATCTCGTAAAGCTAAATAATAAATTCTGTGGAGGTAGTAACGATGAACGACAAAATGGGCCAAGTTGTGAATGATAAAAGTAAAAGGGTAGAATCCTTAATCAGCAGAATGACTTTAGAGCAAAAGGTTGCACAGATGATTCAGATTCCTTATTCCGTTGTTGGAAGAGAAAAAGCACTGGAATGGGCGAAAAAGGGTGCGGGATCTTTTTTACATGTACTTGGCGATGATGCAAGAGAAATCCAAGAAGCAGCTTTGAATAGTGAACAAGGAATCCCTGTTATATTTGGAATCGATGCGATTCATGGACATGGATTAAATGATAATGCAACAATTTTTCCAACGCAGCTCGCTATGGCATGTAGCTGGAATAGAGAATTAATTAGAAAAATGGGAAGAATTACGGCAAGAGAAGTAGCGACCGATGGTTTACATTGGACTTTCTCGCCAGTATTATGTTTAGCAAGAGATACTCGATGGGGAAGAGTAAACGAGACATTTGGAGAAGATCCTTATCTGACAGGTGAATTAGGAGCTGCTATTATTCAAGGATACCAAGGGGATAACTTGAGTGACCAAGATAGTATTTTGGCATGTGCGAAGCACTATATCGGTTACGGAGAGGCAGTTGGCGCTAGAGATGCATGTGATACCGAGATGACCTATCGAAAAATGAAAGATGTCTTTCTTCCTCCATTCCAAAAAGCAGTTGAAGCAGGCTGTGCAACTTTCATGACAGCATATGGTTCTATTGATGGAGAGCCTTTTACAGTAAGTTCCAAGGCATTAAAAGATATATTACGTGATGAGCTAGGGTTTGAAGGCTTTGTAGTAACTGACTGGGATAATGTAAATAGCCTTGTAAATAATCAATGTGTGACTGCTGATAGAAAGGAAGCTTCAAGATTAACTGCAATGGCAGGTAATGACATGATTATGACAAGTGAAGTATTTTATGAGTCAGCAATCTCATTGGTTAAGGAGGGACGATTAGAGGAAGAAGTCATTGATGAGGCTGTAAGAAACATTTTATCGATTAAGGAGAAGATGGGATTATTTGAGCACGCTGAAAAGAGTGGAATCAAAGGGTGTATCGGTTGTATGGAGCATTTACAGATTAATGAGACGTTGGCAGATGAGTGTGTTGTTTTATTAAAAAATGATTCGGTATTACCAATAGGAGTAGACGTAAAGAAAATTGCTGTCATTGGTCCCAATGCAGATGATGTGAAAGCCCAGTATGGTGATTGGACTTATTTTTCTCATCCTAGTCCAGATCCAGATAAGGTAGCAAAAAGACCTTATACCACTATTTTTGAAGGGATGAAAGAGGTTGCAGAAAATGTTGAGGTTACATATTGCAAGGGTTGTGATGTATTAGACGGTAAAGCGGATGATATCGATCAAGCAGTGAAGGTTGCGATGAACAGTGACTTAATTGTTCTAGTTATTGGTGATGAGATTCGTCAGGTTGGCGAGTATAAAGATAGAGCAGATCTTGCTCTTTCTGGTAAGCAGTTAGAACTATTCAAAGCAATGAAGGAGACAGGTAAAAAGATAATAACAGTATTACTTTCCTCCAAGCCACTTTGTGTGACAGAAGTTGTAGAAGGCTCAGATGCTTTTGTGACAGCATTTAATGGGGGCATGTTTGGAGGTAAAGCTGTTGCTAATATTTTATTTGGAAGGAGAAATCCATCTGGTAAGTTACCGATATCATTTCCAAGACATAGTGGACAGCTTCCGGTCTATTATAATTACTTACCTGGTTGGCATGGTGGTAAATATATGGATATGCCTGCACAACCTTTATTCTCTTTTGGTCAGGGAATGTCCTATTCTAAGTTTGTTTATCATAATTTTCAAGTAAGGGATTTAGAGGATGGCTCATGGACAATCAGTGTAGAGGTAGAAAATGTTAGTGATATTGATGGAGATGAGGTCGTCCAACTCTACTTTAGAGATCTTGTCAGTTCAATTATGACACCTGTAAAACAATTAGTTCGTTTTGAAAAAGTTCATATCCAAGCAAAGCATAAGATTTCGGTTCAATTTGAGTTAAATCAGATGGATTTTTCCTTTGTAGATCGGACGGAAAATCGTATTACTGAGCCAGGGGAAATTGAGTTGATGATTGGAGCAAGTTCTAGGGAAGAAGATTTATTAAAACAGGTTATTAGCATTAAATAAGAACAGATGTGGAGGGGCTTTTTTAAGTTTATATTGAAGTTATTTAGACGCACATGCTATAATTAATATATGTTCATGTTAAAATATATAACAACAAAGGGAATGGTGTGCATATATGTTGAAAGAACAAAAAAATAGAAGATTATTTTTGCATATTATGTTAGTCATAGTGATTAGTATTAGCGCTATTCTCTTTTTCTTATTTTCGATTAAGGGCTTACTATTATCGGAGTCTAAACAACGTTTGGTTGAGATCAATAAGCAAAGTATAAAGATTTCAAATGAGTATGATACAGCGCTTTTATTCGATATGTCTGGTACTTCTGAAGTAGTCACAATTCCTGATAGTAATCATGATTATGATTGGAATAACAGTGCATATAGTTTCCTAGTAAATGATCATGGAAATATCGTAGCGATGTTTGGCAAGACTAGCATGGAGAATTTACCTTACATAGAACTTTTTTTAGATGAAATCAATCTTTCTGACTTAAAACAAGCGATATATGAAGATGAAAATCAAGTGAAACAATATAATCTAAAGTCTGGGGAGTCAATCTATGCTACTATTCTTGAGGCAAGTGTTGCTTCTAGCGGATATGTTATCACGATTGTATCGAAACAACTAGTTACAAAAGAGATTAATTCTGTTTTTCATATTGCAATCACCATCATTATTTTGGTATTTGTTGCTCTCATCTTAGCGTTTATTTATTATTATTACCAACAAAGTAGTGCAATACGTAAGAGTAATAAAAGTGGAAAACCTGATGTTGTAACGGGGTTACCACAATATTCAATACATAAAGCAATTGCTCAAAAGTATATTAACGCTGAAAAGTATACGTATGCGTATGTATCATTTAGCATTGATAAGTATACATTAATTGCAGAATTGAATGGAAGGTCATATTGTGATTATTTACTAAAGGGAGTTGCACAGATTATATCCAACTGGATAAAAGAAGAGGAGACATTTGCGCGTTTTCAGGATGATGTATTTGGCATGCTACTTATTTATGATGATGAATTAAAATTTCGTCAAAGATTAATTCGAATATTAAAACATGCCGGTGATATACCGATGAATGAAAATAATTTTTGTAAGATAACGTTTCGTAGTGGTGTTTGTATCGTAGGAAAGGAAACGGATATTGATCGAGTAATCGCGCGTGCTAAAAAAGCGAGACTGAAAGTAGGAGATCAGACGATTGCAAATATTAGTTTCTATCAAAATAAGACAGCTATAGTCAATGAATCTAGTCAATTAATAAAAGAAGTTTCCGATGCATTTTATAGAAATCAATTTCTTGTATTTTTTCAACCAAAGTATCGAATTGAGTCTGAAGAAATTGTAGGGATCGAAGCTTTAGTTCGATGGAACCATCCGAAGAATGGATTGTTAGGACCTAATGTTTTTTTACCTTTGTTGGAATCCAATGGGATAATTACACAAATTGATATCTATGTACTTGAGAGTGTTTGTGAACATATGAGAGAGTGGATTAACACTGGAAAATCTGTGGTACCTGTTTCTATTAATTTATCAGCACAACATCTCAAGGGACAATCTTTCTTACAAGATATTGTCGATATTGTTGACTCATACCATATCCCTCATCAGTTGATTGAGTTTGAGTTTCCTGAGATTGCAGTTTATGAGAATCGAGAGGAATTAATAAAAGTTATGAAGAGTCTATCCGAATTAGGCTTTATACTCTCGGTGGACAATTTTGGGGCTAGCTACTCTTCGATTCACTTATTAAATGAGTTACCGATTCATGCTCTCAAAATTGATAAAGCATTGATACGAGATTTAGAGGATGTTGAGTTCTCTGACAAGGACCGTACGATTGTAATGCATATTATTTCCTATGCAAAGAGTATGAAAGTTGAAGTTGTTGCAGAAGGTGTAGAAACAAAAGGTCAGCATGATTTACTGCAAGAACAGAAATGTGACATTATTCAAGGATATTATTATCAAAAGCCAATGCCGCCAGAGGAGTTCGCATTATTGTTATGATTCAGACCTAAATACAGAGCGCCTAATAGTTACTGTAAATAAGCATCCGATGGAATTTTTTTCGAAAATATATATTTCCACATACACGTATCATAAACATTAAAAATAAAATAGTAACAGGTGCAAGAGATAGCAAACCTAAGGAGCTAGGTGTATTAATCTCCCGTTGCTGCCAGAGAAACAGCATCAAAAATACAATCAGAGACGATATGGAATTACTTTGGTAATTGAGATCGGTGTATTTATATTTTTTAGCAAGGAGTGGAAGAATTGTTTCTTCTGCTTCTTTTTTTTGCTTTATTACAAGAGTAAGAAGGTGAGGGAGTATATTATTAGCAGCCAAAATATAGAATGCAGGTACACTAGCTTTTGTCAGAAGCATCGATGTAATTAGGTAGACAAGTAATAGAATGCTTCCTATCGTCTTGGAGATAATAAGTGAATGAAATTTACTGATTCGCATCAACTGAAGATCCATTAACTTTCCTTGTTTATTTGAATTATGACTCCACTTTTGTTCCATGCTAATCCTCCAATATATTACTAAGGTGGTACTATTGCTCATAAATAGACACTATCTATAATAACATGACATTCTAAAAAAACAAAGTAAAACTAGTGATTGATTATAGATAATATGTCGATATAGAGAATGTCAGTATTTATCCAATTAACATGGAGGTGGGTAGAATGGTAATTCTGAGAGAAGATGGCATCGCAGGTACAATACAACATGTGAATTTCTCTAAAGATACCGCATAATTTTGTTATATGTGTAATTATATGTCATAAAAGAAGAATTAAGGAAAAGTTTTGAAAATTTCCTTTGAAAATTTCATGAAAGGCGTTTATAATATAAGAGAATATGTTTAGAATTGATATTAGGATAAAATAATAGATTATAGACGAAATTTTCGGAAGTTTGAAAGGAGAATTACAATGTTAGGTAGTGACATCGGAATTGATTTGGGAACAGCAAGTGTCTTAGTTTATATAAAGGGAAAAGGTGTTGTATTAAAAGAGCCTTCTGTTGTTGCATTTGATCGTGATACAAATAAGATTAAAGCGATAGGAGAAGAAGCCCGATTAATGCTCGGTAGAACTCCTGGGAACATTGTTGCAGTACGTCCTTTAAGACAAGGTGTTATTTCTGACTATACAGTAACTGAAAAGATGTTAAAATACTTTATACAAAAAGCAGTTGGTAAACAACGTTTCCGTAAACCTATTATTAGTGTATGTGTACCAAGTGGCGTAACCGAGGTTGAGAAGAAGGCAGTTGAGGATGCAACTTATCAGGCTGGTGCAAGAGATGTTGCTATTATCGAAGAACCAATTGCAGCTGCAATTGGAGCAGGAATTGATATTTCAAGACCTTGTGGTAATATGATTGTTGATATCGGTGGCGGTACATCTGATATTGCAGTTATATCTTTAGGTGGAACAGTTGTATCTACTTCTATCAAAATTGCAGGTGATGATTTTGATGAGGCAATTGTTCGATATATGCGTAAGAAACATAACTTATTAATTGGTGAAAGAACAGCAGAAGATATAAAGATTAAGATTGGTTCTGCTTACCGTAGACCAGAGGTTGTTGCTATGGATGTTCGTGGACGTAATCTTGTAACAGGTCTTCCAAAGACAATTTCTGTAACAAGTGAAGAAACAGAAGAAGCTCTTCGTGAGACAACATCTCAAATTGTAGAAGCAGTTCATAGTGTATTAGAAAAAACTCCACCAGAATTGGCTGCAGATATTGCTGACCGTGGTATCGTTCTTACAGGTGGTGGATGCTTACTTTATGGTTTAGAGGAATTAATTGAAGAGAAGACTGGTATAACAACAATGACAGCAGAAGATCCAATGACAGCTGTTGCTATTGGAACTGGTAAGTTTGTTGAGTTTCTAAGTGGTCGTAAAGACTGATTAAATACAAATTAGCTGATTGTTTGTTGAATATCAGAACTTGGTTAAAAAAAGGAGCAGGATATGGTTAGAGGTTTATATACGGCTTGGACCGGTATGGCAAATGAACAAAAACGATTGGATATCATCTCAAATAACCTTGCAAATTCGGCAACTGTTGGCTATAAGAAGGAGGGCGTTACAAACCAATCCTTCGATGATATGCTAGCAATAAAAGTTCGCGATCAATCAGGCACGATTAGTGATTCCAATATTGGAACAATGTCTCTAGGCGTGAAATTGGGAGAAGTATATACGGATTATACTCAAGGTTCACTTCGTGAGACGGGAAATACTTATGACCTTGCTATGGAGGGAAATGGATTTTTCACATTATCAGTAATAGATGCAAATGGGAACGAGAATTTAAGGTATTCTCGTGCTGCTCAGCTCGTGATGGATAAAGAGGGCTATATCGTTGATGTTAACGGAAATCATCTAGTGAGCGAAAGTGGGAATTTACAAGTACCAACAGATGTAGGTAAAGTTGTTATTGATGTAAATGGTTCTGTCTATGCAGATGACCAATTGATTGACAGGCTAGTTATCAAAGATTTTGAAGATTATGATTATCTTAAAAAGTATGGAGAAACCATGTACGGTGCAGAGCAAGGCGCCACTGAAAAAGAGGCTAGCGGCTCCGTACGACAAGGATTTACAGAGCAATCCAATGTCAATGTAGTGCGTGAAATGGTGAATTTAATTTCTATTACTCGCGCTTATGAAGCAAATCAAAAGGTAATTCAATCGGTAGATGGTACCTTAGAATTAGCAGCAAATTCTATTGGTAAGCTATAGGCAAGCCCTAGGAGGTAGGTAAACATATGATGAGAGCTTTATGGACCGGAGCTTCCGGTATGACATCACAGCAGACTAATCTTGATACAATCTCAAACAATTTTGCTAATATTAATACGGCAGGATATAAAAAAGAAGAAACTCAGTTTTCTTCTTTGCTATACCAAAAGATTCAAACAAAGACGACGGATGCTGAGGGTAACGCTAAACCAGTAGTTGCTCAGGTTGGTTCGGGTGTCAGAACGAATGGAATCGTATCAATTTTTAAACAAGGACCTTTAAACGCAACCGATAATGACTGGGACTTTGCAGTAGAAGGTAACGGTTTTTTTGCTATTCAAGATGCCGATGGAAATACGGCATATACAAGAAATGGTTCATTTCAATTAGCAATTGCTTCGGATGGATTAACATTAGCAACGGCAGATGGCTTTCGTGTCCTA
This sequence comes from Bacillota bacterium, assembly GCA_023439125.1. GTDB lineage: Bacteria > Bacillota > Clostridia > Lachnospirales > Lachnospiraceae > Lachnoclostridium. Next base: position 167,088 of record JAEXOU010000012.1, on the reverse strand, counting down.
GATTCCAATGGGCAGCCAATCAAATTTTCGAATGATATTAATACATCGAAAATTGAAGTTGATGAATATGGTAATTTCATGTATCCAGGTAATAATAATGTAATGCAAAACCTCAATATCAAAATAGGATTAGCTCAGTTCAATAACCCTTCAGGCCTAGAAAAAGCAGGTCAGAGTTTGTATTATGAAACAGAAGCATCAGGAGCGGTAAGAATGGAAGCAAATGATGCCGCATTAACACAAAGCAAAGTACACTCTGGTTATTTGGAAGGTTCTAACGTAGATACAGCGAATGAAATTGTAAATCTGATTGTAGCCCAAAGAGCATATGAAATGAATTCAAAAACAATTAAGGCAGCAGATGAGATGTTACAGCAAGCGAATAACCTTCGAGGTTAACGTAAGAAAGGGTGTTAGTTATGAGCATTCGTATTGGAGATGAGTCAAGTTTTTATAATACCGCTGCGCAAGCGACTAGTACATCAAATACATCCAAGATTGGGAATGAGTTAGAGGCTAAGTTGTCAGGAAATTTAGAAAATGCAACTGATGAGGAACTTATGGATGCATGTAAGAGCTTCGAAAGCTACTTAGTAACCCAAGTAATGAAACAAGTGAAGTCAACCGTTGCAAAAAGCGATGACGATGAAGGCGAATATATGACCTACTTTGGTGATATGTTATATGAAAAGTATGCAGAGGACATAACAGAGTCAGGTAATCTTGGAATTGCTCAGCAATTATATGAGTCAATGAAAAGAAATCAGAAGTTATAGATTAAGTTATTCTTAATTAATACGATTAGGTATAGGGTGTTGCAAATGATTGAGAAACAATCTTGCCACACCCTTATTATATATTGAGGGAGAGATATGGCAGAGCAATTAGAAGGTTATGTAGAAAGAATTGTATTCCGGAATAGTGAAAATGGTTATACCGTAATGAGTTTGATGAATGATGATGATGAGATTACGTGTGTCGGTACATTTTCCTTTATTAACGAAGGAGAATATCTTTCTTTGACCGGAACATATACGGAACATCCAATGTATGGTTCTCAATTTACAGTAAGTGCTTATGAAATGAAAGAACCGGAAGACTTAATGTCGATGGAACGTTATCTTGGATCTGGAGCCATTAAAGGTGTAGGTACCGCTTTAGCAGCTAGGATTATAAGGAGATTTAAAGAGAATACATTTAAGATTATTGAATCGGAGCCAGAACGGTTAGCGGAAGTTAAGGGGATAAGTGAGAAGATGGCACGCGAGATCTATCGTCAATTTTCTGAGAAACGTGAGCTTCGAAATGCAATGTTATTCTTGCAAAAGTATGGAATCTCTTTAAATTTAGCAGTCAAAATCTATAATCAATATGGAGAGCGAATGTATTCCATCATCCAAGAGAATCCATATCGTCTTGCAGAGGATATTAGTGGTGTTGGGTTTAAAATTGCAGATGAGATTGCGACGAGAGTAGGAATTCGCTCAGATTCTGATTATCGTGTTCGAGCAGGAATTTTATATACATTATTACAAGGTGCAAATAATGGACATGTTTATCTTCCAAAGAGCTTACTAATTTCAAAGACTTGCGAAACCTTATGTGTAGATGCGGAAGTGATTGAGAGACATCTAATAGGGCTTGCATTTGAGAAGAAAATTGTAATCAAGGAGGCAGAACCTGAAGCCCAGATTTACAGTATCATCTATTATTATACAGAACTAAATACAGCAAGTATGTTACATGACTTAAATATTACTTATGATGTCATGGATACACAGATTAGTACACGTCTTGCCAATATACAGAAGGAGGCTAAAATTGAATTAGATGAAATGCAGCGCCAAGCTGTATTTGAAGCTGTTCGACATGGCTTGCTGATTATTACTGGCGGTCCTGGTACAGGTAAAACAACAACAATTAATACAATTTTACGTTTTTTTGAGGCCGAAGGTATGGAAATGTTATTAGCAGCACCAACTGGTCGAGCAGCAAAACGTATGAAGGAAACTACAGGTTTTGAGGCTAGTACAATTCATCGGATGCTTGAAATTAGCAAAGGCCTTGAAGATAATGATCGAATGATGTTTGAACGAAATGAAACGAATCCTTTGGAAACAGATGTCATTATTGTGGATGAGATGTCAATGGTTGATATATCCCTAATGCATTCTCTCCTAAAGGCAATCCCAGTTGGAACACGTGTTATCCTCGTAGGAGATGTCAATCAGCTTCCAAGCGTTGGTCCTGGAAATGTTTTAAAAGACATTATTAATTCGAATGCATTTCCAGTTGTTAAGTTAACAAAGATTTTCCGTCAAGCTTCTGAAAGTGATATTATTGTCAATGCTCATAAAATTAATTCTGGAGAGCATATCCGTCTGGATAATAAGAGTAAGGATTTCTTTTTGTTGAAAAGAGATGATGTGAATGTTATTACAAATGTAATTATTCAGTTGGTACGTGATAAGATGCCAAAATACGTGAATGCATCAGCTTTTGATGTTCAAGTGCTTACGCCGATGCGTAAGGGAGAACTTGGTGTAGAACGGTTGAATCAAGTATTACAGCAATACTTGAATGCTCCAAGTGAGAAGAAGAAAGAAAAAGAGTATATGGGTACTATTTTTCGTGAAGGCGATAAGGTAATGCAGATAAAGAATAATTATCAAATTACCTGGGAGACAAAAAGCCGCTATGGAATAACAATTGATAGTGGAACTGGTGTATTTAATGGCGATACAGGAATTATACGTGAAATCAATTTATTTTCAGAACAAGTAACAGTCGAATTTGACGAAGGAAGATTAGTAGAATATCCATTTACGCAATTAGAGGAACTCGAACTTGCATATGCTGTTACAATTCATAAGTCGCAAGGTAGTGAATATCCAGCAGTAGTGCTTCCGATTCTGAGTGGTCCTCGTATGTTATTCAATCGTAATTTACTATATACAGCAGTAACAAGAGCAAAGCAGTGCGTTACCATAGTAGGTAGTGATGCTATGGTGCAAAATATGATAGAAAATGTCAGCGAAATGAAACGATATTCTGGACTTTGCGATAGAATAATAGAAAGAAATACGTGCATGTAGTCAATATATGTTGTATAATATTTTTAGATGGTAATAAAAGATTATGTTATCTATGTTACTAATCATAATAAATTTCGGAGGTATCTCTCATGAATAAGACAGCTTTAGTAATTATGGCTGCAGGTATTGGAAGCAGATACGGTGGTGGTATCAAACAATTAGAGAAAGTAGGACCTAGTGGTGAGATTATTATGGATTATTCCATTTATGATGCAATCGCCGCAGGTTTCGATAAAGTTGTATTTATCATACGTCATGATTTAGAGAAGGATTTTAAAGAAATCATAGGAAACCGTATTGCAAAACAGATTGAAGTTGAATATGTTTATCAGGAGTTAGATAAACTACCAGCAGGTTTTTCTGTACCTTCCGAGCGAAAAAAACCATGGGGAACAGGTCAAGCAATTCTTTGCTGTAAGGATATTGTAAAAGATCCTTTTGCAGTGATTAATGCAGATGATTATTATGGTAAAGAAGGCTTTATAAAAATAAATGAGTTTTTAAAGAATGTTGATGCAACTAAGAATACCTATTCTATGGCAGGATTTGTGTTAGGTAATACATTGAGTGATAATGGTACAGTAACAAGAGGTGTTTGTCAGGTAGATGAGCAAGGTTATTTAACGGATGTTGTTGAAACCTTTGGTATAGCAAGACAAGGTGATGTTTGCGTTGGTAAGGATGAAGCCGGTAATGAGGTAACAATTGCAATCGATTCCTCAGTTTCTATGAATATGTGGGGTTTTACACCAAGCTTTTTACAGGAATTAGAGACAGGTTTTGTCAGCTTTTTAGAGAATATAAAGCCTGAGGATATTAAAGCAGAGTATTTATTACCAACTGTTGTTGGGAATATGTTAAAGAAAGACAAAGCATCAGTCAAAGTTTTAAAGACAAATGATAAGTGGTTTGGCGTAACATATCATGAAGATAAACAGTCAGTAGTCGATTCCATTAAGAGCTTAGTTGCGCAAGGTAAGTACCCAAGCAAATTATTCTCCTAATGTTTGATTGGTATGGCAGATTCTAATTTTTCCATAATGGATGTTGCTTTTCCAAGGCGATGTCCGTTATGTAATGAAATTGTGATACCAAAGGATAAGAAAGCATGTAAGTCGTGTGTTGAAAAATTACCAATCATTCAAGAGCCTCGATGCAAACGTTGTAGCAAACCAGTTGAAACACAAGAGCAGGAATATTGTTTTGATTGTATGAAATCTGTAGGACATTATGAAAGTGGAATTTCTATTTTTATGTATGAAGGTGCAATCAAGAAGTCTTTGATGGATTATAAGTTTCGCGGATTAAAACAGTATGCAGAATTTTATGTGGAACAGCTGATACTTCATGCAGGAGAAAGATTAAAAGGAATGGGGATTGATTGTATAATTCCAATCCCGTTACATAAAAGGAAACAGCGGATTCGAGGTTTTAATCAGGCCGAGCTTTTAGCGGAGGGAATATCCGAATATCTAGAAGTACCTGTAATGAATGATGTGCTGATACGAACTAAATTCACAACCCCTCAAAAGAAATTAGACCCGAAGGAACGATTACACAACCTGATTCAGGCATTTACGACAATCAAAGAAAAAGAATCCATGATATGGGATAAAAAAATATTGATTATAGACGATATATACACTACAGGCAGTACAATCGAAGCTTGTGCAAATGTCTTGCGAAAGGCAGGTTGCAGAAATGTCTATTTTATTACAGTATGCATAGGAAGTGGATTTTAGGAGGAATGTATATGGATGTAAGAAATTGTAGAAATTGCGGTCGCTTGTTTAACTATATCGGCGGGACACCTGTATGTCCAACCTGCGCAAGGGAAATCGAAGAGAAGTTTGGTGTTGTTAAGGAGTATATACGAGATAATCCAAGAGCGACAATTCAACAAGTATCCGATGATAATGAGGTAAGCATTCAGCAAATAAATAAGTGGATACGTGAAGAACGTTTATGTTTCTCTGAGGATTCTGTTGTTGGAGTAAGTTGTGAAAACTGTGGAGCCATGATTCGAACAGGGCGTTTTTGCCCAGTGTGTAAAGAAAAACTTGCGAATACATTAAACAGCGTTTATCACAAAGAAACACCGGTTCGTCAGAAAGACCCTAGAGATAGTGCGAAGATGAGATTTTTGGATCAATAAAAAAGGGAGTATTTAGTTGTCAAAAGTCCTTAGGATAGAAGTCTGATGTCATTTTGCGCAAGGAAATGTTATGAGTATGGGATGACAAACATAATTTATACGCAACACGCTTTCGCTTGAATGAAGTTCGTAACGGTACATAAGGACCTAAAATACAGGCCCTAAGTACCGACGACTTCATAACAGTGTGCTCCTAAATTATGTTTGTCATCCCATTTTTAGCAAGTCTATTTATGTGCAAAATGACAAATTAAATTCAGAAAAGGACTTTTGACACCTTTGTTATGATAAATTAAATTCAAAAAAGGATTTTTGACACCTTTGTAGTGACAAATTTATAGTTTTCTAATACCATCTTTCTCGATAGAGATCTTTTTCTCTTTTAATAAGTGACCAATCGCACGTTTAAATGCATTTTTTGAAAGATTAAACTCTTTCTTTAATATTTCAGGTTCTGATTTATCATGGTAAGGTAAGAATCCATTGTTTGCTAGTAACTTGTTATAAATCTGTTCTGCATCTATATCAAGTTGAAGATATGTCTTTTCACGAAGGCTTAAATCAAGCTTTCCGTCAGCTTGTACTAGCGTAACACGCGCATTTACCATCTGACCTGGAATTAAAGGTTGGTGTAATTCCTTGTTTGGTATGAGAGCGGAGTATTTATAATCTACTGCTACAAAAGCACCAAAAGCAGGGATGATCTCATAAACGACACCTGTTACTTTATCATCTTTCTTGTAATCGGAGTTTGTAGATAACTTCTCATATATTTTCATTGTTGCACTAAGACGCTTGGATTTGTCAATATACAAGCTTACTAAAACATTCTCACCAACAGCTAATTCTCTTGTTTGCTCTTTGAATGGTAAAAACAAATCTTTTGGAATACCCCAATCAAGAAATGCCCCAATATCAGTTACATCTTTCACTTTTAATACATTGAGTTGTCCGAGCTCAAGAGTTGGCTCAATGCAAGTTGCAATAGGGCGATCTTCAGAATCTTTATATACAAAAACAGTGAATTTATCCCCAACTTTTGTATGTTCTGGAACTTGGCTTTTTGGTAATAGAATGGTTTCGTTCTTTTTCACTTCTTCTTTTGGGTCATAGAGGTAGACACCAAATTCTGTTGTTTTTGCTACTTCTAATTGTTGTTTTTTTCCTAATTGGATCATACTTTATTCCTTTCAAGTATTGTAATTCTTGCTATTTATTCAATAAACTGAACGATTACATATGGATTTTTTTCTGTATCGGCTAATACAACTGTCATCCTTGATGCTTCTGTATACAAAAGAGGACAGATCATATCTCCTAACACAGCAGATTTACGATAGTCTGCTCGTACTTCTTTTATATGAAAATTTACTGGTACATAGTCTTGGGCTAGACGTATGTACTGACTGTTATTTACATGGTGAAACATATCAAGTAAAGAAGTTGTTACAGTAAATGGAGTCGCAGCGGACCAAGATTCTGGAATTGATATTTTGCGATGACAATATTGCATCGGATATGGAGGTTCTAAAGTATAAGCAAAGGTATCGCTTTCTTGTATTCTTACAGGATGATGCTGTTCGGTATCCATTAAAACCCAGATAGAATTAGCTACCGCAGCTACATTCTCTTGCTGATCTAGTAGAATGAAGTTACGATATCCATACATACTCTTAAATTCATATGGCCATGTACCAATCGTTATTTTTTCATTGACATCTGGAAAACGATTAATCTGAAGTTGCCATGAGCACATAATCCAAGCACGATGCTTCTGATTCCAATAATTAATACCTACACCAACATCTTCAGAATGGAATGAGCTACAATCTTGAAAGTAATTAATAATTGATGCAGGGGTCATCATCTTTCTATAATCAGTTTCACTATATCTTACTCTGCTATTAAAACTATACACGTATTGCCATCCTCCGTACAATATTTCTATCACAGTATTATGCTAATTATATCACGTTTTTTAGATTATTAATACTGAATAAAGAACGAAATCTAAATTTCATTGCGCAAAAGGTGTTTCATGATATAATTAAAGAAGGATAATGTAAAGGAGTGTTTATAAATATGATTCGATATCAAGGGGTAAATAAGGTTTATCTATGTACGGTATTAGCGATACTCGGTGCAGGCTTTTTACCATTAGGAAATATATTTCCTAGTTATGCTGCCTTATTAATAGTTTCGCAACTTATTACTGTATTACCATCACTATTTTTTGTGATAACAACCAAACAGAACTATGTTGGAGCAGTTGGTTTAAAAAAAGTTTCTTGGTCAAATATTGCGTTATTAGTATTCTTTGCATTTTGTATGTCGAATGTTATGACATTTATAAGTGCATTATCACAGGTCTTCACTAAGAATCTTATTGCGAATGCATTAACAAATACTGCAGAGGAGAATCCGTTCTTTCTTTCATTAATTTGTGTTGCAATTATACCAGCAATATTTGAGGAGAGTGTTTACCGAGGTATTTTTTATCAAGAATATCGAAAAGTAAATCCATTAGCAGCTATATTCTTAAGTGCCTTGTTATTTGGATTACTTCATGGAAATTTAAATCAATTCTCTTATGCATTCGTTATGGGTGTGGTGTTTGCATTTGTAATTGAAGCAACGGATTCGATTTTGTCTACGATGATTATTCATTTTATCATCAATGGAAGCTCTATTGTACTACTCTACGCAATGAAGAGTTTAATTCCTAATTATGAAAAGCTTTTAGTAGAAACAGCGGACAAGCTTGATTTAACAGTCGGTTTAGTATTTCGTATGTATGGGCCAAGAGCACTTGCTTTTGGTGTTGCTGGTTATTTCATTTTTATGAGAATAGCAAAGAATTGTGGAAGATGGGAACATATAAAGCAACTCTTTCGAGTGAAAGGGAAGGTACCTTTCTGGAGGTTATTCACGATCCCTTTAATAATTGCAATTATAATTCTCCTTTATTTGATTATAGGAAATGAGATTTTAATGTAAGTACCACATGAACAGCGATGTTTTTAACTATGATGATATAAGTATGTGTATTAATATGCTTAAATGGAAAGTACAGGAGGAAGTATGGAAGAAAAAATGTATGATGTAGTAATTATAGGATCTGGTCCTGCAGGTCTTTCAGCTGCGATCTATGCAGCTCGTGCAGAGCTTACTACGATTGTAATTGAAAAAGAACCAATGAGTGGTGGACAGATTATTAATACCTATGAGGTTGATAACTATCCAGGGTTACCAGGGATTGGAGGGTTTGATCTAGGATTAAAGTTCCGTGAACATTGTGATAAATTGGGAGTTAACCATATTTATGAGGAAGTTCAAAGTATTGAAACTATAGAACATGGAAAAAAAGTAGTGCTTGCAAGTGGCAAAGCAATTGTAACGAAAACAGTAATTATTGCAACAGGTGCAAGAAATCGTAAGTTAGGTGTCCCAGGAGAAGAAGAATTATGTGGTAGGGGAGTATCTTATTGTGCAACTTGCGATGGAGCTTTTTTTAAGAATAGAGTTGTAGCAGTTGTTGGCGGTGGTGATGTAGCAGTTGAGGATGCAATTTTTCTTGCTCGTCTATGTAAAAAGGTTTATGTGATTCACAGAAGAAACGAATTTCGCGCGGCGAAAACATTATCCACTCGACTTATGCAGCTAGATAATGTTGAGATTCTCTGGAATAAGACAGTGTCTAACATTCAAGGTGAGGATATGGTACGTTCGGTTGTTGTTAAAGATAAAGTAACACAACATGAGGATGAAATCTTCATTGATGGTATCTTTATAGCAGTTGGGACAACCCCAAATTCAGCAGTAGCAGAAGGATTAGTAGAGCTTGATCCAAATGGCTACATTATTGCAGATGAGACATGCAAAACTAATATTTCTGGTATATTTGCTGCAGGAGATGTACGTACAAAGCAACTACGTCAGGTTGTTACGGCAGCAGCAGATGGAGCAAATGCAATTACAAGTGTAGAGGGTTTTCTTATAGAAAATTAGAATTTTCAGCTTGAACTTTTTTGTTATGACACGAAAAAGTTCAAGTGCACGACAAAAGATATTTTTCTTTCTGACAATTGTCTTAATATAAAGAAAATAATGAAAATAAAAATACTGCAAAAGATCTATTGACTTTTTTTGTATTAGGCAGATTGCACAAACGAGGTGCAAAAATTGGTAATAAATGGATAAGATAAATTATGGTAAAATATGTAAGTTGATATTTATCCACATAAAAAACCATGAATTTTATTCATTTTCAAAGTTATACACCAAGTTATCCACATTATCCACAAACCTTTTGCAAGTTTTATTTGTGTATGAAAGTTGTCAAGTTCGAATATGTGTTTTGTAGGGATTGTAAAAATCATCAATTCGACATTGTTTTTAAAAAGACATACTTGACAAGTATATTGTCGGATAAAAGATAATATTATTTACAAATATGTTTGTAAATTGTCGAAAAGTATTAATAGGCACAGAAATATGGGTAATTAGATTAAAAGATATAATACTAATTTTACTATTTGGTTAGAATTTGTCATTTTCGCAATAATCATAGCGAAAGGGTTGAGATTAATTATCTAATGTGCTATAATAAATATAACATATCAACGGAGAAAGCAACAATTCTACGGTATGTGTGAATATCAGACAGTGAGGAGTTGGTCAATATGCGTTATATTATTAGCGGTAAAAATATCGATGTCACAGAGGGCTTAAAGGGTGCAATCTACGAGAAGATTGGTAAACTTGAAAGATATTTTACACCAGAGACAGAAATTCATGTGACTTTAAGCGTTGAGAAGGACAGACAGAAAATCGAGATTACAATTCCTATGAAAGGTAATATTGTTCGCGCTGAGCAAGTAAGTACTGATATGTATGCCTCTATTGATTTAGTGGAAGAAGTTATTGAGAGACAACTGATAAAATATAAGAGTAAGCTCGTTGATTTGAAACAGGCTGCAGGCAATTTTAATCAAGAATTTATTGATGACGATACAGATCAAGAGGAAGAGGAAATAAAAATTACTCGCGTTAAGAAGTTTGCAATGAAACCTATGGATCCAGAAGAAGCTTGTGTGCAGATGGAATTATGTGGTCATAACTTCTATGTATTCCGTAATGCGGAGACAGATGAGGTGAATGTTGTGTATAAACGTAAAGGTGATACATATGGTCTTATTGAGCCAGAATTTTAAAAGATAATTAGCTATTTATCTTTACTAAAAAAATGTGACAATCGCAAGTGGTTAGCTTGTGATTGTCACATTTTTTAACTTATAGGATTAGAGCGTCAAAAGTCCTTAAGATAGACATCTGAAGTCATTTTGCACAAGGAAATGTTATTAAAATGGGATGACAAATATAATTTATACGCAACACGCTTTCGCTTGAATGAAGTTCGTAACGGTACATAAGGGCCTAAAATACAGGCCCTAAGTACCGACGACTTCATAACAGTATGCTCCTAAATTATGTTTGTCAGACCATTCAGCAAGTCTATTTACGTGCAAAATGACATATTAAATTTTGAAAAGCATTTTTGATACGTGAATAACGGTACAAAAATGAGTTATGTTTTAGAAAGTGACCAAATTTATATGAAAAAACTATAACAAATGCATAAAAAATGCATGGTACACATTGACATTTGAGAAAATATAGTTGAATACTGTCTTTGTAAATGATACAATAAGCAGTATAGGATTTTGACCGTACAACTATGAAGCACATAGTTTAATAGGAATAGAAGGAAAGTTAGGAGTGAAACGTAGATGGGATTAATTAAAAAGCTGTTTGGAACCCACAGTGAAAGAGAAATAAAACGTATTAAGCCAATAGCAGATAAAATCGAGGCTTTAGAACCAACATTTGAACAATTGTCTGATGAAGAGCTTAGAAGTAAGACAATCGAATTTCGTAACCGGTTAAAAAACGGCGAGACACTTGATGATTTGTTAGTTGAAGCATATGCTGTGGTTCGAGAAGCAGCGAAAAGAACCCTGAAACAGAGAGCATTCTATGTTCAGTTGCTTGGTGCAATCATTTTACATCAAGGGCGAATTTCGGAGATGAAAACAGGTGAAGGTAAAACATTAGTATCTGCGTTTCCTGCTTACTTGAATGCACTTGAAGGTGAAGGTGTTCATATTGTTACAGTTAACGATTATCTTGCTAAACGTGATGCTGAACTTATGGGACAGATTCATCAGTTTCTCGGTTTGACTGTTGGCTGTATTTTAAACAGTATGGACAATGATGAGAGAAGAAAGGCATACAGCTGTGATATCACTTACGGTACGAATAATGAATATGGTTTTGATTACCTAAGAGATAACATGGTTATTTATAAAGAACAGCTTGTTATGCGTGATCTTCATTATGCGATTATCGATGAGGTAGACTCAGTATTAATCGATGAAGCTAGAACCCCATTAATTATTTCTGGACAGAGTGGAAAATCAACTTCTCTTTATCAGGCATGTGATATTCTTGCTCGTCAGTTAACAAAGGGTACAGCAAAGGAATTAACCAAGATGGACCTCATCATGAAGGAAGATGAGCAGGAAACTGGTGATTTCGTAGTTAATGAAAAGGATAAAAATATTTCATTGACTGCAGAAGGTGTTGAAAAGGTCGAGAGATTCTTCCATCTTGAAAACTTCGCTGATCCAGATAATTTAGAGATTCAGCATAATATTATTTTAGCATTACGTGCGCATTATTTAATGTTTAGAGATAAAGATTATGTAGTAAAAGATGATGAAGTATTAATCGTAGATGATTTTACAGGCCGTATTATGCCAGGTAGAAGATATTCAGATGGTCTTCATCAGGCAATTGAGGCAAAGGAACATGTTAAGGTTAAGAGAGAAAGTAAGACACTTGCTACAATTACATTCCAGAACTTCTTTAATAAGTATAAGAAGAAATGTGGTATGACTGGTACTGCACTTACTGAGGAGAATGAATTCCGTCAGATTTATGGTATGGACGTTGTTGAAGTTCCAACCAATCGCCCAATTGCGCGTATAGATAAAGAAGATGCAGTTTATAGTTCCAAGCGAGGCAAGTTAAATGCAGTCATTCGTGAAATCGAGGAATCTCATAAAAAAGGACAGCCTGTTTTAGTTGGTACAATTACAATTGAGGCTTCTGAAGAGATTAGTGAATTATTGAGAAGAAAAAATATTCCTCATAAAGTGTTAAATGCGAAATTTCATGAGATTGAAGCAGAGATTATCGCAGATGCTGGTCAAAAGGGCGCTGTTACAATTGCAACGAATATGGCTGGTCGTGGTACTGATATTAAACTTGGAGAAGGCGTGATTGATGTTGGTGGTCTCAAGATTATCGGTACAGAACGTCATGAATCTCGTCGTATTGACAATCAGTTACGTGGTCGTGCAGGTCGTCAAGGCGATCCAGGTGAATCCCAATTCTTCATCTCCTTGGAAGATGATTTGATGCGCTTATTCGGTTCCGAACGTTTAGTGAAGATGTTCAAGTCACTTGGCTTTGGCGAAGATGATCAGATTCAGCATAAGATGTTAAGTAGTGCGATTGAACGTGCACAGAAGAAGATTGAGAATAATAACTTTGGTATTCGTAAGAACTTACTTGAGTATGATAAAGTTAACAACGAGCAACGTGAAATTATCTATGCTGAGAGAAGAAAAGTTCTCGATGGCGAGTCCATGAGAGATGCAATCTTTAAGATGATTACAGATAATATCGAGAGTATCGTAAATGCAAATATCGGTGATGACCTAGTACCTGAGGAGTGGGATTTAACAGCATTAAGTACTGAATTAATTCCAATCATACCTGTAGAGCCAATCGAATTAACACCAGATCAGATGAGACATATGAAGAAGAATGAATTGATTCATATGTTGAAAGAGGAAGCTGTTAAGCTCTATGAAGCGAAGGAAGAACTTTTCCCACAGGAAGAGCAAATTCGTGAAGTGGAACGTGTTATTTTACTTCGTGTTATTGATCGTAAATGGATGGATCATATTGATGATATGGATCAATTACGTCAAGGTATTGGTTTACAGGCATATGGTCAGAAAGATCCATTAACAGAATTTAAGTTTATGGGATATGATATGTTTGATGCTATGATTAATGCCATTTCAGAAGATACAGTAAAGGCATTAATGCATATTAGAATTGAACAGAATGTTGAACGTGAAGAGGTTGCTAAGGTAACAGGCACCAATAAGGATGATTCGGTTGCTAAGGTTCCAGTGAAGCGTTCCTCAAAGAAAGTACAACCAAATGAGCCATGTCCATGTGGCTCTGGTAAGAAATATAAATATTGCTGTGGTAGAAGCTAGTTGTACAATGTAGTGGGAAGTTACCAATTCATGATAGTAAATGCTAATACATGGAAAATTACAGCAGTATTGAAGGTAGGTGAGATTTTTGGTTGAATTAGATCAGTTGAAATATGAACTGGGAATTTATGAAAAACCTTTGATCGAAGTGGGGGATTCACTTTGACCTCACGAACAAGAAATTGAGGATTGAGGAAATCGAAGGAATTATGGAGGAGCCAAACTTTTGGGATTCTACCGAGAAGTCACAGGCCTTCATGAAGGAATTAAAGAATTTAAAGGATATAGTAGAACATTATCAATCGTTACAACAAGCCTATGAAGATATTCAGACCCTTTTAGTGATGGGGTATGAGGAGGAAGATTCCTCGATTATTCCTGAAATAGAAGAGGAATTAAAAAAATTCATTAATGACTTAGAGGAACTAAGATTAAGTACACTACTGTCCGATATTTATGATAAAGATAATGCAATTTTAACGCTTCATGCGGGAGCAGGCGGGACGGAGAGCTGTGACTGGGCAAGCATGTTGACACGTATGTATCAACGCTGGGCTGAAAAGAAAGGTTACACTACCGAGATGCTAGATTTTCTGGAAGGTGAAGAAGCCGGGTATAAATCAGTAACGTTACAGATTAGTGGTATGAATGCATATGGACATCTGAAATCAGAACGTGGTGTTCATCGGTTAGTACGAATTTCTCCTTTTAATGCAGCTGGAAAGAGACAGACATCGTTTGTATCTTGTGATGTTATGCCTGATATTGAAGAAGATTTGGATATAGAAGTTAATGATGAAGATATTCGTATTGATACCTTCCGTTCCTCCGGTGCAGGTGGCCAAAAGGTAAATAAGACATCTTCAGCGATTCGTATTACACACTTACCAACCGGAATTGTTGTTCAATGTCAAAATGAACGTTCTCAATTTCAGAATAAGGATAAGGCAATGCAAATGTTGAAAGCTAAATTGTATTTGTTAAAGCAGGAAGAGAACCAAGCAAAAGAATCTGGAATACGTGGTGAAATTCGAGAGATTAATTTTGGTAATCAGATACGTTCCTATGTACTACAACCTTATACGATGGTAAAGGATCATCGTACAAATGCAGAAGTAGCAAATGCATTAAGTGTTTTAGATGGTAACATTGATCCGTTTATCAATGCGTATTTAAAGTGGATAAATACAAGTGAATCAACAGACGAATAATTTTTTCATGGATGAAGGAGGAAAAGGGAATGGGATCAACAAAGCAGGTAGTATTTAAGTTAGGACAGGAAGAGTATGGGCTAGATATTCTTATTGTTAATGTAATTGAGTCTTATAACGGTGTTATTCCAGTACCAAATTCACCAGATTATATTTTAGGAATTTTAAATCTTCGTGGAGAAGTAATACCTGTTTTTAGTCTTCGCGTAAAGTTTGGACTTCCAGAGATACAAACTTCAACAGAACAGCTAATCGTCACAAGAACAAATGGTATGATGGTTGGGTTTAAAGTAGATGCGGTTTGTGGTATTGTAGAATTTTCTGAAAGAGAATTAAGTGAAGTACCAATGATTGTGAAGAGTGAAAAGACAAAGTATGCAAAGCAAGTTGCAAACAAAAATGATAAGATGATTATCTTATTAGATCATGAAGGCATTTTGAATGATAGAGAACAAGCATCAATCCAGCAAGCACTTGAAGCAAACTAATCACAAATTATGTTATAGAACTTCAGTTTGAACTTTAATTAGAACATTAACCAGAATAAAAGAGTTACTTTGATAGAGATTCGATCCTTATATCAAGGTAACTCTTTTTATGTCAGAGGATTCAGGCGTCAAAAATACTTAAAAAAGAAGCCTTAGATCATTTTTGCACAAAGAAATGTTATGAGCATGGTATGACATACATAATTCATCCGCAACACGGTTTCGCTTGAATGAAGTTATAGAAAATGACTTTTGACACCCTAAACCTATAAAAAAGAAATCAAAAAATCGAATGTTTGTTCGAATAATTATTGCATGTCATAATTGGTTATGCTATAATATGAGATAGATTTAATGAGCGACAAAATCATATTGGAAAGGCAAATGTGTTATGGATCAATTTAAATTAGTTTCGGAGTTTGCTCCAACTGGTGATCAGCCAGAAGCTATTACGGAGCTTGTGAAAGGATTTCAAGAGGGTAATCAATTTGAGACATTACTAGGAGTAACTGGTTCAGGTAAGACATTTACTATGGCGAACGTAATACAACAATTGAACCGTCCAACGCTTATCCTGGCACATAATAAAACATTAGCTGCACAATTATATGGAGAGTTTAAAGAATTCTTTCCTGAGAATGCAGTTGAATATTTTGTATCCTATTATGATTATTATCAGCCAGAAGCCTATGTTCCATCTTCAGATACTTATATTGAGAAGGATTCCTCTATCAATGATGAGATTGATAAACTGCGCCACTCTGCGACAGCAGCATTGACAGAACGTCGTGATGTTATCATTGTTGCATCTGTCTCTTGTATCTTTGGTTTAGGTAGTCCAGTTGACTATCAGAATATGACGTTATCATTACGACCAGGTATGGAAAAGGATCGTGATGATGTATTAAAGCGTTTAATTGATATTCAGTACACTCGTAACGATATGGATTTTAAACGTGGTACATTTCGCGTACGTGGTGATGTTGTTGAGATATTTCCTATAAGTTCTGCTGATCGAGCAGTACGAGTTGAATTTTTCGGAGATGAGATTGATCGAATTACAGAAATCGATGTTTTGACAGGAGAGATTTTATGTGCTCTAGAACATCTTGTTATTTTTCCTGCATCTCATTATGTTGTGTCAAAAGAGAGACTAGAGAAAGCGATTGCTGGAATTGAGGCTGAATTAGAGGAAAGAATTCAGTATTTCAAGAGTGAAGATAAATTGATTGAGGCACAGAGAATCTCAGAACGTACTCATTTTGATATTGAGATGATGCGTGAAACGGGTTTTTGCTCTGGAATCGAGAACTATTCCATGCATCTGTCGGGTTTAACTCCTGATAGTACTCCACATACTTTAATTGACTATTTCCCTGAGGATTTCTTAATTATTGTGGATGAATCCCACATTACGATTCCACAGGTGAGAGGTATGTACTCAGGTGATCAGGCAAGAAAGACAACATTGGTTGATTATGGATTCCGTTTACCATCTGCTAAGAGTAATCGTCCGTTAAACTTTTCAGAGTTTGAAAGTAAGATTAATCAGATGCTTTTTGTTTCTGCAACACCTAATGTCTATGAGAAGGAGCATGAGCTATTACGAGCTGAACAGATTATACGCCCAACTGGTTTATTAGATCCTGAGGTAGAAGTTCGTCCGGTGGAGGGGCAAATTGACGATTTAGTAGGTGAAGTGAATAAGGAAACTGCAAAGAAGAATAAAGTTTTAATCACAACACTGACAAAACGTATGGCAGAAGATTTGACAGACTACATGCGTGATGTTGGTATCCGAGTTAAATATCTACATTCTGATATTGATACACTTGAACGTTCCGAGATTATTCGTGACATGCGTATGGATGTGTTTGATGTATTAGTTGGAATTAACTTGCTTCGAGAAGGACTTGATATTCCAGAGATTTCGCTCGTTGCAATTCTGGATGCGGATAAGGAAGGGTTTTTGCGTTCAGAAACATCATTAATTCAGACGATTGGTCGTGCGGCTCGTAATGTGGAGGGGCATGTAATCATGTATGCGGATAGGATTACTGATTCTATGGCTAAAGCCTTGGAGGAAACGAAACGTCGTCGAGAAATTCAAGATGCTTATAATAAGAAACATGGAATTACGCCACAGACGATTAAAAAATCTGTTCGTGAACTTATCAGCATTTCTAAGAAGGTTGATAAAGAGATGTATGATATGAAGAATAAAGATATTGAATCAATGACTCAAAAAGAACTTGAGGCAGTCATTAAGAAGTTAACAAAAGAGATGCATACTGCGGCTGCAGAATTGAATTTTGAGCTCGCAGCAGAACTTCGTGATAAGTTAGTTGAGCTCAAAAAAGAACTCGCAAAGATTGATTAGGAGCAGAGGAACAGATAAATGGCTGAGAATAAACATTATATTAAAATACGTGGTGCGCGAGAGAATAATTTAAAAGGGATTGATATCAATATTCCAAGAGATGAATTTGTAGTATTAACAGGATTAAGTGGTTCTGGTAAATCTTCCTTGGCATTTGACACAATTTATGCAGAAGGACAACGCCGATATATGGAATCTTTGTCTTCTTATGCAAGACAATTTCTTGGGCAGATGGAGAAACCGAATGTAGAAAGCATTGAAGGATTATCTCCAGCAATCTCGATTGATCAAAAATCAACAAATCGTAACCCTCGTTCCACCGTTGGAACAGTGACAGAGATTTATGATTATTTTCGTCTGCTCTATGCTAGAATAGGTATTCCACATTGCCCTAATTGTGGAAAAGAGATTAAGCGCCAGACCGTAGATCAGATGGTAGATGAGATTATGAAGCTTCCTCATGGTACAAAGATTCAGTTATTGGCGCCAGTAGTACGCGGGCGTAAAGGGGAACATGCCAAGGTATTTGAGCAAGCAAAAAAAAGTGGTTATGTTAGAGTTATGGTGGATGGACACCTTTTTGAGCTTAGTGAAGATATTAAGTTAGAGAAGAATAATAAACATAACATTGAGATTATTATCGACCGTCTTGTCGTAAAAGAGGGAATTGAAAAGAGATTATCAGATTCCATTGAAAGTGTTCTAAAACTAAGCGAAGGTTTGCTTATTGTAGATGTTATTGATGGGGAACAGATGATGTTATCCCAAAGCTTCGCATGTCCTGATTGTGGTATTAGTATGGAGGAAATGGAACCAAGAACATTTTCGTTTAATAATCCATTTGGTGCATGTCCAGATTGTCATGGAATTGGTATTAAGATGGAGTTTGCAGAAGAGTTACTAATTCCGGATCCTAGTCTTAGTATAGATGAAGGTGCTATTGCAGCACCAGGATGGGCTTCCGTAACCGACCAAGGTAGCTATACTCGTTGTATTATGGAGGCATTGGCAAAGGAGTATAAGTTTAAGTTAAGTACGCCTTTTAATAAATATCCAGAAAAGATTCATGATATTATAATATACGGTACAGGCGGTAAGACAGTTAAGGTTCATTATACAGGACAACGTGGTGTGGGTATCTATGATGTTGCCTTTGAAGGCTTAATACGTAATATTGAGCGGCGTTATCGTGAGACAGGCTCGGATTCAATAAAGCAAGAATATGAGACCTTTATGAAGACTACACCATGTAAGGCATGTGGTGGTAAACGTTTAAAAAGAGAGGCTCTTGCAGTTACGGTTGGAGATCGTAATATATCGGATGTAACCGAGCTATCGATACGAGATTTGAAAGAATTCATGGATAATTTGTCTTTAACACCGATGCAACAAAAGATTGGTCAACTAGTGCTGAAAGAAATTCGTGCAAGAATTGGGTTCTTAGTAGATGTTGGTCTCGATTATCTCACCTTAGCACGAGCTACCGGTAGTTTGTCTGGTGGTGAGGCACAAAGAATTCGTCTGGCAACTCAAATCGGTTCAGGACTAGTTGGTGTTGCTTATATCTTAGATGAACCGAGTATTGGTCTTCATCAGAGAGATAATGATAAATTATTGAAAACTTTAAAACATCTTAAGGACCTTGGTAATACTTTAATTGTTGTTGAGCATGATGAAGATACTATGCTTGCTGCAGATTGTATCGTTGATATTGGACCAGGAGCGGGTTCTCATGGTGGTGAAGTAGTTGCGGTTGGTACAGCCCAAGAGATTATGAGCAATCCGAATTCAATTACAGGTGTATATCTAAGTGGAAAGTTAAAGATTCCTGTGCCGAAGGTTCGCAAAGAACCAACTGGTTTCTTAACGATTAAGGGCGCAAAAGAAAATAACTTAAAAGATATTGATGTGGACATACCTCTCGGTGTATTTACATGTATTACAGGTGTCTCTGGTTCCGGTAAGAGTTCTTTAATCACACAGATTCTTCATAAGAGATTGGCAAGAGACCTTAATCGAGCACGCTGTATCCCAGGCAAGCACGATGACATGATTGGAATACAACAGTTAGATAAAGTTATTGATATTGATCAGTCTCCAATCGGTAGAACTCCAAGATCGAATCCAGCTACTTATACAGGTGTATTTGATCAGATTCGTGATTTGTTTGCATCCACTCCAGAAGCTAAGATGAAGGGATATAGCAAAGGGCGTTTCAGCTTTAATATTAAGGGAGGACGTTGTGAAGCTTGTAGTGGTGATGGTATTATTAAAATCGAGATGAACTTTTTACCAGATATATATGTTCCTTGTGAAGTATGTAATGGTAAACGTTATAATCGAGATACCTTGGATGTTCATTACAAGGGGAAGAACATTTTTGATGTACTCGATATGACAATCGAAGAGGCTGTTAAATTCTTTGAGAATGTACCTTCGATACGACGTAAGATCGAGACTCTCAATGATGTTGGTCTATCCTATCTCAAACTAGGTCATCCTTCTACCTCTTTATCTGGTGGAGAAGCACAGCGTATTAAGCTTGCAACTGAGCTTAGTAAACGTAGTACAGGAAAAACAATCTATATTCTAGATGAGCCGACGACAGGACTTCATTTTGCAGATGTCCACAAGCTCGTTGACATTCTTCAAAAATTATCCGAAGGTGGTAATACAGTTGTTGTAATCGAGCATAATTTAGATGTGATCAAGACAGCAGATTACATTATTGATATGGGACCAGAAGGTGGAGATAAGGGTGGAACCGTAATTGCTAAGGGAACTCCAGAAGAGGTTGCAAAGAATAAGGAATCCTATACAGGTATGTATATTAAAAGATATCTTGATAGAGAAAAATAAGAAGATGTAAGTAAAGATTTTATAAAAGAATAGGTACATGAGACATGGTGGCATAAAGTGATTTCTAGATGCTTATATGATTATGTACCTTTATTCTTAATATATGAAATATGGGGGAATTACATATGGAATATCATTTCTTTGCAATGATGTCACGAATGAAATATATTGAACGCTGGGCCTTGATGAGAAATGCAATATCAGAAAATATTAGTGAACACTCTCTTGAAGTTAGTATGATTGCACATGTTTTGGCTGTTATAGGAAGAAAAAGATTTCAAAAAGATTTGAATGCGGAGAAAGCAGCTTTAATTGCAATTTATCATGATTCAACAGAGATTATTACTGGTGATATGCCAACACCAATCAAGTACTTTAATCGAGATATTATGCATGCCTTTAAAGCGATTGAAGATAATGCAGCAAATCAGTTGCTATCGATGTTGCCTGAGGACTTAAGAGAGGAATATGAAAGTATCTTTTTTCAGGATCAGTCGGAGGAATATCTTTGGAAACTAGTAAAAGCAGCTGATAAGTTATCTGCATTAATTAAATGTATTGAGGAGAATAAGGCTGGTAACTTAGAGTTTGTACAAGCAAAAGAGACAATCGAAGAAACTATACATAAGATGGAGCTTCCTGAAGTGCATGTTTTTATGGAGGAGTTTTTACCTTCCTATAAGAAGACGTTAGATGAATTAAAATAAGAATCTATTGTGCTTTATCTCATGGTAAAAGAAAAAAGCATATTCAAGAAAAAGAGTACGGATAAGTAATAGACATAAGAACGGCTGCTATACTATGTATCATATAGCGGCCGTTCTTTATCGTATTGTCGTAAGAGACAGAGAAATAATGAAATAGATTTTCTGATTTCAATTTATTTTGATACTATCTTGTCTGCTAATGCTTCTAATTCAGCAAGCTGTTGCTCGGTTGGTCGATACTTCAGTTTAAATGGCTCCATAATTATCTCATAACCGATGTTCGTTAGTTCATTATGAACATCGACAACACCTTGTCCACCCCAACCATAAGATCCAAACGCAAAAGCCTTTTTATTCTTCAATGTTAATCCCTTAAGATAACATAAGAAACTAGCAACAGTAGGCAACATGCAACGATTTAATGTCGGACTTCCTACTATGATATATTCTGCTTTTAAAACCTCACACACTATATCTGAGACATGAATTGCTTTTAGGTCATATAAAAAGGTCTTAACTCCTTTTTTTGCAAAGCCTTCAACGATTGAATGAGCCATTCTTTCTGTTGAGTGCCACATTGAATCATAAACAACCAAAGCTTTATTCTCATTTTGATCATCGCACCAATAAGCATATTTATCTATGATCTCTGCAACATGAGAACGCCAGATAATACCATGACTTGGCGCAATCATCTCAATATCAAGCCCCTTTATAATTGGAAGAGTTTTTTCCATGGAAGAGCTATAACACATTAATATATTAGCATAATATTTTAGTGCCTCTTGCATAACCTGATCAAGATCAACCTGATCATCAAATCGTTCAGCAGATGCAAAGTGTTGCCCAAAAGCATCATTTGAGAACAATATTTTTTCTTCTGGGCAATAAGTTACCATATTATCTGGCCAATGAAGCATTGGAGTTCCAACGAAATTTAGAGTATGCTTGCCAAGAGAGATGGAATCTCCACTCTTAACAGGGAGATAATTATAAGTATCACCATAGTGTGCTTTCAATCCTGAAACACCATTTGGAGAACTTGTAACTATTGTTGCATTCTTAGCTAGCTTCATAATAGCTGGAATTGCTCCAGAGTGATCCATTTCTACGTGGTTAGATACTAAATAATCAATTTTCTCTACTGGTATAATTTCTTCAATTCGTCGAATTAGCTCCTCAGTAAATGGACTTTTCACAGTATCTATTAATGTTATTTTATCGTCAATAATTAAGTATGCATTATAGGTGGCACCACGATTCGTGGTATAGCCGTGAAAGGAACGAACATTCCAATCAATTGCGCCAACAGCGTAAATTCCTTTTTTAATTTCTACAACATTCATAACCTTTATTATTTATGCTATTCATTACAATAATGAATAAACTCCTTTCTCTATTCTTACGACTATTTTACATCTTATATGAAGAAAAGCAAGACATATAATTCCTTAATTTATATTTTTTTCAAAAAAATACCTCCCATATGGAACTTTGTGGAACGTACATCGTCTAATTATTATAACCGGTTAAGTTAAGAAATATTGATTAAAATTGATTGTTAAGAGGGATATAAAAGGAGGAGCATTATGAAAAAAATTATTTCGAGAGGATTAGTCCTTATATTAATACTTAGTAGTTTTACAGGATGCGGTAAAAGTATGAATGATAGTTTAAGTACGAGTGATGCACAATATGAAACAAACAGTAAGCCATATGCAACTAATG
Source organism: Bacillota bacterium (assembly GCA_023439125.1). Lineage (GTDB taxonomy): Bacteria > Bacillota > Clostridia > Lachnospirales > Lachnospiraceae > Lachnoclostridium. The sequence goes on along the minus strand of JAEXOU010000012.1, from coordinate 144,108 downwards.
TACCTGGTGCAGACTATACTGCAAATGCAAACGTCGAATCTCCTATGGCTATGTCTGATGTGACGGTAGAAGAATATATGATAGATGGATATGAGGAAGACTATAATACAGAAGAGTACAATGCTATTCAAGAGAATCGATATCAGTCAGTGGCAATGAACCCATTATCCACATTTTCAATTGATGTAGATACAGCATCTTATAGTAATGTAAGACGAATGCTAATGGATAATCGTTATGTAGATCAAGGTGCAGTAAGATTAGAAGAAATGATTAATTATTTTTCTTATGATTATGCAACACCTAAGAATGGAGAACCATTTTCAGTGACAACAGAACTTTCTGACTGTCCTTGGAATAAGGATTCAAAACTAATGCTTGTTGGATTACAGACAGAAAAGGTAGATTTTTCTGATTCATCAGCTTCCAATCTTGTATTTTTAATTGATGTTTCAGGCTCTATGATGGATGATGACAAATTACCACTAGTACAAAAAGCATTTGGTTTATTAACAGAGAATTTAACTCAGAAAGACCGTGTTTCGATTGTAACTTATGCCAGTGGGGATGCTGTTATACTTGAAGGTGCGAATGGTACTCAAACTGAAAAAATAATGGATGCAATAAATGAATTAGAAGCATCTGGATCAACAGCAGGAAGTGCTGGAATTCAGACTGCATATGCAATAGCGGAAAGATATTTTATCCAAGATGGAAATAATCGAGTAATACTTGCTACAGATGGTGATCTAAATGTTGGTATTACAAGTGAAAGTGAGCTGACAGACTTAATTACTGAGAAGAAAGAGTCAGGAGTATATCTTTCAGTGTTAGGATTTGGTCAGGGAAATATAAAAGATAATAAGATGGAAGCATTAGCAGACAAGGGTAATGGTAACTATTCTTACATTGATTCCTTATTAGAAGCAAAAAAGGTTCTTGTAGATGAAATGGGTGCTACCTTAGTTACAGTTGCAGAAGATGTAAAGTTACAATTAGAGTTTAACCCAAATGTCGTAAAAGGTTACCGTTTAGTAGGGTATGAGAATCGTATGCTTGCAGCAGAGGATTTTGAGGATGATACGAAGGATGCTGGAGAAATTGGTGCAGGTCATTCAGTTACAGCACTATATGAAATTGTATTGAATGATTCAAAGATCGAAATTCCGACATCGGATTTAAAATATCAAGTTCAATCTGAATTAACCATGAATGAGGATGAATTATTAACAATTAGTATTCGTTATAAGAGACCAGGTGAGGATACATCAAACTTAATGACGAATGTAGTATTAGCAGACTCCTGGACTTCGAGAATGCCAAAGAATCTTAATTTTGCATCTGCTGTAGCTGAGTTTGGTATGTTATTACGTGATAGCGAGTATAAGGGAACATCCTCCTATGATGGAGTGTTAGAACAATTGAACAACTATAGTTATCAAGGTGATGTTTATCGAGAAGAATTCGTAGAATTGGTTAAGACTGCTAAGAGTATACAATAATTTGGAGTGTATTGCTCAATGAGGATGCATTGAAGAAGTATTAAGGATATAAGTAAGTAAATAAATATATGGTTGTAGTTCGGGAAAAAAAGTAAGGAATCTAGTTATGTTTGAGTGATTTGAACATAGCTAGATTCCTTACAATTTTGTCTATGCTTGCCCATTTAGAATCATTTCACAAAGGGTATGATAATCAATTCCAATTGCTTTTGCTTCTTGAGGTAGTAAGCTAGTTGGAGTCATACCAGGTAATGTGTTTGCTTCAAGACAATAGAATTCACCAGATTCATCTAGTATGAAGTCAACACGGGAGTAATATCCTAAGCGTAATGTATTATGTACTTGTAAAGCAGCAGCTTGCATTTGCTCACATATCTTAGAATCTAGTTCAGCTGGGCAAATTTCGGTCGTAGCATCTTTTTGATATTTGTTCGCATAGTCATAAAATCCCTGTTTTGGGATAATCTCAATTGGTGGCAGTGCCTTCTGATTTAAAATGCCAATGGAAAATTCACGACCGTGAATCAATTCTTCAAACAAAATTAGATTCTCATAGATACGAGCATATAAGAGTGCCTTTGTTAATTCTTCTTTTGTACGAACGATGGAAACACCAACCGAAGAACCACAGCTGCATGGTTTTATTACACATGGTAAGGTGATGCAATCAGAATTAAAATCTGGTTGGCTAATGTCATGAACTTCCCAGTCTGGTGTTACAATACCAGCAGTACGTATTAAGGTTTTCGATAGATCCTTATCCATAGCTAATAAACTTCCAATATATCCTGAGCCGGTATAAGAGATCCCATGAATATCAAAGAGTGCTTGAAGCTGACCATTTTCGCCAACAGAACCATGCAAAGCAAGAAAAACCTTATCAGCATACTTACAAATTTCAACTACATTCTTACCGATAAGAGCTTCTCCATTTCCAGAGCATTCTTTTAACTTTGGCAAATCTGGTTCTTTATCAGGAATGGAATACTCATATTTTTTTTTGCAATCAATGTTCTGAAAAAGGTCAGCAGGTGAGGTATTCAATTCTAACCCCAAATATAAATCTAATAAAAGGACTTTATGACCGTTCTCTAATAATGCATTCGCAATTAAACTACCTGAACTGAAGGAAACATCTCTCTCTGGGCTATATCCACCAGCAAGGACAACAATATTCATAATTTGCCTCCCTATATTTTGTATTGTTTATTTCTTTTATAGAATATTTAGTCTCTACTTACACAATCATACATCTAAATTAATAAAATTAGAAGTGATATGTTATGAACGTAAAAAATTTTATTATACGTACTATGAGTAAAAATATTCATAATGTATAACGCTACTTGATCTATAGGGAAAATCACTAAAAAGCAAAGTATGTATTACTGAGATTGTACATGTAAGTTGTAGCTCTGCACACAGGAATGACTACTGTTTAAAATTAGTACTAGCACTATTGAGAGAAATGATGTAAAATGTGTGACAGATAAAAAGCAACTATTGATAGGAAACTTTAGGAGGAATTAATCGTGAACAAGGAAATGGTAATTGTACTCGATTTTGGTGGTCAGTATAATCAGCTGATTGCACGTAGAGTCAGAGAATGCAATGTTTACTGTGAAATCTATTCATATAAGACAGATCTTGAGAAAATAAAAGCTATGAATCCAAAGGGTATCATCTTAACCGGTGGACCAAATAGCTGTTATTTACCAGATTCACCAACGTATGCGAAGGAACTATTTGAGATGGATATTCCAGTACTCGGTATCTGTTATGGTGCGCAGCTAATGTCTCATGTACTTGGTGGTAGTGTTAAAAAAGCAGAAGTCCGTGAATATGGTAAGACAAAGGTTCTAATTGATACAGATTCCAAGATTTTTAAAGATGTATCAAAAGAGACGGTATGTTGGATGAGTCATTTTGACTATATTGAAAAAGTAGCTGAGGGCTTTACAATTTCTGCACATACAGCAGATTGTCCGGTAGCAGCTGCTGAAGATGAGTCTAAAAAACTTTACCTTGTTCAGTTCCACCCAGAAGTCCTTCATACACAAGATGGTAAGAAGATGTTATCCAACTTCGTTTATGAAGTATGTGGATGCTCTGGTGACTGGAAGATGGATTCATTTGTAGAAAGATCAATTGTTGCATTACGTGATAAAGTAGGGAATGGTAAAGTTTTATGTGCGCTTTCTGGTGGTGTTGATTCCTCTGTGGCAGCAGTAATGTTATCAAAGGCAGTTGGTGACCAACTTACCTGTGTATTTGTTGACCATGGCTTACTTCGTAAAAATGAAGGTGATGAAGTAGAAGCAGTATTTGGACCAAATGGCCCATATAAATTAAACTTTATCCGTGTCAATGCCCAAGAACGTTTCTATGAGAAGTTAAAGGGTGTTGAGGAACCTGAAAAGAAGAGAAAGATTATTGGTGAAGAGTTTATTCGTGTCTTTGAAGAAGAAGCAAAGAAGATCGGAGCTGTTGATTTCTTAGTTCAAGGTACGATTTACCCAGATGTAGTTGAGAGTGGTGTAGGTGGTGAATCTGTTGTCATTAAATCTCACCACAACGTAGGAGGTCTTCCCGACTGTGTCGATTTTAAGGAAATTATCGAACCATTACGTGATTTATTCAAGGATGAAGTTCGAAAAGCAGGTCTTGAACTTGGCATTCCAGAAACCCTTGTATATCGTCAACCATTCCCAGGCCCTGGTCTTGGAGTCCGTATCATCGGTGATGTAACAGCTGAGAAGGTAAAGATTGTTCAAGATGCCGACGCAATCTATCGTGAAGAGATTGCAAAAGCTGGCTTAGATCGCAGCATCGGTCAATACTTCGCAGCCCTAACCAATATGAAGTCAGTTGGTGTTATGGGGGATGAGAGAACTTATGATTATGCAATTGCATTACGTGCAGTAAATACAATTGATTTCATGACTGCAGAATTCGCTGAGTTACCTTGGGAAGTAATCGGTAAAGTAAGTTCAAGAATCGTAAATGAAGTAAAACATGTGAATCGAGTACTTTATGATTGTACGGGGAAACCACCAGCTACGATTGAGTTTGAATAATAGCAAGAAATCGAAAAACTCAGTATTTATGCGGGGTTGAGACATCTTGTGAAATGGTTTGATAACAATTTGATAACACTTTGCTAAACAAGTTTGTTTAAGCATAGCGAGTGGTTTTGAAGTTAAGTCCAATAGAAAAGGTCTTACTGAACAATGTTTCAGTAGGACCTTTTTTGCGTGCTCTTGGTGGCTTATAGAGCAGGGGGTGACACGCCTCTGTTTATCATATTTAGGGAAATAATATCATGGAATTGATAAAGAGGGTGTGGTAAAATGAAAACGGTGAAAATTAGAATTTTCGAAGATGGAATTGTGCACTCTATTATGTTTTAATGAGAGTTTTTATGAGCTGCCATATGAGTGCGCAAAAGAATGCTATTGGTAAATGAAGTTGATAATAAAGCGTTGAGAAGGTGTATGCAGAGGAATTACAAAGATTTTAAGATGGAGAGGAGAAGATTGAGAATGAATGATAAAAATTCAATGGATAGAATTGCTCCGTGCGGTTTGCATTGCGGGAAGTGTTTTGCTTTTGAAGATGGAGATATCCATGCTGCAACAATGAAATTAAAGGAAAACTTGGGAGCTTTTGAGCCATATGCATTGCGTTTCATAGAACAGTTGGACCCGGTATTTGAAAAATATCCGGATTTTAAGGAAATGCTTGATTATTTTGCCAATGCTTCATGTAAAGGATGCCGGAAAGAAAAGTGTAAGTTTTACAAGAATTGCAGTGTACGAGCATGCACTGCGGAAAAAGGAATTGATTTTTGTTATGAATGTAATGAGTTCCCATGCGATCATAGTGGGTTAGATAAGAATCTTCATAAAAGATCTGTGACGATCAATAGAAGAATCCAGAAGATTGGCCTTGACGAATACTATGAAGAGGTAAAGGATCAGCCAAGATATTGATAAAAAAGCATTTACAGAGAGGATTCGTATTTGGAAATCGTCAATTACGTGTATTATTTGTAAGTATCAACGAAAAAGTGAGCCAGTGTTTTTTATTCTATAGGGAAAAGCTGCTTTGAGACTGGATACTTATTTTGATGAGATTGGGCTATCGAATGATGTAAGGAGAAAATACAATGCTGCAGATCATTGAAAATTACATAATTATCTTTGTGATACCATTTTTTATTGGATTTGGTGTTCGTCTTATGCAGACGTACAAAAGAGGATATAAACCAGCAAAACATAGTACTAGCCATTTCATCTTCCGTTGTTCATTTTTAGAGTTCAAACCGTGCGAAAACTCCTAAACAGATTTGCTTAATACGAAAATGATTTTGGCGAGGTTGAATAAAGTGTATAAATGGACTGAGAGCAGTCAGTAATATAAGGACAGTTGAATGAGGGTGCACTCTCAGGCAGCCGTTCTTTTATTTTGCGGACTATTGAATAATTAGAGTTGTAGCAACTGATGGTTGCAAAAAAGAACTTTGAAATTGGTGGTAAAAAAATGAGGATGTTGTACAATATAATCAGTAAATGCAGGAGGTAAGCTTTTATGAAGTTATCCGAGAAAATTATAGAGTTACGAAAAGCATATGGAATGACTCAAGAAGAACTTGCGTCAAAATGTAATGTGAGTAGGCAGTCCATATCCAAATGGGAAGCGGATATCGCGTTGCCGGAAATGGAAAAATTGTTAATATTGGGGGAAATCTTTCATGTTTCTATGGATGTGCTGTTAAAGGATGAATTGACATTAAGTGAGGTTAAGGAAGTTCATTGTTGTGGAAATAATGCAATTCAAGTGAAGAAGCAGGAAGTATATGAAGGTGTATTGATTAAAGAAAGTGTAACGGATGATACCATCATTGATTTCTTGAATGTACATAAGATTGAGTTGTGGAATACTGGTATAAAACCTAAATATTGGACTGTGCTATTTTTCACCAGCGATAAGAAGGAATTCCCGGAGCAAATAGCTAAGGTGATGGTATCTGACCCAGATAATGGCGGGAATTGGTTTGTTGATTTCAAAGCAGGAAATGAGAAGTATATTGTATTCAAAGATAAAATATTGAAATACCAAATTGGTAATCAAGTAGAAAAAGACTATGTATGTGCGGAATGTCGCAAAATGGGTATCCCGGATGAGCAAATGAATTGGTCCGAATAGGAGAGTAGGCATCAATGTAATTTACGAGTAATCTATAGAAGGAGATTGTAATGTATAGATTGGGTATAATTGAAGAAAGCATTGATAATAGAGATATACTATGTGTTCTGAACCCATATTTTGTATCACAGCGTATCGAAAATGTGTCAGAAGATAAATGCCCAGTATGGCATATAAATGAATACCATGTAGCAGATGATGAAATTGAGAGTATAGCAGATATGATGAAGCAACACATTAAAGAAACATGGTACTGCCATGCTTTTAGCGATAAAACATTATTTGTTGTACTAAAAGGTAAATGGTTTGAAATGTCCTTAAACAGAGACGAAACATGGGATGAAATGATTGAATATGGAGTCAGTGGTGCGAATGTGGAAAAGTATTATTTGGAGACAATCCCCTTGCACATATAAAATTGTGGAATACTTGTGGAGTTTGATAAAAAAGCGTGTGCTCAGAATAAACTGAGTACACGCTTTAAAATGATTTATCTTATCTATTCAGAATTAACTTGGTTAACTCGACAGGTTCAACAATCTTACCGTCTTTGTAAACACGCATATTACCAGAAGCAATTTCGTCAATTAAGATAACTTCGTCGTTGTTATAACCAAATTCAAATTTTATATCCCACAAATCAAGACCGATGGACTTCAAATCATCAGCGACAATCTTAGTAATCTTTAGAGTCTGTTCCTTCATGCTCTCGAACATAGCAGGCGTCATAACACCTAAAGCTGCAAGGCCTTCACCAGTTACAAGAGGATCACCCAATTCATCATTCTTAAAGGTACATTCTACATAACCACCTTCTAATATAGTACCATTCTGTATGTATTCACCATATCTACGTATAAAGCTTCCAGTAGCAACCAAACGACAGATAACTTCAAGACCGTGACCGAATACGGTTGCTGGAAGAACTTCCATCGTAGCATTATCAACATCAGCACTTATATAGTGAGTTTTAATGCCTGCTTTTTTTAAAAGCTCGAAATAGTGAACAGATGTCTCCAGATTTGCTTTACCGATACCTTCGATCGTGAGACCAACTGTGTTCTCACCTGGATCAAATACGCCGTCTTTTCCAGTACAGTCATCTTTGAACTTTAGCATTACATTACCATTGTCAAGACTGTAAACGTCTTTTGTTTTTCCTTCATAAATCTTATTCATAGAATTCTCCTTTGCCAAAATGCGATTGATGATATCTAACGACACTACTTTAACACAATTTTCCATAATAGAAAATATATTTATTGAAAAAATCAAAATATTTTGGGTGAAAATTTTGGTATAAATGTAAAAAAATATGAGAGAACCTCTTTTCGTGTGTATAATTTTGTACTATAATGGCGTTAGACACACAGAAAGTGATATGACGGCACTTATATTGCCGGAATGGAGGAGACAATGAAACAAGACATGATTGTCATTTTAGACATGGGTAGCACGGAAAATACCGTGATTGCAAGACAGATTCGTAATATGGGAGTGTATAGCGAGATTCATCCGCACGACATTACCGTAAGCGAACTGAAGGCTTTGGAAAATGTTAAGGGTATTATCTTAAACGGTGGCGAGAACCGGGTTGTGGACGGCGTGCCAGTTGATGTTAACCCTGAAATATATGAGTGTGGATATCCAATTATGGCTATCGATCACCCAACTGCAAAGTGTGAGAAGAATTTTACTCAGCTCCCTGATGATGCAACAATGAAAGCTTTTGTATTTGACGAGTGTAAGTCAGAAGCTAACTGGAATATGAAGAACTTTATTGATGATCAGATAGAATTGGTTCGCCGTCAGGTTGGTGATAAGAAGGTTCTATTAGCATTGTCTGGCGGTGTTGACTCTTCTGTAGTTGCAGCACTTTTGCTAAAGGCTATCGGCAAGCAGTTGGTTTGCGTTCATGTCAACCATGGTCTTATGAGAAAGAATGAGTCTGAGAATGTTGTTGAAGTTTTCAGAAATCAGTTGAATGCAAACTTAATTTATGTAGACGCTACAGACCGATTCTTGGGAAAATTAGAAAATGTAGCTGATCCTGAAAAGAAGAGAAAGATTATCGGTAGCGAATTCATTCGTGTATTTGAAGAAGAAGCTAGAAAATTGGAAGGAATTGATTTCTTAGGACAGGGTACTATCTATCCTGATATCATTGAATCTGGTACTAAGACTGCAAAATGTGTTAAGTCACATCATAATGTAGGTGGACTACCTGAGGATTTACAGTTTTCATTGGTTGAGCCTCTGGCACAGCTGTTCAAGGACGAGGTTCGTGCTTGTGGTGTAGAGCTTGGCTTACCTGTTGAAATGGTATACCGTCAGCCTTTCCCTGGCCCTGGACTTGGTGTACGTTGCCTTGGAGCAATCACCAGAGATCGTCTTGAGGCACTTCGCGAGGCAGATGCAATTCTTCGTGATGAATTTGCCAAAGCAGGTCTTGATAAGAAGGTATGGCAGTACTTCACAGTTATCCCTGATTTTAAAGCAGTTGGTGTAAGAAACAACGCAAGAAGCATGGGTTACATGGTTGTCATTCGTGCCGTAAATACGATTGATGCAATGACTGCAACCATCGAGAGAATCGACTACGATATCCTTGAGAAAATCGTGGATAGAATCACAGCCGAAGTTCCTAGCGTAAACAGAGTATGCTATGAGTTGACAAAGAAACCTGTAGCTACAATTGAGTTTGAGTAATCTGAAAAAACTTGGAAGCTGCTAAATATGCGGCTTCCAAGTTTTTGCGTCAGCAAAATGTCAGCAGAATTTAGAATCACGATAAGATAAAATAGCGCTTATCCTGCAGAATGTAATTTGTCTGTGGAATAGTGGAGTATTCATAACAGTGAGTGAGGAAAGAAGGCAGAATATGAAACGAACTGAAAAAGATATTGAGAGAAATATTGAACAATATGTGCATACATATTATTGGGATAAAGACATTAATTGTGCAAGGACAATGTTGCTATCTTTGGGAAAGCTGTTTGATGTTCATATCGAAAAGCAGACATTAAATGCTGCCATAGGGTTACATGGTGCAGGGGGATATCGTGCTCAGTGTGGATTGGTAGAAGGAGGACTGATGTTTCTTGGGATTTTAGGTGCCAATCTAGGTATGCCAGAATCAGAGATTGCAGATTTGTGTTATTTATATGCAGATAAATTTAAAAGTAAGTTTATGTCTTTAGAATGTTATGATTTAAGAGCTTCTGGTTTCAACGAAAGTGATCCACCACATATGTGTGAAAACTTAACATGCAAGGCTGTTCAGTTTGCTTATGCGTATGTCCTTAGTAAGAATCTGAATTTAAGGGAGGAATAATGATAGGGTTAATTCGTTTAAAATAATAGATCAAAAAAATTGGAAAAGAAGTAGTAAATGTTCCAGGTGGATTATTTGACAAATATGTGAAGTTGTTAAGGTGCACTGCGGAATTTAATTCCGCAAAATCAGTGGAATTTTCCACAACTAGAATTTAGTTTTTCAAGTATTTTTAAATAAGAAAATTATGATATCAAAGCTAATAATTACATAAACATAGATGGATGGAGGGAAAACTATGATTACAGTTTATGGTTCACCAATTTGTAAGGACTGCCTTGCAATGAAAATAATTTTTGAACAATTAAATGTGGAATATCAGTATATTAATATTACAGGAAAATCTTTAGATTTACGTGCATTTTTACAAATGAGAGAAGAGGAGCCCATGTTTACAGAATTTAAAAAGAATGGTGGAATTGGTATTCCATTTTTTGTGAAGGATGATAAAAAATCTTTTGATATCAATGAAGCATTATCCTGGGAAGGAATTGTACCAGTTACTGAGGATGAATTAAACAGAATTACAGAAGAATGTATTCTTTTATGTAAATAGCGAAAAGTGAAATGCCTGTATTTGGATGTTTGAGGTACAACTAAATGCAGGCTTTTAAAGATGTGATGATTACTTGTTTCTTTTTATGTCTATGTTATAATTATCTCAAAGATAGTTGTGAAGTTAGAGATTTAGTTGGGGGATGTATTTGCCACAAAAATTGAATAGATAGGACCCTAGGCGGGAGTGGGAAATCTCCCGTTAGGGTCTTTTTCAATATATATATCAAATGAAAAGAGTTTAAGTCTAGAATTATGTAAGTTAAGTACAATTGGTTAAGAAGAAAGCAAGATGAAAAATTAGAAATGTAGAAGGAGTATATATGGCAAAAATATTGATTGTAGATGATGAAGAAGCGATTAATGAATTGGTAAAATTAAATATGAAACTTGTGGGTCATATATGTGACCAAGCATATGATGGTAAGGAAGCTCTTAGTTTGCTCGAGCATAACCATTATGATCTGATACTTCTTGATGTTATGTTACCATATATTTCGGGGTTTGAACTAATAAAACGTATTCAAGATACCCCTGTTATCTTTATGACTGCAAAGGACCGAATAGAGGATAAGATTCAGGGATTAACTTCTGGTGCAGAAGATTACATAGTAAAACCTTTTGAAATTTTGGAACTAATTGCCCGAATCAATCTTGTCTTAAGAAGGAACCAGAAGGGGACTTCAGTATTCAAACTAGATGACATGGAAATGGACAGAGAAAGCAAAGTGATAAAATATAAAGGTAAGGTAGAGGATGTAACTCCACAGGAGTATAATTTGCTAGAAGTCTTTGTTGTAAATCAGAATCTTGCACTTTCTAGAGAGAAGTTATTAGAATTAGCTTGGGGATATGAGTATGAAGGAGACACAAGAACTGTGGATGTTCATGTGCAGAAATTAAGGAAGAAGTTAGGACTTGAGGAGCGAATTAAGACGGTATATAAAGTAGGGTATCGTCTAGAAGTATAAGGAGATTTAGAATGAAATTTTGGCAAAAAGTATTCTTAAGTGTGTTAGTGGTATCCGTTATTGCCTTTAACATCGGAATATATATTATGATACATGTTACATATAAGGAACAATTAAATAGTATGAAACAACGAGCAATCGGAGAGATGTACTTCTTACGAAATTCAATTAGTAAGGATTTTGTAAATATAGAGGCGTCTACAACATTAACGAGAGATGTGAAGAAGAATATCTATGATTCTTATGCTTCTTATTATGCCAAACAGAATGTATTTCTAGAGATGTTTCGTGGGACAAGTATAATTGGCGGATACTTTAATGATGATTTGAAGTCAAGAGCTGAACTAGAGTTGGATCAAAAAACACAGAATCTACTGATTAGGGAGTATGAGGGGACTCGGTATCTAATTCTAGCGTGTCATCTAGAGGAACCGTATGAGGATCATACATTAGTTACTGCTTATCCATTAACAGAACTGCAGAAGTCAAGAAGTCAATTAGTGAAAGTAGTCATTCTTGTAGATATTTTAATGACCATTGCATTGTCTGGAATTCTATATCTTGTGATCAGAAGATTAATGAAACCACTAAAGCAATTATCGGAAGCAACCAAAGAGATTGCGGATGGGAAGTTTGAACAAAGAGTTGGGATACATACACAAGATGAGTTTGGGAGTCTCGCTGTCAAGTTTAATGTTATGGTGGATAAGATTGAGCAAACAGTTCAGTTGTTAAGGGAAGAGAGTGAACAAAAACAACGCCTGGTAGATAATTTGGCACATGAACTTCGTACTCCATTAACTTCGATCTCTGGTTATGCTGAGTATATGAGGATGGCTTCATTATCTCAAGAAGAGCGTATCTATGCATTAGATTATGTGATTACAGAGTCAAATCGGCTAGAAAAACTAAGTAAAACGTTACTAATGATTGCAGATATTCGAGAAGGTGAGTTACAAAGAGAGAAGATATCAGTGGAATGCTTAGAGAAGAGCCTAGAGAATCTATTCTATCTTCAACTAAAAGAAAAAAACATTGAGTTAATTATGAAAAATGATACTAAGGTTATTGAAGGGAATGAAGCGCTTGTACAGTGTTTGCTTTCTAACCTAATTGAGAATGGAATTAGAGCTTGTAACGAGGGAGGTCAAATTACAGTATCCTTCAAAAATGATAAAGATGGATATTGTATTTTGGTTGAAGATAATGGGATTGGTATGGAACCAGAAGAGATTGCAAAGATTATGGAACCATTTTATCGGATCGATAAAGCCAGAAGTCGCAAACAAGGTGGCGTTGGTTTGGGAGTTACGCTGTGTACCCAGATTATACAATTACATAAAGGAAGTCTAATTTATGAGTCAGAAGTTGGGAAAGGGACAAGGGTTCAAATAAATATTTAATCTTTTACAACTTGATAACAACTTAATGATATATTTGTAAAAATGCTTTTGTATCCTTAGTTCAGAAGTTAAGTATTTACATCTAAAGTTATTACTAGAATTAATACTTCAAAATGAATCATAGGGTTAGGAGAGAGAATATGAAAAGGAATACAGTAATTACTATGTGTGTGGCACTTGTAGTGGTAGTGTTTTGCGTAGGCGGTCTTGTGTTTGGAATGACGGTTGACCAGAATCAGCAGATGAGCAACGTAGAGCAAGTGCCAATTGATTTCGTATCTAATAAAACAGATAGCAATCAGCAAACATCCAATAACCAACAAACAGATAATAGCCTACAAACAACTAACGACCAACAAACAGCCAATAGTGAGCAACTAGAGAGTAAAGAACAGATAACGATGAACCAACAAACAACGATTCCATATGAAGGAAAAGAACTTGCCATTGTATGTGATACAGACATGGATGATTCAGATTTAGAAATCAAGTTAGGAGAGGCAGTACCAATCGCTCTGAATTATATTAAGGATAATATCGTTAATCAACTAGAAGAACCACTTGAAGTAGAAGCAAGTACAATAACGATGAGCGGAATACGTAGTGGGAGCGTTGACTGGAATATCAAAATCGACTCTAATAAGGAGAACAGATACGAAATCACAGTGAATGCACAAACTGGTGAAGTAGTAAAGTCTTCTAGCTATTATCGCGTAGATACAGAATCTGACGAATGGGCAAAGGTTGAATTGGAATCTGGCCAACGCGTTGTGAAGATTGAGAAACTTGATCTTGAAGCATTCACTCAAATCGATGTGAACTTTGATTATTATGGAGATGTAGAGCTGATACAAGGAGATTCTTACGGAGTCATTCTCAAATATTCGACTGAGAATAATTATAAGATGAGCTACAGTAATCAAGATGGGGTGCTACAGCTAAGTGATTATAAAACTAGAGAATCGCAGAAACAAGTGATCATTGATTCGAACTATAATTTGAGTAATTATGCGACAATTATCGTGCCTAAGGATGCCAAACTAAGCGAAGTAAAGATGAAAACATTTTCAGGAGAAATTGTAGTAAAAGATATGGGAATAGATACTTTAATAGCAACTACAACAAGTGGAGATTGTAGCTTTACTAATGTTACTGGGAATACCGTTCAAGCGGATACTACCTCGGGTGATGTTATAATAAAGGATGTCAATAGTGGCAACTTGATTCTAGATGCAATCAGTGGAGATGTTCATATCCTTGGATATGAACAGGGAAAGATTAATTGTAGTGTGACCTCAGGGGATACTGAGATTCAATGTAAGGGAAAAGAAACGGAATATTCATATGAAGTGAAAGCTGTAACTGGTAGTATAACGATTGGAAATCAAACGATTGCTCAAGACAAGTGGTCAAAGACAAAGACTACAGCTAATTACAGTGAAACGAATCAAATCAAGGCAAAAACCGTATCAGGAGATATCACAATAGGATTTGGAGAGTAGAAGATGAATATGCAAAGGGGGGAGTGAAACAATGAAGAAGATTAACAGCAACTCTTATGGTGGACGTATCATAGGAACCGGCTTATTGTTACTTCTGTTAATTCCCATTGGATTAGGTGTATTGAATACAATGTTAAAGTTTGAATTCATTCGGGGAGTTATAGTATTCTCTGCTGTGGTAGGTGCATTAATCGAGCTTTTTGCCATTTTGATGCTGATGGTTGAATTACACCAAGATCAAATTATTGATACCTATTACAGCGAGAATCCTTCTAGTGAGAAAACACCACAGGAAATCATCGATGAAAACAGTATGAGGAAGAGAAAAAAAAGAAGTAACTATACCTGTGCACTTGTCATACGGGAATTTCCAGAAGGAATAGAAATAATTGGAGAAAAGAATTATAAACTCATATGATCGCCCCCTTTTTATTAGGATGTGAAAATAATAGAATAGCACACCCCAAAAGGTGTGCTAGCATGACATTATTAATTACATATATACATACCAATAAACACCATATTTATCTAAAACATCTGCACTACAAACACTCCATGGTAGTGGGCCAAGCGGTCTACGAATAGTACCATCTATAATCAACATATTATATGCGCGTTCTATTTTATCTTTTGTA
Organism: Bacillota bacterium; assembly: GCA_023439125.1. Lineage (GTDB taxonomy): Bacteria > Bacillota > Clostridia > Lachnospirales > Lachnospiraceae > Lachnoclostridium. The sequence continues at coordinate 128,998 of JAEXOU010000012.1, read as the reverse complement.
TCAAATTTAACCCCAATACTTGTAGTTGGTGATATTTCGTTTTTGGCTAACTCATGCATCATAGAAACTAATTCCATATTTTTGGATTCGCTAACAGCAAACACAGTCACGTCATTTTTTTGTAATTCTGCATGCATATATGTACCATCTGGAAATTTCTCGTAATACCCTAATGTTAATCCAAAAACTTCTTGATAAAACGTTACGGCTTCTAATGTGTTATTAATGTATAATGTCATACCAATTTGCATAATTTTCCTCCAAAATATCTAGCAATTATTGCACTCTAATTTTTCTGTAAGATAAAGCGGGGTGCTTTTAACCGCAATATCAGCATTCACACATATTACCTCACAAACTCAATTAATATATCTATAATATCATACTTTACATTTAATTTCTTGACTTTTTCTCCTTATTCTTCCAAAACATTTCCATAAAGGATTCTTTTAATCTGTCATGGCATTTCTGTGACAAGTAAAGGTTAATTCCTCAGAGCTAGATAGTTCCCAAAACCTAAACCTATGATCATGATTTGTACGGAATTTTAAGAGAGGATTTGATGATCTGTAATGCATTCTCCAAAGCAGAAAGCTCGGGTTCTGAGGATAAGGCAATGCGTATATAGCAGTCAGCATGTTTGGTTCCGGCATTAAATAACTGTGATTCCATGACAGAGATACCTTGTGCGTTAATTTCTCGGATGGAGCTGTGATTATCCGAACCTGTATAGAGCCAACGAAAAAAGGAGCAGGGATTTTCTGCGTTGGGGGAAATATTGAAAATGGAGTTATACAGTTCATTGCATTTTTTGGCAGCCTTTTTCTTGGCGATGCGTATGTTTATATAATCGCCGGAATTAATTAGCTCGCTGATAATTTCAGCATCAAAGCTGTTGTAATGCAGATTGGTTGCACGTTCTCCATTCAACAGACAGCTTTGCAGTTTACTCGGATAGAGTAGGTAGGCAATCCGGGGGCCGGAGGAGAGAGCTTTGGTCGTACTGTTAATGTAGATTGTCTGTTGTGGCAGAAGCTCGTAAAAGGTTGGGCAAAGGGTGTCGGTTAAAAAACGATAGGAGTCGTCTTCTAGAACAAGCAGATTGTATTTGGCGATTATTTCGGACAATTCCCTGCGGCGACTGAGCGGCATTTCGACTGCGGTAGGGTTGCTACAGGAGGGCATCAGATAAATTCCTCGTATATGATTACGTTTGCAGGCATGTTCCAACCGTTCCGGTAGCATACCGAGAGAATCATTTTCAATGGGATACATTAAAATCCCTAAAAAATTAGCTAGCATTTTAAAGTGATGATAAGTAAATGTATCTACAGCGATACGGTCTCCGGCTTGAAAAAGAGACAGCATAGCAATGGTTAGGGCATTTTGTGAACCAGAGGAAATCATGAGCTGTGCAGGTTGAGCAGGTACATTCAGCTGTTGTAGGTATTTGGAGGCGATCAACTTGTGATACTCGGACAAATCAGAACATTGATATGTAAGAAGTCTGTGAAAATCAGGCCTTTGTACAATTCGTTTGGTTGCTTTCTCCATCAGATGATCGGAAACATGGAAAGGCTCTACTGTTCGCAGATTGCGTATGGTTTTATTAGCTTTATCAGGATTTTTGTAGAGCAGTGCGTTTGGTGAGACAAAAGTACCTTTTCCAGTGATGGCATAGAGGTAGCCTTTTTGCTCACAGATTTTATATGCTTTTGTGATAGTACTCAAATTAACATCCAGATAATCGGCAAGCTCTCTTTGCGGAGGTAGCAACGTGTTAGGAGGGAGCTTGAAGGATAAAATGGCATACTCCAATTGCTGTGCAAAGGATTTGTACATAGGAGTGTTATTGGTGGGTTTTTCAGGTACCCAGGACATATAGTAATTATCAAATGAATTAACAGGCATGAAACCTCCTCCTACTTCTTTTAATTGTTTGCCATACAATTGTAACATTGTATGGTCTTTGAGGTCAAGTTATACTATGGGGGAAAGGGGATGAATGTATGAAAGATGATTTAACAAAAGGAAATGTGTATCAGAAAATTGTATGGTTTACACTACCAATTCTGCTGGGGAATCTGCTTTGGCAGTTTTATAATATTACAGATAGTGCGATTGTGGGAAGAGCTCTTGGTAGTGATGCATTGGCTGCAGTAGGAGCAAGTTGGCAGATTAGTAATATCATGTTGGCGATTGCTATGGGGCTGACCCTGGGGATGGGTATTCTGATATCCACAGCATATGGTGGTGGGAATCGGAAAGAACTGCAAAAAATAGTGGATACCGGATTGATTGTAGGATTAGTATTAGCAGTGGTTTTTGCGATAACAGGTATCGGCTTTGCAGAAAAGATTTTACTGCTATATCGAGTGCCCGAACAAATTATGGGGCAAGCAGCATTGTATTTTCGTATTGTTTCTGTAGGTATGCTACCACTCTTTTTGTATAATGCCATTGCTGGCTATTTACGAGGAATCGGAAATTCGAAAGCAGAGCTGTTATTTTTGATTATTAGTACCTTTTTGAATATTGGAATGGATATTCTGTTTGTTATGGTGTTTTCATTTGGAGTAGCAGGAGCTGCGTGGGCAACTGTTTTGTCCCAAGTGGCGGCATTTGTCCTGATATGTATCTATGTGAATCGGAAAACGAACTTGTTTCAAATACGGTTTCGAAATCTAACCCTTGATACGGATACTTTAAAACGTGGATTGCGTATCGGCATACCGGCGACCTTGCAGCAACTGTTTATAGGTGTCGGTAACTCCCTGATACAATCAATGATCAACGGATATGGGACAACAGTAATTGCAGCATATACGGCAGCTTCCAGAATAGATGGATTAGCAGTTCTGCCAGCAATTAATATTGGGAAAGCAATGTCTAATTTTATTGCGCAGAACAAGGGGGCAAATGACAATAAAAGAGTCAAAGAGGGAATACGAGCAGGAATTGTCATGGTATCGGTTGTTTCTATGTTGTTTTCCGTGCTTCTGTTCATGACATCCGATGCTTTGCTGAATGTGTTTGGGTGTAAGGGGGCAGTGCGCACCGAGGGTGTTCGTTATCTGAGAATTATCAGTACCTTTTTCTTATTTTTTGGAGTGATGCAGTGCCTTAATGGAATATTGATCGGTATGGGAAAAAGCAGTTTGTCGCTTGTTGGTTCTGTGGTATCCTTTTGCGTTTTCCAAGTTCCACTAGCATTCCTTTTATCGCATCTTGTCGGGGTGGTGGGAATTTGGCTTGCTACACCTCTAGGATGGCTTGCTGGAATGCTGTTGCGAATTGCATTTGTAAAGAAGGAAAGTCATGAACGAGCTTTGTAATCTAATTGTTGACAAAAGATTAATTGCATGATACAAAGAGTATAGTAACTAAACTGTATAGTAGCTATAGAGGTGTTTGGATGAAGGATTACAAAGAGATTGCATGGTTGATGGAACGTACGCTCCACAAATATATTCAATATGAAAAGATACCGCAACCGTATGGTGATAATCTTATATTGACTCAAGCGGAGATTCACACCATTGTGATTGTTGGGGATCAGGAAGGTATCAATGTGACACAGGTTGCTAAAATCAGAGGAATCACTAAGGGAGCTGCTTCCCAGATGATTTACAAACTTGTGGATAAAGGCCTTGTGGAGAAAAGAATATCTCCAGATTCAGATTCTGCGGTGAGTCTGTATCTAACAGAGAAGGGACAGTGGGCCCGTACCGAACATCGCAAGAAACACGAAACCATAGGTGTAAAATTTGCTGCTTTTATGAGTGATATTCCAGAAGGGCAACTACATTCTTTGGTGGAATTTCTAAAAGCGTTTGAAAAGGAACTGGATGAATTACCATAACCATAAAGAGGAAACAGCCGATAGGCAATCGGCTAGAAAGAGAATAAATCATGTTGAGAAAACCAAGTGGCTTGTATCAAGTCAGCATTTGTAAAATTGATACCGATTACATTGGCACAAATGAATATAAAAGAAAATTATCGCTTATGATTTTCTACCCGTCTGTTAACGGTAATAAAGCATGTCCGTATATGGATGCCGAATATCAGAAAAATGCATCACTTGGACAATATACAGATAACGGAGTAGACACTTATTGTTTTGCTGATGGACAGCTTAATCCAAAGAATGATAAATATCCAGTAGTGATTTATAATCACGGACTTATGGGATTTCAGATGGAAAGCACGGTCCTTTGCGCGGATATTGCATCCGAAGGATATGTGGTAGTAAGCGTGGGACATCCGTTTGGATCGGGAGCTGTTACTTATACAAACGGTCAAATCTTTAGTAGCACAGTTGAAAATAGCTTCGATGAGCACAATCTCAACAATCTGGGAAATTTGTGGAAAGAGGATATAAGCTGTGCGATCGATTATATCTATGCAATAGAAAATTGTGAGATAGATTCTGTCTTCCGGGGTAGACTTGATGTGTCATCTGGGGTACATCTGATGGGAGTGTCCTTTGGAGGATGCTGCAGTGTGGCCATGGCTTTGCAGAACAAGTATGTAATTGATGCAATTAATCTTGATGGAGGTCTTTTTGTTGATCTGGATCCTGTTTTTAAGGAAAAACCGATCCTTGTACTGCGTAGTTTCCTGAATTATAAGGCAAATCGGAAAATAGAGCAAATAGGTTGTGTAAACGTTACGGTAGAAAAGTTTAGAAAAGTATCTCATTGGGAGTTTTCAGATGGAATTTACTTTAGCAAAAAAGGAAAGAATAATCGTGATTGGGCCGACAGAATCAGTAAAAAAAGAGCGGATCTGTGTTTGGATTTTATCAAATCAAATAAATTAAGGCAATAAGGCGTTATTTACATCTATGCAATCCCAAGCTAAAATTTTACATTACTTCATCAGATTCGTTTTCTACATCTATAATCTACATCCTCAAAAAAGTCAAGAAATCTTCCCTACATAGTATATAATAGAGTTACATCGCGATGAATCGAAAGGAAGTTGACTATGAGTTATCCGTTACATACCCGTGCCATTATCGGCTACATTGAGGCGCATATCCGTGAAGGAAAGCCGGATTATACGGAGTTGGAGCGCAGGATGGGTTTTTCCTATGCCCATATCAGGGATTTCTTTAAGAAGAAAACCAGTATTTCGCTGGGACAATATGTTCGCACCAGACAACTGTATGTGTCGGCTTTTGATTTGTTGCATACGGATAAGTCGGTGATGGAAATTGCGCTCACCTATGGGTTTTCCAATCATGAAAGCTATACCCGTGCCTTTACGAAGGTTATAGGTCAAACACCAAGTTCGTTTCGAAAGGAACAGCCTATGATGGGGAAGTTGGAGCTGGCGGAAGGGATTTACGGAGTCGGATTACTCAGTCGCAAAGAAAGAAGGAGCGATGTAGAGATGAGACAGAAAGAAAAATATCAGAACAGTGACAGCACGATTTTATATGGAGTTCCCAAGGTGGAGTGGGGGACTTACGGCGGTTCTACCCCTTATCCGATTTGCTTAAAGGCTTGCACGGACTATTTGGGAGAAGATTTGGACTATGCTTCGGTAGTAGTGGCATGCGCAGGTGCATTCCGCTTTACATGGAATGAAAGAGTGTGGGATATGAGCAACGTAGACATTTACCATACCTTTACGGAGGGCGGAGAGGAAACGGTGTACTCCTATGCGGCAAAAGCACTGGGGCGAGAGTTCTCCATGCTTGGAAGAACGGAAAACACCACCAAGGAAGAGTTTATCCGTTTTATCAAGCAACATATCGATGAGGGCTATCCTTGTATTGCCCAGGGTATCATCGGACCACCGGAAGCATGCATTATTACCGGATATCGTGACAACGGAAATACACTTCTTGGTTGGAACTTTTTCCAACACGATCCGGCATTCGGCGGAAAAGTAAGTGGGGTAGAATATTACATACCAACGATTGCACAGAAGAATGAAACGGATTTAGAAGCAGAGTTTTCATTTAAATATGCAGCAGTTCATGCGGGATTAGGTTGGATTGGTAAAAATGATGTTCTTATTACAAGAGAATATGGTCCACGAGTTAGGCTATCTGCGGTTTTAATAAATAGTGTATTTGAGTATGGGACAGTGATAGAAGAAAGCGGATGCCCGATCGAGTGTAATCTATGTGTCAGCATCTGTCCATGTCATGCTTTAAAAGGGATCACATGGCATATATATGAGCAACGAGAAAATATTATAGATTACCATTTATGTAACCAAAAAAGAAGTGAATACATAAAAAAGTTTGGCCGAAAAAATGCCTGTGGGTTGTGTATGGTAGTATGTCCATTTGGAATCAGCGAGAAAGAGAAAGAATTATTATTATTTGAGTAACAGAAGATTAATCAGATGGTAAAAGTTTCATAAGTTTTATCATCGTATAAGGGGGAAGACAAACATGTTAACGCATAATGGAACACAAACAATAGTGACTGATAGATTGATCTTAAGAAGATTTCTTTATGAAGATAACGAAAATATGCTTCGTAATTGGATTGCTGATGAAAAGATACAGTCTATGTATTCAGAACCAGTGTACACTACAAAAGAGGCGGTTCAAGAACTACTTAATAAATACGTTATCTCATATCAAAATTCTGATTATTATCGATGGGCAATTATATTAAAAGATAACAATGAGTGCATTGGTCAAATAGCGTATTATTTAGTAGATAGTAAAAATAATTTCGCTGAAATAGAGTATTGTATAGGTTCCGATTTCCAAAACAGAGGGTTAGCTACGGAAGCGACAAGAGCTGTAATTGCATATGGTTTTGAATCTATTAATTTACATAAAGTTCAAATATGTCACAAATCAATAAATTTGCCATCGAAACGTGTAATTGAAAAAAGTGGCTTTACTTATGAAGGTACATTAAGAGATTACTTTTTCATTGGCGGAAAATATGTTGATCGGCTGTACTACTCTATTTTAAGAAGTGAATACGAGCAATGCAATATTTTTAAGATAAATGAGAATCAAAAGAGTGATAGTTGTGAGGATTATTTAAGATGAGTCTAGAAATTAGATTAGGAGATAGAAGGGATATTGATGCAATTGAGAATCTATATAATGATATCAATGATTATCTAGAATTGACAATTAATTATCCTGGATGGAAGAAGGGCATTTATCCCATTAGGGAGGATGCCGTTGAGGGAGTAAGAGAGCAATGCTTGTTTGTTGCTACTTATAATAATCAAATAATTGGCTCAATGATACTTCGTCACAAACAAGAATCTGCATACTCGAATGTAACTTGGCAGAAAAACCTAAAGGATGAAGAAGTGCTAGTTATATATACCTTCGTTGTACATCCGAAATTTCATAATCAAGAAATTGGTAAGAGCATGCTTGACTTTGCATATCATTACGCTTCCAAGCATGATGTTAAGGCTTTGCGGTTGGATGTTTACGAAAATAATATTCCAGCAATAAATTTATATAAAAAATGTAACTTTTGTTATATTGATACTGTTAGTCTTGGTTTGGAAGAATATGGCTTGAACTATTTTCAATTGTATGAAAGATTGATATAGATGAGGTCATATATGTCGGAGGGATAGTTAATATGACAAAAGAAATGAAAGAAATGGAAGAGATATTAAGAAAAGAAAATACATATGTTAAATCTGAAATCGAAGGGTTACCAGACTTACTATGGTCAATGGGTGCAAGAACAATATATCCCGGTGGGAATGAGTTGATTGAATGGTTTCATAAACAGATACCTGCTTTTAATCATCGAGTTCCAATGGACATATTGAAGGAAGATGGTGAAGAGGCTTTATTTCAAGAGATGCTTACTATTCCATGCTAAAAAATGGATAAAAAGTCACGCTTAATCTTTATAGGCAACTAAAAGTAGAGATAATGCAACTGCTCAGATATGGCCTTTGGTAGAATGAACTGGTAATATAGTTCGTAGAAAGCGAAAGGAGAAGCATATGATTTTTTCAGAAAAACTTCAAATACTTAGAAAAGTAAAAGGATATTCACAAGAGGGATTGGCAGAAAAACTGAATGTTTCTAGACAGGCTGTTGCGAAGTGGGAATCCGGACAGGCTTATCCAGATATAAGCAACTTGATTCAAATTAGCAATATTATGAATGTGACCGTAGATTATTTAGTTAAGGATCATGAATGTAATGTTAAATTGTATCATGGATCCTGTAGTAACATAGACGCTCTAATCAATTTTAGATTGGAAGCGAATGTCAATACGTACGCAGCATTCATGAATGAAACATCATCCACAAGACTAGACTCTCATGATTTTCACTACGAATCTGGAGATTATACATATCATGATACTTATGTAGGTGGTGAGCAGTTCGCAGGTCAGGAGGCTATTTGGAAATCAGGAATTGCTGTCTATGCCATGAACTATATTGGAAGAGTTGTAAATGAAGTGTTTAGTGGGAACTTTTTGAAAGAAGCACTTAGAGCAGCAGATAAGAATCATCCATATCGTGGGCCAGAATACTACCAATCTGGGGAATATATTTATAAATGCAATGTATCTGGAGATTTCAATTGGTTTCAGGGATATGAGGAAATATACTGTGGAGAAACAAGTGTCTATGAGTGCTATTTTCATGGTGGATTAATAAAATAGGAAACGATGATGAAGGAAAAAAATTAAAAGGATAGTAAAAAGATAATTAAAAAGATAATAAGAAGATAATTAAAAAGATTAGATAGATACATTTGTATTTATATTTCATTGAAAAGGAGTATGAGAAAATGCCATTAGTTCGTATTGAAATCATTAAGGGAAAAGACACTGAGTATAAAAAGAAAGTAATGGACGCTGTACATATGGCTCTAGAAAGTGCGATTCAGATTGAAAGCTGGGATAGATTTCAAAGGTTGTATGAGATTGAAGAGGAATTTTTTGAAAAAAGTGAAAGCAAAACTGACAAATTTACAATGATAGAGATTACAATGTTTCAAGGGCGTACGAAAGAGCAAAAAGCAAGGATTTTTGAAGAAATCGTAAAAGAGCTCAATGATAAGTTAGGGATACAGTCAACCGATGTTTTTATTGTCATCAATGAGCCACCGAATGAAAATTGGGGATTGGCTGGAAAACAAAGATAATTGCAAGTTCATATTATGCTAAAATATCAAGGGGAGAAATATGAAACATATTGGAACAAAAATGCTGGAAACACAACGCTTAATTCTTCGGCCTTTTTTATTAAATGATGCAGAAGCTATGTATTATAATTGGACATCTGACAATGAGGTAACGAAGTATTTGATGTGGCCTGCTCATAAAGATGTAACTGTAAGTGAAAATGTGCTCAAGGAGTGGATCAGTAATTATAAAGATAATTCCTACTATCAATGGGCAATTGTCTTAAAGGAACACTCGGATCAACCAATTGGTTGTATCGGTGTTATGAATAAAATCGATGATACAATTCGTATGGCTCATATTGGCTACTGCATTGGCCGTAATTGGTGGCATCAAGGAGTAACAAGTGAAGCACTACAAGCTGTTATGACATTTCTTTTTGATGAGGTAGGGGTAAATCGTATTGAATCGAGACATGATCCTAAAAATCCGAATTCTGGCGAGGTAATGAAAAAGTGTGGAATGCACTATGAGGGTACTTTAAGGCAAGCAGATTGGAATAACCAAGGAGTATGTGATGCAAGTTATTATGCTTTGCTTGCGAATGAGCGTATCGTCTAAGAGAGTGTGTTGATTAAAGAAAGTGTGAGATCGAGATAAATTAAGCTAAAAGATCATATGAATGAAGGAGGAAGCAAATGAAAAAGATACTTTTGATTGTAGCTTCTATTTTGGGAGTACTTGTTATTCTTTTTACTATTAGTGGGTTTGTGCCAATCAATGGAGTTTTTTTAGGCGAATATATGGTAGCGGAAGATAGTTCAAGTATTGAAATGCAAGTTGGCGTGAGCAGTTCGATTGGCTTTATAGGCCGTTATTCTGTGAAATGGAAAGATCAAGATGCTTACATAACATTCTATAACACATTTGGTGGGATCAATAGCCCACTTGGAGCGAATAACAAAGTAGTGCTAGAGTTACCGAAAACATGTGATGAGATTTACTTTAAGAATGGTAGTGAGTATGATTTAAAACTAACTAAAAATAGTGAAACAAATACGTGGGAGAGAGCTCCGCTAAAATAATATAATGGGAATCCGATAATCATATAAATTTGGAGGAATAACTTAGATGGGACCATTGTTCAACAGTACAGGATATTCGGTGTATCATAATAACATAATTCGAGGAGAAGGATGTTACGTCTATGATGATAAAGGTAAGAAATATCTTGATTTGGAGTCTGGTGTATGGGTATTGCCGTTAGGACATTGCGATAGTGATGTTAATGCAGCTATCCATCAGCAAATAGATCGTATTACTCACTGTGGTTATAAATATAATCACAAGATTACAGAAATATGTGCTTATAAATTGCTTGAAATAGTGAATTACTTACAAGGGAAGTGTGTCTTTTTATCATCCGGAAGTGAGGCAGTCGAATATGGTGTACAGCTAGCAAAGAGCTTACGTACGGATAAAAAATGTGTGTGTTTAAAAAACCAGTATTTTTCAGCATATGGAAATTGCAAGCAGAAACAGGAACAAGAGTGGAGATTGATCGATTGGGATTATCAAGAGTCAAAAAGTGTAGAGCAATATTATAGAGAGATTACTGCAAAAATAGATTTTACCGAGATAGGTGTATTTGTATTTGAGTCGGGTAACAGTTCAGGGCTAGTTAAATTACCTCCAAAAAATCTTGTTCAAGCACTGAATGTTATTTGTAAAGAGAACAATGTAATAATCGTTGTTGATGAAGTAACATCCGGAATAGGACGAACTGGAAAGTGGTTTGGATATATGCACTATGATCTGCAACCACATATTATTGCAGTTGGTAAAGGTTTAGGCAATGGTTATCCTGTGAGTGGAGTCATAATTGATGCTAGTATAGCTAAAGAAGCCGAAAAGGCAGGCTTTCACTATGCACAATCGCATCAAAATGACCCGCTTGGATGTAAGGTTGCATATGAAGTACTCATGAAAATTGAGAGGGAGAATCTACTTGAACATACCAACGAAGTGGCATCTTATTTTATGGAAAAGTATAAAGAATTACAGCAAGAATTTTCGGTGATCTCTGAGGTAAGGGGAGTTGGATTGTTATTATGTATGGAGCTTTCTCATACGATTCCTTATGAGACAATGTTAAAAATTGAGAGAGATTTGTTTGAGCAAGGAATGGTAGTTGGGGTAAATCCAACGAATCGAGTAATAAGAACTTATTGTCCCCTTATTATAACAACAAATATGATAGATCAATATATCGATGTTGTAAGAAGTGTTCTAGGGAATGTATAAGTGATATAAAAATGCACTGATAGTATATGATGAAGGGATTAATAAGGGACATCCCAATAGAATGGATGCAGAGCAATTGGTTTGTTTTTTAAAAGAGAATGTAAAAAGTACATTATAACAATATGATTGTTAAGAGATACATAAAAGTAAAAGCCCCAAGAATGACGTAGCTCTCGGGGCTTTTACTTTTATGTAAACTTTACTATTTATGATAATCTTTCGAATACCATTGTAGCTTGAATACGGTCACCACCAAAAAAACCAGCGCTTGCACCTGATGCTGTTGTAATAGTATGTAAACGATAACCTCTTGCAGCTTGTGAATTAATAACTTCTTCTAATGCAGTTAAATTTCCAGAACCTGTTCCAAGTAACTTTTCCTTCAGTGTTACCTGTAGTACAACATACTTTAATCCATTATTTCCAGATGCTGATGAGTAGGTAGATGCGTCATTGTTAAACATAATAACTCCTCCTTCATTGTGAATACATTGTCTTCTTAAAAGATAATGTATGATTTTTGTTACATATGTATTGATACCGATATTATACAGTATTCATCAAAATTTTACAAATAAAAGTAAAATATTTTATATAGACTTTTACTAGATTGGAGACAACGAATAGTAACTAATCGAAATAAATAATTGTACTGATAAAGGCCAAATTATGGTATACTATAGATAACTATGTCGAATAAGGGAGAAGCAAATGAAGATAACATTTGTAAGGCTTAATATGTTTGAGTGGACGGGTTCGGATGCAATGAAACCTCTATTATTTGGTCTCATAAAAAGTTTAACTCCTTCAAAATATGAGATCGACTTCATTGATGAGCGCGCAGAAAAAATTCCAGAGCATATTGATTCTGATATTATTGCGTTTTCGGTTGAGACATTTACAGCAAAAAGGGCGTATATACTTGCAAAAAAATATAAAACAAATCGAAATGTTATTGTAATGGGCGGATTTCATGCAAGTGTAATGTCAGATGAGATGCTTAAGTATGCAGATTCTGTTATTGTTGGAGATGCGGAGGGAACTTGGGAAGAGTTTCTATCTGATTGTGAAAAGGGAGTGCCAAAAAGAAAATACATAGCAAATGAAGATAGTCCGCTTACTTTTTTTCAGGATGATGCTTCGGTATATAAACATAAATATTGTGGAGTTGGAGTTTATCAGATATCAAGAGGATGTAAGTTCAATTGCGACTTCTGCTCGATTAAGACAATGTACAAATGTGTACGGAGAAAATCAGTTGAAATGGTTACAACGGAGTTGAAACAGGTGAAAGAAAAGATTATCTTCTTTGTCGATGATAACCTTTTTTATGACAAAAAGTCTGCAATCGAGCTTTTTCGATCAATCGCACCATTAAAGAAAAAGTGGGCTTGTCAGATTAGTATGGATGCTGCCCGTGATGATGAAATTCTAATGGAGATGAAAAAATCAGGTTGTATTCTAGTTCTTATGGGGTTTGAAAGCCTAAATCCTAAAAGTCTTGGTGAGATGAACAAAGCAGCAAATACAGCATTTGATTACGATGAAATCGTTAAGAATATTTACAAACATAAAATCTTAATTTATGGGACCTTTGTAATGGGCTGTGATGCAGATCAGAAGGATGTATTTAAAACAACTTATGATTTTGCAATTCGTAATAAAATGGCAGTCACAAACTTTAATTCACTAATTCCTATGCCAGGAACAGGAGTATATCGGAGAATGGAAGCAGAACATAGACTTCGATATAAGAAATGGTGGCTTTCTGACAAGTATCGCTATGGAGAAACTGCCTATGTTCCACTTAACATGACGCCTCAAGAGCTTAGTGATAACTGTCTAGCAATGCGTACAAAGTATTATTCGATACGGTGTATATTAAAGAGGCTTTTTACGAATCGAATTCATTGGGTACCAATCAATTTTATTATTTTCTTACTTGTAAATTTTATCTCACGAAAGGAAATTCATAAAAAACAAGGGCAAATATTAGGAGGTATTCTAAATGAAACTGACGTTGATTAAGCCAAATATCGGTAGACGTGAACATAGTCTCTATGTGGATGAGGGCCGAATGGAGCCACTTCAGCTTGGAATACTAGCAGGACTTACTCCTCCTGAGATTGAAGTTGTAATGTATGATGACCGTATGGAAGTAATTCCATATGATGAAAGAACTGACCTTGTAGCAATTACGGTTGAAACCTATACAGCGAGAAGGGCATATGAGATTAGCAAGGAATATCAAAGTAGAGGCGTTAAAGTAGTAATGGGTGGTATGCATGCAATGCTCTTACCAGAAGAAATAGCAGAACATTGTGATTGCGTAATTGTTGGTGATGCAGAGCCAGTATGGAAGCAAATGCTTCTCGATTTTCAAAGAGGAGAATTACAAAAACGTTATGATGTAATACAGCCGACGTGTCCCCAGATGAATGTGATAACGCGAAGAGATATATTTGAAGGGAAAGGTTATCTTCCAATTACTTTATTACAATTTTCAAGAGGGTGCAGTCATAAATGTAGTTTTTGCGCTTCGTCGGTTTATTTTAATGCCCACCATTATTGTCGGCCGGTGGAAGATGTGATTGCGGAGATCAAAGCTCAAAAACGAAAGCTACTCTTTTTTGTAGATGATAATATTGTGTGCAATCATGAAAAAGCAAAAGAGCTTTTTCGTGCTTTGATTCCATTGAAAATACGTTGGGTAAGCCAAGGAAGCATAGATATGTTAAAGGATGTCGAGCTCATGAAGCTCATGGTGAAAAGTGGATGTCTTGGATTGGTCATAGGTTTTGAATCAATCTCACCAGAATGTATTTCCCAAATGAACAAAGGTACGAATCGAAATGGAGCTAAGGAGTTATACCAATCAGAAATCAAACAGTTACGCAAATGGGGGTTGCAAACATGGGCTGCATTTACAGTGGGACACGATGGAGATACAATAGAATCAATTCGAGCAACTTGTGATTTTGCAATTAAGAACAAATTCACATTTGCGGCATTTAATATATTGATGCCATATCCGAACACTCCTCTTTATGAGAAAATGCATCGAGAAGGTCGTTTGCTATATGAGGGAAAATGGTGGCTCAATGAAAGCTATCGCTTTAACTATTCTAGCTTCGTTCCTAAAAATATGACTGCAGAGCAACTTACTGAGGTTTCATTTGATTGTCGACATCGGTTTAACCGTCCATTCTCTATATTAAAAAGAGCATTAGAACCTCGTACGAATCTTCGTACACCATATCGGTTTATAACATATTTAATATACAATCCTTTATTTCGAAAAGAAGTGTATAAAAAGCAGGGAATGAAATTTGGATTGAAATCAAATGATGAGGAGGCTATTTATGCTGAAGGGAGTCGTAAGGCCAATTAGCGAATATAGGGAAACTGAGATTTTAGCAATGTATTCATTGATGGCACAGTTCTATGATAATACCGAGGAAACAGTTTTTCGACGTGATTTTTTTGATAAAGATTACTGTCTTTCGCTGTATCAGGAAAACGGTGAACTTGTAGGATTTACAACGCAAAAGGTCATGGAATTAACGGTAGAGGGTAAAACAATTCATGGGATTTTTTCTGGAGATACGATCATACATAAAGATTATTGGGGTGACATCAAACTATTTCAAGTGTGGGCAAAATTTTGGTTTAATTACGCAGAACAGTATGATGAATTCTATTGGTTTCTCATTAGCAAGGGATACAAGACTTATCGAATTATGCCACTTTTTTGGACACAATTTTATCCGAATTACCGCATGGAAACGCCTGAATTTGAACAAAAAATAAT
Organism: Bacillota bacterium; assembly: GCA_023439125.1. GTDB lineage: Bacteria > Bacillota > Clostridia > Lachnospirales > Lachnospiraceae > Lachnoclostridium. Next base: position 113,781 of record JAEXOU010000012.1, on the reverse strand, counting down.
CGATACTTATGCAACTAAGCTTTACCCTGATGAGTACAATCCTAATACTGGAGTTGTTGAATATAAATCGGTAAAGGACAAACTAAAATCTGGAGTTGCAGATATCGGAGAACATGAATTAAAAAATCTAGATGTTGCCTTTTTTACAAAAAGAAATCCGAATTACTGTATAGGAAATGACCTCGCTTGTTTAGCAAAAATTGATAAGAGTATGTTAAAAAAACGTGTGATTGGATTGATCTTGGAATGAGTATTTCATGCAAAATACTAAATAGAATGTGTTGTTTTCTGTATCGAAGACAACATCATAAATTTCTTAGGCCATGTGACAATAAAAAGGTTCAGATGGATTATCTTAGTAATCTATTGAAGAAAAATGCAGATACAGTATATGGGAAAGAGTATGGATTTTCAGAAATTAAAAGCTATGAAGACTTTATAAAGAACGTTCCACTAACAACCTATGAAGATTATGAGTCATATATTAAGCGTGCTGCCAATGGAGAAGAGAAGGTACTTACGGTTGAAAAGATTAAATTGTTTGAGCTTACAAGTGGTTCCGCAAGTAGTAAGAAGATGATTCCATACACAGAGTCTTTAAAACGCGAATTTCAGTCCGGAATCAAACCATGGCTATACGATATCTACTCGAATGTAAGAGGCGTTGATAGTGGGAAAAGTTATTGGTCAATTACTCCAATTACTGCAGGAAAGAGCTATACACAGGGTAATATTCCAATTGGTTTCGAAGAAGATGCGGAGTATTTTGGGCGAATCGAGCAGAAATTAATGCGTAAAATTTTTGCTGTTGATAGCAAAGTAAAGTTTTCGGATGATATCGAACGCTTTTACTTTGAAACTTCAGTTCAGCTTCTTAATTGTGACGAACTAACCCTAATTTCCGTATGGAACCCCACATTTTTAACAATTCTATGTGACTTTATGATTGAACATTCATCTGAGCTTTCTAAGAAATTGCCAGAGGGACGAAGATTATCATTTCTTACCGCTATAGATGAGATGCGTTTTGACAAGGTTTTTCCGAATCTAAAGATCATAAGCTGTTGGGCCGATGGGAGTGCAGCAGATTATTTAGAGGAAGTAAAGAGATTATTTCCTAAGGTATATATTCAGCCAAAAGGGCTACTGGCGACGGAGTGTTTTGTCTCCTTCCCACTTGTAAATGAAGAGGGGGCCAGACTAAGTATCTATTCTCATTTTTTTGAATTTCGACATATACCTGATGGGAAGATTGTACTTGCAGATGCTCTTACGATTGGTGAGTACGAGTTAATTGTCACGACAGGTGGGGGCTTTTATCGGTATTGTATTGGTGACATTATTGAAGTGTTGCAAATATATCCAAATCATCCGCCTAGAATAAGATTTAAGCGTAGAAGCGGTATTACTTCTGACCTTTTCGGAGAAAAGCTTAGTGAGGAATTTGTACGAAATGTTTGCAATCATCTTGGCATTGCCAATCAATTTTGTCTACTTGCTCCAGAAGGAAAGCAATATTATTTCTATACGACAGCAAACAATATCACAGATGATGTGCTAGATCAAGATTTATGTGAAAGCTATCATTACAATTATTGCCGCCAGCTCGGACAATTAAAGAAAGTTCATATTGTTCGGGTGAGTGGAAATCCACAGAAGTCATATATCCACAGACTTTCACAAGAAGGTATGAGAATTGGTGATATAAAACCCTCCTATCTTAGTCGAAAGAATGGTTGGAGCTGTTACTTTGAGTTAGAAGAGGAAAGGGAAAACAGAGATGATTAAAATTGCTTTACTAGCACCAGCAGGAGCAATGCACCGATATTCCGGAAGCTTCGGTAAATCGCTTCACTATGCTCCGCTTACACTTACGACACTTGCGGCAATGATTCCGCAAGATATTGAATCGGAAGTAAAAATTTATGATGAAACCGCGGATAAGATACCATTGGATCTTGATGCTGAGCTTATTGGGATCACCTGTATTACAGGAACAGCCCCAAGGTGCTATGCGTATGCAGACTATTTTCGGAAAAAGGGGAAAACTGTTTTTTTAGGTGGTGTTCATCCATCCATGTTGCCAGATGAGGCGATGCAACATGCTGATGTTGTTTTTACGGGATTTTCTGAGCAGACATTTCCTCAGTTTATTTATGATTACATAAGTGGTAATTATCAAAAAGTATATCATCAGAATCGTGATTATACAATTAACGGAAAACCAATTCCACGTAGAGATCTACTTCATTCCAAACGATATATAACGACCAAAACAGTGGAAGCGATTCGAGGCTGCAGTCACACTTGTACCTTCTGTGCTTACCCAGCCGCATTTGGAAGATCAGTCTATAAACGCCCTGTAAAAGAAGTAGTCGCAGAAATTGAAGCGTTAAATACGAAGCATGTAACCTTTCCAGATGTAAATTTAATTACGGATCGACAGTATGCAATTGAATTGTTTACTGCTTTAATCCCATTAAAAATTATATGGCTTGGCCTTGTTACATCATCGATTGGGATTGATGACGAATTGATGGAGATACTGAGAAGGAGTGGCTGTCGAGGACTGTTGATCGGATTTGAATCGATTACGCAAGAGTCTCAGAAGTTTATACATAAGGGTGTAAATAAGGTAGATGACTATGTTACGCTTATGAAAAAACTGCATCATAACGGTATTCTCGTTCAAGGGTGCTTCGCTTTCGGTGGAGACGAGGAGGATGAGAGCGTATTTGATCGTACAGTAGAGATGATTATTAAAGCGAAGATTGACCTTCCAAGATTTTCGATTCTTACTCCATTTCCACAGACACAGTATTATATGCAACTAGAAAAAGAAGGCAGAATCTTCGAACGTAATTGGGCGATGTATGATGTGGAACACTGCGTATTTACTCCAAAGTTGATGACAGTCGAGCAACTAGAAGAGGGAACAGATCGAGCTTGGAGAGCAACCTATTCCACAGGTAATATATTAAAGAGACTTGCTCCTTTTCGTCATAGTCCATGGCTGTCATTACCACTTAATCTTGGTTATAAAGGCTACGCAAAGAAGTGGCATAAGTTTACAAAAGAGGTTATGTGCGATAATTCAGACATACCTGTATTATAAATAATTCCTTTCTGGAAGAAATACAATCACCAGTATCATTCGACTTTACATTAAAGGAGAAATACTATGAAAATAACATTTATTCTGCCCGCTATTGGGAAAAAACCTGGAAAAAAGTATATTGGAACATGGAAGATGGAACCATTGACGATAGCAGTTTTAAAGGCCCTTACGCCTATGGAAATCGATACGGAGTTTTTTGATGATCGTATTGAGCTGATTGATTATGATACACAGACGGACTTGGTATGCATTACAGTTGAGACTTATACAGCAAAGCGAAGCTATCAAATTGCAAAACAGTATCGCGATCGAGGAATACCAGTCGTTATGGGCGGATATCACGTTACCTTATGTCATGAAGAAGCTTCCTTGTATTGCGATAGTGTGATCATAGGAAATGCGGAAACGATTTGGAAACGAATGCTCGATGACGTAATCAATCATAGTTTAAAGAATGTATATCTTGGTGGAGTAGGTGAGTATGATATACAACCTGATAAGAGTATCTTTACTGGGAAAAAGTATTTGCCAGTTTCTTTAGTGGAAACAGGTAGAGGATGTTGTCATAGCTGTGATTTTTGCTCGATTTCAAAATTTTATTGCAGTAAGTATTATTGCCGTGACCATGATTTGATATTTGATGATTTAAAAAATAGAGAACATAACTATACATTTCTAGTTGATGATAATCTTGTGGCTAATCGAGAAAATGCAATGCAGCTATTTGAAAAGATTACTCCATTACATGTGAAATGGGCTGGCCAAGGTACACTTACAATGGCCAAGGATGAAAAGCTTCTTAAGACAATGAAAAAGAGTGGTTGTGAAATTATCTTAATTGGTTTTGAAAGTTTAAATAATGAGAATTTGAAGCAGATGAATAAGTCATTTAACCAAACAGTAGGAGAGAGAGATGAACTTGTAAAACGCATTCATGATGCAGGAATAGGTATTTATGCGACCTTTGTACTTGGATATGATAACGATGATGAGCGAACGATTCATGATGCTGTGGAGTTTGCAAAAAAACACAATTTTTATACAGCGGCTTTTAATCATTTGCTTCCATTTCCGAATACGCCAGTTTATGACAGACTTAAGGCTGAGAATCGACTGATTTACGATAAATGGTGGCTGGCAGACGGATATAATTATGGTGAGCTTGCATTTGAACCAAAGCTACTCTCAGCTGATCAATTAAGTAAGCTTTGTCGAGATGCAAGAAAAGAATTCGCATCGGCTAAGACAGTACTTCGCAGGGGCTTTGCTTCCTTAGGACGTACGAGTCCACTTTTGTGGGGATTATTCTGGGGAATGAACCTAAGAATTGGTGGTGAAGTTGACCAAAAGATGATGGTACCTATAGGAGAAAATTTAGATGAACTTCCAAAATGACAGATATACATTAAGATTAGCAAATTCAAGTGATAATGATGGAATAAGGGAAGTATATGAAAGTGGCAAATTTAACGGTGGGATTAGTGTACAGTATTTACGAAATCCAACTCCTTATGAATCATTTTCAGCAGATGCTGAGTTTAACTATATCATGGTTATCATCGATCATTGGAATCATGGTAAAGTTGCAGCCATTGGTGGAGCCGTGGTGCGAAGAGAGTATATCAATGGTGAAATTAAAAAATGCGCATACCTTACAGGACTAAAAGTACATCCAGATTATCAAAAAAAAATATCCTTTATACCAAAAGCATATGAGTTTATGCATGAAAATATATTAGACTGCGAATACTGCTATACGACGATTTTGGATGATAATACATTGGCAATTTCAATGTTAGAGAAAAAACGGAAGAATATGCCCGAGTATCGATACATAGGGCATTATACAACGTATTGTTTTCATGGTGGGAAAAAGATACTTCCTGTTGAAAAGAATAACACCGAAGGTTTTGATACATTATTAGAAACTTATTTTTCTAAACAAAGTCTAACTCCAGTAGATTATAAGTGTAAGGGCTTTGGAACAACAGATTTTTTCTGCATTCGTGAACAAGGAGAGATTATTGCTTGCTGCTTTATCGGAAACCAGCAAGCATATAAGCAGTATAAAATGTGTTCCTACCAAGGAATTTACAAGTTGCTTTCCAAGTTACCTATAAGACTTCTTGGGTATCCAGCATTTCCAAAGTCGGATCAAATCATTCATCATGGAGTTGTATCGTATCTTTATATTAAGGATAATGATAAAAAACTATGTTCTAATTTTCTGCGATCAGTTGCGGCTGAGACAAACTTTTCACTTTTTATCTGGGGAGGTATGGATAATCATCCTCTTTGTGCTGCAATGAATGGTATGAAAACGATTCCTTATGGCAGCAGATTATATTCAGTTGAGTGGGATAAAAGGCAGGAGATAGCCGGTGTCATCGGTATGGAAGTTGCATTGCTATAAAAAGATGAATAAAATAGAACGGTCCTCCAATCTTTAGTCTAAATCTATCGATTGGAGGACAGCTTATTTTACTTATTGCTCATTCTGACTGTTGAGAGAAGAGAAACTCTCTTTTTCTTTGTCGAAATGTCTTTTCATGATTATTGTTATAGATACCAAAAAAATTAAATACAATACATAAGCTAGTCAACATGCCAGCTACAAAATCCGATACATAGTCTTTAAAGATAAATGATAAAATTTCAAATTGATTGTTTAGAATAACAATAATTAAGCAAAAAATACCACTTATTATATAAGTATTTATTTTCCTCTTCTTCATATTCTTTTCCCTTTCTGATAATTCAAGAACAGCATTAATGCTATCTCGTAACACAACCATTTCTTCTTCTGACATACGCCTACCATTAAGTAATTCTGAAACGCTTACTCCTAGATTATCGGAAACAATTTGTAATAAAGATAAATCAGGCATACATCTTCCAGTTTCCCATCTGGAAATCGTACGATTACTTACCCCTAGCAACTCTGCAAATTGTTCTTGCGTAAGATTTTTTTCTTTTCGTAAAGCAGCCATGAATTTTCCAATAGACTCCTGATTCATAAATGCCCTCCTTTCACAAAAATAATAATATTAACGAAGAAAAATGAACAGGACACAAAGTGAGAATACGTATATCTTAAGAAAAAACTATGTAAGATATGAAATATTCCTCTTCCCTTAGTATTGTAGTTGTTCTAACAAGTCAACTGCATCGGTTATCATTTCAATACAAGTAGTATGAAAGAGATTTGCATCTTGAGCCTTCTTCATTCCGTCATCTTTAGAAATATCGGCACCAAGAAGCTCCCGGCAGATGATGCTACCATTCTTTTCACGAAACCTATTTGTAAATTCAACTGTTTTCTGATAGCAGAATGCTTTGACGTCAGGTGAGTTTACAGAACCATTGCCATACTTCATCCCAATTACCATAACGGCGCCAGAAACAGCTCCACAAACTTCAGCGTTTCGCATTCCACCACCAAAACCACAGGACATCTTTAGGATGTTATCCTGAGTGATTCCATAGTTGTCTGCAAATACAGCAGATACCGCTTGTGCACAATTATACCCCATTAAAAAAAGTTCCTTTGCCTTGTCACTTTTGACACTCATAATAAATATCTCCCTAATCTTGTTATTATTTATTCCAGTATATATTCAGTTTTTACCAGTATAGTGCTTTCTTTATACTTCTGCAATATGATTTCATCAATAAGTTGTAACTTGCTAGAAACCTAACGTATGTATTATTTTTTCAACCTCAGCAGTCTTTAAAACCTTACCCATTGATACAACTTTTTCATTTACTACAAGTGCGGGCATACTCATAACACCATATGTCATAATCTGTTTCATATCTGTAATGTATTCTACTTCAACATCAATATTCATTTTCTTCATTGCTTCTTGTGTATATTTGTACAACTCATGACAAGACTTACATCCAGCTCCTAGTACCTTTACGCAGCAGATTCCATCGGTAGCCTTACTGCAACAAGTGTTTTCCTTTTTCTCGTCCCTAGTTGTATTACTTTCACCTCCTACGTTACATGCACAAGTTGTTTTTCTTTCTTCTCCTTTGTTTTTACTAGGTCCAAACAATGCCATAATATTTAATCTCCTTTCAGATTTTACTTTTATAAGTAGGGTACTTTTACTCCTCTAAAGCAATAGCACTTTCTCTAAAGTAATAATATCTAAGTAACTATATCTTTTTAAAGCAACATATATTGTATTGCATTAAATATATATCCAACAATCATAATTCCGATAGTACAAATGGCAACAAAGATACCAAGTAATTTTGGTTTAACTGCTTTACGGAGCATAACGATTGACGGTAATGATAGTGTAGTAACACCCATCATAAAGGAGAGTACAACTCCGAGTTGAGCCCCCTTTGCGAGCAAAGCCTCTGCAATCGGTATCGTACCAAAGATATCTGCATACATAGGCACACCTGCAATTGTTGCGATGATAACTCCGAATGGGTTACCAGTTCCTAATAGATGTACTATAAAATCTTTTGGAATCCAATTGTGAATAAAAGCTCCAATACTAACACCAATTAGGATATAAGGTGCTACCTTTTTTACAGTAGAAATCACTTGATGCCAAGCATATCGGATTCGCTGCTTAAAGTGTAATTCTTCCTGAGGAATATTGATATGACTTCCATTTCGTATAAATTCTTCTACCTGATGTTCTAAATGCAATTTCTCAATAAGTGTGCCACCTACAACAGCAATGATTAAACCAAGAATGACATATAGTACTCCAACTTTCCACCCGAATATGCTCATCAGCAGAACAAGAGAACCTAAATCTACCATAGGTGATGAAATCAGAAATGAAAATGTCACACCTAGGGGAAGGCCAGCACTCGTAAAACCAATGAACAACGGGATAGAGGAGCAGGAACAAAATGGAGTTACTGTTCCAAGAAGTGCAGCAATTATATTTGCACCAACACCATGAAATCTACCTAGAATTGCTTTTGTTCTTTCTGGTGGAAAGTAGCTTTGTATGTATGAAATGATTAAGATTAAAACTCCAAGTAATATCATAATCTTAATGACATCATAGAAAAAAAACTGTAGACTTCCACCAAGTTTACTAGAAGTACTGATTCCTAAGTTATCGAACAAGTTACCTAATAACCTGTTTAACCACTTCATTGCTAAAACTTCATTTTGGAAGAACTCCCATACTGTGTTTGATGTATTCATGTTTTCATCTCCAATTTATACTTTTAAATATTCAAATATATCTATATATTGGATAATAATAATGTCATTGCATAATTATCAATGACATGACTAATTATCTTTTGTTTCGTATGATATGTTTGTTATCTCGCTTAACATTTGATGAACCAGCGTAACTCCTTCTTTGGAAATGGAATAGTGCATCCAAGTTCCCTCTTTGCGCCCTACAACAACCCCTGAATCCACAAGAATTTTCATATGATGCGATAAAGTTGGTTGAGTAACTTTTAAAGCTACTAACAATTTACATGCACATTGTTCTCCAGAGCAGAGAATCTGAAGAATTTTAATTCGATTTTCATCACAAAAAGCTTTAAATATATTTGCGGTTTTTCTTGAGTTAATTGCCATATATTACCTCCATGTTTTACAATATTATATGCCGTATATAGATAAATGTCAATGTATTAATGGAATTTGAATTTAATGGATAAGGAAGGTTGACAAAAAAAGAAATGGATATATAATAAAGTTAAATAAAAAATAAAAGAGGTGTCTATTTGTTAAGTGTTTCTGTAAATAAGTAAAGAGTGAATTGTATTCGATCGGACATAAATGTTGCATTACCATATTTATGACCTTATATCAGTTCGTTTATTTTGCAGATAATAGCTTATCGATAGGCATACATAAAAAATAATGTTGGAATGATGGTTTTCATTATTCTCTTCTTCATGACAAGGAAAAAGTTCACAAAGGTACTTTTTTTGTTGCCATCAACTAATTATGTATAACTCAAGTGGCGTTATCTGTATGACGACACTAGGGTTTTTTTTTGACTTTTTTAGCATAAGTGGATGCGGATAGGAGAGAACATGAACGTTATTGAAACAAGACAATTGACAAAAGAATATCGAAGATACAAGAAAAGAGAGGGAATCAGGGGTAGTATCCAAGGTTTATTTCACCGGGAGTATGAGACAAAGAAGGCAGTGAACAGCATTGATTTTACAGTATCTGAGGGAGAATTTGTAGGGTTAATCGGCCCGAATGGTGCCGGAAAAACGACACTAATGAAGTTACTCACTGGAATTATTGCACCAACAGAGGGAGAAATTAGTGTATTAGGGTTCTATCCGAATAAATTACAGAATGAGCTAAAGAAACAATACGCAATCGTAATGGGACAAAAGAGTCAGCTATTCTTTGACTTAACGACTGCTGATATGTTGAAACTATATAAAGAAATTTATGGGATATCACAGAAAAAGTATGAAGAAAGCAAAGACTATTTTACCTATTTATTTGGGGTAAAAGAATTATTAGATGTGCAAGTCAGAACGCTATCTTTAGGTGAGCGTATGAAGATGGAGTTGATGGTTGCACTATTACATAATCCAAAGATATTATTTTTAGATGAACCAACCATAGGATTGGATGCAATTGCAAGTAAGCAAATTCGTCATTTTTTAAAGGAAGTAAATGAAGAACGAGGAACGACAATACTTCTAACATCCCACTATATGGAGGATATTAAGCTTTTATGCAATCGTGCAGTTGTAGTTAATCATGGCAATAAGATTTACGATGGTAGTACAGATGAGCTATTTAATAAGTTTCAGAAAAGTAAACGGTTAACTTTTTCCTTTCATAATGCGAAAGAGGTTTTGGTGCCGGAAAAATGTAAAGTCATTGAGCATACACAAGATAAGTTGAGTTTAGAAGTTAGCAAAGAAATTGCATCGGATATCCTAGAGCAAATTATGAAATCGCAGATGCCTCTCGATGTTTTAGTAGAAGATGAGGAAATCGGAACCGTTGTAGAACGTATCTATCAAAGTAAAGTAGAGCAGTTGGGAGGTGTTTGCGCATGCGAAAGTATCTCCAAGTAATTAGTGTATATTTACGTTCAGAGCTTGTATGGAGAACAGATGCCACTTTAACTATGGTGTTTTCAATCACAAAAATAATATTTGCATACCTGTTATGGGGAGCAATTTTTGCAGGTAAGAGTGAAGTTTCTGATTTTACTTTTTCTAGTATGTTATCTTATTACATCATAAGCTCCTTTTTATCGCAGATTGATATGTCTGCCAAAGTTAGTAACGAGTTGTCGAACTCGGTTCGCAATGGTACGTTTTCGAAATATATGACAATGCCAATACGATTGCAGACTTACTTTTTGTTTATGGAACTGGGTAGTATACTATTTTACCTTGGATTTGACTTGATATCAGCCCTAGTATGGACCCTGATTTTCCAAGTTGACTTTGTATTTACGAGCAATCCTCTAATGATTTTTAGCTCTATCATTATGATTCTAGTTGGGCTGTATTTTATGTTACAACTAAATATTTATCTTGGTATCTTAAGTTTTAAGTACTTGGAGATTGGCACATTTTTGATGATTAAGAATAATTTGATTGTATTTGTGACAGGTGGAATTGTTCCACTCGCTTTATTTCCTGATGCTGTTATTCGATTACTGAAATGCTTGCCGTTTTATTATGTAACGTATTTACCATCCATGTTACTGATAGGAAGATGCGAATCCGAGGCACTTCTTGGAATTATTATTATTTCTTGTTGGGCGATTGCATTCCGAATATTAAATCAATGTGCCTACCAGAAGTATCGAATTCAGTTTGATGGTGCAGGAATGTGAAGATGGAAAGAGGGATGAAATGAATCATAATATTGCAGTTTTTAAAGAGTTAGTAAGATTACGTATGTCAAAATTAATGATGTTTCGACTTGGCTTTTTTGGACCATTCTTTGTGGATGGAAGTATGTTTCTCATACAATTACTTGTCTTTGAAGCAGTTTATTCTCATGTAGATGTCATTGGTGGATTAAACCGTGGGGAAATGATTATGTTTATTGGAACGTTTTCTATGTTAAACGCCATTAATATGATCGTTTACTTTTTTGGGGTTAATTCGATTCCACAAAAGATACAAAGTGGAGCAATGGATTTATACTTAACAAAACCAGTAGATGCTTTATTTCACATCTCCTTTGAAAGTATTAATCCAGGCTCAATTCCATTGGCTATCTTTAGTTTATTCTTAATTGTATATGGAGCTGGAATCAATCAATTACAAATATCAGTTTTCAATGGTGTCTGTTACATTTTATTAATGATTGGAATGTTGATTTTGTATTATGATTTGGAGGTAATCATTCGAACGATATCATTTTTTACTATTTCAACAAATAGTATTATTCAAATTGAAGAGACAGGACTTGAGTTATGTATGAAGTTGCCTGGAACGGTAATGTACGGAGGCTTTAAGGTATTGTTTTATATTATCTTGCCGTATGGTATTATGGCTACTGTACCAACGAAAGTATTAGCAGGTACCTGCACCGTAAATGAAGTAGTCTATGGGTGTATCATAATTGTTATATTTACCGTATTCATGCGAGTATTTTGGAAAATGGGAATAAAGCATTATAATAGTGCAAGTAGTTAGATTTTGAAGGAATCCATCGAGAAATTCTTAATGTGTTTTTGTCGATTAAGCATGAGAGGCATATGTCGGATAAGTACCAGAAGCATAATGTTGACAAATATGGTAAAATATATTAATACGTACTGAAGAGTAGGAGGATAGAACTATGAAATTGATGATTGCAACAGCTCCATGCAAAGGTTGAGGATATTGCATGGAGGAATGAGTATATCCTCGAACTTTGCATTTTGATGACATAGTTAATAAATCAAAGGAGCAAAGTTAGAATGAATCATAAGAATGAAAAAATAAGTAAAGTTAAATCAAGTAAGTTAAAAACATTTTATGTGTTATGGAGTACACAATCATTATCACAATTGGGAAGTGCAATGACCAATTTTGCACTTACGTTGTGGTTATATGAAAAGACGGGTTCAGCATTGCAGACAGCACTCTTATCCATCTGTTCTTATGCACCATATGTGCTTATGAGTATTTTTGCTGGTGCATTAAGTGATCGATGGGATAAAAAGAAAGTTATGCTTTTTAGTGATCTCTTTGCAGCATGTTCTACGATCACCGTATTTGTGCTACTAAAGACGGGGGTTTTGAGCCCAATACATATGTATCTATTAAATGCAGTTAGTGGATTAATGAATACAATTCAAAGACCTGCCTCAGATGTGGCGATGACATTAATTACACCTAAGGATCAGTATCAAAGAACAAGTGGATTATGTTCGTTTTCGCAGTCTCTTACTACAATCTTACATCCTATGATAGCAACAGCATTATTTGCGGTAGCAGGAATGGATGGTGTTATTATTGTAGATTTGTGTACCTTTGTAATTGCCTTTTTTACGTTACTCTTTTTTGTAAAACTACCTAAGTTAAATAAAGAAGATAGAAGAGAAAATGCATCTATAAAAAAAGAATCTGTTTTAGAAGCTTCAAAAGCGGGCCTTCACTATTTAAAGAAGAATCCAATGATCCTGTATATGATTTTATTCTTGGCTGGTGTGAATTTAGTGGCATCTGCATTTGATGCTACGTTACCTGCGTATGTACTTTCAAGGGAGAATGGCGGACAAAAGGTACTAGGAATTGTAACTTCATGTGCTGGTATTGCTACGTTGCTGGGCAGTCTAGTAGTGACAATCCTTCCAAAACCCAAGAACCGTATGCGTGTCATTACAGGTACGATGTTATTTTCTTTAACGATAGAAAACTTTCTTCTAGCATTTACTAGAACGCCAGAATTATGGTATATTGGACAGTTTCTTGGATGGTTTGTTGTACCAATTATGAGTGCAAATTATGATGTAATATTCAGAACAACGGTACCATTGGAAATGCAAGGGCGTGTATATGCTTGTCGAAATTCACTGCAATTTTTTACGATACCAATTGGATTTTTTCTCGGTGGTCTACTTGTAGATGAGGTCTTCGAACCAATGATGATTGGTGCACAAGACAATCAGTTGTTAACCAACTTATTTGGAACTGGTAAAGGATCTGGTGCTGCTGTTATGATGCTAGTTCTTGGTTTAGCAGGCGGTACTATATGTATTGTGTTTTGTAAATTATTAAAGAAATATCGATTTGAGGAATCTTAGTGTATAGAACATAGAAAGAACAAAAGCTGCAGTGAAAATCTGTAGCTTTTATGTTATTAAGATAGGTCAAAGTACCAATGGATATTGTTATGTTAGGGATGAAGCAAACCGTTACATATTAATAATACAAAACTTATTACACAAGTTGTATCATACGATGGAAGGTAAAAAAATATGAAAACATATTCAACAAGTCAGATAGCAAAGATAGTAGGTGTGCATCCGAATACAGTTAGGATGTATGAAGAGTGGGAATTGCTCCAAGTTCCAGAAAGAAAGAAGAATGGATATCGTATTTTTACAGATATTCATATTGATCAGTTTCATTTGGTGAAGAAGGCATTCCAAATTCCAGTAATACAAGCGGGACTTCGGAAAAAAATAATTGCGGCAGTAAAATACGCAGCGAAATATCAATTTGACGAAGCAATTGTCTGTACAAAACAATATATAAAGACTGCAGAAAACGAGATTCAACACGCAATTGAAGCTGCTCAAATAACGAATGAGTTATTTTATAGTAAGATACAGACGGAGAACAAACTGTTAAAACGCGCAGAGGCGGCTCAGGAATTAGGAATTACAATAGATACCATTCGAAATTGGGAAATGAACGGTTTACTAAAAGTAAAACGGAAAGCAAATGGTTATCGAATTTATAATTCTAAAGATATCAACCGCCTAAAAGTAATTCGTTCTCTTAGATGTGCGAACTATTCACTAGTAGCAATATTAAGGATGTTGAATGCTTTAGATGCTAAAGTAGATAATGTAACTGCGATGGAAATATTAAATACTCCAAGTGAGGATGAAGAAATTATAGATGTGTGTGATCGATTGATTGAGTCGTTAAAGACTGCAAAAGAAAACGCAGAGGAAGTACAGAAGTTACTTATTGAGATGAAAAATAAATATTCAAACCCTCCATTATAACACCAGACTTTTAACTGGTGTTATTTTTATTTTGTATCAGGTGTCAAAAGTCTGAAGTCTGACGTCATTTGGCACAAAGCAAGGTTATGAGAATGAGAATTAGGAGGATGAAAATGAAGGATATCGTTATCGTAAAAAACCTTACGAAAAGGTATGGAAATTGTATCGCAGTTGACGATTTAAGCTTTCAGGTTAAGGAAGGGAGTACATTTGGACTCTTGGGAGCCAATGGGTCTGGTAAAAGTAGCACGATTGAAAGTATATTAGGCACGAAGAAATGCGAAGTAAAAGAACTTTCTGTTCTTGACAGGAATCCAATCAAGGATAAGAAATTGCTATTTGAACAGGTTGGGGTACAGTTTCAAGATGCAAAATATCAGGAATTAATAAAGGTAGAGGAACTATGTGAAATAACCGCAGCTCTTTATAAACAACCAAGAGAATATGGGACTCTATTAGAGAAATTTGGAATCAGTGATAAGAGGAAAAGTTTTGTCAAGGAGTTATCAGGTGGTGAGAGACAAAACTATTTATTATACTTGCACTTATTCCAAATCCAAAACTTGTGTTTTTGGATGAGCTAACAACAGGCTTGGATGCTAGAGCAAGACGGGATGTATGGAAAATACTATCTTCGTTGAAGGAACAAGGTTTATCAATTGTTTTAACTTCACATTTTATGGACGAGGTCGAGGCATTATGCGATGAGATTCTGATTTTGAAGAAAGGGAAAACTGTATTTTATGGGACAGTGGATCTAGCAAAAAAAGAAAGTGGTCAAGAAAAATTTGAGGATGCTTATTTGTGGTTTACAGACGAGGAGGTAGAGAATGAAATCATTTAGAGTGTTATTAAAAAATGAGTTAAAGATGTCATTACGTGGGATGGATATGATTATTTTTGCAGTGGCAATGCCAATTGTGATATTAATCATATTAGGAATTGTGTTTGGCAGTAAACCTGCTTTTGAAGGTGCTGACTATACTTTTTTGGATCAATCCTTTGGTGCTCTTTGTAGTATAGCAATTTGTGCAGGAGGTGTCATGGGGTTACCTCTTGTAATTTCAGACTATCGTTCGAAGCAGATTTTAAAAAGATATCATGTCACACCGATTCATCCTGCGAAGATAATTCTTGTAGAGGTGACGATGTATGTGGTTTATGCAACTGTATCACTCGTAAGTCTGTTAATTATTGCAGTTTTATTCTTTGGATTTCAAGTACGCGGAAATATTCTCTTGTTCTTACTGGGATGGTTGCTTGTCATGATTTCAATCTTTAGTATTGGAGTGATGGTAGGTGGAATTGCAAAAGATTCCAAGACAGCAGGAATTATTGCTAGCATTCTATATTTTCCGATGTTAGTATTTTCAGGTGCTACGTTACCATATGAAGTAATGCCAGAGATGATGCAAAAAGTAGTTAATGTATTTCCTTTAACGCAAGGAATAAAAATACTTAAGAATACTACGCTTGGTTTACCAATCGGTGATGTTTTCCTATCGGTTGTACTTATGCTGCTCATTGCTATCATTTGTACAATCATTGGAATTAAAAAGTTTAAATGGGAGTAATTTAAAATTTTAATCACAATTAGAAAGTAAGGGCAAAAAAGTACAAATAAAAATCAATTCCTTCCATTGCATTGTTACTTATATTTGATATGATTAATTTATGCATGTATAACGTAATGAATCGATCAAATATAAGTGTAAAG
The DNA here is from genome assembly GCA_023439125.1 of Bacillota bacterium. Taxonomy (GTDB): domain Bacteria; phylum Bacillota; class Clostridia; order Lachnospirales; family Lachnospiraceae; genus Lachnoclostridium. Next base: position 97,775 of record JAEXOU010000012.1, on the reverse strand, counting down.
GAAGGGAAGCTATGATTATATATGTCAATAGTGCAGCTCCTAAAGAAGGGAATGGCAGTAAAGAAACACCGTTTAAGTATATTAATGACGCTGCTAAGGTAGCTAAACCAGGTGATGAGGTAGTTGTTGCACCTGGTATCTATCGAGAATATGTGGATCCAATCAATTCTGGTACGGAAGATGCTAGAATTACATACAGAAGTGAAAAACCTTTGGGCGCTGTTATAACTGGCGCAGAGGAAATGAAAAGTTGGGTAAAGTATCAGGATAATGTATGGGTATGTCGCATCGACAATGGTGTTTTTGGCAATTACAATCCTTATACTACGTTCGTTGGTGGTGATTGGTATTTTGCACCTGTAATCCGACACACTGGTGCTGTTTACTTGAATGAAAGACAGTTGTATGAAACAGAAACACTTGAGGAATGCATGAAGGGAGAGGTATATCAACCTTCATGGGAACCTGAGTGGTCAATCTACAAGTGGTATACAAAACAGGATGGTAATGAGACTGTTATTTATGCGAACTTCCAGGGTAAAGATCCAAATAACGAGAACGTAGAAATCAATGTGCGAAGAAATTGTTTCATGCCTTCTAAAACAGGTATTGGTTATATTACGTTTCGTGGTTTCAATGTGAATAAAGCTGCTACTACGTGGGCACCTCCAGCTGCTTATCAGGATGGAATGATTGGTCCACACTGGTCTAAGGGTTGGATTATTGAGGACTGTGAAATTAGTAATAGTAAATGCAGTGGTATTTCTTTAGGTAAATACTATGATGAAGAAAATGACCATTATTTTACGAACAAGCATGTGAAGAGTCCGACACAGATGGAGAGAGATGCTGTTTGTAGGGGACAGTATCACGGCTGGGTTAAGGAGAAAATAGGTAGTCATATTGTTCGACGTTGTCATATTCATCATTGTGAGCAGACAGGTATTGTTGGTCGTATGGGATGCGTATTTAGTTTGATTGAAGATAACCACATACATCACATCAATAATATGCAGCAGCTCGGAGGGGCTGAGATTTCCGGTATTAAGTTACATGCAGCAATCGATGTAGTGATGCGTCGTAATCATATTCATCACTCTACGATGGGTATTTGGTGCGATTGGCAGGCTCAAGGAACTCGAATCTCACAGAATCTATTACATGATAATCATGCTCCAGAGGGAACACCAACTGCAGAGGGGGCCATGATGAGCCAGGATATCTTTGTTGAAGTTAGTCATGGACCAACATTAATCGATAATAATATTATGTTGTCGAAGGCATCCATACGAATTGCAACAGAAGGTGTTGCATGTGTACATAACTTGATCTTGGGTGCATTTACTTCCGTAGGAGGTGGTACCGATAATATTATCAATGGCTTAAATCAGCCTCGTTACACACCATACCATATTCGTCATAGGACTGAGGTTGCAGGATTTATGTCGATTTTACATGGTGATAATCGTATCTATAATAATATCTTTATTCAAAACTGGCCAGTAACCAAAGTAGAAGAGAAGGAAGATATGGGCTTTACGATGAGAGATAATCAAGTCGTTGGCACCCATGTGTTTGATGATTATCCTACCTATGAGGAATGGATTCAATGGTTCGAGATGGATAAGCCAGCAAACATGATGAAACTTGGTGAGTATCATTTTTCACATCTTCCAGTTTGGGTAAATGGTAATGCTTATTTTAATGGAGCAAAAGCATGGAAAAACGAAGCATCGAATTTGATTGATTGTGAAAATCATGTAATGGTTGAACTTGAAGAACACGATGGTAACTACTCGCTAAAAACCAATGTCTTTGAATTCCTTTCTGACTTTAAGACTGGAATTATTACTAGTGATATCTTAGGTTATGCTTTTGAACCAGAGCAAAGATTTGAGAATCCTGATGGCACAACAATCATCTTTCATGAGGATTTCCTTGGTGAACATAGAGGAGTAGCTACAATCCCAGGACCTTTTGTATCTGGTGAAGGGGCTAAAAAGCAAATTTGGTAGTAAGAATAACGATATTTGAAGGAGACGCTAATGAAAGAAAATCAATCAATTGCACATCGTAAAGCAAGCTGTAAGGTACATATTATTGACAAAACGGGAGCATCAATTGCAAATCAAGTAATTAAAGTAAACCAGACGAATCATGAATTCTTATTTGGTTGTGGAGCTTTTGATAGTATGGCTTATATAAATTACGCACAAGGAGATCAGAAACAAGTATTTGAAGACCGAGTGAATAAATGGCTTGCAGTATATAATTATGGTACCCTTCCAGTTTACTGGGGGCTGTTTGAACATGAAGAAGGTAAACCAGGCACAGCTGCATTAATGAATACAGCCAAATTTCTTCAGTCAAAACAGGTTATAGTAAAAGGCCATCCTCTTTGCTGGCATACCGTTTGCGCCAACTGGTTATTAAAATATGACAATGAAACAATTCTTAAAAAACAGATTGACCGTATTCATCGTGAAGTCACGGATTTTAAAGGTATTATCGATATTTGGGATGTAATTAATGAAGTAGTAATTATGCCAGATTTCGATAAATATGATAATGCAATCACACGTATCTGTAAGATGAAAGGAAGAATTGGATTAATCAAAGAGGTATTTGCAGCTGCAAAAGAGGCAAATCCAAGGGCTACCTTGCTACTCAATGATTTTAATACTTCAGTTTCGTACGAAATATTAGTTGATGGATGTTTAGAAGCAGGAGTACCAATTGATGCGATTGGAATCCAGTCCCATCAGCATCAAGGTTACTGGGGAGCACAAAAGGTTCATGACGTATTAAGACGTTTTGAGCATTTTGGATTACCGATTCATTTTACTGAAAATACTTTAATCTCAGGTGAGCTTATGCCTGCTTATATCGAGGATTTGAATGACTGGCAAGTTACTGAATGGCCGTCTACACTAGAAGGAGAGGAACGACAGGCAAAGGAGGTAGAAGAGATGTATCGCATTCTATTCTCACATCCTCAGGTAGAAGCAATCACTGGATGGGATTTTGCAGATGGTGCATGGCTAGGAGCGCCTAGTGGAGTGATTCGTAAAGATAATAGTGTGAAACCAGTTTACAATAAATTAAAAGAAATGATTAAAAAAGAATGGTGGACGAATACTCAGATTCAAACAGATGACAATGGATATGCAACGATTGAAGGAATCAAGGGTGATTATTCTCTCTCATGGAATGAGAAAGAAGTAGCCTTTAAGCTAACTACATCTAGTCCAGAAACACAAATTCAATTTAGATAAAGTACTCAAGCTTTTTTAGCCGTAGAAAAGTCTCGAATGCTCAATTCATCTGGACATTTGAGACTTTTCTTGTAAAAAATAAAATCCTCTGAATCTCATTTTAAGCATGGGATGGCAAACATTTTTATACGTAACATTTGTAACCTCATAGTTAAACATTTGTAATTTTGGGAATCATACATTATAATATGCAAGAGGTTACAGGAGGATTATTTTTGAAAAAAGGCATTTATTTAAACGATACGATTCATGGTCTGATTGCGCTAACAGAGTATGAAAAACGAGTTATCTCTACGATTGGGTTTTATCGACTCCATGATGTTTATCAGAATTCTACAGTTTATCTTACATTTCCAACGAATCGAACAAAAAGATTTGAGCATTCCATCGGTACAATGAAACTTTGTTCCGACATGTTCTTTCATTCGTTATTAAACACATCAGATGTTATGTTAAACGAGTTTTTTAACATATTTGAACTAGAGCTTGATAGGATGATACAAGAAATTGCGCAGGACATACAATTGTGTGACAAAAAACTAGGAGGACGCATACCGGAATCTTTGCCTCAGATCAAATTTGATCAGTTGCGGCATTCCCTAATTCCATATAATATTCCTGCAAAGTATCGAGTGCATCATATGATACTGATGCAATCAATCCGTGCAAGCGCCTTATTACATGATATTGGTCACCCACCATTTAGTCATATCGTTGAGTTTGCATTGAAGGATGTTTATTTAGCATATAAGGATATCAAAGAAAATCAGACGGATCATATGAAAGAATTCTTATCTGTGATGTCTAAGTACTTTGAAGACAATAAAAAGCTACATGAACAAATGGGTGATGAGATTAGCGATGGTATTCTAAAGAAGGTGATTACACCAATCTCGGAGGATATGAGCTTATATGATGAGAATCTATTCGAGGTTCTAGTATTAGAATGTGTCAATCGTATCTTTAAAGAAAAAGGAGCATTCCGATATCTGCATCGAATCTTGGATTCTGGTCTTGATGCAGACCGCTTAGATTATGTGACAAGGGATTCCATCAATTCGGGGATGGATACAGGTAAAATCGAGTATAGCAGAATCATCAATGAGATGAAACTGATTGTTAAGAATGGAGAAATCTTTTTTTGTCTCCCATTAAAGACTGTGGGTTCAGTGGAAGACTTTATCAAGCGAAGATATAACAGTTATAAGGATATCATTTATCATCACAGAGTAATCAAAACAGATTTTCTATTAGAGGGAATCGTTGAGGAACTTGTGATGAAATACCTCAATGAAAAAGAATCAACAATACCTTCGGAGAGCGAAGTCTTAATTCCGTTTGACATATCAGGATTATGGTTCCCATTAGGAAATAAAAAGAGTGCAATAAAAGCAAATGCGCTTTCACAATGGAATGATTCTTGGTTAATGACTGTATTAAAACAGATTTATTATACGCAATATTATCATAATGATAATATTGTCGAAGGCTCCAAAGAGTACGTTTTACAACAGCGATTAACTGAATTACTACGTAACAGCAAACGCTATTATTCTATAATCAAACGAAGTGAGAATTTTAAAATCATTGATGATGCAGTGAAATTAGAGTTAGTTCGTAAGAAAGAAGAGCTGGAGGAACTACTAAATCAGGTTCAAAAGTTATCAAAAGAAGGTACTTTACAAGTAGAAGTGACTGTGATGGAAGCAATTCATGAGGTGCTTGAAAATACAACAAGACATGGTTCAGGGTTTGTGCTATCTTTTATTTATAGACATAGTCAGGACTTACAGATGAGTGATTTTGAACAGTTTGTAAGAGAGATTGTCAAAGAGGAAACGAACCATATGTTTCAAGAGATCAAAATGTATGATACCGTGACATTATTTAAGCGTATTTCTATTGGTTTAGATAAACCAATTTATTTTTATAATCATAAAGAAGCAATATGTAAGTTTCATGAGATTAGCGGGATTTCAGATATCTTACAGCTTGACTCAGATTATCTTCCAGTCTTTTATATTTACATTCTGGCAAAGAATGCTGGAGATGAAATGAAAGAAAATCGTGAACAATTATTAAGTCACATTGGTCATAAAATTGGTTTAAAGGTTGTAAGAAGAATTCGAGGAGTTTTAGAAAAGTATCTGAATGAGATGAATTCATAAAGTATGGGATAACAAACATAATTCATCTGCGTCATGATCTCAATTGAATGAAGTTCGTAATGGTACGTTAGAGCTTAAAATAAAGGCTCAAAGTACCAGAAACTTCATATCAGTATGCACTGAAATATGTTTGTTGTCCTAATTTTATAGGATTTTATATAAATATCGTCTCACAATTTTATAGTATAGGGGGAAGTAACATGGCTACAGAAATAAATTATGCAGTTAGTAAAACAAGAGAATATTTGGATTCCATTTTTGTAGAGGAACGTTTGATTGATTCCGTAATACCATCCCAGAAATTTGAACTATATGGGGAGAGTTTTTCTACGCCTATCATGACACCTGCATTTTCTCATCTAAAGACGTTTGTGCAAGAGAGAAAGAACGGAATGTATGAGTATTCCAAGGCTGCAGAACAAATCAATGCTGTCAATTGGGTTGGTATGTGTGAGAATGAAGAATTTAAAGAAATCCTAGAATCAGGTGCAAAGACAATTCGCATTATCAAACCGTATGCAGACAGAGATAAAATATTCTCACAAATTGCTTGTGCAAATGAATGTGGTGCTCTGGCAGTTGGAATGGATATTGATCATATTTTTGGAACCGATGGAAACTGTGACTGCGTAATGGGCGAACGGATGGCATGTCAATCCATGAAGGAAATAAGAGAGTATGTTGAAGCAGCAAATCTTCCTTTTATTATAAAAGGAGTACTTAGTGTTAGAGATGCTATAAAATGTGCCGAAGTGGGGGTACAGGGGATTGTAGTAAGTCATCACCATGGCCGTCTTCCTTTTGCTGTTCCACCATTAGTCGTACTACCAGAAATTGCAAAGACACTGAAAGCGTATCAGAAAGTTAAAGTATTTGTAGATTGTGGGATAGATTCTGGATACGATGCATTTAAGGCACTTGCACTTGGAGCGGATGCAGTTTCTGTGGGAAGAGTGCTCATGCCAGAGTTAGCCAAGGGTGGAATCGATGGAGTGAAAAATTACATAAATATGATGAAGGAGCAACTGGCATATACGATGGCTTTTTGTGGTTGTAGTACAATCGAAGAGATTAATTCTTCTGTATTATATCAGATACACGGAAAACAGATTAACTTAATTAAATAATAGGAGGACATAGTTATGAGACTTGGAATCAATTCCGTATTTGAGCATGAGGCACCAGAACAGTGGGCAGAAATACTTCACAATAAAGGATTGACAGCAACTTCTTTTCCGGTCAATTATGAAGCATCGGAACAGTTAATTGATGCATATGTTAAAGCTTTTCATGACTATGGAATCATCATTGCTGAAGTTGGGATATGGAATTCCCCCTTTGTTCCTGATCAAAGTATAGCAGAAAAGAATAAAGAAGTATGTCTTCGACAATTGGAACTTGCGGAGTATGTAGAGGCGAAATGCTGTGTGAATGTGTCGGGTGCAGCAGGTGAGTGCTGGTATGGCTGTTATCCTGAAAACTATTCCAAAGATTTATATAAGAGAAATATAGAATTTGTTCAAATGCTGTTAGATAAGGTGAAGCCAGAGAATACATATTATACACTTGAGCCAATGCAATGGATGCTTCCAGATAGTACAGAAAGTTATCTAAAACTTATACAGGATGTAAATCGAAGTAGTTTTGCGGTTCATTTTGATCCAGTAAACTTTGTAAATAGCCCTGAAAGAGCGATGTTTTATTCTAAGTATCGAGATGAGGCAATTCGAGAATTAGGACCTTATATCAAAAGCTGTCACTTGAAGGATTTTGATCTGAAACAAGGGTTAACCGTACAGATATATGAAACACTACCTGGAACAGGAAGAGCAGATCTAGCATCTTATATTAAAAATATCGATGAGCTAGATTCTGAACTACCAATGTTGATTGAACATCTAAGCAGTTGGGAGGAATATGACCAGGCAATTACATATGTTAAGAGTTTAATAAAGTAGGGGTGACAGAGTAAGAATTAGAGGTTTAGATGAAAGACTAGAAATTGATGAGGGGATGGTTCTGGGAAAAACTAAATCAAGTATTTAGGGGAGTACTTTTATAAGTAAAACACTTTCCAATAAGTTGATGAGGAGAAGAGTATGGGAAAAATCAGATTAGAAGATAATAAATTAATATTTCAAAGAAGAGATGAACTTGTTGTCATTGAACCATATGGTAACAACTGCTTACGATGCCGTGCGACAAGAAATTCTACCATATCTGATGAGAACTGGACTTTGTTACCACCTGTTACGAATAGTGATGTACTTATAGAAGGAGATGAAGTATTTGCCTCAATCACAAATGGGGATATCAAGGCTACGATTGAAGCAGGAGCACCATGGTATGGAGGTATCGTTTGCTATTATCGTAAAGAACAGCTAATTCTTAAGACAAAGTTTGAAGGCGATTATACGAATAATTATGTACATATTGAAGGCAATCATTATGCAACGAAGGTGATCTTTGAGGCAAATGAAGGAGAGCACTTTTATGGATTAGGACAAGAAACAGAAGATGCCTTTGACCGTAAAGGTAGTTCTTGTAACTTAGTACATTACAATACAAAATCGACTTTACCATTCCTCTATTCTTCCCTCGGATACGGTTTCTTTTGGAATAATCCATCTCCGGGCAGATGTGAAACAACGAGAAATCACACGATGTGGTGTAGTGACAGTACGTATCAGGCAGATTATCTGGTGTTTGTAGGAGATAAACCAGCAGATGTTATGAAAATTTACGCTGACTTAACAGGATATGCCCCACAGTTTCCAGAATGGGCATCTGGTTTCTGGCAGTGTAAACTTCGATATGAAAGTCAAGAGGAGCTATTAGAAGTAGCAAGAGAGTACAAACGAAGAGGAATACCAATTCAGGCAATTGTAATCGACTACTTTCATTGGACAGAACAAGGAGAGTGGAAATTCGATCCGAAATATTGGCCAAACCCAGCGAATATGTGTAAAGAGCTAGAGAAATTAGGGATAAAACCAGTTGTATCCATATGGCCAACCATCAATCCAAAGAGTGAGAATTTTGATGAAATGAATGAAAGGAATATGCTTGTTCGAACAGAAAGTGGTCAGTATGGTACATTTTCATTTTATGGACAGCAGACCTTTATTGATACGATGAATCCAGAAACAAGAGAGTTTGTATGGAATCGAATCAAAGAGAATTATTATGATCAGGGGATTCATAACTTTTGGTTGGATGAGGCAGAACCAGAGGTGCATCCACAACAGTTTGGACATCTACATTTTTACTTAGGAAATGGGGCACAAACCGCACTTCTTTATCCCTACTATTATGTGAAGATGCTATACGAAGGTTTACAAAAATCTGGGGAATCACAGATTATATCTCTAACTCGTGCAGCTTATCCTGGTAGTCAGAAATATGGAGCAGCAGTCTGGAATGGAGACATACGGTCCGATTGGAGAGCTTTAAGACAGAGTGTCACGAGTGGGCTATCGATGGGTATGTGTGGCATACCGTGGTGGAATAGTGATATTGGAGGGTTCTTATTTGGAGACACTGAAAGTGAAGATTTTCGAGAACTGATCATTCGTTGGTTTCAGTTTGGTTTATTCTCACCAATTATGCGTTTACATGGCTCTCGATTACGGACAAAAGATCAAAAAGAGAGATATCCCGGAATTATTGAGAGAAGTGGGGGGCCGAATGAAATTTGGTCCTTTGGAGAAGATAATTATTTCGTGATAAAAAAGCTTATTGAGACAAGAGAAAAGTTACGACCATATATTATGAAATATATGAGGATTGCAAGTGAGACAGGATCACCTATGATGCGGCCATTATTCTATGATTATCATCTCGATGAAGTATGTTATACGATTGAGGACCAATATATGTTTGGGGAAGAGATACTGTTTGCACCAATTATGGAAAAGGGACAAGTCGAGCGAAAAGTTTATCTACCAGAAGGAATCTGGACTTTGATTCTGGATAAGAAGAATTATCAAGGTAGACAATGGGTTACTGTATATGCTCAACTAGATGAGTATATAGCGTTTATAAAAGAAGGAAGCGATGTGCTGAAAGTATTTGAATAAAACATAGTAGAAGTTCGTAATTACTTTTTCTCTCCAACTTGTTTTATTTTCTAAGAATGCTATAATTGATACATTCAGAATGCATAACCTAGGGAATAGAAAGAGGTATGGAATGGATAACCAAGAACAAAAACATCAAAGGAGAGTTCGATATAAGGGAACTCACCCAAAAAAGTTCCATGAAAAATATAAAGAACTTCAACCAGAAAAATATAAGGAAACGATACAAAAAGTAATTAGCAAGGGTAGTACCCCAGCTGGTATGCATATTTCGATTATGGTGAAAGAAATATTAGATTTCCTACAAATTCAGCCAGGGCAGATTGGACTTGATGCAACATTAGGTTATGGTGGGCATACGTCTCATATGTTAAAATGTCTAGAAGGAAAAGGGCATATTTATGCACTAGACGTAGACCCTATAGAAATTGTAAAAACAAGAGAGCGTTTGGATCAGATGGGATTTGCTCGTGATGTTCTAACAATTATTCAGCAGAACTTTGTCAATATTGATCAAGTTGCAAAAGAGCATGGGCCTTTTCATTTTATGATGGCAGACTTAGGCGTTTCTTCAATGCAGATTGATAACCCAGAACGAGGATTCTCATTTAAGGTGGAAGGACCGTTGGATCTTCGTTTGGATCCTGAGAAAGGTATCTCTGCAGCAGAGCGTTTAAAAACGATTAGTCGTGAAGAATTAGCTGGCATGTTAATTGAGAATTCTGATGAGCCATATGCCGAAGAGATAGCTCGGGCGATTGTAAATCGTAGAAAAAAGGGACATGCAATCAGAACAACATCCGACCTGAAAGAAGTGATTGAGAAAACGTTGGAGTTTGTTCCAGCCGACAAACGAAAAGAAGTGGTAAAGAAAACATGTCAAAGAACTTTCCAGGCACTTCGCATCGATGTAAATAATGAGTTTGAAGTGTTGGAGGCATTTTTAGAGAAACTTCCAGATGCACTCACTAAGGGGGGGCGTGTTGCAATTCTAACGTTCCATTCTGGAGAAGACCGATTAGTCAAGAAAGCATTTAAAAGAATGTATCAGGAGGGTATCTATTCTGAGATATCGACAGAGGTGATTCGTCCATCGGCTGAGGAATGTAATATGAACGGACGAGCTCGTTCTACGAAGATGAGATGGGCGATTAAAGCTTAAGATTATGGATATATATAATATGATTCACTCCCAGATCAGAGAGAATTTATAAAGGAGCTATGTACAGCTAATTTTTTTGAATTAGCTGTACATAGCTCCTTTTTCTATGGATATATTACCACAAAATGGGCAAAATTTCAAGTCTTGATTGTGGGATAAAATGGGAGTAGAATCATCAGTTATCAAGGAAAGGAGCATCTTATGGACGAGAATAAATTATTTGAGCTTATCATGGATCAAAGGTTTCAACTTCAGCCAGTAATGGATTGTAATCAGTATACTCAGAAATTTGGACTAAAATTAACTGAGCAGGAAGCATTAATCTTACTAGAAGATCATAAGAAGAGTTTACGAGAGCAAGAGAGAGTAGAATTTGGGGAAGGAATTCTAAAAAAGATAATTTTTGCGTTCTGTGACTCCCCTTTTATTTACCAAGATAATTACGTTGAAATGATCTCCTGCTTACAGGAAATCTTTTATTTGTATAAAAATGAATCGTTAGATGAGCTTAACGATGATGAGTTGATTGAGTTTATGGTTAGGGAGTTCAATACTGTTTGTCAAGGCTCTTTGGAATATTTAGAGGATACGAGTTTAGAAAAATTTGCAAGGAAGGTAAGAGCAGGTTCCCTCAGGTTTATGAAAAGAGAGGTAGATGAGCTTGATGAAGAATGATTATTCTATGGAAGAGTTGCTTCCTGTTGTTGCAAAACTTTCAGAAAGATATACAAGTAAAGAGAGTACTTCGATTACTTATGATAAAGCAAGGCAGTTGATGGAGGCTGTAATTTATTGTATTAAAGAACGAAGGCAGCAGGAGAATTTAGATGATATTCCCATACCCAAGGAAGAAAATAATGCTGAGCTTGAGTATGACCTTGGCTATCATCTAGTTATAAAAAAAGTTTATCAGGTAAAAGAACGATATGAAAAAATATTAGGTGAGTTTCAGGATTATGGGAACATTTGTCTCTCAGATACTTTCTTAAGAGGGATACCTGGTTTTTTTCGACAATATGATGCTAGATTTGAGCCACAGAATCATATATTAACTATGGATTATCCGACTTTAATCGATCCAACAAGACAATGTGGAGTAGATGCGATTGATTCTTATCTAAGGTATATTGAGATTGAACAAAATTTTCTTAACGGCTTTCCAAAAGAGTATGTCCAATCTGTTTTATTATCGTATCATGTCGACTATGAGCAGTTAATCATCAACTTAAGCAGTATTGTTTTACGAAATTTAATAGGAACAATGATTGCCGGAAAGCCAGGGAATCAAAGAGGTTTTTTAGCAAAAGACTATAATAGAATAAGCGAATGGGTTATAGATCATAAGAAAGAGAAATTAGAAGAACGACTATATCACTTACTAAGATTATTAATTGCGAAAGAGTACGGTGATAATCAAGAGATGCTAGAATATCTTAGCAATGATTTAAGTGACTTTTCAGTAGAATTCATGAACGCACTTGAGAATGACTGTATGAATTGTATATTCTTCATGTGATAGTATTCATGTAATAGTATCTTGCTGATGAGTAAGGGTATCCTAGTGGACTAGGTAAATTACTAGACCACTGGGTATTTTTGCTTTTATTAGTAATTTACTAAATTAAGTTTCCTGTCGGTTGATTTTATCAACTAAAGTTGCATTACAATCTATTGAATTATTTGTAGCTAGTGTTAAAATGTACTTAAGATATAATTTGTTAAGGAGGCTGTATGAAAGAATTAGGAATTGCAAAAATGATTCTGGAAAAGCGAAGAGAAAAGGGCGTTACCCAAGACGAATTAGCCGCTTACATTGGAGTATCCAAAGCCTCCGTATCCAAGTGGGAGACGGGGCAGAGTTACCCAGACATAACATTTCTTCCACAATTAGCAGCGTATTTTAATATAAGTATTGATTGTCTGATTGGTTATGAGCCACAGATGACAAAACATGACATACAAACATTATATCATCGTTTTGCTACAGAATTTACGCAGAAGCCATTTAGGCAAGTTTATGAGGAGTGTGAAGAGGTCTTACGCAAGTACTTTTCTTGCTTCCCATTAATCTTGCAGATAGCAACTCTATATCTGAATCATTATACACTCGTTCAGGAGAAGGAGGAGCAAAATCATATTTTAGAAGAAATAGTTGAGTTATGTCAGCGAATTCATACGGAAAGCAATGATACCTTTCTGATGAAAGATGCATTAAGTATTGAAGCAGTCGCATTACTTTCATTAAAAAGTCCTGCGAAAGTTTTTGATTTACTTGGTGATAGCATTCATCCAATGCAACCGGAAGCGGAATTAATCGCGCAGGCTTATTTGATGCTTGGAAATAGAAACAAGGCAATCGAAACGATGCAAGTAAGTAGTTATCAAAATATTATTTTTCTCCTGTCATCTTCCATTCAATTGATCAGCTTGTATGCAGAAGAACCCGTAAGGATGAAAGAAGTTTTGAGAAGAACAATCGAACTGGTTGACTTATTTGATATCGATCATTTACACCCGAATTCTTCACTTGCCATATATTTGGTAGGAGCTGAATTATTTTGTAAATTAAATGATGCCGAATCAGCACTTCATTTGTTGAAACGTTTTGCTAATGTGGTTTGTGAAGTAGATTTAACCTCTCTACATGGAGATGACTATTTTAATCAGATTGATTCATGGCTCGAGGAGGTAACACTTGGAAAGATGACACCAAGGAGTGGAGAGTATATAAAAAGGAGTGTTCTTGAGACAGTTGAAGATCATCCAGCGTTTTTTTCATTAAAAGAGCGAAAGGAATATCAAGATATTGTAAAGCAAATTAAATTCAAATTAGGAGGTAGTTACTATGGATCAGATCATTAAATATTTACCAGTTATTTTACCACTATTTCTTGCTGAACTTGCGCTAGCTATTACAGCATTTGTTCATGTGCAACGACATCGTCATTACAAAATTGGAAACCGAGTACTATGGTCGATTGTCGTTCTAGTTCTACAAATTATTGGCCCTATTGCTTATTTCATCATCGGAAGGGGCGAAGAAGAATGATTGCGTTAAAGACAGATCATCTTGTGAAAAAGTTTGGAACGACAACTGTAATTGACAATCTTTCTTTTTCTGTGCCAGAACATTCCGTGTTTGGTTTTTTAGGTCAGAATGGTGCGGGGAAAACGACAACGATGAAAATGGTATTAGGTCTACTAAAGCCAGATGGAGGTACCATAGAGATTTTTGGAGAGAAGGTTACCTATGGTCAGACAAAAACAAATCAGTTCGTTGGCTATCTACCAGATGTACCAGAATTCTATAATTATATGACACCAAAGGAATATTTACGGCTCTGCGGAGAAATCACTGGATTAGATAATTCAATGATTGAAAAGCGAAGCAAAGATTTACTTGACTTAGTTGGACTACCAATCAATCGAAAGCGAATTGGTGGCTTTTCACGAGGTATGAAGCAAAGATTAGGAATTGCGCAAGCACTTCTAAATCAACCTCAATTACTTATTTGTGACGAACCAACTTCAGCTCTTGACCCGATTGGAAGAAAGGAAATTCTAGAGATTCTCTCACAGGTGAAGGAAAAAACGACAGTTCTATTCTCTACTCATATTCTTTCTGATGTTGAGCGAATTTGTGACCATGTTGCAATACTTCATCGTGGCAACATTGTGTTAGAAGGAGAGCTAGAAGAGATGAAAGCAAAGCATGCACAAAATCAAGTGCAAGTCGAGTTTAAAAAGCAAGAAGATATGAATGCTTTTTTACGAAATGATTGTATTACAAAATACACTAAAAATTTACTGAAAAAAGAGTTAGGGATTACATTTTCATTTAAGGATTTACAACAAGGTGAGCAGGATATTATGAAAACCTTCTTTCAATTAAATATAATCCCTGCAAAATATGAGCTTTTAGAGCCTTCTTTAGAAAATATGTTTATGGAGGTAGTACAATGAGAGCATATACTGCATTCGTAAAAAAAGAATTTAGAGAGATGGCTAGAACATATAAATTGCTTATTATGGGAGTTGTCTTTTTCATCATTGGTGTATTGAATCCTGTTACTGCTAAGTTTTTACCAGATCTATTAAAGAGTCTTGTACAAGATGGAATACAGATTACGATTACAGAACCAGTAGCTATGGACTCATGGATGCAATTTTATAAAAATGTTCCTCAGATGGGGTTAATCGTCTTGGTGATTGTATTTAGTGGAATATTATCAAACGAGATTAGTAAGGGAACATTAGTTAATGTACTGACAAAGGGGCTATCTAGAAAGGATGTAATATTAGCTAAATTTACATCGGTTGGACTGATTTGGACGATTTCATATTTCTTTTGTTTTGCTATTTCCTATCTTTATACGAGATTTTTCTGGGAAGAAACAGTTCCAAATTTATTCTTTTCAGTATTTTGTTTGTGGTTTTTCGGGTTAATGCTAGTATCTATTGTAATTCTGGGTGGAGTTTTATTTAAAAGCAATTATGGGGCATTATTAGTAACAGCAATTGCAGTTGGTGTCTTATTATTGGTAAATATCATTCCACAACTACAGGAATATAATCCGATGATGTTATCATCTGATAATGTAGCTTTGTTGCGTCAAGAAAGAGAAGTAGCTGATTTTATATTACCTCTGATTGTTAGTGGCGTATTGATGTTAGTGTCTCTTATAACTTCAATTGCTGTATTTAACAAGAAAAAGTTGTAGTTGTTCAATTCTATTGCAGTAAAGAATATTTTCCTCTTTTCTAAACCATAATAAACCTAGTAAACATTTGTTATGGTGTGGAGGATATCCTAATGGTCGCAAATAAGAAAAGAAGAATTAAGATGTGGCAAGTAATCTTCGGGTCATTATTCTTAGGTTTAGCAACAGGGATCATACTGAGTGTACTTGGTGGGACTCAAGTTACTTGGATTGCAAACTTATCCGAATTCTTCGCTTTTCTTGGTAATATATTTATTCGGTTAATTCGAATGATTGTAGTCCCACTAGTTTTCTTTTCCATTGTATCCGCAATCGCTGAACTTAGTGATCTGAAACGGTTAAAAAGTATTGGTATCAAGGCGATTTCCTTTTTCACAGTAACAAGTGCAATTTCGATTACTATTGGAGTGGTAGTTGCATATATAATAAAACCCGGAGTGGGAGTAGAACTTGGAAAGGAAGTTGGAGAGGTAACCATTACACAATTTCCAAGCATCTACGATACGATTCTAGATATGATTCCTTTAAATGTGATCACTGCATTTGCTGAAGGAAACATGCTTCAAATTATTACTTTTTCTGTATTTTTAGGAGTTGCGATCATACTGCTTGGGGATAAAGGAGTCCGAGTTGAAAAAGGCTTTAAATTAGGCGCCAAGGTAATGTATCGAATCATTGATATTATTGTCTTGTATATTCCAATTGGTGTTTTTGGGTTAATGGCAAATGCCATGGCAACTTATGGTACCTCTATATTAGGTAATATTTTTAAGTTTATCTTAACCGATTATATCGCAGCTGGTTTACAAGTATTAATCGTTTATATACCACTCTTAATATTTGTAGTCAAAGTTCATCCAATACATTTTTTAAAAGTTGCATTTGAATCGTGGCTCATTGGTTTTAGTACTTGTACCTCTATGGCAGCTCTTCCAATATCAATGAAAAACTCAAAGGAAAAGCTAGGAATATCGAAGGAGGTTGCAAGTTTTGTTTTACCTTTTGGAGCAACTGCTAATATGGATGGTACAGGTATATTCTTTGGATTGATTGTAGTATTTGCTGCTCAAATTGCAGGAGTGAATTTGACAATCGGACAATTAATTTCGTTAATTTTTCAAGCAACCTTATTATCTGTTGGATGTGCAGCGGTACCACAGATTGGACTTGTCATTGGAACTACAATGATTATCAGTATGGGTCTTCCAGTTGAGGTAATTGGTCTTGTGACTGGTATTTATCGTATTGTCGACCAGATTCATACAGCAACTAATGCAACTGGTGACTTGGTTGTAGCTGCTTGTGTTGCTCAAACGGAAGGATCCTTAGATCACAGTTGTTATCAAAAAAAATAACATGAGGGATAAAAAAGTATCCGTGATTATTAAATATATGAGAGCATAAATAATGGGGGATGTAAAGCTGCTTTTTCAATCAGCTTTACATCCCCCAATGATTATTACTTAAGTTTTTCTTTTACAATTTCAAGAGCTTTGATTTTAACCATTTTCTGTAATACAAAGCCTTTACCACTTTGCTCAACTTCTGAATCATAACTTTCTTTTGTTTGGCCATTCGATTCAAGATAAGCAATATAGTCATCTTCTGTAATCGTCACGCCTTCTTTTTCAAGAATCGCTTGGTAAACTAAAGCTTTTAATGCTTTTGGTTTTACATCCTCTACAAGTTCTTTGTCGTATTTTGCTTCTGATGTACCAACGTAATTTTCAAAAGATGTATATGCGGCCATGCCATAATTCTGTTCATAAAATTGATTATAGAATTCATACATAGAATAATCAGCATACTTTTGAACTTCCATTAAATCCTTTAGATAGCCTTCTGGATAATTGGTTACTTTAGAGTTAGTTTCAAGATAATTACTTAACCAGGTTTCCAATTTTGCATTATATTTTGTAGTCTTTAAATATTCTTTATATTCTTCCGCAGTAGAAGCTTTATCAGAGAGATTCTCTTTAACAAAAGCATCATCAAAAGCTGGTGCAATATAGATTCCGTTCACTGTGATTTCAAAGTTAGCAGGTTTACCAGCTAAAGCTTCATCATCATAATCTTCAGGGAATGTAACGTTGATTGTAAAGTTATCACCAACTTTGTGTCCAATCAATTGGTCTTCAAACCCTTCAATCATTTCATTAGAACCGATGGTTAAATCATAACCTTCCCCATTAGAATTACCACCATCAAATTCTTGTCCATCCATTGTGCCAACAAAGTCAATGTTAACTTTGTCTCCATCTGCTATTGCAGCATCAGTATTTGCATCTAAAGTTGCCTTTTCGTTTACAGCAGCTTTAATATCTGCTGCTAATTCTTCCTCAGTGTAAGAAACATCTTCAGAAGTTACGGTAATGTTATTATAATCACATAATTCAATATAGTCAGTTGCAGTTACCCCATCAATAAAGCCATTGTCTTTTATACCTTGGCTGAAATTTGAACTTGGAACAATTTTGGTGGCATTACGATAAATTTTATAGCCAATTAGTGAACCAATACCAGCAACTAGTAAAACAACAACGCATATTCCAACTACTTTTGATATAGCCTTATTGCGCTTCATATGCGCTATCTCTTTTTTTCGAGCAAGTTTTCTTTCCTTACTTAAGCTCATTTGATTGTCGGTGTGTTTTTTTTCTCCCATCTTAACCTCTTTCTCCGTTATTTCTTGGAACTTTATAATTTTATACTTCCAAATTTCATACTCACACTTTCTGATTACAAGGAAATAGAGTATTTATTTGATATTTTAAAGTACAAACGAATCACGTATATGTACCCTATGCTATTATACACCAAAACTATGAAACTTTTGTGATTTTTTTTCAAAATATTATACTTTATTTTTATTTTTATTCGACAAAGATGTTTTCCAAGAGTTATCGTATTTAGTTAAATAATAATAGTTTGTGCAAAATGTATGAATTTTACATCAAAAGTTGACATTCCTTGTTGTTTTTGGTATTATAGTGGAAGGTGATGTAACATTTACGTAATATAGATGTAATAAAACTATAATAGAGAATAGACTGATGGGGGAATTAACTTGAAGAGATTAATACAAGGAACACTTGTCATGATATTTGCACTAATGATAAGCACAAGTTTTAATAGTATGAAAGCAAAAGCTGAGGAAGATAATTCTACAGATAAATGCCAAGCAGCTACTGCAATTGGTGGCATGTCAGCTCTCATTAATGACTACTATGATGAGATTCTATCTGAGAATGGAATTTCAATAAGTAACGTTGTGACAACGCTTAACGTTGGTGGAACTGTAATGGAAAAAGTTGATCGCGTTTCGGCACAATTTGCGAATCTTGCATTTGCTGATGTGAGCGATTATGTAAATATTCGTGAAGAGGCTTCTACGGAGAGTGAAATTGTGGGTCGTCTCTATTCAAAGTCAGTTGCTACTGTAATTGAACAGCAGGGGGAATGGACAAAGATTTCTTCAGGCAAGGTCGAAGGATTTATAAGGACAGAGTATTTAGTAATTGGTGAAGAAGCTGCAGATTATGCAGACAGGAATTTGAAAAAGTACGCAAAAGCTACATGCACAACTCTAAATGTTAGAGAAGGTGCAGGTACAGAATATAGTAAAATTGCTTCAGTTGCTCAAGATGATGAAGTAGAAGTATTAGAAGAACTTGATGAATGGGTGAAGGTAACTGTAGATTCTGAAACTGGCTACGTATATAAAAGCTATGTAGATTATACTTATGATTTTAAATATGCAGTGACTGCAGAAGAGGCTAAGAAGTTAGATGAGCAAAAGAAATATGACGCTAATCATATGGTTTGGCCGCTTCCATCCGATCGTACCATTCATACGTATTTTGGTTATCGAGTAGCTCCTACAAGAGGGGCAAGTAGTTATCATAAAGGCCTTGATATTGGAGGAAGGACAGGTGCTAATGTAGTTGCAGTTCTTTCAGGAACTGTTATAACAGCACAGTATAGTTCAAGCGCAGGGTATTATGTTGAAATTGATCATGGTAACGGTTTAGTTACTCGTTATTTACACAATTCAAAATTATTAGTTGGCCCAGGACAAAAGGTTTCACAAGGAGATGTAATTTCACTGTGTGGTTCCACTGGTATTTCAACAGGAGCTCATTTACATTTTAGTGTTGTAAAGAACGGCTCTTATGTAGACCCATATCCATATCTTAAAAACGCACGATAAATACGATAAAGAAGGGTGTTACAAAACAGTTCTAAACAGGGTTGTTGCATAATGCAACAACCCTGTTTGTTTGCTAGACGTTTGTGATTTTTTGCTATGAAGAAGAAAGAGTACACATGTATATTTTCTACGGCGCGCTACGCTCACAAGCCCACAAAGAGCGTGTGGGACTTGTAAGGCCTTCGAAAATATACATGTGTACTTTTTTTTCGGGATAGGAGGTGAAATCACAAACGTTAATAAAGTTGCAAGGGCTGTTACATTATATGCACCAGCCCTTCGATTCTTAAAAAGATTTAGTAACCTTCTTCTTTGCGCTGTTTTCTTAAGCTATCTCGTTTTTTAGCTGCTTCCCATTCTGCTTGCTGCTCTAATGTTTCAAGTTTTAGTCGCGGAACGCGTTTTGGTATTTCACGTTCATCAAGTGCAACCATAACAAAGTATGCACGATTAATAGGATATCTTGTTCCGTCACATTCTTCAACATAAGTATCAATGCGTACTTCCATAGATGAATTTCCAACATACGTAACACGACCGACTAATACTATGAGATCATTGATATGAGCACCATGCTTAAATTGTAAATTATCAATGGAAGCAGTAATAACATTACCGCCAGCATGTCGCATAGCTACAATTCCAGCTAATTCGTCAATCCAGGATAGAAGTTGTCCACCAAATAATCGTCCACATCCATTTAAGTGTTGTGACATAAGAAGATAAGTTTGTTCTGTTTGAGAGTCATGTACACTTTTTTCTATTTCATATTCACTGTTCTTCATATATACTCCATTTAGTTTATTTATTTTTAGTATAACGATAAACTGTAAAAATATCAATTAGCTAGTTTTATCTTTTGGTGAAAATAATGAATTTAAAAGATTTGAAAGAAAGTAAAAAATAATATTGACATATATGAAATACAATGGTAAACTCAAAAAAATACATAAAACCAAATGCAGTGATGAGGAGGAGTACCTACTCACTAAGATTGTAGAGAGAAGATGGCTGGTGAAAATCTTTATCGAGGGAGTAGAGCGTAATGCTTGGCAGCAATGCTAGGAAGTAGCCTCTGAGCAGTGAATCGAACAAGAGAAATCTTTAGTAGACTTCATCGGAGTTTCCACCGTTAAAAGGAAAGCGATATCAACAATAAGTTCGTATCGGCAGAGTGCAGAGTTTCTCTGAATTTAGGTGGTAACACGGATGGTATATTCGCCCTAAGCTATTAATAGCTTAGGGCTTTTTTTATATAAAAAAAGGAGGTAGTAATTATGGAAATTAAGGGAACGGAGCTGTTTGTTAAGGCATTGATTGAAGAAGGTGTAGATACCTTATTCGCATATCCAGGTGGAACTGCAATTGACTTATTTGATGCAATCTATGAACAAGACAAAATTAATGTTATTTTACCACGTCATGAACAAGCATTAGCGCACGAAGCTGATGGATATGCTCGCTCCACTGGTAAGGTTGGCGTATGTTTAGTTACAAGTGGACCAGGTGCAACGAATTTAGTAACGGGTATTGCGACTGCAAACTTTGATAGTGTTCCTCTTGTATGCTTTACTGGTCAAGTATTAACAAGTTTAATTGGAAACGATGCATTTCAGGAGGTTGACATTGTTGGGATTACGAGAAATATTTGCAAATATGCAGTTACAGTTCGTGATCGTAAGGACTTAGGGCGAATCATTAAGGAAGCCTTTTATATTGCTAGAACAGGAAAACCTGGTCCTGTACTAGTTGATATACCGAAGGATATACAGCTTGCTATGGGTAGTGATGAGTATCCTAGTGATGTTAATATTCGAGGATATAAACCGAATACAACAGTTCATGCGGGACAGATTAAGCGTGCATTATCTGTACTTGGAGCTGCTAAGAAGCCGGTATTTTTAATTGGTGGCGGGGTTAATATTGCAAGAGCACAAAATGAGATGACAAAGTTAGCGGAATTAACAGGAGTTCCTGTTATAACTACAATTATGGGAAAAGGTGCAATCGCGACGAACCATCCACTTTATATTGGAAACATTGGAATCCATGGTAACTATGCATCGAATCATGCAATTAGTGAGTGTGATGTTTTATTTTCGATTGGAACAAGATTTAATGATCGTATTACAGGTAAAATAAGTGAGTTTGCAAAAAATGCCACGATTATTCATGTTGATATTGACCCAGCATCAATTTCAAGAAATGTTGTGGTTAATATTCCAATTGTAGCAGATGCAAAAGCAGCAATTGAAAAATTATTGGAAGGTGCAAAACGTCTTGAGATTAATTCCTGGGTAAAGCAGGTGAAAGCTTGGAGAGATCAATATCCAATTCATATGAACAAGTATGAGGGTATGACACCTGAAGTCATTATTAGAAAGATAAACGATACCTTTAAGAATTCAATCATTGTAACTGATGTAGGTCAAAACCAATTATGGACGACTCAATATGTCGAGATTGATGAAAATCGACAATTGCTTACATCAGGTGGACTTGGTACGATGGGATACGGATTTCCAGCAGCGATTGGCGCAAAGATTGGTAATCCAGAGAAGGAAGTTATATGCATTGCCGGAGATGGTGGTATGCAGATGAATATTCAGGAGATGGCAACGGCAGTTGCACAAGAGTTACCATTAATCCTATGTGTATTTAATAATGGATATCTTGGTAATGTTCGACAATGGCAGGAAATGTTTTTTAATAAGAGATACTCATGCACTTGCTTAACATATCGCAAACAATGTAATCGTGATTGTGGGAATAAGGAAAAACAGTGTCCAAAGTATACACCTGATTTTGTAAAGCTTGCACAAAGTTATGATGCAGTGGGGTTACGTGTAGAAAGTATCGAAGATATTGATCATGCATTTGCAGTAGCAAGAAGTAATAAAAACAAACCAACTCTGATTGAGTTTATCATTGAACGTGAAGCTAACGTTTTGCCAATTGTTCCAGGCGGTAAACCATTGACTGAGATGATTATGGATTGTTAGGAGGATATCATTATGAAGAAACGTTGGATCTCATTATATGTTGAAAATGAAATAGGTGTACTAGCAAAAATATCAGGATTATTCTCAAGCAAGTCTTACAACCTAGATAGTCTTACAGTTGGCGAAACAGAGGATCCTACAATCTCACGTATGACAATTAGTTTGACAAGTGATGATAAGACATTTGAGCAGATTAAAAAGCAGTTAAATCGTAGCGTTGAGGTTATTAAGGTCGTTGATTTTACTGATATTCCAATTCATATGAAGGAAATTATGTTTATTAAGTTCAACAGCTTAACTCAATCCGAGAAGTCAGAGATTTTTCGTGTCTCTGAAGTCTTTGGAGTAGCAATTAAGGACTACGGAAAAGATAGTATCCTTTTAGAATGTGTTCAAACAAAAAACCGAAATGATGATATTATCAAAATGCTGATGAATTCTTTTAAATCGCGTATGGAAGTAGTGCGTGGAGGAAGTGTTGCAATCGAAGCTATTAACCTAAGTGATCGATAAGAAAACATTGGATATAGTTAATTCGTGCAAATTTTTATTAAGCTTGTTGAGGGTAGAATTTTTATTGTTAGAAAGTTTCATACTATAAAAAGAAATCGAATTCTTTCGATTCTGATTATGACGAGTAAGGTAGTCAACCCAGTTATGATTGATAAGAAATCCTAAGGAATATCCTATTAATCATAGAGTCTAAAAGAAAGGCGTATAGTATGAAAAATATGAATGATAATCAAGATAAGATGAAGATGACAGCAAAAACAGAACAATTGATGAATAGTCATCCAAATTTAGATTCCGCACCTTCCACAGAGTTACATGAAAATGAAGAGGCTCCTAGCTATAATATTCGATCAAGCTCCAATTACGATGTAAAGAGTCAGGCAGCGCCAGATAATGGTGCTTATTACAATGTGAAAGGTAAACCAACAGGTAGTAAATAACTTAAAAAAAAGTTAGAGCTATCGCACTCATCAACTATCGAAAAAGAATGAGATGGAGGATATATTTTCGGAGTGCCTTACAAGTCCACATGCATTTTGTGGGCTTGTGAGCGAAGCGCGCCGAAGAAAATATATCCTCCATCTCATTCTTTATTCATACCGCACTTAGTGCGATAGCTCGTATTCGTGTATTGCTAGCTTAGGTTAGCTTTTTGTCCTTTCGCACCACGTTTACGATTACGTACCTTTTTAGCAGATAATTTTGTTGCTTTATATTCAAAATATTCAATCTCTGGAGTAACAACGGTTGCCAAGGCAACTTTATCTTCTTTTTCTAAGGCAATGCCCTTCACACCTCGGCTTGTTTTCTTAAGTTCAGAAACCTCGCTAAGAGGGAAGCCTAACGATAGTCCTTCTTCGGTGAGAAGAATCACTTTTGAATCTGATAATGATACAATGTGTCCAGATAAATCAATAACAGAAACAATCTCATCACCTTCATCTAATTTCGTAGTTGAGATAACCGCACGATTCGTCTCAAACTCAATACCAGATACTAACTTAATAAATCCATTTTTTGTAGTAAACATTAGCTGAGACTCAAATAATTGCTCAAATGATATATAGAGAAGAATCTCTTCTTTGTCTACTTTACATAGGTTGTGGATTAGGGTACCTTTATCTTTCATTTTGCATTTTGGAATCTTTTCTGCTTTTACTTGATACATATTTCCTTGTGCAGTAAAGATGCAAAGACGATCCGTATTCTTGATCTTTATTGTATGAACAAAGTCTTTGAGGTTATCTTCGCTTGCACGTGAAAAACTAGTAACATCGACGGATTTTGTATATCCAAATCTGTCGATTAAGATATAAATATCCTCAATTTTAATCTCTTCCACATAATCAGCAGTTTGCATATTCGTAAGTTTTGTACGGCGAGGCTTATTAAATTGCTTTTTATATTCTCTAAGATTATTTTTAATGACCTTTAATAACTCTTTTTGACTACCTAAAATCTTCTTATGTTCTTCGATCTCTTTCAACAAATTTTTATTCTCTTCATGTAGTCTAAGTATCTCTAAACCAATTAATTTACTTAATGGCATGGATAAAATTGCATCTGCCTGGCGTTCTGTGAAGTCTAATTTAGTTGCCTGCTTTTTTGAGGGTTCTGATTTAAATTTAATATCTGTTATCGTTCCATGAATCAAACATTCTTTCGCTTGTTTTACCGAAGAAGAACCACGAAGGATCTCGATAATTAAATCAATGACATCGGTTGCTCGAATTAAACCATCAACAATTTCTAACCTTTTTTCTGCTTTATCAAGTAAATGCTTATACTGTTTCGTGTAAAGTTCCTCTTGGAAGCTAACAAATTCCATAATCAGACTTTTCAGGTTGAAGGTAATTGGCTGTTGTTCTTTAACTGCTAATAAATTAACACCATAAGTATCTTCCATGAGTGTCTTTTTATAAAGACCATTCAATAGATTTTCAATGTCACGGTCTTTTTTTACTTCGATCACAATTCGAATTCCTTCTTTGGAAGATTCATCTCGAACATCAAATATCTCATCAAATACTTTATCCTTCATTAAATCAACAAGACTTTCCACTAGTTTCGTCTTATTTCCTGCAATTGTATAAGGAATTTCTGTAATTACAACGTTCTTTCTCCCGTATTCACCAGCCTCAATCTCTGTTTTTGCACGAACCTTCAATTTTCCTTCACCGGACTCATAAATAGAAGGAATAATCTCGCTGTTTACAATCGTACCCCCAGTTGGAAAATCTGGTCCAGGGATATATTGCATTAATTCAGGAATCGTGATGGATGGTTTATCAATATAAGCAATTACGCCATCGATCACTTCACTAGGGTTGTGCGTTGGTATATTCGTTGCCATACCAACTGCGATACCAGTTGTTCCATTGATTAATAGATTTGGAAGCATTGCTGGTAATACTTGCGGCTCTTTTTCGCTTTCATCAAAGTTTGGTATGAAATCAACTAACCCCTTGTCTAGGTGTTCAAGTAAAGTCATAGCACCAGTTGAAAGACGTGCTTCCGTGTATCGCATTGCAGCAGCACCATCACCATCGATGGAACCGAAATTACCATGCCCATCGACTAACGGAATCTGTAAGGAGTAATCTTCTGTCATATGAACGAGAGCATCGTAAATAGAACTATCACCATGAGGATGATACTTACCCATAGTATCACCAACGATACGAGCGCTCTTTCTATGTGGCTTTTTCGGATCAAGACCAAGCTCAGTCATCGAATACAAAATTCGACGTTGTACCGGTTTTAACCCATCTCGGACATCTGGAAGTGCACGAGACATGATAACACTTAGGGCATAATCACGGAAGGACGTTTTCATTTCTTCTGAAAAATCCAATTGTATGATATTTTCAGTATTTTTTTTCATATTGTTAACCAGCCTTTCTAGATATCTACCGTAGCGTATTTTGCTTCATTTAAGATAAATGACCGACGCGGCGGAACATTATTACTCATAAGCAGAGTTGTAGTTTCATCCGCTTCCACAGTATCGGAGATAGAGACTTGAGCTAAAACTCTCGTTTCTGGATTGAGTGTCGTTTCCCATAATTGCTCTGCATCCATCTCACCAAGTCCTTTGTAACGCTGGATATTCAATATCTTATGGTTTGTAGATTTTTTGAATTTTTCCAACTCGAATTCATTGAAGATATACTCCGACTTTTTCTTTTTCTTATTATTTGCATCTTCATATTCTACTTTAAACAATGGTGGTAATCCACGATAAACCTTTCCCTCTACAATCAGTTCTGGCATAAATCGATAGAAGAAGGTGAGCAGAAGTGTACTTATATGAGCACCATCAACATCGGCATCGGTTAGGATTATTATCTTATCATAACGAAGTTTTGTAATATCAAAATCATCACCAATTCCACAACCAAAAGATGCAATCATAGATTTTATTTCATTATTCACTAAAATTTTCTCTAATGTAGCTTTTTCTACATTAATAATCTTACCTCGTAATGGAAGGACTGCCTGAGTACGGCGGTTTCTTGCAGTTTTTACAGTACCACCTGCAGAATCTCCTTCGACAATGTAAACCTCACATTCTTCTGGTTTTTTTGAAGAACACGCAGCAAGTTTACTCTTCGTATCTACATCATTTAATTGCTTTAAAACAGCAGTACGTGCTTTATCACCAGCTTTTCTTGCAGTATAAGAACGCATAGAGTTATCGAGGATTGCCTTTAAGATTTCAATATTTTTATCAAGATAACGAGTCACTTCAGAAGCAAACACTTCATCGACTGCACTTTTTGCATCGGTATTACCTAATTTTGTCTTTGTTTGTCCTTCAAATTGAGGATCCGGATGCTTAATTGAGATAATAGCAACTAATCCATTACGAATATCTTTTCCATCAAAGTTTTCATCTTTTTCTTTTAAGATACCGAGTTCTCTAGCATATTGGTTCATAACTCTTGTCAATGATGTTTTAAAACCAGTAACTAGAGTGCCTCCATCCACAACATTGATTCGATTACAATAGGAATTAATCTGTTCAGAATAGGAATTGGTATACTGTAAGGCAACTTCAACTTCGATATCGCCACTTTTACCTTCGATGTAGATTGGCTCTTCGTGAAGAACTGTCTCTTCACGAGTTAGGTAGGATACGAAGCTTTTAATACCGAACTCCTCACAATATTCTTTTTGTTCCCCTGTATTTTGATCCGTAAATGTAATCGTTAGGTTTTTATTAAGAAAAGCAATCTCTTTTAATTTTTTGCAGATAGTTTCTGCTTTAAATTCTGTTGTTTCAAAGATTGATTCATCTGGATAGAATAAAACTTTTGTACCAGTATCTGATTTTGCACATTTACCAACGACAGGTAGATAACCATCTACAAGCTCTGTAATAGGATGTCCACCATTAGCATATTCATCTCGATAGATTTTTCCGTCACGGCGAATTTCAACAACGAGCTTGGATGAAAGCGCATTGACTACGGAAGCACCAACTCCATGGAGACCTCCTGAGACTTTATATACGGAATGACCGAACTTTCCACCCGCATGCAGTATCGTATAAACAACACGTGCAGTTGGAATCTTTTTTGTTGGATGGATATCGACGGGTATACCGCGTCCATGATCTTGTATTGAAATACCCCCATCTTTTTGCAACACAAGTTCAATTTTATTACAAAAACCAGCAAGATGTTCATCAATACCATTATCGAGAATCTCCCAAATCAGATGATGTAATCCACGTGTTCCAGTGCTACCGATGTACATACCTGGACGTTTTCTAACTGCTTCAAGTCCCTCTAAAACGACTATTTGGCTTCCGTTATATTGTTCCATTCGTTCACCCTTCTCCTTTTATTCTTCACAAGTAAAACAGTTCCTTGTTATACTTGTATATTCTAATATTAAGATCTTGACTCTTAGTGAATCATATCGAAATCGATACATGATTGATTATTATAAGACAAATTGGAAATAGTATCATTATAATCTAATGCATCGAATACGAAAGTATTTATCTATCATATTATGTTTCATTATAAATGAAATTAGTTTCGTTATGTACGAAAAAATGATGTAAATACTTCCCTTCATAAGAAACCAATCTATATTATATCATAATCTCAATGATGAGAGGAAGTTTTTTTTTCTATTGATTAAGCATTGCAAAGGAAGTATAATAACTTCAGTGTAGACTAAAGTTTGTCCTATTTAGGAGGGTATGAAATTGGCACAATGTAAGATAAGCATTATTATGCCGGTTTATAATGTCGAACAATATGTAGGAATGTGTTTAGATAGTATTGTTCAACAGACATTGAAAGAAATCGAAGTAATTATTGTTAATGATGGAAGTACAGACGGAAGTTTGGCTATATTAAAGGAATACGAGTCAAAGTATCCTGAGATGATAAAAGTATACACGACAGAAAATCGTGGTGTTAGTCATGCTAGAAATTATGGTATCCAAAGAGCAGTTGGGGAATACGTATTATTTGTGGATAGCGATGACTTTTTAGAGTTAAATATGTGCGAATTGCTTTATGAGAAAGCAAGTAAAGATAACAATGATATTGTAATATGTAGATATTATGATGTATTTGTGAATGAAACTACGCATGAGATTCGAAAAAAATGTAGCAAAGCATATGAGATTACAATTGGTCGTAATTTCAATATTCATGATACAAAATTTGAATTGACTCATATCTCTCCATTTCCATGGGATAAGTTATATCGTAGAACATTGTTCGATCAACATAAATTCCCGGAAAAATTAAGATTTGAAGATTTAGCAATTATGTACTGCTTAATCACATCAGCACAGAGTGTTGGTGTAATTGAAGACCGATTATATAATTACCGCCGATCAAATCAAGGAAGTTTCTTGAGCAATTTTAGCGAAGGAACATTAGATGTTGTTAAAGCATTAGAATTATTTGTCGATGGTATGAAGAAACAAAATAATTTTGATGAATTTAGAGAAGAAGTAGAGTATATATGTGCGCGTCATTTATTAATCCGTTATAATTCTATCTTTGATACAGCAACAAAGGGAAAATTACAGATAAAGAAAGAAATGATCAATCGTTCGATGAACTTTTTGGAAAAGAATTTTCCAAACTGGAGAAAAAACCGTTATCTATTGTATACCGCTACTAAGGCATCAAGATTAAAAATGAAGAAGTATACAAGTAGGAGCAAAATGATTCGAACCGCAACCGTTCGTGAATATACGCCTGTATTGTTTGTTAAGGTGAAAGGAAAGCTGAAGCAATTCCTTAAAAAGATAAAGGATGGGGTACGTAAGTTTACGAAAGCAAAAAATAAGCTGCGTTTTATTATGAATCGTATCCCTGGAATCAAATTAATCCATTTACCAAAGGATGTTCGTTATACATTATATTATGAAAAATGCAGTGTGAATCCGAAGGATGTACTGTTTGAGTCAAAGCATGGTGATGATGTTGCAGGCAATATTTTTCAGATGATTTTAGCAATGAATGATGAAAAATATAGTGATTTTCATATCATGTTAACCATCAAGGAGAGCTTAATTAATAAGTATAATGATCTCCTTTCTCGCTATGGAATCGATTATGTAGATATTATTCCAACAGACAGCAAGGAATACTTAAAAGTTCTTGCTACTGCAAAATATCTAATTACAGATACAAGTTTTCCAACGTATTATATAAAGAAAAAGGAACAAGTATATCTGAATACATGGCATGGAACACCATTAAAAGCTATGGGACGTATTGTACCACAACGTGAGTATGGTCTCGGTAATGTACAAAGAAACTTTGCATGTGCAGACTATTTATTGTATCAGAACGAATTCTCAAGAGATATCTTTATTGAGGATTATATGCTTGCGCCTTTATTTAATGGTAAGATTATGTTATCAGGATATCCTAGAAATTCTGCTTTCTTTAATACGAATCGTTATGATGAGATTCGAAGTGAGCTTGAAATCGAGGATAAGCAAATATTTGCATACATGCCTACTTGGAGAGGCCTACTCAATAAAAAAGAGAATAAGAAACAGATATCTGAACTATATAATTATTTTTATGAGTTAGATACGTATTTAAATGAAGATCAAATCATCTATGTGAAATTGCATCCATTCGTTAAGTCGGGCTTAAAATATGAAGATTTTGAACATATCCGTCCATTTCCAGATGAATATGAAACTTATGACTTCTTAAATGCAACCGATGGATTAATCACAGATTACTCAAGTATTATGTTTGATTATGCAGTGTCAAAGAAGAAGATCATATTATTTACGTATGACCGTGAAGAATACTTGAATAATCGAGGAATGTACCTTGATCTTAATCAAGTTGAATTCCCTATTTGTGATACTGTTAAGGAACTTGCACATGCAATGTCACAAGACTGTTCATATCCAAAGTTTTTTGAAGAATTTTGTAAGTATGATAGTGCAAATACAGCTAGTGAAGTTTGTGAAACTCTTTTCTTTGGCAAGAAACCTTCTTTCCCATTAGAACCTGTTAAGAGAGATGAGAATAAGAAGAATGTCTTAGTTTTTGTTAATGGGCTTAAAGAGGATGCGATTACTGACCATCTGATTGAGCGACTGAATTCTCTAGATAAAAAGAAATATAATGTTTATCTTACAATGAAATCATCAGGTGCTCGTAAGGGAACCTCTATGCTTTCAAAACTTGATAAGGAAATTGGTTATATTCCTTTTGTTTTTGATGTAAATTATACAATTAAAGACCGTCTAGCTTGTTTAAAGACATTTAAGTTTGGTTACTCTTCAAAAGGCACAGAAAGATTGATTAACAATCTAGCAAAGCGTGAGAAGGACAAGTATTTTGGAGATACAAAGTTTGATATTGTAATTAATTTATCGTCAACTGATAAAATTATTTTTCATATGTGTCAAGCATTTGAAGCAAAATCTGTCTATAACTTTAAAGCTTTTGATAGTGAATTATATAAGAATGATAGAAGCTATAGAAAACGTATGAAATATATAGCTAAGAGATTAGGTTATTATGATTTTGCTGTGGGTACAGAGGAACTTACTAAGCTTCCATGTAAGGCAATTAACGACAATAAAGTTAAATTAATTATCAGTGATAACCCTAAGCTTAATTTTCATAAAGTGCTTAAGGAGGTATCAAAATAATGAAAGTAGGCGTTATAACATTTCATAGTGCACATAATTATGGTGCCAGTCTTCAAACTTGGGCATTGCAAAAGGTATTAAAAAATCTTGGTACTGAGCCTTGTGTAATAAACTATCATCCAGATATTATTGATCGCTTGTATGTAGCTCCTAAGCAAAATACCTTAAAGAAAAAGATGAAATATCTTTTAAAGAAGAAGTATCGTAACCGTGTCAAAAAGCAAGTAGAAAAGAATAGAAAATATCGAGCATTTATTAAAAATAATTTTAAACTAGTTGGAGATTTTAAGACTTACGAAGAGCTTAAGAATGCAAAATTAGGTTTGGATGCTTATATTACAGGTAGTGATCAGGTTTGGAATAGTGATCATACAAATGGATTTGATCCAGCATATTTGTTGGATTTTGCTGAAAGTTCGGCTAAGAAAATCTCCTATGCAGCAAGTGTTGGTCGAGAGTATATCTTTCCTCAATACCGAGATCAATTTCAAGAGAGTTTAAAGTCTTATACTTCGATTTCAGTTCGTGAAGCAAGCGCTTGTCCTGCGATAGAAAGTTTAACTGACAAGCCAGTTGAAGTTGTTTTAGATCCAACACTGTTACTAGATAGAAAAGACTATGAGGAATTGAAGAAACCAAGTATATATAAAGGGAAACGATATATTTGTGTATATATGATGGAAACGAATAAAGAATTGATACGATTTGCGAACCGTCTTTCTGTAGCAATTGGATTACCGATAATTCAGCGAAAACCATCAACTATCTTTCGTAATGAATTAGGTTCCTATTATTTAGATACTGCTGCAGAATTCTTAAGTGAAATCGAAAACGCAGAATATGTGTTAACAAATTCGTTCCATGCAACAGTTTTTTCATTGATTTATGAAAAACCTTTCATCTCTATGCTTCATACAAGCACAGGGGCAAGAACAAGTGATTTATTAAAATCTGTTGGCTTGGAATCCCACATTGTATATGAAACAGAGAATTTCCATGATATTCATCAGTTTGATATTGATGACAAAGAAGAATTGAGAAGAAGAATTCATGAGTTGCAGAAAACATCTTATGATTTCTTGCATCGTGCGCTTGGTGTATAGCGATTAATATTGGAGGGGGACTGTGAAACGTTTAACTGCAATTGTACCATGTTTTAATGAACAAGAGGTATTACCGTTATTCTTTGATGAGATCATTCGAGTAGCAGATATGATGAAGAATGATGTAGAGTTCGAAGTAATCTTTATTAATGATGGTTCTTCAGATCATACATTAAAAGTAATTCAGGAACTGCGTAAAAAGGATAAGCGTATTAAGTATATATCTTTTTCGAGAAACTTTGGAAAAGAAGCAGCGATGTATGCGGGTCTTGAGAATGCAAAGGGTGATTATGTTGCAATTTTGGATGCAGATTTACAGCATCCCCCTGCAATGCTAGTAGACATGTATCATGGAATCGTCGATGAGGGTTTTGATAGTGTTGCTGCAAAACGAGTTACGCGAGAGGGCGAACCAAAGATTCGATCTTTTCTTTCAAGGAAATTTTATCATTTACTATCCAAAATGAGTAAAATACAGATTGTGGAAGGATGCGTTGACTATCGCTTAATGACACATCAGATGGTAGAAGCAATCCTAAAAATGAGTGAACGTAACCGCTTTACGAAAGGAATCTTTGGCTGGATTGGTTTTAACACTAAATGGATTGATTACAAAAATGTAGAACGTGTTGCTGGTGAAACAAAGTGGTCGTTTTGGAAGTTAGTCAAATATTCAATGGAAGGGATTATTGGTTTCTCAACTGTACCTCTTGCGATGTCCTCTGTTATAGGGATCGTCTTTTGCATGATATCTTTTTTGGCAATCATTTATATCGTGATTAAAACAATAATCTGGGGAGATCCTACCTCAGGTTGGCCATCACTAGCTTGTTTGATCTTGATGGTGGGAGGAATTCAACTTTTTTGCATGGGGATATTGGGACAATATCTTGGAAAAGCTTATATAGAAGTAAAAAATCGTCCGATTTATCTTGCCAATAAGATGGAACTTGAGGATGAAAATGAACATAAAGAATAGTGAGGAGTAAAGATGAAAAAGGTAATTACTTATGGTACTTATGATTTGTTACATGTGGGACATATTAATCTACTAAGAAGAGCAAGAGAATTAGGAGACTATCTACTAGTGGTATTATCAAGTGATGAATTTAATTCTATAAAGCATAAGACTGCATATCACTGTTATGAAGATCGAAAAACGATTTTAGAAGCAATTCGTTATGTTGATGAAGTTATCCCTGAATATACATGGGAACAAAAGATTCAAGATGTAGTTGATAATAAGATTGATGTTTTTGTTATGGGTGATGATTGGAAGGGACAGTTTGATTTCCTAAAGGATTATTGCGAAGTCGTATATTTACCAAGAACTGAAGGAATATCGACAACAAAGATCAAAGATGATTTAAAAGACAAGCTTAAGTAAGGATTCAAGTGTCAATAGACCTAACGAAAGAAGTTCGACGTCATTTTCCACAAAGACATGTTATGATTATGGGATGACAAATATAATTCATCCGCAACACGCTCTCGCTTGAATGAAGTTCGTAGCGGTACGTAAGGGCCTAAAATACAGGCCCTTACGTACCGACGACTTCATAACAGTATGCTTCTGAATTATATTTGTCATCCCATTTTTCTAAGCAATTTATGTGGAAAATGACGAATGGAGTTTTAGAAAGGTACTTTTGAGATTAACATAATTCATTCGTAACTTGCTTTCGCTTGAATGAAATTCTAAGCGGTACATAAGGGCCTATAATTATGGAGGGAAATATGAAATCGATCGCAAAGAGAATATTGAAAAATTGCATATTAGCTGTATATCGTGCGATGAGTTTCGTACTTCCTGTCAATCATAGAAAAATTGTGTTTATGAGTAATCTAGGAAGAAGCTATGGTGGTAATCCTAAGAGCATCTATGAGGAGATGGTTCAGCTTGGTCTAGATCATAAATATCGTTGTTATTTTTTGTTAGAGAATCCGAAAGTTAATCTGCCTGGAACTGCACGCACCATAAAGCTAAGTCGGTTTCGGTATTATTATGAGTTGGCGGTTGCAGGATATATCGTTAGTGATACAAGGCTTCCTAATTACATAAGAAAAAGAAAAGGTACAAAGTATCTGCAGACTTGGCATGGGACGCCACTTAAAAAGCTTGCTTTGGATATGACTTCCTATCATATGGCTGGCGGACAGACGGTTGAGGAGTATCGAGAAGAGTTTAAGAAAAATTCTTCTACCTGGGATTACCTAATATCGCAAAATAAGTTTTCTAGCAATATATTTCGACATGCTTTTGCTTTTGATGGGAATATGTTAGAGATTGGATATCCAAGAAATGATGTATTATTTACAAGAAATCATAAGACGGATTTGATGGAATTAAAGAAAAAGTATCAACTTCCATTGGATAAGAAGATTATATTATATGCACCGACTTGGCGAGACAACTCCTTTTATGATAAGGCAAGCTATAAGATGAATGCACCACTCGATTATGATTTATTGTTCGAGAAATTGTCAAAGGATTATGTAATTTTAATCAAATATCACTATATGGTAAGAGAAAAACTGGATTTTTCAAGCTATCATGGCTTTTATCGTGTGATGAATTCTAGCGTTGATATTTCTGAACTCTATCTTATCTCTGATTTATTGATTACAGATTATTCTTCTGTTATGTTCGATTATTCGATTTTAAAACGTCCAATACTTTTTTATGTATATGATTTAGAAGAATATAAGGACGAATTAAGAGGTTTTTATTTTGATTTTATCAAACAAGCTCCTGGACCGTTTGTGATGACAACAGAGCAATTGGTTGATGAGATAAGGGATTATGATTGGCTCAAGTATAAGGAAAAATATGAAGAGTTTTGTAACACTTATCATACATTTGAAAAGGGTAATGCATCAAAATGTGCAATCAAAGCATTGCTTGATGAAAATATTTGAGAATATGTGATATTGACATCTGGTAAATCTTGAGATATAGTTATCCACATTAAAACTGAATCATGATAAGAGGAGATACTAGCATGAAGAAACCATTTGTGACACTTGATGAGGTACGTAATATCGTTAAAACATATCCAACACCGTTTCA
This sequence comes from Bacillota bacterium, assembly GCA_023439125.1. Lineage (GTDB taxonomy): Bacteria > Bacillota > Clostridia > Lachnospirales > Lachnospiraceae > Lachnoclostridium. The sequence goes on along the minus strand of JAEXOU010000012.1, from coordinate 62,308 downwards.
TATTTATGATGAACAAGGTATACGTGAGAATGCAAAAAAGCTAAAGCAAGCATTCGCATGGAATAAAGGGTTTAAGCAATATTTTGCTGTAAAAGCAACACCAAATCCATATATATTAAAAGTGTTACATGAGGAAGGCTGTGGGACGGATTGTTCCTCTATGACGGAGCTTTTAATGACAGAGGCGGTAGGAATTGTAGGACAAGAAGTAATGTTTTCTTCCAATGATACTCCAGAAGGTGAATATACTAAGGCAAAAGAACTTGGTGCAATCATTAATCTTGATGACTATACCATGATTGATTTTTTAAAGGATGAATGTGGAATCCCTGAAACAATTTGTTGCCGTTACAATCCAGGTGGAGTTTATGAAGTAAGTAATGGTATTATGGATAATCCAGGTGATGCAAAATATGGTTTTACAAAAGAACAGTTAATTGATGGTTATAAGAAGTTGATGTCTCTTGGTGCTAAAAAATTTGGAATTCATTCTTTTTTAGTTAGTAATACAGTAACGAATGACTATTACCCAATGCTTGCAAGAACACTGTTCGAACTTGCAGTAGAGTTAAAAGAAAAAACAGGTGCAGATATTCAGTTTATCAATTTATCTGGTGGGGTAGGTATTCCATATCTACCGAATCAGGAAGGTAATGATATTCTTGCAATTGGTGAAGGTGTTCGTAAAGCATACGAGGAAATCATGGTACCAAATGGTTTAGGAGACGTTGCAATCTTCACTGAACTTGGACGTTTTATGTTAGCACCATATGGAGAATTAATTACAAAGGTAATTCATGAAAAACACATCTATAAAGAATATATTGGGGTGGATGCATGTGCAGTGAACTTAATGAGACCTGCAATGTATGGAGCCTATCATCATATTACAGTCCTTGGTAAAGAAGATGCATCATGTGATTATAAGTATGATATTACTGGTTCGCTTTGCGAGAATAATGATAAATTCGCTATCGACCGTATGCTCCCAAAGCTTGAAATTGGCGATTACCTAGTAATTCATGATACTGGAGCACATGGATTTGCAATGGGATATAACTACAATGGAAAATTAAAATCAGCAGAATTATTAAAGAAGGAAGACGGATCGATTCAATGTATACGTCGTGCAGAGACTGCAAAAGATTATTTTTCCACTTTGGATTTCTCAGGTTTTTTCAATAATATATAAGTGATGAAATCAAAAAAGGTTAAGAATGAACATTATATCTTGTTTTCGTTCTTAGCTTTTTTCCATGTAACAATATATTTACATTTTTTTATGAAATTACCTAAAGAAAATTCGAATTCTTCCGATAAATAGGGTAGAACTGATGATAAATCAAAAGGAAAATCGATAGAATAGGGGTGAGAATTATGCGTATTGATGCATTTAACAAGGTGAGCCAGTTATATCAACAAAACAGCACACAAAAGTTAAATAAGACGAATGCTGTTAGCAAAAAAGACCGAGTTGAAATTTCGCAGTTAGGAAAAGATTTTCAGATTGCGAAGCAAGTTGTTGCTCAGGCTCCAGACATTCGCCAAGACAAAGTGAATGAGTTAAAGCAAAGAATGGCATCTGGCACTTACAACGTAAGTTTAGAAGAAGTTGCTGATAAGATGGTTGATAGTTATTTTAATAAGTCTATATAGGATAATAAATTAGGAGTGGAGGCTGCTAATTGGCAAGTTTAATTGAGGAGTTAATCCAAACATTACAATCTGAAGAAACGTTATATCAGGAACTTATTCCGATAGCAACAAAGAAAACAAGAGTGATTATTGATAATGACCTAACCTCCTTGCAACAGATAACAGATCAAGAGCAATTAATAATTGAGAAGATCAATGCTCTTGAACGCAAGCGAGAAGAGGTCGTTATTAATATTGGAACAGTAATTAACAGAAATCCAAGTACTTTAACGATGAGAAAAATAATCGATTTTCTGGGGAAACAGCCAGAAGAGCAAAAAAGATTATCAGAACTTCATGACAACTTAAAAAGTGTTGTGAATACTTTAGTTGAATTAAATAATCGAAATAAATCTTTAATACAGCAATCCCTAGAGATGATTGAATTTAATATAAATTTAATCCAAAGTACACGGATGTCACCAGGGAGTAACAATTATACCAGAGGAGCATCTCAGGTTGAGATGACAGCTTCACAGACAGGGATGTTTGATGCGAAGCAATAGGTAAAGTTGCGAATGTAAATTTGCAAAGTAAATGAATATGCAAAGTGAGGTGAGAATCCATGGGTCTAATGAGTGGCCTTTATGTTGGGGCTTCCGGATTGCAAAATAGTCAATTTGCTCTGAATACTACGGCACATAATTTATCCAATGTGGAAACAGAAGGATATGTTCGTCAGCAGACCGTACTTCAGACGTCTAAATATCGTACAATTGGTCAATCACATATATCCCCAATGCAGACAGGTTTGGGTGTTTCAACACAGACAGTACGTCAAGTGAGAGATACCTTTCTTGATAAATCATATCGAACAGAATTAGGAAGACAGGGCTTTTATGATTCTCAATATGAAACAACAAGTGAAATTGAAAATTTAATGGGTGAGCTTAACGGAGTTCCCTTTCAAGATACAATGGAGGAGTTTTGGACGAATCTTCAGGAATTAGCAAAGGAACCTGATAGTCTAGTAAAAAGAGCTTCTCTAATAGAAACAAGTGTTAGTTTTATTGAGAGAGCTGAAAATATATATAAACAATTAAATGAATATCAGGTGAATTTAAATACAAAAGTTTCTTCTTTCGTGGAACGAATTAATGAAATTGGAGAAGAAATTGTAACCTTAAATGATAAAATCTGTTTTTATGAGAGTAATCGCCAGGAAAATGCGAATGACCTACGTGATCAACGAAACATTCTATTGGATGAATTAGGCAAGATTATAAGCATTACATACGCTGAGAATGTTGATGGTCGAGTTACAGTAAATGCAGAAGGCATGCCTTTAGTTACTGAAAATGCATCAATGAAGATGGGTACAATAACAGTTACGGATCAACGCCGTAAGTCAATGGGCGACGAGGCGTTCTTTGAGGACGTATCTGGAATCATGCAAAACTCAGAGATGCTAATTCCAATCTGGACTTCGTATGGTGATAGTGATGTATTTAATCGTGATAACGTTCCGGTATCAGAAAATAATACAGATGTGGGTAGTTTAAAGGGGTTACTATTATCTCGTGGTACAAAGGTCGGTAAATATATTGATATACCAATAGCTCCAGACCAGAATAACTATCTCGATGAAGATGGTGAACTTAATATTGATCGTTTTGCAATTGCAACAAAAGAATATGAAGAGAAGGTAAAAGAATACAATAAAGAAATAAATCCATCGATTATTATGTCAACACAAGCACAGTTTGACCAGTTAATTCATGGGATCGTAACTACTTTAAACAATATCTTTTGTCCAAACAAGGAGGTTATCATCTCTGCAGGTTCTGAAGTTACATTAGCAGATGGAAGTACTTATACTTATGAAGAAGATACAGTAATTCACATACTGGACACAGAAAATGCCCCAGTTGGTCAAGATGGTCCTCCAGGTACGATGGGAGAGGAACTATTTAGTCGTAAATCAATGGATCGATATATGCCTGCTCAACAAATTACTCTATCGAATGGAGAAACGTTGGAAGGTGTTTATATCTATAATGAGGAAGTTTCAAATAACAATTACTCTTTATATACAGTTGGCGAAATCAGAGTAAATCAGGATTTATTGGAAAATAAATCATTGATGGCATTGAGTTCGAATAAGAACACAGGTGATTATGATATTACTGCAGTCGATAATTTACTCGCAGCTTGGAATCAACCATTTGCTACGATTGATCCAAACACATTAACAAAGAACAGTTTTTCTGATTACTATAATTATTATATAGGTACTATAGCTACCAAAGGTGAGAAGATGAAAACAATTGCATCTAGCCAAGCGGAAATGGTTAATAGTATTGGCAATCAAAGAACAAACGTAATAGGAGTATCCTCAGATGAGGAATTAACGAATATTATTAAGTTTCAACATGCTTATAATGCTGCAGCCCGATATGTTAATGTTATTGATGAGATGCTAGAACATATCGTTACAAGGTTATAATAAAGTTAGAAATGAAGAAAAGAACAGGAAGGATGTGATGAGATGCCGGGAACTTTTTTTGGATTAAGTATAGGAACGTCTGGGCTATATGCTTCACAAGCCGGTTTAAATACTACTTCACATAATATCTCCAATACAGAAACCGAAGGTTATTCTAGACAGATAGCAAAACAAAAAGCAAGTCAAGCATTACGTGTGAATAGTGGATATGGTATGGCAGGTACCGGCGTTGACATTATCGGTGTTGAACAGGTCCGTGATACTTATTATGATGAGAAATATCGTGTTAACAATACAATGTATGGTGCTTATTCGACAAAAGAGTATTATATGAATTCGATTGAAAACTATTTTAATGAAGTGCAGTTAGAAGGTTTTACGACAAATTTTGATAATATGTACAATGCATTTCAAGAGTTAAGCAAAAATCCTACGGATTTGACTGTACGAACCCAGGCAGCCAGCTATGCACAAAGTACAACCGAATTTATGAATTCTCTCGCTATGAGCCTTGAAAAAATACAAGAAGAATGTAACTTTGAAATTCGCAACCAAGTCAATCGTATTAATTCATTATCACAGCAGATCGCTACGGTGACGAAACAGATTAATACTCTTGAGGTTGGTGGAGGTACTGCTAATGATTTACGTGATCAACGTAATCTTATGGTGGAGGAATTGTCCAGCTATGCCAATATTACCGTAAAAGAAAATATAGTCGGTTATGGAGTTGGTGTAACTTCATTTACAGTTAAGATGGATGGACAAACACTAGTGGATACTTATGCTTCGAATGAGTTACAGGTAATACCGAGAACAGAAAAAGCGAATCAAAACGATATGGAAGGCTTATATGATATCTATTGGGCTAGTGGTCAGAAAGTAAATACTCATAGCCCAACACTCGGTGGTACACTTCGAGCATTATTTGAAGTACGTGATGGAAATAATGCTGAAAATTTTAGTGGCAAGGTAACAGCAGAATCTGGCGATATGACAGTTACGATAACAGATACGAACGTTAATAGTATGATGGATTTGAACATACCAACAACCGGATTATTAACAATTGGAAACCGTCAGTATCATTATAATGGTTTTGCAGTAAAGCAAGACGAAGATACTGGGACATATCAATATGAGTTTACGTTAGATGATGAAATAGTAACGGATGTCAATAATATGACTGCTAGCATGGGACAAAGTATCTCCTACAAGGGAATTCCTTATTATATGGGTGAATTGAATAAATTTGTTCGTACTTTTTCAAAAGCATTTAATGATATTTGTAAGAGTGGCGTCGATTTAAATGGAGATGCTGGTCTTGATTTTTTTAATGGAACCAACTTGGTGACAGGTGAAAATTTCTCATTTGACCAGTCTCCAACTGATGAGGAGAATGGTTATTTATTTACAAGCAAGACAGGATTTTATGCAAATGACTATATATATGATGATAAGAATTATGGCTCTTATTATCTACTAAATGCCAAAAATTTCTGTATTACTGATGAGGTATATCATAATCCAAGCAAATTAGTTACAACAAGAGATATCGCTGATGGTATTGGAAATAATGATTTAATCGAAGAGTTAATTAATTTAAAGGACGATGTCACAATGTTTAAGCAGGGAAAACCAGCACAGTTTTTCCAGACGCTTGTAGCAGAAATTGGTATTGATACAAAGAAAACATCGAATTTTTCACAAAATCAAAAGGATATTTTAGCTGCTGTAGACAATCAACGTTTATCAATTAGTGGTGTTGATACAGAAGAAGAGGCAATGAATCTGATTCGATATCAGAATGCGTACAGTCTTTCAGCAAAAGCAATTTCCGTAATGGATGAGTGCTTTGATAAACTTATTAATTATATGGGTGCTTAAGTAATTTGACCATATAGATAGCGCTCGGAGGGAGGATATATGAGAATAACAAATAAAATGATGACGAATAACGTATTGTATAATATTAATGGAAATAAAAATTCGTTATCAAAACTGGAAGAGCAATATTCTACGGGGCTAAAAATTCAAAGACCTTCAGATGATCCAATTGTTGCAACGAGGGCGTTAAAATTACGCACGAACTTGACAGAGTTGAATCAGTTTTATGAAAAAAATATTCCAGATTCACTAGCATGGATGGATCTAACAGAGAGTGCTATGAAAGAGGTTAATGATATATTAACGAAGATTCATACATATTGTGTCAATGGCTCAACAGACACATTAACAGAAAGTGACCGTAATAGTATTGTTGCAACCTTAAAACAGTTTAAAGAGCAAATATTTCAAGAGGGTAATACAAACTATGCGGGGCGTTATGTATTTAGTGGATATAAGACGGATACGAGCTTAGTTTTTAATGAAGTGACAACCGACTATAATTATGAAATTACAGAAAAGTTATCTGGAAGTGATATTGATGTTATACAGACTACACTAAATTCTGTAGATTTATCATTATATGATTCTGAGGATCCGACATCGTTAAATTTGGAAAACAAACCAAACTATGTTTCCGCTTATCGTTTACGTCTTGCGTATAATGACTTAAAATCTCAAGAGGAAGGCGGCAATATCAGCATAAAGTTTCCTATCAAGGATGCAGACGGTAATATTCAGAAAGATGCAGATGGAAACATAGAATATGAAGATTTTAGCAATGACATCAATCAGATAGATTCGAAGGATCCCAATGCATATACTCCAGAACCGGGAACGATTAACTATCTAGCAGATACTGGTGAGCTCATTATGAGTGAAGATGTGTATAAAGAATGGAAGGAATTAGATCAGATTCATGTGACTTATGAAAAAGACACCTTTATTAAGAATGATTTGCGTCCAGAACATTATTTTGATTGTACGGTCACGAATAAGATGGAGGAAGATGCAGAACCAATCGTTTACACAAAATCCGACCAGCAAATACGTTATGAAGTTAACTTTAATCAGACAATGACAATTAATACACAGGGAAGCGATGCGATTACCCATGACATTGGTCGAGTAATTGATGATATTATTACTTCAGTAAATGATGTTTTATATACAGAACGTAAGATATCAGAGGTAAAAAAGATGTTAGAGGATACATCAATTTCAAAAGAACAGAGTGCAGCGTTGAATGAAATACTTGATGTACTAACAACGGAGAAAACCTTAAAGGATGAAGTACTTCAGAATACGTTTGGACGAGCATTGACGGAAGTTACAGGTCAGCAAACCACGATTAACGTCGCAATTGCAGATTTGGGTTCTCGTTATGCTCGACTAGAACTTACAGAAAGTCGTCTTTCAGGTGAGCAAGGTGACTTTGAAGATCTATTATCCAAAAATGAAGATGCTGATATTGTAGATACCGTAATTAAGTTACAATCGCAAGAGACAATTTATAATGCTTCTTTATCTGCAGCATCAAAGGTTGTTAAGAATTCATTATTAGATTTTATTTAAAAAAACTCAATAAATTTTCAAGGAAAGGGGAAAATAAATGTTAGTAAAGACAAAGTATTTTGGAGAGATTAATCTTGATGAGGATAAGATTCTTACCTTCAAAAATGGTATTTTTGGTTTTGAGGATTGTACTCGATACACAATATTGTTCAACAGCGAGGGAGAGGAGCGACCAGCAATCTCTTGGCTTCAGAGCTTAGACCTTCAAGGACTTGCACTTCCAGTGATCCATCCTAGTCTTGTAAAAGAAGATTATAATCCAGTCATCAATGATAATTTGTTAGAACAGCTGGGTGATTTAAGCGATAATAATATTGTGATTTTGTTGACGTTGACCGTGCCATCTGATCTTACAAAGATGACTACAAATCTAAAGGCACCAATAATTATTAATTCTGATACAAAACTGGGTTGTCAAATTGTTGCAGAGAATGAGGATTATATGATAAAATATCCGGTATATGACAAGATTAATAATAAGTTGGAGAAGAAAGGGGATATGTAAATGCTCGCCCTATCCAGAAAAATAAATGAATCGATTATGATTGGCAGTGATATTGAGATTACTATACTTGAGATTAAAGGTGATCAGGTGAAATTAGGTATCAATGCACCAAAATCAGTACCGATTTATCGTAAAGAGATTTATTTGCAGATTCAAGAGTCAAACAAGGAAGCTGCGGAGGGAACTGTTAGTACAGATGAATTAATGAAGCTATTAAAATAAGCAATGAAGAGAGAATAGACTAATTTTTAGTACATTCTCTTTTTTATTTAAAAGGCTACGGGTGTCAAAAGTCCTTAAGATAGAAATTAGACATCATTTTGCGCAAGGAAATGTTAGCAGTATGGGATGACAAACATAATTTATACGCAACACGCTTTCGCCTTTTGACACCCTATTCACAGGAAATTACTCTGAATTTTGCATAAAAAAGTTCAAAAGGAATGTCAGCAAGATGGAGATAAACACATTTTTATAAAATTTTGTTAACTATTTTGTAAGATAGGCCGATATAAAGAAAAAGAAAGGTCTACATTCACATGGAGGTGAAATACGATGGCGATTAATTCAATTAAGAGTTCAATGCAATTTCAGGATGTAAAATCAACAAATTTAAGAACTACAGATGCAGTGTCTGTGCCAGTTGAGAGAAATATCTCAGTAGAGCAGGTGATGCCAATTGAGACATCAGTTAGTAATGATTCTCAGGAGGAGCATAATGCAGCACCAGATGAGCAACGTATAAGAACAGCGGTAAAACATGCAAATACACAGATGAAGCATGCTAAAACAAGATGTGAGTTCTCTTATCATGAACCAACGAAGCGTGTATCAATCAAAGTAATTGATAAAGATACACAGGAGATAATTCGTGAAATTCCTCCAGAAGAAACTTTGGAGATGGTAGAGAAAATGTGGGAATTAGCGGGAATCCTTGTGGATGAACGCAGATAGGAGGAAACTATGCCAATTCGAATGACAGGTCTTGTATCAAATTTGGATACTGATAGTATTGTGAAGGAATTAATGAGTGCACAAAGCCAAAAAAAAGTAAAGATTGAAAACAAGATAACAAAACAAGAATGGGCTCAAGAGAAATGGAAAGATTTAAATACCAAAATCTATTCTCTTTATACAGGGTCAATTAGTAAGATGAAGCTACAAGGCTCTTATGGTACGAAAAAAGTAGTATCATCGAATGAGGCAAAAGCAACTGTGACAGCTTCCTCTTCTGCAGTCAATGGTTCACATCAAGTTCAGATCAATCAACTAGCTAGTGCTCAATATATTACTGGAAATCGTATTACAACTTTGGATGAAGGAAAGATTGATGGAAAAACACTACTATCAGATATTGATGATTCTCTTGTTGGTGAGAGCGTGACGTTTTCAACTACTGACGTACAGATAGAATTAGCAATATCAAGTGATACTACCGTAGAGGATTTTGTAAATGCAGCAAAAGAGGCAGGTATTACAGCCAGTTTTGATACCGCACAGCAACGTTTCTTCTTAAGTAGTAGTGCGAGTGGTGTTAAAAATGCATTTTCTATAACGACAGCTTCTGATTTAACAGTAACAGCTGGTGAGAATAAACTTTCTGGTCTTGGCTTATCTGAGATTGTTGCAACCATGGATGAAAATGAAGAAAATGTGTCTTATACGATGGCAGATTCTTCTGTTTCATTGAAACAAGCTTCCAACAGTCAGATTACCTATAATGGTGCAATAATTACAGGTAGTTCCAATGAAATTGAAGTCAATGGTTTAACTGTCCATGCCTATGGTGTAACGGCGCAAGGTGAGACAATTACATTAAGTGTTGAGCAAGATACACAGGCAGTTTATGACTCGATTAAGCAATTTATAAAAGATTATAATGAAGTATTGAAAGAGATGAACAAATTATATAATGCGGATTCTTCTAGAGGTTATGATCCATTAACAAGTGAACAAAAGGATGAGATGACGGAAGACGAGATTGAAAAATGGGAGACTAAGATTAAAGACTCCCTGCTTCGAAGAGATAATACTTTAGGTTCACTAATTAGTACGATGAAAAATACGTTAATGAGTTCGGTGGAATATAATGGAATCAATTATGCATTATCTACATTTGGAATTAATACAAGTGACTATACTGAAAAGGGATTGCTTCATATCGATGGAGACAAAGATGATAGCGTTTCTAGTGGGAAAGATGATAAATTAATGAAAGCACTACAAGAGAATCCAGATGCTGTTATGACAACACTGTCAACTCTAGTATCTAACTTATACACTGAATTAACAGATAAAATGAAAGCCACAACGCTTAGCAGTGCACTTACATTTTATAATGATAAAGAGATGAAGACTGTATTAAGTGGATATAAATCAGATCTTAGTGATATGGAGGACCGATTAAATACACTAGAGAATCGTTATTATGATCAGTTTACAGCAATGGAAACTGCGTTATCAAAAACTAATTCGACATCGAATTCATTAATGTCCCTAATGGGAATGGGAAATTAACCATTTAATAGGATCGAATACAGGAGGATTATTATGACATTCAATGCAGCGGCAGCTTATCAGGGAACAAAAGTAAATACTGCATCTCCAGCAGAACTTACGCTTATGCTTTATGAGGGAGCTATTAAGTTTTGCAACAAAGCAATTTATGCAATGGAAAATGGTGATGTCCAAAGTAGGAATATAAATAGTCAGAAAGCACAGAAAATCATTACGCAATTACGCCTAACTTTAGATTTTAAGTATCCAATCGCCAATGATTTTGACCGTGTTTACGAATATATTAATCGACGTTTAGTTGAAGCTAACATAAAGGCAGATATAGAAATAGCTGAAGATGCACTACGCTATATCCGTGAAATGAGAGATACATGGAAAGAAGTCATGAGAAAGAATAAGCTTTATGTTCAGTAAGAGACTATGAATTAGAAAGGTAGGATTCCATGGAAGAGAGGCAAATGATATCAACCTACTTACAAATGCTAAATAGTAGCTTAACACGTAAAGTTGCGATTCTAGAACAGATCTTATCAATCACGGAAGAACAAAATCTTTCATTTACGAATGAGAAAACAACAATTGAAATAATGGAACAATGCGTACTGAAGAAGGAACCATTGATTCGACAACTCAATGAAATGGATGCTGGCTTTGATTCTGTTTACGCTAAAATCAAAGAAATTGTTCAACAGGATAAGAAGTTTTACAAAGATGAGATTGAGCAATTACAACAAAGTATTGTTAAAGTAACAGAATTAAGCGTTAAAATACAAACGTTGGAACAAAATAATAAGCTGAAATTCGAAGTATTTTCTCGAAATAAAAAACAAGAGATTAAACAGTTTAAAGTAAGTAATAAGACCGTTTCTACTTACTATAAGAATATGACTGGAAAGACACAAGGACAATCTTACTTTTACGACAAAAAAAAATAAAAAATTATAAAAAGGTATAAAGTAAATTCTATTTTCTCCGATATATAAGATAAGTAAAAACAATTTACTTAATAAAACAATACCAATACTACCAAAAAATAACTAATCAACTAATTAATTATTATCTAGTAGCATGGATGCTACTAAAAATTCAAGGAGGAATCTATATGATAGTACAACATAACATGACAGCCGCTAATACAAACAGACAGTTAGGAATCACAACTGGTAGTTTAGCAAAGAACTCTGAAAAACTTTCTTCTGGTTACAGAATTAATCGTGCAGGCGATGACGCAGCTGGTCTTTCCATTTCCGAAAAAATGCGTGGACAGATTCGTGGTCTTGAACAAGCTTCCACAAACGCACAGGATGGTATTTCTTTAGTACAGACCGCTGAAGGTGCATTAAACGAAGTACAGAGCGTTCTTCAAAGAATGAGAGAATTAACAGTTCAGGCAGCGAACGATACAAACGTTACTGCAGATCGTGAAGCGATTGCAAAAGAAGTTCATGCATTAACATCTGAAATTGATCGTATTGCAGAACAGACTGAATTCAATACAATGAAATTATTAAGTGGTGGATTCCAGAATAAGAAACTTCAAGTTGGTGCTAATAAAGACCAGTTGATTTCCTTCTCTATTAGTGCAATGACAGCTGATAGCTTAGCTGTAACAGACGTTGGTACTACAATCAGTGGCGCTACTGATGGTTCAGCTATTTCTGCAGTTATCTCAACTGTAAACGATGCTATTACGCAAGTATCTACACAGCGTTCTGCTCTTGGTGCTATCCAGAACAGATTAGAGCATACAATTGCAAATGCAGATAACACTGCTGAAAACTTACAGTCCGCTGAATCTCGTATTCGTGATGTTGATATGGCTGAAGAGATGGTTAACTACTCTAAGAATAATATCTTACAGCAGGCAGCTCAGTCAATGTTGGCTCAGGCTAATCAGTCTACTCAAGGTGTATTATCCTTACTTCAGTAATTCGTAAGACTTTATGGGATCGACCTTATGGTCGGTCCCATTTTTTTCTTATATCATAGGTTCAATAATATTGACCTTATTTGACAAAAAGTATAGAATAAATTTAGTATGTAAACGAAGTTAGTGTAGGAGGTAAAGTGGATGGGTTTATCCAAAGAAACATTGTGCACGCTGATGAAACAAATTCAGGCAAATGCAGATATGTTTTATCAACAAAATAATCAGGAGGCTTTCGAATTGTTTGGAAAGCTAATTAATGAAATTTCTACGTTATCTGTGCATATTTTTGAGTTGAAACAATCGAATCCTACGATTGAATTTGATGAGAACAAGTATTTATCTATTTTAACAGATGCTATGAATGCTTTGGAAGCTAGAGATGAAGTACTTTTGGCTGATATTATCAATTATGATTTAATAGAAATATTAGGAACAGTAGAGAAACAACTATAAGGTAGGTGCCCTATGAACTATTATGAGATGAATATGGAATGCATAAAACAAGTGAGACCTCGTCTTTATTCCTATATCAAAGATTATGAGCCATTGAAGGAAAAAGAACCAACGATAACGATGATAACCGAACCAAGTCGATACGAAAATTTATATACAAAGATTATTAAAGACAAGCAAGAATATCGGTTAAACTCAAATTATCGACCGCTTGAAGAAGCAAAGCGCTGGGGAAAACAGTTTGAGCTTGATGGTATTAATATTGTAGTTCAGATGTTCGGGCTAGGAAACGGATATTTCTTAAGAGAATTATGTGATAAGTTAAAAAAAGGCGACCACATTATTGTTGTGGAGCCGAGTTATCAATTATTTCAACATGTTTTAGCTAACTATGATATGAGAGATATTCTTAGTGACATTAGAGTTAGTATTGCGATTCCGATGTTGAGCAAATCAATGTTTGGAGTTTTGCTATCGCAATATGTGCATTGGATGAATCTGAAATCTCAGTTAAAATGCATTCATCCTCAATACGATAAGTGTTTTACAGATGAGTATAGAGAATACCGCATTAAGCTTGATGAAAATGAATTTCGTACTTTAGTAAATCGAAATACAGAAGCTTATTTTGGTATTGATATTGTTAAAAATACAATCGATAACTATAGATATTTACCAGAATCAAATTACTTATTAGAATTAAAAGGAAAACTTCCAAAGGATGTTCCGGTAATTATTGTTTCCGCGGGACCTTCTTTGGATCATAATATAGAGGACTTAAAAAAGGCAAAGGGGAAGGCGATTATTCTTGCAACGGATACCGCACTTCGTTATCTGCATAAACATGGTATTGTAGCAGATTTTGCAGTTACGCTAGATCCTAAGAAACCACCTAATTATTTTGATCATACGGATTTCGAATTTATCCCTATGTTTTGTGGGTTGAATTCCAACCGAGAAGCATTATGTAAGCATAATGGAAGAAAGATCTGGTTTGGTAACAATGATTTTATTGAGGGCTTATATCAATCACTTGGACACCAGATATCAGTTTTAAATACAGGAGGTTCCGTTGCAACCGCAGCATTTTCTATATGTAAATCACTTGAATTTAATACAATTATATTGATTGGTCAAGACTTGGCGTATAAAGGAAATGTAACACATGCAGACGGTGATATATGTAATATCCAAAGTGAGGAAGATGGAGTCTGCTATGTGGAAGGAATCGATGGAACACAAGTAAAATCACGTCATGATTGGTTTATTTACCTAAAGTGGTTTGAAAACTCAATTGATGAGACAAAGAATAGTGGTCGTGTGATTGATGCTACAGAAGGTGGAGCATTAATTCATGGAACTGAAATAATGACTTTAAAAGACGCAATTAAACAATATTGTACAACAGATATCGATGTTACAGCAATTCTTAATCAGATACCCCTTACCTTTGGCCCAAATGAGCTAGAAGCGGCAAGACAGTATTTAAAGAATGCCTATGAGGACAGTATAGAATTGCCTGAACAGGCAGCGAACATAATTCATAATTGTGAAGAAGCAATTCGATTAAGGGATAAACCGAATTACAGCAAAAAAATTGAGTTAATGGCGAAAGAAATTGTGAGTGCCAATCAATCAGTAGCCTCAAGATGTGTATATCCTCTTCTTGATAATTATGTAAAGCATGATACATTTACAGAGATTGAAAAGATGTGTAATGTTGGTAAGGATGAAGATGATTTTGTAAGAACATATGAAACGACAAAACTAGTATTTCAGTCGATTCAATCAGCCTCACGTGAAATTGAACCTTTATTGAAGGATGCACTCGATAATTTTAATCATACAAGGAGAGAAAGAAATGTTAAACAATAAAACGATTTTAATTACTGGAGGAACTGGTTCTTTTGGAAAGAAATTTTTAGAGATGATATTCGCGAGTTATTCACCAAAAAAGGTAATCATCTATTCTCGTGATGAATTTAAGCAATCCAATATGAAAGCAGAGTATCAAGACAAGGTAGATATGTCTCGTGTACGTTTCTTTATCGGAGATGTGCGAGATAAGGAACGTCTTTATCGTGCATTTAATGGTGTAGATTATGTAATTCATGCAGCGGCGATGAAGCAGGTACCAACGTGTGAATATAATCCATTTGAGGCAATCAAAACAAACATTCATGGAGCACAGAATGTAATCGATGCTGCACTAGATTGTGGTGTTAAAAAGGTAGTAGCGCTTTCAACGGATAAGGCAGTAAATCCAATTAATCTCTACGGTGGGACAAAGTTAGTATCGGATAAATTGTTCATTGCAGCGAATGCATATAAAGGCATGAACGGCACAACATTTTCTGTTGTTCGTTACGGAAATGTTGCTGGAAGCAGAGGTTCCATTATTCCTATTTTCGATCGTTTAATTCAGAATGGGGAGACAGAGTTACCAATTACTGATGTTCGAATGACACGCTTTTGGATCACATTAGAACAAGGAGTAGAGCTCGTATTTAAGGCATTAAGTGAGTCAAAAGGTGGAGAAACTTATATATCGAAAATACCTTCCTTTAAAATCACTGATTTAGCAGAAGCAATGTTACCAAACTGCAAGATTAAGGAAATTGGTATACGTGAAGGAGAAAAACTTCATGAGGTTATGGTAACAAAAGACGATTCTAGATCAACTTATGAGTATGACAAACATTATATTATCTATCCTCATTTTGAGTGGTGGGATGTAAAACGCTATTTTACCGAGGGTGGAAAGTTAGTAACAGAAGGGTTTGAATATAACTCTGAGACGAATGCAGAATGGTTAAGTGTAGAACAGTTAAGAGAAAGTATAAAAGCAATCTAAATTAGGGAGATTGGTATGGGGAAGTTAGTAAGTCTTGTAATACCATGTTTTAATGTAGAGAAATATATAAATCGTTGTTTGACTAGCATTGTAAACCAAACGATTGGAATAGAAAATCTAGAAGTTATTGTTATTGATGATGCCTCATATGACTCAACCTGGAACATATTGCTCGAGTGGGAGCAAAAATATCCCGATAATTTTGTTTTAATTCAACATGAAAAAAACAAAAAACAAGGAGCAGCAAGAAATACTGGACTATGCTATGTAACCTCTCCATACATAAGCTTTATCGATGCGGATGACTGGATTGAAAGCACAATGCTTGAGTTGATGTACACAAAGATTACAGCTATGAATTTGGATGCGATTGGTTGTGGATATCATCGTGCTGTTTCAGATAATGATACAATCAAGGAAAAGACAGGAAAAGGTTTTTTTTATGATTATTCTTCGGAGCTTCAAAAAAGAAAACTCGTCTTACATGGTTGTCCTGGTTATGTTTCTGGAAAGCTTTATCGTACTTCGCTCATGCAAGAATATCAGATTTTCTTTCCAGAACAGTGTTATTATGAGGATATCGATTGGAAGGATCAATTTAGCTTACACTTAACGAGATATTATGAATTGGAGGACAAATTATATTACTATTTTGTCAATCCGCAATCAACAACGATGCAATCGACATGTGACCGACATTTTGATCGCTTTTTAGTTGAATTGAACCGGCTTGAGCGCTATAAAAAGCTAGAGCTTTTCGAAAAATATAAGAGCGAATTAGAATTTCATTTTATAAAGGTATTTTATTTGAATACTTTATATATTTTTCTATCTAGATGTAATGACTTTACACCGAAGATTTTGAGTTATATGCAGTCAACACTAAAAACTGAGTTTCCCAATTACACAAAAAATTGCTATCTAGAGAGTGAATTAACAAAACTAGAGCAGTATTTGTTGAGGACAGTTGAAATGGATTTATCGCAATCGGAATTAAACCAGCTTACGAATAGCTTAAGAAAAGATATAGGGGTAGAAAAAGTTGAGTAAAAATATCTTAATGATTAAAGGAATTTCTCAATATGATGCAATGAGAATTTATATTGATGAGCTTGCCATCGCGTTTGAACAGGAGGGAAATCGCTGTACTGTTTTAGACGGGACTTCCAAAGCTTTTCAAGATGAGTTAATTGAAACAATACAGAACCATTCTTATGATTTTGTTCTTACTTGTAATGGAATATTTATGTCACCAGCAGTTCGAAAGCTAATGAAGACAAAATACTGTACTTGGATTTTTGATCATCCAATCCATCATATGGAACGCTTACAACAAGGGGATGAGAATACCTTTGTCTTATGTTGTGATCGCAATAATGTAGACTATGTAAGAAGATTTTTTCCTAACATTACTCATGTGGATTTCGTTCCACTATCCGGAAGTTGTGTTGAGGACATTGTACCATATCGCCAAAGAACAATCGATCTTGTATTTACAGGATCGAATCTTATGGCAACAGATGTAATGAAAAGTATTCAAGAGCAACCAGGTCCAATAAAGAATATCGCATTAGAGATGGTGGATATAATACATTCCAATCCATCGTTAACACTAGAGGAGAGCCTAACAATTGCCATAAATAATCATAGTATTGATGTTGATGATCAGCAATTCCAGGATATTCTTTTCTGTACAAAAGATGTTAGCCGCTATATGAGAGCTTTCTATCGAGAAAAAATAGTGCAAACGATTGTGGAGGCTGGAATTCCAATTCATGTCTTTGGAAGCGGTTGGGATAAATGTGATTTTTCAAAAAAATCAAACTTCATTCAATGTGAAGGCTATGGGCAAACTTCCTTAAGAGCAGTAGCAAATTCAAAAATTTCTCTTAATGTCATGCCGTGGTTTAAAGATGGGTTTCAAGAAAGAATTGCAGCAGCGATGCTGAATGGTGCCATTTCCTTAACTGATTCTAGTAAATATATCACTGAGAATTTTATTGATCGGGAAAATATTCGACTGTATTCATTGGGTAAAATTGAGTTACTACCAAATATCATACAGGAGTTATTGGATGACGTAGAACATTCGGAACGAATTGCACAAAGTGGTTATTATATTGCCAAAGCTCAACATACATACAAAAACAGAGCTCAGCAAATATCGAAAATATTGACAAAAATGTAAATTTAGGGTAAATTATAGATATATACAAGGTTATTATAACTTTCATACGACAATAGCAAACTTATCGAAAGGTAAGGACGCAAAGCTAGAGGGTCTTTTAAATGACAGCCAGCTACCGAAAGAAAGTTTTTTATTGTCTTTTTTCTGAAAGTTATAAATCGGTACTAATGTAATCTCCGAATTGTGTCGATATAGTAAACGAAAGTTAGGTAGTGTTGGTATAAAGCTATGATAAGAGGGTGGTAGCTTTTATCATAGGTAACATTGGTATTGTTTTATCAATAGTTTATTCGACTCAAAAGGAGAAATCCGACATCGTCATGGAGTGACACGGCAAAACAAACAAGGAGGTAATTATATGAAACAATTTAAGCAACTCGCATCGCTATTTTTGGCGTTTGCATTAGTCGTTGGACTTTTCTCGGCTCCAACAGTAGCATATGCTGAGGATACAAAAGCCTATGAAGGTAGGGTTGAAGTTGACTATACTTCAGAAAATTTAATTGTTACAAAGACAGCTAATCAAAAGGTTTACTATACAACAAAGTGGACTGAAACTTCACATGCTAAGACAGTTTGGGATGAAATTATAGATTCATCTACAAGTGTAATAATTGATTTCTCATGGACATCACCTAGTAAAGACGTAACATTTTATATTACTGATGACCCTGCAAACAAACCTATATCAGTTGAAATTAAAGCACAGGAAAAAAATCTAGCTGTTATGTTCTCAGGTGTTGCTAACACCACTACATCATCTAAACTTAAGTTAGCACACGACTGGTCAGCATTGAATCAATCAATGGGAATTGATCCAAGTACTTGGTCTTACGGTTTTTTATGTGCTGCGGTAAAGAATGGTCAAACATATGTTGCTTTAACAACAGGACAGGCTATGAATTATCTACAGTTTAGAAAAGGTCTTTCTGGTGATTGGCAGCCAATTCAGGATCTTGATGTAAGTCAGTTTGCTACTAATGGTGCTCAATTATACTTTAGACTTGGACCTACTAATAATAAAGTGGCATCCGGCTCTTCTATCGCATTAGGTCGTGCTAGTAAAGAAGTTAAGGTTAGTTTTGGTAAGCAAGCAAATGCACCTAAAGTAACAATTAATGGCGATACAAAAGAAATTAAGCTTGGAAAGACAATGGAATATCGTGTTGGTACTATTACTAGTGGTGGTGCATTAGATTTTGGTACTAATAAGTGGGTAGCAGTAAGTGATAATCATATGGATGGAACTAAGGTAAAGACTACTTACTTAAAGGATCTATTAACAAAGCCAGTATCTGGTTCTACTTGGAATTATTCAGAAGATAAAGCAGGCCAAGTCGTTCAGGTACGTGTTGCAGCAACAGAAAAGGCAATTGCATCTAAGATTAGAACAATTGAGTTAAATAAAGTAACTGCACCTATTGTTTCTACTTCTTCAGGAATTGAATTTGCACTAGTGAAGAGCACAACTTATGCTGATGGAATTAAGGTTACAAACAACTGCACAGCAGGAGCAATACAAGTTGCAGTAGTAAGTGGTTCACCTGCTGATGTTAATGCAAAAAGTATCAAATGGACAACAATTGCTGCTAAGAAAGACCAAACAAAATCTGTAGTTCTTAAAGGAACTGCATTAGCAGCAGGTGACAGAATCATTTACCGTTTTGCTTCGGTTAAAGATGACACGAAGACACCTGCCAATGAGTTCATGGTATCCTCGAACTATGTAGAATATTTAAAATCAAATCTTCCTTTAGCAGAACAGTCAATTACAGTTACTGGCCTTACAAAAGTAACGGCACCAGATACAGTTACAGCTACAAGCTCTGCTATTGCAGCAGGACAAGCTTTAATTAAAGTAACTAATTCATCGACTGCAGCAGCACTAGCATATACAGTTAATGTAGCAGGTACTAATATTTCTAGTAGTGCAACTGTTACAGTTGAGTGTGTGAATGGAATGACAGATAGTGCAACTAAAGTTGCAGCATCTACTGTTAAGTTAGCTGCTGATGGAAAAATTGGTGAAACTGGTAAGTTAAAGTTAACATTAACTGATGCAGCAGCAGCAGGAGATACTTTCTTTAGAGTAAAAGTTGATGGTTACAAGTTCTACATAAAAGTAACATTTGCAAAATAGTAAGTTATATGAAAAGAGGGGGCTGTTGCAGTGCAACAGTCTCCTTTTAAGTGATTAAGGGTTTGTGATTTTAGGAAGATGTGAAAAAAGAGTGAGCTGATTCGTATAGGCAAGGTTTATAAATCAAAAGTCAAGATATAATTATATTAGTGAAAAATATTTTGTTGTAGTCCATAAGAAAAAGTGGTAAAATATTGATACGCGGATATGGTTCAATGGTAGAATATGAGCTTCCCAAGCTTAGGACGCGGGTTCGATTCCCGTTATCCGCTTATCTTTCCTGTAGGTAGTGACTTACAGGATTTTTTAGTTAGTAGGAAATCTCTCTGAATTTTGGTTTTCTTGTTACAATGATTTAGACATTAGCAAAATTGGTCGATAGATATATTATAAATTATTTTGTGCACGAGCAAATGATGCACTTTCTTTGGAGGAAAATGATGATATCAATCTGTATAATTGTAAAAAATGATTCTGTAAATATGGAGAAATGTTTAGGTTTGCTTAAAAATATAGGGTATGAAATTGTTGTTGTAGATACAGGCTCGACGGATGATACAATCGAAGTATCAAAAAAATATACGAGTCAGGTTTACGAATTTATATGGTGTAATGATTTTAGTGCTGCGAGAAATTTTGCGATATCAAAAGCTAATAATCCTTATATTTTAATGGTTGATAGTGATGAGATGTTAATAAATTATGATAAAAAAGAACTAGAAAAACTAGTGATGCAAAATCCAACAGGCATTGGACGAATTCACCGTAATAATCCGTTTGAACGTAATGGAAATCAGTTCGTAGGCAAAGAATTGGTTAATCGTTTATTTCCGAAAGAGCTATATCACTATGAAGGAAAAGTTCATGAACAATTAGTGGGAAAGCAAGAAAATGTAATGAAAACCTATGAGGTTCCTTTCACTTTTTCTCATGAGGGTTACAATGGTACTTATGAACAACGAATCGCTAAGGCAGAGAGAAATATCAGCTTATTAGAGGAGATGTTATCCGATAATGAACAAGATACCTATGTGCTTTATCAATTAGGGAAAAGCTATTATTTTAAACAATGTTATCAACGGGCAGTGGAGTATTTTGAACGAGCTTTTCAGTATGATCTAGATCCAAAACTGGAATACGTAATTGATATGATTGAGGTCTATGGATACTCATTAATTAATTCACAACAATATGAGAAAGCATTAGGACTGGAAAATTTATATGATGATTTTGGTGGCTCAGCAGATTTTGATTTTTTACTTGGACTAATTTATCAAGAAAATGCAATGTTTGACCGAGCTGTGGAACAGTATTTGAGTGCTACTCAGTATAAGGACGCAAGAATGGATGGGGTAAATGGTTATTTAGCTTTCTATAATATAGGTGTTATTTTTGAGTGTCTTGGATTGAAAGAGGAAGCAATCAAGTATTATTTGAAAGCTGGTGATTACAAAAAAGCAGTGGAAGGCATCCATCGATGTCAATAACGCTAATAGTGAAATCTTGTGAATTATGAGTTATAATATAAATGTATGAATATGTCGAATGGTGAGGACAAGATGAAAAAGATATATATTACAGGATTAGCTGGAATGCTAGGATGTAATCTAGCATTTCTATTACGAGAGTATTATCACGTATATGGGGTCGATATCGTTGAAGTGAATATGCCAGGAATTGAGTCGAGTGTTTATGATCTATTAGACGAGAAACTCCTTCGAGAACAATTAATGATTATTCGGCCAGATGTTGTAATACATACAGTTGCATGTGTAAATGTAGATTTGTGTGAGGAGCAAAAGGAGTTTGCCAAGAAACTTAATGCTACAACTACGAAAGTGATGGCAGAGGTCTGTAATGAAGTTGGTGCAAAACTCATCTATATATCAACGGATGCAGTATTTGACCCAATCAATAATCAATTAAGTAAGGAATCAGATGAGGTAAATCCTAAAAATGAATATGCGAGAACTAAGTTAATGGGTGAAAGGTATGCACTAGAATATTCCGATAATTTAGTACTCCGTACGAATATCTATGGTTTTAATATTCAGAGAAAGAATAGTTTTGGGGAATGGATTTTGAGCAGTTTATTAAATGGTGAAACACTCACTATGTTTGATGATATCTATTTTTCTCCGATTCTCGTTAATGAGCTCGGGTTGGTGATTCATCAGTGTATAAATAAAGAATTATGTGGATTATACCATGCCTGTGGTACTGGAGCTGTGAATAAGTATGAGTTTGCTATGACATTAAAAGATGAATTTAAGTTAACAGAAGGAACAATTATTCGAAGCACTAGTGATTCCTATGCATTTAAAGCACCACGATCGAAGTTTATGGGAATGTCAAACGAAAAATTAAGAGATGAGCTTAAGCATAAAATACGGACACCAAGAGAAAGTATTGCATATTTTAGAGAGTTGTATGAACGCAATTATCACGAAGATTTAAAGAGATTTGGGGGAATAAAAGAATGAACATAAAGATTGGAAATAAGGTCATAGCAAAGGATGGAAAACCTTATTTTATCGCAGATATCGCAGCAAATCATGATGGAAGCCTAGAGCGTGCCTTATACCTAATTGAATTAGCCAAAGAGGCTGGAGCCGATGTGGCTAAGTTTCAAAATTTTAAAGCAAAGACAATTGTCAGCCGCAATGGATTTGATACGATGGAACGAATGTCTCATCAAGCCGCTTGGAAAAAGTCTGTTTTTGAAGTGTATGAAGATGCAAGTATCTCGGATGATTGGACTGCTCGATTAAAGGAAAAATGTGATGAAGTGGGAATTGAGTATATGACAAGCCCATATGATTTTGAAGCAATAGATATGGCGAATCGTTATGTGAATGCATACAAGATCGGTTCTGGTGATATCACTTGGATCGAGATTATTGAATATATGGCGAAAAAGGGTAAGCCTATTTTATTAGCAACAGGAGCTTCTAGTATAGAGGATGTAAAACGAGCTTATGAATCCATAAGTAAGTATACGAATCAAATCGTTTTGATGCAATGCAATACAAATTATACTGCTAGTATTGAGAATTTCCATTGCATTAATTTAAATGTATTGAATACGTACAAGGATTTATTTCCTGATTGTATTCTAGGATTATCGGATCATACTTTTGGACATACAACCGTGCTAGGCGCATTGGCCTTGGGGGCACGTGTATTTGAAAAACATTTTACCGATGATAACCTTCGTGATGGTCCTGACCATAAATTTGCGATGAATCCTAAAACTTTTAAAGAGATGGTGAGTCAGGCAAATCTGCTCTATGAGGCAATGGGAGATGGAGTAAAGAAGATTGAAAACAATGAAGTGGATTCAGCAATTGTTCAACGTCGTTCCCTCTATTTTACAAGAGATTTAAAACAAGGAGAGACAATTAACAAAGAGGATTTATTTCCATTACGCCCAATCAAAGCAGATGGAATCCCTCCTTATGAGATTGACAAGCTAATTGGTAAGAAACTAAAAGTAGATGTTAATAAAGATACACATATTCGATGGGAGGATATTGTAAATGATTAGAGGAGATAAGGTTTTCCTTGTGCCAATTGAGCGTGAGGATTTAGAATTATTACGTAGTTGGAGGAATCAGCAAAACTTTCGTAAGTACTTTCGCGAATATAGAGAGATTAGTAAGGAAATGCAAGAGAAATGGTATGAAGCAAAAGTTTTAGGTGATCCATCTACGATTATGTTTGCAATTCGTAGTACAAAGGATGATTCCTTGTTAGGGTGTTGCGGATTATGCTATATCAACTGGGTACATCGAAATGCGGATTTATCACTGTATATTGGTTACGAGAATGCTTATATCGATAACGAGGGTTTTGCCAAAGAGGCTTGCCAGTTAATGTTTGCGTATGCGTATGATGAACTTGGCTTAAGGAAAATATGGACAGAAATTTATGAATTTGATACACCTAAATTTGAATTATATACGGAATTAGGATTTCATCAGGATGGTATGTTACGAGATCAATATTTTTATGAGGGAAGGTTTTGGAATTCTAGAATGTTATCTTTATTAAGTGATGAATTCAAACGCTAAGGAGGAAGAAATGAGTATTTTAGCTATTATACCAGCTCGTGGTGGAAGTAAAAGAATCCCGAAAAAGAATATAAAAGATTTCTGTGGAAAACCAATTATTGAGTACTCCATTCAAGCAGCGCTATCAGCGAAAATCTTTACAGAAGTCATGGTTTCCACAGACGATGAGGCAATTGCCGATATCGCAAGAAAAGCAGGAGCGAAAATTCCATTTATGAGAGGAAAGGAAGCTTCTAGTGATTTTGCAACGACTGCGGATGTTTTATTAGAAGTACTTGCAATGTATGAACAGCAAGGGTTCATATTTGATGAAGTATGTTGTATCTATCCAACAGCACCATTTGTTACAGGAGAGAAGTTAAAGAAGGGATATGAACTGTTACAGGATGGGGATTCTGTAATGCCTGTTGTAAAGTATTCTTACCCGATTCAGAGATCGATTCATATCAAAGATCATATGGTATATATGAACTGTCCCGAATATATAAATACACGTTCGCAAGATTTGGAAGATATGTATCATGACTGTGGACAATTCTATTTTCTAAAGGTTGAGGCACTAAAGAAGACAAAAGCACTCTTTACTGATCGAACAGTACCAATGATTATGTCAGACCTTGAAGTTCAGGACATTGATCATATTGAAGACTGGGAGATTGCTGAGATGAAATATAAGTTAATGAAATTGAAATAGAATAAAACTATGTCATATATTTGTAATTAATTAACCATATAAATAGGTATTATGCACTATATATAAATTTCTTACACTGATATATATAAATTTTGTCATAAATTGTTATAAAAGTGAATGATTGTAAATTTAGTGTTGAAATGCAAAATCTTCTATGCTATATTAAACATGGATTTAAAGTAAAATCATTATGGGTACATTTGTTCTGGCATAGGCATTTTCTTTGGATTACTTATACTGGAAGAAAGCACTTTGTACCGTGATTACACTTTTACAAGAGGGTATTAGGTTAGGATGAGAATAGAGGTAACTTTTCAAAAAAGTGTATCATCGAGAGGATAGGGGATGAAGGATGAGGTATTCTAGTTTAAAACAATCATGGAAGAAAGCAGTAGCATTATTTACGATAGGATTAACTGCTTTCAGTTTGATGCAGCCTGTAACTGCTCAGGCAGCTGAAAAAAAAGAAGTTAAGCAAGTGAATGATATGTTTACTACAAGCAATCCCAATAATATGTTAGGAATTGCAGCTGATTTTGGTATATTTGTAAAAGGAAAGGTAACAGCTACAGGACATAGTGATACGAATGTAGCATGTAGCGAATTAGATTTAAGCCAGAGTAATTATACGCCAGTCGCAGCGAAGGCGATTAATTATGTAGAAAAAGTAGCAAACAGAGTAATGATAGATAAAGGCTATATCTATATTAAGGGTGGACAAGCAAAAAAATTACAGAAGAACTATTACTGGGATGTTAATGGTTATGAAGTAGGTGGCAATGAAGTGAAAGATGTAATTATTGCACCTAATTTTATTAACCTAGAGAGTGAATTCAACAAGTTAACTGAGTTATCCAAGTCCTTATCAAAACTACAAGATTCCAATACGACCTTTAATGGTACAGATATGAATAAAAAGTATATTAGCTGTAGTGGAGATTTTAATGTACTGAATTTATCTGCAGATCAGCTAGCAGGTAATAAGTGTGAATTATTTATTAATAATATTCGTGGAGATAAACTGTTAATTATTAATGTTGATATGAGTAAGGTTACGAGTGATTATAAACTGATGTGTAAGATTGGTTTGGATAATAGTTTTCCTGATTACCAAACAAGAACGAATTTTGATCAAGATGCAGCGAATGTTATTTGGAACTTTACTAATTGGAACAGTAATAATACATCAAGAAAAGTAGAAACTGTAGATTCAACGTTAGGTGTGATATTAGCACCAGAAGCTTTTGTACATATTAATTCAGGTGTTCATCTTGGTAGTGTTATAGCTGCTACCTTTATGAATAATAATGAAGTTCATTATGTCCCTTACAGGAGACAAACTGTAGAAGTTAGTATTTTATCAGTAAATGGCGATTGTTGCCCATCAAAGCCACTTTCTGGTACAACCTTTGCTGTTTACACAACATCAGGTAAATTAGTGCAGGGTACTGAGAAAAAAGTGGTAGAAGGTCCAGATGGCAATTGTACAGCGACTTGGATTATGAGAGAACCAGGAAAGTATTATATAAGAGAGACACAAACAGTACCTGGTTATACAAAAACACCTGTGAAGGCAAGATTTAATATTGATAAAGTGAATAATGTTTTAAACTTAACAATGGTTAAGGGGAAAGAAGCCAATGGATATACAGAAACAATTCGTGATGGCAAGTTTTTAATTCGTCATTATTCCAATGAACTAGTTGCTATTGCTGTAGATAGTTCTGATTTCAGTACATTAACGAATACAACCTTCAGTGTTTATGAATCCAACAGTGATCCAACTGACTTAACTTATGGTAATCTAATTGCTTCAGGAGGCGCAGATGAGGATGGAATATTCGTAGCTAATCTTCCTGACACTGGTTACTTCTGTATTGTACAGACCAATACGCAAAGTGATTATACGATTACGATCTCAGTTAAAAAAATAGCAGTATTTTTAACGCCTGTTGGACATCAGTTTATAATAGAGTTAGATCAAATAACTGGTTTTGATATTTTAAGTATACTGACAAAGTCAGAGAATCTTGGTAGTAATATGTATATGAAAAAATTAACAAAATCTATGAATAAAGAGTTGCTAAATTATGCTAGTACAAGTGACGAGGCCGCAGTGAACTATGATGCTACAACTGATACATGTATTGTGTTCTATAATGATTCTGTTAAATAGATTTAATGGAGTTATAGATGAAAAAATATAAGATTGCAGATATTGTTATCGTTTTGGATTGTGCTCAAAATCTAATACATCAAAACCTAAAAACTTATGAATGGAAGGAACAAGAGGAGGCGCAGTTGTACTGGTCTGTCCATGACTCTGATTCTCCCATTATTCCTAACTCGGTGAATTGGACTGAGCTTGCAGGATTTTGTATCGGTCGATTCGAAGATAAAGTATATGTCTCTTATCCATTAGAAGATATTTACCTAATTCGATGGATTGTTTATGAAGATAATTTTTCAAAGGCCACTTTTTATTTTAATAATGGTTCAATACATAATCTTTCAAAGGAGCGAAGTGATGAACTGATAGAATACCTCTTTGCATTTTGTCGAGAAGCCTTTTTCTTGGGAGCTTTATATATGGATGGTATTTCGATTCATTCCGCTTCTCTTATCTACAAAGGAAAAGGAATTGTGTTTTCAGCAAGATCTCAAACCGGCAAATCTACACATACTAATCGGTGGAAAGAACGATTTGGTACACCAATACTGGATGGGGATGTTACCGTATGTAGATGTTTGGAGGACGGGATTTTTGTATATGGTTTACCATGGTCAGGCACCTCTGGTTTATTTCTAAATGAGAAAGTAGAATTAGAGGCATTAGTTTTTTTAAAACAAGGGCCTAGAAATATTGTATCAACAATGAAAATGTATGAAGCATTTCAGCAACTTTTCTCGAGGAGTTTTACTCCATTATGGGATAGCTTACTAGCACAACAGCGCATGAAATTAACAGAGGCAATTATAAAGCGAATTCCACAAATTTATCTTTTGGAGTGTTTACCAGATTCAGAGGCTGTAGATGTAATAAAACAGGAAATCGATGTCAATTGGAAATCTTAATTTATTGAAAAGAGGGTTTGAATATGAAGAAGGCATACACAGCACCAGATTTTGTATACTCAGCTCATGGTTCATTAGAGAGTGTTTTTGCATCTATCGATGGTTGTGATGGAACTACTACCTTTGATATTATTGGGGGCAGTGGGGTGGATAATCTCGGCGGTACGAAAACCATTATTATGACACGTAATAGAAAAGATGCAAGATATTGGATGAAGAGTATTGAAGATGGAGATTCATATGGTACTTACTTAGATGAGGAGTAATTATGCGATTAAAGAAAGAATTTCAGCTATGTTCTATTGCTGGTAAGGATTTTTTGATTCCAGTTGGAAGTGCAGTTGTAGATGTGCAGTCAATGCTTGATCTTAATGACGTTGGTTCTTTTATACTGCATTTATTAAACGAGCGTGATTATTCGGAGGATGAACTTGTTGACTGCATTTTTCAAGAGTATGAAGCAGATAAGGACAGCATACGATGTGATTTAAGAACATTTGTAAGCAAGGGAGTTGAAGTTGGATTTATTGATGCATAAAACATATGAGACTAATAAGGAAGAAAGGCGAAGTGTATACTTTGTCTAGAAAAAGCGGCTGGTGCGATAGCCGCTTTCTTTAATATACTAACGTCATTTTGCACAAAGAAAAGTTATGAGTATGGGATGACAAACATAATTTATACGCAACACGCTTTCGCTTGAATGAAGTTCGTAACGGTACATAAGGGCCTAAAATACAGGCCCAAAGTACCGACGACTTCATAACAGTATGCTCCTAAATTATGTTTGTTATCCCATTTTTAGGAAGTCTCTTAAGTGCAAAATGACGAATCAAATGTTTTTTAATTCCTGCTAAGTTTCTTGACGTTTTATAGTTAATGAAATAGAATATTTGTATAAAGTCGACTATTAATTATGTTCTTAAAGTATAGACTGCAGGAGGAAGAATTACCGATGATTACAATATCAGCATGCCTAATCGTTAAAGATGAAGAATTAGTTTTAGCACGTTGTTTGGAATGTCTGAAACCTATTGTAGATGAGATTATTATTGTTGATACTGGGTCGACAGATCAAACAAAAATAATAGCACAACAGTATACCGATAAAATTTATGATTTTCAATGGGTAAATGATTTTTCAAAAGCCCGTAATTACTCCTTTTCCAAAGCAACGATGGACTACATATATGTTGCTGATGCAGATGAGGTAATTGATGAAGAGAACATATTAAAATTTCAAGAATTAAAGAAAGCTTTAACCGAGGACATTGAAATCGTCCAGATGTATTATGCAAATCAACTTGATTTCAATACCACCTATAATTATGATCAAGAATATCGTCCAAAATTATATAAGAGATTGCGACAATTTACATGGATGGATCAGATACATGAATCCGTTCGTTTAGAGCCAGTCATATATAATAGTGAGATTGTAATTCAACATAAGCCGCTCTGCAATCATGCAAATCGTGACTTTTTAATCTTCCAACATATGATTCAACGTGGTGAGACTTTGTCGATTAAACTAGTTAAGATGTATGCAAGAGAATTATTTATAGCAGGTACAGATCAGGATTTTGTGAATGCATTTACTTACTATGCTGATATTATTGAGGACCGTAGTCTTGATGAAGAGCTACTAAAGCAATGTCAGTGCGTAGTTGCTCGTGCTGCTAGAATTCAAAAGAATTATAATGTGTTTTTTCAAATGTGTTTAAAAAACGTGGCACTCGAAAAACCTTCTGCTGAAATATGTTGTGAGTTAGGAGAATATTATTTAGCGTTGGGAGATGCAAAAGAGGCAAGTATATGGTTTTATAATGCAGCATATGAGACTGATGCAGAGCTCAATATTCATTATCATGGTGATATACCACTGCTAGGATTGAGTCGTTGCTATGCATTATTAGGAAATGTCAAGGAGTCCAAAGCATATAAAAGCTTATTTGAATCATGGATCAATGAGAATGAGAGGCGATAAGGATGAACGACAATATAAGTACTATATTTGAGAAAAATACTGGAATTCTAAATGGAATAGGGAAAGCAATTATTTATATAAGAGAAGGCAATTACGAATCTGCGATTGAAAAAATTAGTGATGTGTCGGAAGAAATTTCTTATATTGCTGATTCTATTACGAAAAACCGAGAGTACTTTGAATTAGATTCCATCGAGAGTATAGAGGACATGGTTTATTGGATGAATGAAGCTATACGAACGAAAGACTATATTTTCCTTGCTGATTTGCTTGAGTTACAAGAGAATTTCATCTGTAGTGTACAAAAGTACATTATGAATAAGGAAGAATTACAGTATTTTGAGGAGTCAAGGTACCAACAACAAATCGTTAAGCTACAGAAGAAAATTGTAAATCAAGACTTATTCCAACATGATTTTAAGGAAGAGTTTGATAAAGCAGGCCTAATTAGGGATGGTTATAGTATTGAGTGTTCTTCCTGTGGGTTAATGACTTTATTAGCAAAGAACCGAAAAGGAATAGCACACTATCTACATACAAACCATAAAATATCTCAAGAAGCTTTTCTGCTTGCAAGAACGTGGAGTAACACGAATAGTAGCACATACGTGATTTACGGTCTTGGATTAGGCTATCATATTATTGAACTTATCCGCCTCAATCCAGACGCAAGATTTGAAATATATGAGGGTGATATGAATATCTTAAAGCTTTGCTGTGCATTCTCTAATATTGAGATAATACTTAATCATCCAGATGTTAAAATCATCTATGATACAGAAGGCTTAGAATTTAATAAACGAAAAAAACTGCTTCAAACTCATGAGAAACTTTGTATTCATCGTCCTTCTTATGAGAGGGTACCAGAAAATTATTAGTGTACTTATGTAGCTAGAAAAGGAGGAAAGATGGTATATTTAGTAATTATCAGTGCGATTTTTATTGGAGATTTATTCGTTAAGAATTATATTGAAAAGAATAAAAAATTGGGCAAACAAGAGAAAATAATAAAAGATAAAATAATCGTAACAAAATATCATAATCAAGGAGCTTTCTTAAACCTTTTAGAAAAAAATCGTGAGATTTTACTCGTATTCTCAGGAGTTTTACTAGGCTTATTAAGTATGGCCTTACTTCTTACTTCACCAAAGAAAGGAAAGAAGATGTTGAAACTAGGACTTTCCTTTATGCTAGGTGGTGCGTCTAGCAATGTTTATGATCGTATTCATCGTGGCTATGTTGTAGACTATTTTAGTTTTTCTTTTTTTGATAAAGTAGTTTTTAATATCTCGGACTTCTTTATCTTTATTGGAAGTATATTTACAGCAATAAAGATTGTTCTAAAATAAAAAACTCAATTATTACTTATAGTAAAGGAGCTGTTTTGAATGAATCATTGAAAGTTGAAAATGACATTCAAAACACCTCCTTTTTTACATAAATTAAATTATGTTTTTCATCCCATATTCTTAACATTTCCTTGTGCAAAATTACATCTGATTTCTAGCTTTTTGTTCGAGAGCAGCACCAACAAAGCCACGAAATAGCGGATGTGGACGATTCGGTCGAGATTTAAATTCAGGATGTGCCTGGGTTGCTATAAACCATGGATGATTTGGAATTTCTATCATTTCAACAATTCTTCCATCAGGACTTAGTCCCGAAAGTTTAACACCTGCACGAATAAAGTCATCACGATAATAGTTATTTACTTCATAACGATGACGATGACGTTCATGAATTACCTCTTGTTGATATAATTCATAGGCTTTACTAGTTTTATCTAGAACACATGGATAAGATCCAAGTCTTAAGGTACCGCCAATATCTTCAATACCATCTTGCTCTGGCATAAGATGTATGATTGGATGTGTAGTTTCTGGACTAAGTTCTACACTATGAGCATCAGAAAAACCAAGAACGTTACGTGCAAATTCAACGACTGCGAGTTGCATTCCCAAACAAAGTCCTAAAAATGGTATGTTATTTTCACGGGCATAACGAATTGCAAGTATTTTTCCTTCGATACCTCGATCACCAAAGCCTCCAGGTACAAGTATTCCATTAACATCCGAGAGAAGACTGCTCACATTATCTATGGTGACAGATTCTGATGGGATCCACTTTATTTGAATCGAGGCATGATGAGCAACGGCACCATGTTTTAATGATTCAACAACACTGATATATGCATCATGGAGCTGTGTATATTTTCCGACTAAGGCAACGGTTACTTCGCGTGTTGGATTTTTTAATGAGGCAACCATATCCTCCCAATCCTTTAAGTCTGGTTTTGGACAAGGAAGATGTAAACACTCACAAGCAACATCAGCAAGATGCTCGTTCTCCATCATTAATGGCACTTCATAAAGTGACGTTTCAGCATCTAAGTTTTGCAGTACATGAGTACTTGGAACATTGCAAAATAACGCAATTTTTTCACGTATTCCAGGTTCGAGTGGACGCTCAGTACGACACATAATGATATCAGGTTGGATTCCCATACCTTGTAAATCCTTTACGCTTGCTTGGGTTGGTTTCGTTTTCATTTCACCAGAAGCTTTTAAATAAGGAATGAGAGTAACATGAATCAAGATCGCATTTTCATGTCCAACATCATGCTGAAATTGACGAATTGATTCAAGAAAAGGCTGACTTTCAATATCTCCAACCGTTCCTCCAACTTCAATAATTGCAATATGAGTATCACTACACCCATCATTACGATAAAAGCGGCCTTTTATCTCATTTGTGATGTGTGGAATCACTTGAACAGTTCCACCACCAAAATCTCCACGACGTTCTTTTGAGAGAACGGACCAATATATTTTACCAGTTGTGACATTGGATTGCTTTGTCAAACTCTCATCAATAAATCTTTCATAATGACCTAGATCGAGGTCAGTTTCAGCCCCATCGTCAGTTACAAAGACCTCGCCATGCTGAATCGGATTCATTGTACCAGGATCAATATTGATATAAGGATCAAATTTCTGCATGGTAACATGATAACCTCTTGCTTTAAGCAGACGACCGAGGGAAGCAGCTGTTATTCCTTTTCCAAGTCCGGATACAACACCACCTGTAACAAATACATACTTAACACTCATTAACGTTTACCTCCTTATTATTTTATTATGGTTGCAATGAAATATATATATTATTCAAGAACGAAGTGATATAAGTACTTAGGGCCTGTATTTTAAATAAAAAAAGCATCTAAAATCCGTTCGACAATCTCTTAAGAGATAGTTATAGCAGTTGAGCTGCAAGATTTTAAACGCTAACGTCATTGTTAGTGTATTAAAAAAACAAATCATATTATACTACTTATTAGAAGAGAAATCTAGTGGAAAAGAGGAAAAACTTGGAATGCTGACCACATTTTTATTTTATTTTTAGATTTAAACTAATAAGACACAAAAAATTCAGAACTAATTGCTTGATTTATATTTTAAGTATCATTATAATGAATTTATCTATAGTTTTTGGTAGTATATGTTTTTTACAAAGATCAAACTAGGGAGGGTCCTATGGATAATAGAAATAATAATGGAGATAAAAAGAAAGCGGGGCCGAGTAAGAAGGGTTGGATATTTAGCCTTATCGCCGCTTTGTTTATGTTACTTATTTTCTCGTATATGTCAAATCAATTAGAGCAAAGTAGAACGGAGTACATTTCTTACAATGAATTCGAAGAGATGGTGGATGCTGGTACAGTTGCAAGAGTTGAGTATGATTATGACAATAATAAAATATTAATTTATACGAAATCTTATGAAGAAAAACCGAAATTTGAGAAGCTTTACTATACTGGATTTTTACATGATGTCGAAATTAGTGAAAAATTAATTGATAAACATATTAAAGTGGAACCAGTAGTAGTAGACAAAAGTACAACAATTCTAGATGTGATCTTATCTTATTTGTTACCTTTCGTGCTTATCTATGGTGTTTTGTTTTTCTTATTCCGTATGCTTACAAAAAACAGCGGGGGAATGATGGGCGTTGGCAAGAGTAATGCCAAAGTTTATGTTGAAAAAGAAACTGGCGTAACATTTAAAGACGTAGCTGGGCAAGAAGAAGCAAAGGAATCTGTAAAGGAATTGGTTGATTTTCTTCATAATCCAGCAAAGTATACAAGAATTGGTGCTAAATTACCTAAAGGCGCCCTTTTAGTTGGACCTCCAGGAACAGGAAAAACATTACTTGCGAAAGCAGTAGCTGGTGAAGCAAAGGTACCATTTTTCTCTTTGAGCGGCTCGGGCTTTGTAGAGATGTTTGTTGGTGTCGGTGCATCTCGTGTACGTGATTTATTTAAACAAGCACAGAATCAAGCACCATGTATCGTATTTATTGATGAAATTGATGCAATTGGTAAGAGTCGTGATTCACATTATGGTGGCGGTGGTAATGATGAACGTGAGCAGACATTGAATCAGTTACTATCCGAAATGGATGGTTTTGATACTTCCAAAGGTATTGTTATTTTAGCTGCAACAAACCGACCTGAAGTTTTGGATAAAGCGTTGCTTCGTCCTGGTCGTTTTGACCGTCGTATTATTGTTGATAAGCCTGATTTAAAAGGACGTGTTGAGATACTGAAAGTACATGCTAAAAATGTATTGATGCACGATTCTGTAAATCTTGAAGAGATAGCAATGGCAACAAGTGGTGCAGTTGGCTCTGACTTGGCTAATATGATTAATGAAGCAGCGATTTTAGCCGTAAAGGAAGGAAGAACTGTAGTAACACAGAATGATTTGTTTGAGTCGGTTGAAGTTGTTATTGCTGGTAAGGAAAAGAAGGATCGAATTCTTGGGCCAGAAGAGAAGAAAATTGTTGCTTATCATGAGGTGGGTCATGCTTTAGTTACTGCGTTGGAAAAGAATACAGAGCCAGTGCAAAAGATTACGATTGTTCCTAGAACTATGGGTTCTCTTGGATATGTAATGCAAGTACCAGAAGAAGAAAAATACTTGATGAGCAAAGAGGAACTGACTGCTCGAATTGTTACTCTATATGGTGGACGTGCAGCTGAAGAATTAGTTTTTAACTCGATAACAACTGGTGCTTCCAATGATATTGAGAAAGCAACTCAACTTGCAAGAGCAATGGTAACTCAGTATGGTATGTCAGAACGATTTGGATTAATTGGTCTTGAATCAGTTGAAAGTCGTTATCTTGATGGACGACCTGTTCTAAATTGTGGTGATGCTACGGCTGCTTCTGTTGATGATGAGGTTATGGCTATTCTGAAGAAATGTTACGATCGTGCTAAGGAATTATTATCTGAAAATCGTGAAATTTTAGATCGTATTGCTGTATATTTAACAGAAAAAGAAACGATTACAGGAAAAGAATTCATGAAGATTTTTCATGAAGTACGTGGAGATGTAATCGATGAACCAGATACTACGAAAGAAACAGAGCCTGCAATTGATCGAAGTGAGACTGAGAGAAGTAACATTGATAACAGTGAAGTGGAGAAAGGGAAAGAACAAGCAGTAAAGCAAGAAACTTCAGAAACTGATTCTACTAAAAAAGAGTAATACAATTCCGTAGTGTGAAGTTTTTATCAGAAAATATATGGGAGTTGCTGTGGATGAAATACGGCAACTCCTTTTTATCGAAGGGAGAAGAACTGGTGTTTGACATTGAAGAAGAATTAAAGAAGCTTCCTGGAAAACCAGGAGTTTATATTATGCATGATAAACATGATGCAATCATCTATGTTGGAAAAGCAATCAGTTTAAAAAACCGCGTACGTCAATATTTTCAAAGTAGTAGAAATTTGACTCCAAAGATTCAGCAAATGGTTAACAATATTGATCATTTTGAATATATCATTGTTGATTCTGAGATGGAAGCACTTGTTCTTGAGTGTAATTTAATTAAGGAACATCGACCAAAATATAATACGATGCTAAAGGATGATAAAGGTTATCCATATATCAAGGTTACGATACAAGAGGCTTTTCCTAGAGTGATGATGGCTAGAATTCAGAAAAAGGATAAAGCGAAGTATTTTGGCCCGTATACAAGCGCTGGAGCAGTGAAAGATATTTTGGAACTACTTCGTAAAATATACAGTATTCGAACTTGTAATCGTAATTTGCCAAAGGATATTGGGTTAGAGCGACCATGTTTATATTACCATATTAAGCAGTGTAAGGCACCATGCCAAGGTTATATATCTGAGGCAGAATATCGTAAGGCGATTGACAAAGTAATTGAATTCTTAAATGGTAACTATGCTTTAGTTACGAAGGATTTACAAGCTAAAATGCAGGCTGCGGCAGAAAATCTTGAGTTTGAGACTGCTGCAGAATATCGTGATTTAATACAAAGTGTGGAAAAATTATCACAAGCACAAAAGGCCTCTGATACGAATGGAGTTGACCGTGACATTATCGCTTTTGCCAGTACAGGAGACGAAGCAGTGGCACAAGTATTTTTCATTCGTGAAGGTAAAATGCTTGGAAGAGAGCATTATCATATTACTGGAGTATCCAATGAATCAAGAAGCTCTATTATGACGAACTTTGTCAAACAGTATTATGCAGGTACTCCATATATACCAAGAGAATTGCTTCTTTCTGAACCGTTGGAGGAAGAAGAGTTAATTTCTAATTGGCTTAGTGCGAAACGAGGATATAAGGTGCATATTCATGTTCCGCAGAAAGGAAGTAAAGAGAAGTTAGTTGAATTAGCAGAAAAGAATGCTTCACTTGTTCTACAGCAAGATTCAGAAAAAATACAAAGGGAAGAAGCAAGAACTCAAGGAGCAGTAAAGCAAATTGCAGAAATGTTAGGATTACCATCAATTCAGCGTATGGAATCTTATGATATATCGAATACGAATGGTTTTGAGTCAGTAGGTTCCATGGTTGTTTATGAGAAAGGAAAACCAAAGAAAAACGATTATCGTAAATTCAAAATAAAAACTGTAGTCGGTGCGGATGATTATGCTTCGATGAGAGAAGTGCTGACAAGACGATTTACGCATGGTAAAAGAGAAGCGGAGGAACTTGATAAACGCAACATTAGTTTAGAACATGGTAGTTTTACTCGTTATCCTGATCTGATATTAATGGATGGTGGGCGTGGTCAAGTAAATATTGCGCTAGCTGTTTTAGAAGAGTTGAATCTGAACATAGCAGTTTGTGGTATGGTAAAGGATGATAATCATAGAACAAGAGGTCTCTATTATAATAATGTTGAGATACCAATTGATACCCATGGGGAGGCGTTTAAGCTAATCACACGTATACAGGATGAAACTCATCGTTTTGCAATTGAATATCACCGTTCGCTTCGCTCAAAAACCCAAGTAAAATCCATTTTAGATGATATTCCAGGTGTGGGAGAGCAGCGACGAAGAGATTTAATGAAACATTTTCAATCTTTAGATGCAGTTAAGGCAGCCTCAGTGGAGGATATTGCTAAACTTCCTTCTATGAATCGTACAGCAGCTCAAAAGGTTTATGACTTCTTTCACAAGTCCGAGTAGTTGCGAACCAACTGTATTTGTGTTAGAATGTGTCTAATGTAGTGCTCATTAGGTGAGAATAAATTAGAAGGAGGAGAGTAGTATGTATACTGTAGAACTTGAGAAGTTAGTGGACAAGATGAAACTTGAAAACTGTACTCCAGATATAGATATCAGTAACATTCAGATTACTCAGCCAGAAGTGAATCGACCAGCTTTACAGTTGACTGGTTTTTTTGATTACTTTGACTCAGACCGTGTTCAGATTATCGGTAATGTAGAACATGCTTATCTACAGAAGATGGAAAAAGATCACGGATATGGAATTATGAAAAAACTTATGAGCTTTAAGATGCCGTGTATTGTTTTTTGCCGTGACATTGAAGTTGCACAAGACTTTATTGATTTAGCGAATGAAGTAGGTGTGCCAATACTTCGAACGAACAAATCGACTTCTTCATTTATGGCGGAAGTGATTCGTTGGTTAAAAGTTGAGTTAGCTCCGCGTATTTCAATTCATGGTGTATTAGTTGATGTCTATGGCGAAGGTATCTTGATTATGGGTGAGAGTGGTATCGGAAAAAGTGAGGCTGCACTTGAATTGATTAAGCGTGGTCATCGTCTTGTTGCGGATGATTTGGTAGAGATTAAAAAAGTTAGTGATGATACACTAATCGGCACGGCTTCTGAGATAACAAGACATTTCATTGAGTTGCGTGGAATTGGTATCATTGATGTAAAAACTTTATTTGGTGTTGAGAGTGTTAAAAACACACAATCTATTGATTTGGTTATAAAATTGGAGGAATGGGTTAAGGATAAGGAATACGACCGATTAGGACTAGAAGAACAGTATACAGAATTCCTTGGTAATCGTGTTGTATGCCATAGCATTCCAATTAGACCAGGACGTAATCTTGCAGTAATCTGCGAATCTGCAGCGGTTAACTATCGACAAAAGAAGATGGGATACAATGCAGCACAAGAATTATATAATCGAGTTACGAATAATATTATGAAAAAGAAGTAAAATGCTGGCAGGGGGATTTTTAAGATGGACAAGTATTGTTTTGGAATCGACATTGGTGGAACTGCGATTAAATGTGGTTTATTTTCAGAACAAGGAAACTGTGTTGATAAATGGGAAATTGTAACTCGCAAACAAAATAACGGTGAATTTATACCTCAAGATGTTGCAAATACAATTAGAGCCAAGATGAAAGAACGTAAGCTATCAAAAGATGATATTCTTGGTGTAGGTATCGGGGTCCCAGGACCGATTACCGAGGATGGAAGAGTACTAAAGTGTGCAAATCTCGGTTGGGGTATTTTTAATGTCAATGAAAAAATGAGTCAGCTTACCGGACTTAAAGTTTGTAGTGGAAATGATGCGAATGTAGCAGCACTCGGAGAAATGTGGATGGGTGGTGGTAAAGGCTATGAAGATGTTGTCATGGTTACACTCGGCACTGGTGTCGGTGGCGGTATCATCTTAAATGGAAAAATTGTTGCTGGAAGTAATGGTGCTGGCGGTGAAATTGGTCACATCATTATTAATCCAGAAGAAATTGATACATGTGGCTGTGGAGGTCATGGTCATTTGGAGCAATATGCATCAGCAACTGGTATTGTTCGAATGGCAAAGAAACGATTGGCATCATCGCAAGAAGCTACAAGCCTTCGTTCCCTGAAAACTATTTCAGCAAAAGATATCTTTGATCATGCAAAGGCTGGTGATAGCATAGCAATACAATTGGTGGAAGATCTTGGTCGTTATTTAGCATTAGCTTTGTCTCATGTTGCAGCGACAGTGGATCCACAAGTTTTTGTTATTGGTGGTGGAGTATCACGAGCTGGGAAGATATTAATTGATGTAATAGAAAAATATTATAATCAGAATATTTTGTTTGCTCTAGCAAATAAAGAATTTCGTCTTGCAGAGCTAGGAAATGACGCTGGTATTTATGGTTGTGCGAAAATGGTATTAGGCTAGGTGCTATTTAAGTGCAAGTAGCATATATTCGTGTAAGAGGTATTTTGAGGAGTAAATTGTGAATAAATTATATGATAAGCTGCTAACAGTGGTTGCAAAGGAACAAATTACGGCAGATGAACCATTAAGTAAACATACAACATTCCGAATTGGTGGTCCATGTGACTATTTTATCAATATTAAAACGGAAGAAGAATTAGTAAAAGTTGTTCGTTTATGTAAGGAAGAAAAGGTCGCCTATTTATTAATTGGAAATGGCAGTAATCTTTTAGTTGCGGATGAAGGCTTTCGAGGAGTGGTACTAAAAATTGATGAATGTAGCGAAGAATTCACAGTCCAAGAGGAAGAACAAACTGCAATAGTAACAGCAAGCGCAGGAACGAATTTGACGACTTTTGCTATGAAGGTTGCCAACCTTGGACTTACTGGATTTGAATTTGCGGCTGGGATACCAGGTACATTAGGTGGGGCTGTATTTATGAATGCTGGTGCATATGGTGGAGAAATAAAGAATTGTATTATTTGCGCTAGAGTAGTAAATATGGATGGAGAAATTTTGACCTTGTCGAAAGAGGAACTCCAGCTTTCCTATCGAAGTAGTATAGCACAGCAAAAAGGTTATTTGATTTTGAGTGCTACTTTTCAATTTCTAAAAGGTGATAAGGATATGATTCATCAAAAAATTGAGGAGTTAAATAGTCAAAGAAGAGAGAAGCAGCCATTGGAATATCCAAGTGCGGGAAGTACATTTAAACGACCTGAGGGTTATTTTGCAGGTAAATTAATTATGGACGCAGGTTTAAAAGGATATCGTGTAGGTGGTGCAGTGGTATCAGAAAAACACAGTGGATTTGTAATTAATACTGGTAATGCAACAGCTGCAGATGTAATTCAACTGATAAATGATGTATCAAGAATTGTGAAAGAAAAGTACGATGTAGTGCTAGAGCCAGAAGTGAGAATAATTTCATAATCATTATGGCAGAAAGAGGGATACGATGAGATTTGTGATTGTTACCGGAATGTCCGGTGCTGGAAAAAGTTCAGTGCTCAAGATGCTTGAGGATTCAGGATATTTTTGTGTCGATAATTTGCCAATTCCATTTCTTATGAAGTTTGCTCGCCTAGCCTTGAAGGAAAACTCTACGATAACAAAGGTGGCATTAGGGATTGATATTCGTAGTGGCCAAGCACTTGATGAGCTCGGGGATGTGCTCGAGGAGGTCAATCATGCTGGCTATAAATATGAGATCTTATTCCTTGAAGCTACTACCGATGTTTTAGTGAAAAGATACAAGGAGACACGAAGAATTCATCCTCTTTCTGGTAATGAAAGAGTTGATCATGGTATTGAATTGGAGAGAAAAAAACTGAAGTTTTTAAAAGATCGTGCTGACTACATTATTGATACTAGTAGATTACTGATACGAGAATTAAAAGTGGAAGTCGATAACATATTTGTGAAAGATGGAATTTCACATAATTTCTTTATTACTGTCTTATCCTTTGGGTTTAAGTATGGAATACCAAATGATGTTGATTTAGTATTCGATGTTCGATTTCTAGAGAACCCATACTATATACCAGAGTTAAAGCAAAAGACAGGGAATGATGAGGCTGTTAAAAAGTTTGTTCTGGCATTACCGCAAGCGAATGTTTTTCTTGATAAGTTAACCGATATGCTGATGTTTTTAATTCCTAATTACATAACGGAAGGGAAAACACAATTGGTTATAGGAGTAGGATGTACTGGTGGAAAACACAGGTCGGTAACATTGGCTAATGAACTAACAAAAAGGTTGAGAACATCGGAATATAGCGTAAAATCCGAGCATAGGGATATTGAGAAGGGGTAGAGTAAGTTGTCTTTTTCTAAAGAAATTAAAGAAGAAATCGGCAAACATATAAGCAATGCACGACATTGTCGTATTGCTGAGACTGCAGCATTACTAAGTGTATGTGGCCGACTGATTATGAAAGATAATCATATCCAGGCAATCCAATTTCAGACAGAAAATGAGATTGTTGCAAGAAAATACTTTACATTATTAAGAAAAACATTTAATATTAATACTGAAATTCAGATTCGAAAGAATATGACTATGAAGAAAAGTACAACATATCTTCTAGTTGTGAAAAATCAACAACAGGTGCAGACTTTATTTCAAGCAACGAAACTTGCTTTAGATGAAGAAGCACAAGATAAAGGCTTGTTAGTTAATCAACTTATTGTCCAGAATACATGTTGCAAGAGAGCATTTATACGGGGAGTCTTTCTGGCTGCTGGTTCAATCAGCGCACCCGAGAAAACGTATCATTTTGAAGTAGTACTACCCAATTCCAATCGTGCAGAACAATTACAAAAAGTTATTAGTGC
Organism: Bacillota bacterium; assembly: GCA_023439125.1. GTDB lineage: Bacteria > Bacillota > Clostridia > Lachnospirales > Lachnospiraceae > Lachnoclostridium. The sequence goes on along the minus strand of JAEXOU010000012.1, from coordinate 20,427 downwards.
CTTCAAGATTGATGCAAAAATTGTGATTAGGAAGCGATATTATGTTGTATATGTAAAAGAAGGTTCGCAAATTGTTGATTTACTTAATATTATGGAAGCACATGTAGCTCTGATGAATTTTGAGAATGTTAGAATTGTAAAAGAGATGCGTAACTCCATTAATCGGCAAGTAAATTGCGAGGCTGCTAATATTAGTAAGACGGTGAAAGCCGCATCGAAACAGATTGATGACATTATTTTTATTCGAGACACCATTGGATTTGATAACATTGCAGAAGGGTTAGAGGAGATAGCAACGCTTCGAATTTCTTACCCGGAGGCGTCCTTAAAAGAGTTGGGGACAATGCTGAATCCACCGATCGGAAAATCGGGTGTGAATCACAGACTAAAGAAACTTTGTTGTATAGCGGATGGTTTAAGGCAATAAAAGGAGGAAGGAAACAATGATTTCGAAAAATATTGTAATTAAAATACCAACAGGATTAGAAGCAAGACCGGTAGCTCTATTAGTTCAAGTAGCAAGCCAATATGAAAGTAATGTGTACGTAGAGTGTGAAGATAAAAAAGTGAATGCAAAGAGTATCATGGGTATGATGAGTTTAGGTCTCCCAGCAGGAGAAGAAATTACTGTAACAACCGATGGTTTAGATGAAGATATTGCAATGGAAAATATAGAGAAGTATTTATGTGGTAAATAATCGATAGAGCCCAGCTAACGCTGGGCTTTGTTATTTCCTTGTTCAGATGTCATTTGGCACAAGGGATTTTAGGAATATGGGATGACAAACATAATTTATCCGCAACACACTTTCGCTTGAATGAAGTTCGTAACGGTACATAAGAGCCTAAGTACCGACGACTTCATAACAGTATGCTCCTAAATTATGTTTGTCATCCCATTTTCAGCGAGTCTATTTACGTGCAAAATGACAAGCTAATTCTATATTTAAAGCAATTCAAAGATACTCATTGCGAATAAGTGTTCGTGCTGATATAATTAATATATAAACTTTGTGGAGCGAACTTTTTATCAGGTGTTTGTGATTCATATTTGTGGTTGCAACGCTATAAGGGGGTAGATGAGGATGGAAGTAAAGAAGACATCTAAGAAGCAAGCGAAAAGAGTTACAATACACAGATTGACCAAGATATTAATTATTGAAGGGCTAATATTAACAATTTTAGTGATTGGATTGGCCATGATTCAATTGATCGAATCGAAAGAACAAAAAAATCAGCAAGTAGTAGAAAATATCACTCCTTCCTTCACAGTAAATATATCTCCGACACTTACTCCAAAAGAGGAGAAAGAAGTGTTAGAAAAAGAGAAACAAGCAGAATATCTAAAGACTGCAGAAGTATTAGCGCTTCAGTATGATTATGATGGGGCCATTAACTATATTAAAGGTTATGGGGAGAATTATAGTAATATAAAAGAATTTGTGAGTGCGATTGCAGATTATGAGACAGAAAAGGCAAAATGTGAACCTTTTGGTGCATATAACTCAGCAGCAGAAATCAATCATATCTTCTTTCACTCCTTGATTTATGACACTGAAAAAGCATTCGCTTCCTATGAATCGAGTGGTTATAACTATTATATGACTACAATCTCAGAATTTAAAGAGATGATGAGACAGATGTATGAATCAGGTTATGTATTAGTTAGTATTCATGATATAGTTCAACAGGTGAAAAAGGACGATGGCACAATCTCCTTTGCAGAAGGTAATATTATGCTTCCACCAGATAAAAAACCATTTGTTCTATCACAGGATGATGTAAATTATTATGACTATATGGATGGGGATGGATTTGCAACAAGAGTGGTGATAGATTCCAAAGGTCGACCTTCCACTGAAATTATATCTGAGGATGGCACAAGTCAAATAGGTGACTTCGATTTAATTCCTGTACTTGAAAGTTTTATTGAAGAACACCCTGATTTTTCATATAAAGGAGCTAGAGGAATTATTGCTTTGACAGGATATGAAGGAACACTTGGATATCGAACTGACCCTGCATCGAAAGACTCAAAAACTTATGAACAGGACAAACAGACTGTAATTCAAATCGCAAAAGTGATGAGGGAATATGGTTGGGAGTTTGCATGCCATAGCAATGGACATAGAGATATGGCAGAGTGCACACAAGGTTTTTTAGAACATGATACTAATAGTTGGCGTGAGAATGTTGGTGCATTAGTTGGAGAAACGGATATTTACATTTATCCTTATGGTATCGATATTCAGAATGGAATTAAAACTTATGATAATGCAAAATATAAATATCTAAAAGCAAGTGGTTTTAACATCTTTTGTGGAGTGGAGGCAAAACCATGGATGCAGATAAAGAAGGATTATGTTCGAATGCAACGTCGTCCTTTAGATGGACAAGCAATGTTGATGTATCCGGAACGACTTGCAGACTTATTTGATCTATCAACAGTAATTGATTCGTCGAGACCGCCTTTAGAATAATTTAAAGTACGATGAGTAGCTATTCTCATCGTACTTTCGATATTTTCGAACAATTACGATTATTAATAACTAAAAAGATTACAACGCTATAAGTATGCGTTCATTAATAAAGAAGGGACAATATATGAGTTTTACACATTTACACGTTCATACAGAATATAGCTTGCTTGATGGTTCTGGTAAGATCAAAGAGATGGCGGCAAGAGCAAAAGAGCTTGGAATGGATTCTCTTGCAATTACCGATCACGGTGTAATGTATGGTGCAATCGATTTTTACCGTGCTTGTATAGCGGAGGGAATTAAGCCAATCATAGGTTGTGAAATTTACGTGGCACCTAATTCCAGATTTGATAAGGAAGGCAACGTATCAGATGACCGTTACTATCACTTGGTTTTATTAGCTGAGAATAATATAGGATATCACAACTTGATGAAAATTGTATCCCGTGGCTTTACGGAAGGTTTTTATTATAAACCTCGTGTTGATTATGAGATATTAGAGCAATTTCATGAAGGTATTATAGCTTTATCAGCTTGTCTTGCGGGAGAAGTATCAGTTTCTTTACGCCGTAGTATGTATGAGGAAGCAAAAAAATCAGCCTATCGTTTACAAGAAATTTTTGGAGAGGGTAATTTTTTCTTAGAGTTACAAGATCATGGTTATCCAGAACAAAAACAAGTAAATCAGGGGATGTTACGACTTCATGAAGAAACAAAGATTCCTCTAGTTGTAACAAATGATATTCATTATACATTGGCTTCAGATGCCCAAGCGCATGATATTCTATTGTGCATTCAAACACAAAAGAAAGTACAGGATGAGGACCGTATGCGTTACGAAGGCGGTCAATTCTATATGAAATCGCCAGAAGAGATGAAAGCACTCTTTCCTTATGCGCTTGAAGCAATTGAGAATACAGGTGAGATTGCAAAACGTTGTAATGTTTCAATTGAGTTTGGTAACTATAAACTTCCTAAGTATGACGTACCTACAGGATATACAGCATGGGAATATTTGAATAAACTATGTTCGGAAGGTTTATTACGCCGATATGAAACTCCTTCACAGGAGTTATGGGATCGACTTCACTATGAATTGGATACAATTCATGGCATGGGCTTTGTTGATTATTTCTTGATTGTGTGGGATTTTATCAAGTACGCAAAAGACCATGGAATTGCTGTAGGACCAGGAAGGGGAAGTGCTGCAGGTAGTGTTGTTTCCTATTGTCTTGAAATCACGGATATAGATCCAATTCGTTATAGTCTATTGTTTGAACGTTTTTTAAATCCAGAGCGACTCACTATGCCTGATATTGATATCGATTTTTGCTATGAACGTAGACAAGAAGTTATCGATTATGTAGTTAGTAAATATGGAAAAGATAAAGTAGTTCAGATTGTAACTTTTGGTACAATGGCTGCACGTGGAGTTATTCGAGATGTTGGAAGAGCATTGGATATGTCGTATGCTTCTGTCGATGTTGTTGCAAAGATGATTCCAACAGAGTTAAATATTACAATCGATCGTGCACTTGAAATAAATCCTGATTTGAGAAAATTATATCAAAATGATAAGGAAATCAATTACTTAATTGATATGTCAAAACGTTTGGAGGGCTTACCAAGACATACTTCAATGCATGCTGCAGGTGTTGTTATAAGTAACGCTCCAGTTGATGAATATGTTCCTTTGTCTCGTGGTTCAGAAGATGCGATTACAACTCAGTTTACAATGACCACACTAGAAGAGCTTGGTTTATTAAAGATGGACTTTTTAGGTCTTCGAACATTAACAGTAATACAGAATGCAGTAAATATCGTGAATCAAAGTCGGAGTACTGAAAACGTACTAAAAATAGATGAGATTGACTATAATGATAGTAAGGTTTTTGAACTAATTGCTTCAGGAAAAACAGAAGGTATCTTTCAGTTAGAAAGTACTGGTATGAAAAACTTTATGAAGGAATTAAAAGCAAGTTCCTTAGAGGATATTATTGCTGGAATCTCCTTATACCGCCCGGGTCCAATGGATTTTATACCGAAATATATTCAAGGAAAGCAAAAGCAGGATAGTATTGAATATGAGTGTAAAGAGTTAGAGCCAATATTAGCTCCAACTTATGGTTGTATCGTATATCAGGAACAGGTAATGCAAATTGTACGTGAATTGGCTGGTTATAGCTTTGGGCGAAGTGATTTGGTACGACGTGCAATGTCCAAGAAAAAAGCTTCTGTTATGGAGAAAGAACGTCAGAATTTCGTATATGGGAATGTCGAAGAAGGGGTTCCTGGATGTATCGCAAAAGGAATACCAGAAAAAGTAGCAAATCATATTTATGATGAGATGACAGATTTCGCAAAGTATGCATTTAATAAATCACATGCTGCAGCATATGCAGTTGTTTCTTATCAAACGGCATATTTAAAATGTTATTATCCAGTTGAATTTATGGCTGCACTTATGACATCAGTTATAGATAATCCAACAAAAGTTGCAGAATATATTTATACTTGTCGCCAAATGGGAATTAAACTGTTGCCACCGGATGTAAATGAAGGATATGCTTCATTTACAGTAAAGGATGGTTATATTCGTTATGGATTGAACGCAATAAAAGGCTTAGGACGCCCGGTGATTGATGCACTCGTTCATGAAAGAGAAGAGAATGGCTTGTTTACTAGCCTAAAAGATTTTTCTTCCCGTTTATCCAATAAAGAAGTAAATAAGAGGACAATCGAAAGTTTTATTAAATCCGGTGCATTTGATAGTTTACCTGGAACAAGAAAGCAGTTAATGCATATCTATGTGCAAATATTAGATGGTGTAGCACAAGAAAGAAAGCGTGCTATGACAGGTCAAATGTCCTTATTTGATCTTGATAGTGATGCAAAAGTAGAACAAGATCAGTACCCAATGCCGAATGTTGGGGAATATACCATGGAAGAAAAGTTAGCATTTGAAAAAGAAGTGTTAGGAATCTATGTTAGTGGGCATCCACTTGATGCATATGAGCAGCTTCTTAAGAAAAATGCTACAGTGAATACAGCGGATTTTGTCATCGATGAAGAGACAAATAAAGTGAGAGTTCAAGATGGGAATGTAGAAACCTTAGGTGGAATGATTACTTCGCGTACCTTAAAAACTACTAGAACAAATAGTGTTATGGCATTTATTACATTGGAGGATATGTTTGGTGTAGTAGAGATTATTGTTTTTCCACGTGATTATGAGAAATATAAAAATATAATTGAGGTAGATAAGCGAGTTTTAATTCAAGGTAAGATCGCAGTTGAAGAAGATAAACCAGCAAAGATGATTTGTCAGAGTATCATTCCTTTTGATGAGATACCTCGTGAGATTTGGATTAAGTTTGCAGATAAAGAACAATTTTTATCACAAGAGCAAACACTGAATCGTCTCATTCAGCCATATGATGGAATAGATCAGGTTGTCATATTCTGTGAGAAGGAAAAGGTCGTAAAACGTTTGCCAAAAAGCATGTCAGTGGAATGGAATTTGGAACTTAGGAATCAATTTTACGAAAAGTTTTCGGAAGAAAATGTGAAGGTTTTATATAAGCTGTAAATACTTCCTTTTACAATTTAAATGCTTTTATTAGGAAAAAACTAAAAAATGGAGAAAAAAGTGTTGTAAAAAGTCTATTTCTTGGTGAAAAGAGTATTGAAAAACAAATACGCATGGTTTACAATGATTAAAGTTAAGCAAAACTTTGAAATTGGTATTCATTATGTAAAAATATTTCGATATAATTTTCGGAGGTAAAACAATGGCGAACACAAAAAAACAAGTTAAGACGATCGGTGTACTTACTAGTGGTGGGGATGCACCGGGAATGAATGCGGCTATTCGCGCAGTTGTTCGTACTGCACTTGCTAATGGCTTAAAGGTAAAAGGCATTTGCAGAGGTTATACAGGTTTATTAGAGGAAGATATTATAGATATGGATGCTAAGAGTGTAGCTGATATTATACAACGTGGTGGTACAATTCTATATACTGCACGTTGCCCTGAGATGATGACAAAAGAAGGTCAGGATAAAGCAGCTGCAATCTGCAAAAAATATGGTATTGACGGTCTTGTTGTAATTGGAGGAGATGGTTCCTTCCAAGGAGCGAAACAATTGGCAGCAAGAGGCATTAATACAGTTGGGGTACCAGGAACAATCGATCTTGATATTGCTTGTACAGAATATACAATTGGATTTGATACAGCTGTAAATACAGCAATGGAGGCAATTGATAAGGTTCGTGATACATCAACTTCACATGAACGTTGCAGTATAATCGAAGTAATGGGTAGGAACGCAGGATATCTTGCATTATGGTGTGGTATTGCCAATGGTGCAGAGGATATATTAACTACCGAGCGTTATGATCGTGATGAACAGAGAATTATTAACAATATTATAGAAAAACGTAAAATAGGTAAGAAACATCATATCATTGTAAATGCGGAAGGTGTTGGCGATTCCTATGGGATGGCGAAACGTATTGAAGCTGCAACTGGTATGGAAACTAGAGCAACAATCATTGGACATATTCAAAGAGGTGGAAGCCCAACCTGTAAGGATCGAGTATATGCCTCAGCTATGGGTGCAAAAGCAGTTGATATCTTAACTCGTGGTGGAAGTAATCGTGTTGTTGCTTACCGTCATGGAGAATTTGTGGATTATGATATTAATGAAGCATTAGCCATGAAGAAGGATTTGGATGAGTATTTGTTTGAGATGTCAAAGAAGTTATCAAGATAATGTGAAATAATAAAAGCGTTCATAGACTATGCGAGTACGTAAAGTACAGAACATTGTTTATGAAACGCTTTTTATGTTTGACCTCATTTTGTACAACGTACGTGAGGATTTTTGGCATGGAAACCACTTTCTTCTTTGCTTTACAAATATTTTACATATGTGTATAATCAACACTTATAATTAGATTATTGTATGAAGGAGATAATTATGAATCTAAGAGCAAAGAAATTCTTATCCTACTATAAGCCATATAAGATGCTGTTTTTTTCGGATTTGTTCTGTGCACTTCTTGTCGCAATCATATCACTTATTTATCCAATGATTGTTCGCTATATAACAAATACGGTCTTAATTAATTATGAGATTCATGAAGCAGTACGAATAATAATTAAGCTGGCTGCAGTAATGTTAGGCTTGGCATTAATCGAATTATTTTGTAATTTTTATGTCGCCTATAAAGGTCATATGATGGGAGCTAAGATGGAATTTGATATGCGAAATGAGATCTTCACTCATTTTCAAACATTGTCCTTCAACTTCTATGATAATCAGAAAACTGGTCAGTTAATGACACGTATCACAAATGATTTATTCGATATTACTGAATTATGTCATCATGGTCCAGAAGATATTGTAATTTCAATAATTAAGTTTTTTGGTGCCTTCATTATACTTGTGAGAATTGAATGGAAACTGACATTAATTTTATTCACATTTTTACCGATCATGGGCATATTTGCCTATATTATGAAGAACCGTATGAATCGAGCTTTTCGTAAAAATCGTGAATGCATTGGGGATATTAATGCACAAATTGAAGATAATCTTTCTGGGATTCGTGTCGTGAAATCCTTTGCGAATGAAGCAAAAGAGATAGAGAAGTTTCATTCGGGAAACAGTAGATTCGTGGAGAGTAAAGACCATGCATACTGGCAGATGGCGACATTTCATTCTGGATTATCTTTATTCACGAGTTTAATCAATGTTGCTGTTATTGTTGGAGGCGGTATTTTAATAGCAACAAGTGGAATTGAAATAAGTGATATGTTAACATTTCTTCTATACGTAAGTAATATTATTGAACCGGTACGTAAACTGATTAATTTCACAGAGCAATTTCAAAGCGGTATTACTGGATTCTCTAGATTTATGGAGATATTAGAGACAAAACCAGATATCGTAGACACACCGAATGCGATGGATTTAGTAAATGTTCGAGGTGAAATAACATTCAAACAGGTTGCGTTTCGTTATCAAGATACAACAACAGATGTATTTAAAAACATCGATCTTAATGTATCTGCAGGTGAATATGTTGCACTAGTTGGTTCCTCGGGTGTTGGTAAAACGACGCTTTGTAGCCTAATTCCAAGATTTTATGATGTTACGAATGGAAGTATTTTAATTGATGGACAGGATATAAGAAACATTAAGCTCAATTCCCTGAGAAAGCATATTGGTATGGTACAACAGGATGTATATCTTTTTGCTGGTACGGTTGCAGATAACATTCGATATGGTAATTTGGATGCAACAATGGAAGAGGTGATGGAAGCTGCTAAAAATGCCAATGCACATGAATTTATCGAAAGCTTGCCAGATGGTTATCAAACTTACATTGGGCAACGTGGAATTAAGTTATCTGGTGGTCAGAAGCAACGATTGAGTATTGCAAGAGTATTTTTAAAGAATCCACCGATTCTCATCTTTGATGAAGCAACTTCTGCACTTGATAATGAAAGTGAGAAGGTAGTACAGGAATCCTTAGAGAAGCTGTCTAAGAACCGAACTACGTTTGTTATTGCACATCGCTTATCTACAATCAGGAATGCAAAGACAATTATTGTTTTAACTGATGATGGAATTGCGGAACAAGGAACACATGAAGAACTAATGAAATTACGTGGAAATTATGCCGCATTGTATGAATTGGGATTTCGAAGCGTATAAGTCATTATCTTGCACTTGTAAACAATTAATGATAGAATAATTAAAATAAGCAAAAGAATACGTTAGTAGAGAAACTTGCGCATTCGATGCAGGCACTATTACAAATAAGTTTGTAATATGCATAGGAGGAAATATGAACATTTTAAAACAATTAAGTGATGAACTTGGAATAAGATTAGAACAGGTAGAAGCTACGGTTCAATTAATTGATGAGGGAAATACAATTCCTTTTATTGCACGTTATCGTAAGGAAGTAACAGGTTCCTTAAATGATGAAGTATTAAGAAATCTTTCAGAACGACTTTCTTATCTTAGAAATTTAGAAGACAAGAAAGCAACGGTTATTTCAAGTATTGAAGACCAAGGGAAGATGACGCAAGAACTGAGAAAACAAATTCTAGAAGCTCAAACCCTAGTAGTCGTTGAAGATTTATATCGTCCTTATCGACCAAAGAGAAGAACGAGAGCTACCATAGCAAAGGAAAAGGGATTAGAAGAACTTGCAAAATATATATTGGCACAGGATGCAACAAAACCTGTATTAGAGGAAGCGTTAAAATATATCTCAGAAGAAAAAGAAGTGAAGACAGCACAAGAAGCAGTTGAAGGTGCGTTAGATATTATTGCAGAGACGATCTCAGATGAAGCAGATTACCGTATTTATATTCGTAAGCTGACAGCAGAAGAAGGTAGTTTGACTGCCACAGCCAAAGATGCAAAAGCAGAATCTGTCTACGAGTTATATTATGAGTTTAGTGAAAAAATTAATAAAATTGCAGGACATCGTGTATTAGCTTTAAATCGTGGAGAATCAGAGAAATTCTTAAACGTAAAGGTGGTAGCACCACGAGACCGTATACTAACTTATTTAAATGGCAAGATTATTACAAAAAATAATGAGTACACAAATGAGGTGTTAGCTAATGCTGTTGCTGATAGCTATGATCGATTGATTGCTCCAGCCATTGAGCGAGAAATCCGTAATGATTTAACTGAAAAAGCGGAAGATGGCGCAATTAAGGTATTTGGTCAAAATCTAACCCAGCTATTAATGCAGCCTCCGATTACAGGACAGTATGTTTTAGGATGGGATCCAGCATTTCGTACAGGATGTAAGCTGGCAGTAGTGGACCCAACTGGTAAGGTACTTGAGACGGTTGTTGTATATCCAACAGCTCCACAGTTTAAGGTTGAAAAGACAAAAGAGATAGTAAAAAATCTGATTAAGAAATATAACATAACATTGATATCAGTTGGTAATGGTACAGCTTCACGTGAATCAGAACAGGTAATTGTTGAAATGTTAAAGGAAATGGATGAGAACGTATCTTATGTCATTGTAAATGAAGCAGGTGCATCTGTATATTCTGCTAGTAAATTAGCTACAGAAGAATTCCCTAATTTCGATGTAGGTCAGCGAAGTGCAGCATCCATTGCAAGACGTTTACAAGACCCTTTAGCTGAATTGGTAAAAATCGATCCAAAATCGATTGGGGTTGGACAGTATCAACATGATATGAATCAGAAGAAGTTAAGTGATGCATTATCTGGTGTAGTTGAAGATAGTGTCAATAAAGTAGGCGTAGATTTAAACACAGCTTCAGCGTCATTGCTTGAATATATCTCAGGTATCTCGAAAGTAATAGCTAAAAATATTGTGACTTACCGTGAGGAAAATGGCAAGTTTGAAAATCGTAAACAGTTACTTAAGGTAGCAAAGCTTGGACCAAAAGCATTTGAACAATGTGCTGGATTTTTACGTATCAATGATGGAGACAATCCATTAGATGCAACAAGTGTTCATCCAGAGTCTTACGAGGCAGCAGAAAAGCTATTATCCGCTCTCGGCTTTACAGTAAAAGATTTGAAAGAGATGCAGGCAAAACAGAAACAAGCGATGAAAGAAGCAAAGGAATCTAAGAAAGAAGAAAAGCAGGTTCCAAAGAGAAATCGTAATGAACGTCAGAGCAAAAATATTCAGTTACGTAATACAAATACTGTGATGGGACAGGCATTGATGAGTGCAATGCAAGCAAGTGGTGGAATGAAAGCTTCTGTAGCATCTGAGGCTGTAAAAGAAGACGTGAAAGTGGATGCATCTGCAGAATCAACGGATCGTTTAGCTTCCATAAGCCAGCTTGTTAAAGATAAGAAATCAATGGCAAAGGAACTTGGAATTGGCGAGATTACATTAACAGATATTATGAAAGAACTCGAAAAGCCAGGAAGAGATCCACGTGATGAGATGCCAAAACCAATTTTGCGTACGGATGTACTTGAGATGAAGGACTTAAAAGAAGGAATGATTCTGAAAGGTACTGTACGTAATGTTATCGATTTTGGTGCATTTGTCGATATAGGAGTTCATCAAGATGGTTTGGTTCATATCTCACAATTGTCTCGTCAAAAGTTTGTAAAACATCCTCTCGATGTAGTAAGTGTTGGTGATATTGTAGAAGTAAAAGTATTAAGTGTTGACGTACCAAAAAAGAGAATTCAGCTATCGATGATTCTTAATTAAATAAATTTCGACTTCATCATTAGTTTGGATATTAGCAGACATAAGTCAATATTATCCCTCGATGAATATCATCGGGGGGTTTTTATGATATAGGAGCTTCTTACGTATTACCTATATCATAAAAGTGTCCAAAGATAAGGACGCGTAATGAGTAGAATGTCCTTGAAAAAAGGAGAGCATATGAATAATTTCAATGAATTATCTAACTTAGCAAGTTCAAATTTAGGTTTTCTGTTCTTATGTGTTACCATTGTTGCAGTTGTGGTCTTATCTGCATATGGGTCAGAAATCATACTTTCTAAGAAGCATAATATAAAAAGGCAACAAGATGATCATAAGATTAAGAGAATGATTATTATTGCAATGTTATCATCAATAGCAGTAGTACTTATGCTATTTGAATTCCCTATAGGCTTTTTGCCTGGGTTTTATAAACTTGATTTTAGTGAGCTGCCAGTAATTATTGGAGCGTTTGCCTTGGGACCGGTTGCAGGTTTGACAATAGAATTAATCAAAATCATATTGAATCTAGTTATTCATGGAACGTCATCTGTTTTTGTTGGTGAGTTCGCCAATTTTCTAATTGGAAGTTCTTTTGTTATTCCATCTGCATTCCTTTATATGTTACGAAAGAATAGAAAGAACGCTATTATGGGTTTATGCATAGGAACTATAGTTGCATCTTTTGTTGGTGGTGTTTTAAATGCGTTTGTCTTACTTCCGAAATATGCACAGTTAATGGGACCCGATATGAACTTAAGCTATGGTCAAACGATGGATTACTTAATTGGGGAGGGAACGAAGGTGAATTCCTCGATTCAAGGACTATCAAGCTTTATATTATTTGGGGTGACTCCATTTAATCTTATGAAGTATGGCATAGTATCGGTTGTAACAGTAATTATCTATAAAAAAATCAGTCATATTCTTAAAGTAGCTAATCAGTAACTGTGAAAGGCTACTCTTGAAATTTTTATTTTATCTGATATAATTGCAGTAGAATGCATAGATTACGATGTTGTTATGCCATTGATACCCATTATTTGGTTAAACAATAGGTTTAATGGCATCTTTTTTTCGGTATACTTAAGTACAAGGAGGTATTATGGAAAACGAACATTCGAAAGAAATTGTATTTAGTTATCAGACGAAGGTTAGTGATATGTATCGCTTTTTGATGCAGTATTCCTACGGTGGTATTCGTGGTATAATTAATCTTGTCATAAGTATTGGTGCTATAGTGTTATTGTTTAGTGGCGCAGATGGAGGATATGCATTCAATAAAGTACTTCTTATTCTCATAGCTGCTTTATTTACAGTGATACAACCTATTTTGTTGTATTACAAAGCGGCAAAGCAAGTAAAGTTAACACCAATGTTTCAACAGCCGCTTGACTATAAGGTGAATGAAACAGGAGTATGTGTCCGTCTTAAAGAAGAAGAGATGGTACTTGCTTGGGATGATATCTATAAAATTGTTGAAACAAAGAAAGATTTCTATTTCTACATGTCACTTAACCGTGCACACATTCTTCCAAAGGAAGGATTTGAAAATCAATGTCCACAAATGCGTGAATTAATAAAGAAAAACGCAAAAGGCATTGTTAAGATAAGATAAAAGAGGAAAAGTTATGGTAATAGAAAGCTTTACAACAGAGGATACCTTTCAAATAGGAAAGAAGATGGGTGAGGCGGCTAAATGTGGCCAGGTTTTTTGCTTGAATGGTGATCTTGGAGTCGGGAAAACCGTTTTTACGCAAGGTTTTGCAAAAGGTCTTGGAATTAAGGAACCGATAAGTAGTCCAACATTTACAATAGTACAAGTATATGAAGAAGGACGGTTGCCACTATACCACTTCGATGTATACCGAATCGCGGATATATCAGAGATGGATGAAATCGGATATGAGGATTATTTTTTTGGAGAGGGAGTTTGTCTAATTGAATGGGCGAGCCTAATTCAAGAATTGCTACCTCAATCATTTACTTGTATTACGATCGAGAAAGCACTCGATAAAGGATTCAACTATCGCAAAATTACGGTAGACGAGGAAGGAATCACATTATGAAGATATTAGCACTTGATAGCTCTGGCTTAGTGGCTTCTGTTGCAATTGTAACAGAAGATTCTTTGTTGGCTGAATATACTGTAAATTATAAAAAAACTCATTCACAGACCTTACTTCCTATGCTAGATGAAATTGTGCAAATGATTGAGCTTGAGTTACATGATATCGATGCAATTGCTGTGGCTAAGGGTCCAGGGTCATTTACTGGACTTCGAATTGGTTCAGCGACTGCGAAAGGTTTAGGCTTAGCTTTGAATAAACCATTAATTGGCGTTCCGACAGTAGATGGTCTTGCTTATAATCTTTTTGGATGCAATTCTATTGTTTGTCCTTTAATGGATGCAAGACGTAACCAGGTGTATACTGGTTTGTATGAGTTCCAACGCGACGTAATGAATGTTATTCAAGAACAGCAAGTAATGGATATTACTGAAATTGTGGACAAGGTTAATCTTTGTGGAAAACCAGTTGTTTATTTGGGTGATGGTGTGAATTGTTATCGACAACAGCTGGAGACATTAACGAAAGTTCCGTATTATTTTGCACCAAGTCATTTAAATAAACAACGTGCTGCAGCAATTGGAGCATTAGCGATAGAGTATTATAAAAAAGGTATGATAGAAACAGCTGCGCAACATCAGCCGGAATATTTGAGACTCTCCCAGGCCGAGCGGGAACGGAGGGAGGTTACGAAAGAAAAATGATTATTCGAAAGATGGAGGCTATCGATGTTGATGTGGTTGCCAAAATTGAAGCTGAAGTATTTTCAGAACCATGGAGTAGAGATAGCTTTTTAAATGAGGTGGAAACACCGAATCATATTTATCTTGTTGCCGAAGACGAAGAAGCAATATTAGGATATTGTGGTCTTTGGGAAGTAGCAGGTGAAGGACAGATTACTAATGTATGTGTGGCTCCAGAGCATCGGGGGAAAGCAGTTGCTACACAAATGTTAGAGGAACTTCTAGCCTATGCAAAGCAAATGAATGTGGAAGCAACAACATTAGAAGTGCGTGTTAGTAATGAACCTGCGATAAAACTTTATGAGAAACTTGGGTTTGAAGAAGCAGGGATACGTAAGGGTTTTTACTCTCATCCAAGAGAAGATGCAATGATTATGTGGAAATATGAATAATTGATGTTTACTAGGAATGTGTTTACGAATTATATGGAGAATCTAGGGGGATTTAAGATTTTCCATTTACAGTGATTACCACTGTGAGAAAGATAAGTTAACATGTATAATGAGGAAGTGGAGGAATGCGCAATGGCTCATTTGACTAAGGAACGAAAGAAAAGTGCGCTAATCTGCAATGTTTGTGGGAGAACCTTGCACGTAGAGAAGGGCATATTACAAGAAGACGCTTTTCAGGCGACAAAGGAATGGGGATTCTTTTCGAGCCGTGACCTTGAAACTCATAAGTTTACAATGTGTGAGAGTTGTTATGACCACATGATATCACAATTTAAGATACCAGTAGAAGTATCAGAAAAAAAGGAAGTGTTATAGGGCAGTAGCTCTATAATGCTTCTTTTTTATGTAATAGGAAAGTTCTATGAACTTCCCTATTACATAAAAAAGCGTCCCAAAGGAAGGACGCTATGATGCACACAAGCGCGATAGGAAGATGTCGCTTACGCGACCGCGCTTGGCGCGTGTGTTTTGCAAGCAAAACACTATTATTATTTAGTGTCTGATATCATTTTGCACAAAGAAATGTTATGAGTATGGGATGACAAACATAATTTATCTGCAACACGCTTTCGCTTGAATGAAGTTCGTAACGGTACGTAAGGGCCTAAAATACAGGCCCAAAGTACCGACGACTTCATAACAGTATGCTCCTAAATTATGTTTGTTATCCCATCCTTAGCAAGTCGATGTATGTGCAAAATGATGAGTGAAGCTATAGAAAGTAATTTTGACACCCTAATCTTAATTTGGAAATTTCTCTGAATTCTGGTTGCAAAACAATAGGAAGTTGAGGGCTTGCTTGACAAGAATAACTTGCCTCAGCTTGTATAATATGCTAAGATGAGGTCAAGATAAAGGAAGAAAGATAGAAGACACCTAAGGGTTACGAATGGAGAATTATTAATGCTAGATGTATGTTTATTAGGAACGAGTGGTATGATGCCACTACCAGGCAGATGGTTAACTGCATGTATGACAAGACTTAATGGAAGTAGTCTTTTAATAGATTGTGGAGAAGGAACACAAATTGCAATACGTGAAAAGGGATGGAGTTTTCACCCCATTGATATCATATGCTTTACACATTATCATGGAGACCATATTAGTGGATTACCTGGTTTGCTTTTATCCATGGGAAATGCAGAACGAACAGAGCCTGTTACCTTGATTGGACCAAAAGGTTTAGAAAGGGTTGTATCAGCTTTACGTGTAATTGCACCGGAACTACCATTTGAATTAAAGTATCTAGAGTTAACACAATCTTGTGAAACGTTTAAGATAAATGACTATGTAATTGAAGCATTTCGTGTGAATCACAATGTAGTATGTTATGGTTATAATGTAATGGTGAAACGTACTGGTCGATTTATACCAGAAAAAGCCATTGAGAATAATGTGCCTAAGATGTACTGGAATCGATTGCAAAAAGGATTGACAATTGAAGAAGATGGTCGGTATTTTACTCCAGATATGATATTAGGACCAGAGCGAAAAGGAATTAAGCTCACTTATTGCACTGATTCAAGGCCGGTTCCTCAGATTTCAGAAAAAGCATTCGGTGCTGATTTGTTTATCTGTGAAGGAATGTATGGGGAAAAAGAAAAACAAACAAATGCGAATGAAAATAAGCATATGACTTTTTATGAGGCCGCTAGTCTTGCAAAGGAAGCTCATGTGAAGGAGTTATGGTTAACACATTACAGTCCTTCCTTAGTTCGACCAGAAGAATATATGAAGGAAACAAAATCAATCTTTGCGAGAACAAGAGCAGGTAAAGATGGTAAGAGCATAACAATTGAGTTCGATAAAAATGAATAGGAAAGAAGGGGGATCTATGAAACGTTCAAAGAAAAGCTCTGTCAAAACAGTTTTTACAATGTGTGTTTTGGTATGTGTTATTTTTGGCGCGTTTGTATATTTTTCAAAACGTGAAGTTGAAGATCATTCAGAGATTATAGTTGAGCAGACAGAAGCAGAAAAACTACTCAGTAAAGATATAACTTCGGAGTATCCACCAACAGCTCGCGAAGTTATAAAGCTGTATAGTAGAATTGTGAAGTGCATTCATGGAGGGGAACAACTAGAGGAAGAACAAACTACATCTTTAGGTAAGCTAATGCTAAATCTATATTCTGAAGAGCTTCTAGAAAAAAATCCACAAGATGAATATATCAATAATTTATTATCTGAAGTAGAAGAATATAAGAGCGTGGATCGAGAAGTGGTTAGTTATGCAATTGATTCAGGTGATAACGTAATTGAATGGTCGGATAATGGTGACAATTTCTCTAGAATCTTGGCGACTTTCACTCTAAGGGAAGCAACCACTTATAATAAGACGTGTGAAGAATTTGTTTTGATAAAAAATGAAGAAGGTCAGTGGAAGATTCACGGTTGGCAATTAGCAGATATAGAAGATATGTAAAATGAATACGAGCAGAAAGAGTGTGACACAAATGGAAAAAGATATATATATTTTAGCGATAGAATCTTCTTGTGATGAAACAGCAGCGTCAGTTGTTAAAAATGGAAGAGAGGTTTTATCTAATGTAATTTCTTCTCAAATTGCATTGCATACATTGTATGGTGGAGTTGTTCCAGAGATTGCTTCACGTAAACACATAGAAAAGATAAATCAAGTAATTCAAGAAGCTTTAGATGAAGCAGATGTAAGGCTTGATGGTTTAGATGCAATCGCGGTAACTTATGGTCCAGGTCTAGTAGGAGCACTACTAGTTGGTGTGGCTGAGGCAAAAGCAATTGCATATGCAACAAAATTACCATTGGTTGGTGTGCACCATATTGAAGGACACGTTTCAGCTAACTATATCGAAAATAAGGATTTAGAGCCACCCTTTTTATGCCTAATTGTATCTGGTGGTCACACTCATTTAGTTTTGGTAAAAGACTATGGAGAGTATGAGATTGTAGGTCGAACACACGATGATGCAGCAGGTGAAGCTTATGATAAGGTGGCGAGAGCAATCGGTCTCGGCTATCCAGGAGGACCTAAGATTGATAAATTAGCGAAAGAGGGAAATAAGCACGCGATTATATTCCCACGTGCCCATATTGAGGGATGTCCGTTTGATTTTAGTTTTAGTGGTGTAAAATCTGCAGTACTAAATCATCTAAATTCTTGTACAATGAAAAACGAAGTTGTAAATAACGAAGATATTGCTGCTTCATTTCAAGAAGCAGTTGTTGACGTGCTAGTATCAAGAACAATGTTGGCAGCAAAAGAATATGGAATGAAAAAAGTGGCGATCGCCGGTGGAGTTGCATCAAATTCTGCATTGCGAGAGGCAATGATTTTAGCTTGCGAGAAAAACAACTTATCCTTTTATTCACCATCACCAATCTATTGCACTGATAATGCGGCAATGATTGGGTGTGCAGCTTATTATGAATATATTAAGGGTAATACTTGTGGGCTTGACTTGAATGCAATTCCAAACCTTAAAATTGGACAAAGATAAGTGGAGGTTGATTATGGGTAAAACAACAGCTATTATACTTGCTGCCGGTCAAGGCAAGCGTATGAATAGTGAAATAGCAAAACAATATCTTCTGATAGCTAATCAACCAGTTTTATATTACTCAATCAAGGCATTTCATGATAGTGAGATTGATCAAATAATTCTAGTAACTCAACAAGGGGAAGAACAATTTGTAGAAAAGGAAATTGTTCTTCCTAATCGTTTTCATAAAGTCATTCAAATTGTTGCTGGTGGAAAAGAGAGATATCATTCGGTATATGAGGGATTAAAGGTTATTAACGGTTCAGACTATGTATTGATTCATGATGGAGCAAGACCATTTATAACACCTATGATAATAAATGAAACTTTAGTTGCTGTTAGAGACAAGAAAGCTTGTGTTGTTGGTATGCCTACAAAAGACACAATTAAGATAGTAAATCATGTACAAACAGTAATCGATACGCCAAATCGCGATCATGTTTGGATAACTCAAACACCACAGGCCTTCGAATATAGCCTAATTTTGAAAGCATATGATAAGCTTATGCAACAATCCATAATACAAGTAACCGATGATGCTATGGTGGTTGAGCAAATGCTAAATTATCCTATTCACATGATACGTGGTAGTTATTACAATATTAAGATTACGACACCTGAAGATCTAATAATTGCGGAAGCTATGATGCATGATAACTAGAAAATACGAGTGTTTGGGCAAATGGTTTTTATATGTGATAGAGGCATGTGGTCTCATGTAAGTTCAACATATTTTGATGTTTTATGAAAGAGGAATATGGATAAAATTACAAGTGTTTTTCGCTTAAAAAACTATAGAAAAGTACTTGACATGTTCTTTTTTCTATGATAAACTTACTAAGCGTCATCCGGAGAGGTGTCCGAGTGGTTTAAGGAACTGGTCTTGAAAACCAGCGACTGTAACAGGTCCGTGGGTTCGAATCCCACCTTCTCCGCTAAACAACATAAGTTGTTGTAATAAGAATTATGGTATGGATTTTTGCTTGATTAGTAGTCGAGATAGCCACCAGATTTCATCGGTGGTTTTTATATTCTACCAATATGCACAAAAAAACAGATTACTAGAATGACTCATTTGGAGAATTACCCAAGTGGTTGAAGGGGCTCCCCTGGAAAGGGAGTAGGTCGTTAATAGCGGCGCCAGGGTTCAAATCCCTGATTCTCCGTTCTTCTTTGAATGGTAAACATGTAAAACGTTTTCCAGAAAAAGGAGCTAGACATTATCAATCAAATATGATATGATGTCAAAGTTACTAAAAAGATTGAATTGTATAAACAATTCAAAAAGTTTGAAAAACTTAAAAATTATGCTTGACAGAATGAAAATTGCATGATAAAATGTTTGAGCTGTCTAAGATGACAACATTAGTCAAACAATAGAAAAAGTTTTAAAAACTTAAAAGAAATGCTTGACAAAAACTTGATTAAATGTTACAATAATCAAGCTGTCACACAGAAAACAGCAACTAAGAACATTGAAAACTGAACAGTGAAACAACCTTGAAATTCGTTGAGAATTCCTAGTTAATAAACTAGGCGAGTTAGTAAATGTTTTGCTTGCAAAACAAGAGGCTAACAAATAGAACTGTTTTAAGTCGAAAGATTTGAAACAACCCTAAATCAGTAAACGGAATCAAAGATGACAATTAAGGCAAACTTAGATGTCAGCAATTGTTCTGAAAAGATTAAACTTTAATTTGAGAGTTTGATCCTGGCTCAGGATGAACGCTGGCGGCGTGCTTAACACATGCAAGTCGAACGGAGTTTATTTCATGAAGTTTTCGGATGAATTGAAATAAACTTAGTGGCGGACGGGTGAGTAACGCGTGGGTAACCTACCTCATACAGGGGGATAACAGTTGGAAACGACTGCTAACACCGCATAACAAGTTGGAACCGCATGATTCTAACTTCAA
>JAEXOU010000013.1 GCA_023439125.1 Bacillota bacterium | reverse complement strand
GGGCGAGGTTGTGGGTGTGGCGGTTTCAGTAGCCGTCGGGGTGGCAGTTTCGCTGCCTGAAAGGGTGGGTGTTGCCCCGTCTGTGGGGGTAAGAGTAATTGTGGGGGTAGCTGTATCCGTTGGTGTTGGGGTAGCCGCCTGCCCGAATAATGCCACAGTTATGATCTGGGCACCGTACTCGCTGTACGCGGTATCGTTGATTTCGATCGTATGTACGCCGTATGTAAACACCGGTGAAGTCCATGATTTCTTGCAGCCGCCATCCCCGCAGCCATACGCGTTGGTGGAAAGGGTGGCAATGATATTTCCATCCACCTTGATCCGGAGCGGGGTACCCATGCTGTAATCCCAGTAGCGCAGTACAAAACTCTGGAAGCTGCCCAGGGCAGAGGTGCTTGTCACCTTGCCACTTTGAAGTGCCAGGTAACATTCACTCGCGTAAGTGGACGATGACACTCCCCCGCTGCGGGTGAATTTGGTTGTGTCGCACACACTGATATTGCCTCCAATGGCAGGCAACGTGGCTGTAGCCGTGGCAGTTGGTGTATTTGTCGAAGTGGATGTGGAAGTATTTGTCGGCGTTTTACTTGCCGTAGGAGTGAATGTATTGGTTGGTGTGTTCGTAGCACTGGGCGTGTACGTGAAAGTTGCTGTATTACTCGCCGATGCTGTTATGGTTGGTGTTTTACTTGAAGTGGATGTTAATGTGATGGTCGGTGTCTTGCTAGCGGTTGGAGTATAGGTAAATGTCCCTGTCCTGGTCGGAGTTGAGGTGTTGGTTGATGTTTTCGTCACCGTAGGAGTGGCGGTAAACGTCGCAGTCGCGGTATTTGTGATTGTCGGGGTATTCGTCACCGTAAAGGTATTAGTGGGTGTGCCTGTCACTGTGGGAGACAGTGTATTGGTTGCTGTTGCGCTAATCCCTAATTTTGTCACGGAAATGAGCTGGGCACCATAAGCACTGGTCGTTGTATCATTTATTTCGATGGTATGCGGCCCGTAAGTAAACACCGGCGAAGTCCATGCCTTTTTACAACCAACATCCCCGCAGCCGTACGCATTTGTTCCCAGGGTGGTGATGATATTTCCATCTACTTTGATCCTGATCGGGGTACCTGCACTGTAATCCCAGTAGCGCAGTACAAAGCTCTGGAAGCTTCCCAACGATGTTGTGCTAGTCACCTTACCATTTATAAGTGCCAGATAGCATTCACTGGCAGCTGATCCCGCCGATACACCACCACTCCGGGTGAACATAGTTGTGTTGCATATGCTATTGATCCCTCCCAGCGTGGGCAACGTGGCGGTGGCGGTGGCAGTTGGAGTTCTGGTTGAAGTGCGGGTGTACGTGCTAGTTGGAGTCTTACTTGACGTAGGTGTATAGGTGAAGGTTGGCGTCTTGCTCGCTGTATAGGTATATGTGGCAGTTTTCGTTGCCGTTGGTGTATAGGTATTTGTTGGCGTTTTGCTGGCCGTGCGTGTGAAAGTGGGTGTTGCCGTTTTAGTCGGTGTGGCCGTATTCGTTGGTGTTTTACTTGATGTAGGCGTTAATGTGATCGTCGGCGTTTTGCTCGCAGTAGGCGTGAAAGTATTGGTTGGTGTATTTGTAGCCGTATTCGTTGATGTTGAGGTTTTTGAGGGTGTCAGCGAGAATGTCGGCGTATTGGTTTTTGACGCGGTATAGGTCAAAGTTGGAGTTTTGGTTATAGTGGCTGTGTTGGTCACAGTAGGTGTAAATGTTACAGTGTGTGTTGATGTGGCGGTCGAAGAGGGAGTATTAGTTGGAGCAGTTGTAGGTGTGGATGTCTCAGTTGGGGTAAATGAGGGAGTGAAAGACGGGGTCAAACTCTCGAAAGGAGTGGCGGTTTCTGTCTCAGTTGGTATTTCCGCCTGAGTGTTTTCAACCGGTGGAATCGACGTTGGGGTTTCTGTAACTTCAGTAACGCCTGATGTCTCTGTACTTTCAGTTCCAGAATCGGTTGGTGTGGTACCAGCTTCAGGCGTTTCACCAGATGGAGTTTCACTACCTACCGGGGTCTCGTCAACAGGTGTTTCACTTACCTCCGGAGTCTCATCAGTGGGTGTTTCAATTATTTCTGTCAGGGTAGGTGTTGGGGTAGCACTTTCCTCCGGTGTAGCACTTGCGGTCAAATCTTGAGTGGGTGTCTCTGTCGGAGTTCCTGAAGTATCCGGAGTGGCGGTTACGGTTTCGGTAGTGGTAGGGGTTTGGGTGGGGGTGGTGTTTACCTCAACCATGTGGTTTTCGGCATCATATACCAGCGAACTATCACCGGCCTGCACATGCCGCTGAACCTGATTTCCGTTGGCGTCATATTCATAGGTGTTATCGCCAAACTGTATGGCGGCATGCTTATGATCCGGGTCATAATCGTATCCCTTCAAGGGATCCTGATTGGTCTCCCGGCTTGCCAGGTTACCTGTGGCTTCGTCATAGTAGAAGTTTTCCAGGTAGATATTGGCGCCGCCTTCGCCGGCGGTTACATTGCTGGATGTCAACCGATTGAGCGCGTCATATCCATAATCGCTGATCTCACCGGCTGCAGAGTTGTTTATCCTGGTGATATTTCCGTTCTTGTCGTACCCGTACGTCAACCCTTGCAACAGCAGGCCGGAATTATTGGTCGTGGCCAGCGTCTCCAGCTTTCCACCAATATCTGTGGTTGACCAGTCAAAATAGGTATAAGCTTTTTGTAGAATGGGATTTCCGCCACTATCGCCCAGATTCAAACTGGTTGAACGGCCGGCTTCATCATACAGCAATCCTTTGACATATGTGAAACTATTATCACTCTTCGTCAGGCTTTTTAGTGCGCCCTGTGAGTTGTAACCCAGGGTATTTTCTTCACCATCCGGATAGGTCAATGTCACCGGCAGGTCGGCACTGTTATAAGACCAACTGGTTCCAAAATTCTGCGCCTGCGTTTTATCATCGTCGCTGTAGATCTGTTTTGTCTCGTGTGTCTTACGGCCGCGGATATCATAACTCCATACCGTAGCTCCGGATCCATCTACCATACCTGTACGCTGACCTATCATGCCAGTGCCGGCACCAATGGATGTACCCAGAAAATTGAAACCATTCCCATCATAGTAATACGAGACCGTTGTTGTGCTTCCGCAGGCACCCGGACCAGAAAATGACTTTTCTGTCGGCCGGTTTAACAGGTCATAATTTAGGTCTGTACTGCATCCGCGCGCGTCTGTTTGCCCGGTCAGATTTCCCAGAGCATCGTAACTGTAGCTCCAATTACCCATATCCGGGTCACTCATCCCAACTTTACGCCCGCCCATATCGTAACTTAACGTGGTAATGCTCTCCGCTGTACCGGTACCCTCGGTGACACGAGTCAGATGGTTGGATTTATCATATTCGTAGCTTAAACCTGGCCCTGTGGGAGGAGTCACAGAAATTACGCGTCCCCACACATCACTGGTTGTCGAGGTGGTGTTGCCTTTAGGATCGATCTGAATAGTAGTAAGCCCGTCGTACTCGGTGTCAGTATGGGTACCATTTGCATCCAATACCCTCTTCACCCGGCTGAGGTTATCGTAGGTGGTGGTTACAACCGGCTGGCTGAACGTTTGAGGCTGGAAGACCACGCTACCCGAATATGTGTAGGGTTTTGTCTGTTTAGTCATCCGGCCCATAATGTCAAACTGGCTGTCAGTCACAATGTTCTTGGTTACGCCATTTACTTCAGCGTTTATTGTTTGACTCTGGATCAATTTGCCCAATCCACTGTAATACCGGGCTGCCTGCATAATCCGGCTGCCATCCAATTTTTGTGTCAATAGAACATTGAAAGGAGAGCTGGCGGATGAATAATTGTTGTAAACCACACTTAAGGTTGCGGTGCTGTCTCCCGGGGCTACAACACTGGTCAAACGCCCAAAATGATCATACCCTGCGCTGGTGGTTATGCCATTGGCATCCGTCACACTGGTCGGTACACCCAGACTGAAATCATAGGCAGTTGTACTGGTCTGGTTGAGCGAATTCGTTTCGCTGGTCATATAGGTGTTGTACGTTGGATCATAAGAACGGCTGATAATCCGCGCCCCCGAAGCGGGAGATGAACTATCAGTTCCGTATCCACTGAATGTAGTTATGCCTGTTTGATTTCCCCAGCTATCATAGGTGAAATTAGTTTCGCCAAAATTTGCCGATGAGGAATCATTTAACCGGGTACGCTGTTTGGTTAATAAGCCGGTTGTAGGTGGCGTATTGTAGTTTCCATTACCATCGTAAATATTAAGCGTAACGCCTAATTTTCCATTTACACCGGTGAAATCACAGTCGCTGCCATCACTGGCTGTACCCTCACAGCTTAATGCAAGTGTCCGCGCTGGCAAATTAACAAGGTACTTTGATCCATTATCCAATGGATATATTTCTATTTTATTGGCCCGATAATCCACCCAGTTACTACCATCCCAGGAAGATACAACTGTCCGTGTCGGGTTACCATACTGACTGCCACCCTGGTCGGCGATATTGTAATCGGTCAATGTTCGTGTCCCGTACCACGACGATTTGCCGTCGTATATACGGTTTGTTGTTTCCAAGGCAGAAGCCCAGACCACATTCAGGTCAAGGTAAGTACGCAGGGTACTTGTCGCCAGAGAACCATGTGCGACCTGGGTATTGACATTGTAGCGGGTAGACGTCTCTGTATACAACGTCCCATCGAGATAGGTATCCGCCCAAAGGGTACCGCTATTAGCCTGCGAACGGAACTTCCAGGTATCTTCAGAGAATCCACCCACAACGCTCTCATACGTGGTGCTGGAAGTATCATTCATCTGCCAGACACGAACCCGGAAGCCGTTGGAATTGTCGAGGATCATCATCACGCCGTACCAAGCATCGCGCTTGAATGTGCCGCCGGGAATCAGGACAGAATCCTGTACCCCGCCACCGGTATTGCTACGAGTATAAAGTGCTGTCTGGCCTCCTGATGGTTTGGCCACAACTCCGAAGAATTTTCCGCCATTGGAAACAACGCCCACTTCACCCACCGTATTCGGGTTGGCACTATTAATCCGCATCTGGGCAAATGCCATTCTTCCGCTGACAAGGTCAGCATTCGAACGCTGCAGGATGGCATTTGTGGTTGTAGAACTCGAAATGGATTGGGAACCATCATCATAATCTGACGCAGCTCCACTGGTCACGCTGCCGGTTTTTGTCCAATTACTGGCAGACGGAGTACTCAGATCTTCGTAAAAATTCTGCTTTAGGGTTAAATTACGATACGAATTGCCCTTAAGGGTATCGTTCTGGAAATAAAAATTAACCGAGGCCAACCCCGATGGGTCAACCATTTCGCTCATGGAATGCCCACGGAATTCCACCTGGGGTTTTGAATACAGAACGGAATAATTTTCATTTGAAGCTACTATGGCTTCAGATACTTCATTGCTATTGGGTTTGGGGCCGTCAAAATTATTGGTATATACCCCCGTGACACCGGTAACCTGGTCGGTTACAGTACGGGTGGTTGCACGATAATAGGTAAGGAAATGAATGAACCCAACATACCGCACATTACACAGATCACATTCAATACGTAATTTTGTATTGTTAGCATTGAAATCAACCGGCATATCACGGCTTTCTTCACTTGCGCCGCCATCATTATTTACATTGTCTAGACTAAGAAATACAGTATTCTGGTTGGTGTTATCCACCATACCGTAATTCACGTCTGTTGATCCTGTTAATGCAAAAACATCAATATACAAACGGTAACGGTCACCGGGTTTTACCATACCTTCAGGTAAACTACGATCGCCGGATCCTCCCCCATTAGTATCACCAATTTGTAGTTTTCCACCATGTGCTGATCCGTCTCCTGGATCGCAGCGGACTTTTGTGCCTGACCAGGAAGTACCTATTTGTGCTGAATAATTACATTCGTTTGTTCCAAATAGTGTGGCAATCTCCCGAACATCTTTATTTGCCTGGTCGTAGAATGTCATCCGTTCATATTCAATATCCACCTGGGCACCCTGCCCATTATTGACTCTTGTCAGATGCATTTTGTCTTCATAGAAAAATCTGGTTGCCGGCTGAACCGAAGTCCCATCGTTACCAAATTCCTGTACACCACCTAAAGTCAATACTTTTCCGCTATTGTTGCTAAATGTTGTTCCAGGTAAGATTGGATCATTAATATTATTAGTTTTGGTCGTCAGGTAGCTGAAAACATACTCGCGGATGGTAGTCCAACTCCCGCCGTTAAGCATCTGCACTTGAATACTTTTTAAACGTTTGGTTCCGTATAAGACTTGCGAAGCCGCTGTAGTCCAGGATGTCTGGTAATCGTTACGGGCTTCGGTTACGAAATTCACTCTGTACTGATTGTTTGAATAAGTGATGGTCGCAGGGTAAACAGCTAAATCGCTTTGCTGCCCGGCAGAACAAACCGTCTTCTTATCCGTTGTATAGGTATAGCTCAAAGTCTTACCATTAATGTCAGTGACGCTTGTGAGCGACCATCGCCAGGTAAGGTTAGGTGTTCCACAACCCGCACTCCCATTAAGATTAGCTTGTGTTGAAAAAGTATATACGGTGCCGCCCTTTTCATATGCAGTCCAGATATTATTACTGCTGTTAAATGTAACTTTAGTGAAGCTCTGGTTGGCGGTATTGTAGGTAGTCACAGAGCCACTTGTACTCACTGGTAACAATAAACCGCTTATGCCTCCGGCAGATATGTTAAACGTATCGTCCGTGGTTACTTCGTTGGTACTGTGCATGTTGCGGGTGATACTGCCAGTATCCAGATTCCACCCCGCGCCCACCCATGATGCCTGAGTCAATGCCGCAGATTCATCGAAAATCTGGCTGTTGTAATTCAAACTCAGGCTTGGTGCCAATCCGCCCGGGGCAGGAGGAACCCAAAAATTCATTCCATATGTTCCGGCACCGGTGAAATCAGCTACTTTAAAGCCATCTACGGTCGGTGGCAAATAACCCTGCCATGAACTCAGCTTGTAATCAAATACAGTTAAGTGGTTCGACTTTGTTGAGAGAGTCTTATTGACTTTGTCTACTGTGGTTGGCATCGGAAACCAGTCAAAAGTAGCTTCGTCGTAGTAATACAACTGCAAATCATCTTCACTCCAATCCGGATGAGCTTCTGGATCATAGTTGATCTTCAAATCAATCGGCTTGGAGAATTGTTTAACATTCTTGTAGGTTTTCTTACTCACTGCCAGAATTTCTATAGGATTTCCTGAAAGTGACATGCCTGGCAACTTATGTGGGCTTGGAGGGTGCATGCTGAAAACCAGATTGTCCGGGCTTGCATCGGCAGGAGCACTTATCCCCACTATACTCTTCTCCGCCAGAAAAGCAGGTTTTTGGCGTGTATTTAAACCACTATATGCACTCGTTTTACCCTGGCTTATATCAATTTGGGCGGCATCAATCATGACTACATTTTTTGTTATTTCTTCTTCCCCGCTTTGCAGCTTTACTCCCAGATTTATAGGCATCACAGCCGCGCTACTAACCGCCAGCACAATACTTCCACTTTTCTGGCTTACAGGAAGAATGAGTGAATATGCTGAAGAGAGTTTTTTAGCAAGCGTTGCGTCCTGAGGAACAACTCCTGCCTGAGTAGTAATAACAATTTGCGGATTGGATTTGAGATCCAATTTTTCATAATCTTTAATTTCCCATCGGAGCGTAATCGGTACACTTGGAATGTAGATCGCAGGTTCGGCATCCAGTTCCAATTTAATAGTTGTAGGCTTTTCTGCCGGAGATAATTCTGCTAATTCCTCTGAGAGAAGCCTGACTGGTTTCCCTGACTTTTGTTCTGCGGTTAATTTTCCTGCATTTTGGTAAGAATTGATTTCTATAGATTTGTCTTTGTCAGCAGAAGCTGAAACCGGCGTCACCGGTGATGCTGAAAGACTTGATAGAGCCAGAGAGAGAATTATCAGCAAATACAACCCTTTGGTGGCAATTGTCTTAATGGTAGACAGGGATGTGCGTTTTGTTTTGAGCATGCTTCTGGCTCCTGCGAAGTTTATTAAATTGTGGCCATTGATTTGGATTTTTTGATTTCCCCACTGGAGACTAGATCTTTTACGTCACCCACTCTCAAATCTCTGGGTCAATCAGATTCAAACTTCGTAGAGCATATCAAACTCCCCCATTTTTGATAACTGTCATCTGAGACAGTATTTAACCTGTCACATATGACAGGTTAAATACTGTATTAAGCGACAGTTACTTATTTTCCTCTTAATGTCTAAAATTGTTGCGGTTACTTTTTTTGTTTCCACGATAGTTTTCGGCGCAATTCTTAAATCACAACCCACCTGTTCTTGAATCACGGGGAAATCTATGATCCGAATAGGGACTTTGAACCAAGGGAAACATGCATCGATCCTATCTTCTATTCTTATCAGGACTTCTCCTGCTTATATCCTTATTTCTTTCAGCTTTTTATCATCTCGATCCTATACCAACTGAAACAACATTACCTACACCATCAGAAACACCCTCTCCTGAAAACACACTTTCTCCTCCCCCCACTGTTCCACCTGGAATTACAGCCACGCCAACAACTACTTTAACTATCATTCCTCCCAATCAAACAACTACACCTACTCCAACTAATCTCACAATAGAACCTTCAATTACATTTACTCCAACGTTCACTCCTGAAATAAACCTAGGGTCTCGACTGGAGACTACTTCAAAAAGGGGTGTTTATCACAAATGGGGTCTGATTTATTGGAGTGACAATGCGGTCGCCTGTTATATATATCTCGATAGCGATGCCACTAAACCGACTAGCACTGATATTCTGGCACAATGTGGGGAAACAATTTATTGGCTCTGGTATAACACGAGCGCATGTCAACAAAAGTATTCCTCAAATTGTGATGGAGTGTATCTATTCGATTACGGTCTAGACTACACAGTTATAACAACTACTGAATATCGCCCAATACTGATAAATGCAGATGTAACTTGTATTTCTTTAGATGGTATCAATAAGTCCATTTGTGATGGACAACCGCGTATACATTTTCGAGCTGTTGATACTATGAGTGGGGCATGGGTGAAATCTATAGAGATACACACATCAGACAATTTATCAGAAAGTAATTCAGAAGGCATTTTGCAAAGTTGGTTAAATTTTGGGGGATCGAGTGATGATTTGATCTGTTCGGGCGATTATTGCAATATGGTAGTCCCAAATACAGGAACCGGCTCCATTTTTGTAGAATATTGGGCAAATTCAACTATCGGAGATGCTTCAACTCGTCACTTTCTAACCATTCAATCCAATCCAGAACCGCAACCTTCGAAAAGTTGGCAGATTTCATTAGTCGGTGATCAATTTAGTGATTCCCCTCTCGCTAATACCACAGCTCTAAGTATGGATTGGTTAAGTCTACCTCCTTCAACATTACCGGACTTCTTGACAACTCCTAATAATCCTCAAGAATTGACATCAAAAAAAGATTATTACTATCTGGCAGGAATGATCATCCGAAATGGATTGGTCAAGGTTAAGGACTGCCAAGGTGCAGGACTTGAAGCCAATGGGATTACGGCTAATGAATGTGGTTTGCTTAAAGCAAAACCTTATATGAAAGAATGGCAGAATATTTTCGATTTGGGCATCTATCAAACTGCTTCAAGATATAGACTTCCTCCAAGATTAATTAAGTCGATCTTTTCACGTGAAAGTCAATTTTTTCCAGATTATTCCAGAACCGAATTTGGATTAGGTCAAATTACTGATAATGGAGCAGATACTTTATTAATGTATGATACAGATCTTTACAAATACTATTGCAGTAAAGCATTAAATTATGCAACCTGTAACATGGGATATACCAGCTTATCCAATGAATGCCAAGCAATGTTGCGCGGGTTGGTTTTAAATGATGCCGATTCATCCTGTCAGACTTGTGTCAACAACATTGACATAAATAAAGCCAATGCCAGCATCGACATTTTTGCCCGATTACTCATAGCAAATGGTCGTCAAATAGGGAGAATTATAGAAAGAGATTTAAACAAAAAACCAGGCCAAGTATCTTCGTATGTTGATTTATGGAAATTTACTCTGCTGGCATATAATGCTGGAGCAGGTTGTTTTGAACAGGCATTGTTAAAATCGCCACTCAACCAATCAATTATTTGGGATGATTTCAAAACAAGAATCAGTACAGGGTGTATGAGTGGAGTTAATTATGCTGAATCCATTGCTGTTACTTATTAACCTTAATAGAGACTAATCAATTAAACCTCGTTGGAGAGCTTTAACTACAGCTTCATTTCTATTGTTCACCCCTAGTTTTTTCTGGATATTCCCTGTATGAAATCGAACAGTTCTTGAAGAAATTGATAATTGCTGTCCAATTTCGCTGTAAGTCTTCCCAATTTTTAATGCAGATAATATTGTCCTTTCACGTCCAGTTAAAATAAAGCCTTGTTCTTCCCTGTGAATACTCAACATTTTCGCAATAATTTTCTGACTATACCAAGTCTCTCCTTTATAAACCGCTCGAACAGCCTCGACTAACTTTTCAATAGCCTCATCTTTTAGTACATATCCATCAATATCCATTGATGAAACAGCCTTTATAAATATCTCATCCTCAAATGCTGACAATATCAAAATTGCCATATCTGGATACAAATTATGAATATGATGAATGATGTCTCTGCTTGGCATTCCTGGCATTCGTAAATCGAGGATCAAAACATTGACACAATGTTTAAGGCAAATATCTAGGACTTCTTCGCCACAACAAGCCTCTCCAACAATTGATATATCCGGAGCTTGCTTAAGAACAGATTTAATACCTTCCCTAATAAAGGGATGATCATCGGCAAGTAATACATTCATTGAATTAGTAATCCTATCTGTTTTGGACTCTTATTGAGGAAGAACAGTTTTTATCCTTGTGCCAACACCAATTTGGGAAATAAATAAAACAATTCCGCCCAAATTTTGAACTCTTTCAACAATTCCTATAAGCCCAAAGTGATGCGACAATGCCAATTCACTCAGGTGCTTAGGAATTTCAAACCCAACACCGTTATCTTCAATTTCCATCTCTACACCTTCAGGAAAAACATGTAAATCAATTGTGACTTTGGTAGCATCCGCATGTTTGATAATATTGTTAAGGGCTTCCTGAGTAATGCGATAAACACAAATGGTATATATTTCTGGTAAATCGTCAGCTTTTGCATCCAAATTGAGAATTATTTCCGGACAATTTTTCTGTAAATCTCTTCTTGCGTTCTCCACTAGATTTTCCAGTGTAAAACAGATTCCCAACTCATCTAAACCAGCGGGACGTAATTCGCTAATCATTTTACGGATTCCGGTCACCGATTCAGATAAATATGTACGGATTATGCCCAGGTTACTCTTTAAAGTTAAAAGCTTATTTTCTTCACAAATGGATGTCGTATCAAGTTGATTAATAATGTTACCTATCTGCAAATTTACTCCAATCAACTGTTGAATTGTATTATCGTGAAGGTCACGAGCTATTCGTTTTCTTTCTTCTTCCTGAGTAAGTATCAGTTTATAATGCGCCCGAATAATTTCTTGTTGACTGGATAAAATAGTTTCTGCAAGAATAACATTCCGAATAGTGGAACCAATTTTGGAAGATATATGAAACAATATCTGAATTTCTTTTTCGGAGAAATGTTTCCTTCCTTTCCCTCTGCTAATTAAAATTAATCCTTCTAACTTATTTTCAGAAATAAGAGGAATCCATAGAGATTTTGAAAATTGTTCGATTATTGAAATCTCTTCTTGGGGCAATCGATCCCAAGGTATTTTTTCATTAATTTGTCTGATTACAATTGGTCTTGAGTTTTTAATAAGTATTTGGGCAAGATTGCCACTGGTCGATATTGATTTATGAAAAGTCCAGGGTTCCTTCAACCCTATTCCTTTTTCAAAGGAAAGAGAATTTTCTTTTTGCTGTAGGAATATGGCAATACTTGTTGGTTTTATAGCAGCAGTCAATTCATCCAACAAAAGATCCACTAAAGATTCTCTATTGAGGACATTAGCCAGTAACTCTTCCAAATGAACAATTGAAGTTTTATAGTCAGCCTCGTTTCCATAAAACAACCAGTTCGCCCAATTGAATAGGATTCTTTTTAGTGGAAAGAAAACAAAAACAAGAGTTATAGAAAAGGCTAGTAATATTTTTGAGAAAAACTCATCGACCGGTATTAGTGTTTCAATTTCGAGAGCAATTAAGAAAAGGCAGAGAAAAATTAAACCTAAAGAAGTATTTACCAAGAAGGTTCTGAGTGCATATTCCTGAAATTGCAATCGCACTCTAACATTTGAATACAGGTATGTGATGGGAATGAGAATTAACCAAGGAATAGCTAATTCGACATTCGCAAAACTAATACCAAAAAATTCTATTACGACATACCACAGATTAAATGGAGTAAGCCCAAACACGATACCAAACAAAATAAATCTGATTTGACGGCGATCTGTTAAGTTGGAAAAATGTCTATAGTTGCTTATTTGTAGAAGGAGGGCACAACCCGTTGTCATAGTAATAAGCACTCTAGCTATGATTTCTAGTAATCCTATGATTTGGCTGGCAACACCTGCATAAACAAATGTCAATATATAAGTAAAACCCAATAAAAAGGCAAGAAAATAGGTAGCGATTAGTAAATAATTTTCACTTTTTTTTATAGAGCGTTTGTAAAACTTTAAACAAAAGTGAAACACCAGCGGACTAAAAAAAGCTAAATAGAAAAAGAGAAATGTTCTCTCAAAAATGCTATTGACTACCGAAACCCCACCCCAGATTATTATTCCTACACCACAGTAGAAAAAGACCTGTTCAATAAATGACTTCTTATATATAAATGCAAAAAAACCTGAAATCCAAAAAATTAAGGCAATAAAAAAAATAATGGTTTCGAACGAAAAAATGAATGATTTCCGATTTATCAAAAGCATTTCATAAATAAAAAATTTATACGCCTGTAAGAAGATTAATACCAAGCTCCATGACATGACTAGCCATTCGGCAATCTTTCTTAGCCTGACTGACTTTACGCTGCTTCTTGATAAATATGTAATAAATTTGATCGGAGTTGAAAATAGCATTTACTACCCCAAACAAGCTATTTCTGTCTATGATGTTCGCGACCGCATGCTTTCTTATTAAAACCTATTAAGTTATTTTTTCACGTTTATTCTTATTCGTATTAATTTCCCCTCATATTTATCTTCGATTTAGACTGACTGTTGCTTGATTCTACTGTATTCTATATTGGTGTCAACGCCTGGGGGGTATATGGTATGTGAACTGAAAAGTGAGAACCAATCATTAATGTATGCGATTAAGATTCATTTGAATATGGCTACCTAGAAGTTTTGTTTACTTTGAAAAGTAATAACCTACTAATGCATATACCCAGAATATTTCAACTTGATTTTCCGAAAAACAACAGAATATGATATAATTTTTTTTGTAATCGAAATCCTTCAGGCTCGTTGACATCAGAAACCCTCGGGCCAGTCGCTATAATAGAATAGAGGGTCTAAGGTTAACCTTCCACGGTTGAGTCTCATAACCCGGAGGTCAGTGGTTCGAATCCACTCCCCGCTACCTAACGGAAAGGCCGAAAGGCGCTATCCACTATAACGTCAGCCTGAAAAGGCTGGCGTTTTCGATTCCTCCAGTGTTTGAATACCCACAGGGGGTACAGGTGTCCACTCCCCGCTACCTAACGGAAAGGCCGCAAGGCACAATCCACTATAACGTCAGTCCGCAAGGGCTGGCGTTTTCGATTCTATCGGTTCCCTGGTTTAAACCAACCAGGGCAGGCGAATCCACTCCCCGCTACTAACGGAAAGGCCGAAAGGCGCTATCCACTATAACGTCAGCCTGAAAAGGCTGGCGTTTTCGATTCTGTCGATTCCCTGGTTTAAACCAACCAGGGCAGTCGAATTTACTCCCCGCTACCTAACGGAAAGACCGAAAGGCTCATTCATATTAACGTCAGTCCGCAAGGGTTGGCGTTTTCGATTCACATACGGCTTATAGGGTGGTGTTGACCGCCCACTCGCTGATTTGACCTACGAGAATTTCCTTGTCTTCCCGTGACTGCGGTCAACCCACCGCGGTATGCAGGAGAATTATCTTTTCCAATGTGGTGCCCTTTAACAGACATCCCCCCTCATCCCGGCCTTCCCCCTCGGGGGGAAGGTGACTTTCCTGGCGTTTTCGATTCCTCATGCGGCTTATCGGGTGGTGTTAACCGCCCACTCGTTAACTTTTCCCGCGTAACTTTTCTGATTAACCTGTGGGCGCAGTCAACCCACCACGGTCTGCAAGGGAATTATCCTATCCAATGCGGTGCTTTTTCACGGACATCACCCTCATCCCGGCCTTCCCCCTCAGGGGTGTCAAGAACGGAATGGAATGTCAGCAAAAGGTCGGTTTAAAATGTCCACTATTAAACGGATTAAATGTCCGCTACGATTTGTTAAGATTCAGTAGACACCTCCAATTCTTCAGGGATGGAAGCCCG
>JAEXOU010000018.1 GCA_023439125.1 Bacillota bacterium | reverse complement strand
GTATATTTTCTTCGGCGCGCTACGCTCACAAGCCCCACAAAGTGCGTGTGGGGACTTGTAAGGCACTCCGAAAAATACCATCGTCCTTCATTCTTTTATACAATATTCAGCTAGTGCGACAGCCCCTTATTGAAAATTATTATCAAAAACAGTTGACAAAAGCTGAGCACAGCGTTATACTCACCCTGTAAATGATAATTATTATCAATAGAAGAAGGGATTCTATATGAATTTATGTGATGGAAAGATCAAAGAGAATTATGTAGTCGAATCTGTACAATTAGCGGATGCAACTCAAAATCGTTTGAAAGCATTAGGTTTAACAGATGGAACTAAGATTACAATACTGAATAATAAAAGAAGTGGTTCCGTCATTTTTCAAGTTAGAGGAACAAGGCTTGCAGTTGGAAAAAATCTTGCAGAATACATAACAATAAGGGAGGTGTAGCATGCAAGAAGAGTTAAAAGTGGGTTTTGTTGGGAACCCAAATTGTGGGAAAACTACTTTATTTAATGCATACACCGGAGCTAAACTAAAGGTAGCTAACTGGCCAGGTGTTACGGTTGAGAAAAAAGAAGGTGCTATGAAGTATCATGATCACCGCTTTCGTGTCGTTGACTTGCCGGGTACCTATAGCTTAACTTCATATACAATGGAAGAAAAATTGACAAGACAGTTCATATTGGATTCTGAAGTGGATGTTATTATAGATGTTGCAGATGCGTCTGCACTAGAACGTAATTTATACTTGACTTTACAGCTGATCGAGCTTGGAAAACCAGTAATTTTAGCATTGAACATGATGGATATCGTTGAAGAAAGAGGTATGGAGATTGATTTGCATCGATTACCAGAAATGCTAGGTATACCTTGTATTCCAGTATCTGCTCGTCGTAAAACAGGATTAGAGATCTTAATGCATACAGTCGCACATCATAAGACAAAATGTCATGATATCGGATTTAATCATCAACATCCTAATGAGGGTGAGCAAAGTGAACATGTTAAGCAACATCACAAAGAATATGCAATGGTATATAGTCATGAAATTGAAGAAAAGATCGATCAAATTATTGGTCGATTAAAAGAAAGTGGATTTGAAACAAATAACTATCGTTGGTATGCAATCAAGTTGCTTGAGAATGATGCAGAAATTGTAGAGAAAACAAACATTGATTTATCTGATATTGTAGATCGCAGCTATGAGGCAGAGATTATTCATCAAAAGTATGATTTTATTGACGAGATAATCGAAGAGTGCCTTGTAAATAAAAGCAAAAAGGCAGCAGTAACCGATAAGGTTGATAGCATTCTGACGCATCGTTATTTAGGCTTTCCTGTATTTTTAGGTATTATGGCTTTGGTATTCTTTTTAACATTTACAATTGGTGATGCTTTAAAAGGAATCTTTGAAATAGGACTCGATAGTTTTTCGGAGTGGACATTAAAAGGGCTTGAAGCTCTAGGAATCAATGAAGTATTAACTTCGTTAATCATTGATGGTATCATTGCCGGAGTAGGCGGAATCTTAACTTTTCTACCTAATATTTTTATCCTCTTTTTAGCATTAGCATTTCTTGAAGATAGTGGATATATGTCAAGGGTTGCATATGTCATGGATGGACTGATGGGGAAATTAGGACTTTCTGGTCGAGCATTTATACCTATGATACTTGGCTTTGGTTGTACCGTACCTGCGATTATGGCATCCCGTGCACTTGAGAATATGAAAGATAGAAGAAGAACTGTTTTAGTTACACCATTTATGTCATGTAGCGCTCGATTGCCAATCTATGTACTTTTCTCTGAAATGTTTTTTGGAAAATATGCCATGTTAGTAGCGTTTTCCATGTATTTAATCGGTATAATGATTGCGATATTGACTGCGTTCGTTATGAGTAAATTTGATCATAAAAAGGAAATGAATCCTTTATTGATTGAATTACCAGAATATAAAACTCCTAATAAACGAACAATTTTTATCTATGTTTGGGATAAAGTGAAGGATTATCTCACTAAAGCAGGAACGACAATTTTTGTTGCATCAATCATTATATGGTTTATCTTAAATTTTGGTGTAAAAGGTATGGTTACCGATATGTCACAAAGCTATGGAGCTATGTTTGGTAAATGGCTGGCACCGATTCTTGTTCCAGCAGGTCTTGGTTTGTGGCAGATTGTAGTTGCACTAATCTCTGGGCTTGCAGCAAAA
The DNA here is from genome assembly GCA_023439125.1 of Bacillota bacterium. Lineage (GTDB taxonomy): Bacteria > Bacillota > Clostridia > Lachnospirales > Lachnospiraceae > Lachnoclostridium. The sequence goes on along the minus strand of JAEXOU010000018.1, from coordinate 89,887 downwards.
GAAGTTGTAGTTTCTAGTTTTAGTGTACTGTTCGGTATTGCAAACATTACATCACAACAAGGCATGACGAGTTTAGTAGATGCGTTAGGAACTCAAGGGTTTACTGCATTAAATGCATATGCACTTATGGTATTCTGTCTGTTATACATACCTTGTGTTGCAACACTTGCAGTTGTAAAAAGAGAATTGAAATCTTGGAAATGGACTGGAATTAGTATTCTGCTTCAATTATTAATTGCATATGGAGCAGCTGTATTCGTTTATCAAATAGGAGGATTATTTTAATGCCATCAATTTTGATTGGTTCTTGTATTATTATATATGTTATTTATGTAGTTCGAAAACGAATCCGTGAAATCAAGGCTGGAAAGTACTGCAGCTGCAGTGGTTGTAGTGGAAATTGTCAGGGATGTCATGGAAAGTCCAAAGAGTAGATAGAAAATAAGAAAAAGGTCTGACGTCATTTTGCACTAGGCTTGCTAATATGGGATGAAAAACATAATTTATACGCAACACGCTTTCGCTTGAATGAAGTTCGTAGCAGTACGTAAGGGCCTAAAATACAGGCCCTAAGTACCGACGACTTCATAACAGTATGCTCCTAAATTATGTTTGTCATCCCATTTTTGGTAGGTCTATTTAGTTGCAAAATGACGAATGAAATTTTTCGAATGGTCTTTTGAATTCAAAAAATGTCGAAAAAAATATTTTTTTCAAAAAGGAAAACAAGAAGGAGTGACGAATAATATAAGTAGGAGATAAAGTCGAAAGGCTGGTGAATGAATGGAAGGATTGAATATACGAAAATTAATGGAACAAAGAGAGCATGAGATACTTAGTATGTATGCTACGTTTAGTGATCAGTCACTTGGTCGGGATAGGGATGAGGATTCTTGTGATATTCGTCCTGTCTTTCAACGTGACCGTGATCGTATCCTTCATTCTAAGGCGTTTCGTAGGTTAAAGGGAAAAACACAAGTTTTTTTAGCTCCTCAGGGAGATCATTATCGAACAAGAATTACACATACGCTCGAAGTATCACAGAATGCAAGGACAATAGCAAAAGCACTGCAGTTGAATGAAGATTTAACTGAAGCAATTGCATTGGGGCATGATTTGGGACATACTCCATTTGGTCATGCGGGAGAACGTGCATTAAATCGTGTGTGTGAAGGTGGTTTTCAACATCATATACAAAGTATCCGTGTCGTTGAGTTGCTAGAGAAACATGGAGAAGGGCTAAACTTGACGAAAGAGGTTAGAGATGGTATAAAGAATCATCAGACTGTCGGACAACCTTCTACTTTAGAGGGAAAGGTTGTAAGACTTTCGGATAAGATTGCGTATATTAATCATGATATTGATGATGCTATTCGTGGGCAGATTATTACTGAGAGAGATATTCCAAAGGAATATACAGATATTCTTGGACATTCTCCAAGAGAGCGGTTAAATACACTGATTCATGATATTGTAATGAATAGTTTTGGAAGTAATGACATTATAATGTCTAAACCTGTTCAGAATGCTATGCTTAATTTGCGTCGATTTATGTTTGAGAGTGTATATACAAATCCGATTGCAAAAGGTCAGGAAACGAAAGCGGAAGCAATGATTGAGCAGCTGTATGATTATTATAAGAAGCATTATGAACTATTACCAGAAGAATACATCTATATGATCGAGGTTAAAAATGAACCAGCGAGTCGAGTAGTTTGTGACTACATAGCTGGCATGACAGATCAATATGCTGTCGCTAAATTTAAGGAAATAATGATTCCAACTGCCTGGGATGTATATTAAGCTAATTATAGCTTTAATCAGCAACATCAAATAGGACAGCCGATTAGTTATTATATGTAGATGTTATTAGTAATATTGAAAACTTGGAGGCAGTTTATGTACTATCCAGAAGAACTTGTGGAGGAAGTAAGGGCACAGAATGATATCGTAGATGTAATAGGTTCCTATGTCAAATTACAGAAACGTGGAAATAACTATATGGGATTGTGCCCATTTCATAATGAGAAATCACCATCATTTTCAGTAAGTGGTACAAAACAGATGTATCATTGCTTTGGGTGTGGTGTTGGTGGTAATGTATTTACTTTTTTAATGGAATATGAAAATTTTACATTTGTTGAAGCACTGAAGACGCTAGCCGATCGAGCGGGGATCAAACTACCAGAGATTGAGCAGTCTGAAGAAGCCAAAAGGGCGTCAGATTTGAAAGGAAGAATCTTAGAAGTCTATAAGGAAGCGGCGAAATACTATTTTTTTCAGCTAAAGAGTCAACGTGGTACAGAGGCACTTGCTTATCTTAAGAATCGTCAATTAAGTGATGAAATCATCACACGATTTGGTCTTGGTTATTCGACGAAATTTTCAGATGATTTATATCAATATATGAAAAAATCTGGTTATGAAGATGACTTATTGCGACAGTCCGGCTTATTTACAATGGATGAGGCAAAGGGAGTCTATGATAAATTTTGGAATCGTGTCATGTTTCCTATTATGGATGGAAATAATCGAGTTATCGCATTTGGCGGACGCGTTATGGGAGATGGAACACCGAAATATTTAAACTCTCCGGAAACGATGATTTTTGATAAAAGTCGAAATCTTTTTGGATTGAATTTTGCGAGACAATCAAGAAAACCATATATGTTGATCTGTGAAGGTTATATGGATGTTATTTCACTGCACCAAGCAGGTTTTACAAATACAGTGGCATCGTTAGGAACAGCATTTACTCCAATGCAAGCAAAGCTATTGTCAAGATATACGAAGGAGGTCATGTTGACCTATGATAGTGATGGAGCTGGTACACAAGCAGCATTGAGGGCAATTCCAATATTAAAGGAAGCTGGACTAACTGCAAAAGTGGTAAATATGAAGCCATATAAGGATCCAGATGAATTCATTAAAGCACTAGGAGCTGAGGAGTATCAAAAACGAATTGATACGGCAATGAACAGTTTTTATTTTGAGATTGAAGTTTTAGAGCGAGATTATCAGTTGGATGATCCAGAACAGAAAACTAGATTTTTTAATGAAACAGCGAAAAAGTTATTGATTTTTACAGAGGAGATTGAGAGAAATAATTATATTGAAGCAATCTCTAGAAAGTATAATGTTAGTTATGAAAATCTTCGAAAGTTAGTGAATAAATATGGTGCTACTCAAAGCGTTGTAACGATTGCTCGAGAAACAAAAGAAAGAGAGAAAGAGCAAAACGCTAAGAAGTCAAAACCAGAAGAGGGAATGCTTCAATCACAGAAGATATTGTTGACCTGGTTGATTGAAGATCCACAAGTATTTGAGAAGATTCAGAATATTATTACCCCAGAGGACTTTACCGTAGAGCTGTTTCGCAATGTAGCTAATATGGTATTTGACCAGTATACAAAAGAACATGCCGTCAATCCGGCAAAAATTATAAATCGATTTGAGAGTAAGGAGGAACAGACACAAGTGGCAGATTTATTTTCTACTCAGATTCGAGTGGAAATGAATGAATCTGAACGAAGAAAGTTGTTTGCAGATACGGTAGTACGTGTCAAAAAATGTAGTTTAGAGCAAGCATACAAGCAAGCAATTGAAAACAATGATATTATGGTACTACAAAACGTTATGAAAGAGCAGCAAGGGCTTGACAAACTGCATAGTTCTTTAAATCATGGATAAACTGTGAAAAAGATGGTAATGGTGTGAAGAGAAAACATTCAGACGAAGAAAGAAGGTTGCTGTTATGGATGAAAACATAGCAAAATTCCACGAGAAGCTGAAAGAATTGCTGGAATATGCGAAAAAGAAGAAAAATGTGCTTGAATACGAGGAAATTAATGATTTTTTCTCAGATTTAGATATCGATCCTGATCAGGTGGAAAAGATATATGAGTTTCTAGAGATGAATAATATCGATGTTCTTCGTGTTCCTGAGTTAGACGAAGTAGAAGAAGTAGAAGAAGTTGATCAAGATGATTTGGCACTCATTGAAGCAGAAGAAGAGGATTTGTCAAAGATTGATTTATCCGTTCCAGAAGGAATAGGGATTGAAGACCCAGTTCGCATGTACCTTAAGGAAATCGGAAAAGTTCCGTTACTGAGTTCGGATGAAGAAATTGAGTTAGCACAGCGCATGGAAACAGGAGATCGAGAAGCAAAAAAACGTCTTGCGGAAGCCAATCTTCGTCTTGTTGTTAGTATAGCGAAACGTTATGTAGGTCGTGGTATGCAGTTTTTAGACTTAATACAAGAGGGTAATTTAGGACTAATCAAAGCAGTTGAGAAGTTCGACTACCGAAAGGGCTATAAATTCAGTACGTATGCAACTTGGTGGATTCGTCAGGCAATTACAAGGGCAATTGCTGACCAAGCTCGTACCATTCGTATACCAGTTCATATGGTAGAAACGATAAATAAACTAATTCGTGTTCAGCGACAATTACTACAGGAATTAGGACGTGAGCCTTTTCCAGAAGAGATTGCGAAAGAGATGAATATGCCAGTGGAGCGCGTTCGTGAGATTCAAAAAATTTCCCAGGAACCAGTTTCGCTTGAAACTCCAATTGGTGAAGAGGAAGATAGCCACTTGGGAGACTTTATTCAGGATGATAATGTGCCAGTACCTGCCGAAGCTGCAGCATTTACCTTATTAAAAGAGCAGTTAATGGAAGTGTTGGGCACATTAACAGACCGAGAACAAAAGGTATTACGTCTTCGCTTTGGCCTTGATGATGGCAGGGCTCGAACGCTTGAAGAGGTGGGCAAAGAATTTAATGTAACGCGTGAACGTATACGTCAGATTGAGGCGAAGGCACTGCGTAAATTAAGACATCCAAGCCGTTCAAGAAAGTTAAAGGATTATTTGGAATAGAAAGGTAACATAGAGTACATGCATTTATCAAAACGATTACAAATGGTGACTGATTGTGTCACAAAAGGGAACACAGTTGCAGATGTTGGTTGTGACCACGCATATATTTCCATTTATTTAGTGGAAAACGAGATTGCGACCAGAGCCGTAGCAATGGATATTAATGAAGGGCCATTACAGCGAGCAGCTAGCAATGTGAAAGAATATGGGTATGAAAATCGTATTATGACAAGATTGTCTGATGGATTACAAAAACTTCAACCGGGTGAGGCGGATTCGATTGTGATTGCCGGCATTGGAGGAGATTTAATGGTTCGAATCTTGTCAGAGGGAGATGCATGTGTAAAGTCAGCGAAGGAATTAGTTCTACAGCCACAATCGGAAGTAGATAAGGTACGGCGATATTTACATAAGCTTGGATTTTTAATTGTACAAGAGAATATGTGCATTGATGATGGAAAGTATTATGTCGTTATTCATGCAAAGAATGAGAAGATACCTTATGATGAAGCAAAAGAGCTCACTCTGCTTGAGCGTGTAGAGAATAAGTATGGGCCAATTCTATTGAAGCAAAAACATCCGATATTGAAGCAATATCTTGAGAAGGAAAGTAAAACAACTCACCTTATTATTGATAATCTGAAGGCTAATCCGAGTGAAAAGAATCGATATCGGCAGGAAGAGATGGAAGAAGAACTTTATATGTTAGAGAGAGCACTTGATTTTTTCATTAAGGAGGAAAATTCATGGAATTATGTAAAGTAACGATAGATGGAATGGTTAGGGAGTATGAGGTAGGAACTACATTTCAGACAATCAGTAAGGAATATCAAGAGAATTTTGATAATGATATTATGCTTGTTATTATGAATGGTCGTCTACGAGAGTTATTTAAGCCACTAAAAGAAGATTGCACTTTGCAATTCGTAACAACTGGTGATAATCCTGGTTTTAAAACTTATACAAGAGGAATGATCTTAGTAATGCTTCGTGCAATTTATCGTGTCATCAATCGTGATTTGATTGATAAGGTGAGAGTGGAACATTCCATTGGGTCGGGCTTATATTGTGAGCTAGATGGAAAGGCCAAAATCACTGAGGAAATAATCAAGGACATAAAAAAAGAGATGATTTCGATCGTGGAACGAGATGTACCATTTATTAAACGATCTGTTGCAACGGAAGAGGCAGCGGAGCTGTTTCATAAATATAAGATGTATGATAAGGAAAAACTATTTAAATTCCGCCGTGTTTCAAGTGCAAATCTGTATAATCTGGATGGCTTTGAGGATTATTTTTATGGATATATGCCACCAAGTACAAGATATTTAAAGTATTTTGATCTCGTGCCTTATGAAAATGGATTTGTATTGTTATTGCCAACACGAAAGCAACCACAGATCGTAAAACCATTTGAGGTAAGACCGCATTTGTTTGCGACACTTCAGGAATCGAATCAGTGGGGGCACACAATGGAGATTGAAACAGTTGGTGCTCTGAACGAACAGATAACAAAAGGGAATATCAACGATATTATTCTTGTTCAAGAAGCTTTAATGGAAAAAAAGATTGCAGATATTGCGGAGATGATAAAGTCATCTGGTGATCGCAAATTCATTATGATTGCTGGTCCTTCCTCATCAGGAAAGACCACATTTTCACACCGATTATCAATTCAACTACGCACGCTTGGATATAAGCCACATCCAATCGCAGTAGATGATTATTTTGTAGATCGTGAAAAAACACCAAAGGATGAGTTTGGGAACTACAATTTTGAATCATTACAAGCAATTGACATCGAACAATTTAATAAAGATATGACTGATTTATTAAGTGGAAAAACGGTAGAGCTACCGACATTTAACTTTAAGACAGGAAAACGCGAATATAAAGGGAATTATAAAAAGCTTGGAGAAGATGATATTTTGGTAATTGAAGGTATTCATGGACTAAATGATGCGCTCAGCTATTCCTTACCAAGAGAAAGTAAGTTTAAGATTTATATTAGTGCGTTAACTCAGCTTAATATTGATGAGCATAATCGAATTCCAACGACGGATGGTAGGTTAATTCGTCGCATGGTGCGAGATGCTAGGACAAGAGGAACTTCAGCGAGGGATACAATTGCTATGTGGCCTTCTGTACGCCGAGGAGAGGAAGAAAACATTTTTCCTTATCAAGAGGATGCTGACTGTATGTTTAATTCAGCATTGATTTACGAGCTTTCTGTATTAAAACAGTATGCAGAACCAATTTTATTTGGTATTGAGAAAAACTGTGAAGAGTACTTAGAAGCAAAACGTCTACTTAAATTTTTAGATTACTTCTTAGGTGTAAGTTCAGAGGATATTCCGAAAAATTCAATTCTTCGTGAATTTGTTGGTGGAAGCTGCTTTAAAGTTTGATTCTATAGTTATGTAATAGCAAAAAATTGTCTGTTTACAAATTACTGAATTCATGGTAGAGTATCATGGTTGAGTAGCACAGATGGTCGCGCCGATTCGTTGGTGAGGAAAGTCCGGGCTTCATAGGGCAGGGTGCCGGATAACGTCCGGTGGAGGTGACTCCAAGGCTAGTGCAATAGAAAAGAAACCGCCATATCAGTTTACTGGTATGGTAAGGGTGGAATGGCGGTGTAAGAGACCACCGCTTGTCTGGTAACAGACAAGGCTGTGTAAACCCCACTCGAAGCAAGACCAAACGTTTCGTGAAGTTTTTCACGAAGGGAAGCAATACGGTTGCCCGCCGTGCTTCTAGGTAGGTTGCGTTTTACCCATAAAGGGTAAAGGAGCTATATGGTAACATATAGTCAAGATAGATGATCATCTAATACAGAACCCGGCTTATAGTGCTACTCACATCATATTGTATTTTCTAGACGTTTTTTCGCATATATGCGAGAAAACGTCTTTTTTCCTAAAGAAAGAAGTCTGACATCATTTTGCACAAGGAAATGTTAGGAGCATGGGATGACAAACATAATTTATACGCAACACGCTTTCGCTTGAATGAAGTTCGTAACGGTACATAAGGGCCTAGAATACAGGCCCTTATGTACCATAGGAAATTTTTCTGCCTACTTGAAAACACTTTTTAGGCATCACACTGTTTTGTAAGAAAAAATTAAAGATTTTTATAAAGCCATATGATAAGATGAATTAAGAAAATATTACAGGTTATGGATTAAATATGGAGGTGCTATGGAACAGACTAATATATTAGTTGTTGATGATGATAAAGAAATAGCAGAATTAGTAGAAATACATCTTGTCAGTGATGGGTATCGTGTTTTTAAAGCGAATAATGCAATGGAAGGCTTTGAAATACTTGAAAATCAAAATATTAAACTTGTTATTTTAGATATTATGATGCCAGGAATTGATGGACTCACTATGTGTAAAAAAATACGTGAGAAACTCACAATTCCTATTATTATGCTGAGTGCGAAGTCGACGGATTTAGATAAGATAGTTGGATTAAGTGCGGGGGCAGATGATTATGTAATAAAACCTTTCAATCCTTTGGAATTAACAGCTCGTGTAAAGTCTCAACTGAGAAGATTTACAATGTTTAATCCTAATTCTACGGAGGACAAGAACGACAATGAGATTAATGTTTCTCATTTACAAATTAATCGTGATACACATGTTGTAGTGGCTTACGGTCGAGAGGTTCGTCTGACACCAATTGAGTTCGATATTTTATATCTATTGGCATCGAATGCAGGTAGAGTATTTTCGACCGATGAGATTTTTGAGCGGGTTTGGAATGAGAAGATGTATGAAGCAAACAATACTGTTATGGTACATATAAGAAGATTACGTGAAAAAATAGAGGTAGACACTCGCAAGGTTGAAATTATAAAGACTGTATGGGGAGTTGGCTATAAGATAGAGAAATAAATATAGGAGGAGTTAGTTTGGACGAGAAGTTTATACATAGCTTTCGCTTTAAAAACTTATTACTGAGCTTACTGAGTATGCTCTTAGCGTTAATTACAGTAGGCATATTTTTGCTCTCTATTTATTGTATTAATCGAGCTTTGACTCCAAAACAAACAGTATCAAATCAGGAAACGAACATTTCGAATTCGTTAACAAATAACTATATCTATAAGAACGACTCTGAAGTAAGTAATAAGTTAACTTTTGTTCCTACTTTGGACCATGGATTGAGTGTAGGATACAAGGTGACATTGATTATCATTAGTTTGGGAATCGGTTTTTTTTCGTTTGCAATTTATTTTTCAATATTTACAAGGAAAATTAGTAACTACTTAGATGAGATTAATTCTGGTATCAAGGAGCTTTCAGCAGGTAATTTTAATATTTCAATTCCACTTCGAGAGAATAATGAATTTACTGATATCGCTAGAAACTTAAATCATATGGCGAAGGACATTCAGCTCATCATGGAGCTTGAGAGAAGTACAGAATATAAGAAGAATGAATTAATTACAAACGTTGCTCATGATTTACGTACTCCATTAACATCGATTATTGGTTATCTGGATATTGTATCAAATCATAAGCTAAGTAAAGAGGAACAAGATAAATACATTGAAATTGTATATAGTAAATCAATACGGCTTGAAAAATTGATTGAGGATTTATTTACATATACGAAGCTGGAATTTGGGCAGGTAGCGCTTCATTTAGGACAAGTAGACATGGTAAAATTGATGGAACAGATGCTAGAGGAGTTTTATCCTAGTTTCTGTGAGAATGGGTTGGAGTATGATTTTAAAACAGATGAGAAAGAGGTTTATGTCGAAGCAGATGGAAGTTTGTTAGCAAGAGCTTTTGAAAATTTAATTAGTAATGCAATTAAGTATGGTAAGGACGGAAAAAATGTAAATATTTCAGTTGAAACTGATGCAACAACTGCTGTAATTTCAATCATCAATTATGGTGAAGTAATTCCAAATAAAGATATTAATAAGATATTTGAAAAATTCTACCGTGTAGACGCTTCTAGAAATGATGAACATGGTGGAACGGGATTGGGATTAGCAATCGCAAAGAATATTATTAATATGCATAATGGTTTAATTGGTGTGCGTAGTACGATGGAGGGTACAGTTTTTGAAGTTACGTTGAATAGGGAGGAGTATCATGAAACTTTGGAATAAAATTCTATTACTTTTCATATGTATTCTTCTTGTTAATGGAAATGTAGAGAAGGGGCAAGCTGCAACGTTTTTGAGCGAAAGCGAAGATTTTTATAACCCAATTGTGATTGTTCAAGACCAATTCGTAATAAAAATCAGTTATGGTTTTTATCAGGAGGCCCGTTATGCTCGTTATGTAGATTTTTCAGTTGATATTTATAATAAGGGAGACACAATTCAAGGGACAGTAAAAGCAACGTTATTGAATCATGAACAGGATAATATAACTTATGCAAAAACGGCTAGTTTATTAGGTGGAAGTAAGACTCAAGTATGTTTACAACTACCAATGAACCAGATGACACAGGAAATTAATTTTACTTTAACCGATTCTTACGATAAGACAATTGTAGAAGAACTGATTCCACTTAATATAAAAAACTATGGTGCTAATTGTGTTGTTGGTATATTAAGTGATAAACCAATTGGGTTAGCTTATTTTCAGTATTTTGGTAGTAAAATTATAAATTTAGATATAAATAATCTACCAAGTGATTATTTAGGATATGATATGCTTGATGTGATTGTTGTGGATCATTTCAATTTGGATTCTCTCGAAACAAAAGAATTTGAATGCTTACTCAATTTTGTTGAAAGAGGGGGGAATCTTATTCTTGGAGTTAATGAAGAAGACCAGTCCAACATTGAATTACTAGAACAATATCATATTATTAAAACCGAGAAACAAGTAAGCTATGATGCAAAAGATCATATAAGCATAGATTTCACAGTATGCTCGGACTCAGATTTTGTGAAGATGCTAACAGGCATACGTGACTATGAATCATCAAGAAACATAATCCTTCAAGAAATCGCGGATAGTAAGCTAAAGTTTCCAACTGCAGGAGAAAACACATACATGGGTAATCCTATGCTAGGAAGTTCCTCGATAACGTCTCTTAAAAATCAAAGTAAATTAGAAAAAGTTACTAAATTTACACTTGTTGGTGTAGAAAAAGTAACCGAGAAAGAAGGAGTTCGATTATATGAGCAAGTCCATTATGGCAATGGAACTGTAATGATATATCATTTTTGCTTGCAAAATGAAGAGATAACGCCAGAAAAACTTGCTTTGTATCAAGGATGTAGTGATGAGTTGCTTTCGGCTTTCTATGCAGGGATTGTATACCAGGTTAAGATGAATTTATCTGATATTACCATAAGTAGATTAAATGAGGAACCAAATGGTGGTAATTTGGATTATCGTATTCAAGAGCTTGATGATTATTCAGAGATTAAGAAAATTCCTAAAGTAGAAAAATATATTGTAGTTTTATTGTTATACATATTATTGATTGGACCAGTTTCTTTCTTTGCCTTATGGAAACTAAAAAAACAAAGTAAAGTATGGATTGTTGTTCCAACGATTACTATTCTATTTTTTGCAATTGTATCTATGCTTGGTTCATCTACAAGAATAGATCAGCCTTATGCAGGATTTTTAAATATAGAATATTATGATCGTTCGCTATCCAATGTCCAAGGAATTACCTATGCTATGGTTGGACTAAATGAAAAGAGCCCAAAATCGATTTTCTTGAGCAATGCTGATGTTGTTGTAGTTGGTGAAAGTGGATATCCTTCCTTTTATAATGGGATTTATGTGAAGGAAACCAGTGAGCGTAAGTTTTATGACTATACGGATGCATCAATGAATGTTAAATATCAGGACGATGGAATTGAGATCAATTTTTATGATAAAGCAGCATTTGATACGGAACTATTCTATGGTTCATACCATAAGGATTATGAGCCGATCGTTGTGAGTAATTTATTTTTAACAGAGGAAACACTTACTGGTACGATAGTGAATCATTCGAAGCAAACACTACATGATACATTGTTATATCTGTGCGGTTATTATGTTTATATTGGGACACTTATGCCGGGTGAAGTAGCTGATTTATCGGATTGCATTACTTTATATATTGGAGGAATGGGTTCGTTACTATATACAAATAATGACATTAAAAAATCCTTTGGTTTGATTGAAGAGCAATTAAGCTCATCACAGTTAAGAAAAGTGAATGCATATAGTTATGCATTTGATAAGTACATGCTTGGAAGTGAAGATCCTTTCGTTATAGCAAGTTTAGAAGAGATATCAAAAGAGTCGCCTTTCTATGATATCAGTAAAGAAGACGGTAGCTATGGTGACTCCATAGTTGTAGAAAAGCTTGATATAAAATTTTGCAATACAAAAGAGTATATTGTTCCAAGTATCGATCGATATTTAGAGGATAGTAGTATTTATATCTGGGATGAAAGTACTCGCCTTTCTTATATTAATACAATTGAGTTGGTTTATCAAATACCACAATCAGACCAAATAAATGAACTTTATATTAGCAACTTATTTAATGATTTTTCTAATAGGGAGTATAGTGCCAATAAGTGTAGCCGAATTTATCTTTATAACTATTCAACAGAACGATTTGAATTAGTTTTTGATTTAGAATCTGAATATGGGACAAGGAGTATTACGAGGAAAGAACTGACTAAATTTATCAATTCTGATAACCAAATCAATATTCGATATGAAAATAAAGACATGAATGAGGAAATGTTTGAGGTGCCGATTATCTCATGCAGAAAGGAGACAATAAGTGCTGAGAATTAGTAATTTAAGCAAAACTTATGGGAAGTTTAAAGCATTGGATGGGCTTAATATGGAAATTGCAGACGGAACTCTGTATGGATTCGTTGGGCCCAATGGTGCGGGTAAGACTACTACAATGCGTATTATTGCTACCTTATTGTCAGCAGATTATGGACAAGTAATTGTAGATGGAATCGATGTTCTTCGGCATCCAAGACTGGTAAAGAATTATATTGGATATATGCCTGATTTCTTTGGCGTATATGATAACCTTACGATGCTAGAGTATATGGAATTCTATGCATCGATCTATAACATATGCGGGCTAAGTGCAGAAAAAAGAATAGATGAGTTGCTTGAACTTGTTCAATTGAGCGACAAAAAGAATGAACTTGTTGATGTTTTATCACGTGGGATGAAGCAAAGACTCTGTTTAGCAAGAACATTAATTCATCGGCCGAAGTTACTGATTTTAGATGAACCTGCTTCTGGTTTAGAACCTAGAGCACGAATTGAGTTGCAAAAAATCTTATCACAGCTTGGTAATGAAAAGGTTACAATTTTACTAAGTTCTCATATACTACAGGAGCTTGCAGGAATTTGTACCCATATTGGAATTATTGATTCTGGGAAAATGGTCATGGAAGGTTCTGTCAAGGAGATTATGGCAAAACAGAAATCTCAGAACCCTATCTTTATGCGTGTAGTCAAAGGACAGGAGAAAGCAATCACTATTTTGAAAGAGAATAAAGTGGTTACGAATATTGCTACGAATGAGAAAAATATTTCCTTCAATTTTAGTGGTGATGAATATGAGGAAGCGAATTTATTACACCAATTACAAGAACAAGATATTCTTATTTCTGCATTTTATCGTGATGAGGGTGATTTAGAGGAAGTGTTTTTACGGTTGACAAAATAATTTACTTGGAGGAGTTACATGATACGAATCAATCCAGTATATCGTAAAGAATTAAAACAAACGGCTAGAATGAAAAAGGTCGCAGTGCTATTAGTAACTTTTAATACGCTTTTAGCACTATTTGGACTATTTTCGTTTTTCTTTACATTCGATGGAGTTAATTACATGAGTAAATCTGTTAATTATTCAGATATCTTAATAATTTATATGATTATTACTAGCATAGAATTCGTTTTGATTCTTTTTATTACTCCAGGAGTTACCGCGGGTCAAATCACAGGAGAAAGGGAAAAGCAAACACTTGATATGCTGTTGTCAACGACAATGACTTCCTATAGTATTATCCGTGGAAAACTTTTTGCTTCCATCAATGTCATGTTAATGCTTTCTTTCTCGTCTCTTCCAATCGTTGCTATCGTACTATCGATTGGGGGTATCTCGATTAAAGAAATTTTGACTTTAATCCTTTTTTTGATTGTCACAGCGATTTATATCGGTAGTATTGGGATTTTCTTTTCGTCCTTATGTAAACGATCTACAATAGCTACTGTTTGCACCTACACAACTGTGTTGATTATCACTTTAGGATTAACGATGATTTTGATGGGCAATCAATTTATGCAGTCGATATCTAAGACAAACATTACCGATTTTATTACGGTATCTAAGGCAAGCATTACCAATTTTATACCGGATTCAAATACATCCGAAGTATCGAATTCATACTTAATCCTCTTGATCAATCCAATTTTTACTTTCTCCTCTATGTTGAATGATCAAATTGGTATTAAGCTTGGGAGCTTTGGAACGTGGAGAACTCAGTATCAAACTACCTATTATATATTTAAACACTGGTTTGGCATTAGTATCGTAACACAGATTGTTATCTCCTATATTCTTAATCTGATATCAGGAAAGATACTCCAGCCGGACAGCATTAGGAAAAGAAAAAAGAATATCGTGAAATAGTTAAAGCCATCAAAACATAGAATTGTTTATGTTTTGATGGCTTTAATGTTGAGCTATGAAAATGGAAGAAGAAAAATATATAATTATTATAGCACATAAAAACTCAAATGGGTATATTAATTTCATAAAAGGCAGGGGAAATCTCTTATTTTTTTTGATAGACGAATGGAACTATAGAGCTTTGCATATGTAATCTCATCAATTGTTTCTATATAATTTTTTGGGAACTTCTTTTTGAATCCCTTTTCATTCATGATCGTGGCTGCTTTATTGTAAGCTATTGCTGCTTCAATTTCTGTAGTATAACGTCCTATAATATAATCACCATTGATGTGAATTTTAGCAGTAAATATCTCACGTCCCTTAAGGATTGATTTTGTGACACCATGATATCGATTTATTATTTGAATGTTTCGGTAGCGAAAATCGGTAGGATCGCCGTTAACAAAACGATAATCACGTCCTGGTACAGCAAAGTTTTTAATACCATAACGTGATAGAATATTTATCTGCATACCATAATCTGATACAAAAAGATGCCCGCCTCTTTGCATGATACGATGCTTCATATAGTAAAACAGGTCATCTGTATCAAACTTCAATACTGTTGTTTCATTTACGTAGTATAAAAAGTATTTCTTTAAAAGATAGATTGGATTACGGCAGTAAATTCCATTATCGCGTAGGTTTAGTAACATAATCCACTTATCAAAGGAGAGAACCGTTGCTAATACATGATATTGCTCAATATGTGGAATCTCACTTGCTGTCTTGTGTTTATGTTTTTTATGTAGTAGTTCGTTCGCAATCTTATATGCTTGATGAGCTAATTGTTCATTATCATAACTTCCGAGGCTTATATGTTGATTTAAGTATGTGATTGATGAACGGTAATAGGTTGTTCCATCTTTTTTAGCTGCGAAAAAGACTCCTGGTAGCGGCATTATGATACTCCTTTTCGATAATGACTATTTATACTTCATGTTTTACTATAGACTAATATAGTCGAAATTGCAAGACAGCTTGTATCAAATAGTAGTAATAACGACATTAATTGCATAAATATTTCATAAAAACTCATAATTTTTATAAACTATAAATAGTAAAAGCTAGTAGAATAAGGCGTTCTACAATTATAGAACTATAGTAAGATGCGACAAAATGTATAATATACATAAAACATGCATAAAAATCTAAACAAAGTTTAGGGAAGAAAGTATTTATCAACTATACAGAATATATAATAAAAACAAATAAAATTATTGAAAAATTGTGATATATATATAAAAGATATTGGGTGTGATTTTTTTCTTATGGGGTTTAGTGCTGAAAATTAACTTCGTAGCTTGACACGGATTTACTGGATGATATAATTCAATGCATGCAAAACGGAGCGTGGTTTGTCTTAGCTTTGTTTTGATTTATCATAGATGTCGAAATCAGTAAAGAACGAAGAAAGAATGAGGAAAGTTAGTATGTTAAAGATACGCTCGTTTCTTCACCTGATAAAAGACAGTATAAGAAACATTGTTATTAAGATGATAAAAACATACAATCGACATATGGCTACAACAGCATATGCATTATCAGCAATTGTACTTGTCTTATATTTTGGAAACCTTGCCGATTTTAATGTAAATCCTAATGGATGCATAGCGGATGCTGCATCTTATGATGTAGACAAAGGTAGTGAAGAAACAAATTCATCAGAGAATATAGACTCTGATTTCAAAGAGTATGCTTTGAACACCCCTGACCATAATAATTTACTAGATCTTACAACAGAGACTGAAGATGAGATGACGATACAAGCAAAAAGAGCTATGTTAGCAGAGATATATCCGCTTGGCCAATTGTCCATCAGTCCAGCAGTAATTCATTACAGTGATGTTGTTAACTCAATGGCATTACTCACCACACAGCATAGTTTGAGCTTGACAAATGATGCCTCAAAAGCACATTTAAGTTTGTTGAACATGGATGAGAAGTCAATCAGTGCAGTGTCAATGAATGATACAAAGTTACCTGTAGCAGATTCTAATCTGCAACAAACAGAAGCAAATACTAAGGAAGACAATCAAGATAAAGATAAACAGGCAGAAAAAACAGTAACGAAAACAGACAACAAGACTAAGACTGTAGCTAAGACCGACGATAAGAAAACAGAAACAGTTGCTAAGACAGATAATAAAGCTAAATCAGATTTGGCAATCCCTGCCAATCTTGAATTAGTGACGAATAAGAAAATGATGATGAAGCTGTCGGAGGATGAACTTCAAGTTCTTTATAGAATTGTGGAAGCAGAAGCAACAGGTGAGGATATTTATGGAAAGATATTAGTAGCTAATGTTGTTCTTAATCGAGTTAATGATTCTGAGTTTCCAGATACAGTGTCAAAGGTGGTCTTTCAAAAGGTAGGAAACTCTTATCAATTTTCTCCAACAAGAGATGGACGTTATTATAGCGTAAAGATTACAAAATCAACAAAAGAAGCTGTAAAACGCGCTCTTGCAGGTGAGGATTATTCGGAAGGAGCACTTTATTTCTTTGCTAGAAAACTTACGACAGAAAAGAAAGCAAGCTGGTTTGATCGTAATCTACGTAAAGTTGTACAACATGGATGTCATGAGTTTTACGCTAATAAATAAAGTCAAAGACGTTACAAATGAACCGATCCCCAAAAGTTAGACCTAAAAATCGAACGATTGGGAGGTCGGTTTTTCACATAATAGGGAATAACTCCCTATTGTGTGAAAATGCTCCGCAGGATGCACACAAGCGCGATAGGAAGATGTCGCTTACGTGACCGCGCTTGGCACGAGTGTTTTGCAAGCAAAACATTTTTTCTGTTAGCAATGAATTCCACTTTTAACTTGAATGAAGAATAGAGAAGTGTTATAATACGATGAAAAACAGAGGATAAGTTAACATAAATAACATCATGTCGCTTACGCAACTGCGCTTGGCGCGAGTGTTTTGCAAGCAAAACACTTTTATATATCAGGAAATTCCTCTGAATTTCCTGATATATAAAAAATGCTCCGCAGGATGCGCACTACGCTACGCTACGGCGCGAAACAAAAGCTGTGCTTGCAAAGTGTTGCTTGTGAGAGTGTGCGAAGCACACTTTTGTTCAGAAATCATTACATTAACGGAAGCGATTAAGCATAAGTTGATGGATAATAAAATTACATAAAGGAGAGAATCACTATGAATCTATTATATCAGAGCACTCGAGATGCAAACGAAGTGGTTACGGCTTCACAAGCTATTTTGAAGGGGTTGGCTTCTAGCGGTGGTTTATTTGTGCCAACAAAACTTCCAAAACTAGATATTAGTTTAGAAGTAATGGCGACAATGGATTATAAGCAAATTGCTTACGAAGTATTAAAGTTATTCTTGACTGATTTTACAGAAACAGAGCTGAAATCATGTATAAATGCAGCTTACGACGATAAGTTTGATACGAAAGAAATTGCACCTATTAAGAAGGCAGACGGAGTTTATTATCTCGAGCTTTTCCATGGAGCAACGATAGCATTCAAGGATATGGCTCTCTCCATTTTGCCACACCTTCTAACTACAGCGGCAAAAAAGAATGATGTAAAAGAAGATATTGTAATTTTGACGGCGACTTCAGGAGATACTGGAAAGGCTGCGCTTGCAGGGTTTGCAGATGTACCTGGAACTAAGATTATTGTCTTTTACCCAAAAGATGGTGTTAGTCCAATTCAAGAAAAACAGATGGTAACCCAAAAAGGAAGTAATACTACGGTAGTTAGTATCTATGGAAACTTTGATGATGCTCAGTCAGGTGTTAAGGCAATTTTCAATAATAAAGAATTAGAAGAAAAGATGAAAGGAAATGGATATTGTTTTTCATCCGCTAATTCAATCAACATCGGTCGTTTAATCCCACAGATTGCATATTATGTTTATTCTTATTGTAAATTATTAAGCAATAATGAGATTAAAAAGGGAGAAGAAATCAACGTAGTAGTTCCTACCGGTAACTTTGGCAACATTCTTGCAGCATATTATGCAAAAGAAATCGGAGTTCCATTGAAAAAGTTAATCTGTGCATCCAATGAAAATAAGGTGCTATATGATTTCTTTGCAACTGGAAATTATAATAAAAACCGAGAATTTATATTAACAAGCTCTCCTTCAATGGATATTTTGATCTCAAGCAATTTAGAGCGACTCATTTATACGATTGCTGGAGAAGACGCTGAGGTGAACAGTAAGTTGATGCAATCACTTGCTACAACGGGATGCTATGAGATTACACCACAGATGAAGGAAGGTTTAAAAGACTTTGTAGGTGGATATGCAACAGAAGCAGAGACTGCAAAAGCAATCAAGCGAGTTTATGATAGTACTAACTATGTGATTGATACGCACACAGGTGTTGCTGCAAGTGTTTACTACGACTATAAAGCAGCAAGTAGAGATATGACAAAGACACTTATTGTTTCCACTGCGAGTCCTTATAAGTTTGGACGAAGTGTAATGGAAGCTTTAGAAAAGGGCAGTGATGCCATGGATGATTTCGAACTTGTGGATGAGTTAAGTAAGATCTCTAATGTTCCACTACCAAAGGCAGTGGAAGAAATCCGAACAGCACCTGTTTTACATACAATGGTATGCGATAAGAATGAGATGCAGGAAATAGTTGAGAACATTTTACAATTAAAAGATTAGGGGATCAAAAGTTCTTAAGAAAGAAATCTGACGTCACTTTGCACGAAAAAATGTTATGAGTATGCGATGACCAACATAATTTATACGTAACACGCTTTCACTTGAATGAAGTTCGTAACGGTACGTAAGGGCCTAAAATACATACCCAAAGTAGCGACGACTTCATAACAGTATGCTTCTAAATTATGTTGATCATGCCATTTTTAGAAAGTCTATTTATGTGCAAATGCCGAATGAAGTTACAGAAAAGTATCACACTAACTAAAATTTTTCTTATAAGATTACGCTATACTCTATTAACATGAGTACATAAAAGGCAAAGTGTCATATGATACTTTGCCTTATTTAAATGATAAGAAATTAGGTGTCAAAATCTTTAGAAAGAAACCTGACATCTTTTTCACAAGGAGTATGGGATGATAAACATAATTTATATACAACACGCTTTTATAGATTGTGGTCAAGTTACGAAAAGCTTTTCGTTATAATTGAGATGAAGAGGAGAATACAAAGACTATTGGTTTCGTATTAAAGTGGGTATGATTGGCTCATTGATCGGGATAGCGGTGGCGTGTTAGTTGGGCTCTTGTCATGTTATTACTATAAACCTTAAGTAAAATACATATATAATAAGGAAGGAATAAGGTTAATAGCTTGAAAATGCTTTCAATTTATTTGAATTTTGAATAATTTATAAGGCTAAGCAATGACAGTTAATGGTCTATATCATTACTAGCCCCCCCTCTATAATTACCAGAAAATCCATGAATAAATGCATGAAATTAAAATATTACATAAAAAAGTCCAATTGTGACAATTCCATGACATATATTTGACACAAAGAAAGTGCATTATAGAGGTAAGTCAAAACCAAATACCCTTTGGGGTGGGTTTATTTGGCTGAGATATAATCAATCCAGACGGGTGAGCCAACGGGCCCTGCCTAAGACGAAAGCGATTGGGAATCCTACCTATTGATGTTGTCAATATTATTAATTGACAATGGAAAAGCTAGGAAAATCCATCATTTGTTTTGTTGGTAAAGGTAGGACAAAAAGCTATTTTATGGTCGAAAACACTTGACCTTTTGAAAGATAGTTGGTATAATCATCTTGTTATTGGAACGATTATATTTGCTTGTGCACGATGCAAGTTAATGCTATATTAAGAAAACTTAATAATACATAGACTTCAACGGATTGCACAGCCAATATAATACAAAACCATATATTTTTAAGGAGGAAGAAAGATAATGAAGAATTTCTTTAAGAAACTCGCCTTCGTTTTAGCACTTGCTATGGTTGTTACAGCAATTGCTCCTGCTGCAAAAGCTTCCGCCGCTACTGAGCCATCATTTAAATATGGTTCAAAGAAACTTTATCTTGGCGGAGATGTAACAGGTAACTACGGAGAGACTTACCGTTTCAGATTTAATGATGCAAAGGGCTACACAGCAAAATGGAAATCATCCAATGCTAACGTAGCAACAGTAGACGCAAAAACTGGTAACATCCAGGCGGTTGCTGTAGGTAAAGCTACTATTACTGCTACTTTAACTAAAAAAGGTAGCGACGCAGTTGAACTTAAGGCTACTGTTTATGTAAAACAGAATGCTGAAAAGATCGGCTTTGGTAAAATGGACGCTGTTAAAAACATGGCTGTAGGCGATACTGGTAAAGTTAATGTTTACAGACAAGTTGGAACAACAAAAGTTTGGAAACAAGCTGACAAGACTGTTTCTACAGACGTTGTTAAGTGGACTTCTTCTAACCCAGAAGTAGCTACTGTTGACAAGTGGGGTAAAGTAACAGCTGTTGCAGCTGGTGAAACTACTATCACAGCTACAGCTACTCAGAGCGAAGGTTCTAAGGCAGTTGTTTCTAAGTCTTACACAGTTAAAGTTGCTGCTGGTTTAGTAGATGCTAAACAGGCTAGCAAGAATACAATCAATGTAACATTTGCTGGTGACTTATCCGCAGTTGCTACAAAAGAGAACGTTAAAGTTTACTCTTTAGTTGGTAGCACTAAGGTTCTTAATGTTGTTAAAGAAGTAAAATTCGATGCAACTGACAAGACTAAGGCTGTTGTTACAGTTTACACTGACCTTGTAAAAGGTACAGAATACGTTGTAGAATACGGTGATACTAAGGCTGCTTTCGTTGGTGCAGATCTTTCTAAAGATGCAGTTGCTTCTTTAAAGATTACAACAGTTGAAGCTACTAAAGGTGTTGCTAAGGATATCGAAGTTAAAGCTTATGACGCTAACGGCGTTGAAATTCCTGGTGATACTGTAAATAGTTACATCACATTATCCGCTGATTCTTCTTCTAAGTACTACTTAGATGAAGCAAACAAGAAGATTACAATCTTCAATTCTGGTGATGTTGCAGTAGTTAAAGCTACATTCCATACTTACACATATGGAACAGATTATACAGAAAATGTAATCACAACAACTCAAGAGATTAAAGGTGTAGATGCAGCAACACTTGCTATGCAGACTATTGATGCATTCACAGTATTCACAGGAACAGATCCTGATTTCTCAAAGCCTAATACAGCATTATCTGTAAGTGACAATGATGGTTCTTATAGAGTAGCTGTTAAGTGTACAGATAACACTTCTGACAAGAAGACAGTTAAGAGTACTGATGAGAATCAGATTGCTGATGACAAATTCAGATTTGAATCTTCTGACACTACAGTATTAGTAATCAATGGTGATACTTTATATCCAGTTAAAGAAGGTTCTGCTACAGTTATCGTTAAGTACAACAAAGTAACTATCGGTGCTTACAATGTAACAATTGGAGCAAAGAGAGTTGTATCTGATGTACAGGTTACTGTAAGTTCACCTAAATTATCTTTTAATACTGTTACAGGAACTGTTGACAGTCTTGAAGTAAAAGTTGTAACTAAGGATCAATATGGTGCAGACATTAATGTTGGAGTAACTTTAACACCTGTATCAAGTAATCCAAATAATGCTATTACTTGGGATACTAAAGATGTAAACAAGAATACAACTACATTTAAATTCTTGGGTACTCAGTTCGGTAAAGAAGGAAGTTATCAGTTTAAGGTTGAAGCTGATAACAAGCAAGTAAGATGGGCAGCATTCCAAGTTGTTGACGTAGCTAGCAAGAACGAAGCTTACTTCAAGTTAACTAACGAGTCTAAGAACGTTGATACAGCATTAAATGTAGATGGTTCAAAGACAGATTCTAAAGATTTCGAGATGAGCTTAGCTTCTTATACATCTGATGGTTACAAGAAAGCTAACTATACATTGTATGCTGATGAAGATGCAGCAAGAGCAGCAGTATCTGGTAGTTCAGTTACTTACTGGGCAAAGATTTCTGTTCCATCATCAACAAACACTACTGATGCAGCAAAATACATTAGCGTTACTAATGGTTCAGTAGATGTTAATCCAGTTGTAGTTAAAGACGGTGTAGCAACTAAGATGACTACTGGTACTTATACAGTACAGGTATTCAAATATGATCCTGCTTCAAAAGAAACTAATAAGTCTTCAGCTGTAACTGTTGCAAACATTACAATTACTGATACTCAGACAGCTCCAGCTGTAACTGTTAATAAGACAATCTCTGCTCAAAAGACATTAGCTGCAGCATTAGAAGATAAAGATGATATCATCAAGGTTGAAGTTAATGGTAAAGCTGTAAATGCACCAGGTATTGTTACTGCAAATGTAGATAGTACTGATTACGTTGTTGGTAAAACAGACGGTACATTCTTCTTAAAGAACGTAGATGTTAAGATTACAGTTAAGTATGGTAATGAAACTCCTGTAACTTATATTCATAGAACAGCTGTTAATAGTAACGTAACTCTTACTAAGTAATTAGAAATACTAAAAAGACTCCCTTTTGGGAGTCTTTTTTGTGGTTCTATGGCAAATCTGTTAAGTAAAATAGGTTCTAAGTCGGTTCTGAGTCAAATGTTGGGGCATGATTGTTTTAAATCATGCTCCTTTCGTAGATTTAGAGCTATTTTTAAGGGCTCTATGTCAAGTCTAGTTGCAAGAGTGTAAAATACGAGTACGAAAGCGGTCAAAGTTTTAATAGCATAAGAGATTCGTTTTAATACTTTGATCTTGTTATTAAAACCTTCCGTTGTTCCGTTTGTCAAACCATACTTAAATGCAATTAGTATGTATTCTGACTAGTGACGGTTAGTTGCTGCACAGGTTTCAAACTCTTTTATACAACAGCTTTCTGCATTCTTAATCAATTCATAGAATTCAGTTCTTTGAATTGAATTCTAAGGATTTTGACAAATACGGTAAAAACATTCTTTCAACATACGTGCTTTTCTTAAGTCATCGTTGTAAAAAAGCATTAAATCACAAGCTCTTTTATTCTCATCCTTCAGCTTATCATATCGTGTTAATATCAACTTACGACTACGTTTGTAGTATTTTCGGAGAGAAACAGGCATGGTTTTTTGAAGGCGTTTCCTTACATTCTCAATTGCCCAGATAACTTGGCGAATAAAGCGGTACTTATCAATGATGACCTTGACGTTTGGGAAATAATGAGCTAAATCTACATAAGGTTGCTACATATCACATACAAAGAACTTAACACGATAATGTTGGCTACGATTCATTTCACGAAAATATTCAGATAAATGAGATTGCGTACGATCTGGTAAAATATCCATAATTGTGTGCTGCTTTGGATTAACTAAAATACATTGATATTT
Source organism: Bacillota bacterium (assembly GCA_023439125.1). Taxonomy (GTDB): domain Bacteria; phylum Bacillota; class Clostridia; order Lachnospirales; family Lachnospiraceae; genus Lachnoclostridium. The sequence continues at coordinate 65,907 of JAEXOU010000018.1, read as the reverse complement.
ACCAGTATCAGCATTCCCTTTGAACTTATCAATCGCTATGGTATCCTTAAGGGAAAGACAGGAATAAAGGATGGTATCAAGTATTCTAGAAACTGTGTTTTATGAGACATTGGCTCGCTTTGCTACACATTTTTACGAAACTGATTCACGAAGCAGGTTTGATATGTATTTGGTGAGCCGAATAGAGCGTTGCTGATAACGAGCTAGAAAATCATATTTATCGAAGAATCGTTTTCCACAGAAGCAGCAATAAGGGCGTTGATACAATAATTATGCATTATTAAATGCATCTCCTTGTGGTTGTGAACTTTAAATTCACATACCCCAACACTATTATAGAATCTATTTTTAAAGCATTAAGTCACATGATTTTTTATTCTCATCCTTAAGCTTATCATATCGTGTTAATGTCCATTAATGCACGCTGTTTGGGATTAACTAAAATACATTGATATTTACCAGTATCAAGCCATCATTCAAAACCTTTCGGTTATTCTTTATTGCTTGTATATCCTAATCGATGACCGATTTCTTTAAAAGATGATTTAACGGACAGATATTCTTTTACAATCTGAACTTTTGTTTCTGTTAAGAACTTTCTGCGTTTGGACATAAAAATCCCCCTTAAGCAGATTTTGGTTATTTACCTTATCAACTTAAGGGGAATTTACGTTCATCAAAAGATATTAGAAATTATTTTACTTGTGATTTCTTAACCATAGTATTAGCTGCTATACCAATACCAACTACTGTGTAGAAGACTGGTGATACGGTTATAGAAGAATCGTTTGATAAACCAGTAAAAAGAAAACTGATAATAGCAATTAATGTAGAGATTCCAATCTGAGCTTTAAAATCATTAAAGGAGCATTTAAAGTATAATTTTAAGCTTTGTACAATATAGATGATAAAAAATGATAAAAATGCAATTAAAGATAGCAATCCACTTTGAATAGAGATTTGCAAGTATAAATTATGTGGTTTGGAAACTATTGAATTATTAAAACCAAAGTGTTTTAAGTATACATAATCGTATTGTGGATATGCGAAAGCAAAAGAATCAGCACCAGAACCTAATAAAATATAATTACTTATTAATGGTATTGTTCTAGACCATATAAAACCACGATTAGTACCGAATCTCTCATATCCGCGAAAATCAATACTTTTCGCTGTCAAGAAAGGAGAGAACTTTTCAAATTGATTATAAAAAGTATAAGTATTAGGCACTGCTTTTGTTGAGAATGGTAAAACATCATCTTTTATAAATAAACAAAAGTCAATAGCTGAATCATTTACATAATTCGCTATTAGTATATCTGAGAAGCGTAAATCCTGAGGTTGTACGAGTATTCCTGTAGAATCGATGCTATCACAAATGATATACTCAACAATATTGTTATTACTATCACTTAGAATAAGGTTATGGTCAGCATTAAGAGAAATACGCAACAAATTATTTTTATAAGTAATATCTACTCCTTGATCCGAAGTATTAACCAAGGATAAGTCAGGCATTTCAACTTTTGCAATGTTAAATGCATTATTGATAGAATTAATTAATTTATTATTCATAGCAAGGTTATATAGACTAAGACTTAGCACCACAAGAGTTGCTATAGGAATTACTATATACCATAAACGAATTAATTTTTTTCTTAAGAAAATTACTAATAAAATAACTGAAAAAATAATACTTAACAGTCCAGTTTTTGACTGACTACCTAGTAAACATATGGATGATGTTAATATTACAGCAGAATATAGAAAATACTGATATAATTTGCTGGAAAAAAATAATAAACTAGTAAATAACGGTATGAGCAGTGAGAAATATACACCAACATAATTTGGATTAAATAATGTACTATATACACGGTTACTTTCAAATGTAAAATCGAGAGTACTCATGTCAGTTCCAGTTTGAAATATAAAAGACTGAAATAATTTATTATTAAAGTAATCGAATCCTAAGAATTGAAAAGTACCGAAAATACCAACTAATAAAGCACCGACTGCAAGTGCATTAATTAATAAGCGTAACTCGTATTCTGATTCAATAATTAAGTAACAATAGTAAATCACCAATACATAACCGATAATGCAAAAAACATTTTCAAATTGCTCTATATAGCCAGAAAACCCAAAAAGTCGGTATTTTGATATAATCGTAGATATCAGTGATAATGTTCCATATGTAAACAATGGGTAAAATATTTTTGTGAATTTTAAAGTTTTTTTGTCAAAAACACCACGCAACCCTATTATAATAATTAAAACACTACTAATAATAACAAAACACCATTGCTTATAGTATAAGAAAAAATCTACAGCATATTTTTGATTTGGAGCCCAATCATAGCCTGTGAGGTTCGTGCTAAAAGTATGCATTTTAACGATAATTGGAATGAGACTTACAATTAGCATTAGTGGTAGTAACAGAAGCTTGGAACATAATCGAGAACGTTCTACAACAGAACATTGTTTGTGTTTTTGTATGTGACTACTTTTCGACATAATTTCTCCTTCATAATTAATAGGTATTTTACTTGTATATTGTCAATATATTTATTATACACGTTTACATATTGTTATCAAGAGATAAATTTGTTTATTATCAGGTACATTTATATTACAAAGTCTTGAGGACAATGAGCAGGTATATACTTATAAATAACACAAATGATAAATTTCTCGCTAGTTAATTTATGAAATGTAACACATGTATTGTGATTCTACATACTTGACACAAACACTAAAAATTTATATATTGTATAATGAAAAAAGTTGTGTATAATAGTAAATAATGTTATCATAAGTAGATAGGTGTCGAATACATATTAAATGTTTATCAAATAGAGTATTCTCTACATTTTCTATTTGTAATTTATTTAAAATCAATATGGAAGGATTTAATTTATGAAAGATGAACAAGAAATAAATCTGAGATTTACTATTTATAAGACATTAAAATCTTGGAGAAGAATAGCTTTAGTAGCAATCATATTAGCACTGTTATTTGGTGGCTATAAAACATATGTATTAAGCAGTAAATATAATGACAATATTGCAATGGAAAAAGAGCGTGCTCAGTTTCAGATTGAGATGGATAATTATCGAGAAAAAGGAGATTCATTAACTTCTGAGATTAACAACTTAAAAAAGTCTAAGCTAACACAGGATGAATATAATAATAATTCTATATTGATGAAGATAAATCCATTTAATGAATATGTCTGTTCTTTTAGTGTATATGTTGACTCTAATTACAAAATATTACCCGAATTATCTTATCAAAATATAGATAATACGAAAAGATTACTTGATGCATATAGCAATTATTTAACTCAAGGGGAATTATATAGCGAAATTATGGAGAATTCTTCACAAATAAGTGAACGCAGATATTTGACCGAGATTATATCAACTAATGTTTCAGAATCATCAGCATTAATCAATATCAAGGTAGTGAATGTGAATGAAGAATCTTGCACAGAGATTAAAAACCTGATCATGACTGGGTTAAGTAAAAAAACACAAGAGCTACAAGATTTAATTGGGGAACATAGTTGTACAGTTGTTAATGAATCAAGTTATGAGAATGTGAATCTTGATCTAGACAAGTTGCAGCAAGCTAATAATCAGTATGTAGCTGAACTAGTAAAAAATTTATTTGATAAGACGCAAGAATATAATAAATGGGTATCAGCGGGTGAACCAGTATTCGAATATAATATTGAAAGAATAGTAAAAAGTATAATAAAAACTATATTATTAACTGGACTTATCGGTACATTGTTAGGTTTAGTATATTATTTTTTTATTGCTATTACAAGCAACAAAATATCATCAACAAAGGAATTAAAAGATTGTAGGGGAATAACAGTAATAGGTGAGATTCCAACGAAAAGAAAACGTAAGTTTCATTTTGTTGATAAATGGTTTGCTTGGATTGGGGAAGTCAACTTAAAATCTTCAGACTATGATCATATTTGCAAATACATTGGGCGTAATATTCAAGGTATGCTGAGTGAGAAAGAGCAAACAGTTGTATTTGTAAGTACTTCAAATAAGGAGAAAGTCGAACCAATAATTAGCAAAATAGAAAAAAACAAAGGATCTCACGTTTTTAAACTTGCTGGTAACATTCTAATGGACTCATTTGCTATCGATTTAGTGCAAAACGCAGATTGTGTTGTATTAGTAGAAGAACAGGACAAAGCGACATATACACAATTACAAGATGAAATTGATCACATTATGTTGTGGAAAAAATCTGTTCTTGGAGTCATTTTAATTGAGACGGATGCATTATAATGCATAATATAGAGGTTTTGCATTCTAAGAGCCATAAGTTAAATGATATAAGAATTTCAACAAGGCCAACGAGTGGCTGTGAAGTTACCGTGGGTCTTTTGTTGTAAAAGAACAAAGTTTTAATCCAATCGGGTGCTTGAAAAAAGTAAAAGAGGAAGTAATTGATTATGTCATATAAGTTTACAAAAAAGCAGAGAATATATATGCCAATAAAGCGATTGTTGGATATTCTTATCTGCTTACCGATATGTATTTTTCTTGCAGTATTCATGTTGGTAATTGCAATAATTATTAAAATCGATTCACCTGGGCCGATTTTATTCAAACAGGAACGAGTTGGCCTACATAAAAAGAGTTTTAAGATATGGAAGTTTCGAACTATGAGAACGAATACACCGAAGGATATGCCAACACATATGCTTTCAAATCCAGACGCATACATAACCAGATTTGGAAGAATTGCTCGAAAGTATTCAATTGATGAATTTCCACAATTTTATCAGGTTCTATTTACAGGGGTATGTAGTGTGTGTGGTCCTAGAGCAGCATTGTGGAATCAGAGTGATCTTATAGAAGAACGGGATAAATATGGCGCAAATGATGTAAAACCAGGTATTACTGGGTGGGCACAGATCAATGGTAGAGATGAGTTGGAAATACCAATAAAAGCGAAGCTTGATGGTGAATATGTAAAGAAGTTTGGTTTCCTTATGGATGCAAAGTGTTTTTTTGGTACATTTATAAGTGTCTTAAGACATGAAGGTGTAGTAGAGGGAGGAACTGGTAATATTAGGAAGCAGAACATAGAGACAAAAAGATTTGAGGAATGCGTTGATGAAACATATATTAATAACAGGAGCCAATAGTTACATAGGAGTGTCTGTTGAAAAGTGGTTAGGTAAAGTAAAAGGAGCATATCAAGTTGAAACATTAGATATGTTAAATGATGATTGGAGAAATCACAATTTTTCTAATTATGATGTGGTATACCACGTTGCAGGAATTGCTCATGCGGATGTCGGCTCGGTAACAGAGGAGCAAAAAAAATTATATTATAACGTGAACACAGATTTAGCAATTGAAGTTGCAACTAAAGCCAAGAATGAGGGTGTAAAGCAATTCATCTTCATGTCTTCTATGATTGTTTATGGAGGATGCAGTGAGAAAGTAATAACGGATAAGACGATACCAAAGCCAGCTAATTTTTATGGTGATTCCAAATGGCAGGCGGATAAAGCAGTACAAGAGATGAGTGACGATATATTTAAGGTTGTTGTTATTCGACCACCTATGATTTATGGAAAAGGTAGCAAGGGGAATTACTCAGAACTTGTAAAGCTTGCAACTAAGTTATTTGTGTTTCCAGTAGTTCATAATAAGCGTTCTATGCTGCATATCGATAATCTTTGTGAGTTCATTAAACTGATGATAGATAATGAGGAATCAGGTGTGTACTATCCACAAAATAGAGAGTACACAGTAACCAGTGAAATGGTAAAGATGATAGCAAAGGTAAAGAAACATAAGATTTTATTGATTCCCGGATTTGAATGGGTGATTAGGCTTATGATGAAAGGATCGGGGAAAATCAGTGGACTTGCTATTAAGGCGTTTGGTGACTTGGCTTATGATATGCAGATGAGTGAATATAAAGAGAATTACAGGATTAACTCACTTGAACAATCAATCGAATTAACAGAAGGGTGAGTATTTTGAGCAATTCGAGTTAACAGAGGTGCTTGCTTGTTTGCAAAGTATTTATGCAAATATGGATTAGGATGTGTATGAAATGAGAGACGCTAGAATAGATAATGGATTCAACAAAAAAGATGTTTTGTTTATAACTGCAGAAACCGGATATGTTAAGAAAGGGTTGGAAAATGGCGGCTATGCGGTCTTACACCCTTATCGATACAAGACCGTTTTGGGAAGAATTTTCTTGGAGTTTCTCATAAGGATAAAAGCACCACAAAAAGGGATGTTTAACAAACAAATTCTTAAGTCATCAAGAAAATTTATTATTGTTCAGGATAGCATTATTACAAGGCAATTTTTAAACTGGTTAAAAAGTCATCTTCCGGATAGTAAAATTATATTCGATTATACGAATATGGTTGGAAAGGCTCATCATATATTACCGAATGAGATACCAGAAGGAATTGATGTTTGGACATATGATAAACATGATAGTGATAAATACGACTTAAATCTTTTCTCATCAGGGGGCTACTTAACTTCATTTATAGGAGAAAAATGTGAGAAGAAATATGACATAATATACGTTGGAAAAGATAAAGGTAGAGCAGAATATATTCTTGAATTGCAAAAGAAATTTGAAGAAATGGGATTAACGACTAAGTTTTTAATCATGCCTTCAACTCGTGTTTCGAAAAAAAAGAGATTTTATTCAAAGCCTATTCCTTATGAAGAGGTTATTAAGCTGGTGACAGAATCAAGAGCAATATTAAATATTGCATTGCCTAATCAGCAAGGTGCTACGATGAGAGATTATGAATCAATTTTCAATGATGTTAAGCTTATTACGACAAATCAGATTGTAAATAATTTTGAATTTTATGACCCTAATAATATGTATATTTTGACTAATGATAATATTGAAGGAGTGAAGGATTTTATGAGTTTACCTTATCACCCAATCAAAGAAAGCATTCTTGAAAAGCATACAATAGATTCTTTTGTTAAAGAAATAATAAATCATCAAACGAGGTGTCAATGATATGATGGAAATTATTCCTTATGCAATTCCACTTTTATTGATCATTTTTTCATTAGTTCGCCCCAAATCCGTTGTTTTGTATTGGATTATTATGATATACATTGGTATATTGATAACTTTTAACACATGGTCTAACGATTATGCTGTTAATCAATGGATGTATGAAGAAATATTTCATGGCGTATGGAGTAATTTCGAACCAGCCACTTTATTATTGGCTAAGATATGCAACAGAGCGGGTCTAAGCTTTACTGCATATAGAGGAGTTATCTCTATAATTTTTGTAGTAGTCTTTACGTGTGGAGTTTTTAAAATTACAAATAAAAAGGCTCTAGCAGCAGCCATTGCCTTAATATTTCCATGTGTAGGCTTTGCTAGTGGTCTTAGAAGTGCTATAGCGTTCGCCATTTGTATTTATTCCTATCACTTCTTGATCGGTGAAAAAACTTCAAAGAAGAGATTTGTGATTTGCAATTTAATAGGTGCGATGTTTCACTTTTCAGCAGTATTTAATCTGATTTTTATTTTATATGATAAGAAATTGTCGAAAAAAAAGTATCTTTTAATTGTTTTTGCTGAAATGGCAGGATTGCTACTTCTGAAATCGAATGCGTTATATCATATTCTTGTCAAGATTGTACCAACAATGAAGTCACTTGAATGGATTGAAATGGGAAGAAAGGAATCACCTAGTTTGATTGCTTTTCTTGTGTATTCCGTAACATATATTCTCGTATTTTTTATCTTCTACTATATACTAAGATATCAATCACCACAGGTAAGGAAGAATATGAAGAGTATCATAATGTTAAACTTATTATACATCCCACTTTTATCCATTAATTTCACATATGAAAGGGCTTTGATCTATGGAATGTATTTTCTGTTTATGTATGGGATAAAAAATCTAAGAACTAGTAATAATCGTATGAGCAGATTATATTCTAGAAATAATTCAATAAATAAGGGGGATGGGATAATTATCCTATCAACTGTATTTATGAACTTAATTAGCTGTTACTGGATTAATAATAATTTATATTTTCCAATACTGATTAATAATAGTTTATACAAATAATATACGAAAGTGTATAGTTAATAAATAAGGTAGGTTTTATGAAATGAGTAAAAACGTTAATCGAAGAATATTCGCAGCAAATTCCATATGGAAAATGGTTGAAACATTGCTATCAAGGGGAGTATCTACAATTATTTCAATTGTATTAGCTCGGCTTCTGTTACCCTATGACTATGGTATTGTGGCTATTACCGGCATCTTTATTCTATTTTCTGGAATCGTAATACAGGGAGGTTTAAGTACATCACTTGTAAGAAAAAAAGAGATAGACAACTTAGACTATTCTGTTGCTCTTTATTTTAGTCTATTTTTAGCCGCTGTGCTGTATGGAATCTTCTATTTTGCATCCCCTTTTATTGCAGACTATTATAATGAACCTCTTCTTGTAAGCGTACTAAGAGTACAATTAATTGATTTATTTTTTTATTCTTTTGCAATTGTCCAAAATACTATCGTCGTTCGAGAGTTTCGATTTAAAGAATTATGTTTTGTATCTTTTTTGTCAAATCTAATTGGAGGTGTCATTGGTGTTATAATGGCATATCTAGGATATGGAGTTTGGTCATTGGTTATTTATACTTTGGCTAAGGATTTTCTTGGTAGTTTCATTATGTTTATAAAAGTTAAATGGAAGCCTACCTTTGCATTTTCTTTTTCAAGGTTAAAGAGCATATTTAAAGTAAGCTCATGGATTTTTTTGGGAACAGTTTTGGATTTTATTTCGAATAATACTTATAATACAGTATTTGGAAAGAGATACACAAAAGATGAATTGGCTTATATCACAAAAGGCGCACAATTACCAGAACTGGTTTGCTTGCATACCTTTGGTGCTTTAAGCAGTGTATTGCTTCCTACTCTATCTGAACATCAAGATTATCCAGAAAAACTAAAGCAAATATTACGTAAAATGGTTTCCATTACAAGTTTTATCATCTTCCCGATGATGGCAGGAATGGCAGTTGTAGGGAGAAGTTTAATTGCCTTTATTTTTACTGAAAAATGGTTACCTTGCGTTCCGATTCTTTGGGCAACATGTTTGACATTTTCTATTAACGTGTTTCGGTCACTAAATATGCAATTGATCTATGCATCTGGAGATAGTAAGAAAGGTTTTCATATTGAAACGTTAAGATGTGTACTGTTAATAGCAAGCGTTTCGATTGGTATTTTTGTACTTGATTACAACATATATATGGTTGCATTTAACACATCATTGATTACAGTGATCGTAGTAATTGTTACTCAGGTGTTTTGCAAAAAAATTACAGGATATAGTTTTCATGAATGGATTAAGGATTTGTTTCCTGCAACTGTATTAACAGTTGTTATGTGTATAATCACATATCTATTAGGGGTAATTTTAGTACAGAGTAATTATGTAATGGTACTTATATTACAAATAGTTACTGGGGTGATTATTTATATAGTTGGAGCAATAGCTTTTAAAATTGAAGCTTTTTATGAGATAAAAAAGATAGTGTTCGACTTATTGAAAGGAAGAAGTTAATCAATGGTAAGGATATTATTTACATACGAAGTTATGGAGCCATCAGTAGGACTTAGCCTACCTTTTTTTGAAAGGTTATCTCAAAAGTATAATATTGAAGTTAGAAAAAAGAGTGTAAGAGATGTTACTAATAAGGATATTGAGTGGTGCGATATTATCTATTGTATTAGGGGGCAAAGTTATATTAGTTCTGAGATATTAAGGCTAGGTAAAGTGACTAATAGGCTGATAGTTTGTATGTATGATGACGATTTCCTTTCTTTACAAGATTTTGTAGCGCGAAGGAAATTGCAGGTGAAAGCAATTAGGAAAAACATACACTATTCCGATGCACTTTTTTCTGGGAATGATACCTTAGCAATGAGATTAAAAGAAATTAACAAACAGATGTCCTATGTTAGAATTGACACACCTGTGAAGGAAGAGGAAATCAATATAAAAAGAAACTTTAGGGCGAAATCTGTGTTAAAGGTTGTCTATTATGCTAGCGATGGTACAGTAAATGCTTTTGACAAAATTATTCGCAATGCTATCATGGAATTAGATCATGATACAAGACAATGTATAGACTGGACCTTTATCGTAGTAAAGCCAGATTTAAAGGACTTGGTGGATGATAATTTGGTTCACTATATTCCAAGAATGTCGCTTTTAGAATTTAAAAAATATTTGTTTGAGGGAGATTTTGATGTTGGTATAGCACCATTAGTTGAAGGAGATTTTACATCATGCAAGTACATTAATAAATATATTGAATATACATTGGCTGGTATCCCATGCATCTTTTCAAAAGTTGAACCATATGAGAGCTTTGTAAAGCACGGGATTGACGGTTTGTTATGTGAAAATACTCCTAAAGCTTGGATCGATGCTTTGAATAAAATGAGAAACGAAAAATTTCGTAAAGAATGTGTTATAAATGCACAACACAGATTGCTAGAGGATTTTGGATTAGATAAATTAATTGAAAGAACTATTCAAAAGTATCCGTTATTAGTTACATATCAAGCCCCACATGGAATTAGAGTTAAGGGTGTAACTAAAGTTAAGGTGATGAATAAGATGTTGATTGCATTCGATTATATAGGACGTGCAAGCGTTCGAATTAGAAAAGATGGTATTACTAGTCTTATTAAACTAGTTTGGGGACATTACATTTTAGGAAAAGACTATAATGAAATCTTCAAGAAACATAATAGATAATACAACCTTTATGAATATGAGGAAATCAGTTATGACAAATATTTTGCTGTTACACGAAGGGGAGCAACCTACTTTAGAAGAGATATATAGAAGCTTTCAGTATCTTGTTAGAACACGAGATGTATCTGTAGAGAAAGTCAATGCCAGTAGGTGTAATAAGAATGTTCTTCAAAAAGCTGATGTAATAATTTGTGTACGAGGACAAAGTCCAATTTCATATGCAATATTGAAAATCGCAGCAAAGAGTAAAATTAAAATTTTTTATTATCTGGATGATGATTTAAAAGATATGCCGAAGGGGTCTTTCTGGTATCCGGAAAGGAAAAAGTGGTTACTAAAATGCATAGGTTTGTGTGAGGGATTAATGACACCAAACCCATTAATAGCAGATGAGTATATGGATTACCTTAATTGTAGAAGAGCTATTGTAATAAATACAGCAGTGAAGCCTGAAGCAATTCAAAAATCGCGTAAATTAGGTGCAAATGTAAAGATTGTTATGGCTGCTTCAGAATGGCATACAGTAAATTTTGAGAAATATGTGAAACCAGCATATATTCAGTTGGAAAAAAAGTATCATAACCAATTAGAGTTTTGGTTTGTTGGTTTACATCCTGATATGAGAGAAATTACAGATCAACAGATGGTACATTATGTTCCTTCGATGAATTTGGAAGCATATGTCCTTTTTATGACGGAAAATAAATTTGATATTGGTATTGCAGTATTAAATCCAGATCACTTTAATGAGAGAAAATATTATAATAAATTCATTGAGTACACTAGATATGGTATTTGTGGGATTTATTCAAAATGCATGCCTTATGAACTGGTTATACAAGACAGAAGTAACGGTTTTTTTACAAACAATACATCAGAGGAATGGTATACAACACTTTGTGATGCGATCGACTATGCTGATTTACGACAACAATGCATAAACAATGCACAAGAATACTTGAGAACGAATCATAAGGAAGAGTATATATTTGAGCAACTGATTGCTGATTGTCCTGAATTAGTTACCTATAGCATTAATAACGAGACATCATTTACTATTTCAAAAGTTTTACCATGGAAATTTCGCCAACTTATATTTAGAACTTGCGAGACCATTTTTTTAACCTTCAGTTCATTGTCACACTTTGGTATTGGGATTACGATCCAGAAGATGAAAAGAAAAATCGGTGTAGGTGGAGGAAGAGGATAGTGAAGGAAAAATAAAGAATATCTATCAATCATTTGCAAATAATGAGTTAATTGTTGGGGTACCTGCAAAATCAGTAGCGACCAACATTGAGTGGTGCGTTGAGAGAATATAGTTATTCAGATAAAAGAAGGACGGAGGAAATCAAATGAAGGGAATCATACTTGCTGGAGGGGCTGGTACAAGATTATATCCACTTACAATGGTGACATCGAAGCAGTTGTTGCCTATTTATGATAAACCAATGGTTTACTATCCATTGTCAACACTAATGTTAGCTGGGATTAAAGACATATTAATTATTTCAACACCAACTGATTTATCAAACTTTAAGAGATTATTAGGTGATGGTTCAGATTTTGGTATTAATTTATCTTACAAGGTTCAGCCAAGTCCAGATGGACTTGCTCAAGCATTTATCCTTGGAGAAGATTTTATTGGAAATGATACAGTTGCGATGTGTCTTGGGGACAACATCTTTTACGGTGGTAGTTTAACTGAAAAATTAAGGGATGCTGCTAGGACAGCAGAACAGGGGAAAGCTACGATTTTTGGTTATTATGTTCATGACCCAGAACGATTTGGAATTATGGAAATCGATGAAGTAGGTAAAGTTTTGAGCGTAGAAGAAAAGCCTCAAAACCCTAAATCGAACTATTGCATTACTGGATTGTACTTTTATCCAAAAGGTGTTGCTAAGATGGCTCACAATGTTAAACCATCTGCGAGAGGAGAATTGGAAATTACTACACTAAATAGTATGTATCTTCAAGATAATGACTTAATGGCACAGATTTTAGGTAGGGGATTTACATGGTTAGACACTGGTACAATGGATAGTTTAACCGATGCGTCTGCTTTTGTTCAGATGATTCAGAGACGGCAAGGGGTTGTTGTTTCTGCTCCGGAGGAGATTGCGTATAAGCACGATTGGATTACGAAGGAAAAACTTCTCGAATCAGCAGAACGATATGGAAAGAGTCCATACGGACAGCATTTGAAAAATGTTGCACTTGGCAAGTTCTTTTATTAATAACCAATAAACAAAGGAAGGGGTGATTCTTTTGGATAAGAAAAAAGTTGGAAAGGCGATTACATATTTGAGAAAAAGAGCTGGCTTTACTCAAAAGGATCTTGCCGACCGAATTGGAATCAGTGATAAAGCTGTATCAAAATGGGAGAGAGGACTCGGTCTTCCTGATATTGCATATTTTGGAAAGTTATCTATTTTGTTGGACACGGATATGGATAGTTTACTAGCTGGAGATGTCATACATCATGATATGGATTGGGTAGGGCTGATGGTATTAACGGAGAATACTGACGGTATTAATGTAGGAACATCAATTTATGATAAACCGATGTGTTACTATCTATTGAGCTATTTCATGCTGATTGGCATAAAAAAAATTTTTGTTGCTTGCAGGTCTGATGATGAATCCTTTATGAAGATGGAATTGGGTGATGGCAGTAAATTTGGAATGTCATTGATTTATTGTGGTTATTTGAAAGAAGATGTAAGAAGACTACTCAATGAAGAAAAAGAATTTAGTAATTTAATGGTAGTGTATGGAAGAAGTTTTATCTACGGAGTTGACCAAACACGATATTTTCATAAAGCGATGTCACATCGAGATCGTATAACGATATTATCGCTACCTAAAAAAGTTGAAGAATTAGAGTATGGAAATAGTAGTAAGGATATGAGAACTTGCAAAGCACTAGTTTTAAATGATAAACGGGAAGTAGTAGAGTCAGATAATGAAGACAAAATATATACACAGTATGATTATTATCATATTCCGGTATTCTTCTGTCCTAGAAGCGACTTATTCAAATTGACAGCAGATGAGGAAACATTCAAAATAGACTTTAATGGGTTTAAAGAGCAACGATTATTTACAGAGGTTCTTGACCGAGGATATGTTGAAATGCCCATGGAAGATGTAGATCAAGTCTTAAATGTGTCTAGTTTTGTGAGGCTAGTTCAAAATGCATGTGGGATGAAAATTTATTGCATTGAAGAAATAGCATGGAGAAGGGGATTAATCGACCTAGAAAGATTGAAGGATTTTGGAGAAATGAAGAAGCAGACCGCATATGGTAAGTATATTTTAAGTCTATATGACAGATATAGCAGGATTGAACAGGAATAATGAATCAACTGAGGTAAACGTTCAGTCGGATGCAAACCGTAAAGAAAAAGATAGCAAATCATAAGGAGGTTTTATGTATGGTTAGTAAATGGATAAAGGGTAATAAAAGAGAATTATTAGTCTTTTTGGTTTCAATGATTCTTGTTTTAGCAATGTATTTTTTAGCAAGATATGCAGTCATTGAATATAAGGACTATAAAAATCATCAAGTAGGATTTACATCTGATAATGAATTTGTTAATACAATAAACTGCGCACCCGAAATAGATAAATATGGTGTAGATAGGACATATGTAATTGAATTCGAATTAAAAACTGCAATCCCAGGTCAAATATATGTTCATTTTCAAAATGGTTCGGATACGCGATATGGAATATTACAAACAATCGATTCAACGACTGAGTATCAAAAGTTTTCTCTTGAAGTGATTCCAGAAATTGTTGACTTAGATGTTGCAGATGCCTATCTTGCTTTCTATGGTGAATATGGCACAGGGGTAATCCCAACTGTTAGACGAGTGTCATTTCGTGTAAAGGACTAGTAAGTAAACTTTTAGTCGATTGATATTTTAATACATTAAGCATAAAATATTTATAATTAGTTATATTTTGATAAAATAAATATTATTATGTTTTATACTGTAGTGACTTTTGTAGAGTATTTAGGAGGAAGTAAGAAATGGCTATTCAGGTTTTAAAACCGAAATTTCATATTGATGAGTGTCTTGATGGGGTTCGTGAATGTTTAGAAAAAGGTTGGACTGGTATGGGGTTCAAGACAGTTGAGTTTGAGAAAGAGTGGATGAACTATACAGGACATACATACGCATATTATGTAAACTCTAATACCGTAGGACTTCATCTTGCTGTAAAGATACTAAAGATGGAGAATGGTTGGAATGATGGGGATGAAATTATTACTACACCAATCACTTTTGTTTCTACAAACCATGCAATTCTCTATGAGAATCTCCATGCTACGTTTGCTGATGTAGATGAGTATCTTTGCATTGATCCTGAAGACGTAAGAAAAAAGATTAATGATAAAACACGTGCTGTAATTTTCGTTGGTTACGGCGGACGTGTTGGTCAGTTAGATAAGATCATAGAGATATGCAAAGAATATAATTTAAAACTAATACTTGATGCAGCACATATGGCAGGAACGCGTGTGAATGGCGTATGTCCAGGAACATGGGATGGAGTAGATGCTACAGTTTATTCCTTCCAAGCAGTTAAAAATTTACCGACTGGTGACAGTGGAATGGTATGTTTCGCGCGGGAAGACCAAGACAAGTTAGCTCGTCAGCTTGCATGGCTTGGTATTAATAAGGATACTTATGCAAGATCTAATGCAGGTACATATGCATGGAAGTATGACGTTGATTATGTAGGCTACAAATATAATGGTAATGCTATTATGGCAGCAATTGCGCTTACACAGCTTAAGTATCTTGACGAAGAGAATGCAAGAAGAAGAGAGATTGTGGCAAAGTATACAACAGCTTTTAAAAACAATGATAAAATCAAAATTGTTGGTGCACCATATGCAGACGAGTGTGCTTATCACATCTATGAATTAATTGTTCCTGATCGACAGAAGTTACTTGGGGATCTTCAGAAAAAAGAAATCTACTGTGGTGTTCATTATCGTGATAATACAGAGTATAGCATGTATAAGTATGCGAATGGTACATGTCCAAAAGCGCATGAGGTAAGTGAGCACATTATTACACTGCCACTTCATATGTGGTTAACGGATGAGGATATTGAGCAAATAACTGCAGCTGTGCTTGATAGTGTAAAGGATATGTAGGAGATATTACGATGATATTAGAATTACGAAGACTTACGGAAAATGAACTTGAATTGATGATGAATTGGAGAATGAGAGAAGATATCTCAAGGACGTTATTTTCTGATGTCAAGCTTACACTTGAGGGACAGAAGAAATGGTATGAGAAAATTAAGGACAGTAAAAATGAAATTCGCTGGGTAATTTGGAAAGATAACAAACCTATCGGCTCAATGTATGTAGATCATATAGATTATGATAATTCACGTTGTGAATCTGGTTGGTTTCTAGCGGAAAAAGAGGGAATGGGATTTGAAGCTGTCATTAGTTTGCAGAGAAATCTAAATAACTATGTGTTTGATACACTTGGACTTAATCGAATGAGTGGAGAAATTATCGATACGAATAAGCCGCTCGTACGAATCATAGAAATATGTGGTTCTAAGTGTGAGGGAGTTCTACGACAGCATGTTAGGAAAAATGGAGTTTTTCATGATGTATATTTAGTTGGTATAACTAAAGATATGTGGTATGAGAAACGAGATAAAATGGAAATAGTGCCAATCAACATTGAGTAAAGGATGTAAAGGCTTTGAGTAAAGGAAATGTAATAATAACAGGTGCAAATAGAGGGATAGGCTGGGCATTAACGGAATCATATGCACTAAATGGTTATAATGTGTGGGCTTGTGCAAGAAGAGAGAATAAGGAATTTGAGAATAGGCTTGTAGAACTGAGTGAAAAAACAGGACGCGAGATTAAACCTATTTATTTTGACTTATGTTCAGAAGATGATATTAAAAGGGGACTTAAGGAAATTCTTGCGGAAAAGAAAAGCATTGATGTGCTGATTAATAATGCTGGAATTCCTTACGGTGGATTATTAACAATGACACCAGTTTCCAAGGTTAAGGAAGTGTATGAAGTTAATGTATTTGCACAAATACAGATAATGCAAACAATAGCCCGACAAATGATGCGCCAAAAGAGTGGATGTATTATCAATATGTGCTCTGTTGGTGGAATAGAAACAAGCCCAGGATATCTTGCATATGGATCAAGCAAAGCAGCATTGATTTGGATTACAAAGTCCATTGCAAAGGAACTAGGACCATACAATATTCGTGTAAATGGAATTGCGCCAGGTCTGATTGATACTGATATGGGGAACTATAAGTCAACGGAAGAAATGTCCAAAGTCTTCGATCGCATGACTATTAAGCGCTTTGGAAGACCAGAAGAGATCGCAAAAGCCGCTTTATATATTTCTTCAGAGGATACTACCTATATGACGGGACAAATAATTGTTTTAGATGGAGGAAGAGTTTAATGATTGATGTTTCAAAAGATAATGCGAAACGTTTAAAAGAGATGTCGAAACGAATTCGCCTTGATGCAATGGATATGGCATTGACATCTGGGAATAACGGTTCCCATTTAGGTGGAAGTTTATCTTGCGTTGAGATTATGGCTGTATTATATGGAGAAGTGTTAAATATTAATCCAAGCAATTCAATGAGTAAAGATAGAGATATTTTTATCCCTAGTAAGAATCATTGTGTATTAGCACATATTCCAGCACTTGCAGAGGCAGGGTTTATCGAACACTCTGAAATTTTAGAATTTCAAAAAAATGGAGGAAGACTAACAGGCTATCCAAGAAGACAAGAGATTGGACTTGAATATTCTGGAGGTAGTCTTGGCATGGCTATCTCTGTTGGTGTTGGGTATGCACTACACTCAAAGTCAAATAAGATTGATAATAGTATCTACATTCTTATGGGGGATGGAGAATTAAATGAGGGTTCTATCTGGGAAGCTTTTATGTCAGCGGCTCATTACAAGCTAGATAATTTAACAGCAATCATTGATCGTAACCATTTATCTTATGATGGTGATACAGAATCTATCATGGCTATTGATAGTCTGGCAGATAAAATGCGAAGTTTCAACTGGCATGTTTCTGAGTGTGATGGACATGATACATTCCAGTTATTAAATGCTTTTAATGATAAAGTGTTAGGTAAACCACATATAATTATTGCCGATACAGTTAAGGGAAAAGGAGTGTCATTTATAGAAAATCGACCTGAATGGCATCATCATAGTCTCTCTCAAGCAGAATATGAACAGGCAAAAAAAGAACTGATGGGAGGCGATATTTAATGGAAGTAAATAAAGTAAATATTAGAAAATGGTCAATGCTTGGTCAGAGAGGTACTTTTTTTGGAGATGCAATGATCGAAATAGCAGAGAATAAAGAAGATTTAAAACTACTGACAGCTGATTTATCTCTTCTTTCAGGAACTACTAAATTTCAAAATATGTATCCGGACAAGTTCTTAAATTGTGGTATTGCAGAGCAGAATATGATAGGAATAGCAGCAGGTCTGGCTTTAGCAGGTGAATGTGTATTTGCAACGACTTACGCTAGCTTTATTGCAGTAAGAAGTTTGGAACATGTTAGACAACATTTATCTAATTTACAGTGTAATATAAAGATAGTTGGTACAGCGGCAGGAACAGTAGCAGCAAAATCAGGAGTTTCTCATTGGGCAACAGAAGATTTAGCATTTACAAGAGTATTACCTAACATAGAAGTCTTTTCTGTAGCTGATGCACTTGAAGCTTATAAAGTAGCTGAATATGCTGCTTCAAACTCGAAACCAATGTATATTAGAATCAGTGGTGGAACTAATACACCTATTGTTTACAAAGAGGATTACGAATTTGTGCCTGGAAAACTTGTAAAGTTAAGAGATGGAGCTAAGGTTGCAGTTATCGCAACTGGGTTAATGGTAGCGGAATCTTTAAAAGCAGCGGAAATACTTGATAAAGAAGGTATATCGTGTTCAGTGTTCAATATGCATACAATAAAGCCAATTGACAAAGATGGTTTAGATGATATTTTTAGTAGTTATGACTTAGTTGTAACTGTGGAAGAACATAATGTTCTTGGGGGTATGGGAAGTGCTGTTGCAGAATATAAAGCAACAAAAGCAGCTGCACCACGCCAATTGTTTATCGGATTCCAAGATAGTTTTACAGATGCAGGTTCTCAACGCTTTGTTTGGGAACAAGCTGGTATTACAGATGTTCAGATTGCAGAACGAATTAAAAAGGAATTTATATAATTATGATAAATGATTTTTATGAATATGCACCATACGAATTGGATAAAAAACAGAAGAATGAGTTGTTAACCAAGGAACTAATGGAACTTACTGAGTTTCATAGAGTGAACTCAGAGCCATATGCTAGGTTTCTTGATGCTCTTTCCTACGACAAGGATAAAGTAGATAATGTAGAAGATATTCCTTATTTCCCTGTCAGAATGTTTAAAAACCATGAATTGAGAAGTATATCACAAGATAATATTTTTAAGATAATGACTTCTAGTGGTACGACTGGACAAGCTGTTTCAAAAATATATCTTGATAAAGACACTGCTATGATTCAGCAAAAAGTTATGGTGAAAATACTAAGCGATTTTTGGGGATCCAAAAGGCTTCCTTTGTTAGTAGTTGATACCCCAGCAGTACTTAAGGATCGAAAGATGTTTTCAGCTAGAGGTGCAGCAATCATCGGATTAAGCGTTGTATCTAGAGAGACAGTTTATTGTCTTAACGAGGATATGTCACTTAATACAGAAGTACTTGATTCCTTTATGAAGAAGTATAATGGGCAGCGCTTTATTATCTTTGGATTCACATTTATGGTATGGCAGCATTTCTATAAGGCATTTAAGGAAATTGGTTGCGAGTACGATATGTCAGAAGCGTTTCTCATGACAGGTGGTGGCTGGAAGAAATTAGAGTCTGAATCAGTGAGTAGAGATGAGTTTAAGAAAAGGGTGAATGAAGTTTGCGGTATTCAACATTTTCTTGATCACTATGGTATGGTAGAACAGACAGGTTGTATTTATGCGGAGTGTGAATGTGGACACTTACATGCAAGTATATACTCTGATGTGATCATACGAAACAGCATGGATTTTTCTGTTTGCAAAAATGGCGAAAAAGGAATTATTCAAGTCGTGTCTGCACTACCACATTCTTATCCAGGACATTCTTTGCTGACAGAGGATGAGGGAATCGTTTTGGGTGAGGATGATTGCCCATGTGGACGAAAAGGTAAATACATTCAAATTCTTGGTCGAATGAAGAGTGCAGAATTAAGGGGGTGCAGCGATACTTATGCAGATAAATTCAAATAAATTACTGTACCTTGTTGGTGAGGAGAGTACTTTAGACAGTATGCCAACAGTAGCGGCACTTCCGATGTTCTCTGAGCAGGTAGTATCATTTTTAGCTGATTTAAGCAGGGAACTGTTGGCAGATAAGAGAGTGAGATCTTTTGTCGACGTAACATCCTATGCTTATTGGATAAGAAAGTCATCTATTGAACAGGTCAAACTTAAGCACACTGACAGACGTTATCGATTAGGAAGAGGTATTGCTTTTCATGTCGCACCATCGAATGTTCCAGTTAACTTTGCTGTGTCGATGACTTCATCACTTCTTGCAGGAAATGCAACGATTATAAGAGTTTCAAATAAAGAATTTGAACAGGTCAATATTATATGTGATGCGATTAATCGTCTTTTAGAAACAAAACATATTAATTTGAAAAATTACTTATGTTTGGTAAAATATGATCATGATATAGATATTACAAGCTTTTTCTCATCTATATGTGATATAAGAGTAATATGGGGCGGAAATAGAACGATTGAAACGATTCGGCAATCGCCTATTCCACCAAGAGCAATAGAGATGGCTTTTGCTGACCGACACTCTTTACTTGTTATAGATGCAAAAGCGTATATGAATGCTGATAAGAAAGAAATTGCCAAAGGATTTTATACTGACACTTATTATACTGATCAGAATGCGTGTTCTTCACCAAGACTTGTCGTTTGGAGAGGATGCAAAGATGATGTTGAGAGTGCAAAAGAAACATTTTGGAAGGAACTAGAATATATCGTAAATAGTGACTATCAAATGAAACCAATTCAAGCAATTGATAAGTACTCTTCTTTTTGCGACTTGTCAATGGACAAGGAGGGGATTAAACTTCGTTCCAGCGATAATCGTATTTATAGAGTAGAAGTTGACAAATTATCTTCTGACCTTATGAATTACAAAAATGCAGGTGGATATTTCTTCGAGTATCAAACAAAAGATTTGTCTGACATCGTTCCTGTACTAACAAAACAGTGCCAAACTGTTTCAGTATTTGGAGTTGATAAAAGTGAGATTCTCAATGTAGTTTTTAACTATGGAGTAAGAGGTGTCGATCGTATCGTACCATTAGGACAGACTATGGGATTAGAATTCATTTGGGATGGATATAAAATGATTGAGAACATGACAAGGTTCGTGTATGTGGGGGAATATGAGTAAAAGTGCAATTATTAATCAAAAAGATCAGATTCACGAAGAATTGAGAGTACAAGTCGAGGAATGTAAAGCAATAGCAGCAAAGATGCGCCAAATGATGATAAGTAAAGCATGTAGTATAAATGGTAATATACATTGGGGTAGTATATTATCTTGTACTGAAGTATTAACAGTTTTGTATCATGTCATTATGAAACAGGATAACTGCAAAGATGATGATAAGGATAAGTTTTTGTTATCAAAGGGACATGCATCATTAGCTCTTTACACCATTATGAATATAGAAGGGATTCTGTCAGACGATATATATCATACATATAGAGATAATGGCAGTAGTCTTTCAGAGCTTGCACACTATGACAAGAAACTTGGTATTGAAGTGTCTGGTGGAAGTCTTGGGATTGCTCCTTCCTATGGTGTTGGATTAGCTCTTCTTGCTAAGAAGAGAAGTCAATCATATCATACGTATGTTTTGGTTGGTGATGGTGAAATTGATGAAGGAAATGTGTGGGAAGCAATTATGTTTGCAGCACAGTCAAAATTGGATAATTTCACTTTAATTATTGATGCGAATGGTATACAGTCTGATGGATATACAAAAGAAATACTTTCTTGGGAAAATATTAAATGCAGATTGGAGAGTTTTGGATTTGAAACTTATTCAGTTGATGGGCATAATTGTCTTGAGTTGATTAATGCTTTTAGTAAATCGGAGAATAAAGATTGTCCGAAAGCAATCATTGCCAATACCACGAAAGGTAAGGGAATAAGCTTTATGGAGAATAACTATCTCTGGCATGATAACTACCTTAAGGGAACTGAATTGGATGTAGCTAAGTCGGAGGTGGGATTAAATGCTTGAAATTAATTCAAAGAATAGTAGATTTCTTGCACGTTTAGGTGCCAGAGGAGTACTTGGACAAGCAGTTTATGATTATCTATGTGATCAAAATGAATTGTTTGTAATATCTGCTGATTTATCAAGAGCATCAGGTTTTGAACGAGTAAAGAAAAACTTCCCAGACCAGTTTATAAATGTTGGAATTGCAGAGCAGAATATGATTGGAATTGCAGCAGGCTTAGCATCGAAGGGTACACCTGTCATTGCAACGACATGGTCAACGTTTGCATCTGCACGTGTTGCAGATCAAGTAAGAAATTTTATGGGATTTATGCAGTCCAATATTAAGCTTGTGGGTATGGATAGTGGTTTCGCTGCTTCAAGTTTCGGTTATACGCATTCTAATGCACCAGATATAGCAATGATACGTTCCATACCAGGAATTAAGATTCTGTCACCATGTGATGGAGTGGAAATTTACAAGGCAATAAATGAAGCTTTCACGCATGATGGTCCATTTTATATTAGATTAACTGATAAACAGATGCTTCCGATGATTTATACAGATGATAGGTTTGATTTTTCTATTGGGAAAGCTAATGTAATAAAAGAGGGAAATGAAATTGCAATTGTAAGTTGTGGTACTATAATGCAAAATGTTATAGAGGCTGCAAAAATTGTAGAATCAGAAAGTTATTCCGTAAAAATAGTTGATATGCATACAATTGTACCATTAGATAAAGATATATTGAAGTCTTTATTAAGGTACAAAGCTATCGTTATTGTAGAGGATCACATTATTCCAGGAGGCTTATATAGTGCAATATGCGAGTGTTTATGCCAGACTTTAGAAGGAAGGCTACCTAAAATGATTCCTATTGCTCCAAAGGAGGCATATTTACCAGCTGGAACACAAAAGTGGACAGAAGAGTATTGTGGATTGGATGCAGTTGGTATAGCTAATAGAATACTTAGTGCAATGAAAGAGGATTAGCATGGGACAAACAGTAATAATTACAGGTGCAAATAGGGGAATAGGGAAGGCACTGGTTGAGGCGTATGCTAAGAAAGGCGATAGTGTATATGCTTGTGCTAGAAAAGAAAACAAGGAGTTTGAATTCTTTATTAATAATCTTAATGATTCTGCAGAAGGATTTATTAAACCTATTTATTTTGACCTTAAGAATGAAGATGAAATCAAACAAGGAATGAAAACTATATTTAGTGATAAAACAGCAATTGATGTGTTAATAAATAATGCAGGCATAAATCATTACGGGCTTATTAATATGACGACTACCAGTATTGCAAGAGAAATTTTCGATGTTAACTTTTTTGCATCTATGTTAATTATGCAGTATGTTAGTAAGAGAATGATGAAAAATAAGTCAGGAGCTATTGTGAATGTTGCAAGTATTGCAGGACTAGATTCACATATAGGCGATGGAGTATATGGCGCATCAAAGGCAGCATTGATTTCACTTACAAAAATATTTGCAGCTGAATTAGGTGAGCAGGGTATTAGAGTAAATGCGGTAGCACCAGGCCCTGTTGATACTGATATGTCTGATAAGTATTTGGAGAAATTAGGTGAATCTCTTTATAATAACATGGCAATTAAACGACTTGCAAAAAAGGAAGAAATTGTCAGTGCAATAATGTTTTTAGCTTCTGAAGCAGCATCGTATATAAATGGACAGGTAATACGAGTTGATGGTGGAAGTTTATAATAAAATACAATTAAATAAAATATATTTGGAGGAAAAAAATATGACTAACAAGGAAAAGTACATTAATGCGTTTGTAGAGGCACTAGAGGTAACGAAAGACCAAGCTCCAGAACTTAAGTATCAAGATGTTCAAGCATGGGATTCCGTCGGACATATGGGGCTTGTAGCGGCCATTGAGGATGCTTTTGATATTATGATGGATACAGATGATATTATTGATTTCAGTTCTTTTGAGAAGGGAATGGAGATTTTAAGTGCAAAGTATGATGTGGAATTTTAATAAATTCGAAGATAATATTGCATTGATAGATGACAGTGATAATACACTGACATATAGTGAATTACAGAAAGAAAACGACAAGATTGCTGATATTATCAATCAGAGGTGTCTTGTGTTTTCTTTGTGTACGAATTCTATAGGTTCAGTAGTTGGCTACACTGCATTTATGAGAAATCAAGTTGTCCCAGTGTTACTTAATGCACATTTGGATAAAGAGCTTCTTCAAAATCTCATCATTAGCTATTGTCCTGCCTATTTGTGGGTACCTTCAAAGCAAACAGTAGGATTTTCTGATTATGATGTAGTATATGAGAATTTTGAATATTCACTGTTAAAAACTAATTTCGAACATCAATACGCATTGTATGAAAACTTAGGCTTGCTTCTTACGACTTCTGGTTCAACTGGGAGTCCTAAGTTTGTGCGTCAAACATATGAGAATGTAATGGTAAATGCAGAACAGATTGCTCAGTATCTAGAGCTAGATTCGACGGAACGTCCGATAACTACACTTCCGATGAACTATACATATGGCTGTTCTATAATTAATAGTCATTTACTAGTTGGTGCAACTATTCTATTAACAGACAAGACATTAATGGATCGTGGCTTCTGGTCATTTATGAAAGAACAGAAGGCAACTTCATTTGGCGGAGTACCTTATACTTATGAAATGCTAGAGAAACTACGTTTCTTTAGAATGGACCTTCCGGATTTACGATATATGACACAAGCAGGTGGGAAGCTATCACCGGAACTTCATAAAAAGTTCGCAGAATATGCTATTGAGAAGAATAAAAAGTTTATTGTAATGTATGGGGCTTGTGAAGCAACTGCTAGAATGGGATACTTGCCATATGATAAGTCACTAGAAAAATACGGAAGTTGTGGAATTGCAATACCTGGTGGAAAGTTTTCACTGATTGATGCAAACGACCAGATTATTGAGGAATCAGAAGTGACAGGAGAACTTGTCTATGAAGGTCCGAATGTTACATTAGGATATGCTGAATGTGGAGAAGACCTAATTAAGGGCGATGAAAGATATGGTAGATTATTAACTGGTGATATGGCAAAGCGTGATGTTGATGGATACTACTTTATCGTTGGACGTAAGAAGAGGTTCTTAAAAATATTTGGCAACAGAGTTAATCTTGATGAGGTGGATCGATTAATTAAGTCACAGTTTAATTTTATGGAATGCGCTTGTGCAGGTATCGATGACCATATGTACATCTTTGTTACAAATGAATCTGTAGTTGATGACGTCAAAACATTTATATCAGATAAGACGAAATTAAATCCTTCCGCATTTAAAGTAATTAAGATTGATGAGATTCCTAAAAATGATGCAGGGAAAACACTCTATAAAGAGTTAACAAAATATTATGAATAAAAAGAAAATACAACTGTTTTGTATGCCTTTTGCTGGAGGGAGTGCCGTGGCTTTTTCAGAGTTAAGCACTTTTCTCGATGAAAGTATAGATGTTTATATTATTGAGTATCCAGGAAGAGGTACGCGAATGAAAGAACCATTTTGCGAAACCATGGCTGAGCTTATTTTGGATGCAAAGAGTCAAGTTGAACGAAATCGTAATGTAGAACTTCCATTTGCCTTACTAGGATATAGTATGGGAGTGGAAGTTGCTTTTAATTTAGCACAATATGAGTTGTCAGAGAAACCAGAGCATGTATTCTTTGCTGCAAGAGAGGCTATTAATTATGATACTATTGGTCACAATTATTCTTTGTTAGATAAGGAAGTCTTTATTGAAAAAGTAGTTGCTCTTGGAGGAATTGATGAGAGAATATTGAATAACAAGAGATTTCTTGACATCTATATAAGACCAGTATATGCTGATTATAAATTACTCCATGACTATATTTATCAAGAAGAAAAAGGGAAAATACAAAGTGATGTTACAGTTTTCTATTGTGAGTCGGATACGCCATTCATAAGGGTGAAAGATTGGGGGGATTTCACTAGGGGAGAAGTAGACTTTTTTGAACTGGGTGATAATCATTTCTTTATTCAACAACATGCACGTGAAATGGCAAAAATAATAAGTAAAAAGTGTAAAAGTATCATTGATCATAGATAACAATTAAAAGCAAGGAGTTGAAGTGATGGACTATAATGAAATATTAAATATACCCCCATATTCTTTGGGGAAGGAAGAGAAAACAGCACTAATTACAGAAAAAATTAAGGAATTGACAGTCCATCATAGAGATACCTGTTCCGAATACAAGAGAATGCTAGATAGTATTGGATTTCATACAGAGAACGCAGAAACTTATTATGACTATCCATTTCTTCCAGTAAGGTTGTTTAAAGAATTATCTTTAAAAAGTATTCCAGATGATGAGGTTTTTAAAACTATGACTTCATCGGGAACATCAGGTCAAGCAGTATCAAAGATATATCTAGATAAAGTAACTGCGAGCAACCAACAAAAGACTATGGTAAAGATTGTTTCTGAGTTTACCGGAGCAAGTAGAATGCCGATGTTAATTATTGATTGTCCTTCTGTTGTAAAAAATAGATTAATGTTTTCAGCTAGAGGGGCAGGTATTCTTGGGTTTTCTATGTTTGGAACAGATAAGGCATACGCGCTTACCGATGATATGCAACTTGATGTCGAAGCAGTAAAAGCATTTCTTGAAAAGCATAAAGGAAAGAAAATATTTATGTTTGGATTTACTTTTATGGTATGGCAGCATTTTTATAAAGAAATGGTTCGTCTAAAACAGGAAGGCATCTTGTTTGACTTATCGAATGGGATCTTAATTCATGGCGGTGGCTGGAAAAAACTCGTAAGTGAAGCGGTATCTCAAGAGGAGTTTCATCAAAGGCTCAAAGATGTCTGTGGATTAAACTCTATTCATGATTATTATGGCATGGTTGAGCAAACGGGCTGTATTTATATGCAGTGTGAATGTGGACATTTACATGCAAGTATATTCTCGGATGTTATAATGAGAAGACCAAAAGATTTTTCTATTTGTGACCAAGGGGAAAGAGGAATAATTCAAGTAGTATCTATGCTTCCAGAATCTTATCCTGGGCATTCACTTTTAACTGAAGACGAAGGTATCATACTTGGTGAAGATGATTGCCCTTGTCATAGAAAAGGAAAGTATTTTAAGATAATTGGAAGACTAAAGAATGCAGAGATCAGGGGGTGCAGTGATACTTATGCAACAAAGTTCAATTAAGGACGTTATTGATTTTACCAATTGCAAAATCACATATGCTGTTGGTAATTGTGATATATTAAAACAGATGCAACTGGTACCAACATTAACACCTTTTTCGGAAAGCGTAATAACACTATTAAATAATATTTCTAAGGAATTGCTGGCTGATCGAGAGGCAAAAGCGTATCCTGATGTAATAACTCTAGCATTTTGGATGCGAAGAGCATCAACGGAAGCTCTTAAGAATAGATTCTTTACTGAAGAAAATAATATTAAGAAACAAGGACGTGGAATTGTGTTTCATATTTCACCTTCAAATGTTCCAGTTAACTTCGCATATTCTTTAGTTACTGGTTTACTATGTGGAAATGCTAATATTGTCAGGATACCATCAAAAGATTTTCCACAAGTTAATATTATTTGTAGAGTGATAAGCAAAGTATTAGATCATTGCAAAACCTTAGCTCCGTATATCGTTCTTGTAAAGTATGGGCATGATAGTTCTGTAAATGATGCATTCTCCTCAATTGCTGATGTTCGAGTTGTATGGGGAGGTAATAACACCATAGCAGAACTTAGAAAATCTCCGATAAAGCCAAGAGCAACAGAGATTACATTTACGGACAGATTTTCATTAGTAGTAATAGATTCAGATAAATATATGAAAACTGAAAATAAGGTAGAAATAGCAAACAGTTTTTATAATGATACTTATCTAACTGATCAGAACGCGTGTACCTCACCTAGGGTTGTTGTGTGGATGGGGAGCAAAATTCGTGATGCCAAGCAGTTGTTTTGGAAAGAATTACAAATACTTGTTGATAAGAAATATGAGATACAAGGTGTACAAGCTGTTAATAAGTTGACCAGTAGTTATCTACTCGCTGTGGCACAAGATAATGTAAAAAAAGAAGTTAGTGAAAACAATCTAATCGTAAGAATGAAAGTAGAATCTCTTACCTCTGAATTGATAGAACTAAAAGATAATTCGGGGTATTTCTTTGAGTATGAATGTCAAAATATCATGGAATTAAGTGAATTATGTAATGATAGCAGATGTCAGACAGTCTCTTATATGGGAGATAAGGAGATGTTTGTCCCACTGATTACAAGTGGCATTCGTGGAATTGATCGAATTGTACCAATAGGTAAAACTATGGATTTTGATTTGATTTGGGATGGTTATAATCTTTTTGAACGTTTAACTAGAAATATTACATTACTATAAAGGTTTGTATTTATATATAGCCAGGGGGAACATACATTGAGGAGCAAGATTAAAATTGGAACACGAAAAGTAGCTATTATTGGAGCAGGATTCGTAGGTTCATCGATTGCTTATGCGCTTGCTATTAGAGATATTGCAAGAGAAGTCGTATTAATAGATATTAATAAAGAAAAAGCAGAAGGTGAGGCATGGGATATACGTCATGGTTTGCCTATTATGGGAACAACGGATTTATATGCTGGAGACTATTCTGATTGTGCTGATTGCGACTTGATTGTGATTACTGCTGGACGAAACAGAAGAGCATTAGAAACGAGGCTTGACCTTACAAATGATAATGTAAAAACAATGCATACTGTTGTTGAATCAATCAAACAGTACTATACCCGAGGTGTCATCTTAGTTATTTCTAACCCTGTGGATGTGTTAACATATAAAGTAGATGAATGGATGGGGTTACCCAATGGTATGGTATTTGGATCTGGGTGTATTTTAGATACCTCACGATTTATCAGAAGTATTGCAGATTATGTTGAATTACAAACAGGAGTTATAAATGGATATTTGGTAGGCGAACATGGAGACAATCAAGTACCGGTATGGAGTAGAATAACGATTGGTGGAATACCAATTGAGGAGTATTGCAATGATGTGAATATTTCATGGAATGATGATATTAAAAACATGCTTACTGAAAAAACTCGTAATATGGGAGCTGCAATTATTAAAGCAAAAGACAGAACACATTATGGCATAGCAACCTGTGTTTGTTGTATTGCAGATGCTGTAATTAATATGAAACCAACGATAGCTTCTGTATCATCTCGTTTACAAGGCGAACATGGAGTTAGAGATGTGGCATTATCAGTACCATCTGTAATAGGACCAGCAGGTGTTCAACAACGTATAAGAGAAAGATGGAAACCTGAAGAATATGAAGGATTTTTTGCCGCTGTTGAGAAAGTTCGAAGAGTTATTCAAATTACAAATTAGGAGGCTTATATAATGGGGCAAATTAAAGTAACTGAAGCGCCAATAAAAGGATTGTATGTTATTGAACCAGCCATACATGGTGATAACCGAGGATATTTTATAGAAACTTATAACCAAAAGGACATGCAGGAAGCCGGACTAGATATGGTTTTTGTTCAAGATAATCAAAGTATGTCTAGAAAGGGTGTACTTCGAGGACTTCATTTTCAAAAGGAGTTTCCTCAAGGAAAGCTTGTAAGAGTAATTAAGGGAGCTGTCTTTGACGTAGCAGTTGATCTTCGAGCTGATAGCGAGACTTATGGAAAGTGGTATGGAGTGGAATTGACTGAAGAAAACAAGAAACAGTTTTATGTTTCAGAGGGTTTTGCGCATGGATTTTTAGTATTATCTGATACAGCAGAGTTCTGTTATAAAGTTACAGACTTTTATCATCCAGGAGACGAAGGTGGCTTAGCGTGGAATGATCCCGAAATTGGAATCAAGTGGCCAGGCATAGTTGGAGAATATCAAGGAACAGCATCTAGTGAGGGGTTTGCTATGCTGGATGGAACAAAATTAAATTTGAGTGATAAGGATCAAAAGTGGCTTGGTTTAAGCGATACGTTCAAATTTTAGATGTAGATAGATATAGCAATATATGAGGGGGGCATTCGAGGTGAAAGGTTTTAAAGTAGATTTTGAGTTTACTAAGAAAGAGGAATTTGATAAAGAGATAATTGAAAAAAGGATACAGTGTTTGTTTGAAAATACAAAGTATCATTTGGTGGATATATGGTGTATTCTTGATAAGAAAACTTATGTCTCCGATTTTCCAGCATTGTATTATATCAATGAATGTATTATAGAATTTGCATGTCCCGATAATTGCGATACAGAGTCTGCATGTAATGAAGTTGAGAAACTGATAGAAGAAATGGCCAATGAAGAAAACTCTTTGTTATCCATTCATTCAATAAAACATAGTAGCATTTCAATAGTAAAAGATTCATTGAAATTAAAAGAACATAAGGACACGAAAGTATTTGTAACAGGTGTGGCGGGACAGTTAGGACACGATGTTATGAATCGCCTTTATGAGTGTGGTTATTACGGCATAGGAACAGATTTAGGTGAGAATTATCAGGGAATTAAGGATAAAAGTCCTGTAACTGAAATGCCATATATCTCATTAAACATTATGGACGCTGAAGATGTTAATGAAGTTATTACAGAGATTAATCCGGATGTTGTTATTCATTGCGCGGCCTGGAATGCAGTAGATCAGGCAGAGGATAAATCTAGGATGGATATTGTACACGCAACAAATGTAGATGGAACGCAGAATATTGCTAATGCTTGTGCTAAAATAGGTTGTAAGATGGTATATATTAGTACGGATTATGTTTTTGATGGTACAGGTAGTGAGCCATGGAAGGCTGACTCTAAGGAATTTGGGGCATTGAATGTCTATGGGAAGACAAAGCTAGAAGGTGAGCTAGTGGTATCTCAGACTTTAAGTAATTATTTTATTGTACGTACGTCATGGGCATATGGAATTAGTGGAAAGAATTTTGTGAAAGCTATGTTAGATATAGGGAAAAAGTATAATACTGTACGAGTAGTGAATGACCAAATAGGGACACCTATGTATATGAAAGATTTAGCACATCTTCTTATTGAAATGATTGCTACGGAAAAGTATGGATACTATAATGCGACAAATGAAGGCGGCTATATTAGTTGGTATGATTTTGCATGCGAGATATTTCGACAAGCGGGTCTACCTACAACGGTATTACCTGTGAGCTCTGAAGAATATGGTATAAATAGAGCAACAAGACCTGCTAATAGCAGATTAGACAAAAGTAAGCTTGAGGAGAATGGATTTAAACTCTTACCAGATTGGAAGGATGCTCTAGGAAGATATTTGGAAGAGTTAAATAAAATGGAAGCATAAAATGGCGGAAAGGAATAATATATGTCAATATTAGTAACGGGTGGCGCTGGATACATAGGTAGTCATACCGTACTTGAACTTTTATCAAATGGATATGATGTTGTAGTGTTGGACAACCTTTCAAATTCTAGTATAGAATCATTGTACCGTGTTGAGAAGATAACTGGAAAAAAAGTAAATTTTTTTAAGGGGGATATACAAGATACAGATATTCTTAAAAAAATATTCCAATCAAATACAATCGAGTCAGTAATACATTTTGCTGCATTAAAAGCGGTAGCCGAATCAGTTGAAAAGCCATTAGAATATTATAGAAATAATGTTTCAGGAACATTAACTTTACTTGAGACGATGAGAGCCTATCATGTTAATAATATAGTTTTTAGCTCATCAGCTACTGTATATGGAGTTCCTAAACATGTGCCTGTGAATGAAGAGAGTCCAAAAGGAGAAATCACAAATCCATATGGTCAGACAAAAGTTATGTTGGAGCAAATTTTAACAGATTTATATAAATCAGATATCTCTTGGAATGTTATCATTTTAAGATATTTTAATCCAATTGGTGCTCATAAGAGTGGTATGATTGGTGAATGTCCAAATGGAATACCAAACAATTTGATGCCATACATAACTCAGGTAGCAGTTGGAAAACGTGAGAGACTTAATATCTATGGGAATGATTATGACACGGTAGATGGTACTGGAGTTAGAGATTATATTCATGTAGTTGATTTAGCTAAAGGACATGTAAAAGCAGTTGAGAAGTTAAACCAAAAACCAGGACTTAAAATATATAATCTTGGGACTGGAAAAGGTTATAGTGTTCTCGATGTCGTTCATACGTTTGAACGAGTAAATGGAGTATCCATTCCATATGATATAAAACAACGAAGATCAGGCGATGTCGCTATTAATTATGCAGATGCAACTAAGGCAGCAGAAGAACTTGGATGGGTTACGGAATACGGAATTGTAGAGATGTGTAGAGATTCATGGAGGTGGCAAAAAATGAACCCAAATGGATTTCAAACATTATAGTTGTAGACCAAGGATATGAGATCAAGTCAAATGAGTGGATAGAAAGGTAAACATATGAAACGAGTACTAATGTTAGCTTCAGTAGCATCAATGATTGACCAATTTAATATTCCTAACATTGAATTACTTATTTCTATGGGATATCAGGTAGATGTTGCATGTAACTTTATTAATGGAAATACTTGTTCACCAATAGTAATTAATGAGTTAAAGAATAAATTAAATAAGATGAATGTACAATGCTTTCAGATTGATTTTGCACGAGATATAATGAAGCTTGGAGATAATATAAAAGCAATATCTCAAGTAAAAAATATATTAAAAAAGCATAGGTATGAATTTATTCATTGTCATTCCCCAATTGGTGGCGTAGCAGGAAGATTAGTTGGACTATTTACTAGGACGAAAGTGATTTATACGGCTCATGGTTTTCATTTTTTTAAGGGAGCACCAAAAAAAAACTGGTTGATATACTATCCAATTGAATGGGTTTGCTCATGGTTAACAGATATATTAATAACAATTAATATCGAAGATTTTGAATTTGCGCATACTCATCTTCATGCAAAAAAAGTTTACTATACACCAGGTATTGGAATTGATGTGAAACGATTTGGTAAACGAGAGGAAAAGAAATCTATTCGTTCACAAAAACGAGAGGAACTAGGAATACTAGATGCAGATATATTGTTATTATCAGTTGGAGAACTAAATGAGAACAAAAATCATATTGTAGTAATTAAAAGTTTAGCAAAGTTAAAAAATAAACATATTCATTATATTCTGTGTGGAGTTGGTGAGCTAAATGAGCAGTATGTTAAACTAATTCAAGAATTAGGATTAGAGGATAGAGTTCATTTATTAGGATTTAGAAATGATGTATCAGAGTTATGTACTGCAGCAGATATATTTGTCTTTCCATCGTATCGTGAAGGACTTTCTGTAGCTTTGATGGAAGCTATGGCATCTGGACTTCCAGTAGTTGCAAGTAAAATAAGGGGAAATACAGATCTTCTTGAAAACAGTTCAAAAAAATATCTTGTTAACCCTGATAGTGTAGACGCAATTACGAAGGCTATTCAAAATCTGGTCACCCATAAACGACAAAGGTATAAAATTGGAGATATGAACTATCAATATATTAGAAAATTTGATATCGAAGTTGTACAGGGGAAGATGCGCGATATTTACATGACAATAAGTGATACTCACTAATGACATAGTTTGCTAAATGAACCAAAATATGATATACTAAATCAGAATTTAGATTGCAATAAAGAGGTAATCCATGGAGAAAAAGAAGGAAAATAAGAAATTAGCGATAAGAAGAATCTTTATGGTTATGTTGGATTGTGGTATAGCCATTTTAACCAGTTGTATTGCATTATTAATAAGATTTGATTTTCGAATCAATAATGTACCAAAAGAGTTTCTTGATCGATTGTGGAGGTATATGCCAATTAGTCTGTGTACTGTCTTGGTCGTATATTTTATATTTAGGCTTTATCATAGCATGTGGCGATTTATTGGAGTAGTTGAACTTGAAAATATTGTAATGTCAGGAATTGTTATTTCTTCTATACAATATGTAGGATTTAAAATCCTAGATATGAATATGCCAAGAAGCTATTACATACTATACGGACTCTTTCTTATTGGCTTTACAGCCGCCTCCAGAATTGCATATCGAGCTATTCGTCTCTTTATAAGAAGAAGAACGGACCCTCAAGGCGAGAATGTTATGATTATTGGTGCTGGTGAAGCAGGAAATATGATTATTAAAGAAATGCTGACTAGCCATCACCTTAATAAAAATGTAAAATGTATTATCGATGATGACCTAAGTAAGGTTGGTAAGTACATCCATGGCATCCGTGTCGTTGGTAATCGTGATACAATATTAGTTAATGTCGAAAAATATGGTATCACAGAAATCACGATTGCAATGCCAACAGTTTCAAAAAAGATTATAAGAGAAATTGTTACAATCTGTAAAGAAACAGATTGCAAACTGAAAATCTTACCTGGTATTTACCAGCTTGTGAATGGTGATGTAACCACCGATAAGTTAAGAGATGTAGAAGTAGAAGATTTATTAGGACGAGATCCAATCAAGGTTGATATAGAATCAATTATGGGATATGTTACAAATAAAGTTATCATGGTAACCGGTGGAGGTGGTTCTATCGGTTCTGAGTTATGTCGTCAGATTGCTGCACATAAACCAAAACAATTAATCATTCTCGATATTTATGAGAACAATGCATATGATATTCAACAAGAATTACAGCATGATCACCCAGAGTTGAATCTAGTGGTACTAATAGCTTCTGTGCGAAATACGAAGCGAGTGAATCAGATTTTTGAGAAGTACCAACCAGAGATTGTTTATCATGCAGCTGCGCACAAGCATGTTCCTTTGATGGAAGTAAGCCCAAATGAAGCAGTCAAGAATAATGTGTTTGGCACATTAAAGATTGTAAAAGCTTCGGATAAGTATAATGTCAAGAAATTTGTTATGATATCGACTGATAAAGCTGTCAATCCAACAAATATTATGGGAGCTACAAAGCGTATCTGTGAGATGATAATACAAACGTATAATAAGCGCTCTAATACAGAATTTGTAGCTGTTCGATTTGGAAATGTGCTTGGAAGTAATGGCAGCGTCATTCCTTTATTCAAGAAACAGATTCTAGAGGGAGGACCAGTTACGGTAACTCATCCAGATATTATAAGATATTTTATGACAATTCCTGAAGCAGTATCACTTGTATTACAAGCAGGTGCCTATGCCAAAGGTGGAGAAATCTTTGTACTGGATATGGGAGAACCTGTTAAGATTCTAGATTTAGCAAATAACTTAATACGACTATCAGGTTATGAGCCAAATGAAGAAATTGCAATAACCTTTACAGGGCTTCGACCAGGTGAGAAACTGTATGAAGAATTGCTCATGGAAGAAGAAGGGATGCAAGATACAGCCAATTCATTAATTCATATCGGAAAACCAATTCAAATTGATGAGAATAAATTTTTACAACAATTAGATGATCTTTATGATTATGTAATTGAGGAACCAGATGACATACGTCGTGCAGTAGCAGAAATTGTTGATACTTATCATTACAAAGATGTTGAATAATCTTGTGGTTGCTTTGAATGATTATGTGGGATCATGTAGTTATTTTGAAGGATGACGATTGTGAATATGGGTAACAGAGTGTTATACTAACACATTCTCATATTGTGTATCTATTATGGGCCATATATAGGATAGATGGAAACTTTATTTAAAATGTAAAAAGTAAAATTGTAGTAAATGATAAAACAATAGATAATTGGAACACTTTATTGTATAATTAAATGTAAATTTTTTTAATGGAGTATACAATGAAGTTAGTTTTTAGTATTTTAAAAGGAATTTTAATTGGTATTGCCAACATCATTCCAGGTGTCAGTGGTGGAACGATGGCAGTATCTATGGGAATCTATGATCAGATTATTGGCTCAATTACGGGGCTATTGAAGCATCTAAAGAAAAGTGTTATTACTTTATTGCCATATGCAATAGGTATGGTGATTGGAGTTATTGGTTTATCTTATATGATTGAACCGCTGTTTGAGAGATATCCATTACAAACAGCGTCTCTTTTTGTAGGATTAATTATTGGAGGATTGCCAATACTTCTAAAAAAGGTAAAAGGAAAAAGAATCGATGGTATCGGAGTATTGCTTTTTCTTTTGTTTTTCGCTATGATTGTAGGATTGCAATTTTTAGGACAAGATGAAACAGAAGTAGTGATACAATTATCCGTAACCGAAGTCATTAAATTATTCTTTATCGGGGTATTAGCATCCGCGACGATGGTGATTCCAGGGGTTAGTGGTTCCATGATTTTGCTTACGATTGGATACTATAATCCTATTATTCAGACGATTAATCGTTGTACGAGCGCAATATCTTCTTTTAATGGAGAAGAGTTACTTCATGCATTCGGTACATTGTTTCCATTTGGAATCGGTGTTATAGTTGGGATTTTTGCCATAGCAAAAGGAGTCGAGTTTTTGTTGACTCATGCTGAAAGAAAGACTTATTACGCAATCTTAGGTTTGATTGTTGCTTCTCCAGTTGCGGTTTACATGAGTGTTGATATTACGACAATCTCTGTATGTAGTGTCGTTGTAAGTATCGTTACCTTTGGCGTTGGATTTATTCTTGCATTCTTTTTAGGAGAAAACAAAAGTACGGTAGAAAGTTAATAATGGTGATTGTTAATGAAACGTAAGACAGGATTCCTAGTAGGAATTATGGTAGTACTATGTTTAATTAGTTTTGTAATTATTAAGATAGCTGGAGGAAAAAACATAAATCCAGTTGAGAATGAAGATAGTGATGAAATCGTAATTTTGACCTCTTTTTACCCAATGTATGTTTTAACACTAAATTTAGTAGATGGTGTAGATAGAGTTCGGGTTGTTAATTTAACAGAAAATCAGACAGGCTGTGTTCATGACTATCAGCTCACTACGAAAGATATGCGTGAAATAGCAGATGCAGATATCGTGATTTTAAATGGTGGTGAGATGGAAGAGTTTATGGAGGGTGTTATTGACAACTATCCTGAACTTAAGATAATCGATGCAAGTGAGGGCATCGAGTTCTTAAAAGGCATTGCTCATGATCATGACCATGAAGAGGCAGAGGGAAACCACGAAGAAGACCATGCAGCAACAGGGTCTCACCACGAAGGAGACGATGTAGCAACAGAATCTGAGCA
The DNA here is from genome assembly GCA_023439125.1 of Bacillota bacterium. GTDB lineage: Bacteria > Bacillota > Clostridia > Lachnospirales > Lachnospiraceae > Lachnoclostridium. Next base: position 28,471 of record JAEXOU010000018.1, on the reverse strand, counting down.
TGAAGAAAGTAATGCAGCAACTGCTCAGGAGGAAGTAGATTCACATCATCATCACAGCGATATCAATGGACATGTTTGGATGAATATGGATTTGTACCAAAAGCAAATTATGTCAGTTACTTCCAAGTTAAGTGAATATGATAAAGCGAATGCAGATGCATACAAAAAAAATGCACAGAGTTACAGTGATAAGGTAAATGCATTAAAAGAAGAATTCCAAGATGTATATCAATTGGCGGCTGGAAAAGAAATTGTTATTTTTCATGATGCTTTTGCTTATTTGGCGCAGCAACTGAATATGGAGGTTGTTGGAGTTGTAGATACAGATTCTGAATCCGCATTGAGTGCAGGTGAATTAGCTGAGGTTGTGGAAGAAATCAAACTGCATTCAATTAAGTATTTATTTACGGAGGAACAGTATAGTACAGTAGTTGCTAATCGTGTTGCCAAGGAAACAGATGCAACTGTATACGTTATGGATTCTCTTGTAACGGGTGAAGCAGATAAGGGCGCGTATTTAAATGGTATGCATAACAATTTAGAGATGCTACGTCACGCATTTTCAATAAATAATTAGTTGAAATGAATTTAAAATCGCATGAGAGAGTATATGTATATTTATATGTGAATTTGTAAGAGGACTAAATTAGATTAGTTTATATAAAACTTGTATCAGACTTTATATGTAAATTATATATAACTTGTGTGAGAATAAATTGAAATTCGTATGCAGACTCAATGAATAATGGCTGAAGCTCATGATAGGAAGGTTAGGTATGGATAAGAAACCAAGACAAACAGGGCAGTGTGCACATATGGAGCAAGGTGCTTGTGGACTGCATTGTATAAAAATGAATGATATTGGGGTTACAATTGGGAAGACGAAGATTATTGAACATATCAACCTTCATGTTCATTGTGGTAGGCTTACAGTTATTATTGGTCGTAATGGAGCAGGAAAAAGCACATTAATTAAGGCTATGCTTGGGGAAATACAGCATGAAGGAACGATAGAGTTTAAAAATATCAAAGAGGATACGATGTCGAATCTCAAAATTGGATATGTTCCTCAACATCTGAATGTTGAAAAGAATACTCCAACGAGTGTGTTTGATATGTTTGCAAGCTACATTAGTTCTTATCCCGTATTTTTGGGAAGAAAAAAGAAATTATATGAGATAATAAAAAAACAATTAGAGATGTTTAAAGCTCAGGAATTGATTGATAAAAGAGTTTGTGATTTATCTGGTGGTGAGTTGCAGAGAGTATTATTATCGATTGCATGTACTCCGACACCTAATTTATTATTACTCGATGAACCAGTCTCAGGGATCGATCGAAATGGTATGGAGCTATTTTATCGTAACATAGATAGGCTAAAAAAAGAGTATGATATGGCCTTTATCCTTGTTTCTCATGATCTAGAATTTGTAGAAAAATATGCAGACTATGTGATTCTACTGGATCGTTCCATTATTAAAGAGGGTACTCCAGAGGAAGTATTACAGAGTCAAGAATTTAAGGAGATCTTTGGAAGCACGCGAAAGGCTTGGGTATAAGTTTTATACTACACATAGAAGGAAATACTAAGATGAACGGAATTTATCAAATTATGGAGAATTTACTTCCATTTGAGTTTATGAAATATGATTTTATGAAAAATGCTTTATTGGCAATCTTAATTATTACGCCTTTATTCGGTATTGTTGGAACGATGATTGTTAATAATAAATTAGCCTTTTTTTCAGATGCGCTAGGTCATTCTGTATTTACTGGTATGGCAATTGGTATTATACTAGGGGTTTCTGATACTAATATATCCACCATTTTATTTGCAGTCGTATTTGCCTTGCTACTAAATTGGATTAAGAGCAAAAACACAATTTCAACGGATACGATTATTTCTGTATTTTCATCAACGAGTACTGCGATTGGATTAATAATCTTATCTAGAGGTGGTAATTTTTCAAAGTATTCTGCTTTATTTGTTGGCGATATTTTAAATATTACGCCGAAGGAAATTGGATTATTACTACTTATTTTTGTAGTAGTCCTCCTTTTCTGGTTTACTTGTTTTAACAAACTTCATGCAGTAAGCCTAAATTCTAGTCTTGCAAAGAGCAAAGGAATCTCAATTCGGTTAGTAGAGAATGTATTTGCAGTTATCATCGCCTTAATTGTAATGCTAACAATTAAATGGGTAGGAATTTTGATTATAAACGCTTTATTAATATTACCTGCAGCAGCAGCAAAAAATATATCATCTAATATGAAAGAATATCATATCTTTAGTATTGTAATATCTATTTTCTCAGGGTTATTAGGATTGATTTTGTCTTATTATCTAAGTTTAGCGACAGGACCCACGATAGTGATTATCGCAGCTATTATTTTCTTTCTAACTTTGGTGTTAAGACCGGTCGTGAACGAATAATTTTGGAGGCAATATGCAGGATAAGCAAACATATCTTAAAATTATCGTAAATTTTGTGATCATGATTGCGCTCTTAATATTGACTATAATCTTTTTACCAAAGCTGATATCGTTTTTCTGGCCATTTGTCCTAGCATTTATCTTAAGTTTAATAGCAAATCCTGTTGTGAGATTTATGGAACAAAGGATTCATATCAAGAGAAAACATGGATCTGCTATAATTATTCTTGTAGTAATACTGGCAATTGTAAGTCTTATCCTTATCGTTGGGTATTTACTTGTAAAGGAAGCAATACGCTTAATAGCAGATTTACCTGCTATTTTTAAAGCAATCAATGAATTAACAGATAAACTTAGTGAGCGCCTTTCGATGTTACCGCTTCTATCACCTAACAGGGTGGAAGTAGCTTTGAAAGAGTTGATCTCAGGTGCTAGCAATTGGATCAATCAATTCGTAGAGGGAGCAAACGTATTGACCCTAACAAAGGCTGGTAATTATGTGAAAAATATTGGAAATGCATTTTTTCTGTGTACGATTACAATACTATCCACTTATTTTTTTATTACATATCGGGATGTGATGGAAAAAAGAGTTAGGGAGATATTTCCAAAATCAATTATAACAAGCATGGAATTAGTAACCTCGAATTTCAGAGTTGCTCTTTTGGGGTATTTTAAAGCCCAGCTTGAAATTATGTTAATTTTAATTGTATTTATGTTCTTTGTATTTGTTTTTCTAAATATTCAATATGCTTTCTTTCTTTCCATACTGATTGGATTTATCGATTTTCTACCGGTCTTTGGTACTGGAATTATTCTATGGCCGTGGGCATTGGTTGATTTTATTAACGGTAATTATATTAGAGCTATTATAATATTAGGATTATATCTAATCTGTCAGATTATGAGACAGATATTACAGCCTAAGCTAGTAGGAAATAGTATAAAAATTAATTCATTTACAGCAGTTTTATTTATGTATATTGGATATCGATTTCATGGTGTATTAGGAATGATTTTAGGAATTCCATCAGGGCTTATATTAGTTAACTTTTATCGGATGGGAATGTTTGACCGTTTCTTACGTGGCTTTCGTATACTATTTCACGATTTAAATCAATTTCGCAAATTCTAATTTAGAAAAATGAGCATTCTGGTATATTTTCTTCATTATTTTTCTCACAATACCGAAAGCAGCATGTGTGATTTGAGAAAACCCCAAATATAACAGCGATTTATTCTTATTCATTCAATGTCAAAAACGCTAACATTCAATAAATGAAAAAGGTAGTTGCAAAATGCAACTACCTTTTGAAACGTATGATCGTTATTATCGATTAGCTCTCTTACGAAGAGTTGGATCAAGGATCTTTTTGCGGATACGAAGACTCTTAGGAGTAACTTCGAGTAACTCATCCGTTTCAATAAACTCAAGTGCTTGCTCTAAGCTTAAAATTCTTGGTGGAGATAAACGAAGTGCTTCATCTGCACTAGAGGAACGAGTATTTGTTAACTGTTTACGTTTACAAACATTTAATTCGATGTCTTCTGCTTTACCATTCTGTCCAATAACCATACCAGAGTAAACTTTTTCGCCAGGTCCGATAAATAAGGTACCACGTTCTTGTGCACTATATAAACCATAGGTTACAGATTCACCACTTTCAAAAGCAATGAGGGAGCCTTGCTTACGATACTGAATATCTCCCTTGTATGGGCCATAACCTTCGAAGGAAGTATTAATTACACCATTACCTTTGGTATCAGTCATAAACTCACCACGATATCCAATAAGTCCACGCGCTGGAATTAAGAATTCAAGACGTGTAGTACCATTGCTTCCAGTATGCATACCGAGTAACTCTCCCTTACGTTGGGATAACTTATCAATTACAGTACCTGTAAACTCATCTGGTACATCGACATAAGCACGTTCCATTGGCTCTGTTTTCTTGCCATTTTCATCGGTATGATATAAAACTTCTGCTTTACTTACAGCAAACTCATAACCTTCACGTCTCATGTTTTCAATTAATACGGAAAGATGTAACTCACCACGACCAGATACTTTATAGCTCTCTGTTTGATCAGTCTCTTCTACACGTAAGGAAACGTCAGTATTTAATTCACGGAATAATCTTTCACGAATGTGTCTAGAAGTAACAAACTTACCTTCTTGTCCAGCGAGCGGACTATCATTTACCATGAACTGCATGGCGATAGTTGGTTCAGAAATTTTCTGGAATGGAATTGGTTCAATTGCTTCAGGGGAACAAATGGTATCACCAATATGAATATCAGGAATACCAGAGATGGCAACAATGGAACCAACTGTTGCTTCCTGTACTTCCACCTTCTTTAATCCGTCAAATTCATATAATTTACTAATCTTAACTCGTCTGTTTTTATCAGGTTCATGATGGTTAACAATAACGACATCTTGATTCACCTTGATTACACCATTATCAACTTTACCTACACCGATACGACCTACATATTCATTGTAGTCAATTGTACTGATTAATACTTGAGTACCAGCTTCAGGGTCACCTTCTGGAGCTGGAATATAATCAATGATAGTTTCAAATAATGGTTCCAAATTCTTTTGCTCATCATCTAACTCAAGAATAGCGATACCAGCTTTTGCAGAAGCGAATACAAATGGGCAATCGAGCTGCTCATCACTTGCGTCTAAGTCCATAAATAATTCAAGCACTTCATCAATTACTTCGGAAGGTCTTGCTTCTGGACGGTCAATCTTATTGATACATACGATTACTGGAAGAGATAGCTCTAGTGCCTTCTTTAATACGAATTTTGTTTGAGGCATCGCACCTTCATAGGCATCAACTACAAGTACAACACCATTTACCATCTTAAGTACACGTTCTACTTCTCCACCAAAGTCAGCATGTCCTGGTGTATCAATGATGTTAATTTTAACATCTTTATATACAACGGCGGTATTCTTAGATAGTATTGTAATACCACGTTCTTTTTCGATATCATTGGAGTCCATGACTCTTTCTTCTACTACCTGATTGGAACGGAATACACCGCTCTGTTTTAATAATCCATCAACCAAAGTTGTTTTACCATGGTCAACGTGTGCGATTATCGCAATATTTCTTACGTCTTCACGTTTCATTCTCATTCGGAATCCTTCTTTCATATAAAGTTCCATTATTTTTCATCAACTTTTGTATTGTATCATATTTTCACGATTTTACAAGGTTTTTCATGTGGAAATCTAGGAATATATAACATTTTGAACATTTTGTTTAAAGGTGTCCTTTCTTTGTGTATGTTTGTTGTGAAATTTTAATTTCAACTAGCACTCCGCTGTTAAAAAAACTTTTAATAATTGATTTCTATAAGTATAAGAATAATTTTTGACATTTATCCACACAATGTAAAAGGATTCATGATAGGAATAACAAAAAAAGAAGACGTAGATGTTTGTCGATTAATAAGAATAATATGTAATATTTGTAAAATTATACTTGTAAAGTCAAGCGTTTTAGAGTATAATAAATAAAAATTCCAGTAAATTAATTCCAAATGAATTCTGCAATGTAGCATAGAATAAGGGAAATCAAGTTTTTTTGCGATACTATTCTAGAAAATTGTCACAAAAACACTATCAAAAATGATTGAAATGTAAAATATTTCCTTATATAATTAAGGCAGATAGAATACAAATTAGTTGTAGAGAAAATCTAAAAACGAACCAGAAGAAAAGAAGGGAGTTTTACGGTATGACGGATAAAGTATTTGATAATAATCAAGTAAGTGTTGCGGGGGAAGTAATCAGTGAATTTACTTTCAGCCATGAAGTCTTCGGCGAAGGCTTTTACTTATTGGAGGTACTAGTAGGTAGATTAAGTAACTCCTATGATGTAATTCCGATTATGGTATCGGAACGTCTAATTGATGTAAAAGAGAGTTATAAGGGAAAATTTGTTGATGTAAGTGGTCAGTTCCGTTCTTATAATCGACATGAGGATAGCAAAAACCGCTTAGTACTCTCCGTATTCGCAAGAGAAATTAAGGTGGAGGATCAGGAGATTGAAGGGGCAAGACCAAACTATATCTTCTTAGATGGATTTGTATGTAAGCCACCAGTTTATCGAAAGACGCCACTTGGAAGAGAAATTGCTGATATTTTATTAGCTGTTAATCGTCCATATGGCAAATCAGATTATATTCCATGTATTTGTTGGGGTAGGAATGCTAGATTCGCAGAATCATTTGAAGTTGGAGGACATATTCAGGTATGGGGTAGAATTCAGAGCCGTGAGTACCAGAAAAAGATGTCTGAGGTCGATTTTGAAAAACGAATTGCTTATGAAGTATCCGTTAGCAAACTAGAATATATTGATAGTGAAGAGGAATAAGTTTAACAAAAAGGCTGTTACGTTTTACGTGACAGCCTTTTTCTGACGTCATTTTGCACAAGGAAATGTTAGGAATATGGGATGACAAACATAATTTATCCGCAACACGCTTTCACTAAGCATTTTTCACAATATAGTGGTATTTGAATATAATATCACATAAGCGGGAAATAATTTGTTGACAACGAGGTAGTGCAGTGCTAAGATTGAGTTACTTACAATTGAAAAAGCAATTGGTAGAGGTGCATTGATTAGGAGTAAACGATTCGATATGACAGGCATAGACGACAATCGTTGAAAGGATGAGATGCCGAAGCTATAGATAACCTGTAGTATTTATAGCTGGTTGTATGATTAAGAATCATACGACTGTCATCATGTTATTGATGGAGCGCTACCTAAAGAATATATGTTTATGAATTCTTTAGTGTCGACTCCTCGTCGGCTTTTTTTTATACCATGGAGGTGCGATTATGTCTATTTTTACAGGTGCAGGTGTAGCAATCATTACACCATTTAATGAAAAAGGCGAAGTAAATTATGAAAAGTTAGGCGAACTTATTGATTTTCAAATTGAGAACGGTACGGACAGTATTATTATTTGTGGAACGACAGGTGAGGCATCTACATTATCACATGAAGAACACATTGAGTGTATTCGCTATACAGTAGAGTATACGAAAAAAAGAGTCCCAGTTATTGCAGGAACTGGTTCGAATTGTACGGATACAGCAGTCTATTTGTCCAAGGAAGCACAAAAAGCGAATGCAGACGGTGTATTAGTGGTTACTCCATATTATAACAAAGCAACGCAAAAAGGTTTGATTGGACATTTTTCAGATATCGCTCATTCCATTGATTTACCAGTGATTTTGTACAATGTCCCAAGTAGAACAGGATGTAACATTCTTCCTGAAACAGCAGCTTATCTTGGTAAAAATGTTGAGAACATTGTTGCTATCAAGGATGCAACAGGAAATATTAGTCAAACGGCGCAAACAATGTTACAATGTGAGGGTAACTTGGATATATATTCAGGCAATGATGATCAGATAGTGCCAGTATTATCTTTAGGTGGCAAAGGTGTCATTTCTGTTTTATCGAATGTTGCACCGAGAGCAACACATGATATTGTAGCAAAGTATTTAGCAGGAGATACGATTGGAAGTTTGGAACTTCAGTTAAAATATCTACCATTAGTGGATGCTTTATTTAGTGAGGTAAATCCAATCCCAGTAAAGATGGCACTTAACCTTATGGGCATGGAAGTTGGTGGTCTTAGAAAACCATTAACTCAGATGGAAGATGCTAGAGCAGCAATTTTGTTAAAAGAAATGCAAAAGGTTGGTATTGTAAAGTAAGTTTAGGTTCCTTGAGTGAAATGTAGATGGTACATTGGTATGACTTGATTCTATCAAAAGACATCTATGAAAGGTTGCGAAAGAAAGGTGATTTACATGACAGAGATAATTATGGTTGGCTGTAATGGCAAAATGGGTCAGGTGATATCGAATCTCGTGAAAGAGGATGATTCGGTAACGATCGTTGCAGGAGTCGATGTGTTTGATGATGGAAGAAATAGTTATCCAGTATTTAAAAATATCGAAGAATGTAATGTTAGTGCAGATGTGATTATTGATTTTTCTAATCCGAAAGGACTTGACTTATTATTAAAGGTAGGCATTGAGAGAAACTTACCACTTGTTCTTTGTACGACCGGATATTCAGAGAGCGAGGTTGCTCAGATTAAGAAAGCAAGCGAGAAGGTTGCAATCTTAAGATCCGCAAATATGTCTTTAGGCATTAATACTTTGCTCAAGGTATTACAAGATGTAGCAAAAGTATTAGCACCTGCTAATTATGATATTGAAATTGTAGAAAAGCATCACAATCAGAAAATTGACGCTCCAAGTGGAACTGCTTTAGCTTTAGCAGATTCTATTAATGAGGCACTAGATCAACAGTATGTATATAAATATGATCGTGCATCCGTTCGGGAGAAACGTGATAAGAAGGAAATTGGTATCATGGCTGTTCGCGGTGGAAATATCGTTGGTGAGCACGAAGTGATTTTTGCTGGTACCGATGAAGTAATTGAAATTAAGCATACAGCATATTCGAAAGCAATCTTTGCGAAAGGTTCCATCCAAGCAGCAAAGTTTTTAAAAGGAAAATCTGCAGGTATGTATAACATGAGTAATGTAATCGAGGGTTAACCTTGACAAACATATGCAATAACGGTATACTTTCATTAATTAAAAGTGTAGTTATAAAAGTACTGCCGATAGTGAAAGTGCAGAAGTTAATAAGCTTTTGTCCCTTACTGGGGCAGGAGCTTTTTTCTGTCATAAGTGGTAGAAGTTATTGTGAAAATGAAGAAAGGTTAAAGTGACGAAAGAGGCCACATTATTTAGAGTTAGTATAAGTAGTACAATGGGGCTTAATAGTTATGGGTATTGATTAATGAGTGAGAAAAAAAGAATTCTAACGGGTGATCGTACAACTGGGAAGTTACATTTAGGACATTATGTTGGTAGTTTATCACAACGTGTTGCATTGCAGGATGAATATGATACATTTATTTTGCTTGCAGATGTACAAGCATTGACAACACATTTTGAAAATCCTGAGTTGATTAATCGTAGTATTTATGATGTTGCAATCGATAACTTGTCGGTTGGTCTTGATCCAAATAAGGTAACAATATTTCAACAATCTCAAATTAAAGCAATTGCTGAATTAACTGTATTCTATTCTATGTTTGTTTCGGTTAATGTATTACGCCATAATCCAACAATCAAAACAGAAGCAGCGAATTATGGTTATAGTGATATGACTTATGGTTTTTTAGGCTATCCAGTAAGTCAGTCTGCGGATATTACATTTTGTAATGCTGATTTAGTTCCTGTTGGTGAAGATCAGTTACCACATATGGAGTTAACAAGAAAAATCGTACGACGCTTTAACGACTTGTACGGTGAAACTTTGACAGAACCAACTGCTAAGTTAAGTACATGTTCTCGCCTTATGGGACTTGATGGTAATGCAAAGATGGGAAAAAGCTTAGGGAATGCAATCTATTTAGCAGACGATGCTAAGACAGTATTAGATAAAGTGAAACAAGCAGTTACCGATAAGAATCGTATTAATTTAAAGGATCCTGGTAATCCAGATATCTGTATGGTACAGAAGTATCACAAGATATTTAACGAGACTGAGCACGGTAATATATGTGATATGTGTCGTAATGCAAGCATTGGATGTGTTGCTTGTAAGAAAAATCTTGCTGAGAAAATTAATACATTGTTAGATCCATTCCGAGAGAGAAGAGCTTATTATGAAAACCATACTTCAGAAGTAAAAGATATTATTATGGCGGGTAGTGAAAAAGCTAATAAAATTGGTGAAGAAACAGTAAGAAAAGTTAAAAATGCTATGCATGTTTCGATTGACTAAGTAGATAGAAAGAGAGATGTCGCAAAATACGTGTTAAGCTGATTACATGAGTTCAGTGATATCGTATTTTACGACATTTTTATTATAACTATGTTTCAAATATTAGTAATCCCAACTTAGCTGGTCGATCTATGAAAGATAATGAATGAAATTAAGTCCTTGGAGGTGAATGAATCAATGAATAAAAGATATATCATTATTACTCTTTTATTGTTTTTCTTATGTTTTCCGAACATTCAGGTGAATGCACAAGAGGAGAAGACAGAGCCTCGATTATCAGTTAAAGTTAGTGACATTTATCTAAATAAAAGAACTATGATTAAGGTTACATATGCGAATCGGGAGATTGGTGAAGAATTACAAGTAAGCTCAGAAGATGAGAGCATTGTTCAGGTTAAAATGGGTAAATGGTATGAGGATGTTAAAAACATTATTGTAATACCACGTAAAGCAGGAGATGTTACATTAACTGTAACAGCACCGAATAAAGAGAGATTAACTTTAACATTACATGTATTAGAGAGGAAGCAGTTAACTGGAGCACAACTCTACAAAAAATGTTCAGAAGCAGTAGTTGAAGTTGTAACATATGATTCTATTCGGAATCAAAATGTTGGCTCAGGCTTTTTTATTAATCGTAATATGGTTGTTACCAATTACCATGTAATTGACTGTGCCAATGATATGATCATCCGTGATTATTATGGTAATATTTATGAAGTGGAATGTATCTATGATTACAATGAGAAATTTGACCTTGCAGTCCTTGGGGTGAAAGAAGCATCCGACAGTGCACTAATTTGTAACTTTTCAAATGTAGAAACCGGACTTGAGGTTTATACCATTGGTAGTCCAGCTTTATTATCTGGTAGTATATCAGAAGGTATGGTCTCAAAGGCATATCGAATCCAAGACGGTGTAACTTATCATCAAAATACAGCTCATATTTCACAAAGTTGCGGTGGAGGACCATTACTTAACATCTACGGGGAAGTAATTGGTGTAAATAAAATGTATATGATTGGACCTCAGAATGTATACTTTGCAGTTGATATCAATTATATTAATTTACTAGATTATTCGAAGAAAGCACCAATTGAAACACTGTATAAGGAAAATGAAGGGAAGATCAAACCAATTAATATAAATATAACATTATCAAATTAGTAAGGAGAGGTTATGAAAAATAAAATACGATCACGAATATGTATTATACTATGTGTATTTACTATATTTCTAGGAATAATCGCACCTCAATTTACTGCTTATGCAGATGAATTAGAGGTAGTGCCTACTTTCGATGAGGTAGAAGGTTTTAATCAAACGTATTATTGTGTAGGTTTCAAAGAAACGATTCAGCTTAGACAGAATGGTACTGGTAAGGTGAAATATCGTACTGGAAATTCAACAGTTGCGAGTATTGATTCTGATGGTAATATTGACGGATTACAAGTAGGAAGAACTCATCTATATGCAACTGTGAAAGGGAAAGAATATCAGTGTATATTGGCTGTTATAAACCCAAGACTTTTTGTAGACCAAGATCATGTGCTAGTGAGAGAAGAAACTAAGGTTTTTGTAACATTGAAAAACCGTAAGGATAAGGAAAAGATTACTGTTTCAGTTGCTAAGGATGATGTTGTGTCAGCTAACGTGACGAAATATGAAGGAGATTTAGCCACACTAGTGTTGACACCGAAAAAAGCTGGAACAACAACAATTCTTATCGGTCGAACGAATTCACTTGAACAAATCAAGGTGAATATCAAAGTCGAAGAACCATTAACTGCTCAGGAAATATATAAAAAATGTTCAAAAGCAATGGTAGAAATTGTTGTAATCAATGGGGAGCAGGAAGAGAGTTTGGGTTCTGGTTTCTTTATTAATGAAAACACAATACTTACTAATTATCATGTTATTAAAGGTGCAAAGAAAATAAGTGTAGTTGACTATGAGGGAGAGGAATTTGAAGTTTTAAATTTATGTGATTATGATGAATCCATTGATCTAGCAAAACTAGAGCTAGATGCCAATCATGATTATGTAGAAGTATCTTATGAGAATTACAATATTGGAGATCGTATTTATACCATAGGTAGTCCTTATGGTTTGACTGGTACATTTTCCACAGGTATTATAGCAATGACTTTACGAAGGCTTGATACGGATACTTTTTATACTCAAATTACAGCACCGATTTCTCGTGGAAATAGTGGTGGACCGCTGATTGATCAATATGGAAGGGTAATTGGAGTGAATTCATTTACACGATCGGATGGACAGAATCTTAATTTTGCTGTACCAAGTACTTATTTCTTAGATTTAGATAATTTATCTCCAATTAGTATTCAGACATTTTACGAACAAAATAGTTAAATAGTATGTGTATATTCTTATGAATCGATTAATATATTAATATAAATAAAATACAAGCTGTAGCTCAAGGCCGAATTAAGATATGATATATTGGGGGCGTCGATGAAACGAAGAGAATTGATTATAAAGAGTGTACTAATTGTCATTAGTTTTATTATTGTTTTATTTATTATCATAAATAACTTTATTCTAGGTAATGGGCGTGATAATGCGGAGTCTTCTAATCATATTAGTATTGAGAAGGGAGAAAAGATTACATATGGTGACGCAGCAAGGTTTCTAAGTTTTCTATTCTATAATCGGAGTGAAATGACAGAAATAGATAACTACAGTGATTCCCTTTATTTGAACGCTTTGTTTGAAGAAGGAATTATTGATTCAAATGACTTGTCGAAAGACTTAACCTCAACACTAACTTGTGGAGAGTTTAGAGACATGTTATGGGAGATTGTCGATGTATTACAGCTTAATTATAAACAAATTAGTTTAAGTATGCCAGAAAGACTGTCAACAGTATCCGAGGAGGATGTACTCTTTCAAGATGAGTTTATTACGGTGTATCAAGGTATGATTAATCAGATCAATGAGAAACATCAAGTACGATTTGAAACGAAAAAGTTATACATTTTATCGGAAAGTATGTCAGAACAAGTAGGTATGTATCATACGCAAGATGAAACTACTTACTATACAGATGGAAATTATTTAAGTTTTCATGTCGATCAGTATGTGGAGGTATTGACATGTGAGAACGAAATTCTAATGCAATTACAACAGCTAAGTGAAGCTGCAACTTTAAATAATGTATACTTAATTCAAGGACAAGATTATACAATTGATGCCTATCTTAGTACAGTACAACGGACATTTACTACAAAACTACCATTATCTAATAGTTTTGAAAAAGTTGTTGGTGATTTAACCGTTAAGGATGGAGTTGTCATCGGAATTTCGCTTAAACCAGACTTAATCCATGGAAAAGTATTGATTTCTGGCAAGGATGAAATTGAAGTAGAAGGTTACGGAGTATTACCACTACATGAGGATTTTCGAATTTATAAAGTATATGGTGAACTTGCGATGGAGAAAACCAACAGTATTTTAGTTGGTTATTCAGTTACAGATTTTGTAGTGTCAGAGGGGAAAGTTTGCGCAGCTTTAATTAATAAAAAAATACAAGCTGAAAACATACGTGTCTTAATTAATACATCAGGATATAAATCCATTTATCATAATATCGTTAAATTTACTGCAAAAGATGATTTTATTATCGATGATGGTAAAAATCAAGTTCAGTTTGCAGCAGGAGAGGAAGTAACTGTTGCAGCGGATAGCAAGTTGTTGCAAAATGGAAGAATCCGAGTTAAATCAAGTACAGATGAAGGAAAAATTACATTATTAAGTATAAACCGAAATTATGGAATCCCTAGTTATCGAGGTAGCATTGAAATCGCAAAGACAAGTCAGGGCTTAATTGTAGTGAATGAACTGAGTATTGAAGAATATCTTTATTCCGTTGTTCCAAGCGAAATGCCTACAAGCTATGGAAGTGAGGTATTGAAGGTTCAGGCAGTCTGTGCAAGAAGTTATGCATATAAACAGTTACTTGCTAACAAGTACAGTTCGTATGGTGCCCATGTTGATGATAGTGTGAACTGTCAGGTTTACAACAATGTTGAGGAGAATGAGGCATCCATATTAAGTGTTAAAGAAACATATGGTCAGGTTTTAGCTTATCAAGGTCAGGTAATAACAGCTTATTATTTTTCAACCTCTTGCGGATATACAGCAGATGTAGAAGATGTGTGGGAGGATTCCGCGGATGAAAAATATCTATCAGGATCCTTTCAAAGTGAGAATGTTGTTGATGTTGATTTCTCAGATGAACAACGATTCCGCGACTTTATATTCCAGGATCTCGTTGAAATTCCAAAGGACAATGTAGTGAAAAAGATGGATACATTTGATAGTGGTTATTTAATGTATCGTTGGAAGGTAATGATTGATGTTGAAACACTTAGCAAACAGATCAATCAACTATTAGCAAGTCAATATGATACGAGTTCAACCTCCATCCTAACTTATATTGGAAAAGTAACAGATGAAGATATTGCAGTTATGGATGTCAAAAACCGTCGAATAGTTAATGAAATGGTATTTGCCAATCAACCAATAAAAAGTATAGGTACCATTCGTGACATTCTAGTTACCCAGCGAGGAAATAGTGGTATTATAAAAGAGATGTTGATCATTGGGACAGAGAAAACAATACTCCTTCGTTATCAGGGGAATGTTCGCACATTTTTTGCTCCTAAGGACAATGAAATAATACGTTTAGATGGAAGCTCGATTCGTGGAATGAGTCTATTACCAAGTGCATTTTGTGTATTCGATTCAATAACAACCAATGGAACAGTTAGTGCATTTCAAATCACAGGCGGTGGTTTTGGGCATGGTGTAGGGATGTCACAAAATGGTGTAAAATCAATGTCAAATCTTGGTTTAAACTATGAACAGATTCTGTCTCACTATTATACAGATTCTGAACTTACGATAATTTATGATAAATAACTATCAAGCTTTTTTCTCTTTCTATTAACTTTGTTTACAATTTAGTAGACCCTTGCAAAAAGAATGATTCTCTTGGTTTGTGATTAAGAAACCCTTGCAAAAGAATGAGCCTCCTAGTATGTTTTCGGAGTGCCTTACAAGCCCGCACGCATTTGGTGGGTTTGTGAGCGAAGCGCGCCGAAGAAAACATACTAGGAGGCTCATTCTTTTATTAATGAAGTCAAAACACAAACAAAGAGACTCATTCTTGACCACAGTCTCAACACAAACAAAGAGGCTCATACTTTACCACAGCAAAAACACAAACAAAGAGGCTCATTCTTTAACATCTTTCTTAAATAATTTTTTGATTGCTGACATTACCGTTGGATTGCTTAAAACGGAATTCAGTTCAGCACCAACAAACATGATATACATACAAAAATATAACCATAGCATACATAATACAATTGCAGTTAAGCTGCCATACGTATAAGAAAGGCTTTGCATGTTATCAATATAGAAGGAATACAGATAGGAAAAAATCATCCATCCACTGGCACATAGGATAGCTCCCGGTAATTCCTTTATAAAAGTAGATTTTCGATTAGGTACAACAAGGTACAATAAAATAAAAAATAGGATTAATACACAGAGGCCAACAATCGTTCGTAAGCTAATAATAATTAAAGCAAAATTGCTTAAGCCTGGAATTTGATCGACGATCCAGATGTATAACTGGTTACCAAAAACAAAAATCACAAGAAGGATAATTAATAAAATTGCAAAAAGCATTGTATAGATTATAGCTTTTAGTCGAAGTAGTATATAGTTTCGCGTTTCAGTATTAGCATATACACCATTCATACCACGTATAATTGATAGAATTCCTTTTGAGGAGGTCCATAAGGTTGCAATGATAGTTACAGAAACAATTGCAGTAGAGGAGGCTCGATCATATAACTCACTAACAATTGTAATGGCTGAGGATTGCAATGCAGTTGGAATCATAGTTTGGCATGCTTCCAAAAGTTGTCCTTCATTAAATGGTAATAAGCGCAATAATGCTAATAAAAACATTGCAAAAGGAAAGAATGAGATAAAGAGAAAAAAGGCAGCTTGGGCGGAAAAGGCACCGACAAAGTCATCTCTTAATTTCCGACTAAATACACGTATTATTTTAAATATTGAGATAAACAACATGTCGAGTCTCCTTTTTATATTCTGAAGCAATCTATTCTAGTATATTGTGGGAAAATATCATATATGTGGTTTTATTATAAAACATATAGATTTCCTAATTATGTATCTTAGTATATCATATCTACGAAAGTTAATCACGTCAAGGAGTGAATTTTAAACGATAGAATTAATCGTAATTTACCATTTTAACATAGTTTTGACAAATCTAATACATAAAATTTAGGCAGAATGTTTAATAGTTATAAACAACTGCATATAGGAGGAGAAGATATGAAAAAGATAACTACAAGAATTTTGGCATTTATTCTTGTATTTGCTATGGCGTTTCCAATCGCAACAGCGCTAACACCGGAAACAACAGCAAGTGCAGCCGCAATTGCACTTACCGCTACTAAAAAGACGGTTGTGTTAGGCAACACGTATACGGTTACATTAAAGGATAGTTCTAATGTTTCAAAGAAATCATTTAAATCATCGAATACGAAGATTGCTACCGTTAACGGAAAAGGCGTAGTGACTCCAGTGGCACAAGGAACAGCAATAATTAAGTGTACAGCTACTTTAAAGACAGGGGTAACAGTTTCTGCCACTTGTAAGATTACGGTTAAGAAACGTGTACCTGCAAGAGAACTCTCTTTTAAGAACTTAGTACATGATAAAATTAATGCACATATTATAGAAGTTGGTGACAGTTATGATTTTAATGTAAAATTGACACCAACGGATTCCACAGATACTTCTTATTTTACAATCGCGGATAGTGATATCGCAAGTGTTTCAGCTTCTGGTATTGTAAGTGCTAAAAAAGAAGGAATCACAGTTTTAGAAGCTCGTGCAGGATTAAATGCAACTGAAGCAAAAAATTCTAATGCAATTGCGAAAACATATATTTATGTTGTTCCAAAGACAATCGTGACTCCACCTCCAACGCCGACACCGACTCCAGTTGTAAAACCAGAGGCTACAAAAGTCGATATGGTCGGTTCTCAGGAACTTCAAGTGAAATTTAACACTCAGATTGCAAAGAGTAGTGTGATTGATGGAAATAATAAATTAATCGAGGGCGCTATCGCAATTACACCAGGCAATGGTGCAAATTCTTATGGTGTACTTACAGCTACACTATCCGAAGATAAGACAGTAGTATCGATCTCATCTACAGGTGAATTTAATGGTACTTATGTCGTTACAGTATTTAATAAGGTAATGTCAATGGATGGACAGCTTGTTGAACCAGCTTCCTTCCAGCTTGATTTTAAAGATTTGGTTGGACCTAGTTATGTTAATTCAGAGATAACTGATAGCGGATATATATGCAAGATTAACTTTAGCGAGGCAATTGATATTTCAAACCTTCAGATTATTAGTGTTGCGGGAACAAATAATCAGACGGTAAAATCGAGATTGACAACAGCTTCTAATTACATATTAAGTGCAGACAAGAAATCCTTAACGATTGATTTATCTTCTTGTGGAGAGAAGGTGATTAACGTAATGGTTGGAATGATAGGAATTAAAGATGTTAAGGGGAATGTTTCCTCACCATATACATTGAACGCAATAGTTGAATGTGATGGAACGGAAAAACCAGTGGCAAATGTTATTGATGTTGTTCGTGAGTCTAAGACAACATTAGTTGCAACTTTTGACCAATCAATTCAGTTTGGTGGATATGCAATTGTTGATGGTTCGTATTTGACTGGTGTAGTTGACAGTAATAATCCTAAGCTTGTTCGTTATACCTTAACGAATACATCCCTAACTGGCACAAAAGCAGTAGTATTTAGCAGCTATCGCAACTATAATATGGTGAACTCATCAGCTAATAATCAAACAAGACCTGTTGATTTTACACTTGATACAACTGCTCCATCAATTACTGGTTATGAGATAAAATCTGAGATGATCAACCAAGTTACTGTATCAAGCTTAGAACTGAGCTTTGATAAGAATATTTCTGTTATTAATGTTAGTGGTACAATATCAGCATTAGTAAATAGTATTAATGGTGATATTTATACAAAATCGTTAGGCTATACTGCTGTAGCAAAGGATAAAAAATTAATTTTAACCTTTAATGGGCAGAATCTAGAATCAGGTTTTTATACATTTACAATTCCTAGTGGATTAGTTATGGATACACTTGAGAACCTTTCTGCGTCTGCTAAGATTTCTATTTCGAATCAGATTGGATCTAATAATGCGCTACCACAGCCAATATCTATTATTCAAGATGCAAGTATACCTAATAAGGTAACTGTTACATTTTCAAATAAGTTAGATCCTGCGAGTGCTCAGTTAGTTACAAATTATAAGATTAATGGAAGTATTATCCCAACATCCGCTAGTATTATTGAGCAATCGAATACTAATGCAGTTGTCGAATTGATTTTTAACTCTGGTGCATTTTCTACGAATGGAATTTATACAATTACAGTTAGCGGGATCAAAGGTTATAATGGTACTTATGGTGAGATGAATGTTTATAATACAGTTTTAACATTAATTAGTAACAATTCACCAGAAGTATTATCATGTAAATTAACGAATTCTGGTTTAATCCAACTTACCTTAACAAAAGAAATATCTGGTACAGGTAAGTTCCAAGTACTCACATCTAGTGGAGTTGTTGAACCAACGTCAGTATTTGCAAGTGGAAACATTATTTATATCACGTTACCAACAACAACAATTACATCACCAGCTTATTTGAAGTTAGTAACCAATGAGTTTCGAGATGCTAATAACAATTTAGCAAACATTCCATCCCAGATTTTGGCTGAAAAAAATTAAAATGTAAAACTAGCAAGTGTATTTTTAGAGCGTTGGTTTCCAACGCTCTTTTTTGGATTCAAGTGTCACACTTGAATACTTATAGTATGTAGTGTATAATGAGATGGAAAAAACGACATGATAGGAGAGACATAAGTTGAAATGCAATTCGAGTAAGAAAGTACAAGTGTTTTGGTGGATTTTATTTATTGGTTATCTTATCGGAATCTCCTATTTTCTATTTTTTAGTGAACGTTATGGACGTACGGAAGGCACTAGTGAATATCGGTATAATTTAGTATTTTTTCAAGAAATTAAACGCTTTATTGTTTATCATAATACAATTGGAATCGAAGGTTTTTTTGTAAATCTGTTTGGTAATGTAATAGCTTTTATGCCATTTGGTTTTTGCCTTCCAACGGTCAGCCAAAGTGACCAAAAATTGTATCGCATTTTATTTTGGTCGTTTGGATTTAGTCTTACCATTGAAATAATTCAGTTAGTTTATAAGATTGGTATTTTTGATGTCGACGATTTATTTCTTAATACAATCGGCGGCTTACTTGGATATATGTGTTTTTGCATTATAAAGCTATGGAAAAGACATGGAGGTAAAAATCGTGTTGCGAAGAAGAGGAAATATTAAATTCCAGGGAAGACAACATTCGAAGCGAGGTATGATTTCTTTATTATTAGGTATTCTTGTAATCGTAGCCTTTATTACGATTTCTTTTATTTCCGGTACGAACAAAGGAAGCGGAGGATTGATTCTAGGAATTATAGGAATGCTTTGTTTTGCAGTTTCTATTTTTGGTTTTATTCTTAGTATCAAGAGTTTTCGAGAAAAAGATATCTTTTATGTTGCACCTGTCATTGGTGTTGGTAGTAATGGAATTATGATGATTGTTTTATTTAGTCTATATATTGTCGGAATTGTATCGTAATAGGCGGTTCCTTAGATAACGTAGAAGAAGGCAGGGAATTTCATGGTGAGAATGATCCAATTGTTACAAGAAGAGAATGAAGAAGTATTAGAACGAATGGAGTTATCAAAGGAACGGTTATGTCAGATTGTAACTGAAGAAACTGTAAGATTACCATATCGTTCTTATTTTCAATTCGTAGCTAAGTTTTTATTAAAAGTTTATGATATTGTTGATAAAATTCAAAATGATTCGATAAGTCAGATGAGTGAAGAGGAACTAGAGAAGTTAAATGAGGAGCTATATTATGATATATTACCGGCTCAGTATGAAACTAGTTATGCAAATCCGACTTATGCAGGTAACCAATTAGGAATGAAATACGGAAAGATATTAGCATTTTTATATACAGAAATTCGTAGTTTGATTCCATGTGCATTTGAGTATCGTCTAATGCCAATCACAGTTACGTCAGAATTATTTATTGAGATATATAATTATTTTGAAGACGAAAATGAGTTCACATATAAAGATGTGAAACGAGCAATTTATTATTTTGCACATGATTATTCCGAGGATTATGTACAAGCTCGTATGAGAGAAACGAGTGATCCAACCTATACTTTTGCATATGATATTATTATGAATTCTGACTTAACAGATTTACGTTATCTGTATCAGTATGGTGATTACATTACGCAAAACGAACGCAAAATCGCAAAGTATCTGAATGAGTTATCTGAAGATGAGGTACAAGCTATGGCAGATACCTTTACGAATGGATATGTACGTGGTTTTACTGTTATGGGAGCTGACTTTACAAAGAAAAGTATTGTTGGTATACGTACATTTATTGGTTTTGAACGAATGATACGGTATGCAATCCGCAATTTTGAGAAGCTTGGTAAGCAAGTTGTTATTTATCGTGTTGCACTTGATACAATTAATAAAAAACCTGGTCGAAAAGTCGGATATTCTGCAACAAGCCCTAATATGCAATATGAATATGATCATCGATATGATAAAGGTTTATATTTTGATGCAAATTATAAAGAACGTTTGTTATCAGTAACAAGGAATGCATATGAAAAATATAAGATGGAGTTGTTGAAATATGCAGGCCCTGCTGTATTGGAGACATTTGGAGAACCTGATTTTGAACCTGTTAATAAGGAAGAGGCAATTCGTCTAGATGCAAAGCAGCAGCAACTGAATACGGAACTTGCTGGCGAGTTATCAATGATTACAAACGATTATATTAAGTCGGAAGAAACATCATTTACGATTATTGCATACCCATTGCCAAGTATCGGAAAGCAGTTTAATGAAATATTTACTGAGACAGTGAAGGTAAATACACTGGATAACGCCAAATATCAAGCAATTCAACAACACTTGATTGATGCTTTAGATGAAGGGATTGCTGTTCGAGTGCTTGGTGGTAATGGAAATAAGACGGATATTACAGTATCACTTTATAGATTAAAAGATAAATTAAAAGAAACAATCTTTGAGAATTGTACTGCTGATGTTAATATACCAGTTGGAGAAGTATTTACATCTCCTAGACTTACTGGTACGAACGGATGCCTTAATGTGAGCAAAGTTTTCCTCAATGGGTTAGAATATCGGGATTTAGAACTTCAATTTGTAGATGGATATATTAGTTCATATTCATGTTCGAATTTCGATAAGGAAGAAGAAAAGAAAGAATTTATCAAGGAAAATATACTGATGAACCATGATACATTACCATTAGGTGAATTTGCAATTGGTACAAACACGACTGCATATATGATGGGACGTAAATTTAACATTCAGAAGAAGTTACCAATTCTTATTGCAGAAAAAACAGGACCACATTTTGCTGTTGGTGATACTTGTTATAGTCACAGTGAAGATTTTAAGGTCTACAATCCGGATGGGAAAGAAATTGTTGCAAGAGATAATGAATGTTCGATTCAACGTAAAACTAATGTATCGAAAGCTTATGTCAATTGTCATACAGATATTACAATACCTTATGACGAGATTCATAAGATTTCTGTTATAAAAGAAGATGGTACAGAGATAAATCTTATTTTGGATGGTAGATTTGTATTACCGGGAACAGAAGAATTGAATTTAGCCTTTGAGCAATAAAGATCTTGGGACATCCTTGTTTGTGAAATTTTGAGAAAGAATGGACTTGTTGATATATTTTCTCCGGCGCACTACGTTCACAAGCCCACAAAGATCATGTGGACTTGTAAGGCACTCCGAAAATATATCAGCAAACCATTCTTAAACAAAGATTTTGAAGATCACAAACAGGGATGGTATACACCAAGTTTATAACTAGTAGTAATGATATTTATTCAAAGAACTAATTTTATTAGTAAGTAAAAGTATATTATATTAAACATATAGGTGTGAGTGTTTTTGGCTCATAGTAAGCTCGATATATTAATTTCTGAAAGGATGATGAGAAAGATGGCCAGAGTAGGTATTGTTATGGGAAGTGATTCAGACCTTCCAATCATGAGTAAGGCAGCAGAGATGTTAGAAAAGTTTGGGATTGATTATGAGATGACAGTAATTAGTGCGCATAGAATGCCTGATATTTTCTTTGATTATGCAAATTCAGCGAAGGAGAAAGGGTTTCAGGTGATAATTGCTGGTGCCGGCGGTGCAGCTCATCTTCCAGGTATGGCAGCAGCTATATTCCCATTGCCTGTGATCGGGGTACCAATACATACAAAAACACTTAATGGTGTAGATTCCTTATATTCGATTGTACAGATGCCATCTGGTATTCCAGTTGCTACTGTTGCAATTGATGGAGGTGCAAATGCAGGTATACTTGCAGCCAAGATACTTGCTACCTCGGATCAAGAGATTTTAAATAAATTAGTCGCTTATAAAGAAGAGTTAAAAGCAGGTGTAGTTAAGAAAAAGGAAAAACTTGAAAAGGTAGGATATAAAGAATATAATAATTAAGTAGGTGAGGGCTATGGAGTAAAATTAGGATTAGCCTTGATAGCAATCTGGGATTTTGACATCGTTATTAACGACGATGGGATTGTTGACGATAACCATAAAAATATTATTTATGACAAAGGAGAATTTATGTCTAATCGAGTTGCAATACGGAAACAGAATTTAAGAAAGAGTGAGCGTTCGATTACTGAATCAGTATTACTGCTTTTTCCTCTATTCCTTATCGTAATTGTCTTACCTTTAATTGTTAAGATGCATACATATCATAGCGGGCTAAATGTTTATGATTGGTTTTCTAGTGAGGATACCGCATATGATTTCTTTTTGTTTTACAAACAGTGGTTTTTTGTGGGAATATGTGGTCTTATCATATTAATCATTGTTGGTCGAGCTCTTTTTGATAAAAAAACCTTAAAATTTAGTAGGATCTTTCTTCCGATTGGAGTTTATTCCATATTAGTTGTACTATCAACATTATTTTCAGAATATAAATCTTTTGGTATTAAAGGTAATTTCGAGCAATTCGAAAATATCTTCTGTTTACTTGGTTATGGATTAGTTGCATACTATACTTTTCTTGTAATTCAGTCACAAAAGGAAGTAAAATTATTGCTAAATGCACTTACCATTGGTATTCTTATTGTAAGTACAATTGGAATGTTTCAATCTATTGGAATCGATTTTTTTGCTACTGATTTCGGAAAAAGCTTAATTATTGAAAAGGGATTAGATCCGGATGGGTTAACTCTTACTTTTGGTAAGGGAAGATCTTATGCAACCTTATACAATCCAAACTATGTTGGTGTGTTCTCTTTGATGGCGATTTCACTCTATAGTGTTTTATTAATTTTCTCGAAAAAAATTTACGAGTATATATTATACTATATGGTTATTGTAACAGCGGCGTTTTCAATGTTTGGTTCACAATTCAAAGCTGGTTTGGTTTACTTAGCCGTGGTTTTAATCTTCATGATTGTATTGCTTAGAAAACAATTAAGACAAAGATGGTATATATTAGGTGGAGTTATCGTTACTATGAGTATAGCATTTATGATTACAAACAATTATAGTGATGGTAGTTATACTAGTTCAATTAAGTACGCATTCAATGATACGGCAAAAGCAAATGAGCTTACACAAATGGATTCATCCGAAGATGGTGTGTTTTTAAAGTACAAAGGTAACGGACTTAGTGTTCTTGTTGATGAGAAACATAATTTATCGTTAGTAGATGATAATAGAGATGAAATCAATTATTTGACCTTAAAAGAAGATGAAACAGGGTATATTTATGGTATTAACGATATGAGATTTGCAGATATTACTGTCGGAGTTTGCAATGTATATGTAGAAAACTGGTATGACTTTTTTATAACAATAGGTGAGACAAATTATATATTTAAATATGATGAAGCTAGAGATTCTTATTTATATTTTAATCGCTATGGAAAATACTCCCCGATTAGCACAGCAGAAAGTTTTATTTTTGATGGACGAGAACGCTTTGGATCTGGACGAGGATATATTTGGAGCCGTTCATTACCATTACTTAAGAACTATATTCTCTTAGGTTCTGGGGCTGATAGTTTTATACAAGCCTTTCCACAATATGATTATATTTCGATGAGCAACTTTGGATTTGGTGGACAATTGATTACAAAACCACATTGTCTGTATATACAAATCGGAGTTCAAACTGGATTGTTATCATTAATCTCTTTCTTAATCTTTTTTGCGATTTATGCGATACAAAGTATGATACTATATTTTAAGGATGATTTTTCATCTAATGTTTCAAAAATCGGATTGGGAATTTTTCTTAGTGTGATTGCATTCCTCCTCGGTGGGGTTTCCAATGATTCTATTATTTGTGTTAGTCCAGTTTTCTGGGTAATCGTTGGACTTGGACTTGTATGTAATCATATGACGAGAAGTGTGAAAAAAGCATAGAACTTGATAAGGAGCTATTGTACGAACTGATTAAAGATCAGCTGTACATAGCTCCTTGTTTAATGTATAAGTCACGTTAATAAATCAAATTAGTAATTGTTACCCCAAAATGTAACGACAAACTATGCAAATTATGTTAGAATATGTTCATATTCGTTTATAAAGAAATTACATGATCATAAAAATAAATTATTCTTAGGAGGTTGTCATGGATTACAAGAAGGCAGGAGTCGACATTGAAGCTGGTTACAAGGCAGTGGAATTAATGAAAAAACATATTCAAGGAACGATGAGAAGTGAAGTGTTAACAGGAATAGGTGGATTCTCCGGAGCATTTTCTATGGCAGGGTTTAAGAATATGGAGGAACCAACATTGGTTTCTGGTACGGATGGAGTTGGAACAAAATTAAAGTTAGCATTTATTATGGATAAACATGATACAATCGGTATTGATTGTGTAGCTATGTGTGTCAATGATATTGCGTGTGCTGGTGGTGAACCTTTATTTTTCCTTGATTACATTGCATGTGGAAAAAACGAACCAGAGAAGATAGCTACGATTGTGAGTGGTGTAGCAGCTGGTTGTGTACAGTCCAATGCAGCATTAATCGGTGGAGAGACAGCGGAAATGCCAGGCTTTTATCCAGTTGATGAGTACGATTTAGCTGGTTTTGCAGTTGGTATTGTAGATCGTAAAAAGCTTATAACAGGTGAGAACCTAAAGGAAAAGGATGTTTTAATCGGAATTGCATCTTCAGGAGTTCATTCCAATGGATATTCTTTAGTACGTAATGTATTCACAATGACAAGAGAAAGTCTTAATACATATTATGAGTGTTTAGGAAAGACACTTGGTGAAACCTTATTGACTCCTACTAAAATCTATGTGAAGGCATTAGCTTCCTTAAAGAATTCTGGCATTACAGTTAAGGCATGTAGTCATATTACAGGTGGTGGATTCTATGAGAATATTCCTAGAATGTTAAAAGATGGTGTTCATGCAATGATTTGCAAAGATTCTTATGAGATTCCAGCAATCTTTAAGATGTTACAAAAAGATGGAAATATCGATGAATATATGATGTACAATACATACAATATGGGAATTGGTATGATGATTGCAGTTGATTCAAGTGATGTAAATAAGGCAATGAACGCTATTCGAGAAGCTGGAGAAACACCATACATTGTTGGCGAAATTCAAAATGGTGAGAAAGGTATTAGCTTATGTTAAAAATCGTAGTCTTAGTATCTGGTGGTGGAACGAATTTACAAGCAATTATTGACAGTATTCGTCTGGGACGTATTACAAATACAGAAATTGTTGGAGTAATCAGTAACAAGCAGAATGCATATGCATTAGTGCGTGCAAAGGAGCATGGAATCGATGCTCAATGTATCTCTCCTAAGGATTACGAGAAGCGAGAAGATTTTAATGAAGCTTTATTAAATGCTATCCATGAATATCAACCTGACTTGATTGTTTTAGCAGGATATCTATTGATCCTGCCTGAAATGCTAATTCAAGCTTATCCTAATAAAATAATCAATATTCATCCATCTTTAATTCCATCCTTTTGCGGGGCAGGTTTTTATGGCCTTTATGTTCATGAAGCAGTATTGACACGGGGAAATAAAGTAACAGGAGCTACGGTACATTTTGTAGATGAAGGTACTGATTCTGGTCCAATCTTACTTCAAAAAGCAGTGTGCGTAAAAGCAACAGATACACCAGAGACTCTTCAGACAAGAGTTATGGAGGAGGCAGAGTGGCTCATATTACCACAAGCGATCGATGCGATTGCAAATGGTCGTGTTGAAATAAAAAATAATATTGCAACTATCATTTAGGAGGTCATATGAAAGTTCTTATCGTTGGTGGTGGCGGAAGAGAACACGCCATAGCAAAATGTGTATCAAAGAGTAAACGGGTAGAAAAGATATACTGTGCACCTGGTAATGCAGGAATAGAGGAGCTAGCAGAATGTGTTCCGATTCAAGTGATGGAATTTGACAAATTAGCGAATTTCGCACAAGAAAATGAGATAGATTTCACGATTATAGGACCAGATGATCCATTAGTAGGCGGGGTTGTTGACGTCTTTGAAGCTAGAGGGTTGCGTGTTTTTGGACCAAGAAAGAATGCAGCAATCATAGAAGGTTCAAAAGCTTTTTCAAAAGACTTAATGAAGAAATATAATATACCTTCTGCAGCCTATGAGACATTCAGTAATGCAGAGGATGCAATTTGTTATCTTGAAACTTCAAAGTTTCCGATTGTACTTAAGGCAGATGGTCTTGCTTTAGGAAAAGGTGTACTTATTTGTAATGACTTTCAGGAGGCAAAAGCTGGAGTAAAGGAGATTATGCTTGATAAACACTTTGGTTCAGCAGGTGATAAACTTGTAATTGAAGAGTTTATGACGGGACGAGAAGTATCAGTTCTTTGTTTTTGCGATGGTTCAACAATCCTTCCAATGACAAGTGCACAAGATCATAAAAGAGCGAAGGATGGAGATCAAGGCCTAAATACAGGTGGTATGGGTACTTTTTCACCAAGTCCTTTCTATACGGATGAAATTGATACATTTTGTAGGAAAAATATTTACCAACCTACAATTGATGCAATGAAAGCAGAAGGAAGAGAATTTATCGGTGTATTGTATTGTGGGTTAATGCTTACTCCAGACGGACCTAAGGTCGTAGAATATAATGCACGATTTGGAGACCCTGAGACTCAAGTGATTCTACCTCGCATGGTAAATGATATTATCGATGTTATGGAGGCTTGCGTTGACGGTAAATTAGCTACGGTTCCATTGAAGTTTGAAGAAAATGCAGCTGTCTGCGTTGTATTAGCATCCGATGGATATCCTGAAAAGTATGAAAAAGGCTTAATGATTCATGGTCTAGATGCATTTCAGAAGAAAGAAGATTATTTTGTTTTTCATGCTGGGACAAAGAAAACAGAGGAAGGTGTTGTAACAAATGGCGGACGTGTTCTTGGAGTTACAGCAATCGGAACTACATTGCAGGAAGCACGAAAGAATGCATATGAAGCTACTAACTGGATTCAATATGATAATAAATACATGCGTAATGATATAGGAAAAGCAATTATGTAAGAAAAAAGATTTGGAGTTGAGAAGGATCAGAATATCTGGTCCTTTTTTTATATATTATTGTAAAGTGTTGCTCGTGAGAGTGTGCGAAGCACACTTTTGTTCTATTTGAGTCAGGTGTCAAAAGTCCTTAAGAAAGAAGTCTGACGTCCTTTTGCACATGGAAATGTTATGAGTATGGTATGACAAACATAATTTATACGCAACACGCTTTCGCTTGAATGAAGTTCGTAACGGTACATAAGGGCCTAAAATACAGGCCCTAAGTACCGACGACTTCATAACAGTATGCTCCTAAATTATGTTTGT
>JAEXOU010000008.1 GCA_023439125.1 Bacillota bacterium | reverse complement strand
TTAAAGCGGTACGCGAGCTGGGTTCAGAACGTCGTGAGACAGTTCGGTCCCTATCCGGCGTGGGCGTAGGATATCTGAGAGGAGCTGTCCTTAGTACGAGAGGACCGGGATGGACGGACCGCTGGTGTACCGGTTAGACTGCCAAGTCTACGGCCGGGTAGCCAAGTCCGGAAGGGATAAACGCTGAAGGCATCTAAGCGTGAAGCCCCCCTCAAGATGAGATGTCCCATTCGAAAGAAGTAAACCCCCTTGAAGACGACGAGGTAGATAGGGCAGGGGTGGAAGTGCAGTAATGCATGGAGCTGACTGTTACTAATAGGGTGAGGGCTTGACCAACAATCGCAAGGTTTTGAAAAAGATTCTTGACAAATATTCCACAAGGATGTAACATGTATGTAGTTTTGAAGGTGCAAACCTTTATATTCCTCCTTAGCTCAGTCGGTAGAGCATTCGGCTGTTAACCGAAGTGTCGTTGGTTCGAGTCCAACAGGGGGAGTTTAATCGGAGCATGAAGCCCGATTTGATAAGGCTCCATGGTCAAGCGGTTAAGACACCGCCCTTTCACGGCGGTAACAGGGGTTCAAATCCCCTTGGAGTCATGAAAAAGACGAAACGAAAAAACGTTTCGTCTTTTTAACTTTATTAATATTCTACATAATTGCTTTACCATAAAACTTTCAATATGTGACTTTTTCTTTATCCTCATAGCAACGATAGTACAGACATATATTTAAACTACTAGAGTGTTATATCTACATAAGTGAGGATACGATAAGATGAACGATCAGATGAGTTACGTGGCAAAGTATATATGAAAGGTGGAATGTTATGGAGGATGTATTAGACATTACAAATCAGGATGATATCCCATGCAGTAAGTGTACGGTACGAGGAATACGTATGTTTGAACAGCTTAGTTTAGGAGATACTGCTTTTTTTACTGCTGTGGGTGAAGGACTTGATAATGTAACACCAACACTTGAGGATGTGAGATGGATCCCGCATTCCTTTCAAGTTGGAAATTATCTTCGATACTTTATGTTTAGTTTTACCGAATCTTTTTGTGTATCTAAACCCGGAGAGTACGAATTTTGCGTTCGTTTCTGCAAAGAACATTTTGACGGATTTAACTGGATGCCAACAAAAGAATATCGAGAATTGAGTATTCCAATTTTGGTAGTATAGAAAAGGATTTCAGTAGCGGGGCTGTTGTTTGAAATAACGGCTCCGTATTCAGATTATGAGTAAAGATTTTAATGGTTGAACATATTTTATCATATTATGGGTATTAGAAAAATTATCCGTGAGTAGTTAATAAGTAGCCAGGAGATAATGTATATAGATCTTATGAGAGCGAAAAATGATTATCTAAGATAAAGGAAAAACAGAATGGATGAAAAAATAAAAGTAGTTGAACAAGCTTTGCTAAATAACGAAAAACCAAGTAGCTATTTGAATTCATTATTAGATGAATCATGGTTTCAAATGAAACCATGGAATTTGTTATTCAAATTAAGTAAAACGGAACAATCGCCAATTCATCATCCAGAAGGAGATGTTTGGAAACATACTATGTTAGTAGTAGATGAAGCTGCTAAGGTAAAGCATTTGAGCAAAAATCCTAGAGTATTTATGTGGGCGGCACTTCTACATGATATTGGAAAGCCAGATACCACTCGTAAAAAGAAAGGAAAAATTACCGCATATAATCATGATATCATTGGTGCTCCTTTGGCTAGAGATTTTCTCCAGTATTTTTTTTCAGACTCCGTATTTATTGAATGTGTAGTAGCACTAGTTCGGTGGCACATGCATATTTTGTATGTAAATAAAAACCTACCATTTAAAAATATAGATCAGATGTTGCAAGAGGTAGATAAGAAAGAGATTGCGTTGCTTGGTTGGTGTGATCGTATGGGGCGTACGAATTCTAATACAGAGGAACAACGAGTTGAAATTAATACCTTTTATAAAACAATATCCAAGTTTGAAAAGTAATATTATACTAAATTTAGTAAATAATTTCGATATAAATCGCCAAAAATATTTACTAAATATGGATATATGATATAATAAGAAGATAAGTTAGTAAATATTAGCCTAAGAGAGGATTAGATATGGAAAAACATGTCTTTATATCGTATGCAAGTAAAGAATTAAAGAAAGCTGAAGAAATATGTGATTTTTTAGAGCATAGTGGAATATCTTGCTGGATTGCTCCAAGAAATATTTTGCCTGGTTCAGAATATGGTGAAGAAATTATTAAAGGTATTGAGAATAGTATAGCATTCATATTAGTTTATTCAGAAGCTGCGAATGCTTCTCAACACGTACTTCGTGAGGTGGAACGAGCAGTTGCAAAGAAAATTCCATTAATCGCTTATAAGATAGAAGATGCTCCGCTATCCAAATCAATGGAGTATTTTTTATTGAGCAATCAATGGTTAGATGCTACTGTAAAAGGTAATCATATGGATGAATTGTATCATAGCATTCAGCAGATTATGAATGGTAACGACGCTAAGGTTGTCGTAGAAGCAGAGTTACATAGCAATAAAACAAATCATTTATCTAAAAAGGTAATATCAACCATTTGCGCAGCTGCTGGTGTCATAATAGTTATTATATTTGTATTCATACTCCAGAATTCGAATAAGGATCCAAATGATGATATACTTGCTGTAACAACACCTACAGTTGCAATTATAAAGGAAGTAACTAGTACCGTAGCGCCAACAAAAGTATTAGTAGAGATAACCCAAACAGTTGAAAATCCGGATAGTACCACACCAACAGTTGAACCACCAAGTGATTTACATAGTGAAAATCCACAGGTTCAGGAAAATACACCGAATGATACACAAAATGAGCCGACGGAAACAAATATAGCTCAACCGACAGATAATACAGACAAGTTGGAACAAGTAGTAAATCCTGCAGAGCAAGCACCAGATGAACCAAGTTTTAACTTTGAGGTTGGTCAGTACTTAAAATTTGGTACTTACAAGCCACAAGCATATAGCAATACAAATAATGATAGTGCGATCACTTGGATTATAGTTAACGTAGACACTGAGAAAAAACAAGCAGTTTTAATATCGGAAAAAGTATTAGACATGAAGCCATTTGATTGTGCAGAAAGCGGTAAATTCAATAAAGATTTGAGTGGTAATTCTTATGATCGTTCGATAAAGGAAACTTATTCTCAAAGTCAAATTGTTGAATTCCGTGGAAATAGCGATTGGGAAACATCCAATATCCGTACATGGCTAAATTCCAACAGCGCCAGAGTTACATATAAGGATCAAGCTCCAGTAAGTACTGGAACGGATGAAGAATCGAATTATTATGATAAGCAACCTGGGTTCTTATATGATTTTACGAAAGAAGAAATTAGCTTATTGTGCGATGTTGTAAATACGACAACTTTAAATGCAATAAATGCAGAAGGGTCGGATAAACCAGTATACAAATACACCCCTGGATTAATTTCAGCTGATTATAACTTATCAAATTATGCTAGTAAAAAGACAACGGACAAGGTATATCTATTATCGGTTGATGAAGTGAAAAAGTATTTATATAACAATAATCTACTGATATTTGCATCTCCAACTCAGTCAGCAATCGATAGTGATCGTTCTTCATTCTATAATGTTGCATTATCGTATAATACAACTTATTGTAACTGGGCATTACGTACACCAGATGGAGCAGATTCGACTTCTGTTTTAGCAGTTGGTTTTGGAGCAAGTAGTAAACAGGATATCATTACTTATTATGCAAGTGCAAGTGGTTTTGGTATTCGTCCAGCTGTAACAATATCACTAGAACAGTTAACCGTTGATGGAGAAGGAACTGCAGATAACCCATATACCATAAAGTAGGAAGGAATCCTAATGAGATTAAGTGAATTAGAAAAATATCAGAAGATTGTAATCCAATGTCACGATAATCCGGATGCCGATGCAATCGCCTCTGGGTTTGGATTATACCGCTATTTTAAAGGTTTAGGAAAAGAAGTAAGATTCATCTATTCTGGGTCACAGATTATCCAGAAGAGTAATCTTCTTTTACTTGTGAAAACACTAGAAATCCCAATTGAGTATGTAACAGAAATAGAACCTTGTGAGCTTTTAATATTAAGCGACTGTCAATATGGAGAGGGGAATGTTCAGAAACATGATGCTCTACAGATAGCAATGATTGACCATCATGAGGTTTGTGTGGAATTAAATGAATTTACAGAAATTCGTCCAGGATATGGTAGTTGTTCCACACTTGTTTATTCGATGTTACGTAATGAAGGTTATGATGTAAATGGAGATAATGATTTAGCTACTGCACTCTATTATGGTTTATATATGGATACGAATTGTTTTGGTGAAATTCAACATCCATTGGATATGGATATGATGGAGGCACTTCATCCTAAAGAGCACGTGATTAATAGTCTGAAGAATTCGAACTTTACGTTAGGGGAACTTGAAATTACAGGAGCAGCAATTGCAAATTATCAGTATGAGGAAATGGAACGATATGCAGTTGTTGAGGTGGAACCTTGTGATCCTAATATTTTAGGATTTATTAGTGATTTAGTATTACAGGTAGATAATGTTGATATCTGTATTGTTTATAATGAGTTAGAATATGGATATAAGATGTCGATTCGAAGTTGTCGTAGAGACGTTACAGCAAATGATTTAGCACAATATTTAACTATTAATATTGGTAGTGGCGGAGGACATAAGAAAAAGGCTGGCGGATTTATGGTAGCTTCAAAGTTTCAGGATCAATTTGCTAATCTAACTTTTAAAGAATTTATTGCTAACCGTATGAAAGAGTATTTTACAAGTTATGATACTATCGACGCCTTGAAGGATAAAGTAGATAAAACGGTAATGTATAAATATAGAAAGTTACCAGTACCTGTTGGGTTTGCAAAAACTTTAGATTTTGCAGATGAGGGAACCGTTTTAATTGCTCGTACGTTAGAAGGCGATGTCACAATTGTAGCTGATGCCAATATTTACGTTATGATTGGGATTGATGGTGAAGTATATCCAATGAGAAGAGAGAAGTTTGAGACGAGCTATAAGATTCTTGAGGGTACCTATACTTGTGATGCAGAGTATCAACCGACGGTACATAATAAGCGAACGAATGAGGTATATCAATTAGTTCAGTTTGCGAGAGTATGTGTGAGTAATGAGGAGTCATATATCTATGCGAAACAGTTAACTAAGACAACTAAAGTATTTACAAGTTGGTATTATGATGATTATATGCTAGGTAAAGTCGGTGATTATCTCGCAATTACCAGTGGTAGTGATAATGATATTTATGTTATTAAAGAAAATATAATGCAAAAGACTTATAAATGTATCGACTAAGAAATTAATATTGCACTCAGGCCACCGGCTACGCCGGCGGCCTTTCATTTTATTCCAGATAAAACATAGCATTTACTAGCATCCAATTCGGCCGAAAATAGCGCATGAGTTGCCAATAACCAAGTCCACGAAGATTTTTAATATTCATTAGTTTTAGCTTTCCTAGTATACTACGTACGTCTTCAAACCAAACAATATGTTCGATACCATCACGGGTATAATTAAAATAAGGGGACTGTGCAACTTCGTCAAACTGTATTTCTGCATTATTCTGAAATGCAGTTTCTACTGCCTCATTAAGTCCGAGTGCCCTAGCCTTTGTAACACCTTTTTCAAATGGGAGTGCCCAATCATAGCCATAGTTAGCCATTCCAAGGTCGAGTTTATCTGCAGGTATCTGGCTGACTCCAAACTCTACCACTCTTGTTACTTGATCAAGTGGTGCAACTGCAAGTGGCGGTCCATACGTATAGCCCCATTGCACTTATATGTTATTTAATTTTAGGCTTTATCCAGATTTTAAAGCTTATTTTATCACGTTGCGAGCGAGTATTCTTTACCATTTTTTCGTATGTTACTGTGTCGATGATTTTTTTAAGAGCAGTATTCCTTTCATCCGCATTCATCCTTGGATATACATCAATTAGATTTTCGATATCAGGAACTAGATTAACTTTTGATTTTAGCCGATATTCTTCTTTATCGTATTCTTCTTGCAAAGAGACCAACTTAGTCTCGGTTTGTTGAATTTTTTCAGTGAGCGAGCAACTTCTTTCTGCAAATATCTCAGGCGTATATATTCCTTTTTCAAGAAATTCAAATATTTTTGTTCTTTGACTTTTTAGTTCTTCTAGTTCACGCGATGTCGATAAAACGTTCTCACTTATTAATCTCAAACTACTGTCATCAACTTTACTTATTAACTTATCGTTAACAATATCATTTAGCCATTGTTTCAAGCCTCTTATTATTTCATTTTCTACTAAATACAACGGAGTAGACACAGTGCTACAATGTCGATTAGAACACATTAACTTATCATACGGATTCTTTTTATTGCTTGGCATGCGTGTCATCTTGGCACCGCATTGTTTGCAATACACAATTCCGGACAGTGGGTTTTGTAGTTTCATTTTAGGCGTACCGGAATGATTGTTGTGATTAAGAGTGTCTTGTACTGATAAGTAATCTTCCCATGATATTATTCCTTCGTGTAATCCATCATAAATTTGATAGTCTTTTCGTCTCGATCTACTCTTTTTAATTAATCCATCTTCATAGCGCTTAATTTCCTTTTTCCACTCCCAACGTACTTTGCCTGCATAGGTTGGATTCTTAAGAATATCACGCACAGAACTAGGGGACCATGACTTACTAATGCGCGGTTTTACGCCAATTTGGTTTAGCTTATCACAAATTTGTATTGAGCCACTTCCTGACTTATACATATCAAATATTAATCGTACTGCATTTGATTCGTCTGGAACTTGTCGTAAAGTATATCCTTTGCCATCTGGTGCCTTAATTTTCTCATATCCGAATGGAGCGGTAGAATTAATTACCTTTCCCTCTTTTAGGGATGCAATCCTTCCACCTTGTAGTCTTCGATTAATAGTTTTATACTCACGCCTGCTCATAAATAAGCCAAATTCAAAGTACTCCTCGTCGAATTCATTATTTGGATCATACGTCTTAACGGGAGTAATTATCTTTGTACCTGCCATCTTAAACGACTTCGCAACTTGGCCCTGATCCATTGTGTCACCACGTGCTAGACGTTCCACCTCCACAACCAGTACACCAGTCCATTTGCCTTGTTCAACTTCATTGAGTAATCTTTGCATCATCGGTCTAGCTGCAATTGTTTCACCAGATACTATTTCTTTATATATTGCCGATACTGGCAATCTTAATTTTTTTGCTAGATCAGCAAGTAATCGTTCATGTTTTGCGAGCGTTTCACCTTCTCCATGTTGCTCTGCTTCGAGATCTGCTCTTGATTTTCTAAGATACATGCAATACATAAAAACCTCCTAATTCGGTAACCATATAGACCACTCTCGCTCCATCCATTTAGGTTATAATGTATGATATCGAGAGGTGATTTTTTGAATTTTGTAATTGAATATCATATAAAGGATATCCGTGAAAAAAGAGGGATATCTATTAGACAATTAGCCAGGGACGCTGGAATAAGCCATAGCTTTTTAATCTATCTGGAAAGAGGCGAAAAGCAGCCATCATTCTATGTAATGTGTTGTTTATCAGAAGCATTAAAAGTAAATATGAATGATTTATACACCTTGCGGTATCTATAGTAACCATGCTATAATTACTCTTGTATTTATTAGAACTATGTTATATAATAAATACAAACATATGTTCGAATGAAAAGGGGTGTTAGTTAGCATGAAAAGGAAAAAGTGGGTTGTTATTAACTTAATTAAAATGATTCATGACGAAAATGCCATAAACAAGATTTATGAATACATAATTAAAATAACAGGGAGCAGTTAATTACTGCCCCTTTTCTTTTTTATATAATTGCTCAACTAAATTTAATGTCAGTTCTTGATTATTTTTGCTAAGAGCATTGTAATAAGCTAATAACATATTGTTGGTATTGATTTCGCTATGATCTTTTTTAGGTATTAAATGATGATCTTCTGTGATATAAGAGATATCATCAGACCAGCACATTAAATAGTCTGGAGCAACACCCAGTTTGTTCGCAAATTCTGTAATCTTCTCAATATCAAGTTGTTTTATCTGACCGTCTTCGTATCTTTTTATTGTACTTTCATGCATACTCATTTTACTCGCAAGTTCTCTCTTAGTCATTCCGGCATTAGTGCGCGCTTTTTGTATACGTTTTCCAACTTCGATATTATATTTATCCATTGTTAAATACCTCCTATATGCTAGTATATTACCACTGTCTTGCATAACATTCAAGTATTATCAAAAAAAAATAAAAAAAACTTGCATAATATGCTTGACACCAAACGATATTATGTGATATTATTACGACATAACTTGCATAACATGCAATTAATCGACAGCAAACAATGAAAGGAGTTAGTATGGATTCACAAAAACTCAAAGGTAAAATGAGAGAAAAGAGCAAGACATACCAGGATGTTGCAGAGGCGATTGGAGTAAGCATTACAACAATCAATGACAAACTTAATGGAAAACGAAAGATTTATGTTGAAGAAGCTCAAGCAATTTCTAATTTGCTAGACCTATCCAATGACGAAAGGGTATCTATTTTTTTAAACTAAAACTTGCATACTATGCAAGTAAAAAGTACAAGTACATAGGAATACCATTTAAAGAGGAGGTGCTAACTATGGTAGTTATGGATCTGGGCAATGTGTACATATGCGATGATAAGTTAGTTAGCGAGGAAGAACAAGAAAGAATTAGAAATGATTTAAAAGAACTTCTTAACAGATTTCTTATCAAGGAAATGGAAGATGAAACCGCCTAGGCGGTCAACAAAATAAAATCGGACAAGCAGGAGGTGAGATAAAGTGAAAAAGTTAATTAGTGCCTGCAGAGTAATTCAGACGGTGTCGGCAGTCGTAGCAGCAATTGCGGTCATTATAATGGCCAGTGCATACGAACCAAGTATTAAGGCGTTTTTAATCATGGGGGTAATATTTCTTGTATCAATTATCATAGCTGCAATCATGGCGCTGATCATTGACATTGCTACGGAATACAAAACCAAACAGGAAATGAAATGTTACGAAGAAGAGGATGATGGCTTGCCTGAGGTAGAGGCAAAAGAGATTGTTCAAGAAAAATCTTGTAGAGCATTTTACAACTACAAGCATGACAGCAAGGGATTTTATATTAATGAAAGGAGGTAGGGACTATGGCAACGGCAGTAAAGCATATGCAGAGAAGTCATAAGACGTATCAGAAGAACTACAACGAGTTTTCTCGTGCACAGGTACGTTTTACAAAGAACAGTAACAAGAAGTCACAAAACAGAAACGTGAAGTCTGGTATCGCTAATTTCTTTTCGAAACTTTTCAGAAGAAAGGAGCAATAGATATGCCAAGATATCTTAATTGTTGGTGCTGTGGAGAGGTCTACAACGTGTCAGTCAAAGCTCAATACACAGAAGATAACTACACTTGTCCAAAGTGTCGAGAAAAGTTAACCCGTAACGTAAAAAGGACTCAACCGAGTGCGAATCGAATTGAGCCCACAGAAAAAATTATCTTAGCTACATTGTAGCAGAAAGACTGAGGATTTGCAAGTGAAAGCAGGAGTTACAAAAAAGCAGTTTATTCAGAAGCTCGAAGATGTCATGGTCCTTACGAGAGCAGATATCGTTAAGTTAGAACTTTTCAATGATGATACAGTTCTTATCCATTATATAGGTGGTGGAATCAGACCAGTCAACATCGCGCTGGACAGTGGCATGGCAATTATTCGCGACGTTGCAAGACATGTAGATTAGGAGGGAATCATGAAGTCAACAGGTATTGTTAGAAAGTTAGATGAACTAGGAAGAATTACTCTTCCTATCGAATTGAGAAGAACCTTAGGTATTGAGGAAAGAGGTTCAATTGAAATTAGCGTAGAGGGTGAATCAATCATCCTTAACAAGTATGAAACAAGATGTATCTTCTGTGGTCGCACCGAAAAGGATTCTGGTCTAGTCGAATATGAGGGTAAGATGGTTTGCTCGCATTGTATCGATAACCTTGGATGCCTATGAGATATTATTGGACATGCCCTCTTTGTGGGGCGAATTTAGACCATGGTGAGAAATGTGATTGTGAGGTGTCGCATGGACGGATTGACGTACGATCAGTACGAAGCAGAGCAGGAAAGATTGAAACGACAACAAATAAAAAGAGAACATGAGGAGGAATTAGAGAATGATTCAGATCGAGAAAGCACCTCAGAATATTGAGGATTTAAGAGCAACTATCGTGTCGGACTTAAGACTTACTGGTCGCGATAAGATTGAGGATTTAATTGAGTACTTAAACGATGCTAATTTTTTTACAGCTCCAGCAAGCACTAAGAATCACTTATTCAAGGATGGTGGCCTAGCAGAGCATAGCTACAACGTTTATAAGATTGCTGATACTATGGCAAGATACTTGTTGGATTTTGATACATATATGCACATGAGTGCAAGTATTTGTATCGCTGCATATCTGCATGATGTTGGCAAGTGCGGACAATTCGGAATGGCTTATTACGTTGAGAATATTCTTAAAACTGGTAAGCGATCAGATGCAAAGCCTTATGAGGTTAACAAGGAATTGCTTCCAGTGCCTCATTCGATGGTTAGTATAGTTGAGATTCAGAAACGCATCGAGTTAACACAAGATGAACAGTTTGCAATCCTTTGTCACGATGGGCTATATGGGGAAATGAAATATGTCGTTCAAGGCCATGAAAACTTATTGTATTTACTCATTCACAATGCTGATATGTTAGCAAGCAGAATTTTAGAAACCGAAGGAGAGGAATCAAATG
This sequence comes from Bacillota bacterium, assembly GCA_023439125.1. Classification (GTDB taxonomy): domain Bacteria; phylum Bacillota; class Clostridia; order Lachnospirales; family Lachnospiraceae; genus Lachnoclostridium. Next base: position 155,158 of record JAEXOU010000008.1, on the reverse strand, counting down.
AATGATCTACAAGTAATTGTAAGTCAAAAACCTGCAGAGATTAGTTTCAACTTTGATGAAATCAAGCAGAGTTTATCTGATCAGATGGAAATATATAAGTCCATGGAAGTAACTGAAGAAGTCCTTGCAGAGAGAAAGAAGGACATTGCAACATTACGTAAGATAGCAAAGGCGATTGATGATAAGCGTAAAGAAGTCAAAGCAAGTTATATGTTGCCTTACGATAAGTTTGAGAAGCAAGCAAAAGAACTCGTCGAAATCGTTAACCAGCCAATCGAACTGATTAACAGACAGGTTAAGGAATTTGAGGAAAAGCAGAAAGCTGAGAAGAAGCAGAAAGCTTATGATTATTATCTTGAAAAGATAGTTGGTCATGAAGATGTTTTATCTTTTGAAGAAGTTTTCAAGGAGTCCTGGCTTAACGTTGTGACTTCACTTAAGTCAATCAAGGCTGATATTGATCAGTATATTGCTGATAGACTCGCTGATTTAGAAACCATCACAGCAATGCATTCTGAGATTGAAGATAAGGCATTGTCGGTATATAAATCCACTCATCGTCTTGCAGATGCAATCAAGATTATTAATGATTACGAAGCTCAAAAGAGAGCCATTCTCGAAGCCGAGGAACGTCGTAGAAAGCAAGAAGAAGAGAGACGCAAGCAAGAGGCAGAACGTCTTAAACGTGAAGAGGAAGCTCGTGTCGAGAGGGAGCGAATAGCAAGAGAGGCTGCTGATAAGAAAGCTCGTGAAGATGAATTTGCTCGGATTAGAACAGAGGAAAGAGCCAAGGCCGAGGCAGAAATGAGAAAGCTCCGTGAAGCTGAAGAACTTAAACGCAAAGAGGAAGAACTTCAGCGTATGATTACAGAGGAAAAGAAGAGACAGGAAGCCTCAGTTGAGATAGTTGATAATAATGATCCGTTTCCTAATGATGATGTGTTTCCAACAGAAGAACCATTTCCACAAGAACAATCATTTCCAGTTCAAGAAAGTGTATCTGAAATTGATTCTGAACAATGTGAGGATTCTATCGATATCTTAAGAGGGCGAATGGTTAACTGGTTAGAAGAAAAGTTAAGTCATGCTTATTGTGATAACTGTGGCTCTCAAAATTGTGACGAATGCCATAGAAAGTATCAAAACTGGAAGATATCTCTTTCAACTGCTGAGGAGATAGTTGATAAATTTATTCATATGTATGAGGAGAAAATGTGATGAACGTAAAAGAAAAGTTACTGCAGGTACAACAGAAGCTTAATGCTCCAAAGAAGCAGTTTAATAAGTTTGGCGGTTATAACTACCGCAATTGTGAAGATATTCTTGAGGCTGCTAAACCTCTTTTAAATGAGGTTAAGGCTACTGTTACTATCTCAGATTCCATTGAGATTATCGGTCAGAGAACATATGTAAAAGCAACAGCTACATTTATTGATTGTGATAGCGAAGATGAAATCAATAACATTGCATATGCAAGAGAAGAGGAAAGTAAAAAAGGAATGGATGCCTCTCAGCTTACTGGTGCAACGAGTAGCTATGCTAGAAAGTATGCTTTGAACGGATTGTTTCTAATTGATGATGTTAAAGATGCTGACAACCAAGAAAACTCTGGAGCTGGTGATATGACAAAGACAGATACTAAGAAATCTACTCAGAGTGGTTCTACTGACAAGCAACAAACAACAAGTAGTCAGAAACCAGCAAACAATGAACAGCCACAATCCACCACAGGTTTTATGGATGCTGTTAAGATTGCTGCTATTAATGGGTTACTTCAACGTAAGGGTGTTGGTGCTGCTTCAATGATGGGATTCTATAAGGTAAAAGACTTCTCAGACTTAACAGAAGAACAATACAACGATGCTGTTGCTAGATTAAATAAGCAACAAGATAAAAAGAAAGAGTAGGTGTAAGCATGAACAATGTAGTTATGATGGGGCGCCTAACAAGAGACCCAGAAATAAGATATTCACAAGGAACTGGTAATGCTATTGCAACTTACAGTTTAGCTGTTGATAGAAAGTTCAAACGAGATGGAGAGTCTGATGTAGACTTCTTTACTTGCGTATGCTTTGGAAAGAACGCTGAATTTGTTGAAAAGTATTTAAAGAAGGGAACTAAGATTGTAATCCGTGGTTCAATTCAAACTGAGAATTATACCAATAAAGAAGGTCAAAAGGTTTACGCGATCAAAATCATTGTAGATGAACATGATTTTGCAGAAAGCAAGTCAAGTCAAGACGGTGGTTATCAGCAATCATCAAGACCAAAACCATCAGATGCTGCAGGTGATGGATTCATGAATTTACCAGACGGAATCGACGAAGAACTACCATTTAACTAAGGAGAGTGAGAATACTTGACGATCCAAATTGATTCAAGGGAAAAAGCGAGAGCTATTAAAAAGATATTGGCAACATTCGATTCGATTGGTGTTAAGTACTACATATCAAAACTTTGGACCGGGGACTACATGTCCCTGGACAATCCAAGGCTGATAATTGACCGAAAACAAAATTTAAATGAATTATGCAATAATGTGTGTCAAGATCACACAAGATTCCGAAATGAGCTCATCCGAGCGCAAGAGAATGGTATTAAATTGATTATCCTTTGCGAACATGGCCATGGAATTAAATCTTTAGAAGATTTGATATTTTGGGATAATCCAAGAAGAAAGAAGAGAGTGAGAGTTGATGGTGTATGGACAGATGTAGAGGTTAAGGCAATGAAAGGTGATGTTCTTTACAAGATACTAAACACTCTTCAAGAAAAATATGGTTGTGAGTTTTTATTCTGCGATAAGAATAAAACTGGCAAAAGGATAATTGAACTCCTAGGTGAAAGACATGACACTTAATGAGATGAAAGAACGCAAAGAGGAAATAATTAATCAGACCAGTATGTTTGATGTGCTTGCACAATATGGAGTTAAAGTTAAGCGAAGAATGTGTTGCTGTATGTTTCACCAGGAAAAAAATCCATCAATGAAAGTATTTAAAGATGGGGTACAGTGTTTTGTATGTGCTAAGAACTGGAATGTATTTGACGTCGTAGCACAGTTAAATTCATGTGATTTCAAGACAGCCTTTGAATTACTCGGTGGGAATGATAAACCTTCATGGAAAGCATATGCAACAGCTTCACGAACAAAAAAAAAGAAAGAGCAAGAGAAAAAGCTTGCTGAATATAAAAACGATAAGATAAAGCAGCAACGAACTATAGTGATGGCACTTAGAGACATTATCCAGCAGGAGCAACCTTATAGCGAGTTATGGTGTGATTGCCAAAACAAAGTTGTGTATCAGGAATATTTACTAGATCAGATGATAAGCGAGGTGAGTAGATGATAGATTACAAAGGATTGGACAAGACAAAGATACTTTCAGAAGATATTTTTATTGAGATTTACGATGAACAAGATCCAGTCCAGCAAGCAGCTATGATATGTACACTATCTGATATTGCGAAAGACCTCGGAGTAAAACAAAATTTTGATCGTATGCTGAAGGCATTTAAGCAAGCAAAGAAAAGCTATAACCAGCAAACTGGAGGAAGTTACACTGATTTCGATGGAGAATATCCAAAGATGTTCTGCGGAGGGTGGATTGCGAATGATAATGGAATATCAATTCTAACGAATTTCGGAGAAAAAACAGCTTGTTCTCATCCAATCATCCCGGTACGTACCCTAGTAAATGCAGAAACTGGATTCTTGAAAACAGTTCTTGCTTTTAAGGTAAGAAACCGATGGAAAGAAGTCATTGTTGATAAAGAAGTAATTTCATCCAATAACCGAATCGTTAACCTTTCAAAATATGGAGTTAGAGTCACTTCGGAAAATGCCAGGGCATTAGTTCAATATCTGGCTGACATGGAATCTATGAATGAAAAGATTATTCCTGAGCAGAAGTCCACTTCTAAGTTGGGATGGATAGGTAAATCGTTTGTTCCTTATGATGGTTCAATCGTGTTTGACAATGAAGATTCCTTATCAGGAGCATTCAAATCGGTTACTCAAATAGGTTCTTATACTAGGTGGATTGAACTGGTAAAGGAAATCCGTTCAGCTAATCGAATGGAGCCCATGTTGTATATGGCTGGAGCATTCGCAAGCCCGTTGCTTCATCTATTCAATGCTTTACCATTTATTGTTTCTACATATGGCAAGACAGGTAAAGGAAAGACTGTTGCCTTAATGCTGGCTACATCAATCTGGGCTGATCCAACCGAAGGTAAATACTTCGTTCGAGCAAAGGCTACGGATATTGCGCTAGAGGTTAGGTTAGATTTTCTTAATCATCTTCCTATGGCGGTTGATGATATGACGCAGGTGCAAAAGAGATTTAACGATGACTTTTCGGATTACATCTACACATTATGTTCTGGTGGTGGAAAAGAGAGATCTAATACTCAGATAGGATTACAAAGACAACGTAGTTGGAAAAATGTTATTCTAACGAATTCTGAACGGTCATTAGTGAGTGAAACAATGAACGGTGGAGCAATTAACCGTATTATCGAGGTTGAATCAACCGAGGGCAATTACTTCGATTCAGGAGCTGATGTTGTTGAGGTGATCAAGGAGCATTATGGCTATGCTGGCGAAGAGTTTATTCGGATTATCTCGCATATGGATATGAAGGAGCTTAAGGCTATTCAAAAAGAGTTCCTGGACCGTATCTATGCAAAACAATTTGAACTTAGTGAGGAAAAGGAAGAGAAGCAGATCATTCCAATGAGTATACTTTTAACAGCTGACAAAATCGCAACCGAGCAGATATTTCAGGATGGGAAGTATCTTAATTTCGATACTTGCTACAAACTTTTGAAGTCCAAGGGTGATATTTCAGAGGAAGAACGTGCTTACCAGTACATCTTATCAGAGATTGATATTCATCAAAATAACTTCTGGCCAGACCGAATGACAGGTAACTATCGTGGCGAAGTTTGGGGTTGTATCGAGAATGGTTACGCAGTAATCAATAACAATATATTTAACGCTATGGCTGACCGAGGAAACTTCTCAGCAAAAGGATTTTTAACTTGGGCTAAGAAAAATGATTTACTGCTTTCATCAGAAGAAAAAGGTAGGGATAGAACATCAAAACCAAAGAGAATCAATGGGGACTTAATGAGATGTGTTTTCCTAAAGATGTACGATGATGAAGAACCAAAGAGTGAGATTCCGGATGATGGAAAGTTTCGTAATATTTCAGAATCTGAACAAGAAAAGCTACCATTTGAGTAGATGTTACCCATTTTGTTACCACTTTTTACACCCTTTGGGTAACAGTAAAAACCGCATAAATACTAGGGCTGAGAGGTTATTTTATAAATGTTACCCAAATTTACAAGTAGAGGTATATATATGTTAGAGTGTGTGTCGTTTACACATACACACCAAGTACACATAGAGAGAGGTCAAAATTTGGGTAACTTGGGTAACAAACGCTACAAACATAGTAAAATCAATACTTTAGGTGTTACCCAATATGGGTTACAGTGGGTTACTTGGGTAACTTAACAAATCGAGAGTCAGGAGGATAACAATGAATACTTTATGTAATAAAACAACAAAAACTAACGACAGTGAGAATTATAAAATTAAAGTAACAAGTGCAGATATAGTTGTTCATGGTACTTCAGATAAACCATATTTTGAAATTAAATATTGTAGATTGGATGATGGAGAATTTCATATTGGATACAGTTCATATGAACTAAGAAATGTATTTGAATGGCTAGAAGAATGTTTTGATATTGTTGTATAGTTTAAAATTAAATTCGAAAGGAATCAATATGAACGATGGATTTACAATAATCAGCGAAGTAATAACAACACCATGGCCGGAAGAAGAAATCAGAGTTGTGAATGTAGATAAGGAGGAAGAATGAAAGCAAGTGAGTATCAGCAATTAGCAATGAGGACTAATGACGGTAAATGTGCAGATAGATTAGCTACAAAAATTAATGAATGCATACTCAATGGACGCATGGTATGGGATGTTGCTGGAGCAATTAATGCTTGTCTTGGTTTGTCTGGTGAAGTTGGAGAAATAAACGACATGCTTAAAAAGTGGGTATATCATGGTCACTGTATAGACTTCAATGGCTTAAAAAAAGAGTTAGGTGATGTTCTTTGGTATGTTGCAATGATGTGTGAGAGTTTTAATTTTACAATTGATGAGGTTATGGAACTAAACATTGATAAGTTGAAGAAGCGTTACCCAGATGGATTTTCTGAACAAGCAAGTATCAACAGGGAGGAATGATTAAATGCAATCAGTATCAAATTATCAGCCAACCGATGATGATGTAAAGCATATCTGGTCAGATACATATAAGTTTTTCTTAAAGTACAAAGATGTAGACGTAGTAGATAATGCTGATGAGATTTGTACTGGTTACGAAACTATATCTGACTTATACAACAATTGCGATCTGGTCAGAAGAGGACTCGATACAATGATGATGATATTTAAGTCAAGAAGTAAGAAGTATCAAGAATTAGTTAAAGGTAAGGGTGAATAAATTGGGTGATTGGAACGAGTACATTGGAAATTTAACACTTGACAATGCAACGCAGATTATCAAGCAGAATATAGCAGCTATTAAAAAAGAGTTAGGTAACGCAAGACGTAATTATGTTTCTGTTGGATTCCATCTCCGATGCATTGATGAGAATAAGCTTTATGAAGAAGCTGGCTATAAATCAGCTGTAGATTATGCAGTCAAAGAGTTAGAAATGAGCAAAAGCAGTTATTATCTTTCGATACAGATTAACAAGGGTTGTTCAGTTGGTGGTTTTTCTCCTGTGGTTGAAGAAAAGTTTATGGAGTTTAGTGAATCAAAACTAAAGGAACTAATTTCTTTACCTGAAGAGAAACAAGAGCAAGTTACACCTGAGATGACAGTTAAACAGATCAGAGAGATGAAACCTAAAAAGGCCAAGACGGCACCTGAGCGAGAAGTCGCGACGTCGCAAATCGAAAAAGTCGTAGGTGAAGTCGTCGAACCAGAACATAATGAGCCTGAACAGAAAAAAATGTGTTTTTTCAATCCATCAAGCGAATGTAATATTGTGGGCTGTTCAGAAGTAGCAAAAGGGCTTGGTATAAATTGCTACGGTATATGTTGTCATGGATGTGATTTTAATGATGAGTGTGGAGCTAGATGTAATAATTCGAGGCTGGACGATGAACCTTGCATAACTGAACAGGAATATGATTTCGATAAAGCTTCAGCTTATACTATTGCTGATGTGGAGAGAAAACTTTACGATGCAAAAATCAATTGTGATGGTTTAGCAAAAGAAAAGACGGAAGCACCTATTTGTAAAACCGAACGAATGAAAGTGGATGCATTTGAGTTACTACTTAATCAGATGAAACGATCTAAAGCACCAGAGGTTACTCAACCGGAGTTACCAATCCTAAAAAATAACGATCAGCGTAAGGAGTTTATAGATAACTACACTAATTGGCCATTATGGATTGATCAGACTCTTACTGGTGAGAGATATTACCGGTATGACTTTAACGACATCGTAGCAATTGTTGTAAAGGTTAGTTGCCGTCATGCCTGGAAAGATTATAAGCCATCGAAAAGCTGCGAGTATGGATGTGAGGAATATTATTTGCTTGGTATATCATCAAATTATGGTCAAAGTACAATGTTTGAGATTGATTGTGGAAAGACATTTTATGAATGTAGCACGAACAAATCAGCATTGGTTGACTTTCTAAAGGAATGGCAGAAAGGTACGGTGAAATAAAGAATGCTAACGTTAACTAAGTACAAATGTGAAATTTGCGGAAAGCTTTACAATGACGAAGATTCAGCTACAGAATGTGAATATAGACATAATATACCTGAAAAGGTGGGTTCTCCAGAATATCAGAAATTTGGAAGTAATAGCAGTTATCCAAGTTCAGTAATTGTAGACTTTTCAAATGGTGAAAGAATGAGGTACTACAGATCACCGGGTAAACATTAGGAGGGGACAAGCATGGGTAAACAGAACGATATCGTTTACGGAGTTAATCAGGGCTTAGATCTGGCACTTAGGATAGTTGAAAAAGAAGGAATCGAGGAGCTTCGCAAGACTATAGAATATAGAAATATATCTGGGTGTAGCCTTAATGTATCAAGAAAAGACATAGAAGCAGCTTCGGAACGAATGAAGTACCATTCTACAATTACAGCGATAGCAATCTCACTTGAAGTTCTACGTAATGATTTTTATTTTAGTAATTATCAAATGCAGAAGTTTGATGAACTCTTTGGAAAGCGTATTCAAGAGTGTTGTGATAACCCTTCGTTGATTAAGAAATATATGGAGAATGCAGAGGAAGTAGGAGTAATAATTGATTTTAAGGAGGATAAGTAGATGGATTTAAAAGAGTACCAAGAATTAGTAGATAATAAGCAAAAAGAAGTAAATCAAGCGTTAAGAAGTCTCGAGGATATCGATCATAGACTTGGATTAATACATAGCGATACTAAAGTGTGCCTTAGCACGGAAACCGAAGATAATAGGATCGTTACAATCAAGGTGTCTGACATCATTCCAGAGAATGTTTTAAGTGATCTATTTGATAAGACGGTAGCTGAGATGAAGCATGCAAGGGCTGATATCGAGAGAAGACTTGATAAAGCTCTTGGAATCGAGCGAAAGCCGGCAATTCCGAATCCGGTGTTTGAAGAGGCTATTAAGGATATGGTAAAGCCAACTCAAAAAGTTGAGAATAATACATCAAACAAGGGTGTAACAATCGAACAGATACAGGAACTGTTGGACAAGGGATTAAATCAAAAACAAATAGCTGTACAGCTCGGAATCACACAGCCAAGTGTTAATTGGCGAATCAAGAAGTATAATCTAGTCGCACATATTAAAAACAGCAAAAAAGAAGAAAAGGGAGAACTTAGAAGCCTAGTAAGCGTTAGCAGTGATGACAAGGAAGCAATATATGCGTTTTTAAGTAAGAAGATTCCTGAGATTAAGGCATTATACACTAATGGTCCATTTGACCTTAAGAAGCTTGCTGTAGAATATGCATGTGATAAAAAGGTATTGCATGAGTTCCTGGCTAAGAATGGGTTATTAAAACCATCAAAGAACGATCCGTTCAAAGGTAAATAGTTTCTTCCAGGCAGTGGGAGACTGCTGTCTGGGTAAATCGAGAATTAGAAAGGAAAATAATAATTATGAATGATGAAAAAACAATGGAATGTATTAATTATGAAAGTGAGTGCGAAAGATTGATGAATACAATAAATATTTTAAAAGAAGAAAATCTTGCACTTACACAAGCTGTAAAAGGATTATCTGTTGCTTTAGATATGAGTAAAAAAATAAATAGCTAAATTAGAAATTATGAAAGGAAAGATGAACATGGATAAATCAGCATTGATCGTAGATACACCAAAGAATTGTTTAAAATGTGAATTCTGCTTAAGAAGTACAGAAAATCCACAATGTGAATTAAGTAGAGCTTTAGGTTATAGTTACAATACATCATGGGAAAAACTGGATGAAATACCTACATGGTGTCCATTAACTAAAATACCGAATAAGAAAGACGTAGATAGTCACGGATATAATGCAGGGTGGAATGATTGCATTGATAAGATACTAAACTAAAAGTTAGAACAGTAAAAGAAGTATGAAGGTTCATGCAAAAGACCGTACTTTATGGAGGTTCATGTCAAAGACCGTACTTTATTGAGATATTAGAATGAAATCAGGAGGGGTTATGAAAGATCTTAATCAGATAACAACTGAGATGATGGAGCATGTGTGTGATAAGATATGCCAGTATCCACATATTTTTACAGATCAGGACGAACTAAATTACATATGTGCTGAGTGCAAGATGGAGAAGTTTGCGAGTGACATAATTAATTCAGGACAGAGATAATTTTTGTTTAATTGAGAGGATGGGGTGATTATATGGTAACAAAAAATATGTTAATCAACAATGTTATCGGGGAGATGGCGGTTGATCTTACAAGCGTACAGTTGGATAAATTAGAAAGCGCATTAAGAATACACTTACACGGAATTGAGTTACAGGAAGAATGCACAGAGCTATCTACATACATTGACGATAACGAGCGAATGTTGGAGTTGTTTGCAGCTAACAAGAAGTTACAAAATTTATCAAACAAAACTATCGCGCAGTATGTTTTGCAGAATAGGCGATTATTCGATACCTTGAATAAAAACTGGAAATCAATAACAACGGATGATATCAAATACTATCTTGCAAAGATGCAACACTTAAACAAACTTTCCGCTTGTACTATCAGCAACATGAAACGATTCATTAGTGCATTTTATTCTTGGGCGCTTGACGATGAGTATATTACACGTAATCCGGTTAGTGCAATAAAAAACATTAAGCAACCGACTAAGGAAAAGATATATCTCAGCAACGAAGAAGTAGAAGCAATGAGGGATAACTGCAAGACATTAAGAGAGCGGGCTATCCTGGAGCTTCTTCTCGACACTGGAATGAGAGTATCAGAGATACAGTTGTTAAACCGTAATAGCATCGACCTTGTAACCGGAGAGGTTCACATATATGCAACCAAAGGATCTAAATGGAGAACTGGTTATATTAATGCCAGGGCCAAGCGATATATCTCCAAGTATCTGAATAGTAGACGTGATAACAGTGAGGCTTTGTTTGTTACTGAACGTAAACCATATAACCGACTAAAAAGCGGTGCCTTTCAGGATGAGGTACAAGCAATAGCAAAACGAGCAGGAGTTATTAAACATGTTTCAGTCCACATTTTTAGAAAGACATTTGCGACTAATTTAAGCGCTGCTGGAGTACCAATTGAAGTGATCAAAGAATTATTAGGACATGCAAACATCGCAGTCACTGAAAAGAATTATGTAACTATAGATCAAGATAAAGTAAAAGCTTATCACAAGAAGATAGCATAAAAGGAGGGATGAGATTGACGAAGGAAGAACTAGAGCAGTACATAAAGCTGAAGCGTGAAATTGGTTCCCTAAATAAGCGATTGGACAAGCTATTTGATAAAGATATTCCTATTATCGCTGGAAAGATAACTGCTTCGTCAAAGGATTTTCCTTATACTCCATATCATGTAAGTGTAGAGATGGAAGATCCAAAGCTAGCAGATGAAGTCAATAAGACAATCAGACTTTTAGAGGACCGTAAGGAACGATGTTCTTTATTAATGCTTAGGATAGAGCAGTTTATTGATCAGATTAAAGACAGTGAATTAAGACAGGTATTCGAGTACCGTTTCATTGATGGGATGAAGCTAAAAGATATCGCAAAAATTGTAAACTTGGATTTGAGTGTTGTTGGAAAGAAAATATCGAACTATTTAAAACTTGCCAACAATGCCAAAAAAACTGTGATATAATTTAGAATGAGAATAGAGACTAAATGTCTCTTGTTGGTTGCCACGTGCCCAGCACATAAGAAACGTGGTATTAGGTGCCTGAAAGTTTGGTGTTAAGATAAAAGGCATAACTATTCTTGCTGAATCATGCCAGGTGTGATACCGACCGAAAACGGTATATGTTCTGTATTGTGGGCTGAGTGCAAATGTCCTGAGCACTTTTACTATACGGATATAAGTTTTGACAGAACGGAGCAGTATCCCTATAACCTAAGGATGATTTGGTGAAATATTATGAGCGAGTAATCGAAGTAGGCAGTAAGTGAACGTGCTATTGTATGGTTCTACCTTACATATTGGAATATAGCTCAGTATGGCAGAGCGAACGACTGTTAATCGTTTTGTCGTAGGTTCAAATCCTACTATTCCAGCTACTAAAGTCGTGAGACTTCGGTAATAACCCCTTATTAATTATATACTTCCCTAAAGGACATTCAGCATAGTGATATGGTGGGTGTCTTTTTATTGACAATATTCTACATATGGGATATTATGGATATCAAGAGAGGGGTGTTAGTATGGAAGATAATGATAAGGGATTTGATTTAGTAAAAATAAATAGTATAGACAGAAATACTAAAATTCAAATAGCAGAAGAATTAGGCACACGCTTAGATCAAGAAGTTGGAGAATACCATGTGTCAAAAAATGAATCCTTTAGACAAATTGCTCGAGAGGTTGGAGATAAATATGGTTTAAATTTAACCGAAGCAATGGCGTTATATCTAGGATGGGATTTGTATAAACAAGGATATAGAGCAAAGTAATAATAATTATTATAGCACTCACAACCGTGGGTGCTTTTTTAATACGCAAATAGTGAGGTGGTGATAATGGCACGAAGCCCAGATGATAATAAAGCTAAAGCTCAAATCCTCTATGAAAACGGAGAAAAGTTAATTGAAATAGCTAATCAATTAAATGTACCAGAGGGTACAATCCGATCATGGAAGAATAGATATAAATGGAAGTGCAACGCAACGACAGAAAAAAAAGAATGCAACGTTGCAAAGAAAGTGAAACGCAAAGATATAATTGACGATGGAACCAGAGAGACGATGTTGAATGAGGAACTAACTCATGAACAGCGCCTTTTTTGTATTTATTACAGTAAAACATTTAATGCGACACAAAGCTATCAAAAGGCCTATCAGTGTAGCTATGACGTTGCTAACTCAAATGCATATGTACTCATGGTAAAGCATGGTATAAGAGAAGAGATACAGAGGTTGCAAGAGATTAAGAGACAACAGATAGTTGCAACAGAATCAAACTTAATCGACCTGCATATGAGAATTGCCTTTTCTGATATAGGAGACTACCTTTCCTTCGGACGTGAAGAAGTTCAAGTCATGAATATGTTTGGACCAATGATCGATAAAAAGACTAAAAAGCCAGTTGTGAAGGAAGTTAACTATGTTAAGGCAAAAGAATCTTCCAATGTTGATACACAGATCATTCAAGAGGTCAAACAAGGCAAGGATGGATTCAGTATTAAATTAGCAGACAAGCAAAAGTCATTAGACTGGCTGGAGAAGTTCTTCCTCATGAACCCAATGGATAAACATAAGATAGAATTTGATAATGCAAAAATAGAAATAGAACGCAAGAAGTTAGAGCCAAACGATGATGTAGTAGGAACTAAGTACAATGGCATACCTGCAACGATGGTTGCATCATGCTTTTCGGATTTGCTACATGATATAGCAGATTACCGACACATGGAATATGTACTTCCTGGTGGACGTGGTTCAACTAAATCTTCATTCATTTCTCTCCAGGTTATTGATCTGATTGAAAAGAATCCTACAGTGCATGCTTGTATAATGCGACAAGTAGCCGAAACACTGAGAACTTCTGTATATCAACAAATCTTATGGGCAATAGAAGCCCTTGGATTAACTGACGAATATCATTGTACTGTTAGTCCAGTGGAAATTACGAAGAAGTCAACCGGTCAGAAGATATATTTTCGTGGTGCTGACGATCCAGGCAAGGTCAAGTCTATCAAGGTGCCATTTGGATATATAGGCATCCTATGGCTTGAAGAGTTGGATCAGTTTGCTGGGCCGGAAGCAGTCCGTAAAATTGAGCAGTCAGTTATTCGTGGTGGAGATATTGCTTATATATTTAAATCATTTAATCCACCTAAATCAGCTAATAACTGGGCCAATAAATACATTAAGATACCAAAAGAAAATCGTCTTGTTGTTGAGAGTAATTATACTCAAGTACCTGCTAAGTGGTTGGGAAAGCCATTTATTGATGAGGCAGAATTTTTAAAAGAGGTCAATCCAGATGCTTATGAAAACGAGTATATGGGTGTGGCTAATGGTTCTGGTGGAGCAGTATTTGATAATGTTGTAATTGAGGCTATTGCAGATGAGACGATATCGCAATTTGATCATGTGCTTAATGGTGTTGACTGGGGATGGTATCCTGACTTATATGCGTTTGTGCGAACTCATTACGAGCCATCTCAACACACTTTGTATATCTGGCAAGAATACACTTGCAATAAGCAGAGCAACCGTCAGACAGCTGATAAATTGATTGAGTTGGGTATTACATCAAATGACCTGCTTACTTGTGATAGCGCAGAGAATAAGTCCATTGGTGACTATAAGATGTATGGATTATTTGCAAGAGCAGCTGAGAAAGGACCAGGAAGTCGAGAGTACTCTTATAAATGGTTACAGTCGTTAAGAAAGATAGTAATTGATAATTCGCGATGTCCTGTTGCTGCACAAGAATTCATGGACTACGAATACGAACGCGATAAAGATGGTAATGTTATAAGTGGTTATCCAGACGGAAATGACCATGTAATAGATGCTGTTAGATATGCAACCGAACGAATATGGAAGAAGCGAGGTCAATAATGTATGTTTGATGGAATAATAAAATGGATGAAAGGAGTGGTAAATAGAATGCTAGGACGGGACAATATAAAAAGGGCAATTGGTACAGAACCTTGTATCACTCCAATAATGATCGATAGAATATCTAAATGGAACGATATGATGTCTGGGACTGCTGAATGGATTGACGACGATGTCAAATCGCTACAGTTAGAGCAAGGCATATGTCGAGAGTTTGCCAATGTGTGTCTTACCGAGATGGAAGCAACGGTAAGCGATAAGAAACTTGATGAGATATTCCAGACTGCAATTCGTGATCTGAACGAGGGACTACAAGATGGGTTAGGGTTAGGTTCTTTTATTATCAAACCTTTAGGTGGTAATAAATCAGAATTTGTTAATGCTAATTCATTTATTCCGATCGGGTTTGATGACAGAAAGCGTCTTACCAAAGTCGCATTTATAGCAACTAAAAAGGTTGGAGATGATAACTGGTACCGCAAATTTGAGATTCATACATTGGACGAAAAAGGTATGACAATCGAGAATAAAGTTTATCATTCAACCACTGAATCAGAACTTGGCAAAGAAGTGGATATCTCAGCAGTAGAAGAATGGTCAACTATTGCACCTGGGCCACTTACATATCAAATTGATAGACCTGACTTTGGATATTATCGTAATCCAATTCCAAATAAGGTAGATGGTAGTCCTTGTGGCGTGAGCATATTTGAGAGTGCAATGGATTTAATCAAATCAGCTGATACACAGTTTGGACGTTTAAACTGGGAATTTGAATCAGGTGAGCGAGCAATCAATGTTGATATCACTGCATTACAGCCAATCGATGTTATAGGCTCTGGTGGAAAGAAGAGACTTGAAGCTCCAAGGCTTTCAAAGCGTCTTTATAGAGGACTGAATCTTGATCAGAAAGATGGCGAATTATACAAAGAGTTTTCTCCTGAATTTAGAGATCAAAGTATAATCAATGGGTTTAACGCGATTCTAAGAAGAATTGAGTTTAATGTATGTTTGAGCTATGGCGATTTATCTGATGTTCAAGACGTATCTAAAACAGCTACAGAAATGAAGATTGCTAAGGTGCGTAAGTATAATATGGTCAATGCAATCGAGCAAAATCTAAAGGAATGCTTAGATGATTTTGTTTTTGCGTTGGCTTTTTATAATGGAATGACTAATCGTAAGCCTGAATTAGTATGCACTTTTAAGGACAGTATTTTGACGGATGAAGAAGCAGAACGCAAACAAGATATGGCTGATATGGCTGCAGGTATTATGAGACCTGAGGAATATAGGGCTAAATGGTATGGAGAAACAGTAAAAGAAGCATTAAAGAACTTGCCAGAACAAGCGGAGGTAATCGAATGAAAGAATGGAAACCGAAACCGATAAAAGGCCTTAAGGTAGAGTACAACGGAACCATATACGACAAAATCACTAATATTAGTTGCGATAACGAATCAATGTATTTTACTCATATGCCTAACGAGAGCACATCAATAAACGTAAACTGCAAACCATCCGAGGCAAAGGTGATAATGGGCGGTGATAAGTAATGCTAGATCCTTCCGATATCGAGAAGATACCTAAAAAGATTGAGAAGATTATGAATGATACTGAACATAAGATCATGGAAGATATCATTCGAAGAATAAAAATCAACTCAGAAATTACTCGTTCTGCTGATTGGCAGATACAAAGGCTGATTGAAATGGGGACTTCAAAGGAGTTTATCCAGAAGACCATACAAGAAGCACTGTCCCTATCAGATGATGAAATAGGAGCAATGTATCTCAAGGCATTTGAATCTGAATATGTGAGAAACAAAAGACTTTACGAGGCACTAGGGCTTGAACAGATACCATTCGCTGAAAATAAAGAGCTTCAACAGTTAATTAAATCCATAATTGAACAGACCAAGGATGAGATGGTTAATCTGACGCAATCAATGGGATTTGCAGTTGATATGGGAGCTGGAAAGATCATATTTACTCCATTGGCCACGTATTATCAGAACATCTTAGATAACAATATCAATGGCATCATCACTGGTGCTTTTGATTATCAGTCTGCGCTTAAGAGAACAGTAACGGAAATGACAAATAGTGGCATCCGAACAGTTGATTATGCGAGTGGATGGAGCAATCGGATTAATGTTGCTGCGCGAAGAGCAATCGTAACAGGTATCGGTCAAATTACTGGTAAAGTTAATGAAATGAACGCGAATGAGCTAGGTACAGATGTATTTGAAGTATCCTGGCATGCTACAGCAAGGCCAACGCATCAAGTATGGCAAGGTAAAGTGTACACAATGGAAGAATTACATAGTGTATGTGGACTTGGGACGGTAGATGGTCTTTGTGGAGCAAATTGTTATCATTCATATTCTCCGTTCGTGGAAGGTGTATCTGAAAGAACTTATACTGATGAACAACTTGCTGAGATGAATCGTAAGGAAAATACGCCTCAAACATACAACGATAAGCAATATACAGCACACGAAGCTACGCAAAGAATGCGAACACTTGAAACGAGGATGAGAGCTCAGCGAGAGAAGATCAAGTTACTGGAATCTGGTGGAGCTGACGAAGAAACGGTAAACGCAATAAAGACTAGATACAGAATGACATCACATGAGTATACCAAATTTGCAGAAACTATGGAATTGCCTCAGGAGCGCCAGAGGGTATATATTGACAATCTACGGAGGGTTGTGAAATGAGAATAATAGATAATAGACTTCTTGAACCGAATGGGGAAAGAGAAGTTACTGAGAATTTTAATCGAGTTCTTGACGAATTTGATAAGCTAAATACGGATTTACGTGAGATAAAGATAAGTGGTACAAGCGTTGAGTACGAGAACAACTATATTGACGATAAAGAAATTCTCATAAATCTAGACAGCGTAGCGAACACTAATAAAATTAGGATTTTTGAGGGAAATCTAATTCACATAAAGGATTTCACACTTACCAAGAATGGAGTTACTGTCTCTTCGGTAAACGGACAAATAAGCATTAAGGGAACAGCTACTACAACAAGTTATATTAAGACTAGCGACCTTCCGAACAATATATTTACTGCAGCCGATAACCAGAGATTAAACGATTTTATTGGTCGTAAATTTAGATGCAAAGCATGGGATATTAACGGTACATATCCTAGTGGACTTGTAATCTCATTTAGACTAACATACTCAAGTGGTAATCTTGCTCTTGTTTCTAACAATAAATCAATATCTTTTACATTAGTAAGTACTGTGGATAATGTCCTCACTATTACTATACCGTCAGGAATAGCCATGGACTATACATTTGGCTTAAGTTTAGAGTTTGATGAGGATTACTTTACTAAGATGACTGAGTTTGAAAATGGTAACTATCATGAATATGTTCCTAGCGCTGATGGTAATCTTATTACCCTTATCGATACCACAAAGCAGATTACTATCCTCAATGATTCTAAAATAAATCAAACCATTACAACAAAGCATTTGGGTAAAAGAGTCACAAGACTGGCTGGAAAAACTATCGCCTTTTTAGGTGATAGTATATCGGCAGGAGTGGGATTTAGCGTAAGTGGATTTACTAGAACAGGGTATGCTTATAAATTAAAAAAGAGACATCCATTAATGAGAGTAATTAATATGAGTGTGGGTGGAAATACATTTGTTGAAAATACAAACGGAGATATATTAGACCAAGCAAATACTCTTATAAACATGAGCATTAATATTCATGGCATCGTATTTGATGGAGGAGCAAACGATGCTTATTTGAGTAAAACTATTGGTACTGTTAGTACTGGTTATTCTGCAACACTAATTACTACAGAATTCTGCGGAGCAGTTGAATCGTTTTTAAAAAGTCTAATGACAAGATTCGTAGGTGTTAAGATGTTATATGTCATGGTGCATAATATTGCAAACTGTACAGGATTGGAAACCTATGTGAATCAAGCTAAAACTATTTGTGACAAATGGGGAGCTGCCCACGTTGATTTATTTCATGAAAGTGGATTAAACAGCTACATCCCTGCCGTAAATAATGCAATGTTTAAACCAGACACAAATAATCCTGAGGTTGGAGATACTTGTCATCCATTGGAAAATTGCTATGATATACACTATGTCCCACCTATTGATGCAAAACTTGAATCATTATTTTAAATAACAATTAAGTGGGTAGTTGTAGTTACAAGATACTACTTCTACTCACCGATTGAGTTATACAGAATAAAGATAAGTTTCCAAGGCTTTATGGATTATGTATGAGATAGTCCTATCTTCTTTATGACAGATTGCCAGCAATTGTTCTAATTGACTTGAAATGATTGACAAGTATTTCTATAATATGTAATATTATCTCAGGATATAAAGAAAGTTGAGGTAATATAATGAATATCGGGGATATAATAAAGAATAGCTTATCAATTTTAGATGGTAATTTTTGCTCTGTAACTAAAGAAAATAAGCAAATTTATGAAGGGATGATGATTGCTACTAATTATGTACAACATGTAATAAAAACTAGAGGATTAACTATTGATGTAAGTGTATTATATTCAGATAGTTATGAAAAAAATGCATTTGCAACGTTATTTGATCAAAAATATTACATCGTAGTGTATAAGGGGCTTATCCTCGAATTAAATAATGTAATAGAAGCATTCGTTAATAATGCTAGATTTGACGTAATAAAAGAACAGCTAACAATTGAAAAAAGTACAATAAAAGAGTCACTTTTTACATATTCAATTCAATTTCTAGTAGCTCATGAATTAGCACACTTAAGATTTGGTCATATAGATTATTTGATAAATAATGGAGTAAACTTATTATTAGAAGCTGTGTCAAAGGTAGATACTAATAGTGTTCTTCTTTATCAAACACTTGAATTTGATGCCGATTGTTGTGGAATATCTACAGTAGTTAGCGATATACTTAATGTAGGATTGGTATTAGGTGATGTGGATATAGTCAATACTTTGGACATGTATGTGAAAGCTGAATTGGCGATGTGTAATTTATCTATTCACATACTATTTAATCTATTAGATGATAAAGATGAAGCTGACCCAAATAAATCACACCCACTTACAAGTGTTAGAGTTGGTTATATAGGAGTAACAATATTTACTAGGATAGATATGTTGGATAATAAAAAAATAGTTAAAACATATTGCGATTTTATCATTGATATTTGCCTATTAACAATTAATAGTTTTCAAGGAATATTAAAATGGAATTTTCTTTATGATATTTATAAAGGAATTGGAAATGAGCAATTTAATAAGATACATCGTAATTGGAAAGTTGTAAGAGAGCAATTGGCTCCTTATGCACACGATGGTTTAGCACCATATACGGAAGAAGACTTTAAACAATTAGATTTTAAGGAGTGAGTTTTATGTCGTGGAACTATTATATTAAATATAGGTGCAATGGTTGTAATCATGATTTTGAAATAGAAAAAGATACTCTAACTATCGCAACTAATAAGGTTATAAAATGTCCAATATGTGGTTCTCAACATGTAAGGGAAAAAATTGAAAATGATACACATTTAACGAGTTCTTTTTTGCAGAATCTAGTTGACAAAAAGCAGTAAAAAAATAAACGAGCTAGAGGGTGTCGATTGGCACTCTCTTTTTTGCGACATCGCGAGAGGGGGTATCGATGAAAATATTAGCTGCTACAGTAGATAAACGACCGTGTGAATGTTCGGCTTGTCCAATTTGCAGTCAGGTTCGTTCGAGAGCTCCATGCGGAGTGGTCAAAATAGTAACTAAAGGTCATGCAGTACAAGCAATTAAGGTACCTGATTGCAGGTGCTTACTAAAAGAAAGGGTACGGTGATCCAAATATCTCGTTGTAAAGACGTACGTTAACGTCTTATTTTTATGCAATTTGGTCAGCTGATAAGACCTTAAACAGTCGGTCACTGGTGGACAGTTAAACACCTAAAACAACTTATTAGTGAAAGGATATGAAAATATATGAAAACTGAATTTCTCAAAGAATTAGGTCTTGATGAAGAAGTCATCAAGAAGATCATGGCTGAAAACGGTAAGGACGTTGAGGCAGAAAAGAAAAAGACAACAAAGGCAGAAGAAGATCGCGACAACTACAAAGGTCAATTAGAGACTGCTCAGACTGCATTAAAGGAGTTTGATGGTATCGATGTAAAGGATATGCAAAATAAAATTGCAACCCTTAATACAGACCTTGCAAACAAGGAAAAAGAATACCAAGGGAAACTTGCAGAACGCGATTTTGATGATTCTCTTAAGTCAGCGATTGCTAGTGCTGGTGGAAAGAATGTAAAGGCAATTAAGGCATTGCTCGACACAGAAGCTTTGAAGTCTAGCAAAAATAGAGAAGCTGATATTAAAGCAGCTATTGAGGCGTGCCAGAAAGATAATGATTATCTATTTGGTGCAAACGAACCTATTAATAATCCGGTAGGACCAACAGGCGGTGGCACAGGTGGTATTGATGCTACTGAATCGGCAATTAGAGCTGCCATGGGATTGCCACCGGAAAAATAAGAAAGAATGAGGTAGAAAAATGGCAAATAGTATAGCACTATTTAAGAATTACGTATCAAAACTTGATGAAGTATACAAATTAGCATCTCTTACAGCTGTGCTGGATGGTGCATCTGATCTCGCTAAACAAGGCGCTAATGCAAATGAATTAATAATCCCTAAGTTGGATATGGCAGGGTTAGGTTCTTACAATCGTAACAGTGGGTATGTAGCTGGCGATGTAACACTAACGAATGAAACTGTTAAATGTAACTTTGACCGTGGACGTATGTTTACAGTTGATAATTTAGATAATGCAGAATCTGCTGGTATTGCATTTGGCAGATTAGCAGGTGAATTCATTCGTACAAAGGTAGTTCCTGAGTTGGATGCTTTCCGTTTAGCTCAGTACGCACAGATTCCTGGAATCAGCACAGTTGACGCAGCTGCTCTTACTACTGGCGCTGCAGTTATTGCTGCCTTAAATGCTGCAAAAGGAACTATGCTAGAGGATGAAGTAGACTTATCTACTTGCTACTTATTCATGACACCAACATTGAAATTGCTTATTGACGATTTAGATACAACTAAGTCCAAAAAAGCAATCGAAGGCTTCGCAGGACTTATCCAGATTCCACAGAGCAGATTTTATACTGCAATCACACAGTACGATGGCACTACATCTGGACAGACTAATGGTGGTTTCATTAAAAATGCTACTTCTGGTAAAGATATCAACTTCATGATCCTTGATAAAAATGCTGTTATCCAGTTCCAGAAACACGTAGCACCAAAGGTAATCACGCCTGAACTGAATCAGGATGCTGACGCTTGGAAATTCGGCTATCGTAATGTTGGTATTGCAGATGCATACGAAAACAAAGTGGCAGGCATTTACTTACATAAGTCTACTGTTTAGTAAGTAGAGCCTAGAAAGGGGCAGTAATATGGCTTACGCAGATGCAGCGTATTACACAACGTATTTATGTGGGAAGTCGGCAGTAATTGATACTGCCCTCTTTCCATTTTATTCAAAGCAAGCAAGCAAATATATTGACAGGCTGACATTCGGTAATATTACAACAGCGACAGAAGATGTAAAGGATTGTACTTGCGAGATTGCAGAATATCTTTACAGATCAGAATCTACAAGGCGAGCAGATGGTATCAAATCTGAGACAATCGGACAATACTCCGTGACGTATGACACTACAGGAGCAACCGAAGAAGAAGTTAAAAATAAAGCCATATTATCTATCTGCAAGAAGTGGCTAGGTGATAGTGGCTTAATGTATTGTGGGGTGATGTAGTGCGAACAAACTCAGATATGACACTGTATCATTACGATAAGGCGCAAAAGATATACCAGCGCATTTACATCTACGGAGTATTTTGGGATCATGTCAAGATTGCTAATGTCAATAAAACAGGTCAGGCAAATAGCGATACCATATTTGTAGCTATTCCAGCAAGTCATGTTACATCACTAGAGATTACAGTCGGAAAAGACCTAGTTGTTAAAGGTATATGTAACATAGCAATTAGCAATTCATCTGAACAGACACAATCCAAGACAATTAAAGAATTGATGGATGCTAACGAGACATTTACTGTTATGTCACATGATCCTAAACTTTACGGTAGTCCATCAATGCAGCACTATGAGCTGTCATGTAAGTAGGTGATAATATGGATCAAGTTACATTTACAATGAGGCCAACAAATCAATTAGTGTCAGATCGTGAGCTACAGCCAGGAGGAAGAGTGCAGAAGTTTATTGACTCTGAATGTATTCGGTATATGAAACCTTACACTCCTTTTCTTAGTGGTACATTAGAGCGTTCTGCGACACTGGGAACTCGTATTGGCTATGGGGTAATTAAGCAAACTACGCCATATGCGAGATATCAATATTATGGTAAGTTGATGGTGTCCAGTCTGACAGGTAGCGCTTGGTCACGTGGAGAATCAAAGGTCTTAACAGACAGAGACTTGCAACACAGTACTAGTCGGCATCCATTGGCAGGGCCATACTGGTTCGAAAGAATGAAAGAGGCTAAGAAACAAACAATATTAAGAGGGGCGCAAAGAATTGCGAACGGTGGAACATAATGAATATTATTGAAGTAGTTCGTAACGTCTTACAGAGCTATGACAAGATGGACGATTTCACGCAAGGTGTTCATATTGATTTTACCGAATCAAAATTTTGTGGCCTTGCTCCAATCGGTGACAAGCTTGTTAAGGAAGATGTCTTAGGCAACCAGGAAAGACAACAAACTTTTGTGCTGTATGCAGATGGATTTAGTGTAACTGACTATTCCAGATTGCAGAACAGCACTTTTTTATTGGAATTAGGTTATTACCTAGAGACTGTAAAGGGCAATCCAATAGAAGTAACTATTAACAATGTGCAATATACTGGTGAGCTGAAAAGCATTTCTGTAGCTAATGCAATGGCCTACGAAGTGCCGACAGGCGATATCAATGATGGCATTAGATATCAAGTTCAGATATTTGCAACCTATACCCTAGAAGGGAGATAAAAAATGGCAAAGATTGAAAGAAAGCAAATGGCCCACTTTATCGATGGGTCCTTAACTGGAACGCCTGCCTATGTTAGATTAGGTCAGGACTTGGAAGAATTCAATGTTGATATGAATGCTGAATTCGAATCCAAAAAGAATATCTTAGGAGAATCATCCACTCAAATGAAAGGCTATGACCCTCAGTCATCTGTAAAGCCTTATTACTGTAATGAAGATGATGGGATTTTCGAGAAGCTACAGAAAATCATTGATGAGCGTGCCACTGGTGATGCTTGTAATACCACAGTCCTCGAAGTGCATCTCTGGGATGAAGCAGAAACTACAGGTGTATTTGTAGCTTACAGAGAAAACGCTACAATCGTAGTTCAGAATTATGGTGGTGACACTGGTGGATATCAGCATGAGTTTGATATCAAATACAACGGTGGACGTGTCAAGGGTACATTTAACCTTGCAACAAAAGTATTCACACCTGACGCTGCTTAATTAACTTTTATTTGCGGGCATGACTAAACCTCCCGTCATGCCCTTTTTGGGAGGTAGGAGAGAATGAAAAATATTGAAATTAATGACGGTTACAAACGGTTTATGATAAATAAGGACCCTAAGAGGGTTCTTTCTTTTAACCCTTCAGATGTTAATATTATCTATCGTCTTGAAGAGGGAGTTAAAAATATTGAGAAGATTACAACACAGTATGCTGATATCGAGTTAAAAGCAGATGGCACACCTTACGAATCACTTGTTGAAGTCGCTGAGGCCGTAAATAAGGTGGATAAAGAGATCAGACAAGAAGTAGATAAAATGTTCAACACGAATGCTTCTGACGCTTTATTTGGCAAACAGAGCCCTCTCAGTATGGTTGACGGAATCCAACTATGGGAGACTGCTTTAATGGCAATTATCCCAGCTGTTAAGACCGAAGTTTTAGCACAGCAAAAAATTAGAAGCGAGAAAATTAGTAAGTACACAAAGCAGGTGAAGTAATATGCTAGGCAGATTACCTACAAGCTTAAACATAAATAGTAAGGAATACTCAATCCGATCAGATTACAGAGTAGTACTTACAATCTTCCAGGCATACAACGAGCCTGATTATTCCGAGGATGAAAAGATACAAATTGCGATTGAATGCCTATTAGAACATCCGGAAGAGTTGCAAGATGTAGATGTAGTAGAAGCGAGCAAACAAGTAGCATGGTTCCTTTCTGGTGGAGAACAAGAGGACGATAATGCTAATCAATCTAAAAAGAAATTACTTGATTGGGAGCAAGACGAACAGCTGGTCTTTTCGGCAGTTAATAAGGTAGCCGGAAAAGAGGTAAGGGCAGTTGAGTACTTACACTGGTGGACTTTTCTTGGATACTTTAAGGACCGTGGTGAGTGCATGCTTAATACAATTATTAACCTAAGAGATAAAATTAATCGACATCAAAAGTTATCTAGTGATGAACGAGAATTTTATAAAAGCAATCAACGATTGATTGATTTAAAAGAACGATTAACAGCAGAGGAACAAGCACAAGACGATTATTATAGAAATCTCTTAAAACAATACGGTTGTTAATCAGAAAGGAGATATATGGCACAATTTGATGGCGAACTTTTGTTTAATACACGTGTAGATACGCGTGGATTCACCCAAGGGGCGAATACTGTGAGAAGTGAAGCTAACGGATTAAGAAATGCCTTGGCAGGATTAGCGAAGTATTTTAGTGTTGCTTTTATCATCCGTGGTCTTGTCAATCTTGGCAAGCAAGCAGTTGAGACAGCTAGTGACCTGCAAGAAGTACAGAACGTTGTCGATACTGCGTTTGGTGATATGTCATACAAAATTGAGAATTTTTCGAAGACTTGTATTGAAATGTATGGTATTTCTGAGCTTACAGCGAAACAAGCAGCTTCAACATGGATGGCTATGTCGAGTGGAATCGGGATAGCAACTGAAAAGACGTCCGAAATGGCTATTAACTTAACTGCGAGAATGGCAGATATGGCATCATTTTATAATGATTCAACGGATATGGTTGCAACTGCATTAAACAGTGTTTATTCTGGCGAAATGATAGCACTAAAAAAGTACGGTGTAATCATGACAGAAGCGAATCTCCAGCAGTTTGCTCTTGAAAAAGGAATCACAAAAAAGATACAGAAGATGACACAAGCTGAACAGGTACAACTAAGGTACAACTATGTCATGGCCAAAACAGCGATATCACAAGGGGACTTTGCAAGAACATCAGAATCATGGGCAAACTCTACAAGAGTTCTCACAGAAGAGTTTAAAGTATTGCTTGGTACTGTTGGTAATGGTCTAATGCAATTATTTATTCCGGGGCTTAGGGTAATTAATAGTATCCTTAGCTCGATGGTTGGACTGGCCAACACAGTAGGTTCCATATTTAGCGACATATTCGGTACATCGAAAAACATTTATACGGTCGCACAAAACACAGGTAAAGCAACAGATTCGGCAGCTGATGGAATCAGCAATATAGGCGATACAGTGGATGAAGCCTCAAAGTCGATTAATAAAAACATAGCGCCATTCGATGAACTAAATCAGATATCAAGTGATTTAGCAGACAGCACTGGACAGATTGATTTAGGCGGTGTATCAAACGGTCTTGAAACAGTAACTGAAACAACTGATGGAAGTAACAAGCTTGCTGATACGGTTAAGGACGCAAAGGATGGTATTGACGGACTGGGACTTGCAATCGTTGGGTTAGTCACTACATTTACCACTTATGAGGTAATCAAGCTAATATCTAAATTTGGTAGTATGATTGGACTATTGTCTACCAGCCCTGCTGGGATTATTGCCTTAGCAGTTGGCGGTCTTGTAATGTTGGGAACTGCGCTTTATGAACTTTGGAGGCAAGCAAAACTTGATGATCTAAATGCTAGATTTGGAGATATTACCTTGTCAATCGAAGAGATGGGTAAAGTTGCGAAAGAAATCGTTGATAATGGTACGATGGATAAGTTAGGAGTGATTAGTACTGAATGGACTGACTTGGAAGGAATACAAGCAGAAATTCAAGGCGCTGTAGATACCCTTAATAAGCTCAACTGGAAAGTCGGTATAGGCATGGAACTGACCGAACAGGAGCAAGAGCAGTACAAGCAGGCAATTAACACCTACATCGAAAAGACACAACAATATGCTTCTGAACAGAAGGAAGCCGTTCTGTTATCTCTTGACTTCTTACTTGCTGATAGTTCAACAAAGACCAATATCGTTACAAAGACAAATGAGTTTTACAGTGCAATACAGGGCGAACTCGACAGTTTAGGTCGTAAGCTAAGCGCAGCTGTTACGGAAGCATGGGAAGATGGATTATTAACAATTGATGAAGCTGAAAAGATACAACAGATTCAGACGCAGATGAACAATATTTTAAAAGAATTAGCTGCTAGTGAATATAATGCAAACTTAGAGCTAATCAAGATGAAATTTTCAGGTGTTGAACTTACTCCAGATACTTATAAAGATCTTGCAGATATGATTACCGATACAGTGCAACAATATGTTGATGACTATGACGGTTCAGTAGCGCAAACAATAGCGGTATTAGACGCAGAGGTGAGGGCTGGAAAGATTTCAACCGAGGATTACGATGCTGCAATCGCTGAAATTAAAAAAGAACGTCTCAGCAACATAGGAACAATCGCTCTTAACGCTACGAGATTCAGCATCACAACCCTTACCGATGCTTTTGAAAAAGAGATGGGCGCGTCAATCCCAAAAATGAAGAAAGTTGTCGCTGATGACGTTACCGAATGGTTTGACCAAGGATATATCGATGATGGACTGATGACATACTTTCCACAGCTTGCGGAAACGTTAAACGATGGATACGACAATCTTGACAGTGTGGCCAGAAGCAACTTGGAAGATTTACTTGAATTCATGAAGCCTAGTAAAACAAAACTTGAAGAGCTAAAAGCTGAATGTGTTGCTGCTGGACAAGAAGTACCTAAAAGCATAACAGATGGATTAACATCAATCTATCAAATGGAAGCATTAGCAGGCGATGTTGATGCAATTTATTACATGATAGGTGTGCAAATCGGTAAGTCTCCAGAATATACAACAATGATAAATAAAGCCCTAAAGGCAGGTAAATGGGTGCCTCAAAAGGTAATCGAAGGAATGGGAGCAAAAGATGCACAGATTGCTGGAAGTGTTGATGAGTTGTTTAAACTTCTCGGTGTCTCCACGCAGGAGCAATCTAAGGTCCTTAACGAATTAATGGGAAGTACTGGTAAGTCAGCAGCTGAACAATTGGAAGCGCAGATCAGAGCAAAGATACCAAGCGTAGAGCAAGCGACTAAGGATCTGTTGAAGGCTATTAAGGATAACATTAAAAATGCTAAAATGCCAGATATCACTCTAAGGTTGCAAACAGCTAAGCAATTCAATGACCAATTTTATAATCCGTTATCCGTAAATGGTTATGCAACTGGCACTGTTGTTCCGGCAAACTACGGTAAATTTTTAGGTGTGCTTGGTGATAATACAAGAGAAACAGAGGTTGTATCTCCATTATCGACAATGAAGCAAGCATTTAAGGAAGCAATGTCAGAGATGGGAGGCAATCAATCTGGAAGTCAGCATATAACCTTGAATTTAAATGGAAGGGCTATATTAGATGCAATTGTCGAGGCAGATGAAGATCAATCAAAATCTACCGGATATAAACTATTAAACAGATAGGAGTGATAACCAATGGCGTGTAAGTTTGCAGGATATTTTTTGAAAAAAGGAACGACAAAACTAGATAGCACGATTATCGCTCCTGGTGGGTATAAATGCACTCCATGTATCAGGACAGATAAAAACAGCTACGTAGATGGAGATGGAAAGCTCCATAGGAGTATTCTTCCTGTTAAGAGAAGCAAATTATCAGTCACAACCGTCGGAATGCTTACATATGAACAGAAGTGCGCGTTACAAGCAATGTTTCCTTCCAGAGATTCGACTACTCTTATTTACTGGAATGATGAGACCAATGATTACGAAGAAGCTACTTTCTACGTTCCAGATGTTGAGTTTACAATAGCACAAGAGAAAAAGAGTAAGCTTTTTTATGAGCCTATATCAGTAACATTGATTGCGTATGGGGGTGATACTTGATGACGAATGAACTTAAAGCATTGTTCAAGACGGACAGAATCCCCCTTGTATCGTCCACTATGGATAAACAAGTTAGTCTTATTTTTGGTGGAGATATAGCCACTATCACAAACACGAAACTAGTCGAAGATACATTTGAGTTGACCGAAAAGATATGTAGTGTTACATATATGCAGTACGGAGCTTGTGAATCAGCAATCTTGAGACTTACTGTTGCAGATGTAGAAGACAACTTAAAAGGTCAAGAGTTTGAACTGAAAACGACAGCAAACAATGAAGATGTACAACTTGGATTCTTTACAGTTGATTCGGCCAAGAAACAAACAGACTTAAGATTTAAGGATATTGTCGCTTATGACAGGATGAAGAAGTTCGATATTGATGTTTCGGACTGGTACAACGCACTCAATTTTACTGGTATGACATTAGCTCAATTTAGATCAAGTCTATGCGATTATTGTGGAGTAGTCGAGGACTCATTTACTGCATTACCAAATGATTCTATGACAGTTGAGAAAACGATTACAGCCACAGAATTCAGTGGACGTGAGGTACTTTTTGCCTGCGAACAGTTAAACGGTTGCTTTGGACAAATAGGACGTAATGGAAAGCTACGACATGTTATATTACCAACATCACCTGTCGAGACGATTACAACAGAAATGCTTACAAGTCCGGCTGAATTTGAGGAATACACTGTCAAGGCAATCGATAAAATACAAATCAAATCAGAGGGTGATGATATTGGTGGGATTTATGGCTCTGGAACAAATGCATTTATTATCCAGGGCAACTTTCTTTGTTACGGCAAGAACGCTAGCGAACTGAATGCGATAGCTCAGAATCTATCCGTTAATGTCTTTAACCGTCCTTACACACCTTGTAAGGCTGATGTAATCGGCTTACCTTACGTTATGCCAGGTGACTTAATCACGATTGATAACAAGACAACATATGTAATGCAAAGGACACTAACAGGCATTCAGGCACTATCTGATAACTACATGGCAAGGGGTAGTGAGTATGCAAGCAATATTATAGCATCCAATACAGAGATTAAGGCACTTAAAAGTAAAGTACATAAGATAGTCAATACGGTTGAGGAAATGACAAGTACAATTACTGACCTGGAGAATAAAACAGAGACATCCATAAGTCAGTTATCGGACAGTATCGACTTAAAGGTATCAAAGGATGATGTGATAGCAGAGATTAATCTTAGTCCTGAGGAGATACAAATATCAGCTGATAAGATAGACCTAACAGGCTATGCTACATTTATAGATTTAGAGACAGAGGGTAATACAGTTATCAATGGTGCAAATATTACGACTGGTATTGTTAAGTCTGCTAACTGGTTAGACAGCGAAGGGGAGAGAACTGGAGAAGGCTCACAGATAAACCTTGAAACTGGTGAATCTGTATTCTCTGGCCAATACAATTATGCTTGGTTAGATAATCCAGCTGAGCAACATTATGCTTATGTGTCTTTGCAAAATGGTCGTATTAAAGTAGCTGACGTAACTGATCAGCAAGCTTTGTACTTTAGTCATGAGGGTATCAGTACAACAGCAAGTGGTAATAACGCAACTGGTGTTATTGACTTCCGTTCGCACGTATTCGGTAGTTCATTAGATGGTTCAGAATACAATGGTCTTAACATAAGAACCAATGGTTCACCAGTTAGTATGCAGTCATTGCGTTCTCACGCTCATATAGCCCCTAAATCACTACAGGCTGTTGTCGATGGAAGTAATCCTGATGTATTTGACAAGTTCACCTTTGACATGAAAAAGCGTTGGAATGAGACAGATGGAGTTATTGATTATACCAACAAGATTCAAAATGGAGACGGATTAATGTACTGGGGAACTCGTGAGTTAGTGGATGGCTCTTGGCGGTATCGAGAGGGCTTTCAATTTTCTTCCGACGATAATAACAGGTATATTAAGTGCGTTGATGGAGATGGTGGACTTGTTGATATTAAAGCTAAAAACGTCCAAGGTGTTACGGATTATATTTTTGGTTGTAATGAAGATGGGCAGGTAATAGTTTTGACAGAAACACTTGATGATGGAACAATCGCCACAACAACAATGACGTATGATAATGATGGGAAGGTGGCAACCGTTGATGGTGCACCTTGTACTTGGAGGATAGTGACATGACACAAGGCGAACAAATAGCTTTCCAAAATGGATTTATTATTGGTAAGGCAAGTAAAGGATTAATCATATCAGGTAATGGTGGAAGCAATGGAGCATTACCAGATAACGTGCTATATGATACCGGAATTGAAAATTATAAAGTGGGTGGATTATGGATTGAAACAAAAGGTCCAAGTGCACAATTTTATGGAACATTGACAAAATATCCAGACTACATATTTATTCAAGGGCCTGGGGTGATTTTAAACGGTGGAGAGAGTGGTACAATCACATCAAAACTGGTTGATGTAACACAATATAATAAATTAAAAATTAAACTCAACAGATTAGTAAAAGATTCAAATAAACAATGTGGGTTTATTGCTTGTGCTACAACATATTATTTTGGCACTTATAGTAATGTCGTTGCTTATACAAGTATGCACAATCCGACAAATACAGAATATGAGGTAGACTTATCAAACGTTAACGGTTTAGTTTACATTCTCGCACTTGGAAGTTCTGGTGGTGGCATCATAGAAGTAAGTAAGATATGGCTAGAATAGGTGGTGTAAATTGATAAAACCATGCAAGGTTGATAAATAGGATAAAAAAGATAACCCAAAGTGAATTAATTAGGTTATCTTTTATTTCTATTTATATTTATTCAGAGAGTGAAAATTGAATTTTAAAATAACCTGAATCATCTAATCTTATTACATATCCTTCATCCAATTTCACTTTAGTATACGTTGTAAGCCTTAATGTGCCAGCATAATTCTCATTTAACGTTGTGTTTTCGTCGACTAGCATTCCAAATATTTTATAGTCCACTCCTACCATTTCTTGAGATGTATATATAACCATTTGTGCCTTGCCTTTAAGACAAGTTATATCATAAGTACCAGGTGTAAAATCAACACCAGAGGTTAAATATTTTACTTCTTTACTATCCCACTCAAGCGTAAGTTTGCTTGGAATTACTTTATTTACCGTTACAGAACACTTATATAATTTATTATCATATCTAACTCTAATTGTTGTAGTTCCTTCTGATTTTGCAGTTATAGTTCCCCACTTTGAAACCGTAGCAACTTCTTTATTTGTTGAATACCACTTCGATTTATTACCTTTAAGATTTCCTAGTTTAAGTTTGAATGTGGTATCAACATCCATAGTAACTTTGGTTTTATTTAGTTTTAATTTAGTTTCAGCTTTTACCTGAGCTGGAATTATCAATGTCAACATAAAGCAAAACGATAATAATAATGTTAAAAATTTTTTCATGTTATACCCCCTTTGTATTGATAACTATAACATATTTTGAAAAAAATGTAAATAATGAAAGAAAGTTGGTGATTTTATTGTAACTCAATTACAAATGGTTTAATGGCAATGTTAATCAAGAGACGATAAGCGTCTCTTTTTTTAGTAAAGAATGGAGGATGAGATGGAAAACGGATTCGAGAGAGAAGTATTAGACAGATTAACCAAGATAGAGGTTAAGTTAGACAGCTATGATAAAATCAAGGACCAAGTATACGAAAATCAGAGAAGCATACTAAAAACATTTGAAAAAGCAGAACAGCAGCAAAGAGATATCGATGATTTGAGAGAACGCAACAAATGGTTAGCAAGAACATTAGTCGCAAGTGTTATATCAGCTGGAGTTAGTATTGTGATAGCATTTATTAAGATTGGGGCTGGTATGTAATGATCAGGAAGAAAAAGAAATATAGCAAGGTGATAGTAGCTCTTGTGATTGCGCTGAATGCGTTATTCGCAGGAGCTGTTTTATTTGTATTTTATCATACTGGTAATGAACCAGGAACGTTAGTGGCCGGATGGTTTAGTTTTACAACAGTCGAGCTATGGGCTCTTAGTGGAATAAAAAAATCAGAGAAAAAGAAAGAGGTAGAAGAATGAGTGATTTATTGTTTAATGTATTAAAGGCAGTGATTGTTTTGGTTATCGGAGCTATTGTAAGGTACTTAGTACCTTGGATTAAAGCGAAACTTGAAGGAACCAAGTTGGAAGAAATAATGACGTGGGCCTATAAGTTTGTACAAGCTGCAGAGCAGACGATTCGTGGTGGGGCTGATAAAAAAGATTATGTAACTAAAAAACTGAAGGAGTTACTTATTGCAAAGAACGTCAGCTTATCCAGTGACCAGGTTGATGCGCTTATCGAGGGTATTGTCAATGAACTCTATCCGAAGGAGGGTTAGTCATGATTAAGTTGGCTCATGCAGTTTACGATGAGGCTGGTCGTAGCTCGGGCGGAAAACCTGGGGACTCAACTGGTAAGGAAGTAGCAATTTGGGATTGGTATAAGAGTGGCACTGGATGGACAAGTGTTATTCGTGCAAAAGATAAAGCAGTAGCTTCAAGAATCGCTCAGGTCGCAAAAGATATAGCAAACAACAATCACATAGGGTATAATCAATATAACCGTCTATCGCTCTTTAAACAAGCACAGGCGGTTAATTTTGATATATCAAAGATTAAAGTAAATTGTGATACTGATTGTTCTGCAATGGTTGCAGTATGTATCAATGCGTCAGGTATTAAGATATCATCAAGCATAAGCACGGCAACTCAGCTTAATGCTATAAAGGCTACTAAGCAGTTTGATATCCTTACAGATAAAAAGTATCTAACCTCAGCAAAATATTTGCAAGAGGGTGATATCTTATGGAGACAAGGACATACTGCAGTAGTGGTTGATATACCAACAGTAAAAGACTTACAGATTAAACTTAATGAGTTTGGATATGGACTTACCGAGGATGGTATTAGAGGCAAAAAGACAAATACTGCAATAGATGATTTACATATGAGAGTAAAGGCCATTGATGATATGATAGCCAAGTTATAAAAGTTAAGCCCCAGGGACTACTCCTTGGGGCTATTTTTATTTATAGTATTTAGCTCTTATAATCTTAATTAATATTTCTTTTCCCAGTCCTTGCCTTCTATTTTTTTTGTAAGCATTTAATTCCTCTTGCGTTGGCTTTAACTTCGTATAAATATATTGTTTTTTGACCGCCCTCATATATGGGCTTGATTCATTTTTCTGCAACCATTCTTCTGTACCGATTTTCGATTTTTGGTATTTATCTACTAGTAAAATAATAATAGCTACTACGATACATAAAGTCAATGTCAATCCCTCCCCTGACTAAGCAATTCTACTAATTTATCAGCTATCTCTTTCGTGCTGATCATCTTATCTTGTTCCTGTAATTCATCAGCAAGGAGCAGTATTTCCATTCGCAAATCTCGATTGCGTTTCATTAATTCTATGTATTGATCTTCTAGCCTACTCATTACTTATTCTCCTGATAATCTGTCAAGAAACCATTCACCAGTACCAATTGGCCACAAAGATTCACTAAACCAGCAATAACAAAGCTCAGAGTTTATATATATAGTAATGCACTCTATGTCATCAAAATCATCGTTGAAAGACAGAAAAGCTGGATAAATTGCTCCATTATCCGATGTAATATCAAACGTAATAGAAGTTAATCCTTGATTTCCACAAACGTTACTTATCTTGCCTTGTATTTTAGATCCCATCTCACTTAAAATCGCTTCATAATTATCATATGGCCCTTGCAATGGAATTAAATCAACAAGTGGTTCGTCCGAGACATATTTATATATAGACAATTCAGAGACCAGTTTATTCATTATTATTTTTATGTCATCTAATTCTTTCTTTAAATCAGATATAGTAATATCCTTTTCCTCAATAGTATGTTTTAGTGCCTCTATCTCTTCTTTATTGTTGGAACATCCAGATATCATTAACAAAGTGATTAATAAGATATAGCATAGTTTCTTCATATTTATATACCCTCCTTATATGAGAGAGCATACCATAAATTGTAAATTATAGCAATATTAAGTCGCGACATCGCGAGAATTATTACTTATAACTAAAACGTCCATACGTATAGCCCCATTCATAGGTCATTAATAGAGCTGAATTAGCGGCTTCTCCAAGAAGAGCGTAATTCATTCCTTCATAAAGTAATCCAACCTGATTAGCGCTTGTCTTTGGGGCTAGTGCTACGGTAACCACATATCCTTGTTCGTTCATCTGTTCTCGTAATCTTCTAACAAAGGTAGCAAAGCCTTCTCCATCTTCTCCTTTGACAAACTCAAAATCAACATCCACTCCACTATATTTTTTCTCTGATACAACGGCTAATAGCTGTGTAATTACTTTCGTTTGAATATCTTCATTTTGGGCAATGACACTTACCAGTTCATTATTAAAATTACCATTTGCATCTAAAGGTGTTAGCACTAGCAAAGGATCAACACCATATTTACGTGCAATCTCTATGATATCTTCATCATCTGTAGGGATTAAATCACCTTCCATTGTGAAGCCATAGGAAAAGATATTGATTGTGGTTAAAAAAGGTAGTGTTTGTACAAGTGTATCGTACGTTACATATGGGTAGACATATCCACCAGTCGTTATCATACGTTCTTTTGTTGTATCGTAAGAGATAACGATTGTCTCACCTGGATATATACCTTCTTGCTCTATCACATATGGATTATTGCGAACGAGACTTATAACGCTAACTTGATAATCAGTTGCAATCGTATATAATGTTTCATTCTCTTTTACAAGATGTATCTTTGATGGAAATAAGACTAAGAGAGCCTGCCCTACGACTAAATGTGTTGGGTCTTCAATTGCATTGTCATACATCAGACGTTGAGCAGATACTCCATACTGTGCAGCTATCGTAGCAATTGTTTCATTTGGTTTTACAACATGAATCAGCATATGAATTACCATTTCATTTATTCTCTTAATTATATGCAAGCAGTCACAGAATTGTAACCTTTCTCATCAATTGTTTCCTATGTCTTTTATAACGTGCGAATTTATATCTATTATCGAGTATCTAAAACAATGAATGGAAAGGGTACAAAGCGTTGGGAATTTACTTTTCTTAGGTATTCTGCTATAATCTACTTTAAATTAAAAGATTGTATCTTCCGTGTTCTTAACTTTAGAAAACATGGTAATGATTCAGTTAGTAATCACTTAGTGCAAACTAAGTTGCGAATAGAAAAGGCGGCAGAATAGATGAAAAAGCAATCAAAATTAGATGATAAATTTGATCAAAGATATCTTGAACAAATTACAACGAATAGTAAAGTAAAAAGAACTTCGAATAAGGCTAGCAAAGTTAGTTTGGAAGTAGGAAATAATGAGTTAAAGGTCACTCCGACAAGAGCAAAACAATCTGTATCAAGTAATAAGGGAAAAGTAACAGGTAAAGATGCAAAAGAGAAAAGAAAAAGTACCAAAGAGTCAGAAAACGATGTAAAAGAGACTGGAAAAAGAATCAAAGAGTTAGGTAAAGATGTAAAAGAGACCGGAAAAAGAATCAAAGAAACAGAAAGTATAAAAGAGACTGGAAGTAATAGTAAAGAAAAAAAGACAAAAGGAACTTGTGATTGCAAAATATTTCATAAATGTGGAGCATGTCAATACCTTGATCGTACTTACGAGTATCAACTTCAAATAAAACAAAAGCAAGTAGAAACGCTGTTGAAGTCTCATTGTAAGGTCAATCCGATTATTGGCATGGAAAATCCTTATCACTACCGTAATAAAGTACAAGCAGTATTCTCGCGTGATCAACGAGGTAATATCATCTCTGGAGTCTATAAAGAAGGAACTCATCAAGTAATTCCAGTAGACATTTGTCTTATTGAGGACCAAAAAGCAGATGAAATTATTCGAACGATTCGCGGAATGTTAAAGTCATTTAAGATCAAGACATATGATGAAGATACAGGCTATGGCTTATTGCGCTATGTATTAGTAAAACGAGGATTTGTGAGCAATGAAATCATGGTTGTTTTAGTCATAGGTTCTCCGATCTTCCCATCGAAAAATAATTTTGTGAAGGCGCTTCGTGAAAAACATCCGGAAATCACGACTGTTATTGTAAATATCAATGATCGTTCGGATAGTATGATTTTAGGAAATCGAGAGACAACCATTTATGGTAAGGGCTACATTGAAGATACGTTATGTGGCAATGTTTTTCGTATTTCATCAAAGTCATTTTATCAGATTAATCCAGTTCAAACTGAGATTCTATATGACAAAGCAATTCAAGCTGCAAAATTGACTGGAAAGGAAACGGTCGTTGATGCCTACTGTGGCATTGGTACGATTGGTTTAGTTGCATCGAAGCATGCAAAAGAAATTATTGGTGTAGAACTGAACAAGGATGCTTATAGAGATGCGATTGCAAACGCAAAACGCAATGAGATTAAGAACGTATACTTTTACAATGAAGATGCAAGTGAGTTTATGGTAAAACTTGCGAATGAGAAAAAGGCAGTCGATGTTGTATTAATGGATCCACCAAGAAACGGTAGCACAGAAGTTTTCATCGATGCAGTATCAGTGCTCGCACCAAAGAGAGTTGTATATGTGTCATGTAATCCAATCACGCTAGAGAGAGATCTGAGATATTTTGAAAAGAAGGGATATGAGGCGAAGGAAGCATGGCCAGTGGATATGTTCCCTTGGACTGGACATGTGGAAACCGTCTGTTTACTCTCAAAGAAATGCCAAGTTTAAGCGGGTTTGAGGGCACTTTTTGGAAAGACATATCTACAAAAATTAGCTGGAAAATATGTGCATGAAATCAGAAAATAAAATAGGGTGTTAAAAATGAATACCTTTTGGCGAGGTTATCTGACTGTTCGCTGAAAGGTATTTTTCATTGGATTTTGCACGCGAGAGGGTATACATAAGTGCGCCGAAATATGTTTCGAGTTCTCATTAGTTTTTATTGAAGAAAGGGATAGAAAGTGGTATCATAGAAGATGGTATTTTATTGTTTTTTATGAATTTTTTGGAGGATATAAAGATGGTAAATAAGGAGATAAAAGTAAACTACAATCCTCTTTGGAAACTACTTATTGACAGAAAGATGAGCAAGTCTGAGTTGCGTAAAAGAACTCATATTGCGGCAAGTACTTTCACAAAAATGAATAACGATCAGATGGTATCAATGGATATCATAGCTAGAATTTGCGATGAATTACAATGTGGTTTTGATGATGTAGTTCAAATGGAAGTGTAATTTGAAATCTGTCTTAATAATATCAAGGAGAAAAATGAGCAAAAAAGATAACATATTGGAAGCATGGATTATGGTGGAACATTTATCTGAAGGAGATATAAATCTGAGGGATAAATCAATTATAACCATTAATAAACTTCAAAACAATAATTATTACGATTTGTTGACTAGTGAAATACAAAAGAAAAAATTGAAGAAATATCAAAAAGGTGGTATTGTTGTTTATTTTGATATTTTTTCATTTAATGAAATTATTGATTTTTTGAGAAGGAAGTATCATTTATCACCAACAGAACAGGAGTTAATAGTTGGTGATAAGTTTTCTTTTGCATTGTATTTTGACAAGGAACTAAAATTAAAATCAGAATTGACATTTTTGACTGAAAGTTACTATATCAGAAAATACAAAAAAATACCAAAAGAATCAGAGTTTTCAGCGTTTGAAAAAGATTATAGAAAGAGTTTTGAAGAATTATTTGAATGTCCGGAAGATGCTGAATATAAAGAATATTTTAATGAAGTAATAACATCTATTCTACAGATAAATAATATCGCAATTAAGAATTGTAGAATGAAGGCACTGATAAATCTAGAGACTGATGCAACCAATTTGCATTCATTTTTTGTTGGAGATCTAGAAAAGGCGAAAACTATACATACAGATAATATAAATGATTACATTTTAGGGAAAGCAAAAAAGCGTATTGATTTAGATAGTAGAATTCAATCAAGAAAATTTAATGCAGATGTATTTCGTAGTATATTACAACCGAGTAATTATCCAATTGCAAGATTCCCGAGTAAGCCTCAATATGCGCTTTCGTTTATGCAGCAGGTAGCAGTGAATTTATCAATTGGATACGATAATGAACAGATTAGAAGTGTAAATGGACCACCTGGAACTGGTAAAACAACATTATTGAAAGATATTTTTGCAGAACTTGTTGTAGAACAGGCATATGAGATATCTTCCTTGTCAGAAAAGTTTATAAAAGGTTCAGAAAAAACAAAGTATTGGGAAAATGCAGCTATTGGTAATTTACCAGAAAGAATAGCTGAAAAAGGAGTAGTAGTTGCAAGCTCCAATAATGGTGCTGTGCAGAACATTGTTAATGAGTTACCTCTTTTATCAGGAGTAGATGAGGGATTTAAAGGGGAAATAATTGGTGCAGATTATTTTAACACTATCGCTAATTCTAATCTAATATCTGAATGGATAAAGGACGAAAATGGTGAGTCTCATGAGGAATTAAGAAGGGAAATGAAAGAGGAAAGCTATAAGTTTTGGGGATTATTTTCTCTTGAAGGTGGCAGAAAAGAAAACATGGATTACATTATTACGGTGTTAAAACATGTTGTGCAGTATTTGGAAAATGAATATGTATCTGACAGTGAGATATATTGTGATTTTATGAAACAATATGATGAAGTGTGCACCTATAGGGCAGAGAGACAAACGCTATCAAATGCGATAAATAAACTTAATTTATTGTTGAAGAAAATTGCAGACAAGCGAGAGTTGTATGCTAAAGAAAAAAATGATAAGCAAATTGAAATAGAGAAAAGAAGTGCGAAGTATTCAGAAGAGATTATTCTTGTAAAAAAACAAATAATAGGTTTTGAAACTGAAAAGCAAGCATATCAAGAACGCTTAAATAATTTGCGAGATAAAAAAGATAGTATAATCCAATGTATAGATGCATTGAAATTGCAGAAACCAGGTTTTTTTTCATCGAAAAAAGTAAAAAATGAATATAAGGAACGAAGTAGAATTTATTCAGATGAATTACAAAAAGTAATAATTGAGGATTGTTCCATTAAAGAAAAGATTGCAGAAATCGAGATGAAGCTTAAAAAATTGCAAGCTGACATAGTAAACAAGGAAAATGCAATAGCACTGGATAAGAATTTGTTTGAAAATTGGAGCAAGAAAATAGAAGTTGAGATTATTCAATTAGAAAAGCAAGCTGAAACATTAAAGCTTAGCATTAAAGGGGTCGAGGTAAAGGAACTGGACTTTTGGCTTGATTATGAATCTTTACAATTAAGTAATCCTTGGTTTGATATCGAATATAGAAGACTTCAATCACAATTATTTGTTTCTGCTTTAAAAGTAAGAAAAGAATTTTTATATGCGAACATAAAAAATATAAAGGCTGCCTATATTATATGGAGCAAACAGAAAGAGCATTTAAATCATAAAGTGGTGATATCAGAGGCATGGAATTGGATTAACATGGTAATTCCAGTTATTAGCTCTACATTTGCCAGTTTTTCGAGAATGTGTGCAAATATAGACAAAGAAACTATAGGACATTTGTTTGTAGATGAAGCGGGACAAGCACTTCCACAGGCTAGTGTAGGTGCAATTTTCAGAAGCAGACACGTTATGGTGGTGGGTGATCCGTCTCAGATAAAACCAGTACTTACTTTGGATTCGAGTGTTCTCAGTATGCTAGGAGAATATTATGGGGTATCTCAGAAGTATTTGTCTGAAAATGCATCTACTCAAACATTGGTAGATGAAATAAGCCAATATGGATTTTATAAGGATGATAACAAAGAAGAATGGATCGGAATACCTTTATGGGTACATAGAAGGTGTAAATATCCTATGTTTGATATTGCAAATAAAATATCCTATGGTGGGAATATGGTACAAGGAGAAAAACAAAATGGAATTGCTATGTGGTTCGATATTGGTGGTCATGCAACGGAGAAGTATGTTGCAGAACAGGGAACTTTTCTACGAGAAAAGATTCAGGAAATGATCTTACAAAATCCTGATATTATTGACAAAGAAAAGAAGGATATTATATATGTGATTTCACCTTTTAAAAATGTTGCGTATCAGTTATCTCAGGAACTGAGAAAAATAGAATTTACGCGTTATGATGAGAACGGCAAACCAACGAATGTGGGAACAGTGCATACATTTCAAGGTAAGGAAGCTCCTATTGTATTTTTGGTATTAGGAGCTGATGAGAAATGTACTGGTGCGGCTAACTGGGCAATGGGAACGGAAAATCCTAATATTATGAATGTTGCGGCAACACGTGCTAAGGAACAATTCTATATTATTGGCGATAAGAAATTATATTTAAATCTAAAGAGTGATGTAATAAATAACACATATGAGATAATCAAAAAGTTTAATTCGAATGTTTAAGATGTAAAAAGAAACAGATAACAAGAAATTACCAGAACAAGAACTGATGGATGCATTGCTGAATAATAGGCTTTTGCTAAAAAGTATCATTTTTTACGAAAATGTATGAAACTTTCTGGCAGGAGCCTTTTAAAAAGATAACTTGACTTCTAAATCTTACCGATGTAATATTTAGTGGTAGACATTCATAAAATGAAATTTTTTTAACTAGAAATCTTACAAATGTAAGATTAAAAGAAATACTGAATATTGAAATAGGATATGACCTTATTGGTAAAGAGAAGTGGAGGTCACTATGAAAAAAAAGAAAAGATACATGGGAAGATGCATTATACAGATGCTTTTGATTTGTACGGTTTCGGGATGTGGTGATACACCCCCAGAAGAAACACTGATTGAAGAAACTACAAATGAGGTTCAAGAGATATTGGACAATTCCGAGGAGGATGCAGAAGAAATTATAAGCATCTGCATAGATCTTTATGAGAAAGCTGCAGAGGAAAATAAGTTAGCTGATTTGGAAACGATTCGCAGTATCGTAAATCGCCTTGGAGAAAATGGCTATCCAGCAGTTGACAGCAAGAACCAAATTGATATGACTGAGGCGAAGCAGGTGCTAGGGTTCTGCAATATGGTGGATGCAAAGGAAGAGGCAGAAATAACAATTATTGAGGTCGGTTATTGGCCCGGATTTGTAAAATATGATTTGCAAACAAAAGATGGTACTGTAGATGTGGTCAGAAGTTATTACAAGTATGAAAACGGAAATATACAAAGAAACACGACAGGAAGTTATCAGGCAGAATACTGGAACTATACAGAAGAAGGATACTTGATGTTTTCTGGTGTCTGGTATTCGGAAGAAGTATATATTCTTACATTAAGTGGAGTAGAGGAGAATACTGCATTGCGAGTACAGCCTTTGGATGAGACATGTAGGGAATTGACACGGAAATATCTTCTTCCAATCAGCTTTAAGCAGAATAATATGTTTATTGTAGATTGGAGCGAGGATGATTTTGGAGAATTAAACTTTTATGATATGTATGACATTCTCTATCAAAATGTAAATGTAGAGTATGATCCTTATATCGCAGATGACAACTTAGGAGCCGGTTCAGTTTATCAGATTCCGAAGGATGAATTTGAAAGCGTTATTATGGCATATTTCAATATCGATAGTGAAATACTGCAATCCAAAACGACCTATGATTCGGAGAATTCGACCTATGAATATAAGCCGAGAGGGTTTGAAGAAGTGGAGTACCCAGAATATCCATATTCAGAAGTAATCACGTTTACAAAGAACAGTGATGGAACAATCACACTTACTGCCAATGTGGTATTCCCATATACAGGTAGTTCCAAAGTATATTCCCACGAGGTTGTGGTCCGTCCTTTAGAGGATGGTGGGGTACAATATGTATCCAATCGAATTATACCTTCCGAGGATAATTGTGAGGTAACATGGCATACACCTCGTTTGACATCACAGGAATGGGAAGAACTATATGGAGGCGAATGATGGAAGAGGTAAAATGCTGTTGAAGGAATGGGAATTGGTGATTTTTATGATAAAAACAAAACCGAAGGTTTTATTTAAGAAAAAAAGCATTGTGTTGATTACGGCAGTTCTGCTTGGGTGCCTCGTGTGTGCCTGTAGGAATGAAGATAGTATTACAGGTGGGCCACTTGTAGAAGATACAGAAGAGGCATCTTCCACAGAGGAAACACTAAGTGCTGAGGAAGAGGTAGCAGAACAGTGGGAAAAGGGCTACGGACTTCCAGTGGACGAACAGGAAGAGAAGGAAGCTGAGAATGACTGCAGAGCAATGATGGAACGTATTTATGACATTTATAAAGATGCAGATAAAGGAACTGCATCCAATGTTGTGTTGAAGAATGAAGCCATTCTTGAAATGCAGAAAAAGTTAATAGACACGGAATGTCCGATTGCTACCATTGTAACATACTCAAATATGGAAAATTATCAAAGTGTGGATTCTTTTCTTAAGGATTGCATGGTTGGAAAAAGCGGTTCTGTCGTAATTTATGAGATACATGATGATGGTGGGATAGGCAGAATGAAATTCATTTTTGATGGAATAGATATGTATGTTGAAAGTGCAAGAGGAATCTGGGACGCTGATAACAAGCCGGGGATTTCATACATTTCCTACACAAGACTAAAAGAGTGGAAATATACAGATAAGGGATGGTTCTGCTATGAGTTATGTGTACCGGAGCCACCAGAG
Source organism: Bacillota bacterium (assembly GCA_023439125.1). GTDB lineage: Bacteria > Bacillota > Clostridia > Lachnospirales > Lachnospiraceae > Lachnoclostridium. The sequence goes on along the minus strand of JAEXOU010000008.1, from coordinate 111,887 downwards.
GTCAGTGAGGTTATGGATGGAAGCAGTTTGATTAGAGTAAAACCAATGACAGAGGAACAGCGTGAAATGTCAGAGCGTTGTGTCTTGGGTCTTGGATATCAGGGACAGAACCTTTTATGTTCCAATTGGAATGTAGAAAATATGAGTGAATTGGACTATAACGGAATGTTTGAATACCTTTATGGAATGAAATATGGAGAAAAGTTTAATTCTGAAGATTATCCCAATGGAATACCCAAAGAAGAGTTTGAAAGCCTGATTATGGAGTATCTTCCGGTAACAGAAGAGCAGATACGGGAGTTCGCAGTATTTGATGAGGAAAACCAGACTTACGATTGGGTGCGACTTGGGTGCTTCAATTATGCGCCTACCTTCTTTGGAACTTCTTTGCCAGAGGTTACTGATATCAAAGAAAATGAGGACGGGACAGTGACATTAACAGTAGAGGCGGTATGCAATATGGTTATATGCGATGATGCAGTCATAACTCATGAAGTTACGGTAAGGTTTGCAGAGGATGGCAGTTTTCAGTATTTAGGGAATGAAATTCTGTATGATGGAATCACTCAGATTCCAGACTACCAATACAGAATTCAAGAATAATTTTTTCATAATTGTGTTGTACGGTAATCTAACATATGTAAGAAAGAAAGGATGACACATGAAAAAAATAAAATTAGTTGGAATATTGGCAGCAGTTATATTGATAGGCGGAGTTATTTCTATTCCACTTATAAATAACTACACTGCCTATAAGGTGGAAAAGGCATTATGCGAAATCCTGCTGCCAGAGAAAACGGAATTGATAGAGTCGCTGTCACAGGCAGGGAAGCTGACGGGTAACGGAAATGGGATGCAGTATTTCGGGGCAATCCTAATCAGGAGTGAATTGTCTTTGGAAGAACTGGATGCTTACTATTCAGATTACAGAAGTAATGAATGGGAATATTTAGTGCAAATCCAGGAAGGTCAGTCCATTGAGGTGATTGATCACGGGGCGCTACAATTTTCTAAAGAAATAAAGGACAGCGGTTATTACATAGTATATTCATGGGGAAGTGGAAATTCTCTATTGAAGGAACTGGATATTCGAGGACACTAAAAAAGATTGAAGGGGAGATGATGCAATTATGAAGAAATATATAAAAGTCATTTTATGTTTTATAGGTTTCATATGTGCAATAGTTTTAATTTTGGGGATGTCCATTTTATATATTACAAATTATAAGAAGGTAACTGTTGATACATCCAATTCACCAGATGGACAATATGAATTGGTACTTCGAGCCGTTGGAGAACCAGACTGGCCTTTTGGTTCAGCAAGTGGGCAGTTAGTCCTTAAGGAAGGCAAAGATAAGGTGTCTGAAACGGATTTTGAATTGCGAAATGACGGTGGGAGCATCAATAGTAGTTGTTGGGAGGTTACATGGTATGAGGATTATGTAGAAATCATTCTGTCAGGCGAAGAACAATTGGATGAGCAAGTCATTTTATATTTTGATGGTACGAAAGCAATTCAGCAATTGACAGATATTGAAGTGGACTATATTTCAGGGGATGCATTAGATGAAAGCCGGGTTATAGCAGAACAATCCTTTGATGTGGATTTGAATGATTGGGGCGAGGTACGATTTGTATCTTATTTGCCGACTTATGATATGCTTTGGGAAGATGTTTCATTTGTGCTGGTAAAGGACAATCAAATTATTTATCATTTTCCAGAGTATTTTGAAAATAATAGCACAGAGAATGATGGTATAGGAATGTTTGACAGCGTTGAGGCGATTGGATTTCAAGATATAGATGGTGATGGCGAAAAGGACGTGATTGTCATTATAAATTATGTCACAGGAGCAGGGCCACAGGGAATGATACCACGAAAGACTGTTAGAATATTTAGATCACAGAATCATGGTTTTGTCATTCAACACGATTTAATGGATGAAATAATGAAAAATATGAAAGAGGATGATATTTCTATTTCTGCGATATGTGATTATGTGACGCTAATGGAAACAGATGAAATATAAGATGGATAATCGGGTAAAGGACTGTACGTTTTGCCTTTACCCGATTTTGCTATTTCCAGATATTCATCTCAGACAAGATAGACATGGTAATTTCAGTTGCGTTGCCTCCGGTAGCATCGCTATCCGCACCAATGTTGGTAGCAAAAAAGTATGTATTATCTGCAGTTTCAATATAACCTATAAACCATCCGTTCACATCCTGTCCATCTACACGGCCGGTTCCGGTTTTACCATAGAAAGTTCCTGCATCGGTAGAGGAGAGAAAGATGGCATCTTTTACTGCAATAATGCTTTCAGGGGCAAAGCCGAAGCTATTATTCTGTAGCTTGGTTAAAAGTTCGACCTGTTCTATTGGGGAAATCTCTAAGGAAGATTCCATCCAATAGGTGGAAAAATCAGCCCTCATATTTTCGTTTCCATATCCAATTTCCTGGATATAATTGTTGACGGAAGCTACTCCAAGCTGTTCATCTATTGCCTGGAAATACCAATTCACGGAGGAAGTCATTGCTGACTGTAAGGTCTGATCTGCGTTCCATGCTTCCAATGGATAGGTTTCGCCATTCCATGCAATTAAGGAGCTTTCTGGTGTAATGACACCTTCTTCCAATCCGAACAGGGCATCGTATATCTTGTAGGTGGAATTTGGTGCAACTCGCAAGGTGGCATGTTCCATGTCATGTATGCTCCAAGCATCATTTTCCAAATCATATAAAACAAAGCTTCCTTCATATTCTCCAAAGTATGTAGAAAGGTCTACATAGCAAATATTTTCTGAGGAGGAGTTCCACTGATAGTGACTTCCATCTGCTGCATATGTAGAAATAAAAGGTGCAAGCCCTAAAAGGAGAATAGCAGTCAGCATAAATGCAGACATGCTCTTTAGTCTTTTCATAAATGTTGGCTTCTCATAAGATGCAATATTTATGATTCTGCGCTTCATCTGCTTCATGTTTCCACCAAGGCCGGCAGCAAAAGGAAAAGGAGTAAGAGAAATCTTCTCTGCAAAGTTAATCAGTGTATTACCATAATCCTCGTAAGCATCCTCTTCAAGCATTTTCAATACAGAGGTGTCACAGGCAACCTCTCTGTCACTACGCATTTCTTTCAGTGCATACCACACAAGAGGATTGAACCAATATATCACTCCAGCAAGGTTCATCAGATAACTTGCAATAGTATCTTTATGTTTATAGTGCTGCAGTTCGTGCAACAGCATGTACCGCATATCGGATTCGTTATAATCAGAAATCAGATGAATCGGTAGATAAATACACGGTTTCAAAAGTCCCACAATAATCGGGGATTTCAAAAAGGCGGTGCTGTAAACAGGAATAACTCTGTGAATTCCCATCTCTTCCAAGCAGTGATGATATAGTCCGCGGACTTCTGGGTTTTGAAGGGGAAGGGAAGATTTCTCCAAAGTGCGTAGGCGGAGAGAAGATTTGATTACTAATATAATCATTGCAAGAATACCCACAATCCATATCCCCGATAATATGTATCCGGCGATGGATGGAGTCTCGCTATTTACCGAAAGGGTAAAGTCATTCATCCAATCTACATTTCCAATCGGATTGATCCCCACAGCTTCACCCATAGTGGTTCTGGTATTGAACGTAGGAGAAGTTCTTAGATTGCCTAACCATGATAGGATTTGTGGAAAACTGATTAGACGGAACGGTATAAAGGGAACTGCCAGCAACCCAAGAAGCAGGAACCACAGATTATATTGCATCCGGCTGGACAGGTTGTTTTTGAATATCCGCTTGATCATCAAAAGAATCCCGATAATACCACTGATAAATACGTTACATATTAAAAAGCGTATCATAAAATTAACCACGTTAATTGCCTCCTTTTTTTGACCTCTTGGAAAGAAGGGAGCGGAGAGTATCTATTTCTGTTTCGGACAATCTGTCATTTTCTATATATGCAGATAGCATGGCAGTGATGTCCCCGTCATAGTATCGTTCCAGAAAAGAGTTGCTTTCCTGTCCGATATATTCGCTTTCTTTCACGACTGGTGAGTAGACAAACACTCGGCTTTGTTTTTCATAAGTCAGAGCGCCTTTGGTCACAAGGCGTTTGATTAAAGTCTGTATCGTTTTCGGACTCCAGCTTGTGGTCTGTAATAATCTATCAGTTATTTCATTGGTACTGATCGGCGCATATTTCCATACGATTTTCATAACCTCAAATTCAGCTTCAGAAATCTGTGGTAAATCGCTCATTTCAAACTCCTCCTTAAATCTTACAGCTGTAATAAATATATTATAGAAGTTATTTGTGTAGTTGTCAATTTCAGAAAAAAGATACAGTTAGGTATTTGGAAATTTGTACTGGAAGAAACTGAATAAAACATCAGGTAGAAAAAATAGAAACTTTTTCCTGTTTTATATTTACAGGATAAAGTGTAGGAAGTAAAATACTATTAGGAGGAATGAGTATGGCAGAAGGGATGAGGAGGAAAGCAAATGGAAAGAAAAATCAAACAACAGGTTAGAGGTTTTCGAACACAGGACGGAGCCGGAGTGAGTTTGGTCAGAGTTTTGGGAAATGGTACTGTACAGGAATATGATCCTTTTTTAATGCTGGATTCCTTTGACAGCACAAATCCTAATGATTATACAGCTGGATTTCCCATGCATCCTCACAGAGGTATTGAAACAATCAGTTATGTGTATCGTGGGTTTATGACTCATAGAGACAGCTTAGGCAATGAGGATACCATTGGTGATGGAGAAGTTCAATGGATGACAGCGGGTTCCGGCATATTGCATGAAGAAAAACTGCCGGCAGCAGAGAGATTGCTTGGTGTGCAACTTTGGCTTAATCTTCCGGCAAAGGACAAAATGGTTCCTCCGGCTTATCACAGTATCAAGAATTCTGAAATTGAAGAAATTGAAATTGAGAATGGCAAGCTGAGACTGCTCGCAGGTGAGTTTGAAGGAAGAAAAGGATATTTAAGCAAATATTTGCCATTGGATTATTACGATTTACACTTAGACACCAATGCATCGATTGTCTTACATACAGAACGTGAACGCTCCGTTATGGTGTTTACCCTCTTAGGGGATGCATATATCGGGGGCGAGTTGGTAAAGGAAAAGACGGCTGTAAAACTCACCTCAGGCGACTATGTAGAGATAAAGGCAACAGACAAAAATACCCAAGTACTATTTATGAGTTCAACAATCCTAGATGAACCCGTAGTTTGGGGAGGGCCTATCGTAATGAACACAAAGGAAGAATTGAATAAAGCTTTAGATGATTTGAGAAAAGGCACATTTCTACAGAACAAGATCTCGTATTGATAACAACAACGAAAAGGAGATATTATAATGAAAAAAATAAAAATATTAGCTATTGTTGGTTCCTTGCGAAAAGAATCCTATAACCGTCAATTGGCTTTAGCAGCAAAAGAAATAATAGGAGATCGGGCTGATTTTACGCTGCTCGAGTATCGGGATATTCCCTTAATGGATCAGGATATTGAATATCCTACACCTGAAACTGTAAGACTTGCTCGTGAGGAAGTGAAATCCGCAGATGGTATATGGTTCTTTACGCCTGAGTACAATCACTTTTTCCCTGGCGTGTTGAAGAACCTCATCGATTGGTTATCTCGTCCAATTAGCGATAAAGAACCTCAGGTTCTTGCTGGAAAGCCTGCCGCAATAAGCGGAATATCTCTTGGAATGTCTGGAACGGGAATGGCCCAAGACCATTTAGTTACACTTATCAGTTTTTTGAACATGGATGTTATGAATGTTCCGCGACTTACGATACCAAACGCTATGCAGCAGGTTGACTCTGAAGGTAAGCTTACATTAAAAATAAGCTATCCTTACTTGGAAAAACAAGTGGATGCTTTTATTGATTTTATACAGCGACGTTGACCTGTTCCCATGTACGTAAGGTAATGAAAAAATTACAGGACATGGAGCAGTTTAGGATTATGATGTCGAGTGTACGAATGCATAAATATAGATAAAATACATTAAAGTATAGGAGCACCATCAGACAAGGATTGTTATGAGGTGCCCTTCTTATTAGGTGAGTGGACGTAATAAGAGTTAATTACTGATGAGTAAAAGAAAGAGAGGAAATGTGTTATGAGAGTAAATTTAGAAACGGAAAGACTTATTTTAAGAAATCTTGCACCAGAGGATTATGAGGCTGCGTTCAAATGGTGCGGAGACCCAGAAGTGAATACATACATGATTTATCCGTTATATCAATGCGCAGAAGATGTAAAGACTTGGATAGAAAGTCTGGATCCAGAAGATCCTAACAATTATGATGTTGGATTTGTCCTGAAAGAAACAGGAGAGCTTATTGGAAGTGGTGGTATTGTATATAATACAGAATGTAATGTATGGATTATTGGTTATAATATTCGAGCTGATAAATGGGGGAATGGATATGTAGTAGAGGCCATACAGGGACTGATTGACTATGTCAGTAAAACAAGAAAGATTCATGCAATCGAGGGAGAATTTGCTGAGGAAAACTATAAAAGCAGACGCGTAATGGAAAAGCTGGGGATGAGCTATGACAGAGATGCAGAGTATGAGAAGCTTGATGGAAGTAAACGTTTTAAGGCGAAGATTTACAGGAGAGAATATCCAGATTCAAAGGCTTAAGGCATTGTGAATGAGAATTACTAATGTTGGAAAGGGATAGCGTATGAAATGTAAGTTGCTATTATTTGATTTAGATGGAACATTATTGCGAAGTGATAAAACAATTTCAAAAGTTACAATGCAGGAATTACAAAAATGTAGAGATCAAGGAATTATGATTGGAGTTTCCACTTCACGCAGTGAAAAAAATTGTATGGAATTTATTGCAGAACTAAATCCTGAAGTAGTGATTTCAAGTGCTGGGGCGTTGGTGAAGTATAAGGATGAATATATTTATAAGGCGGAGTTCACAAAAACGGAAACGATGGAATTGATACATAAGGCAAGAGAAATCTGTGGTGAAGACTGTGAGATTACAGTAGATACAGTTGATGCACATTACTGGAATTATAAGATAGACCCGAAACAGCAGGATAGAAGTTGGGGAGATAGTATTTACACAGACTTTGAGAATTTTTTGCACGAGTCCTTAAAAATGTGTGTGGAAATATTCGATGAAAATGCGGTAGAGAAGTTACAGCGACATTTACCATGTTGTGATTGTGCTCGATTTTCAGATGGTTACTGGTACAAGTTTACTAAGAAAAATGCTACAAAAGAAAATGCGATTTTACATATGTGTAAAGAATGCGGAATTAGCACAGATGAAATCATAGCATTTGGGGATGATTATGCAGATATAGGAATGTTAAAGTTATGCGGAGTTGGAGTTGCCATGGGGAATGCAATTGATGAGGTAAAAGCAGTTGCAGACCAGGTGATAGGTGATAATGATAACGATGGAATCGGAGGCTATTTGCAAAACTTTGTATTGGAAAGGAATTAGCATATGAGAGATATGCATGTAGACAATGTTGAGGATACAACAAACGATAAACCTAAGAAAAGCACAATCAGGCGCATACGCAACAAGTGGATCGTAGTTTCCACCATTTGTCTTGTGGTGATTATTAGCATTGTTTACGGGTTAGCCATGTATACGAAGGATAAAGAAGACGGAGCGGCAATCTCTTTCTTAATTGACTACAGTTTAACCACAGAAGAGCTTTCAGGAGTAGAGATTAAAAGCATTTACCGCGATATAACCACAAACTCGTTTTCGTACGGAAAAACTGCTGAAGTTATACATAAGAGTGTCGCCGGATATGAGATTTTTCAAGAAAATCCAACTCCAGAAGACTTACAGAATTACCGTAACAACAGAGAAAAACTTTATAAACACCACTCCAATACCGAGGGTGTTTTTTATCAGTTTGATTACGTGAACAAATATGATGATGAGATCAAATTAGACGTACTTGATAAAACTGTCATAACAAAATATGTTGAAGGGAAAGTAGTATGGAGCGTCGACCTTCCCAACATGGTGGATCAAGGATACTTCGAAAACAATGATTACATTATAGTGTACGGCTCAACGCCTTCGTGGTCATCGGAGATTACGACATATGGCCGTATAGCGATGATAAGCAAAGATGGAGAACTTATATGGGATAAAACAACTTCAAACGATTTCAAGCACGAATATGTTTATTCCGTTGTTTACAGCGAAAACTCCCTTGCAGTTTTCAGCCTTGGGGACATCAATTATCTCTGTTTCACAGAATTTGATAGGAACGGAAACGTCACAAGGTTCACAAAAACAGAAGTAGGAAATTATCTTATTCGAGGTGCTAAAAGGTTTGGCGATGGCTTCCTCGTTCAGTTATATAATGTAAATACCGGCGACTGGTTAATGAAGATTGCAGCAGACGGTACTGTAGAAGAAACGTTTACGTATACATCAGACAAAGACCTGTATTATATTACCGACATGATAGAATGCAATGGTAATATTTATATCAGTGCTCACTCTGTCCCTATTATTGATTCCGGAAGAAGCAACGAAAGAGGTAGGAAAGATGTTGCGCGTATTATAGATGAAATTTGCAATCGTAATTTGGAGATTTCGGACACTGAACTGATAGAACTTATGCGAAATAATTTCACCGCTGTACTGCTAGTTTGCGATCCTGCAAGAGGACTTGTGCAGACATTCTATACTGTAAAAGGTTCATTCGGTGCACAACTCTCAATTAGTGAAGAAGGTAGTCTTTTGTGGAATGTTGAGAGCATAACTGATTCAATCTTTTCACCCATGACAAGTTCTTATAACATAGCCGGGGGAAGCTATGTATATGAGTATGCTTTTGATAGCAATGGTAAAGTTATTCGTCAAGAAAAAACCGGAGAGATGGTCTCATTCTGGAAATAAAAGCACGATGCGGTTAGGATAAGCGTTAAAAAAAACCCTTAAGTAGATTTTGGTTTTTTATCTTCTCTACTTAAGGGAATGCTATTATATTGAATTAATGGGGCAGTTCAAATTACTACTCTTACATTATTATAAAAGTTCTTATTCAAACATTTTTAATAATCTTATATAATGATTTGCTTCACGTAATGTGTGATCAGCTAATAGTGGGATTATGATGGATTTAATATTGCAATCAAGCAATCCTTGCGTTGCCTGAGCTTTGAAATCTCTTAATTCTAAGGTTGCTTGCAGACTATCCTTGGTAACTTGATCAAAAGGTAATGTTCGATCCATAGCACTTAAAGCTTTCTTGGTTAACTCGTCAAACTCATTACCATAATTATTCGCTACCTTAAATAACTCTTCTTCTGTCGGATCTAAAAATCCTCGAATAAACTTAGAATGTTCAGCCATAATTCGATTCCAAAAAGCTTCCTGCTCTAGTGCATCTCTATGCAGGTTTGTAAATATTCTTCTTTCAAGTCTTATAACCATATTCAAGTATAATTTTGCTTCCCTCATAATATGATCGATCAATAATGGATAATTGACAGTAAACATCTGGCAGCCTAATACATTATTTAATATTTCAGTTTTAAAATGAATCAAACGGGAAATTAATGGTATGGCCCTACTATTTATTTTTGATACTTTATCTACAAGTGACATAGTTGCTACATCGTTAGTTGCACTTGCCAAATTTGCCTCTGCTTCTGTAATATTACTTGGTATATCGATTCCTGTGTAAAATGCTGAAGCTTTTTCAGCCTTAAGTGTATACGGTGTTATTACTTCTCCAGATTTTATAACATCATTACTTACAACACCATCAGAAAGCAATACAACTTCCATTAAAAGTTTATCAAAATCCATTCGAAATGCATTCGCTCTTTGTGCATATTCTATATCCCTAGGAGTAAACCCTAGCTGAAGAAAGAAGGAGTGTTCCTTCATAATTCTCGCAAAAAAAAGGTGTAGCTCTAGTGATTGACGTACAAATATTAAGTTGTTATTCAATTATTCACTCCTTATAATGTCCTACATTATATTATATAGGTAAGTAAAAGATATGTGATAAATTGCTATATCGTATTCAAGGAACACACTCACTAACATTGTTTCTGTTGATTAAATAGAGTATAATTTAGAACATAGAAATGATATTTCATAGTATTTTTGCTGTTCTTGATTTTGTTGAATATTACATATTAAGGTATTGACTCTGTCGTTAGGGAAGCGTTTATACTTAACTTAACATATACATAAGGAGGTTTTATCATGAACGATCTAATTAAAATAAGAGATTTATCGTCCAAGTATGATATATCCGCTCGCACATTACGTTATTATGAAGATATGGGGTTAATCACTAGTACTAGAAGTAACGACTACGCATACAGGTTGTATGATGATATTGCTGTTAAAAGATTGGAGCAAATTCTTATTTTACGTAAGTTAAACATTAGTATCAGGGACATACAGCGTATATTCAACACTTCAGGTTCTGAAACCGTATTGGAGGTACTGGGTAAAAAAGTAGAGGATATTGACGGTGAGGTTGCCCTTCTTCACGAACTCAAAGAGATTGTTTTGGAGTTTATCCATCAGATCGAGCGGGCTGATTTTGGGAACGATTCTGATGTTAAGATGCTCTATGATAAGGCTAAGGAGATTGAAGGACAGCTTGTTAATGTACCTTATAACGGTAACCCATCCAATGCGAATCGGCTATTCGATGTTACTGAAAAGATGAAAAAAGCTCCTGAGGTTAGAGTGATTCAGATAAATCCATTCAAGGCGTTTTCCTCAGGTTTAGACACTATTGACAATGTTATGGGTACTTTTCAGCAATGGCAGGAAGAACATAACCATTTAGTTAAAAAAATGATATATGGTGCACCCGATTTTCTTTGGTTTGAGGAAGATATGAGAGCAGTTTGGATTTGGGCTGTAGAAGACTGGGTAACTAAAGAAGATGTAAAGCCATATGAACTCATAGATTTTAAAGGTGGACTATATGCAGCCGCTATGTCTGTGGATGGAGATGACGATATTAACGGCAGAGTTTATGACGGTATAAAAAAATGGCTAGAAACCAGTGGCTTTGAGCTTGACGATCGACCAGGCCATCGGACACTTTGTCATATGGTAAACCCAACCGACGAAATTAAGGCGGCACTTGGATATCACCAGCTTGATATTTATGTTCCAATTAAGGTACGCTAGGGGGTATTAAAATGCCGACATTAAAGTGAAGGGAAAGGCATAGTAGTGAAGAGAAAGGCTTATGAGCGAAGGGAAAGATAGGATTGATTACGGGAACGCCACGATGTGCAAAATAACTAATCGCACTTATGAGAAGATGAGTAAAGGTTCTATTGCTTAATATCAATTAAAGGTGTGATTAAAAATTGAGTTTAAAAGCCATTTTTCTTACAGTACTCGGAATTCTATTTCTATGTTTAGGGGCGATTGGCATACTATTACCAGTGTGGCCGACAACACCTTTTGTGTTGGCTTCTGTTGCATGCTTATCGTCAGCACCTTGTATTAAAAACAAGATAGTAATGCTTCCTTTTTTTAGAGAACATATCCAGAATTACGTAAATAAAACAGGATTATCGTTTAAGACTGTTCTGATCAGTATGATCTGGTTATGGGGAATGTTACTAATTTCTATAGTTATAATTCAAAGCTTCTGGATTTCAACCATTCTTATTTTTATAGGTATCGCAGTTACAGTCCATATCTTATATATTTCCAGAGGCAAAGATAGAAAGAAGGTTAAGACGAAATGAAGAAAGACTAAAGCTACTGGACTGAATATGGATAAAGTAAAAGAACTTTCTAAACTGGATCATAAAGGATTGATTCAGGCCACTATATCAGCTTCTATGTAAATAGTAATACAAAAAACAGCTTCGCCTTATCGGTGGGCTGTTTTTTTGGGGTGCTCCTAGCGGCGCACGTATTTAATGGGTAAAAGTCCCTAACTATGCAAATGGTGATTTAAAGAATAAATTGAAAAAATATGTAAAATAGTATATTATTAATATACTATTAACCAACCGTAATGCTAGGACTTTCATATCAGCAAGGGCAAGTACAGGTGGAACTGTTGAAACGAGCTAATGCTATAAAGAAGTATATTAACCCTGCTGTTGAGATGAATGGTTGAGAAGGTAATGGCTATTGATTAAGTCACAAATGGAAGGATGATTAAATGAAAAAGATATGTTTAGCAATTTTATTATGTTTTTTAATTTTATTTTCTGAAAGCAACTTGGTATTTGCCACTGAATATATTGATGGTGGTATCTATAAGGATGAGACAGCCCCTTTAATTACAGACACATTTACCTACATAAAAACATATGACGGGACTGTGGAGATTACAAAGGCAATCACAGCCTTTAACTTTAACGGATTAACTCCGAGTGTGACTGGAACCGTAAATGAAGAAAGCAAAACAATAGCATTGACTGTTCCATACGGAACAGATGTAACTGCATTGGTACCTACGATCTCTCATACCGGAGTGAGTATATCACCAAATACAGGAGTGCCAGTGGACTTCACAAAACCTGTAGAATATACCGTAACTGCAGCAGATAGCACAACACAGAAATATACGGTTACTGTAACAGTGGCAGCAAATTCTGCAAAGGCAATCACAGTCTTTGACTTTAGCGAATTAACTCCGAATGTAATTGGAACCGTAAATGAAGCAAGCAAAACAATAGCATTGACTGTTCCATACGGAACAGATGTAACTAAGTTGGTTCCAATGATAATTCATACAGGAGCAAGTGTATCACCAAATACAGAGGTAGCGCAGGATTTCACAAACCCTGTAGAATATACCGTAACTGCAGCAGATAGCACAACACAGAAATATACGGTCACCGTATCAGTGGTAGCAGATTCTGCAAAGGCAATCACAGCCTTTGACTTTAGCAAATTAACTCCGAATGTAATTGGAATAGTAAATGAAACAAGCAAAACAATAGCATTGACCGTTCCATACGGAACAGATGTAAGTGCATTGGTACCTGCGATTACTCATACGGGAGCAAGTGTATCACCAGATACAGGAGTAGCACAGGACTTCACAAACCCTGTAGAATATACCGTAACTGCAGCAGATAGTACGACACAGAAATATACGGTTACCGTAACAGTGGCAGCCAATGTATATATGCTAACCTACACAGCAGGAACAGGCGGAACAATAACAGGAACAGCAACACAGACCGTAAATAGTGGAGCTAATGGTTCAGCAGTTACAGCAATACCAAACAGTGGGTATCATTTTGTAGGGTGGAGCGATGGTGTTACAACAGCAACTAGAATGGAAAGTAATGTAACAGGCAATATCACAGTAACTGCAAACTTTGCAAGGAACACGATCACTTTACCATCAGATACTTCAGTAACCACCCCTACTCCAGTTGTAGAAATACTTATTAACAACGATAAAGTGTATTTTGCATCCTCAGATATTAAAGTGGAAAACGGGAAAAAGAAAACAACAATTATACTAGATGATGAAAAGCTGATCAATAGTCTTAATGAAGAAAATGATGGTAGTACTATTATAATTCCTGTAAGTAACAATTCGGATATTGCAATAGGACAGCTTAGCGCACAAACTATAGAGTATATGCTTAATAAAGATATGAATATTGTGGTTAAATCGGATAATATTAGTTATGTTATTCCTGCTAAAGATATTGATATTGATAATATTTCGAAGAGAATTGGTAGCCTGGATTTAAAAGATATCAAAGTAAATATCAGTGTTTCTAAATCATCAGAGGAGATACAAACAATAGCTAACAATACAGCAACAATGAATAATTACAAGTTGGTAATAAATCCAGTTGATTTTGAAATAACTTTTACAAATGGTAGTAATACTGTTCATGTCTCTCAATTTAACGATTACGTTGCGAGAACTGTGATTTTACCAGAGGGAATTGATATTAATACAATAACTACAGGTGTATTACTGAATGAAGGCGGAACCTTCTCACATGTGCCTACTGTAGTACAATTTATCGATGGAAAATATCATGCAAGGATAAATAGTCTTACGAATAGTACATATACATTAATTTGGAATTCCGTAACATTTAAGGATGCAGAAAAACACTGGTCAAAGAATTATGTAAATGATGTTGGCTCAAGATTAATTGATGATGGAGTAGGAAATTCAAATTTTGCTCCTAAAAGAGCTATTACAAGAGCAGAATTTGCTTCAATGGTTGTAAAAGCACTTGGACTAAAAGGAACAAATGTCCAACATGAATTTAATGATGTTAAAGAGAGTGATCCTTCTTATTACTATATTTATACAGCATATGAGTATGGTATCATGGATGGATATTCGAACGGAAATTTTGGACCACAAGACTTAATTACTAGAGAACAGGCAATGACAATGCTTGTAAAAGCTATGGATGTAGCAGGTATGGATGTAAAAGTATCTAAGACCGATATTGAAAGTCAACTTAATCAGTTTAAGGATTCTGACAAAATATCATTAAATGCAAGGCAGTCAGCAGCAATCTGTGTAAAGAATGTTATTTTTGTTGGCGATAAAAAGGGCATGCTTTATCCAAACGGCAACCTTACGAGGGGAGAAAGTGCAACTGTTATTATAAGGCTTTTGAAGAAGGCGGGATTAATTTAGTATATTGGATGTTAGTTTAAAGCTCACTTACTGCACTTTTATGCAGTAAGTGAGCTTTCATCTGTTAAGTGTTAGATTTTAATTTAGCTTTTAAGTGTCGGTTCAAAACGCTATCTCTTTTGTTTATTATTACGTTTTATAACTCATCCGATATTCCAAGCATTATGATTCCTATGATTACAAAAAAGATGATGATATATTGCTTCTTTGTCAGTTTTTCTTTTAAGAAAATACGTGACAGAAGAATAGAGACGATGCTATAGGCTGCAATCAGTGGAGCAGCTATAATTGCTTTGCCAGACATCGCAAAAACATAAAAGAATTGTCCAATAGTTTCAAAGATAGCGGCAAACCCCTTATTACGTTCTTTGATAAAATTAAATTTCTGCTTTTTAACGATTGTATAGTAAATGAAAGCAATAATAGCGCAGAGAAAGAAAGTGAATTCGTAAGCTAATAAAGCATCATTTTCGCTAATAAGAGCCATTTCATCGAGATAAATTGCATCTGCAAAGCTTCCAAGTCCATCAATAATGCAATATAGGATAGGGAATAGGATGGCTAGAAAACCTATTTGATATTTTCGATCAACTTTGACATTATTCAAAGCCAATTCTTCGTCTTCCTTCTTTTTTTCCAAGTAAGCAAGGGCAAATACGCTAACAGAAATAATCATGATTGCGACGATTTCTAACCAACTAAGATCTTGCTTAAAGAAGATGAAAAGCAGTATAGCAGTAACTACTCCAGATGAATTCTGAATCGGAGAGGAGATTGATAATTCAATATACCGAAGTCCTACATAGCCAATTGTCATCGACAAGATATAGCATAGTGAAACAGGAAAATAACGTACTAGCTGAAACAAAGAGAACTGAAGGTCATTCGACAACATATACCAGAAACCATGTATTCCCATGACAAGTCCAACCATAATCACAATTTTAATGTGACTGTATTTATCATTACTATCGGAGCCCTTTTTATAAAATAAATCTGCAGTACCCCAGGCAAAGGTAGTCAACAGAGCAAATAGAAACCACATTTTCACACCTCTTTAAAATTATTAACAGCAAATCATAATGTATTGTATTACAATTAGCGAGTTGCAAATAAATACATTATAAAAAGACCGAATTAAAATATACTAAAGGCATACAGAAATGTCAATATCATTATAAGGACAAGGAAAATGATGGTAGAAAAGTAAGCGCTTAAGGTGTAAAATAAGGACATGAGCAAAAGTGTCGAATAATAGAGAAAAAGTATTAATTTACGAAGGTGGGGTTAGGAGTATGGTTGATAAGTTAAGCTTTAACGGAGAGTTTCGTGATTATCAGAAGAATGTCCTTGACCATTCGAATCAGTATCTTAAGGATGGTAAAATTCATATTGTAGCAGCACCTGGTAGTGGTAAAACAACACTTGGGATCGAGTTGATTTGCCGTCTTGGTAACCCGGCGCTGATCTTAAGCCCAACAGTAACAATTCGACAGCAATGGGGAGAAAGAATTAAGAACAATTTCCTCTCTTCTGACCAGGATATTACTGATTATTTATCATATGATTTACATCGGCCTTCTCAAATAACATCGATCACTTATCAGGCACTTTATGCTGCATTTAATAAGCTTTCAATCAGTGAGGAAAATGACGATGACACTTCTACAAATACTGATATCATCGATTTTTCAGATTTTGACTTATTAGATGTAATAAAAAAGGCCAATATAAAGACAATTTGTCTAGATGAAGCGCATCATCTAAAAAATGAATGGCATAAAGCACTTCAATGTTTTATTAGTGCAATTGGAAAGCAAGTTACGATCATATCGTTAACAGCGACACCACCTTATGATAGTACTCCAAGTGAGTGGAAAAAGTATATCGATTTATGTGGTGAAATTGATGAAGAAATCTATGTACCTCAGTTAGTAGCTCAGAATAACCTTTGCCCACATCAAGATTATATCTTCTAAAAACATCGTGGGATGAAGTTACCGAAACAACTAATTAAATTGTTATTTCCAAGTGGTAGGCTACCAGCATTTTCTCTTCTTTATGCGGAAACTGCATTTCAATTTATTCTTGATACGCCGACAATCTTTTCAAGTGAAGTGTCTTTAAGATTAAATAAGATGCTTTCAGAAAGTTCTTTAATTGAGAAAAAGAAAGTTCAGTTAAAGTCTAATGATCAAGTGAAAAAGTTGTTGCTATCGTCCATGGGTAAGCTAGATAGTATTAATAAAATTGTACAAAGCGAATCAAGCAACTTAAAAGAGAATTTAAGAATGTTAATACTTACCGATTACATTAAAAAGGATTTAGTAAAAATGATCGGAAGTGATGATTCGATTACTACGATGGGTACGGTTCCAATCTTTGAATCGATAAGACGTAGCTGCGGCGACCAAGTTAGGATCGCAGTCTTATCTGGAACATTGGTGATCATTCATAAAGAGATACAACTGGAAATCGAACATATAGCTAAAGCAAAGAATGTTTTATGCACTTCTAAGATGATTGTGAATACGGGTTATTTAGAAGTTACTTTTAGTGGTTCAAATAAAAATAAAGTGGAAATTATGACACAAGCATTTTCAAATGGATTATTTCAAGTGCTTGTGGGAACGAAATCATTACTTGGGGAAGGATGGGATTCACCTTGCATTAATTCCCTTATTCTCGCAAGCTTCATTGGGAGTTATGTATTTTCGAATCAAATGCGTGGACGAGCGATTCGGGTTGATGAAAATCAGCCAGAAAAGGTTTCTAATATATGGCATCTGGTGACGTTGGAACCACCACTTATCTTAGAAAGTAAGATGTCTCAACTGCTTAGCAAGCCATTATTAGATGAAGATACACTCGAGAGTGATGACTATGCAACGCTCGAACGTCGTTTTCATTGTTTTTTAGCTCCTGCCTATTCAAAGAACATGATTGAGAATGGGATTGAGCGACTTGATATTATAAAACCCCCTTTTAATCAACGTGGTATATCTCAAATTAATGAGAAAATGCTAGAGTTATCAACTGCTAGAGAAACAGTGAAAAGCCGATGGGATGGTACTGTATGTGGCTTAAATTATACTGAAATTCAAGAAATGAATGAAATTCCAAAGTCGGTGCAACCAAAAGGTTTTTTATTTATTAATTTTATCCAATTAATGATTATGAGTATTGGGATTAACTTCTGTACGATCAGTGGATTTATTGCTTTGAAGACCAAAAATTCATTCTCTGAGTTTATAGTTGGGATTTTTGCTGCTATAATTTTAGCTTATATTACTTTTGTTGGATTCTATAGAATCGTGCGTTATTTTTCACCTAAGAAGACAATTGTAACCCTGTCAACGTGTATCTTAAGTACTCTTAAGGATATTGGTGAGATAGAGAGTAAAGAGGCTACGGTCAAAATTAATTCAGATATCACTAGAAGTTTCATTTATTGCTGTTTAACGAATGCTACTTTGCATGAAAAGCATGTATTTGCAAGGGCGATGCAAGAGCTATTGTCCCCATTTCAGAATCCACGTTATATTCTAGTAAAGAGTTATGGGATAGGAAAACTAAGAATGCTGTTACACTTACTTAGCTATGGTTGTCCATCCGTCATTGCTACGAAAAAAGAAAATGTTGAGATTTTGTCCGCTTATCTAAAAAAGCACACGGGGAATTTTTCAACTTATTATACGCGAAATGAAACTGGTAGAAAGGTATTGATTAAGTGTCGCAAAAGATCTTATATTAATTTGAATGACACAACTGTAAAAAATAAGAGAGTTGTAAGCGACTGGGATTAAAGGCAACATAGATTATTAGATCGACGATGATATTTATATTGGTGATATGGTCGAAGAAGTACTAAGACAAGAAAGGTATGACATTCTTAGGGCATATTCAGGTACAGAGGCAGTGATGCTCTTAGCACAGAAAAGACCAGATTTGATACTATTGAATTTAATACTACCAGGTATGACAGGAGAAAAGGAGCTTCCACTGATCAAGGGTATCCCATTCATAGTATTCAGTGCTAAGAGACAATTGTGGCAACCTACCAAAAGGACATACTGTGTATTAAAGTTAATTTTTGTCTGGTTAAGAAAGAAAGAGAGGATAATTGATATGAAAGTATTAATTATTAATGGAAGTCCGCACAAAGGGAATACATGGAAATTGGTGGAACAAGCAAAATTAGATTTGTTAACTTGTGACAAAGAGATCGAGTTTGAAGAAGTACACCTAATGCAAGAAAAGATACCATTTTGTATTGGATGCAGTAATTGTTTTCGAGTAGGTCATGACAAATGTCCACACTATAATGTAATAGGAAAGCTAATTGAAAAAATCGATAACGCAGACGGAGTCATTATTGCATCGTCCACGTATAATGTCCGCGAAACCGCGCTGCTAAAAAACTTTTTTGACCATCTTTGTTTTATGCTTCATAGACCACATTTTTTTACTAGTAAAGCATTAATCATTACTACGGCAGGAGGAGTAGGAGCACGAGGAGCAGCCAAGAGCATCGAAAAGACGCTGAAGGGGATAGGTTTTAATCGATGCTATCTTTTTTCGAAGGCCTCAATTAGTTGGAATGCATATATTCCAAAGGATAAGTCATTACACTCGTTAAAAAGAATCGTGAGTAAATTTTATAAAGATATTTCTTCAAAAAAATTACATAGTCCAGCGATTTCATTGCTGATACCATATAATTTATTCCGTGGAATATCATTGTCATATGTTCCAGGAACTGAATATGAGACAGAAGATGGCGTGCATTGGACCAAAGAATGTCGTGAAAAAACTGTTTACGCACCGGAAGTAAAAGTATTTTTTTTAAAAAAGCCGATTGGGTATTTGTTTTATGTCATCGGTAAAAAAGCTGGAAGGTCAAAAAAGATGAAGGTTACTTATAGGAAAAATGCTTAAGAATTAAGATTAATTTGGGTAAAATTCATCTCCATTTATAGTAAAAAAATGATAATCAAAAATGTGTACAAATATGACATATAGATGTCATATTATGTGTGAGATAATTGATTTGAAACATAGAACGAGTGCATTGTTTTGATCGATTATTATATGGAGGTATCATCGTTATGGCGTTTGATTTTAAAAAAGAATATAAGGAATTCTATCTGCCGAAAAACAAGCCTGAGATTGTTCAGGTTCCAAAGGCGAATTACATTGCTGTCAGAGGGAAAGGAAATCCGAATGTGGAAGGCGGAGAATACCAACAGGCATTAGCTGTATTATATGCTCTGGCATACACCTTGAAAATGAGTTATAAAACGGATTACAAAATTGAAGGATTTTATGAATACGTTGTACCACCATTGGAAGGTTTTTGGTGGCAGGATGGTGTAGACGGTGTGGATTATAGCAATAAAGATTCTTTTCAGTGGATTTCTGTTATTCGTTTGCCTGATTTTGTCGCAGAAAAAGATTTTAGTTGGGCAGTGAAAACTGCAACAGTAAAGAAAAAAATTGATTGTTCTAAGGCAGAGTTTTTGATGATGGAAGAAGGTCTCTGTGTTCAAATAATGCATTATGGATCATATGATGATGAACCGAAAACTGTTGCAATTATGGATGAGTTTCTAAAAGAAAACGGTTATGTAAATGATATTAATGATAAACGCTTGCATCATGAGATCTATATGACAGACGCAAGAAAAGTTAAGCCAGAAAAAAGTAAAACAGTGATAAGACATCCAATAAAACATACATAAAAAAATAGTAGCTAATATATGGAGGTACATACAATTATGAGATCGGATGTTTACGCAGAAATTCCTACTTTAGAGAATGATCATTTTACTTTACGTGCAATAAATACCAAAAGGGATATTACGGATTTACTGAAAGTATATTCCGATGAAAAGGCAGTGCCATTGTTTAATTCGGACAATTGCAATGGCGATAACTTTTATTATCAATCAATGGAGCAAATGCAAAAAGTAATAGAGTTCTGGGAATTTTCCTATGAAAATAAGTACTTTGTACGATGGGCAATTCAAGACAGGTATACCAATGAAGTGATTGGAACAATTGAGCTTTTTCATCGGCTTGCAGATGATTTTTTAAATCATTGTGGATTGCTTCGGTTGGATTTAAGAAGTGATTATGAAACGAAAGACCATATTGAAAGTATTCTAAGCATTATAATCCCTGAGGTGAAAGAGTTATTTCAATGTAATAAGATTGCGACGAAAGCTATCCCAATCGCATTGAACCGTATTTATGTATTGGAGAAAATCGGTTTTCAGCTGTCAGAGGATTTTCTCATAGGTCATGACGGAACGAAATACAATTCCTATTATGTGATGGAAGTATAATAACTATAGTGTTTGATTTTAATAAAGAAAAATAAAAGCTATTTCACTCATAAAAAATTGACCCTAAAACGGGTGTTGAAAAAATTATTTTCGTGAGGTAAGAATATGAAAATAAGAGGTACCAGTAGTTATGTGAAATTTGATTTAGAGAATGGATATGTAGTAAAAGCAGGAGGAGAAATGCTTGTAGGCAGGAAATTTATGGCGTATAGGGATACAATGAAATGTTGGGAACCACCACATGAGCATGAAAAACTTCTAGAAGAGCAAATTGAGAGTATTATACAAGAAGTTCAGAGAAATATGAATGAAAACACGGTTCGAATTATTTTCGGATAATATTTATTAGGTCTCCTCTTAAGGACGCCACCACCTAATTAAGAAAAATGAATTGTGATATCCCAGGTGTCAATGTTGGGAAAAGGTACAGTTCATGCCAAAATAAGTGGATATTATTCATCCATTCCAGCTTCTGGCTTTACTAATGGATTGACGGTTAGGCAGTGGTTAAGTGGACAAAGTTTTCAACAACAATTTGATTTTGGTATGAATGTATTAAAGAAATACGGAGATGTAATTGAAACGAGCAATGGATAGCAATTTGTTCCGTTTGATTAGGGAGGTAAATTAAGAGATGGAAAGATTAGTTGAAAAATTCATAGATGCGTCAATTAAATACGGTGAATCAATAGAACTAGGAGAATCTAAAACTGCAAATAAGCAATCAAGTATTATTAGAAAAATTCGAAAACAATTAGTAGAGAGTTGTAAACTTTATTTATTAATCCCAAGTATGAAACATAATAATGATTATGTAAAGTTAAATGTGGCATCTAGTTTAATAGGGATATTACCAGATGATGCGAGAGATGTACTAGGAGAATTACAGAGCAGAAAAGGCTTAGTTGGTTTTGAAGCTAAAATGTTTCTTCAAGAATGGGATAGAGGAAATATCAGAATTTAATTATGTCTCAACTTAAGGACGCCCACCACCTAAAAAATTAACCACGATCTATAAATTAATCGAAAGGCTCTTACCTACGGTGATATGCCCCAGGGAGATTAATTTGAAGACCCTAGGGCGAAATTTACCATCTGGGTGCACATAAGGACACCCGAAATTAAAACTGAATATTGAGTTCCAATACGCCGATATTAACGCACTTCTAATAACAAATCCTGCCCAGTTAAGAATATTACCAAGGAAACTCTATTATCCTGAACTCAGGGTTTTAAATGATTAATTTATTTTAATTCTAGTATTAGATTCTAGTACTGAATTGTGAATCTGACACCAGTGTCAGTATTTTTCATTTCATAGCTCTTTTGGTGTGCCTCGAGGATGGATTTTACAAAGTAAAGACCGAGACCACTTCCACCGTAATCACGATTATGAGAATCTTCCAACCGTACAAATGGTTCAAAGAGATCCTCGATACAATTCTCAGGTAGATTAATGCCAGAGTTCTCTATGTAGAGGAAATGTTCTTCCACATGTACTAAAACGGTGGCTCCTTCAGGGGAATAGTTGATAGCATTAGAGAGTAGATTGGAAATGGCTCTGCCAAATGCTTCAGTATCTGCTGGTGTAGTAATATCGTTTCCTGTATCATATACAAAATCAATGTTCTTTTGATTGGCTAAGGTAATATAGCGCTGACACTGTGTAAAAACTAACTGAGAGAGATTACAATCCTTTATCTCATAGGAAGAAGTCCCTTTTGAAATATCCAGAATTTTATGAACCAGTTTAGCCATATCCTGTACTACTTCTAAGGAATGGGCAATATAGGTATCTCGATCCTTATAATCTCCCATATTATAGAGCATTCCTTCTAGCTCCCCTTGTAGGATAGTGATAGGAGTCTTTAACTCATGAGAAACAGATTGAAAGAGCTTGTCACGGAGAATTCGTTGATGTTGCTCATTCTCCAGAGAATGTTGAAGCCCATCATACATACATGAAAGATTAGTGGATAACTGTCCAATTTCATCTTTACGATGCATATATGGTATCTTAGTCTTCTCTGACTTGGCTAGCAGTATCGAGGTCTCACTTAGCTTACGGATTGGTCTGGTAACGATACAAGCAACCAGGAAGGAAGAGGCTATCGATAATCCTAGTATAATGCAGAATATTATGGGCATCTGGGAAATGAGTACATCTCTTACACGAATTTCCTGTCCTGGTTCCGCCATGTCTTTCAATGTATATACATATTTGTTACCCGTGGTATATAAGATTTGTCCAATATCTAAAATTTCTAAGGAAACACTATTTTGGTCTGTAAATCCTTGAACAATCGTACCTGTATAAGCACTGTTAAGGTCTGCTACATAGATGTTTATATTATATTTATCAGCTACCGGTTGTATAAGTGACTGTAGTTCCTGTAAAGAGGATGTTCCAAAGCTATCGGCAAGGATAGCTTGGACATCCTCTTTAATGGATGATTGATAGTTATTTACATAGGTTGCTGGAAAATTAATAATCACGATCGTATAGACGATGTCACATATACTGGAAAGAAGTAAAAAGATTACCAGGAATGCTTTTGTATTCAGATTAAATGTCAGTCTTTTTTTCAATTTTATACCCCACCCCTCTAACAGTCTGGATATAGTCCCGGTTTAGTTTCTTACGGATGTTCCCAATATGAGTATTAATTAGTTTTTCTGCTCCTAGTAGGGAATCTCCCCAGAGAAGTTCATATATCATTTCCCTTGTGTAAACCCTACCAGGATTCTGCAGAAAAAGTTTTAGGATCTCGAATTCTTTTGTAGTTAGAATAACTTCTTCTTTATTTATGTAGGCAGTATGACCATCTAGGTCAATAGCAAGGTCCTTATAGGTAAGTATATTTCCAAAGGACTTAGTTGTTTGTCGACGAAAGACTGCCTCTACACGTTTGAGTAACAAGGACATGGAGAAAGGTTTCACGATATAGTCATCGATAAGATAATCAAAGCCTTTTATCTGGTCTTCTTCACTGCCAAGTGCTGTCAGCATTATAATAGGAATATCTGCTTCACTGCGGATAAGTTTGCATAGTTCATACCCATTAAGTTTTGGCATCATGACATCAACAATTACCATATCTGGTTGTACCTGATTATAAATCATGTAGCCTTCCATGCCGTCAGAAGCCACATAGGTGGTGTAGTTGGCATTTTCCAGATATGTCATCAGTATCTTTTGAATTGCTTTTTCATCTTCTACAATCAATATCCGTTCCTTCATCATATCCCCCATATCATCGTAATGTATGTTATATTATACCATATTTTAGTGCTATTTATCTATTTTTTGCTTTTTATTACTTTTTGTGCAAATGAAATAGCATAAGTAAAGACTAAAGTAATTATAAATACTAAGATAGGGCCTATATCTGTTAGCAATCTATTCTCTTTACCTAAGAATGTCATAAGTATGCTAATAAATGCAACATGGAAGATGTAGATGTTAAGGGAGCAGTTCTTACCTAACGCATACGGTGAGAGAGAACTTGCTTTGACATATTTACTATCTTGGTATGCATCTTTTGGTTCCTTATTACATACGATGCAAAACAATACCAGAGCAAAGGTCAGTAGTTCGGTGCTAATATATGGAATGGCAATATTTTTACATAGAATATACTCAACTGTTACAACAGAAAATAGGAGAGAGCTAGCGATTATTGCAACAGCAGGTTTGATATGTTGTTTTATCCATGTCTGATGCTTACTGAGTACACATCCAGCCATAAAGTAGGATAAGGTACAGGCAATCGCATTACGGTACTGCAACATGTAGGTCATATTGCCATCCTTTCGCCAGGAAATAAAGTAGATGGCCAGTAATAGAGGAAAGGCATAGATGACTTTACTAGCAACGTTGATCTTATTAAGGAACAGCATGATACCAATGGCAAAGGGCAAGGAACCAAGGAACCACAGGTGAGATGCAAATGGTGACTCATTGAGGAAGATTAGGTTGTAAAGTGACTCATCTGTAATCAGACTGTTAAAGGCGTCTGCTCCATTACGTAGGAAGAATACCAGTGCGTAAAGGAAATTAGCCCATACAGCAAGACTAAGTAACCTTGCTCCCTGCTTCTTTAACCGTGAAGAAAAGATTTGGGAATCTTCTCTGTAGGATAAATAACCGGATACAATTATAAAAAATGGTACTGCTGTCTTTCCGTAGGTAATAATGATATCACCCACCTGGCCAGGGAATGGAATATGGATACAGACAACTAAAAAGCACATAATCAGGCGGAAAACATCTATGTAATTATTTCGAGAATGGATGGTAACTTTTGTAGTAAGGGAAACATCCTGTTGTGATTTACTCCCTAGTCTCTGAAACAGATTTAGTATATTGTGGCAGAGACGATGAAGTGCCCAACCAGTTATTATACTTAATACAAAGACTGCTAGTACAAATTGCGGGTTATTTCTAATGATACCTACATCCTTCATACATCCGATAAAAAGATTCTGTACAAGATACAGTTCCAGTGTAAAAGTTCCAATAAAACGGACAAATCGATTCCCAAACTGTACTTTCATACTGATAAGTAGCAGCGCAACGATGAAGAAGATGATCATTGGTAATTGCACAACCAAAGTGGAGAACTTATCCATATAAGCCATACTGGTTTCAGTTTCTGTCCAATAGCCACCGCTAGAGATCTTTTTAGTTGTAAAGTGATACAATACGCCAAAGCCTGCCACAAAGCCTGGAAGTAGAAACCAGTAGAATCTCTTAATGAGTGGCAGTAGTTTATGTCTAAATTTAGCATAGGACATACCAACGAAGAATAGTAAAGTGGAGTTAAACCACCACTCACCCATAAACCAGTCCTCCCCTCGTTCACTGTGTCCTAATAGAAGAGAGACTACCACTAGGGCAAGAGCAAAGAGGCCGTTGATTGCATATGCCACATTCTTATTTTTTATCAAGCGGAAGGTGAGATAAAATACAAGGTATAGCACCAATAGTTCAATTACATACCAGGAGTTTGAATTGGAAAGTTTAAAACCGGTAAGAAATTGGATTAGTTTTTTTGTCTCGATCCCTTCACCAGTCATATACTTCACCAGAATGTACATCCAGGAGGATATGAAAAATGGGAGTAGTAGGATAGGGAGTCGTTTTCTTAGAAATCCGTGTAGATAGTTTTCCTTAGTCTTGTAGCTAACAAGCAATCCATAGCCAGAGAAGAAAAAGAAGATTCCTACAAACAATACGCCAATATTTTCGAAATAAGAGATACCTGTTAGATCTGCTCCTGCCAACTTCTGTACCAGATGGTGAAGGACAATCCCTAGTGCGGAGAAACCCTGAATTCCTTTTGCAACTTTTAGAGACATACTATCCTCAAAGAATTCTTTTCGTTTAGCAAATTTGACACCATATAATAGGATACATAGCAAAATGGCACCAAAGACCCAGAGAGGTAGGTTATTCATCTGTACGGTCTTTTTTAACTGCTGTAGGAAGTTGGTGTTCGTTGGAGTAGATGGGGGTTCCACTTGTCCAACAGTTACCTTGTTCATAATAGTAGCTGGAATGAATCCATTGCTATTCTTTGCGTTGTACATAAATTGAATGTTTATGTCTTGATTATTAAGGGTACCAATATATAGTTCAATTATGGATGCTTCGTATTTAAGGACTGCATGAAACCAAACAGTATTGTTAATCGTACAGTATTCCGTTGATTCTATAGAAGCATTATCTTCTTTGTAGACTTCAAGTATCGAATTATCCGCTTTTTGACGTTCCTCCTGGGAAAGCTTACTATATGATTCAGTCGTTATATCAAATAAACCCTTAACCTGATAGACGCAACTAAAGTCCGACGTTAGTGTTTGAGAGTATATACCATAATTCTTCAGTTCCTCAACACACTGCTCCGGGGATTCACCCCCTAGTTTGGCATAATCAGTTTGAGTGCGTTCTATACCTTCACCTACTATAATCCAATCTTCCATAATAGGAAGTGATAGACCTACGACCTCATCGTAAACGAAGGTGTAGTCCTCTGACAGTCCATCTTGTTTTCCGGAAGTTTTTCCCCTATTACAGAGAAGTAAAGCTACTGCACATAAACATAGTACAGATAGTAGTGTAGTTACTGTAATCGCTAAATGTTTTTTTCGCATTATCGTTCCTCCTTAAAATAGTATAAGTCTACTATACATTGGATACATCAAAATAAATCTAAGATTAGGACAAGATTAGGACAAGTTAAACTTGCACTGGTAACTTTTAACAATAGCTAAAGTCTTTACATTGAGGAGAATATATCATAAAATCATACTGGATTAGTAGGAATAGAGGAGTGACAGCAGAGTGAATTCTAGTATATTTTTTAAAGAGTTTTTATTATTGAGTAGTATGCATACGATTGGTTTTATTGGAATTATATTACTTTTGTTCAGGGGAATACGTTATTTTGAGAAACGAAAAATAAAGTTTTCTAACCGTATGATTATAGGAACACTATTAGGGCTATTTCTTGGAATCATCATTCAATTGGTGGCAGGTTTTCCAGAAAAGCCAGGGGATATTACTTGGTTAAATGAAGTATCCAGTTGGTATGGATTCATAGGTAATGGGTACATTGATTTACTTAAGATGCTTGTAGTGCCTCTGGTATTCTTATCTATAGTGAAAGTAATTATGAATATGCAGGGTGAGAACCTAGGGAAAATGACCGTGCGAACAATAGGAATGCTGGTTGGGACAACCTTAGTTGCTGCTTTGATAGGCATCGTAATCAGTAGAATATTCTCATTAGAAATGGGAATGGCAATAGACAATCAAAGTGCAGAAATAAGAGAAATGAGTTCGATCATTGACACATTGAGACAGCAAATACCAGCGAATGTTATAAAAGCGATGGCAGAAGGAAATATAGTTGGTGTTGTAATATTTGCTGGCTTCATCGGAATGGCGATTCGAAGATTAACCAAGAAACATTTTGAGGTAATTGAACCATTTATTAAATGGGTGGAGGCATTCTATAAGATTATATTAAGCGTAGCCATGACGGTAATTAAGTTCATGCCGTATGCAGTGATTGCGTTATTAGCTAACACAATCACGTCAAGAGGTGTGGGTATTTTACTTTCTGTCATTAAATTTATTATCGTACTTTACCTAGGGATAGCCCTTATGTTTATGGTTCATCTTATGATTGCATGGACGAAAGGCATTTCTCCAATGAAGTATATAAAAAATGGATTAGAACCACTTCTATTAGCATTTACGTCAAGATCTAGTATGGGAACTCTTCCTGTATTAATTGAAACATTACATCAGAAATTCGATATGAATGAAGGAGTTGCAAGTTTTGTTGGAAGTCTAGGCGCTAATATGGGTATGAATGGCTGTGCAGGATTATATGCAGCAATGGTTGCAATCGTATTAGGCCAGAGTATAGGGGTAGAAATGAATCTAGGTTTCTACATTATGGTGTTAATTGTAGTGACCATCAGTTCTTTTGGAATTGCCGGACTGCCGGGAGCTGCTACATTATCCATATCAGTAGTCATCTCAGGTATCGGAATGGAACAATATTTTCCATTAATAGGAGCTATCTTAGCAATTGATCCAATTCTTGATATGGGAAGAACCTTCTTAAATGTAAGTGGAACTATGGTGAGTGCAATTGCTGTTGGTAAGTCATTAGAAAAAGATGAGTTAAGAAAAAAGGATGTAGAAACAGTCGAAAGACTTGAAAGGGAATAATATGAAAGTAATCATTATTGGTGGTATCGCATCAGGAATGAGTGCAGCTGCTAAACTGAGAAGAGTGAATCCAGAAGTTGAAGTTACAATATATGAGAAATCAGAATATGTTTCCTTTGGGGCATGCGGTCTTCCTTATTATGTAGGTAACTATTTTGAAGATGAAAAGAGGATGTTTGTCCGTACCCCAGAGCAAGTAAGAAATATGGGAATTTCCTTACATCTAAAACATGAAGTATTAAAAGTAGATATTGAAAAGAAAACAATTTTTGTAAAGAACCTAGAAACCGGAGAAGAGTTTGAAGATTCCTATGATAATCTGATGGTAGCGACTGGTGCGAAAGCAGTTGTCCCACCGATTAAGAATATTACTTTAGAGCATATCTACTTTCTTCGGACGTTAGAAGATGGTTATAAAGTAAGAGAGAAACTAGCAGATCCTCAAATTAAGAAAGTGGGAATCATCGGAGCTGGCTTCATCGGACTTGAAGTAGCAGAAGCTGCCCATAAACAAGGCAAAGAGGTTGCTATCTTTCAATTAGAAGATCGTGTCTTACCAAGTGTATTTGATACTGAGATCACAGATATTATTGAAGAAGAACTTACAAATAAAGGAATTCAATTATATCTGAATGCGGCTGTAAAGGAATTTGAAGGATTAGAGAAGGTAACTAAAGTTATTACAGCTCATGAGAAAGTGGATGTGGATCTTGTAATTATTGCAACAGGAGTACGTCCAAATACCTCTTTCCTAGAAGATACAGGCATTCATATGTTAAAGAATGGAGCCATTGTAGTAGACCAACAAGGAAGAACTTCAATTCCTGGAATATTCGCAGCAGGAGATTGTGCAACAGTTCCTCATTTACTGATGAAGGATGCCTATATCCCACTAGCAACAAGTGCCAATAAACTTGGAAGAGTCGTTGGAGAAAATATGGGGGGTGGACATACTACTTATGAAGGTACGCTAGGTTCTAGCTGTGTAAAGGTTTTGGACCTTGAAGCAGGTCGTACTGGTTTAACGGAGAGAGAAGCAAGAAATACAGGACGTAGCATTAAAACCGTGTTTATCACAGATAAAAATCATACAGATTATTATCCTGGTCAAGAACAGATTCATGTTAAATTAATCTATGATGGGGATACCTTTGAGATACTAGGGGGACAAACAGTAGGAAAGAGCGATGCCGTATTAAGAAGCAATATAATTGCAACTGCGATTCAGGCTAAGATGACAACGAAGCAATTAGGTATGCTTGATTTATGTTATTCCCCTCCATTTGCTCGTACATGGGATGTATTAAATGTCGCAGGTAATGTAGCAAAATAGTATTAACTGTTTTTGAGTAGCTAATTCACTCAATTCTTTTTTCCTGAAACACGTAGTTCATATAGACTTCCTTTACCTGAGGGTATAACAGTCTAGATATCGGGATAATCTGACCCGATATCGTTTTAATCATGCCTGAGTTTAGTTCTTGTATATTCTCCATATTTACGATATAAGAGCGATGAGTCTTAACAAATTCTCTTCGCTCTAATAATTTGCCCTCATAATCAGAAAGCGAGCCGTACAGTTCTTTTATTTTGCCATCAATATGGTGAAAATAAAGCTTTTTGTTCATCACTTCTAGATATTCAAGTTTATGAAATATAATGCGCAAGCTACCGGTAGAAGTCGTGATTAATAAGGAGGGCCCTTTTTGTGGTACTTCTGCAAATAATCGATCTAGTATAGGAAACAGCTTTGCTTCTGATAGCGGTTTAAGAAGATAATAGTAAGCATTCACTGAATAACTATCAACAGCATATTCGGTAGAAGATGTAATAAATATTATTTTTATGTTCTGGTCATACTCTCGTATTGTTCTTGCTATCTCAATTCCATTGATACCAGGCAAAAGGATATCCAACAGTAAAATATCAAAACACCTTTTTTGAAGAGTTTCTAAGAGCTCTGTGGAGCTAGAAAAAAGAGAGAATTGTAATGATACTTGTCGTATTTCCTTATATTTTGCTAGTGAATTAGAAATATGAGCTAACTCTTGAACTTCATCATAAATTGCAAAGTTTAACATCATCTACCTCCAGTAATATTTATCCATATATTGTATCATAAATGACATAAAATAACAATAATTTACATAAATAGATATAGTTCGAACATTTAAGGATGAAATATGAGCATTTCGGGAGATTTAGCGATACGGATAAAATAATTGTAATATAATGTAATCATCGGAAATGAATGCTGATACTGCTTTTTTACGGAGGAACAATCATATGTAATCCTCTGAGAGAAGCAATCTAGATGATGGTCATTGGTTCAATCAGTGATGTACAAAAAGGAGGAAGTATTAATGAGGGTAAAAACACGAAATTTATTGATGAGATTAAGTCGTACTCTACTCGCCATCCTACTACTGATTACACTTGTTATGTCATATGTTCCACAGGCAGTGCAAGCTAAAGAAAGGACACTAGTTGATGCCTTGTATCAGGCAGATTCCCAAAATGAAACAAAGCAAAAATCTGTCACAGTAAAAACCCAGTCTGAGCTGAATAAAGCCTTAGCTGATCAGAGCATTACTAAAATCACGATAAAAACATCAGCAGAGAAGAAATTAACGATCCCGAATAAAGCTTACAAGACTAAGACCTTGGTTGTATATGGACCGAAACTGACTCTTAGTAATTCAGGTCGCTTCAAAGAAGTTATTATATCAGATGTGAAGGCTTTAACGGAAAACGCAAAGGGCAATCACATTACAATCAATGATAATAAGCTTACGGTAACAATTTCTTCAAAAGGTGCACCTAAGAGAATAACCACTGCAAAAATGGGAACAAGTTTAGTGCTAACGATCAATGGCTCTCTTGAGCAGTTAGTGATCTTAGAAAAAGTAAATCTGACGCTTAAAGGGAAAACTGCGAACAAGATTCGATTATGGATTAAAGATACTGCCGAGAATACCCAGATTACATCCTATTTATTAGTTAACATAAGTAGTGCCACTGCTGCAAAAATTATTTTGAGGAAGGGTGCAGAAAAGAGCATTATTACATTGACCAATGACTCTTATTCGATTACTGTTGTGAACAAGACTAGTAAGAGCATACGACTCAATACTACAAAGGGTAGAGATTCAGTAGAAGCAGGAGAGACAAGAACTACCAAAGTTAAGTTAGGACCTACTCAGATACCAGAAGAAGAGAATAAGGAGGATATACCAACACCTACAGTTCAGCCTGAAGTTTCCGAACCAGGTAATTCATCTGGTGGAACGATTAACTATTATACGATTACATTTGAATCGAATGGGGGAACCTACGTGAACCCATTGAGAGTGGTTAGTGGAGAAAACTTAAACACCTTGCCAATCCCACATAAGAGCAATAGTATCTTTTTGGGGTGGTATACCGATTCTAGTTATCAGGATAAATTTACGCAAGAAACTCCAGTCTATTCCAATATAACTTTGTATGCAAAATATTCTGAAATAGAGACAGAACAGCAGGTTTTAGACGATAGCTATTCTATCATTGATCAGAGTCCTTTTCTATCTTTCACTATCATCTCGACAGATTCCACGATAACTGCAGATAGTGTTAAGAATGCGTTTACTCTGGAAAGTACGGACGGTTCAGAAGCTGTAGATATTACAGTAACAGGTGGCAGTGGAACATATCTACTTACTGCTTTACAAGGGTTTACTGAAGGTGCATCTTATAGACTGACACTTACAGATGCAAGATTAAATTTTCAAGAGAAAGAAAGTAATATTCGAAAATGCTACTTCACTATTATTAAGGAAGAGGTATATAACATCTCTCTCAATGATAATATTATCTATATTCCAAGTGGCGAAGTTACCAAAATGACGAAGAATGGGGCGAACGTTCAGCAACTTTCTGTTGCTGTTGTGTCTATGGGTAGTGAGAGTAGTGAAGATAATGCGGTAAGTGGAACATTTATACACCAAGGTACTCAAGTACTGGAGGTTGGAGATGTTTTATGCGTTTATAGTGAAGAGCTTCCTCAGGCACCTGGTGCTGGTGGAGACGATTCACAATATATGGATGATAGCATTGCCTACATAGTCGTTGACTCAGTAACTGGGACGGTTGGAAATCAGACAGTTTATTATTCGGATGCAGAAGCTGATGAAGTTATATTCGTACCAGATATGCTTCCTATCTATTCAGGAGATGGCAACAAACTGTTGAGCTATTATCCAGTTATTGGAGAAAGTAATGGAGCCTTACAGATAGATTCTAGTAATTTGAACTTTGATACCTTTACTGACTTGGGATTGAGCAGTGAAACTACGGTTGATGAAGGAGATTTTATTGCTCTATATACCGATGACTTTACGAGTGTGGATAATTCGGATACGGTGAGCTATGGAGAAGTTACTAACGTAGTGGAGGATAATGGAGTTTTAGCTATCTCTTATCAGTCAGTTAACGAAGAGCAGATGCAGGAGGTTTTGGATTACTATTCCATTAATGATGTTGACAGTGATATGCTACTTGATGGGATTGATGTTGCTGCTATAGAGAAGGATATTGAAGAGCAGGTAATGAGGAGTGGCTTTGCTGAGGACGCTTCGATCTATCTAACTGCTTTGGCAATGAAAACGGATGGATTTAAGACGATTGCCGGAGATGACTTAATTCTTGAGACGATGTCGATTCAGCTCCCAGATAGTTACGAGCAAGATGTGGATGCAATCTATATCATGTCGAAGTCTTCTAAGGTGAAGATAGAGAATCTTAAAGTAACCCCGAAAATCAGTAAATCACTTCAAAAACTTTCAGGAAGTGGCATTCGTTGTGAGGTAGCTATTAGCTTTGATGTGCCAGTGGAGATAGGAGAGGATAAACAAATTCTTATCTCTTTTACTGCAACCTTCGTAGAAGAGGTTAAGTTAAGTGTAAATGCCTCTGGTAAAGCAGTATGGAAGAAAAAATGGATATTCCCATATATTGCAGATTATAAAATGAATGCGAACATTGATGTGTATAATTATACAGGAGTAAGATTTAAGTCTGTAATATCATCGAAAGAAACAGGAACGACAGATATCTCTGAGGAAATACAGAAGTTACTATCTTCCGATAAAGAAGAACAGATTTCTACTGGAGTACAAGAACTTTTTGAAATCTACGATGAGATGATGGATCATGACAGTGACTGGCTAGATATCTATGAGAAGAACATCATTAAATCAGACATGCGATTGTTATTAGGCGTCATACATATTCGTACCACCATTGATTTTGTTGTTAGTGCTAACGTGAATGCTGCAGTTGGATGTAATTTCGAATATCAAGACGGAATTAGGTATAGCTTTTGGGCGAAGATTGGTTCGAAGGAAGCAGAAAGCGACAGGACTTCTTTGATGACGAAGAAGTATAACTTCCAGTTTTATTCTGTGGGAGTACTGGGACTTCGAGCAGGAATCCGAATTGAATTTGCCGTTGGTCTATTTTCTGTGAATTCGAATAGTATTGGTCTTATTGCAGAAGTTGGTATCTATACAAAGCTATATGGGTACTTTTTCTATCAACTAGAAGCAGCAAATAAAGCGAAGGATTCTAAGATGTCGGGTGTTATGTATCTGGAGTGTGGTATCTATCTTGATATATCATTTAAGGCTCAAGTATTAAATGGTAAATATCAGTATAATCCGACGTTATATAAAAATGAATGGCCTTTACTTAGTGCTGGAAAACGGTATAATGCTTACGACTTTGCTTATGACAAGACAAAAAGGAACATAAAGATGAAGGTATCTAAGTATTACACCTTACCAGACAGTATGTTCAATATGGTCCATTTGGACTTGCGAGAAGGTGATATATCCACAAAGTCTTACGATATTAGTGATTTTGATATTACATTTTCCAATCCGAATTTCACGATGTCTGGAAATAGAGTAAGAGTAGATGTTCCTACTGGAATACATGAGTTGAATTGTGACATGACGATAACATATAAAGGGGCACCATTAGCATTCTCTTGTGTTCCAATCTCTAGAACCTATTATTTAGATTGGGATGATATTAATGAAAATGGTTATTCGATTTCCTATGAGACGAATGGAGGAAGCCAGATTTTAAGTGTTACGAAGAAATATAAAGAGGAGATTTATGCACCTGACATCCCAGTGAAAACTGGTTATACCTTTGAAGATTGGTATAGCGATGAGAAGTTAACTAAAAAGTATTCCTTTACGACAATGCCAGCGAACAATCTCATCCTTTATGCAAAGTGGACACCGAATTCAGATACTCTGTATCGAGTGGAACACTATCAGCAGAATTTATTAAATGATGATTACACAAGATATGCAGTGGATACTATGGTAGGCACAACAGATTCCTTAGTGGCGGCGGTAGCAAAAGACTTTACTGGCTTTACCTATGACAACACGATAAAGGGTTCTGTATTTCGTGAAGTAATTAAAGCCGATGGGAGTCTGGTGTTAAGGCTTTATTATCGTCGTAACAGCTATTGGCTAATTTTTAATCAATATAATGGGAAACCGGATATAAAGAGATTAGAAAAATATGGTGCAACAATTTCTGCACCGTCGATAGTTCAAGATGGGTATACGTTTCAAGGTTGGGACAAAACGGTAAGTGATACAATGCCCGCTGCCACTACCACTTATACGGCAATATGGACACCAAGTAATTATACCATTCGTTATAATACCAATGGAGGTAGCAGTATTAGCAACGTTACTCAGGCATATGGTACTGTCGTAGTTGAACCTGTACCACCAACCAAGGAGGGATCTATATTCATTGGATGGTACTGTGATGAAGACTTGACGATGCCTTATACTCATATAACGATGCCAGCCACTAATATTACGCTATATGCAAGGTGGGGTGCAATGCTAGAGTATGATTACAAAGTTGAGCATTATCATCAAGTAGGCTATGGTTATGAGTATATGCTTATGGAAACTGAGAATTGTAAAGGTTACTTAGACACGGTTGTATATGCGAAAGCAAAGGAATATACCGGATTTACCTACAATAATTCAGGGAATGATACCGTATCCTCTGGAACCGTGGTTGAAGATGGAAGTCTTGTTCTTAAGTTATATTATGATCGTAAAAGCTATACGTTGACCTTTATACTAGAGAATGGAGAGTACGACATTGTGGAAGTTCATAAATATGGTATGCCAATAACCGAACCGACAGTAACTAGAGATGGTTATAACTTCATCGGATGGGATCGGCCAGTGGATGCTACAATGCCTGCAGCAGATACTACATACATCGCGCAATGGGAGTTGATCATTCCTTGATTCCCTTGGAGCAGTAATTTAAATTACTAGTATCAACATAGTATACATAGAATTGGAAAACGCACTCATCTCACTGAACCCTAAGGTTAGACAAATCTAATCTTAGGCTCACTACAGTGAGGCGAGTGCATTTTGTTTTGTGGCAGATTTATGCGATAGGTAAAATAGTCTTATTTACAATTGTTAAAAGATACGATATAATTATCGTATTGATTTCAAAAGGATATACATAAAGAACATAAAGAACTGAAAGAACTGAATATAACTAAGAACTATATCGATGTTGGAGGTGCAGAATGAATGATAAGGTAATGTATAATCTTACGTATGGTTTATTTGTATTGACCGTAAAAGATGGTGAGAAGGACAATGGATGTATTGTGAATACGGTTAGTCAGGTAACAACCTCACCGAACCGCATTGTTGTAGCAGTCAATAAAAGTAATTATACTCATGATATCATGGTTAAGACAAGAGAGTTTAACGTATCGATTTTGAGTGAGAAATCGAAGTTTAGTACATATAAGCATTGGGGCTATCAGAGCGGTGCAACGGTTGATAAAGCTGAAAATATTACATTTCGTAGATCAGAAAACGGTCTTATCTATTTAGAGGAAGAAACCAATGCATATATCAGTGCAAAAGTAGTAAATGTTATTGATCTGGGGACACATAGTCTATTCCTTGCAGATGTTATAGATGGAGAGATTCTCTCAGGTGATACTTCTGTAACATATAATTATTATCAGAGTAACATAAAGGAAGTGGCAAAACCTACGGTAAAGAAAGGTTTTATCTGTACGGTGTGCGGTTATATCTATGAAGGTGATGAGCTTCCAGCAGACTTTATATGCCCAGTGTGTAAACATCCGGCATCTGATTTTCGACCTTTGTAGAAATCAGAGATTGTAGTATTCTAAACTTGGACCTACTTGATGTACATAAATGGAATCAAAACAGGACAAAAGAAATGATAAAGAAGAAAGGAGATCCTATTATGAAGTATGTATGTGATATTTGCGGATGGGAATATGATGAGGAAGAGGGCTACCCAGAAGGTGGAATTGAACCAGGAACAAAGTGGGAAGATATTCCTGAGGATTTTGTATGTCCATATTGCGGAGCTGGTAAGGACCAGTTTACACAAGCTTAAGATATGCTTTCGTA
Organism: Bacillota bacterium; assembly: GCA_023439125.1. Lineage (GTDB taxonomy): Bacteria > Bacillota > Clostridia > Lachnospirales > Lachnospiraceae > Lachnoclostridium. The sequence continues at coordinate 74,622 of JAEXOU010000008.1, read as the reverse complement.
TAGGTGTCAAAAGTCCTTAAGAAAGAAGTTGGACGTCATTTTGACAAAGAAATGTTATAAGTATGGGATGACAAACATAATTTATACGCAACACGCTTTCACTTGAATGAAGTCGTAATGGTACGTAAGGGCCTATAATGCAGGCCCTAAGTACCGACGCCTTCATAACAGTATGCTCCTAAATTATGTTTGTCATCCCATTTTTAGCAAGTTTATCTATGTGCAAAATGACGAATGAAATTTATAGAAAAGTACTTTTGACACCATGCGAGTGTTTTCAACTTACCATAGGTGGAGTATTCGATTGAGCATTCGACGAGGATTCGATTGAAAAACACTTATTCAAAAAAAATATTGACAATAATTACTGAATGTAGTAATATAGCTAACAGCTAACAGCTAACAGCTAACAGCTAACAGCTAACATATAATAATAATAATTAATTAAGAGAGGGAATTTATGACAGTCTCCATTGCGATAACTGTATCATAAATTGAATAAAGGCAGAACAAGATATAATTGTATGAGATAGCTCCAAGAAGAGCTTTTCTTGTTATGCCGTTTGAAGTAACCTTTCGTGAATACTATAAACTTTATGGCACATCGGATAGGTGTGCTTTTTTGCATACTTATTTACCGCAGAGAGTAGTGATATTTGAAGGCTACTTTCTGCGGTTTTTTTATGTAATTTATGCGAAACAAAAGCTGTGATTGTAAAGTGTTGCTCGAAGAGTATGCGAAACACACATTTTTTCTGCAATTTTATTCTGCTATTTATTAATTTAGGATACACAGAATGTAAAGAAATTAGATTGAAGTGATTAAAGAGGTTAGTTGATATGATTGTTTTAGATGGGAAATTTAGTTTTGTGGAAGGAGATTTAGTAGTGAAAGAGATGATGAGAAATAAAAGTTTAAATGTAAATAAAAGAATAAATAATTGGAGGAAACTGCATGAGTAAAAAGAAAGATAAGCAAGAGCTTGATATTATAACAAAACAAGGAATCGTGACTAGACTATATAATAAACAGATGGAGATCTTACTTGAAGATAAAAAAATTAGTTGTATCATTCCTACAACTTACATGATCTCTAAAAATTCAATTGGAGTAGGTGAGTGGGTTGAAGTTAACATATCCCAATCAGGTCAGTATAAATTAGTAAGGATACTTAATCGAGAAAATTCTATTTATCGAGGCAATCGAAAGGTTTTAGGAGAAGATATCTTGGTTGCTGCTAATGTTGATCAAATGATAGTAATTGTTACGACAGATTATTTGCTGAATCAGACAGGTTACATTGAAGAAGCAGTGATTGCTGCACAACGTGCACAGGTAGGTGTTTCACTGTACATTAGTAAGTGGGATATGGTTAGTGAACAGGTACAGTATTTAATTCGCGATAAGATAGAGAGATATCGAAATATTACGGACCATGTATTTATCGGTTCATATAATGCAGTAAATCAAACGTTACTTCAGTATGTTTCAGAAAAAAGGACAGTATTCGTAGGTGATCGAGGTTGTGGAAAGAGTACATTAATTCGACTTATTAGCAATAAAATAAACGGTAGTGAGTCCAAGCTACCAAGTACAAATGCAGTGGAATTAATCTGTTGTGATAATATGAAATTGATCGATACTCCAGGATTTCGTGATTTTGCATTACAAAAAGTTACTAGAAGCGAGTTAGAATATGTATTTAGTGAAATAACTGAACATGAAAAGGGATGTGAATTTAGAAATTGCTCACATACTCATGAGGAACATTGTAGTGTATTACAAGCGTTACAAAACAAGGATATTAGTAGAGAACGTTTCCTTGCATACCAAAAGATGAGAGGAACAATTACAGAGAATAAACATGAAGTTGATTATCGACATAACCCATGTAATGAAAGTTTTGTGTGTAAGTCATGTGGTCAGTTGATTGTTCCAGAGGGTGCGGGTACACAACATAGAAATCATTGCCCACATTGTTTATGTAGTGTTCATGTTGATAATGAACCTGGAGACAGAGCTTCTCTTTGTCAAGGAATTATGAATCCAATTGGTGTATGGGTTCGTAATGATGGTGAATGGGCAATCATTCATCGGTGTAAAAGTTGTGGAACGTTAAGTTCGAATCGAATTGCAGCTGATGATAGTCCAATGCTATTAATGTCGATTGCTGTTAAACCATTATCAAGACCACCATTTCCACTTGAGAAGCTTGGTTTATAAAACCGATTTTAAATCTCTGTTGATTATTTACTTAAGAGGTGCTATTATTGTCACTGTAATTTAATGGAATATAAGGGGGATGAGATGAAAAAACTTATCTGGAGTATAGTGAGAACGTAGAGCGCTGTAAAGGTACTGATTGGTGTCGGCTATCGATTGAAAGGAGAACATGAATAGATATGATCAGATTTCTTAAGACGCAATCTCCAGCACGAATTATAGCATTAGGTTTTGCCTTTGTCATACTAACAGGCTCTATTTTATTAATGCTACCTTGTTGTGTACGTGAGGGTGTTGTCTTACATTACATTGATTCGCTTTATACCTCAACGAGTGCTGTTTGTGTTACAGGACTTATTGCGGTGGATGCAGGGGATACATTTACACCACTGGGACAATTTATTCTAGCATTATTAATTCAAATTGGTGGATTGGGTGTTACCTCCATTGGTACAGGTATTATTCTTGCGATTGGTAAGAGAGTTAATCTAAAGGGACGTAACCTAGTTAGAGAGGCGATGAATCTTGAATCGGGAAAAGGAATTGTTATTTTTGTCAAGAATATATTTATAACAACTTTAATCATCGAAACAGTAGGTGTATTTCTTAGTTTTACTGTATTTATACAAGACTATCCACCTTTAAAGGCGATAGGATTAAGTATGTTTCATTCTGTTGCTGCTTTTAACAACTCAGGATTTGATATATTAGGCAATTTTCAAGGCTTAGCTCCATATCAAAGCAATATACTTTTGAATTTAACAACTTGTGGATTAATTATTACCGGTGGTATCGGTTTTCTAGTCCTTCGTGAGATGTGGAGTAAGAGATTAAAATGGGTTAAGTTTTCCATGCATACAAAGGTTGTATTGTCAGTAAGTGGTGTCTTAATTGTATCTGGAGCGGTTATGATAAAGCTTACAGAAAACATTAGTTGGTTAGGTGCTTTCTTTACTAGTGTATCTGCACGAACTGCTGGTTTTTCTACATATCCATTAGGAAAGTTTACGACATCAGGTTTACTTACTGTTATATTATTAATGTTTATCGGTGCTTCGCCAGGATCTACTGGAGGAGGTATCAAAACCAGCACATTTTATGTATTAATTCAAGGGATTAAGGCATCTGCAACGAATAAATCAGAAAAAGCATTTCATTATGCAATACCAAAGGATTATTTCCGTAAAGCTGCAGTTATTACATTATTAGCAATTGCAATTGTATTTGGTGGTACTTTTATAATGACTTTGTTTGAAAAAGATCTCTCTTTGATTGATTGTTTGTTTGAAATAACAAGTGCCTTTGGTACCGTTGGTTTATCTACAGGAATCACACCTGATCTTAGTAATGGTAGCAAAGTACTTTCCATATTAGTGATGTATATAGGACGCTTAGGACCACTTACGGTAGCATCACTTTGGTACTTCTCAAGAGGTGAAAGAGTTAATTATCCTGAAGGAAATATAGCGATTGGATAGAAAGGAATATAGGATGTTTAATAAAACAAAAAATGATAAATTGATGTATGGAATCGTTGGACTCGGACGTTTTGGGTATGCACTTGCCATGGAGCTATCAGCCTCAAATTTTGATATCATTGTCATAGATGGTGATGAGGAAAAAGTACGAGAGCTACGTGAGGTTACAGAATACGCATTTGTAGTGAAAACGCTAGATAAGAAAAGCTTACTTGATACTGGAATACAAAACTGTGATGTTGCTGTCGTTTGTATTGGAGAACATATGGATACTTCAATTTTAACTACGCTAAATCTAGTCTCTATGGGAATTCCTACAGTTATATCTAAGGCTATCAGTGCAGAACATGGAATTATATTAGAAAAACTAGGCGCTGAAGTAGTTTATCCAGATAGAGATATGGCAATTCGTCTTGCAAGTCGTCTTGAAACAGCCAGAGTTCTTGATTTTGTTCAATTAAGTGAAAAAATTAATGTATCAAAAATGCAAGCACCAGAAAAGATTATAGGAAAAACAGTTGTTGAATTGAATTTACGTTCAGACTTTGGGTTAAATATTATTGCGATTGAGAACAATGGAACAGTAATTGAAGTGATTACGCCAGATTACATATTTAGAAAAAATGATATTCTATTTCTTTCTGGATGCAAAGAAGGACTGTTAAAGTTTAGCGAATGGATCAAAGATTGATAAATAATAAATGCATATAAATTGGATAATTTTCTTCCCTTTCCCACTTACAATCAAGTCAATAATCACATAAATTCTGTGAAATCAACGGACAATATATTGTAAGTTCTTATGAAAAAAGCTAGTTCAAAGCCTAAAAAGTTTTCTAGTTGACTTAATATTAAAAAAAGGACAGGGTGCATATGCATAAAAAATTATCAAAAGATGCCTATGGTGGAGTTCATGGAAAAGACTATGTTCCTTATGTTTCTAGTGGCCCTAGGTCGGGTGGAAATGTTGCTATTTTAATTATTGGAGTACTATTAGCAGCTTTATTTGCAGCATCTACAGCCTATTCTGGTATGAAATCAGGACTTACAGTAGCTGCTGGTATTCCAGGATCAATCATAGGATCAGGATTTATCGCGATATTTGCTAAGAAGAAGGGCATACTTGGGAAAAATATTGTTCAAGGTATGTCAAGTGGTGGTGAATCAGTTGCAAGTGGTATTATTTATGTATTACCAGCTATTTTATTAATTGGAGCTGATGTCACCTTTTTTGAAGGATTTATTGTAAGTTTAGGTGGTGTGTTATTTGGCATAGGAATTGGCTCTCTTGTTTATAAGAACTTGATTGTTGAAGAACATGGTAATTTAAAGTATCCAGAATCGATGGCAATCTCAGAAACATTAGTTGCCTCTGAGGGTGCTGGTGAATCCATGAAATACATGGGAATTGGATTCGGAATTAGTAGTATTATAACTCTCGTTACTGGTTCATTCTTAAATGTAGCGAATAACGTTATTAGTTATGTAAACGAGAGATTTTACAAATGGAAGCTTGAGGTGGAAGTAAATCCACTATTATTAGGAATTGGATTTATAGTTGGACATGAGGTTTCGATCACCATGTTCGCGGGTTCCATCCTAGCTAATTTTGCTATTCTTCCATTAATCAGCTATTTTGCTGAATTTGCAAGTGAGGGAGCAGTTATTTGGAATAATCCAGATGTTGCACTTGGAGCAATGCAGGTTAACCATATCGCAGGAAGTTATGTAAAGTATATTGGTGCAGGTATGATGCTTTCAGGTGGTATTATTGGAGCTATTAAGTTAATTCCAACCATTGTTGTGGCCATTAAAGAAACAATCCATGCAAAATCCGATGATAAATCCAAAGGGTCATCATTTGCAATTATCATTTTACTTGCAGCGATTGTAATCGGATTCGTTGCAGCCTTCATGATTTCTAGTAATATATTAATGGCAATCATCGGAGCTCTTATATCTTTCTTTTTAACCTTGTTATTTGTAATCGTTTCAGGGCGTCTTACAGGAACAATAGGAACTTCCAATTTACCTGTTTCGGGTATGACAATTGCATCTTTAGTAATTGTCACATTACTATTTGTTATTATGGGTTGGGTGAGTCCTGAAAATAATAAATCACTATTATTATTTGGAACATTTATCGTTACAGCGATCTCGATTGGTGGTGGCTATTCTCAATCACAGAAGGTTGCCTTTATTATAGGTGGCGAGAAAAAAGAAATGGATAAATACTTTATGATAGCAAGTATTGTCGGTATCCTTGTCGTTGTTGGTGTTATTCAGTTACTTTCTAGTCAGCTATCCATGACTGGAGATAATGTCCCATTTGCATTACCACAGGCAAATTTAATTTCGACGTTAACAGCTGGTATTATGTCGGGTGAATTACCTTGGCATATGATTATTGTTGGTGTTATTTTTGGTGTTGTGTTATTTTTATTAAAACTTCCAATTATGACAGTTGCGATAGGATTTTATCTTCCAATTGCTACAACCTCAATCATATTAATCGGGTCTTTCGTACGTTTATTTATCGAAAAAACTACGAAATCGGATAAAGCCAGAGAAGCACGAGTAAGTAATGGTATTAGTTTATCTTCTGGTCTTGTTGCTGGTGGATCCATTATTGGTCTTGTTGGTATTATTCTACAAGTATTAGGAGTTGTCAAAGGTAACGGACCTGTTGGATTTGCAAGTACAAATGTTATGGCTTATATCATATTAGTAGTTTTAATCGTATGTACAATCTTACCTCTACTAAGAAGTAAAGTTAGAGAACACAAAGAGTAAAGTGAACAAAGTTTCAATAGTAACGGGAATGTTGTAAAAATATTATCAGATGAGGAGAAATTGTATTTCATCTATAAAAATATTTTGCAACAGTCCCGTTTATTTATTTTGCAACTACTAAGTATTCAAGGTATAATTATGTAATAAGCGATCAATCAGAGCATATTGGAGGATAATATATGATACTTAAAGGAATATCAGTTTCTCCTGGAATTGTCATTGGAACAGTATATGTATATCAATCATTAAATTTTGAAGTGCCTGAAAGTTACTTTGAAGCGGGATTAGAGGAACAATTTTTACAGAACTTTGAAACATCACGAAAGATTGCACAGAAGGAGTTAACAAAGCTTAATGAAAAAATGAATAAGAAAGATACTTCAAAAGCAAAGATTTTTATGGCACATAAAATGCTCTTAGACGATCAGGAGCTTATCGAGAGTATTTATCGAGCGATAAAGAAAGAAAAAAAGTGTACGGATTATGCGATAAGCTCTGTAATTGATGGATATATCGCAATACTGAATGGTGTAAAAGATCAACTAATTGCAGCTCGATCTGCTGATTTACGCGATATAAAAAATCGATTGCTTCGAATCATTTATGGACAAGAGGAAAAGAATCTGTCTTCCTTACATGATAATGTAATTGTTGTGGCTCATGAGCTTCTGCCTAGTGATGCAGCTACTTTAGACCGTGCTCACTGTTTGGGAATTATTACAGAGACAGGAAGTACTACCTCTCATGCGGCAATCATTGCGCGTAGTTTTCAGATACCAGCAATTCTTGGTGTTCAAAAGGCTATGGATATTTTACAAGAAGGTGATAATGTTATTCTTGATTCTACTTCAGGAGAAGTCATAGTTAATCCAGATGAAATTATATTAAATAAATATCAAGATAGAATGAAATCATACAAACTACAGCTTAAGCATCTAAAAAAATATTCGTGTTTACCTGCATTAACGAAAGATGGTCAGAAAATTGAGCTTGGTATTAATATTGGAATGAAGCATGAGAGAACTACGGATTTTTTTGACTTTATCGGCTTGTACAGAACTGAACTTCTTTATATGGAAAAGGAACATATACCAACAGAGGAGGAGCAATTTCAAGAATATAAGCACATTCTAGAAAGATATCCAGGTAAATCAGTTACTTTACGTACTCTAGATGTGGGTGGAGATAAAAAAATTCCATATATGAACTTGATCAAAGAAGAAAATCCAGCTTTGGGCAAGCGTGGATTACGGCTATGCTTGGAGCAGACAGATTTATTTTTGACTCAGATAAGAGCAGCTTTACGTGCATCTGTATATGGTCAATTACAGATTATGTTTCCAATGGTAGGAAGTATGGATGATATCCGTAAAGCAAAAGAGATTGTCACTACTGCAAAGGAACAGTTACGTAAAGAAAATGTTGCATTTGATGAGAAGATTCAAGTGGGAATTATGATTGAGGTCCCATCAATTGCGATAATCGCAGACCATGTAGCTAGAGAGGTCGATTTTGCAAGTATAGGCACCAATGATTTAACACAATATCTTTGTGCAGCAGATCGGACAAACTCTGAAGTATCAATGTATTATCAAGAATTTTCGCCTGCTTTATTACGTACTCTAGGTTTTGTTTTTGAGCAATTTAATCGATTAGGAAAATCGATTTCTGTTTGTGGTGAACTTGCTTCGAATCCAACAGCAGCAGTCTTATTGGTTGGACTTGGTGCAAGAAAACTCAGTATGAATAAAGAGAATCTTTCCGATGTGAAAGCCGCCTTGCTAAACGTTACAATTGATAAGGCAAGAAACATGGCAGAAGCATGTAAAAATTACTGTACTGAGGAAGAGATTTATAAATTTTTAAGTGAGGTTACTAATTAATTATTTCGATAGATTAATTTAACATTTTGTAGAAAAATATCGCAATATGGAGTATAATATACTTATGGAAAAGTGCTCTTTTTTGTTTTTAAAGATATGTATTTCATATTAAGTATAACATAAGAAGGAGGAAAGATGAATGGGAAGAAAAGGTGGTTTACTTGGACGAATCTTGACAGGTTTTTTTCTTATTGCATTAATTGGGAGTATCGCAATTTTATTTGGGTGTATCCAGATATCAAGTAGAGTAAAAGAAGCTGATAAGTTAGTGAAAACATATGATACAGATTCATCAGCAGGTGGCGACAGTGCAAAGCAGATAGAGGACATGCTCAATTTCATTAAAGAAGAACATGATAGCTTGCATCAACTTTTAAGAATTTCACAGCTAAGTCTCATTTTCTTTATTGTCACAACTGTTGTAGCAAGTATCCTTATAGGAAGGCGTATCACGAAGCCAATTACAACTTTAAAGAAAAAGTTAGTCGAAGCAGAACAAAGTAATGATTTAACTTCGCAGTTTACAATAAAGAGCAATAAAGACACGGAAGAGATGACAAATGCTTTAAACCGCTTTATACGAAAGATTCGTTCCTCCTTGTTTGAGGTTTCCGATCGGTCTCACTCGATGGCAAGTTCTATGAATGTAATCAATGGAAATATCGAAGATTTAAATGATTATATAAGAGAAATTTTAGAGAAGACAGAAGATATCTCTGCTGGAATGCAAGAAACAGCAGCTTCCACACAAGAAGTGAATGCTACGATTGAAGAAATTAATTCAGCTGTACAGCTCATTGCAGATAAATCAAAGAAAGGTGCCGATACTGCGGGAGATATTAAACATCGTGCCAATGTCTTAAAGACTAATTTCTCAGAATCTCAGAAGCGTGCAGATACGATTTTTGTTAATGTAAAGGAAAATTTGGAACGAGCTCTAGAGGAATCGAAAGAAGTAGAACAAATTAATAATTTAGCAAATTTAATTTTAGATATTACTCGACAGACTAATTTATTATCTTTAAATGCTTCCATTGAAGCAGCGCGTGCTGGAGAAGCAGGAAGAGGATTTGCCATTGTTGCAGATGAGATTGGCAAGTTAGCAGAGAATTCAGCAACTACAGCAAACCAAATTCAAAGAGTTAGTGAAATTGTAATGAAATCGGTTAATAATTTATCAGAGAATGCAAATGATATCTTACATTTTGTTTCTACAAATGTTCAGGAAGACTATCACAACATGTTAAAAGCAACAAGTGATTATAGTAAAGATGCGATTAGTATAGAGGAAATGGTAACAGAGTTAAGTGCTACTACACAACAACTGCTTGCTTCGATTGAAAGTGTTACTACAGTTATTTCACAAGTTGCAATTTCAACCAATGATGGTGCAGAAGGTACAACTGTTATTAACACTAAGGCAACTGAAATTGCCGAAAAAGCGAAGGGAGTCATGGAAGAAACGGAGAGTGCTACAGAAAATGCTAATATGTTAGTAGAAGCAATGGCAAAATTCGTCATCTAGTATTCCAAGTTTAGTTGTTATGAACATTATATCATTTATCTCAATTGTTACCGCAATCTTATATGTTGCATTAATTGTTCGTGTCAAAAGTACAAAAGGTCTTGACTTGCTTAATGTTTTTACAATCCTAGTCTGTGCTTGCTTAGGATTATGGTCTTTTTGTGATGCTTTCTTTGTTGTTTCACAAACCAAACAGGAGGCATGGTTTTGGCATCATTTATCAGCGATATTTTTTAGTTTATATGGAGGAGTAACTTCATATTACTTTTTTATCATGTCAGGAATTCATAAAAAGCTCCATACAATATGGCGCCAAATTCTTTATTGGAGTCTTCCTGCACTTTTGATGTTACATAACGTGTTTGCATATTCTACATCATTAGCTCAAGATATCTATCAAGGAGATAGTGGTCTTGGATGGACAATTAAGATAAATTTTAGTTCAATATTGACAATACTTTATTTCTTGTATCTATGTGTATATCTTGGTGGTGCATTCGGCCATCTCCTTATATGGGCACACAAAGAGAAAGACCGAGAAGAAAAAATATTAGCATACGGATTCATTATTCTAAACATAATTTGTGTTGGTATTTGCGTAATCAATTATATTCTTATACCATGTACTACATCTTTTCCACCAATTATAGCGATTGGTTCCTTAACTTTTTTAGCAGGTTATTGGTTTATATTGCGAGAATATGATTTACTTCATGTTGAGCTAGCTTTAAACCCAAAAATCATCTTTGATTCTTGTCTTGATGCGATGATTATAACAAACATTAAACTTGTTGTATTATATGGTAATCAAGAAGCTGAAAAATTATTAGGAGTGAACTGCGCAAAACAGATTTCATTATCGGATTATCTGACAGAGGAGAGTGTAAATACTCTATCAGAATTCGTAAAGACGAAGTCTTGTCGTTTACAAAACATAGATTTACATATGCAAAATGGAACAAAACTATTATGTACCATTAGTCGTTCCAATACATATAGCAAAAAAGTCCCAATTATTATCATCTCGCTACATGATATTACTCAATTAAAAGAGACACAAGAGAAACTTGAATATATGGCTCATTATGATGAATTGACTGGCTTGCCAAATAGAAGAGTATTAGCTCAGTATCAAAAAAAATTAGAAATAAGGTACCATAAAGAACATAAAGATTTTCAGCTTCTGTTTCTGGATTTAGATAATTTCAAACAGATCAATGATACATTTGGTCATCAACTAGGTGATAAGGTAATACAATCGGTAGGATTTGCGATAAAAACAGTCTTAGGTGACGAAGATGTTGCAGTACGACTGAGTGGCGATGAATTTGTTGTAATTCATCCTCTGGATGAAAATGAAAAGAAGACAAAAATAAGGGATAAGCTCGTTGAGTGCATTACAAACATAAAGTTGAAGGAACTACCAGATGATTTTAAGATATCTACATCGATTGGCTATTCTTGTTTTTCCGAAACAAGAAATATGAAGCATCTAATGAAAGAAGCTGACCAGTATATGTATGAAAATAAAAAAATAAAAAAAATTACATAAGTAAAAGGGGCAATCGCCCCTTTTATTTATATATTAGGAATTCCTTTTGCCTTACGCTTCAGTTACTTCTTTTTGATTATGTCTAATCTGGTCTGCAGTCATAATCTTATATTTCTTAAACATTAAATAACCTATATAACCAGCTAATACACTAACAATAATACAACCTGCGGCAGCAATTAATACTTGAGCTGGCTTATTGTATGCAAACATTACGGCGAATCCAGCAATAGGAGTTGCTGTACCAGGTGTCATATTTGTAAGACCCATAAGTGCAACAATGATACCACTTAATGCACCGCCGATAAAGTTAGTAACATAAACAGGAATTGGGTTAGCACTAATAATATCTGCTTGTGTTAAAGGTTCAATTGCAACAGCGATTGTATCTTTCTTAGAACCGAATTTCATCTTGTGGAAGAATACGAAGTTCATGAAAGAAGAACCGAATACTGCTAAAGCACCGATAGCCATTGGGATACCAGTTAAACCGAGCATAGCTGTAAGTGCCATGGAACTAAGTGGAGCAGTTGCTACCACAGTTAAGATACCTCCAAGGATGATACCCATAATAAGAGGATTTGCATTCGCTGAACTTAATAGAACATCACCGATTTTTAATAAAGTACCGTTTACAATAGGTGTCATTAATTGAGCTATAATACGAGCTACAGGTGCAGCAACTAAAATAATTGTGATTAAGTCTAAACCTGCAGGAATCTTCTTTTCTAAGAATCTAACAATATAGGATACTAGGTAACCTGCAATGAAACCAGGTAAAATACCAAATCCAGAAACAGCAAGACCTGTTAATACTGCGTATACAGGGGAAACACCAAGTGCTAATGGTACAAGAATACCAGCAGCAACGCCACCAAGGCTACCATTTGCAGCACCAACGCTCTGTAAGAATGACATATTTAATACACCACCAAAAAATGCATCATGAAATGCTTCAACTAAGAAACTTGCACAAGCTGCATTGGCAAGTGCACCCATGGCTTTCATACCATTTGGTGCTTTATATGAAAATAAAGAAAATAATGCTAAAACTACGAGTAAAAGACCTGTTCCAATTAAAATGTCCATCTATGAAACCTCCGTTTAATTCTCTGATTTTCCGAATACTTTTTCTTTTAGGGCCTTTCCAGTTGGAGTAGCAGCAACGCCACCTAATGCAGTTTCCCTTAATTCTACTGGCATGTTAATACCAACTTTGTACATAGCTGCAAGTGCATCATCAAAAGGAATTTTTGAAGTCACACCAGCCATAACTAAATCAGCAGTGCAAAGTGCATTGATTGCGCCAGATACATTTCTCTTTGCACAAGGAATTTCTACAAGTCCAGCTACTGGATCGCAAACAAGTCCTAAAACATTTTTAAAAATGATAGCTGCAGCATCTAAGCTCATCTCTGGGGTTCCACCCATTAACTCTACTACTGCACCAGCAGCGATAGCAGCTGCAGAACCACATTCCGCTTGACATCCACCTTCTGCACCAGAGAAAGTAGCATTCTTACCAATAATCATTCCGATTGCAGCAGATGCAAATAATGCAGTCATAAGTTCTTCGTCCGTTTTGTTTAGCTGTTCACCAGCAGTTACGATTACAGCAGGAAGGATACCACAAGAGCCAGCAGTAGGACAGGCTACAATTTTGCCCATAGAACCATTAACTTCGGAACAAGACATAGCCATTGCCATAGCTTTAATAATTCCGTTGCCCATTAATGAAGTGCCTTTATCGTGATATTTCTGTAAACGATGAGCATCACCACCGATTAATCCACTAAGAGAATAAACTTCTTTTTTTCTACCTTCTGATGTAACTTCTCTCATAACATCAAGAGTTTTTTTCATTTGCTTGTAAAGTTCTTCACGAGAAACTTCTTTTGTTTCCATTTCTACTCGAATCGCATATTCGCTTAAAGAGATTTGCTCTGCTTTGCAGATTTCAAGAAGTTCTTGTCCTGAATTTGCAATATTCATACTATTTTCCTCCTAAAGAATTAATTACAATTACACGTTTTACGCCTTCGATGTTATGAATCTTTTCGATTATATCATCAGAAGCAGGACTATCGATTTCCAGAGTCATCGTAGCTCCTTTACCTTTTTGGCTACGAACAAGAGTCATGTAAGCAATATTAATCTTTTGTTCATAGAAGAGTGCTGATATTTTAGCAACAGTTCCAGGGATGTCATCATGACAAGTAATAATGGTTGGATATTCACCTGTAATCTGTACTTTGTTCCCGTTGATTTCGTTAATCTTAACGAGTCCACCACCAATCGAAGAACCAAGCACTTCCCAAATGATATCATCACAGTCTTTTATTAAGAACTTTACGGTATTTGGATGAACTTGTCCTAAATCAGCTGGTGTAAAGTGAAGTTTTAGCCCTTGTGATTCTGCAATTGAGATAGAATCTCTTAATCTGGCATCATCTGGTGCCATTCCTAGGATTCCGGCAACAAGTGCACGATCGGTACCATGTCCTTTATATGTTTCACGAAAGGAGCCGTGGAGTAAAAATGTGACTTCCTTAATAGGTTTGTTAACAATTGTTCTAGCAATTTTACCTAATCTAGCAGCTCCAGCTGTGTGTGAGGAGGATGGACCTATCATAATCGGTCCTAAAACATCAAATACGCCTATGTTCGCCATGTATATCTTCCTTTCTGCAAGTAAATCAAGCAACAAGTTATAATTTTAATTAATAACAAGCAAAGGTAATTAATTTTTATCTTTTAGTATATCTGCTAAGAATTTACTATTTGTGACTTATTACAACAAGATTATACATTATCATTAATAATTTGTATATATTAAACAGACAATTCCATAAATTACTAGCATATTTAAGGAATTTATATCAATATATAGACAAATATGGGAATTGCAACTACAATACAGGGGAAGGGGGAGTTGAAAGTATAAGTATTATAGTGTATAATGTCAATTGCCTAACAAAAAAGTAGCAAGTTCGACAAAATTTGATTTGTCGTAACTGCTACATGAATGAGAAAAGAAGATGGATATTTTGCTTTTATAATAAGGAAGCTTTTACAGAAGACATAGCACACTTAGGTAAATCTTGGTTAAAACGTATAAAAAAGAAGTAAGATATTATCGGAAATCAGTAAAAAAAGAGAAAAAATCCATAATTATGTCACAATTTCGACACATTTTTGAGATATAATTGTAAAAGGAGTAATAGAAAATTATTAAAATGTACCACATGATGATAAGAGTAAGTATCTTAATTACGAAAAGAAGGGATTTAAACATATATGAAGCAATGGTTTAAGAAGACGAAGCTACATATTATTACAACGGTCACAGTATGTGGTCTTGTTGTAGCTATAATCGTACCAACCAGTAAAAAAGAAAATAATACACAGACTATAAATCAGATAGAAACAACAGTAAATGTAGCAACAGATAATTCTTTCGTTCGAAGTAACTCTGAAACGAGTGATTTATTAAATCCATCGCCAACAGTGCTCATTCAGGATGATTTGGATTCCTCCAACCTCTTGGCATTCCAGGATGATGCAAGTAATACCAATGAAGAAGTTGGTATTGAGGCGCAAAATCAAGAGTTAACAGAGGAAAGCCAACAAGAAATAGATAACGGAATTAACGATATGAGTGACCTTCTAAGTATGGAAGAGTCAGATGCAAGTGTTGATGATCCAATAATAGAAACGGTGAATCCTGAAGAAGCTGAACCTGAAGTGACTGAAGAGCCAGCTCCGCAATTCTATACAGTAGGTGTTACACATAGCTCAGTTGCTGAAATCCAGCAGAGCTTAATGGATTTGGGATTTATGGATTATGCTGAGCCTACAAACTATTATGGCAATATTACTGCTGAATCTGTTATGTTGTTTCAACGTCAGAATGATTTAAAGCAAGATGGTATTATTGGACCAGAAACAAAAGAAATGTTACTTTCCGAGAATGCAAAAAGATATACTGCAAAGCTTGGAATGGATGGTAATGATATAAGACGTATTCAAACCCGTTTATATGAAATGGGATATTTAGCTAGTGAAGATCAGATTACAGGTCATTTTGGTGATGTAACTGAAAGTGCAGTTAAGAAAATGCAAGAAACAAATGGCTTAACTGCAGATGGTAAAGTTGGAACAATGACAGTAGAATTAATCTATAGTGGAGAGGCAAAGCCAAATTTAATCTCTTACGGAGATAAAAGTGATATTGTTCTTGCTTGTCAGCAACGTTTAAAAGAACTTGGTTATCTTACTACAACACCTGATGGAACCTATGGTAGTGACACATCAGCTGCGGTAAAACAGTTCCAGTCAAGGAATGACTTAGTTGTTGATGGTTACTTAGGACCATCCACACGTGAAGTATTAAATCGATCAGACGCAGTTCCAAACGGTATCATACTTGGTGATAGTGGTGATACGGTGAAACGTATTCAGGAATTATTAATCAAGTACGGATATTTAGCTTCTGGTAATACTACCGGATATTTTGGCGAAGCAACAGAAGCTGCTGTGAAAGCATTCCAAAAGAGAAATGGTTTATCAGCAGATGGTAACGTAGGTGTCCAAACGATGACAAAATTAACAGGCTCTGATGTTGTAAAGGCAGCTACTTCAAGTGAATCAAACTCAAATAGCAATTCTGGAAATAGTAATAACTCAAATAGTAGTAATTCAAATAGTAACTCAAATAGCAATAGTAATTCAAGCAGCAATAGTAGTTCGGATAGTAATTCAAGCGACAATAGTTCATCTACTGGTTCAACATCCGCTAGTGTGAGCGCATTAATCAGTGTTGCAAAATCAAAGCTTGGCAAACCTTATGTTTATGGTGCTAAAGGTCCGAATGCTTTTGATTGTTCCGGTTTTGTTTACTGGTGTTTAAATCAGATTGGAGTGAAGCAAAGCTATATTACATCAAGCGGCTGGAGAAATGTAGGGAAATATCAGAAGGTTTCTAAGTTCTCTAATATCAAAGCAGGCGATATTGTTGTTGTACGTGGGCATGTTGGTATTGCAGCAGGTAATGGTATGGTAATCGATGCTTCTTCAAGTAGTGGGAAAATCGTTTATCGCGATTTAGGCAAATGGTGGAGTTCAAACTTTATTGTAGCATGGAGAATTTTTGATTAATCTTAGCAATATTAATCCTAAATAAATATTAATCTTTACGAGGTTACTGTAACGGCGGTTACAGTAACCTTACATTTTACCTTGACGCCATCTTCTAAAACGGTGATATAGGCAGTGCCCACTTTTTTTGCAGTCAACTGTCCATCTTGTGAAACGGTTACAATCTTACTATTACTGGATTTGTAGGATGGTTTATTACCAGAAGACACCTTTGCAGTAAGTAACTTTTGATCACCAACCGGAAGGGTGAGAGAAGTGTTGGAAAGTGTTATTGTTGGCTGTAGCACATTAACGGTACAAGTGACTGATACACCATCTACCGTAGCTGTAATAAGAGCAGTACCATGTTTTTTTGCAGTAATTTCTCCATCTTTTGATATAGTAGCAATACTAGTTTTATTAGATCTCCAAGTTGGTGAAACTCCGTTCGAAGACTTAGCAGTTAACTTGAGTACTTGATTACGGTACATGCTGACCGAGGAGCGATTGATCGTAATGGTTGGTGCAACAACGATTACTTTACATGTGACGTTTGTATTATCTGATGAGACTGTTATTATTGTCTCACCTGGCTTAAGTGCAGTAATAAAGCCATTGTCGTCAACTGTTGCAATGCTTTTCTTTTTACTCTTATAGGTGACAAAAGAGCCGTTGGAGGTTTTCGCCGTTAATTGAAAAGACTTTGTGGGTTCTAGTGTAACGTGCGAATTGCTTAAAACGATTTGTGTTTTACGGACGGTTATGAGAAATTTAAAATTGTTAGACAGGCAGGTTGCAGTAATGATTGCATTGCCTGCTTTTTTTGCGGTTATGATTCCGAATTGGTCGATAGATGCTATACTTGGCTTATTACTTTTGAAAGTTATTAAGCTGTTGATACAAGGAAAGCGTATGAGTTCGATCGAATCACCAATATCTAACTCGATTGTTTTAGGGATTAAAAAATCAATCGTTTGTAGATTGGAATTTGTAACTGCATAGGATAGAGTTGGCGGGATGAATTGGAACATGAATAGAATAAATGAGAGTAGTAGAATCGCAGTTCTTTTTATAAATTTCATATTATACCTCCTATAAAATGAGGAATAATATTGCTAAGATGTTTTTAGTGTAGCATGGTAAATGTTGATTGTAAAACATTTTTGGCTGATAAAAAAATTAAAATTATGACATAACGAAACAAAGTATGATTGTATTTGACTGAGAGGTTATGAATAAAAAGACTATGTATAGCTGATTATTCTCAATCAGCTAATACGACAGTGTCTAATATATGATGCTTCATAAATTTTTTACATAATATGAGTTAGCGAGAAACGGTTGGAAGATGACTTAAATTGTTATCTTCGGTTTGATCAGGAAGAGATTTTAAATATTCTTTTCCACTTCGATGAGCAATTCCAACTCCTTTAATATCACCTGCTCTTGCCATTGATACACCTTCATCCTTTGACACAATGCTACCATTTGATAGTTGGTAACCAGTCACCCGTCCGCTTTCTTTAACTAAACCAGTAATCTCACATGCGTCAGATTTTGCTTGTGGAATATCATCCAATGCACTCATTGGTAAGGATTTGTTTTCTCGATATTGATTCATAGCTAGTCTCCTATATTAAATGATAGTAATAGCTTTTGAAGCTTACAAATTATTATACATGTAAAGTATGTCACGAATGGAATCGTTATCATATTCTATTCAATACTTTTGAGTTTTTATCATATGATAAAGTATAAGAATAAAACGCGGTGGTGACTTAGGTGGATCTTAAAAAAGTAGTGAAAGAAACTCGGGACATTATTCGAAAAGGATATTATAAATATGACACAAAAAGAATTGACCTAAGTTTAAATACTGGCGTATATGATTATGAGTTAGTAGATGTTTACTCACCCACTTGTCTAACAGATATTTTATGTGATTCTGACCATTATATGAAGGAAAAATTTTATGAACCATTGAACCACCATATCGATGTGTGTTTAGGAGCTTCCTTTGAGATTGCGAAAAAATATTTTCGACCGTTAATTATGAATCAAGCGAACGCACTTTGCCCAGGTGGGGGGAGTATGATGGATAGAAATACAACAGAGGCAAAGCTTTGTTATTCCACAAGCTTATATCAAAGTTTAAGTTCGCAAAAAGCAAGCCAAGTATATCTTTACAATGAAAATTTAGGTAGTCCAATGCATTCAGATTATATGTTATTATCAACTCATGTCGCCGTATTTCGCGATGAAAATCATGACTTAATTGAGAATCCATATCCAATCTCAGTTTTTTCAATGATGCCTGTGAATTGCTCCAAAATACCAAACAGTGAATGTAAAGATTATGAAATCGATACGATCATGAGGATGAGATTGCGGATGTTTTTTCATGCGGCAGCACGAAATATGTATCGCAATATTATCATTTCACCAATTAGCTTTGAAGAATATGGTTATTCCCCTTACAAGATCGCACAGTATTTTCAAGAGATATTAATTGAAGAGGAGTACATAGATTATTTTGAACATATTGTATTTGTTTTTGACCGAGAATTTTCCAGTGTTACTTTGCCAGTATTTAAACAACATTTTGAAAATTTATATTACGAAAATAACGTGAATCAACTTGAATCCATAGTGCAAAGCTCATCAGTACAGAAACGAATTGAAACAAAGCAGAAAAAGTATATTCAAGCGATGTATCCTTTTCCAGAATGCAATTATGACATAAATAAAAATGCTTCGTCAGCTTACTCGAGCTTTGCGCAAGGAATACTTGAAGATGGAATCCCTTTTGTAGCTGAACTTATTCAAGCGAAAGATATGAAGGTAACAGCTGTATTCATATTACCTTACATTGAAAATATGAATGAGATAGTACAAAAAACAAATAATAGTATTAGTACAAACATGTTAAAGAAAAACTATCATAAAATTACACTTAATAATTGGAATTCTAATTTATGCCAGGGCATGCAACATTATGAAGGGAAAATGGAAGAGGATGTAATAGATTCCTATATCAGTTATCTAATTTACATGAATTTAATTGATTTACAGAAATCTGATATTGAAGGATTTGCTCATGTGTTATATGATAGAGCAGGACATAAGGTTGTGGCAATTGAGATAACATTAAAAAAATATGATCATGTTGACGTACTAGTACCACTAAAATTTCAACCTTTAGCAAAGGAATTAATGATAGAAGATTCGGTAACAAGTCGTTCAAGCATAACCTAGCGAGATATGAGAAAGGGACATAATATGCAAGAAAGAAAAGCAGAAATAAGTGACTTAGTAGGAATCATGGAGGTGATAGAGGACGCAAGACAGTATCTAAAAGAACAAGGGATTGACCAATGGCAGGATGGATTTCCAACAGAAGAAGTAATTGTTGAAGATATTATTATGCGGGAAAGTTATGTGTTTGTGGAACAAGAGGAAGTCATTGGATACATGTCGCTTAATTTGGATCGAGAGCCAAGCTATGATGCAATTTATGATGGGGCATGGAAATTAGAAGGAAGTGATTTTGGAACAATCCATCGTAATGCAGTTAAATCGACTCATCGTGGACAAGGAATCTCTTTACGTATGTTTTTCCTGGCAGAACAAGTATGCAGAAAAAATAATAAGCAAAGTATACGACTTGACACACATCGCGATAATCAGCTAATGCAACATTTGGCAACAAAGTATGGATATGAATACTGTGGAGTGATAAAACTTACACGTAGTGCTGGAGATCGAATCGCATACGAAAAGGTTTTGTATCACAAAGCCTTCTAAAGATTACTTGATTTTCTTTCTATAATTATATATAATCATAGGTAATATATGGATAACTATTATGGAAAGAAGGTACGTTATGAGTAAGAGGATATCGATACGACCAGGGAAGTTTCAGTCAACAATTGGATTTATCGCAGGGTGTATTTTTTGTTTGATTGGGATATTTATTGTTATACCTCGTGGAGGAGTATTTGGTATTGTATGGACCTTATTTGCAGCGTTAATTACACTGACGACTGGAATGAATGCTTTTACTAAGAAATCCGTACCTACACAAACAATTGAAATAGAAGAGGATTTTACGGATCCAGATCTACGTAATTTCTATACTGAATCGGAAGTAGAAGAACGTTTGGTCCTTTTAAAAGATTTATATGATAAAGGTTTAATCACAGAAGATGAATACTGCAAGAAAAAAGTAGAGATCTTAAAGTGCTTATAGAAATAGATGTAAAAAAAGTAAGATAATAAGGCAACTGTCACACGGATGACAGTAGGAATAAAGAAGGAAGGACGATGGTATATCACCCTTCCTTTTGTTATGTAAGAAAAAAAAGTTTCCCCAAAAAAATCAAAAATTCCTTCTCTTATTTTATCTTAGTTAGCAGGTGTAATATACCATAACTGATTATCTTTACCGTTCTGGCTCCACTGGAGAACATTTGCATTGTCAGCCGTAGAACCACCACTTACATCCATAACTTTTCCACTATTACGATTTTTAATACGATAAGCGTCCCCAACTTTTTCGATTGTCCATTCTTGATTATATCCACCATTATATTGATATTGGAGGATATTTCCACCATCCTGAGTAGAACGACCTTCTACATCTACAACTTTTCCTGTCTGGTAGTTTTTAATTACGTAGTATCCGTTTGACTGCTTCTGAACATACCATTTCTGATTTCCGTATCCATTATAGGTATATTGTAAAATGTTTGCTCCATTATCAGATTTACCATAGTAAACATCTAATGCTTTACCACTCTTCTTTGAAATAATCTTATATACGGTAGAAGAATTGAACTCTCCACTTCCACTCGTATTATTGTTTGTATTAGTGTTAGTGTTAGTGTTGGTGTTAGTGCTAGTGTTACTGCTTGAAGAACTAGGAGCAGTATAGGAAATCCAATCATATTGTCCAATTAAAGGTGTTTTTCCGTTATAACGATTTAACCATGAATCAACACCAGTTCCAGGCCATACGTTTAACATAATTTTACCAGCAGTTGTAGGGATATTCTGTGTTGCTGTATAAACTGCTTTTCCATCTACATACCATGTGATATATCCAGGTCCCCAGTAAAAACTGTAAGTATGGAATGACTGTGATGCATCAAAGCCTAGGTTATAGATATATTCATGTCCACCTACACCATTTGTATAATAATTAAACTGGACTTTTGTAGTATCTTTTCCTAAGAATTCAATATCAATTTCATCCCAAACAGTTCCATCTGATGGTCCTGTATATGTAAAGAAGGAAGTAACTACACCATCATTTTTAATTGGCTTCATGCTAACATCAAACATACCGTAACCGAAAGTCTGATTTGTTCTGTATTCTCCGCCTGAGTATCCACTTCCATCAGTATCCTTATCAATCTTTAAATTTAATTTTCCATCACTAAACCAAACGTTTGCATCTCTCCATGTGCAGTCGAACATCCCTCCGTTGCTCCATCCATTTGCAACTTCGAAATTGCTACTGTCATGCTTATCAAATCCTGCTCCCCAATAACTGCCGCTAAATTTTGTTGCGGCATCTGCAGTCAGTGTAGTGAAATCTCCTACACAGAATGCCATGATCAAACTTAGTACAATTGCTACAATTCTTTTCTTCATTTCTTTCCCTTTCTGTATGTTTTATTTGGTTTTATTTAGATAAAACCATAATCCTTTGTTGGTAAGTTACACATTTTTTGAGTTTCTTGATTATAAATTGTGCAACTTCCATATGTATATTAATTCCTTTTCCATTTAATGTATATCAAAATCGTGTCATTTGTATCAAGAAATTATCATAATGCACCATTCGTCGAAGAACTTTCTTATTACGATTAGAGTGTCAAAAGTACTTTTTTATAATTTCATTCGTCATTTTGCACGTAAATAGACTTGCTAAAAATGGGATGACAAACATAATTTAGGAGCATACTGTTATGAAGTCGTCGGTACTTAGGGCCTGTATTTTAGGCCCTTACGTACCGTTACGAACTTCATTCAAGCGAAAGCGTGTTGCAGATAAATTATGTTTGCCATCCCATTTTCATAACATTTGTTTGTGCAAAATGATGTCAGACATTTTTCATAAGGACAAAAAAGTGCTCGCACGATGGCGAGCACATAAAATATACGAAGGGTGTGTTTATTTTTTTGATGAATTAATCTGTGCGACTGATTCACGTATTACTAATTCCGAGTGATATAAAACAGTACTTACCGGTGTGCCACTGATTAATTGGGATAGAAGAGTAAATGCACTTTTACCTAGAGTAAAACGCTCTTGGCGAATTGTTGTTAATGGAGGAGCTAGATATTTCGCGATTGGTAAATCATCAAAACCAGTAATACTAATGTCATCAGGAACACGAAGACCAAGACGATGCACTTCATGGATTGCTGCAGCAGCAATTAAATCACTTGCACATACAATGGCTGTAGCCCCTGCTGTGACAAAGTGTGGGATGCATGCGCGTATTGTTTCGGGTTGAAAGTTGATACCATTCCCAATTAATTCTTCTGATACTTCAATACCAAATTCTTTCATTTCTTTCATAAGTACATTGCAGCGTATGTTTGAAACATAACTAGTTGCAGAACCGTTTAGTATAGCGATTCGTCGATGACCATTATGATATAGATGTTCTATAAGAGCTTTGGCTCCAAGATTATTATCGGTTCCAAGATAAGCGACATGTTTATTTGCAACATAATTATCGAATAATACCGTAGGAATGGTGGTATGAGTCAATTGTTGAAGATACAAATCATTCATCTCAAATCCTAGAAAAAAGGCTCCACTATAGGAGTTTTGCTTCATAAAGGTGTCATATGATTGGGTTGTTTGCGTGTAGATATCCATAGGAATGATATCTACTTGAAATTGTTGTTCTTGCGCCATAAGACGAAAACCTGTGATTAATTCGTAACCAAACTGGTTGATATTTGCATAATCCATATTCTCAACCATAATACAAACTTTGTGCCGTTCGATTGCTTTTCTATCTTTTACGATATATCCAAGAGAGATTGCAGTGTCAAGAACTTGTTGCCGCATATCCTCACTTATATCACTTGCACCATGTAATCCCTTACTGACAGTACTGATAGAAACGCCTAATTTTGCTGCAATATCCTTTATTGTTGCCATGTTATCCTCCGAATCCTGTAATCGTAATTCTCGAAAAAAACTAATTATATTATAGACTATTTCTTCACTTATGTAAAGTTTCGAAAATATCGTGTAATATTTAGCTGGAATATAGTAGAAGTATAAGTAAAAATATAGATAAATAACGCATACTTGGTATAAAAAATAAGAAATTTCTGGTATAATTTATGTAAAATTACTATATTAATTAAATAAAGGTATTGACATATTAGTTATTATTATGTAAAATGGGTTTACTGAATTTTCGAAAATTATCGAAAACATGATTACAAAAGAGAGCTCACTATGTTTTCTTTGTGTAATTTACAATTCCGAAAAAGTGAAAAAAATGGGATTGCACAATTTAATAATTGGGAGGTAAAACAATGAGAAAATCAAAAGTTACAGCATTATTGCTATCACTCACTTTAGCCGTAGGTTCATTAACTGCATGTGGTACAAAGGATAATGCGAAAGAAACAGACACAAAACAGGAAGCAACTTCCAACACAGAAGGAACTACGCAAGAAGCAAAAAAGATTTCTTTGAAAGTATGGGGACCACAAGAAGAGCAAACTTCTTATGAAGGATATGGTGACAGTTTATTGGCATATATGTGTGAACAGTTCGATGAAGCTCATCCTGAATGGGATATTACTTTTACATACGGTGCAGTTGCAGAGGGTGATTGCAAAACTGAATTAACAAAAGATGCAGCAGCAGGTGCTGATGTATTCATGTTTGCTTCTGATCAAACAGCTTTTATGGTTGAGAATGGTATTCTTGCACCAATCACAGTAGGAGCAGATGAAGTTATTTCTGCAAACGGTGGTGCAGAAGCTGGTTCTATTACAGCAGCAACTTTTAATAATTTCTTATATGCGGTACCATTTACTCCAAACTCATGGTTTATGTACTATGATAAGAGTAAATATACAGAAGATGAAGTGAAATCACTTGATACTATGATGGCAAAAGATTTAGGAGAAGGAACTTATAACTTCGCTTTCGACCTTGATAATGGTTGGTATAACGCTTCTTTCTTCTTTGCAAATGGATGTACACTATTCGGTGCTGATGGACAGAATCCAAATGATTGTACTTTTAATGATGAAAACGGTGTTGCTGTAGGTAACTATTTAGTAGATTTAGCAACGAATTCAAAATTTATGGAAGAAACAGATCAAGGTGCTAATGTACTTGCTGCGTTAACAGAAGGTAAATTAGGTGCTTGGTGTTCAGGTACATGGAATGCAGAAGCAGTACAAAAAGCTCTTGGTGATAATTACGCAGCAACTAAGCTTCCTACAATCAATATCAATGGTACTGATCGTCAATTAAAATCTTTTGCTGACTATAAGTATATTGGTGTTAACATGAACACAGATGCAGAGAAGATGGAAGCAGCTCAAGCATTAGCTGTTTATCTTGGTAGTGAAGAATGTCAGAAAGTTCGTTTCTTAGCTAGAAGCATTGCTCCTACAGTAACAACATTAGTTTCTGACCCTGAGGTTGCTTCTAATGTAGCAGTTGCAGCTTTAAGCCAGCAAGCAGCTCATACTCAGTTCCAGTCAACAATATCTCAGATGGGTAACTTCTGGACTCCATCTCAGAGCTTTGGTGCAGGAATCTATAACGGTGAAATTACAAAAGACAATATGCAAGAACAGCTTAATGCGTTTGTTACTAATGTTTTAACTGCATTACAATAGACAAACAATTACGCCTATAATAACCCTATGGGGAGGCGTACTGCAGCGCAATACATTTAAATGCAGCTTTGTCTATTTCTTATGATTTAACATAGTGCATAGAAATTGATTAATAATTTGAATGAAGGTGCTGCTGTAAAAGTAAAGAAGTTATACTTTACAGCAGCATTTTTTATTAAGGAGGAATAGCTGAATGAAAAATCCATTCCGAATGATCGCTCATGTATTCAAACATGGAGATATATTCACGAGATTATCATTTTTAATTATGGGTCTATCTAATATTGCTAGAAAGCAGTTTTTGAAAGGCATTATCTTTTTATTTGGCGAATTTGGTTTTATCTTTTATGTCTATATGTTTGGTGCAACTGCATTATCCCACTTAGATGATTTGGGTGAAGTACAACAAGGAATGTACATTGACCCTGTAACCAATTTACCAGTAAAACAAGAAGGAGATAACTCCATGCTCCTTTTATTGGCAGCAGTTATCGCAATCTTTGTTATCGTTGGTTTTGCTATTATGTGGTATTCCAATATTAAATCTGCTTATGAAGTACAACAGTTGAAAGAAAAGGGTGAATCTATTCCATCTTTTTTCGATGATATAAAATCGTATTTTGATCGCAAAATACATAGAACATTAATGTTACTTCCATGCTTAGGAATTATTATGTTTAATATTCTACCATTGGTATTCATGATGTTAATTGCTTTTACGAATTTTGATGGAAAACATCAGCCACCTGGAAATTTATTTACTTGGGTCGGATTAAAGAATTTTAGCAACATGCTAAGTTCTGGAAATATCATCGGTAAAACTTTCTGGCCAATCCTTGGTTGGACGTTTATATGGGGTATATTTGCAACATTTTTAAACTATATTTTTGGTATGATACTTGCAATCTTAATTAACCGTAAGGGAACAAGATTAAAACGTATGTGGCGTACGATTTTTGTTATGTCAATTGCTGTACCACAATTCGTATCTTTATTAGTTATCAAAAGTATGTTAGCACAAAATGGTGCAATTAATGTATTACTTCAAAACTGGGGACTTATTGATCAAGCACTTCCGTTTTGGACAGATCCTGTTTGGGCAAAGGTTACGGTTATCATTGTTAACTTATGGGTCGGCGTACCTTATACTATGTTGATTACTACTGGTATTCTACAAAATATACCAGCTGAGTTATATGAATCTGCAAAGATAGATGGTGCTAGTAGTGTTAGGACATTTATGAAGATTACATTACCATATATGTTATTTGTAACTACACCATATTTAATTACTCAATTCGTTGGAAATCTCAATAACTTTAATGTTATCTTCTTCTTAACTGGAGGAGAACCACTGACTCTTGATTATTATCAAGCAGGTCACACAGATTTACTTGTAACATGGCTTTACAAATTAACGGTTAACAGCTTCGACTATTCTTATGCAGCAGTTGTTGGTATTTTTGTATTTGTTATTAGTGCAGCGATTTCCTTGATTACTTACCGAAGTACAAAATCCTATAAAGATGAGGAGGGATTCCAATAATGGCAAAATTTCGTTCCCAAAAAAAGAGAAAAAGAATATCGGATACATTGGTTCATATCCTATTAGCAATCCTTTCTGTAATTTGGTTATTTCCAATCGCATGGGTAATCATGACGTCATTTCGTGTTGAGCAGTTGCCGTACATGAATTACTTCTTACCAAAAGGATATACGTTAGATAACTACATTAATTTATTTACAGATACAAGACAGTTTTTCTTCGTGCGCTGGTTTCTTAATACATTAGTTGTTGCAATTTTTTCATGTATTTTATCAACATTTTTTGTGTTATCAATCTCTTATAGTTTATCAAGAACTCGCTTTCAGGGACGTAAATCATTTATGAACGTTAGCTTGATTCTTAATATGTTTCCTGGATTTATGTCAATGATCGCAGTATATTATATCTTAAAAGGAATTGGTATCACACAATCTTTGATTGCATTAATCTTTGTGTATTCTGGTGGTGCTGGACTCACTTATTATGTTGCAAAAGGATTTTTTGATACGATTCCAAAGGCAATTGATGAAGCAGCAAGAATAGATGGAGCTACTAGATGGACAGTATTTACAAAGATAACAATGCCATTGAGTAAACCGATTATTGTTTATACCGTGTTAACTTCCTTTATGGCACCATGGCTTGATTTTATCTTTGCTAAGGTAATCATGGGTGATAAATATGAGAACTATACGGTAGCAGTTGGTTTGTGGACTATGTTACAAAAGGAATATATTCAGACATGGTATACTAGGTTTGCTGCAGGTGCTGTATGTGTATCAATACCAATCGCAATCTTATTTATCGTAATGCAAAAGTACTATGTGGACGGTTTATCTGGAGCTGTAAAGGGTTGATATAGGAGGAAGGTATGAAAATACTCCAAAAAATAGGCTTGATATCAATGGTTCTGGTTTTACTTTTTTCTGGATGTAGTAATCAAAAACAAGAGAACAATCTTGAAGTAACACCAGAATCAGCCACTCCAATCATAGAGAATATGAAATATCCTCCTATGCCAGTTGATTCAGTAGCTACAACTCAAGATAAATATAGAACCTATTATGAAGTGTTTCTATATTCTTTTTGTGATAGTAATGGTGATGGAATAGGAGATATTAATGGACTAATCTCAAAACTTGACTATTTAAATGACAATGATTGTAATACAGATACAGATTTAGGCATTACTGGAATATGGCTTATGCCAATTATGCCATCAAAATCCTATCATAAATATGATGTGAAAGATTACTTTGATATCGATTCTGATTATGGAACACTAGAGGAGTTCAAAACACTGATTGAAGAATGTCATAAGAGAGATATTAATGTAATCATTGATTTTGTTTTTAATCATACTTCGAATTTACATCCTTGGTTTCAGGAAGCAAGTACATATTTAAGGACGCTTTCTAATGATGAACAACCAAAGGGGAGTGAGTGCAAGTATATTGAGTATTATAATTTTTCCAAAGACAAAGCAATGAATGACAGTTTTTATCAAGTGGATGGAACTGACTGGTACTATGAGGCACAATTTTCGAGTGATATGCCAGATTTAAATCTATCTTGTGATGCTGTTCGCTTAGAAATTGAAGCAATTGCAAGTTTTTGGTTAGAACTTGGAGTCGATGGATATCGATTAGATGCTGCTAAGGAATACTTTACAGGTTCTCAAACAAAAAACATTGAAGTATTAAATTGGTTTTCCTCTTATGTATATGGCATAAAGCCAGAAGCATATTTAGTTGCTGAGGTTTGGGATTCTTTTGGAACAATAGCCTCCTATTATCAAAGTGGAATTGATAGTATTTTTAACTATGCATTTGGCAATTCGGATGGGAAGCTTGCATCCACAGCTAACAATGCAGGTAATGGGAAAGTAGGTATTAATCTAGCAAATAATATGAAGCAAGTACAGGATACTTTCGTTTCAAAAAATCCGAATGCAATCGATGCTTCTTTCTTAAGTAACCACGATAACAATCGTGTATCCTCCTACGTTTCTTATGATGAACAATTAGTAAAACTACTTGGCGGGATAAACTTAATGATGAATGGTAACAGCTTTATCTACTATGGCGAGGAGATTGGTATGGCTGGTACTGGAAAAGATGAAAATAAACGTGCTCCTATGTTTTGGTCAAAACAAGATTTAACAGGGATGACGTCCGGTCCAGTCAATATGGAGAAACAAACTCAAAGATTCCCAGCTGTAGATGAGCAGAGTTTGGATGAATCATCTATTATAAATTATTATAGACGAGCAATCAGATTAAAAAATCTTAATCCTGAAATATCACGTGGTACGATTGAAGTAATCGATGTATCCGATGGAGACATTACAGCCGTAAAGAAATCATTAGAAAAAACAAGTGTAATCTTACTTATAAATATAAGTGCACAAGAAAAGCAGGTATTACTAAATCAAGATATGAATGCTTATAAGGGAACATTACAGGCGTTAACAACTACAGCAAAACAGCCAGTATTAGAGGATAATATGATAGTATTACCACCTTATGCAATTGTAATATTAAGAGAAGATAATATACCTGTAAAATAAATAAAGAAAGAGCTATAGGGAGAGACAGATGAATCAAAACATTGAACATATTAAACAACTGAAAACAAAAGAAGAAATCTACTATTACTTGTTAGGTTTGGTTAAAAATATGGCTCAGGATGGAAAGAAAAATGAGTCAAAGAAAAAATTGTACTACATTAGTGCTGAGTTTTTAATTGGTAAGTTACTAAGCAACAATTTAATTAATCTAGGCATCTATGAGGAGGTCGAAAAAGCCGTAAAAGAATGCGGTTTCTCTATGGCTGAAATTGAAGAGATAGAGTTAGAACCTAGTTTGGGTAATGGTGGATTAGGCCGTTTAGCTGCATGTTTCTTAGATTCCATCGCTACGCTATCCTTAAATGGGGATGGTATTGGATTGAATTATCATTATGGTTTATTCCGTCAGGTTTTTGAAGACAATCTGCAAAAGGAAGAAGCAAATCCATGGATTACAAAAGAAAGCTGGCTTACTAAAAGGGAGAAACACTATAAGGTACCTTATGGTGGATTTACATTAACATCAACACTTTATGACATTGACGTAATTGGATATGAAAATGGTTGCAATAAGCTTCATCTGTTTGATGTTGATTCTTTGGATGAGACACTCGTAAAGGAAGGTATTGAGTTTGACAAAGACGAGATAGCTAAGAACTTAACTTTATTCTTATATCCTGATGATTCTGATGAAAAAGGTAAACTTCTTCGTATCTATCAGCAATATTTTATGGTTAGCAATGGAGCGCAATTAATCATAGAAGAGGCATTAGAGAAGGGAAGCAATTTACATGACCTAGCAGATTATGCAGTTGTTCAGATTAATGATACGCACCCAACTCTAGTTATTCCGGAATTGATTCGTTTGTTAATGGAGCATGGAATTGAGGAAAAGGAAGCGATCTCAATTGTATCTAATGTTTGTGCTTATACAAATCATACAATACTTGCAGAGGCACTAGAGACATGGCCACTTGAATATCTCAAGAAGGTTGTTCCACATCTGATTCCAATCATTAAGACTCTAGATAAGTTAGTAAAAGAAAAGTATAAAGATGAAAGTTTAGCAATCATTGATGAAGATGATAAAGTTCATATGGCTTGGATTGATATTCATTATGGATTCAGTACGAATGGTGTGGCAGCATTACATACAGATATCCTAAAGAATAATGAATTGAATCAGTTTTATCATATTTATCCAGAACGTTTTAATAATAAAACGAATGGTATTACATTCCGAAGATGGTTAATGCATTGCAATCGTCCATTGACTGAATTTATCTCTAGTATCATTGGTGATGAATTTAAGCATGATGCTATGAAGTTAGAAAAGCTAATGGATTATGTTGATGACGATAAAGTCTTGTTAAAGTTATTATCGATTAAGCAAGAGGCAAAGCAATCTCTAGCTGAGTATTTAAATCGTACACAGGGAATTCAGTTAGATACGAACTCTATTTTTGACATTCAGATTAAGCGTCTTCATGAATACAAACGTCAACAGATGAATGCGTTGTATATTATTCATAAGTATCTTGAAATTAAGTCGGGTAAATTGCCAGAAACACCAGTTACATTGATTTTTGGTGCAAAGGCGGCTCCTGCATATACAATTGCAAAGGATATCATTCATTTAATTCTTTGCTTATCAGAGTTAATTGAAAAAGACCAGGATGTAAACCCATATTTAAAGGTAGTTATGGTTGAAAACTACAATGTAACATTGGCTGAGAAATTAATCCCTGCTTGTGATATATCCGAACAAATCTCCCTTGCCTCTAAAGAAGCTAGTGGAACTGGAAATATGAAGTTTATGCTGAATGGTGCAGTAACTTTAGGTACAGAAGATGGAGCTAACGTAGAAATCCATCAATTAGTTGGAGATGAGAATATCTATATATTTGGTGCCTTAAGTGATGAAGTTATTGAGCACTATAAAAAAGAGGATTACTCATCTAAAGCCATCTGTAAAAAGGATAAGCATATTAAGAAATTAGTTGACTTTATCATTAGCAAAGAGCTACTTGCAATTGGAAATAAAGACAACTTAACTCGACTTCATGACAATCTAGTAAATAAAGATTGGTTTATGACGCTACTTGATTTAAATGATTATATTGATACGAAAGAAAAAGCTTTATCTGATTATAAAGATCGAATGGCTTGGGCCAAGAAGATGTTAATTAATATTGCTCATGCAGGGTATTTTTCCTCTGATCGTACAATAGCACAATATAATGAAGAGATTTGGAAACTGAAATAGGAGGAAGTTGCATGAAAAAAGCGGGAATATTGATGCCAGTAGCATCACTGCCATCTCATCATGGGATAGGGGATTTTGGAGAAGAAAGTTATCGATTTATTGACATCATGCATCGTGCAGGATGGAATTTGTGGCAGATACTCCCTCTTAATCCGCTTGGTTTTGGAAATTCACCATATCAACCATATTCTTCTATGGCTGGAGATGAGATTTATATTAGTTTAACTAAATTACAGGAAGAAGGCTTATTAGAAAAGGTTCCTTTTTACTTAAAAAATTCAAAGTCTATTCAATATGAAAAGGTTAGAACATTTAAAGAAAAATATCTAAAGATGGCATATAGAAAGTTCTGCGAATCCACAAAGCCAGCTGACTATGAATTATTTATCCAACAGGAGTGGGTTCATCAATATGCAGTCTTTTTAAGCCTTAAAAAGCAAAATAACTTAAGCTGCTGGAATGAGTGGCCAAAAGAGCAACAGATGTGGATTGTCAACCAAGAGTATGACATTAGTCACCTAGAAGAACAAATTGGGTATGAAATGTTTATTCAATACGAATTCTATCGTCAGTGGATTCAGTTGAAGGAGTATGCAAATCGTAAGGGAATTAAAATTATTGGGGATATCCCAATTTATGTTGGCACTGATTCGTTGGATGTATGGGCAAATCAAAAATGTTTTCTGTTAGGTGCAGATTCTAAACCATCTTTTGTTGCTGGAGTTCCACCTGACTATTTTAGTACAGAAGGACAAAGATGGGGAAATCCAATTTACAATTGGGACTACATCAAAGAACATAATTTTGACTTTTGGATCAAACGATTAGAGTATAATAACAAATTATTTGATATTATCCGCATTGATCATTTTCGAGCGTTTGATACTTATTGGAAAATACCTGCATCGTGTGATACTGCAATCGATGGCGAGTGGGCAGAAGCACCAGGTTATGAACTCTTTGATAAAGTATTTAAGCTGATACCGGATATTGACATTATAGTGGAGGACTTAGGAGATTTAAGACCAGAGGTGCTTGAACTTAGAGACCATTTTGGTTTCCAAGGAATGAGAATTGTGCAGTTTAATTTTAATCCAGACGAAGAAGCTAATTCTAATTATGATCATGCCGAAAATCTCGTTTTATATACTGGAACACATGATAATCAAACGATTCGTGGTTGGTATGAGAGTCAGCCAAAAAAGATACGAAAACGTGTTAAGAAGAATTTAAGAGAATATGGATGTACTACAAAACCAGCAGCACGTGGATTAGTTCAGTTTACATTTAGCCGTAATTGTTATATGGCAATACTTCCACTTCAAGATATCTTGGAAATAGGAGATGAAGGTAGACTTAACTGTCCAGGAACGCTTGGCTCTCCTAACTGGGAATGGAAACTATCTAGTTTAGCTCCATTTGAAAAAGCTGTGAACCAAAATCTAAAGTACTATAAGTGGTAATGACGTCATTTTGCACGAGGAAATGTTATGAGTATGAGGGGACAAACATAATTCATCCGCAACACGCTTTCGCTTGAATGAAGTTATAGTAAAGTACTTTTGACACCCTAATAAAAAGAAGGGGCTTTATCTATATGATAAAGCTCTTTCTTTTCGCATTTTAACATATTTTACACATAGATTTTATTATTTTTGTTTGGTATCATAATCTTTTAGGAAAAGAGAATGAGAGAAAAGCATGAATAAAGTACAAATGAACACTCAGAATCGATATGGTGAGATAGAACACTCACAGATGGAACATTTTATAAATGATGTGAAGTATGCAACTATAAGCTTGAATACAGAGCTTCAAAAAATAATGATGACTTATCAAGATGATATTATAGAAGTAGATATTACTTCGCTAAAAGAACGGTTAGCAAACGATTACGAAACACTCTTTCAAATCATGAACAAGAGCTTACATAAGGATGGAATGGTGATTTGTAAGAAAGACTTTGACTCAACGGTTGATGACATAAAAAAACAACTTGATCTATTAATGTTGAATTTGAGCCAGTTGTTGAAGATACGTGAAAAATATAGTATGAGATTTATGAAACATCCACTAAATACGCTAAATGATCATGTAAAGTTTAAAACTAGCTTTCTGGAAACGGAATCTTTCGTAATGCCTTCAAAGTATTGGCTTAAAACAGAGAACTATGAAGAAATACGAACCATAATTGATGTGACGCAAACTAAAGTTGAGGACTTGCAACGAGCGAAGAATCGGATTTTAAAGGTATGGAGTCCAAAGATATTGGATGATGAGTATGAGGCAATCATTGAAGAATTTCAAAAAGTTAAGGATGGTAATCTAAAATACTTGAGTGCAAGCTTTTGGAAAAATCGTAAGCGATTGCGTAAATTATTTATACAAAATATTGACTTATTGACTGAACATGAATATGAAATTCTATATCGAAATAGAAAAGTAGTAAAGTCAAACCTAGGTTGGCTTAAGAAAAAAGAAAATAAACTACGCTTAATTTTGGGTAATGCTTATCAAAAAAATGTAGAGTATTTTGAAAAGATTAGACAACAATATGAAGAATTTCACAGCTTTATTATAGAATTGAATCAGGTAGATTATGAAACTGTTGTTTTCCAAATTTTGAATACATTTGCAAGTCTAGAAGATGAAAGGGTTTGTGACCATAGTTTTGAACAATTATATGAACTAATTTCTCGTACGAAAGATTTATTCATAAAGTTAACAAAAGACTTCGATTTCTTTTACAAGAAGCTTCAAAATACAATCGATGAGTATTGTTTGAACGATGTTAGAAAGGCATTATATTTAATTGAACGAATACAACTTAAGAAGCAATGGCTTAATGCAAATCGCGACAAAATCATTTCAATTTTCGGGACAGATCAGTTGACCGCGAACACAGATTGGAAAGTATATTTGAAGAATCCAATGGAACCTAAAAAGGAATATCAATTTCAGCCATATCAAATCTATGCTTGTTCTGAGGTTTGGAACGGCTCAACTTTGGATCTATTTGATGAAATTGTAAAGAAAGAACAGCCAATTCATGAGAAAATCATATTAAAACGCGCGGTCATGCTGCTAAAACTAGTTCGTATTACGCCTACTCTAAAAAAAGAATATAAGAGATTTCTTGATGAGTTATCTTCGGACTATGAAATTGTAGAGCAATTTATTGAGGGTAAGGAAAAGAGCAAAATTCAGTTACGATTACCGGGAGATGAAAAGAGAGAACTTGCAATGATTGCTGACTCTGAACTGAAAGCTGGAATTTTACACATTATTCAAGTCGAGCATGAAATCACATTAGATGAAATTAGTAAGATTATGTGTGAAAAGTTGGGCTTTCAACGTCGAAATCAAACTTTTGTAAAATGTATCGAACGAGTGATGAAAGAACTAAAACGAGAAAATTTGATTATCCGTCATAGTGCTGGTTGGAGATTGAAGTAAAGGAAATGAAAGAAAATTATTACTAAAATAGTATAGTTTTCTTTCATTTTATTGTTATTTTCTTTCAATTATGTTACAATATGGTAGGAAAATTATGTATGTTAAAAATTTAAACCAGTTAATATCATTATATAGGATACGGGAGATAAGGTATGTTTCAAGCTGCTAATATTTTTCTGATCATAACTATTTTGGTATACATATTTCTAGCTATATTTATATCATTACAGCGACCTTCATCAGTTCAAAAACTAATGCAGGCTCTAGCGTTCTGTATACTAATCATGAATTTTGGATATTATTTTTCTCTACACGCGGAATCATTTGAAACCTCAGTTTTAGCGATAAAATTGAGGTATGTTGGAGCGTGTCCGATTTATGTCATTTTTGTTGGTATTTATATTGCGAGTTGTAAAATTAATATGAAAAGAAAATATATTAATTTCATAATCGCTTATAAAACAATCATGTTACTTATCATTCTAACATTTGATCAACATCCTCTTTATTATACCAATATCTCCTTTCAGATACAAAACAATATACCAACCTTGGTTCGCTCTTATGGTTTTGTCCATACTATTTTTGTTTTAGAGACTATAATATGTCTTCTTAGTTCGATTGTGATTTCGATTGTACAGTATTTTAATAGTAAAAAGCGAAGTAGAGATCGTTCACGTATGTTGACGTTATTGGCAGCAACAATTGCTCCTTTCATCACCTATATCCTTCATATTACTACGGATGATATTCCAATTGATTTAATACCAGTTGGTATTTTCATATCTACCATAATTTTTTGCATCTTATTGTTTCGGTTTAATTTGGGTAATGTGAAAGAAGAAGCACGAAGTTATGTTTTTGATTCCCTAGAGAATGCACATATTGTTGTAGACGCAGATTACTACTATGAAGACTCCAATCCACTTGCAAAAAAAATATTTCCTGAGTTAAATCAAGTTAGAGGAGAGAAAAATATTCAGGATATCTCTTACTTTATCTCCGATATTTTTCACAAGAGAAAAACAAAAATCATTGAATATGAAGATCACTTATATCAGCCTGAATGTCAAGAATTAAGGAGTGGTGATCGTATCAAAGGGTATATGGCGAGCTTAATCGATGTAACAGAACAGCAAACCTATATGCGCCTTCTTGAAAATTACCAAAAGGATTTGGAGCGAGATGTTTTACTAAAGAAAAGTCAGATTGAGAAAATGCAACAGCAGATTATTATCAGCTTTGCTAATATAGCAGAAAACCGTGATGGTACAACTGGAAAACATATCAAACGAACAAGTGCTTATGTACAATTGATTATAAAGGAGCTTGAACGTACCAATGTCTACACTGATATTTTGGATGAAAAGTATGCAGAGTATACATATTCTGCAGCGCCATTACATGATATCGGTAAAGTAATGATCCCAGATGGCATCTTATGTAAGCCTGGTCGACTCACAGAACAGGAGTACGAGGTTATTAAGACACATACGACGTTAGGCGGTATAATTTTAGAGGATACGTTGGCTGCAATTGAAGGCGATACCTATCTCGAAGTCGCTAACAAGGTTGCAGTATATCATCATGAACGTTGGGATGGTACTGGATATCCAGAAGGCTTAAGCAAAGAAGATATTCCTTTATGTGCAAGAATTATGGCAGTCGCAGATGTTTTTGATGCATTAGTGTCAGAACGTCCATACAAGAAAGCGTATTCCATGGAGGCTGCATTTCAAATCATATCTTCTTCAAGTGGAACTCATTTTGACCCTAAAATTGCAGATGCTTTTTTAAATATTAGGAATAAAATTGAGATTGCTTTTATTAATATTAATGAGATGCTAGATGATCAAGAATTTACGATTATAATATAATGTAGGAATAAAAAGATTTAAAAAGGGTTTGTTGCGTAATGGTACAGCCCTCGCATTTTTATTAGCGTTTGTGATTTTACCTTCTATCTCGAAGAAAGAGGACACATGGATATTTTCGAAGGCCTTACAAGTCCCACATGCTCTTTGTGGGCTTGTGAGCGTAGCGCGCCGTAGAAAATATCCATGTGTCCTCTTTCTTCTACATAGCAAAAAATCACAAACGCCTTCCAAACAAGCAGGGTTGTTGCATTATGCAACAACCCCTTTTTGATAGAAAATCACTTCACATTTCCTATTATATGAGAGTCAGTTATTCGTAGCCATTATAGTCATTGTCATCATATGCATCTTCTTCATCTTCAAGTTCATATTCGTCATCATAATAACTTGTACTATAGGCACCTATCTTATTTTTAGTGTTGTTATCACGATTAGAACTGTCCATCATGCTATCAGAATTCGTGTGTTTCACTTGCTTTGCTCTGTTATTATTTGGCTTAAACATACAACACGCTCCTTTCCGTCTTTTTCACCTTAGTATGAACAATTCATCGTTATTTATTCATCCTTAAAGATTAGGTGGGGAGCATAATTGAGCATCGATAAATCTTCTTCGAAGCCTATTACTTGTCCATCATTAATGGTGGTTGTTTGGTAATTTACCTCATAGTTGATTAAGCAGTCCTCCAACGTAATAACTTCCATATTCATGCGTTGCCTCCTGAAACATGCTTTGTTTAATATATTCCAAGATTCATGAATCAGAACTTAAAAATACGTAAGGGCCAAAAATATAGGCCCTTACGTACCGACGACTTCATAACAGTATGCTTCGAAAATTTGTTTGTCATCCATTTTTAGCAAGTCTTTTATGTGCAAAATGACGCATGAAATTATAGAAAAGAACCCTAATTACATTACTAAAAGAACGTCATTTACATCTTTCATTTTATCTGCTGGGATATAATTCTTCTCTAGTTTTTCGCCATTTAGGAAGAACTCTCTAAAGCCACCTTCTGCACCGTTTTCATTCTTAATTGTAATGTTAAGCTTCTTTCCGCGGAATATTTTTTCAATCGTGAGTCCGTTCCAAGTACTTGGGATAGAAGGTGCTACTAATAAGCCATTTAAATCAGGGCGCATACCAAGGATTCCTTCTACACAGCCAACCATAACAGTAGAAGCAGTACCAGTTAACCAATGAACGTGAGAACGTCCTTCAAATGGGCTGTCAACTGATTCTGTAAATTGACCATGTACATATGGCTCAAGTACACGAACATCTGCATTATCATTCTGAGTAGCAGGGGAACATTCTGTAAAATATTCATAAGCACGATTACCATGTCCCATCAAAGCTTCAGCAAGTATAATCCATCCTTGAGGCTGTGAGAAGATACCGCCATTTTCCTTCGTTGATTTATTGAATAAGATTGCCAATGCACCATCAAATGCATGATTTTCAAATGAAGGAGCCATAACACGGCAACCGTATTTCGTATTTAACTCGCGATGAACAGACTCTAATGCTTTTTCTGCTTGCTCCTTTGTAGCAAGTCCACTGATTACTGCCCAAGATTGTGGATTGAGCCACATATTAGCCTCTGGATCCTTCTTAGAACCGATAACCTGCCCATCTTCTTTAAATCCACGGATATAGCGGTCATCTTCCCAACAGAGTTCTTGAATCGTGTCGCCTAATTCCTTTTGTGTTTTATCAATATAGGAAATGTAGTCATGATCGTTCTTTTCGACAGCAAACTCACGAATAATTGTCATTGCATAATAGAGCTGTAACGCTACGAAAGAGGATTCCCCTTTCTTGCCAAGACGTAAACAGTCATTCCAGTCGGCATGAAGACCAGCTGGCATATTATGATTACCAAGGCGCTCCATAGAGAATTGAATTGCTCTCTTTAAATGATCATAAACGGTTCCTTCTTCTTTATTCGCATAAGGAATTACTTCATCAATAAATGCTTTATTTCCAGATTCTCCAATATATTTAAGTACGGTTGGGAATAACCATAGAGCATCATCTGCACGATAAGCAGGATGTCCAGTTGCCTGTACATAAGACATATCATCTGGAGTATCTTCATGACCTGCATTATGATCAAATTTTACTAAAGGCAAACCACCACCGTTATTCACTTGAGCAGATAACATGAAGCGAATTTTATCAGCAGCAGCTTCAGGGTCTAGATGAATTACACCTTGAATGTCCTGAACCGTATCACGATAACCATATCCGTTTCTTAACCCACAATAGATAAAGGAAGCAGCTCTTGACCAGATAAATGTCATAAAGCATTGATATGCATTCCAAGTGTTAATCATGCTGTTAAAGTTAGCATCTGGAGTATTCACTTTGAAGCTTTCTAATTTATTGTGCCAGTAAGATTTTAACTCATTAAGTTCTGCATCAACAGCACCAGCAGCTTCGTAATGCTTTAAGATTTCTGAAGATTCTTTGTCATTTTTTTTGCCTAACACATAGATGAATTCTTTCGTCTCACCAGGTGCTAGCTTAACTGCAGAATGAAGTGCAGCACAACTGTTGGAATTGTAGTTTAATGTATTATCACATTGGCCATTTTCCACTGCGATTGGATTACCATAACTATGATAGTTACCGATAAATGAAGTTTTATCTCCATTATAAGATGTGATAGGCTGTCCAACCATACCGAAGAAGCGTTCTCTATGGTTAGTACCTTGCGCATCTTTGCAATCATTTTCATTAATTGCTTGAAGAATCTTATTTCCTTTGAAATAAGTTCTAGTAATAAATAATGTATATTGTAAATTTACCTGATCATTTTCATAATGATCTTCATTCGTAAATTCTATATATCCAAAAGTAGAGATGGAACGTTCTTTTGTGTCATTATTTGTTACCTTTAATCTCCAAACCTCGTGTGTTTTATTCAATGGTACATAATATGATGCCTCGCTATGTATATCAGTATAATCTGCACTGATGATTGTATAAGCAGTACCATGGCGACAAACATTCTTGTATGTATTCAAATCCTTTCCAACTGGTTGCCAAGAAGCTGACCAGTAATCTTTTGTATCATCATCTCTTAGATAAAGGTAACGTCCTGGTTTATCTTCCTGATTAAATATATATCTTGATATTCTACCATTCGCACCACTCTTTACAAAACTGTATCCACCAGCATTGTTTGAGATGATAGCACCATATTCTGGAGAACCAAGGTAGTTAGCCCAAGGCGCAGGTGTATTTGGTTTTGTTATAACATATTCTCTGTTTACTTCATCAAAATATCCATAATTCATAAACTGTATCTCCTTAATTTTTATTTGAAATCTCAATATAACCATTAAAATAACGATGTCACAATTATATCATACGAAAATTTACGATTCAATGTTTAATCATATTCAAGTAAATTATAGAAGATAAGATACGACATTTTTCTGAAAATATTTTTATATTTTGTCACTATTTACAAAATATTGTCATAGATTATAGTGATAGTATTATTTACTATTAATAATTAGGCGAGGTGAATTATATGTGTTGTTTCAATAACAGTTGTTGTGGATTTTTTAATGGTTGCTTTGGTAACCGCTGTGGAAACCGCTGTGGTAACTGCTTTGGTAATTGCTTTGGTAATCGCTGCGGTAGAAACGGAAATTGTGGCTGTGACAGAGACAGGGATTGTGACTGTGACAGAGACAGAGATTGTGACAGAGATAGGGATTGTGACTGTGACAGAGACAGAGATGACAGAAACAGAAATGGTGGCTGCGACAGAGACAGGGATTGCGACAGAGACAGAGACAGAGATTGTGGCCGTGGCAGAAACAGAGAAAGATGTAGACGTTGCTGTGAGAGATGTGATTGTGATTAACCATTTCTTTCTCGGGGCTGTCGCTTCATGCGATAGCCCTTTTTTATATACTTGGAAATTCCTCTAAATTTCCAAGTATATAAAAAAGCGTCCAAAAAGAAGGACGCAAATATGCACACAAAGCGCGAAATAAAGATGTCGCAAACGCGACCGCGCTTGGCGCGAGTATTTTGCAAGCAAAGCACTTTTCTACATTTTATGCAATTGAACTGAAACAATAAATAAGGGCTACCTGAAATCTTATTATGAAATTAGATTTCAGGCAACCCAATTGTATACCTATTTCTTTTTGTTGTTCTCTACTTCAGCCATCTTCATTGCACGAACCTTTAAGGATAGACCAAATAGGTTAATGAAGCCTTCTGCATCATGATGATCATATAGGTCACCGGTTGTAAAGGAGGCAATGCTTTCATTGTATAAAGAATATGGACTTGTTGTTCCTTGTTTAATGATATTTCCTTTGTAAAGTTTTAACTTAACTTCGCCAGTAACATACTGTTGAGTTACTTCTACGAAAGCTTGTAAAGCTTCACGAAGTGGCGTAAACCATTTTCCTTCGTATACAACATCAGCGAATTTATTGCCTATTTCTTTTTTACAAGTTAATGTAGCACGATCAAGAATTAATTCTTCAAGTTGTGTATGAGCTTCCATTAAGATAGTTCCACCAGGAGTCTCATAAACACCACGGGATTTCATACCAACTACACGGTTTTCTACGATATCTACAATTCCAACACCATGTTTTCCACCAAGTTCATTTAACTTTGTAATAATCTCAGAAGCTTTCATCTTAACACCATTCAATGCAACTGGAACACCTTTTTCAAACGTAAGGGAGAGTGTCTCGCCTTCATCTGGAGCTTTTTCAGGTGTTACACCTAGTACTAATAGATGATCATAGTTTGGTGCATTTGCTGGGTCCTCTAATTCAAGTCCTTCATGGCTGATATGCCATAAGTTACGGTCGCGGCTATAACTGTGACTTGCATCAAAAGGAAGATCAATTCCATGAGCCTTACAATATTCGATTTCATCTTCACGTGAAGACATCTTCCAAGTTTCATTACATCTCCAAGGTGCAATAATCTTTAAATCAGGTGCTAATGCTTTGATACCTAACTCAAAGCGTACTTGGTCATTTCCCTTACCAGTAGCACCGTGGCAAATAGCAACAGCACCTTCTTTTCTAGCAACCTCAACTAATTTCTTAGCGATTACAGGTCTTGCCATCGAAGTACCTAGTAAATATTTGTTTTCGTAAACAGCATTCGCCTTTACACATGGAATAACATATTCATCAACGAATTCATCGGTTAAGTGCTCTATGTACAGTTTTGTAGCTCCGGAGAGTTTTGCTCTTTCTTCCAGCCCATCTAATTCATTACCCTGACCAACATCGATACAGCAGCAGATAACTTCGTAGTCATAATTCTCCTTTAACCAAGGGATAATTGCAGTGGTATCCAACCCACCAGAATAAGCGAGAATAACCTTTTCTTTCATGTAACTTCCTCCTTTATTGAATAAAAATCAATTGAATGTTATAAATATACATCAAAAGTGAATTAGTTTCAATACCTTTTTAATAAAATCTTAATCTAAATTTTTACTTTACACTATATATTTTGTAAGATTGATATGTTAAAATGTAACATAATGTTTACATAGGAGAATATTGTTAAGATTAATAATGGAGATATGTATAGTTTTAGCAATAATTAAAGGGAGAAAAAAGAATGAAACAATTTATTAAGCAGTTAAGCCATGGCTGGATTTTATTGTATTTTATTTTTTATTTAATTTGGTTTTTCTATTTGAATCAGATTAGTGCAGATTCCTTCCATGCAGTTGAAATATCCTTGGATAAATTTATCCCATTTAATGAGTGGTTTATTATACCATATTATTTATGGTTTCCGTATATACCGTTAACAATTGCATATTTTTTCTTAACATCGCGTGAAGAATACTACCGTATTTGTATGTTTTTATTTATAGGTATGACAATATGTTTGATCACATATTCGTTATATCCGACTGGTGTATATTTTCGTCCTGACTTAAATTCATTAGGAAAAGATAATTTCTTAATCGATTTGACTAGATTTATTTATACGATCGATCCCGGTACGAATGTTTGCCCAAGTCTTCATTGTTTTAATGCGATTGGTGTAGCTATTGCAATACTAAAATGTGATCGTTTAAATAAGAAGAAATGGTTTACGACGAGTGTTATTGTACTTAGTACACTAATTTGTATGTCTACTGTTCTTGTAAAGCAACACTCTATCATTGATTTTTTCTTTTCAGTATTGTTATCAATCATTATGTATTGTATTGCGTATGTTCCAAAATATGATCATCTTTTCGCTAAGATAAGATTAAAACGGGAACTAGTGGAATACTTACCTTTTAATATTCGTTCAATGAAGTCAAAAAAAATAATAAACTAATACATTAGAAAGGAATTCATATGTACCCTATTATATTGGCTTCTGGTTCACCAAGAAGAAAAGAAATACTAAGTCAAGTTGGATATGTTTTTTCAATTGAACCTTCACAGAAGGAGGAAATAGCGACTTCAGACGTACCGAGTGATTTTGTAATGCAATTATCAAGAGTGAAAGCAGAAGATATTGCATCACAAAAGGACGGACCAGTCATTATTATCGGAGCAGACACTGTAGTAGCTGTGGATCAAACGATTCTCGGCAAACCAAAAGATGAAGAGCATGCAGCAAAGATGCTACGAATGATTGCAGGTAGAGATCATGAGGTATATACAGGCGTTACAGTGATTGGAAAAGAAATCGATGGGACGAGCCGTTATGAAACCTTTTATGAAAAAGCAAAGGTAACGATTGCATCTATGTCAGAGAGAGAGATTCAAGCTTATATTGAATCAAAAGAACCAATGGATAAGGCAGGCGCTTACGCTATACAAGGAAAGTTTGCTTGTTATGTCAATCGGATCGAAGGAGATTATTACACAATCG
This sequence comes from Bacillota bacterium, assembly GCA_023439125.1. GTDB lineage: Bacteria > Bacillota > Clostridia > Lachnospirales > Lachnospiraceae > Lachnoclostridium. The sequence continues at coordinate 30,536 of JAEXOU010000008.1, read as the reverse complement.
TTGGATTACCGATTGCTCATCTTTACAAAGTTATAAAAGAATTAACAATGGAATAAAAACGTGATAGCCATACAATCTAATTATTTTATACTTACATCATAAATATTGGTAGTAAGTCATAAAGAATTAGCTTGTATGGTTTTTTATATATTAGGAAATTCGTCTGAATTTCCTAATATATAAAAAATGCTCCGCAGGATGCGCACTACGCTACGCTACGCTACGGCGCGGAACAAAAGCTGTGCTTGTAAAGCCCCACAAAGTGCGTGTGGGGACTTGTAAGGCACTCTGAAAAATACCATCGTTCTTCATCCTTTTATACAATATTCAGCTAGTGCGACATCCTCATAAAAAAAGCTCCGCAAGATGCACACAAGCGCGATAGGAAGATGTCGCTTACGCGACCGCGCTTGGCACGAGTCTTTTGCAAGCAAAACACTTTTTTGAATTAGTACTTGCATAATAATTATATTCGATGTATAATTATAAAAACTTTTACCAAATTAATGCATAAACGATGATTTCAATGCATAAAAATACTTAAATAAATTTCATATCATTTAAGTAGATGGTCGGTCAATTCTTTAGTAATAGAAAGGCAGGATTTCATATGAAGACAATAAGTGGTGGTGTTACTGCAGCAATGGGATTTCAAGCTGCCGGTGTATACGCAGGAATTAAAAAACAGAAAAAAGACATGGCATTAGTATTTTCAACAGTACCTTCTGTTGCAGCTGGTACGTTTACAACGAATGTGGTGAAGGCGGCTCCTGTGAAGTGGGATATCAACTTAATTAAGAGTGGAAAGAAACTACAGGCAGTTATCTTAAATAGTGGTGTAGCTAATGCATGTACTGGAGTCGTTGGAGAACAAGACAATGAAACTATGGCAAAAGAGATGGCGAAACAATTAGGCATTGAAGCTGATACTGTTCTAACTGCATCAACAGGTGTAATTGGAAGAAATATGCCAATGAACACAATAGTAGCAGGAACGAAGCTATTAAAGGAAGCATTAGCTGATACGATAGAAGCAGGACATCTAGCAGCTGAGGCTATTATGACAACCGATACAGTCTCAAAGGAATGTGCAGTTTCCATTGAACTTGGAGGAAAAACTGTCACAATTGGCGCAATGGCAAAGGGCTCAGGCATGATACATCCAAATATGGCTACAATGTTAGGCGTTGTTACAACAGATGCTGCGATAAGCAAAGAATTATTACAAGAAGCTTTAAGTGCCAGTGTTCAGAAGAGTTTCAATATGATTTCAGTCGACCGAGATACTTCAACGAATGATACATATGTAGTGCTAGCGAATGGGTTGGCTGGTAATGAAGAAATTACAAAAAAGGATGCAGATTTTGAACTATTTTGTGAGGCATTAAATTATGTATCTACGAATCTTGCTAAGATAATGGCTGCTGACGGAGAAGGTGCTAGCAAACTGATTGAAGCAAAGATTTATCATGCTGCAACTTATGAAGAGGCTGTTATTCTCAGTAAATCAATTATTACCTCTAGTCTAGTAAAGACAGCAGTGTTTGGAAATGACGCGAACTGCGGTAGATTTATCTGCGCGATGGGGTATTCAGGTGTTAAATTTAATCCTGATACCGTTGATTTATATTTTGAGAGTGTAGAAGGTAAAGTAAAATTGATTGAAGATGGCGTAGCATTGGAGTTTTCGGAAGAACTTGCTACAAAGATTTTATCTTCAAAAGAGGTAACTGTGATTGCGGATATGAAAGCAGGAGAGGAATCAGCAACTGCTTGGGGTTGTGATTTGACATACGATTATGTAAAAATCAATGCAGATTATCGATCATAAGAGGAGAGAATACAATGACACAGGAAAAAGAAGTTGATCAGATTTTAGTAAAAGCTCAAACATTAATTGAGGCATTACCATATATACAGAAATTTAATAATAAAAAGGTTGTTGTAAAATATGGTGGAAGTGCAATGCTAGATCCTGAATTACAGCTTAATGTAATTAAGGATGTTGTTTTATTAAAGTTAGTTGGTATGCAACCAATCATCGTTCATGGTGGTGGTAAAGAAATCAGTAAATGGGTTTCTTTACTAGGTCATGAATCTACATTTGTTGAGGGACTCAGAGTAACGGATGAGGTTACAATGGAAGTTGCGGAGATGGTACTCGGCAAAGTAAATAAGCACCTCGTTCAGATGGTGGAACAAATGGGTGTCAAGGCAGTTGGCATTAGTGGTAAAGATGGTGCTACGTTAATGGTTGAGAAGAAAATAGTGAATGGCCAGGACATTGGTTTTGTTGGTAATGTAACCAAAGTAAATACAGATTTAATTGATACTTTAATCAACAATGATTTTATTCCAATCATCGCTCCAATCGGGCTGGATCAGGATTTTAAGGCTTATAACATTAATGCAGATGATGCAGCGTGTGCAGTTGCTACAGCAATTGGTGCTGAAAAACTAGCCTTTTTAACTGATATTGAAGGGGTTTATCGTGATTTTGATGATAAGGATTCCTTAATTTCTGCTCTAACTCTAGAAGAAGCTGATCAATTGATTGAGGAAGGTATTATTGGTGGGGGAATGCTACCAAAACTAAAGAATTGTATTGATGCTGTAAGAAATGGAGTATCAAGAGTACATATACTAGATGGTCGTAGAGAACATTGCCTTTTGCTTGAATTTTTTACAAACAAAGGTATTGGAACTGCGATTATCAACGATGAGTCAGTTCTATATGATCATGAGTCAGTTTTAAAGAAGTAAGAGACAGGAGGCATTCATATGAAAGAGATGATTGAAGAGGCAAAACAAATGCTAATGCCAATGTACAATCGTTATAATATTGTACTAGATTATGGTAAAGGTGTTAATTTATACGATACTGATGGAAAAAAATATCTTGATTTTGGAGCAGGGATTGCAGTAAATGCACTCGGTTATGGAAATCAGAAATATAATGACGCATTAAAAGCACAGATTGATAAGTTACTCCATACCTCTAACTTATTCTATAATGAACCAACAGTGCAAGCAGCGAAAAAGTTCTTAAAAGCTTCTCAGATGGATAAAGTTTTTTTTACAAATAGCGGTACTGAAGCAATTGAAGGCGCATTAAAGCTTGCAAGAAAATACTATTACAAAAAGCATGGTTCAAAAGATAGTGAGATCATTGCAATGAATCATTCCTTCCATGGAAGAAGTATGGGTGCTGTATCTGTAACTGGAACAAAGAAATACCGTGAGCCATTTGAGCCATTAATTGGTGGTGTTGTATTTGCTGAGTTTAATGATTTAGACAGTGTGAAATCTAAAATATCTGATAAAACTTGCGCTATCATTTTGGAAACCTTTCAAGGAGAGGGTGGTATCTACCCAGCCAAAGAAAGCTTTCTCAAAGACGTTCGCAAACTATGTGATGAACTAGATATTGTAATGATCTTGGATGAGATTCAATGTGGTATGGGTCGTACAGGAACGATGTTTAGTTATCAACAATATGGAATTCTTCCAGATGTAATGACGAGTGCAAAAGCATTAGGATGTGGTGTGCCAGTTGGCGCATTTGCTGCAGTTGATAAGGTAGCTTATGCGTTTGAGACTGGGGATCATGGTAGTACTTATGCATGCAATCCTTTTGTTACAGCTGCTTCTAGTGTTGTTTTTGATTTATATGAGGAGCTTCATATCTTAGAGAATGTAAAACAAGTTGGTGCTTACCTCTTTGAACAACTGGAACAATTGATGAAAGAAAAGGATCGTATCATTGCACATCGTGGTTATGGTTTAATGCAAGGAATTGAACTAAGTACACCAGTGAGTGATGTGATAGTTAAATGTCAAGAAAAAGGTCTGATTCTAGTAGCAGCAGGCTCGAATATCATTCGATTTGTACCACCACTCGTAATCACGAATCAAGATGTAGATGATATGATTTCAATTCTTTCACAGTGCTTGTAATATTATAATCTCAAATGGAAAGCCTATCTTTATATTAAGAATAAAGGTAGGTTTTTTCTATGGGATTTATTATTGCATTAATTTCAGGGGCGTTAATGAGTGTGCAGGGGGTATTTAACACTGGTGTAACAAAACAGACAAGTGTATGGATTGCTTCGGCATTTGTGCAGTTTACAGCTCTAATTGTCTGTATCTTAGCATGGGTGATTACCGGAAGAGATGGAACAATTGGTTCTTTATTTCGTATTCAGGATAAATATATGTTAATTGGTGGTGCAATGGGAGCATTTATCACATATACAGTAATACAAAGTGTTGGTTCTCTTGGCCCTGCAAAGGCAGCAATGCTGATTGTTACAGCACAGCTTGTAACCTCTTATGTGATTGAGTTATTTGGTATGTTTGGTCAGGAGAAAGTACCTTTTCAGTGGAGAAAAGTTATTGGTTTAGCACTCATTATTGCTGGAATATTTACTTTTAAATGGAAGGACTAGGATGGAAGAGAATACCTAAAAAATTTTGATTTTATTTCAATTTTTCTACTTGTATTAGTAAAATAGATTAGGTACAATAGTTATGTAAGTATGGTTGAGAGTACGGTCTTTTCATGTGAGGTTTTCTATGAAAAGAAAGAAAATTCTTCAAAGATGTTTGATCGGAATTGTTTTTATAGTCGCAGGAGGAATCTATCTTGGGACAAGTATTACAAAAGCGGTTAATTATGATGCTAATTTAGATAATAATGAAGCTACTCCAAAGAGCGAAGCATTCAGTTTATCTGAGATTGTATCAGAAGAAAAGCCTATCGTAACAACAATGATCACCAATGTACCGACAGAATCTACGCAGATTATTGTAGTACACGTTTGTGGATGTGTTGTTCAACCAGATGTTTATGAATTACAAGAGAATGCGAGATTGATTGATGCGGTAAAGGCAGCAGATGGTTTCACTAAGAATGCTGCAACAGATTGTATTAATCAAGCACAGTTACTTGCAGATGGTCAAAGGGTCTATATTCCAAGCAGAGAAGAAATTGAGAAAGGGTTCGTAATAGAAGACTTCGTTTCAGTAAATCAGAATTCTACAACGAATCAGCGCATAAATATCAATCGTGCATCGAAGGAAGAGTTAATGACATTGCCTGGAATTGGAGAAGCAAAAGCAGAAAGAATTATTGCTTATCGAAACGAACATAATGGATTTCAGACAATTGAGGATATACAGCAGATTGCAGGGGTTAAGGAAGCTATATTTTCAAACGTGAAGGATCTTATAACGGTTGAATGAGCTTTCGGGATAACGTAAGTTGAAAGAGGTGGAAGATTTGGGTAAGAAAGTACTTGTCGTAGACGATGAGAAATTAATTGTAAAGGGACTTCGTTTTGCATTAGAACAAGATGGAATGGAAGTAGACTGCGCCTACGATGGAGAGGAAGCAGTAGAAGCAGCAAAGCAGAAAGAATATGATGTTGTGCTACTAGATGTTATGCTTCCGAAATTTTCAGGTTTTGAGGTTTGCCAACAAATTCGTGAATTTTCTAATATGCCAATCATTATGTTAACAGCCAAAGGTGATGATATGAATAAGATTCTAGGGCTAGAATATGGGGCTGATGATTACATTACAAAGCCATTTAATATTCTTGAAGTAAAAGCTAGAATTAAGGCGATTATGAGAAGAAATGCTAGAAATGCCGCAGAGAATGAAGTGGCTAAAGTTATAACGTACCAAGATATGAAGATGGATATTGAAAGCCGCAGAGTTTTTATTGCAGAGAAAGAGATTAACTTAACTGCAAAAGAATTTGATGTGCTTGAGCTATTGATACTAAATCCGAATAAAGTCTACAGCAGAGAAAATCTGCTTAATATCGTTTGGGGTTATGATTATCCAGGTGATGTTAGAACAGTAGATGTGCATATACGTCGTTTGAGAGAGAAGATTGAAGAAAATCCAAGCGAACCTAAGTATGTACATACAAAATGGGGTGTTGGATATTATTTCAAAAATTAAGAAGAGTTTAAGAGTTTTAACAAGTATGCGCGTGCATATTATGATTGCTTTAATGCTGGTTGGAATTGTTCCAACCGGCATTTTAACGAATGTCATGTTTGATTCCTATACAAACCAGAACATTTATGATAAGGTTAAGAATTTACAAAGCTATGGTATAAATTTAGCTAATCGGATCATTTTTACTGGTTATTTGAGTAGTCCATCTACGGGTGTTGAGGTGAATACAGAATTATCTTTACTTGCTAATCAATATGATGGCCGAATTCTTATTGTAGATGATACGCTTCGCATTTTACACGATACTTATGAAAGAGAAGGTGGAAAGGTACTGATTTCCAGTGAAGTCATTAAGTGTCTTCGTGGTAAAAGTTCAACTGTAACAGATGCAGAAAAAAAACGTGCTGAGCTAACAATTCCAATTGTTCGATCAGACACACAAACGGCAATTGGTGTTATCATTATTAACATTTCATTGGAAAATGAATATATGATTTTGTCGAATATGAGAGTACAAACTAGAATTTATGTAAGTGTAATCTCATGTGTTTTATTAATGATTTCTTTTTTATATTCAAAAAAACTCACGAAACCACTGAAATTGATTGTAGCATCCATACAGCATGTCATCGATGGCTATATGGATGATGAAGTTAAGATCAAAGGTTATTATGAGACGGAACTGATTTCAGAGAATTTAAATGAGATGCTTCAAAAGATTCGTACGTTAGAAGAATCCCGTCAAGAATTTGTGTCGAATGTGTCTCATGAGCTTAAAACACCAATTACCTCAATTAAGGTGTTGGCAGATTCTTTGCTAATGCAACAAGATGCGCCAGTTGAGATTTATCGTGAGTTTATGTCTGATATTAATGAAGAAATAGAGAGAGAAAACAATATAATCAATGACTTATTATCGCTTGTAAAACTTGATAAGAAAACAGGTGAGATGCATATTGCAGAAGTAAATATTAATGAGCTCCTTGAAATTATACTAAAACGATTAAAACCAATTGCTCAAAAGAGAAATATCGAGGTGATTTTTGAAAGTTTTCGTTCTGTAGTTGCTGAAGTGGATGAAGTAAAACTATCACTAGCAATATCAAATCTAATTGAAAACGCAGTAAAGTATAACGTTGATGACGGTTGGGTACGTGTTTCTTTGAATGCAGACCATAAGTACTTTTATGTGAAGGTAGCTGATTCAGGAATTGGTATACCAGAAAATGTACAGGGCTATATCTTTGATCGATTCTATCGGGTAGATAAAGCAAGAGCAAGACAGACAGGTGGAACCGGACTTGGGTTATCAATAACTAAGAATGTTATACTGATGCATAATGGGGCAATCAAAGTTCATAGTAAAGAGAATGAGGGATCTACATTCACAATCCGCATACCACTAAGTTATATCCCTTAATGGGAAGCACCTTTTTTTAGCATATATGAGAATAATCGATATGCAAAGGAGTTGGAAGGAATTATATGAAAAAAACTTGTTGGATAATCATGCTATGTATGCTTGTCATTCTTACAGGATGCAATAAGGATGAGGAAGAAGCAAACACAGGCTTTAAAATTTATTATATTAATCAGGATGCGACAAAACTGATGCCTCAAAACTATGCAATGAAAGGTTCTACACCTTCTGAAAAGGTAGTTGAATTAATGGATGCTATGAAGGCAGAGCCAACCGATAAAGAGTTGAGCTTAGCAATGCCAAGTGACGTTGGTTTTGAAGGCTATAATTTTGGAGAAGCTGGACAACTCCAACTAAGCTTTGATGATAAGTATTATCTGGTCACTGGGGTGGAAGAAGTATTAATGAGAGCTGCGATTGTGAAAACTTTTACTCAAATTGATCAAGTAAAGGAAGTAGAATTTTTTGTCAATGGGTTACCATTAATGAAAGGCGATACCTTAATTGGTCGAATGAAGGCAGATGATTTTATCGATAGCGTCGGTGAGATGACATCTTATTCTCAGAATGCGACGATTTCTATTTATTTTTCTAATAGTGAAGGGAATGCCTTAGTGGAGTCACAGCGACAGGTTGAATATGATGGCAATGTTACACTGGAACAAGTGATTATTGAACAGTTGATTGATGGACCAACCGAACAAGAACTGGGGATGAAGGGAACAATACCAGCTGATACTGTTTTAAATAAGATTATGAAAAAAGATGGCATCTGCAGTATTGATTTTAATGAGGCATTTTTAGAATCCATGGAAGGGATGAATGCTGAGGTGACAATTTACTCGATTGTGAATACACTTGTGGAGCAACCAAACATTGATAAAGTTCAATTTACGATTAATGGAGAAACAGTAGATAGTCTAAAGGGTATTCCACTGAATCAACTATTTGAGCGAAACCTTAATATCATTGAAGGCGAGAAATAGTATTGGAGGCATGAGGTATGATAAAGCGACCACTGCTTGGGTGGGTGGTATCGTTAATCATCGGAATATTATGTTATCGGATTAAGACAATTTATATGATAGGAATTGCAATTGTACTATGGGTGGTTTTACTATTACCAAGTATAATACGAAAGATTCCTATCCCATTTACGAAGGAAGACTGGCATAGGTATTTATGGCCAGTCTTTTTTATCCTTGGATTCATGTGTATGCATTCAGCAAACCAAATCAGCAATTTAGAATCAGAGCTTACAGACAGCTGTTATGGTAAGGTATATGGTGAAATAACTGATATTAAGCAAAAGGGTGAGAATATTACGATTTTGCTTAAGAAGATTAAGGTATATAACAATGATAAAGACCAGTGGTATGAGGATTGTGGAGCAATCGTATCTACAACTCATAATTACAGTTATGCCATTGGTAATCAAATCTTAATTCACGGAACAATCGGTACATTAACGAAGCCAACTAATCCAGGTCAATTTGATGAGTATTCCTACTATAAGATGAGAGATGTTGTCTGCAAGGTATATGCTGACGAGATAACGATTGTAAATACAAGCACTTCTTTGTTCGATCATTCGATTTATCGGCTAAGATGCCGTCTAGTGGAACAAATACAAGCCTTGCTACCAGAGGAAGAAGCAGGCTTAATGAGTGCAATTTTATTCGGTGATAAAACACTACTTTCGGATGAAATGAAGAAACTATACCAAGAAAATGGATTTGCGCATATTATGGCAGTCTCTGGACTTCACGTCTCTTTGCTAGGATATGGGTTATATCAGTTACTTAGAAAAATGACAACACCAGTATGGGCGGCTACTTTGATTCCAGTAATCGTTTTACTCCTCTATGGAGCAATTGTTGGGTTTTCGGTATCGTCATGCCGTGCAATTTTGATGTTTGCAATGTTAATGCTATCGACTTATCTTGGTAGATGGTATGATATGATATCAGCATTATCACTCGCAGCAATTATTTTATTACTGATACAGCCACTTTATCTTTATGATGCAGGCTTTCTGTTATCATTTGCTTCTGTTATTGGTATTGCAGTCCTATATCCAAGATTATGTGATGCCTTTGTTACAGAAAAAAAGCGTGGTGTAAAGACGAAAAAAGCATTTCTATTAAGTGCTTCGATTCAATTGATGACGTTACCACTCACTTGTTATTTCTTTTTTGAGATCTCATTGTATTCTTTGCTAATTAATCTAATTCTCCTACCATTATGTTCTTACTTAGTTTTTTCTTCGTTGCTTGCTTGTCTATTTTCATTTGTTTTTCTTCCAATTGGGCAATTTATCGTTGGAAGTGCCTACTATATCATGCAATTTTTCTCATTTATACTACATATTCCAGAAAAGCTTCCATATCATCTTATCTTAGTTGGTAAGCTTGCGATTGCTCAAATAATAGGTTATTATCTTGTTTTGATTGCTGCTTATCTTGCCTATCGTATTGAACAAAAAAGGTTTCATTGGTACGGTCTTGTATTTTTACTCATGTTTTTACAAGTAAAACTGCCAAAAAGTCTATCGATTACTTGTCTTGATGTAGCTCAAGGCGATTGCATGATTATTACAAATGAGAATCAAGTAGTAATGATTGATGGTGGAAGTATAAGTCAAAAACAAATCTATGAATATCGTATCAAACCATATTTAAAATCCAATGGGATCAGACACATCGATACCGTCTTTTTAACCCATGCAGACACGGATCACATGAGTGGTATACTAGAATGTTTACAGAAGATGCAATCGAATTCAGTAGCAATGAAAGATTATAATGGTGAGATAACAATAGGGACCTTAGTTATTCCTATGCTAGATTTTTATGATGAAGCTTATCAGGAGGTTATTCTTTTAGCAATTGAGAAACAGGTAAAGGTTATTACGATGCAAGAAGGACAAGAGTATGAAGTGGGTGATGTGACCTATCAAGCACTTCATCCAACATGCGGGTATCCTACTGATAATCGAAATAATACCTCCCTTGTTCTATGGGCGAAGTATCGAGAATTTGATGGATTGTTTCTTGGAGACATTGATCAAGCAGTGGAAGAATCGATTGTTCAATCGTATTATCTACAATTTTTACAAGAAAGTTTTGAGTTTTTAAAGGTAGCTCATCACGGCTCTAAGTATTCGACAAGTGAGAAGTTGCTTATGGTAGTTAGACCGAAGGTAGCAGTGATTAGTGTTGGTAAGAAAAATCGTTATGGTCATCCACACTCGGAAACGATATTCAAGCTAAAGGAGAGTAATAGTACGATTCTAATGACGAATGAAGATGGTGCAATTATTTACCAATATTGACAATATTTTCACATAATGACGAAAGTTCTTGAAAATTGTTATTTAAAATAGTATACTCTTAGTTATGAATGTATAGCGGTTAAGAAATGTGTTTAGGTGGGGGACTAGTTTTGAAGAAAAAATATCTAAAAGTTGTGATTAATACTCTTTTTTTAATCGCAGTATTTTGTGTAACTGCCTATATCGTGTTTAAGGACCAGGAGATTGAAGCGGTAGTTGATTCGATTCATCGTGCTAAGAACAGTTATATTCTTATTGGTGTAATTTTGACGTTACTATACATATGTAGTGAATCCTTCATTATACATTATCTGTTACGAAAGGTAAAACACGGCATTGGTGTCATACGTTGCATCATATATTCATTTGTTGGATTTTTCTTTAGTGCAGTTACACCATCAGCAACTGGTGGTCAACCTGTGCAAATAGTATGGATGAAACGCGACGGAGTAAGTGTAGCGGTATCAACTTTAGTTCTAATGATTGTAACAGCAGCATATAAAACAGTATTAATTATCATGTGTGCGCTTGCTGCGTTATTTGAATGGCATTTTATTTCGGAATATGCTTCTAGTATATGGTTTTTAATCATAATAGGAATTGTGTGTAATGTAAGTTTTGTTTTATTTCTCGTCATTGCTATCTTTCGCAAATCATGGTTGACTAGTATGGTTGGGAAAACAGTTTTCTGGTTAGGGAAACATCATATTATCAAGAATCGTGAACGATGGCTTAGAAAAGCTTGGAAATCATTAGGTAAATTTAATAAAAGTGCGAATTACATAAAGAAGAATAAATCCGTGCTAGTTAATGTATTACTAGTGACAGTATTCCAACGTTTATGTTTATTTTCGGTAACTTTTGTCGTTTATCGAGCATTTGGTTTACATGGGAAAAGTGCGTTTGAGATTATAGCATTACAGACGATTATAGCGTTAGCAGTAGATTCATTACCATTACCAGGCGCTATGGGAGCAAGTGAAAGTAGCTTCTTAATTATATTTTTAACAATATTTGGTGAAGAATTCATATTACCCGGTATGTTATTGACCAGGGGTATTACGTATTACTTAATGCTTATTGTAAGTGCAGTGATTACCTTTGTTTCATATCTTTGGGCAAGTCGTAAGAAAAAATTAGAGAGTGGTGGACTTTAGTATGATAGGATTTTATAATTATTCGGTAATCTTAACTTATGTGGGCTTAGCATCTTCTATGATAGGTATCACAGAAATATTTCAAGGGAACTATCGATGGGCTTTATTATGCTTAATCATCTCAGGAACTTGTGACATGTTTGACGGTAAAATCGCTAGAGCAATGAAAAATCGATCCGAAGAAGCAAAAGTATTTGGTATTCAGATTGATTCTTTATGTGATTTGATTTGCTTTGGTGTATTACCAGGATTATTCGGATATTATACTTGTAGCAACCGTACTTTAGGTACGATAGCAGCAGTTATATTTGTGTTAGCAGCGGTAATTCGTTTGGGTTACTTTAATGTAAAGGAAATGGCAAGACAGCAGCAAACGACAGAACACAGAAAGTATTACCAAGGTCTACCAGTTACAACGATTTCAATGATACTTCCAAGTGCATATATTATTCGTGAATTGATTGGCGAAAATCATTTGCCCGGATTTTTTTATTCGATTATCTTATTGATTGTATCTTTCTTATTTGTATTCGACTTTAAAGTGAAGAAACCTGGAAATACTGGTTGTGTCATTATGTCAATTTATGGAGTAGCAATACTAGTTGGAGTTTTATTAGTATAGGAAAAAAGAAATCAGAGGTTAACAGATGAAATATAGAGATCGAAAAGGAAATATAATTAGTAACGATACAAAACAGGATAAATCTTTAGAGTTTATCTACTCTAAGGCTCCTATGCGGTTTTTATTAAGAATACTTGCTCGGCCAACAGTTTCTAAAGTTGCTGGTAAGTTTTTAGATACATGGCCTTCTACATTTCTAATTGATCCCTTTGTAAAAAAGAATCATATTCAGATGAAGGAGTACGAGAGAAGAAAATATAGTTCGTATAATGAATTTTTTACACGTAAAATCAAGGCTAATAAACGTCCATTTGATCAAACTCCATCAACCTTAATCTCACCTTGTGATGGGAAAATTACTGCTTATCCGATCTCTTTGGATTCTAAATTTAAGATAAAGGATTCCTACTATACGATTGAGTCGATGTTACGTAATCGTAAGCTTGCGAAAGAATATGTAGGTGGAACTTGTGTAATCATAAGATTAACGGTAGATAACTATCATAGATATTGTTATGTGGATCACGCAGAAAAAGAAAGAAATCATTTTATTCAAGGTAGATTATACACAGTAAATCCGGTGATACTTGACCATGTAAATATTTATAAAGAGAATTCTAGATCCTATTGTGTATTAAATACTCAGAACTTTGGTAAAGTAATACAAATGGAAGTTGGAGCGTTGATGGTTGGTAAAATTGATAACTATCACCGTCAAGCGATTGTAAAACGTGGACAGGAAAAAGGAAAGTTTGAATTTGGTGGTTCTACAGTTGTATTACTTTTACAACGTGATGTTGTTGGTATTGATGACGATATCTTAAAGAACACAAAAGAGGGTTATGAGACAATCATTAAGATGGGTGAGAAAATCGGAAAGGCGTTATATTAATTCGAGGGATTTTAATGAATACAATCAAACAGCATATAAAAAATAATGAATTTAAAAATTGCTATCTTATCTATGGAACAGAAGCTTATCTTAAAAGACTTTATAAGAGTAAGTTAAAAAGTGCTATTTTAGCTGATAGTGATGATATGAATTATACGTATGCAGAGGGCAAGGAGATCAATGTGGATGAAATTATCCACATTGCAGAAACCATGCCTTTTTTTAGTGACAGACGTTTAATTATGATTGAAAACAGTGGATGGTTTAAGTCTGCCAATACGTTTGCAGATTATATAAAAGAAATGCCGGATACAACATATTTCGTATTTATAGAAAATGAAATCGATAAGAGAAATCGACTATACAAAGCGGTCAAGGATATTGGTTATATTAGTGAGATGAATGGTATGGAGGAGAAAAACCTGAAATTATGGGTTGCTTCGATACTCAATAAAGAACAGAAGAAGATAACGGAAGCAACGGTTACTTATCTTTTGAATAAAGTTGGTTCTAACATGGACAATATGGAAACAGAACTAGATAAGTTAATCTCTTATTGCTATGAAAAGGATGTTATAACAAACGAGGATATCGATGCAATCTGTAGTGAACAAATAACTGGTAAGATGTTTGTGATGTTAGACATGATTGCGAATAAAAATCAAACGAAAGCACTTGAGCTGTATTATGATTTAATTACCTTAAGAGAAAAGCCGATGACAATCTTATATCTCTTTATACGGCATATGAATCTTTTGTTACAAGTAAAGGCATTTCAAGCAAAAAGAGTGGATAATGCAACAATCGCAACGAAGCTGTCCGTTCCACCATTTGCAGTTAATAAATACGCTCAGCAATCGAAAAATTTTAAGAGTGAGATGTTGTTAGAGGCCATAAAGCTTGGGACAGAATTAGAGGAATTGGTAAAAACAGGACGTTTAGTTGATCGGATTGCAGTTGAATTACTAATAATTCAAGTAGTTGCAATGTAAATAAACGAATGAGGTGAACCTTGATGTATCAGATTTTTATTGTGGAAGATGATGAAACGATTGCAAATTCATTGTGTGGGCATATTCAGACTTGGGGATATAAAGCCTTTTGTGTAAAGGATTTTCAAGCTGTATTAAAAGAGTTTGTTGCTTGTTCACCTCAATTAGTATTACTTGATATCTCATTACCATTTTACAATGGTTACCATTGGTGCACCGAGATTCGAAAGGTATCGAAGGTTCCAATTATCTTTATCTCTTCAGCAACGGATAACATGAATATTGTTATGGCTATGAATATGGGCGGCGATGATTTTATTGCAAAGCCATTTGACTTAAATGTAGTTATGGCTAAGATTCAAGCAATGTTACGACGCACTTATGATTTTGCGAATCAGAATAATTTACTCGAGCATCATGGAGCTATCTTAAATACTCTTAATAATACATTAACTTATCAGGAAAAAATAATGGACTTAACAAAAAATGAGTATAAAATATTAGAGATCTTGATGGAGAATAAAGGTAAGACAATAAGTCGTGATACAATTATGACAAGATTATGGGAAACCGATAGTTATATTGACGATAATACGTTAACAGTCAATGTAACTCGATTGAGAAAAAAACTGGAATCAATAGAATTGTATGATTTCATTCAAACAAAAAAAGGGATGGGGTATCTGATTGGAGAGTAGATCATGAAAATCTTACGTATGTTTGTAAAACTTCATATCAAGACTATTTTACTATTTTGTTTGTTTTCCTTCGTATTCTTTTTGGTTTTTTATGTTGGCAATGCAGATGTATCCCTTGTAGCGTATGCGTTTCTTTTATGTTGCTTTTTTGGTTTGATCATTTTCGCAATTGAGTTGTTTCACTTTGCTAAGAAGTATAAATTATTACTTGAGTTAAAGCCAAACATTCATTTATGTCTAGATGAATTACCTATTACAAATAACGCAATAGAGAAACAGTATCAAGAAATTGTTCGAGCGATGCATGAAGAACAGAGAGAGTTGATTTATAAAGTCGACCAGTCAAAAACGGATATGATCAATTACTATACATTATGGGTACATCAGATCAAGACACCAATTTCTGCATTAAAAGTACTTCTTCAGTCTGAACCGTTGGAACACAGAGCAGCTCTTGAAAATGAGTTATTTAAAATAGAGCAGTATGTAGAGATGGTGCTGTCTTATATTCGTTTAGGAAGTGATACAACTGATTATCGAATTGAGAAGTATTCCCTAGATGAGATTATTAAACAGGCGATTCGCAAGTATGCAAGACTTTTTATCCAAAAGAAATTAACATTGAATTATGAAGGTGTAAATGATACTGTATTAACGGATGAAAAGTGGCTTCTATTCGTAATTGAACAGGTGTTATCCAATGCATTGAAATATACAAAGAAAGGTAGTATTTCAATCTATATGGAACCCAATCACGTATTAGTAATTGAAGATACAGGGATTGGAATTGCCAAAGATGATATTCCACGTGTGTTCGAAAAAGGATTTACTGGTTACAATGGCAGAGATGATAAAAAATCAACCGGGCTCGGGATGTATCTATGTAAGCAGATTATGAATCGACTTGGTCATGGAATCCAAATAGAATCAGATGTATCCAAGGGGACAAAGGTTCGATTGTATCTTGCGACTGCAAACCTAACGTATGAATAGCAAAGCAGAACCTTACATAAATGTAAGGTTCTGTTTTCGTTTGTAAGCTAAAGTTATGGTTGAATTAGCACATACAATTTATAATTGAGAACATAAAGTAGAAAACAGGAGGATATCAAATGACATTACTTGAGGTAACTAATCTAAAAAAAATATATACGACGCGATTGAATAAGACACAAGTTCAAGCCTTATCAAATGTGACGTTTTCTGTAGAAAAGGGAGAGTATGTTGCTATTATGGGAGAGAGTGGTTCTGGTAAAACAACGCTTCTCAATATATTAGCAGCGTTAGATCAACCAACGTCTGGAGAAGTAAAACTGAATGGTAGTAGTATGACAAACATTAAAGAAAGCCAAATATCTGCATATCGTCGTGATAATTTAGGATTCGTATTTCAGGATTTTAACTTATTGGATACGTTTTCCTTGAAAGATAATATCTTTTTACCACTTGTTCTTGCAGGAAAATCTTACGATGAGATGCAAGCGAAGATCATGCCAATTGCAACAAAGCTAGGAATTGCTGACCTTCTTGAAAAATATCCATATGAGGTTTCAGGTGGTCAAAAACAGCGTGCAGCAGTAGCAAGAGCGTTAATTACGAATCCACATCTTATATTAGCAGATGAACCAACAGGAGCGCTAGATTCGAAAGCTACGGATGGACTGCTGAAGATGTTTAATGAAATTAATAATGAAGGTCAGACAATCTTAATGGTAACACATTCTACGAAAGCAGCTAGTCACGCAAAAAGAGTTCTATTCATTAAGGATGGAGAAGTATTCCATCAGATTTACAAAGGGAATAATACAAATGAGGAGATGTTTATTAAAATCTCTAATACTCTCAATATGATAGCGACTGGTGGTGTGCTTCATGAGTAAAATATTCTATCCTAAGTTAGCATCTAATAATATGAAAAAAAATAGTAAGTTTTATCTGCCATATATACTTACTTGTATTTTTACGATTATGTTGTTTTACAATATGTGTTCAATTGCGTCCCATCAAGGATTGAAACAGATGTCTGGGGCAGAAAACATTCAGTTGTTAATGACACTAGGTAGTTACGTAATTGGTATCTTCGCTGTCATTTTCTTATTCTATACGAATAACTTTCTGATGAGACGCAGAAAAAAAGAAATTGGATTATTTAACATTCTTGGTATGGAAAAACGCCATATCGCAAAAGTTTTGGCATTCGAGACAATTTACACAGCACTGATATCGTTAGTCTTGGGGATATTGTGCGGAATCATTTTTAATAAGTTTGTAGTAATGGCAATGGAGAAAATTATCCGCCTTCCAGTGATTTTAGAAACAGAAGTAAATGCAAATGTGATTTTAAAGACTGTAATTCTATTCGTAGTCATCTTTCTTTTATGTCTATTAACGAATCTAACAAAAATTAGTTTAAGTAAGCCGATTGAATTGCTTCAAGGACAAAATGTTGGAGAACGTGAACCAAAAACAAAATGGTTCTTGGCTTTCGTTGGGTTTGGTAGTATTGGTAGTGGCTATTATATAGCATTAACGACAGAGTCCCCATTAACTGCAATTGCATACTTCTTCATCGCGGTTATACTTGTTATTATTGGTACGTACTGTCTCTTTACCGCAGGAAGTATTTTTGTTCTAAAAGCGTTAAGAAAAAATAAGAAATTCTATTATAAAGCAAAAAACTTTACCTCTGTATCAGGAATGATATTTCGAATGAAACAAAATGCAGTAGGTTTAGCAAATATCTGTATCTTATCAACGATGGTTTTAGTTATGGTATCAGGAACCGTGTCATTATATATTGGCCTAGAGGATGCCCTAGATAGTACTTATTCTCATGATTTTATTATAACTAAAAGTTGTACAGTGAATGATGGAGCAATGAATGAACTGATTTATGACAGTGTAAGGAATGCGACTAAAGAACTTGATGTCGAGATGATGAATGAAACAGATTATACGAGTTTAACTGTATCAGCAGTTAATTCTGATGGTGCATTCCTCTTTACGACAGATAATTATTATGATGCGAGTGATGCAATCGGATTAGTATTTACAACATTACAGGATTATAATCGGTTGACAAACCAAACGATGGAACTATCCGATGGAGAAGTTTTTGCTTATGGAGGGGATGAAATCAAGAACTTTTCGATTGGAAACAAAGAGTTTATCGTGAAAGAGAAGTTAAGCAGTTTCCCATTTACTGATTACTATAATAACTATGTGGTAAATTCTTATTATATTGTAGTACCAGAGATAGAAACGTTACAGATGATTTTTGAAGTACAAAAAGAAGCCTATGGCATAAGAGCAAGTGATATCCAGTATCAAGTAAACTTTGACACAAACGGAACAAATGAAGAAAAGAAGGAGATTTATGATAAACTAGAAGAAAAACTGAATCCAGAAAACGAAACAAAGGAATACGGAAGTTTATATGTTGAATGTAAACAAGAGATGAGAGGGATTTATCTACAGATGTATGGAGGATTTCTATTCCTTGGTATCTTCTTAGGATTTTTGTTTATTATGGCAACTGTACTAATTATCTATTACAAGCAAATTAGTGAGGGGTATGAAGATAAAGAACGATTTTCTATAATGCAAAAAGTTGGTATGAGTCGGGCTGAAGTGAAAAAATCAATTCATTCCCAAGTGTTAATGGTTTTCTTTTTGCCAATTATTATGGCTGGAATTCATGTTCTAGCCGCCTTTAAGATGATCACAAAACTGTTAAGTGTGTTAGGTCTTACCAATGTGCCACTGTTTGCAATATGCTCTATTGGAACCGTAATTGTATTTGCCATCATCTACGCATTTGTTTATGCTATGACAGCAAAAGTGTATTATAAGATTGTAGGGTAGTATCGCTTCGAGTTGCAAATCATTCCAATCTGTGGGAGAATGTTGATGATAAGATCGGAATAAGCTTGATTTCTAGTACACTTCTTATAAGATGTAATTCTTATAGGAGGTGTAGCTAAGAAAATCTGTATGACTAAGGAGGATATTATGAAGACACTTTATGTTACTGACTTAGATGGGACGTTATTAAATCGTCAGGATACGATTAGCGAGTTTAGTATTACAACCATCAACCGTTTGGTAGAGGAAGGTATGATTTTTACATATGCGACTGCACGCTCAATGGTTTCAGCCTCTGTCGTGACGAAGGGGTTAACGACAAAGATACCAGTGATTGCATATAACGGAACTTTTGTTTTTGATGCTAGTACTGGTGGTATTCTGTATTCCTGTGCCTTCTCAAAGGAAGGTAAAATCTATATGGAAGATTTACTTGCGAGTTATCATATTTCACCGTTAGTTTATTCCTACATAGAGAATGAACAGAAAGTCTCTTTTGACATGAAGGCGCTCAATGATGGAAAAATGCGATATCTTGGCTTACGTAAAGGGGATAAACGACTTCGACCTCTCGAAGGAGAAGACACTCTCTACGACGGTGATGTATTTTATTATACTTGTATCGGAGAAAAAGAAGATTTACAGCCACTCTATGAACGCATAAAAGAAAATCCTTATTATACATGTATCTTTCAACAAGAGTTATATCGCCCTGAGTATTGGTTAGAAATCATGCCAAAGAATGCAACAAAAGCGAACGCGATACTGCAAGTAAAGAAGATGTTTCAGTGTGACCGTATTATTTCATTTGGAGACGCCGTAAATGACATTCCTATGTTTCAAATCTCCGATGAATGTTATGCAGTCGAAAATGCAGTAAGCCAACTAAAGGAGTATGCAACGGGCATTATCGAGTCCAATGACAGCGATGGAGTAGCGAAGTGGTTATTCACTCACTTCAAGAACTAACCGATTGACAATAGCTTCTACGTGGATTTTTGTCGTATTTAGCACATTGGTAGCAAGATCGGACTCATGTATCATTAAAGGAAGTTCTGTACATCCTAGAACGAGTCCGTCAACATGATGTTCTTGAATCATCTGATTCGCTAGGGATAGCATGATATCCTTGTCTTTAGGGATGACAATCCCATCTTCTAGTTTTGGAAAGATAATATTATGTACAGTTTCAATTCCCTGTGGATCAGGTACGAAAGCATCGATTCCATAAGCAGGGAAAGCATTCGTATAGAGGCCATTGGTCATCGTAAATTTAGTTCCAAGGATTAATACCTTTTTTAAATGAAGTTTTTTCGCATACTCACAAGTAGCTTCTACAATGCTAATCAGTGGTAGCGGAGAAACTTCTTTTAATTTCGAAAATACAATATGAGGAGTGTTCGATGCGATTGCCGCGAAGGTTGCTCCTGCAGCTTTTACATGATTGATTGCTTCTAATAACATGCTAACGAGTCCCTCATAATCTTTTCTTTCGAGAAATCCTAACATCTTTGTCATATTCACACTTTCAATTACTAATTCAGGATATTGATTATCACGCTTGATTTCTCGATATCTGTTTATGATGTCATTATAATAATCTAATGTAGAGGCAGGTCCAAGACCACCGATGATTCCAACTTTTTGCATACATTATTATTAGGAGCAGACTGTACTGTATGTCTGTAAGCATTGTAAAATAAACATTTCTTACTTATTATACACAAAATGCTGTCTACTACGTTCTCCTTTCTTTCTATTTGACAAACTGAAATTTGCTATTCCTTCTTTGAGTCATCCATTGTGGTTACGATTAAACCGAAATTTCCCAAAGCTAATGTAATTGTTTCCGTTCTTGTGCTTTGGCTTTTAGTTAGCTATCAAATCAATTATTTTATTAATAGTTTTATCTAATTTATTACCTTCCCAGCCTATATTCCATCCTTCTTCTGTGATAACATCAGTGATAATATATATTGCAGAAGCAGAACATTTTCTATATCGTGCAATCGTAAAAAGTCCAATTCCTTCCATTTCTACGCACAATGCTCCTTTAGAACGATAATCAAGAATTTGTCCCCAAGTTTCATGATATCCTGCGTCTGTTGTCCAATGTTTTCCTCTTTTTGCATCAATTTCTTTTTCCTTTAACATCTGCTCCATTTCATCAGTTAAAGACGAAGTTGTCTCAAGAAAATCATAGTCGAAACCATATAATCTGGCTACAGCTGTATCGTTATATGCACCATTTGTAAGAACTACATCGCCAATGTTTAGTTCTTGATTGATTCCACCAGCCAAACCAACATGAATAAACTCCTCGACTCCGCCAGCAACTAAGTCTTCCGCCTGTGTAGCAATTCCGGGAGAACACATTTCGCCTTTTA
This sequence comes from Bacillota bacterium, assembly GCA_023439125.1. Classification (GTDB taxonomy): domain Bacteria; phylum Bacillota; class Clostridia; order Lachnospirales; family Lachnospiraceae; genus Lachnoclostridium. The sequence continues at coordinate 9,196 of JAEXOU010000008.1, read as the reverse complement.
CAAAACCAACTTTCTGATTGTTTTTCAAAACATACAACGAACCACCTAGAGGATATTTGTATTCACCACATCCTTTTTCAATCATTGCATCATAAATGCTATCTGCTAATAAATATACCCTTTTAGGAACTTGCATGGAATCAATATCAAAGCCTGCATTTTTGAGTTCGATTCTTACCAATTCTTTAGGGTCTGTCATTACTCGTTCTCTCATCATTTTCTTTTTATTCCTCTCCAAAATATTTACTAAATATGATTTATCTCTTTGTCAAATGTTTCTTTAGTCGTTCATTCTCAGATTTGTCTTTCGTTTTCATTACTGGTTACTATCGTAGGTCATGATATATTTTCTAATTTTGTTTTATTATAATCTCAATATGGAATAAGTCAAGTAAGGATCCTTCATATAAATCTATGATTTATAATCATTCTTTGTTAAGGATCACCGATTTGTTTAACGCGAACTAAAATTTTAATCAGTATTCTAGTTATATTTTAAACAATATTCTAATTATATTTTAATGTATACTATGTTGTATTATTGAATAGTAAATGATATGATGTATTCAATAGCTTGAATGGAATTAATTAGAAATAGAAAAACGAGAAGGGAAGGTGTAAGATGAATGCTCAATTTAAAAAAGGCGTGTTAGAATTATGTGTACTAGCGCAATTATGTGAAAAGGACCAATATGGATATGAATTAACCGAAGCGATATCAACAAAGATGGAGATCGCTACAGGAACACTATATTTAATATTAAAGCGTCTAAAAGATGAAGCTTATGTAGAAACATATTTAGTAGAATCTGTTGGTGGACCTGCAAGAAAATATTATCATTTGACCGAGAGTGGTAGAACATACGAAGAAAGTTTAAAGAAAGAGTGGTTAGAATTTGCTAAAGTGGTCAAGGAATTAATTCATGAAATTTAACAGTTGGAAGGAGATATTATATGAAGCGTTCAGAGTATATGAGTAAATTGAGTGAGGCACTTGAAATCTTCGGTGAAGATGTGAAATCAGAGATTCTGGAGGATTACGAAGAGCATTATGAGATTGCCCTTCAAAATGGAAAAAGTGAAGAGCAAATTAGTGACGAATTAGGTGAGATAGAGGAACTTATAAAGGAATTAAAAAAAAGTGAAAGTGTTATTGGTTGTGGATATGCTACTTCCAAAAAGGATAGTGAATGCAAGGAAAATACATATCAATCGACGGATCCGAATCAGACGAACGATTGGAACCAATCCAATGATACGAATGTGATGAATGATAGTAACCAATCCAATGATATGAATCTGATGAATGATAAGAACCAATTTAATGATACATATCAAACGTGGGCAAACGAAACAAAAGATAATAACTTCCCAAGAAAAGTCGAAGTGCGTTCCAAGTTTGCTCATGTCGAAGTTGTATCTTCCGATGATAATCAAATTCACCTTGATTGGGTGAATTACAATGAAAGTAAAGCAAGAGATTACTATGAGTTTTGGTCCTGGGTAGAAGGAACGACAATTTATGGCGGTTTAAGTAAAAAATCTTTGAGTAGTATTTTTTCCGTAGTATTTGCTCAGGATATAAAAATTGTTGTAAAAATTCCAAAGGGATTTCCAGAAGTGGAGATTATCTCTATGAGTGGCGATACTGTGATACAGGATGTAGAAGTAGAATCTGTAAAGGTCAACTCAGCGAGTGGTGATATTAATGTAGAGCATTGTATCAGCAGTCAGATGAGTTTGGATACAAAGAGTGGCGAAATCATCTGCAAACAAAGCAAACAATCGAATTTATATATGGATACGAAGAGTAGCGATATTGTATTTTGTGATATTCAGAGTACTTCGATTCATACGCGCTCTTTAAGTGGAGATATCTCTGGAATCAACTTTTCTGGGGATACGAATGTGAGAACAGCAAGCGGTGATATTAAAGTTACGAATGCCTTTGGAAAGCAATTTGATATATCATCAATTAGTGGTGAGGTAAAGGTTGGACGCTTACAGGGAGAGACTATGAGAATTGCTACAAAGAGTGGTGATATCGAGGCTGAATTTTTCGTGGAGAGTTGCATCGCTTCTTCGATTAGTGGTGATATTGAGCTTACAAACGCAAGAGAGAGTTCTTTACAAACAAGTTCTGTTAGTGGCGACATCGAGATTACATGCAATGGCATTGGCGGGTATGTGGCAGACATACACACAATTAGTGGCATGGGAACATTAAGGTTTGGAGATAGAACTGAAAAAAATCGCGGAAAAGGCGTATTTACATATGGTACGGGAACGACTAAAATAAAGGCAAAGACAACATCTGGAAATATCCGTATTCGGGGATAGAGTATATGGCTAAAGGCCAGGGGTTAAAGGCCAGGTGCTAAAGGACCAGAGGTCAATATCATAAGATACATAATTTGATTGTAATGTTGAAAAAACAGATAGGAGATTACGATGTTTCGAATTGGTGAGTTTTCAAAGTTAACTCATGTTTCCATACGAATGCTACGGTACTACGATGAGAATCAACTTTTACTTCCAGAATATGTGGATGAAATGACTGGTTATCGTATGTATACGACCAAACAAATCGGCCTACTTAAGAGAATTCTATTCTTACGTGAACTTGGATTTGGGATAGCACAGATGAAGGAAATAATGAATTCATGGGATAATGATACGTACCTAAAACAATGTTTAGTCAATCAACAATTGGTGATTTTAAATAACATAGAGAGAGAAAAAGAGATGCTTGCGCGGTTACATAGTGCGATTGTGGATATGGACCATCAGACGTTGGAGACCAATCTACAAGTGACAATGAAGCCTCTGCCATCGTTTGATGTGTTATCGCTACGAAGAGTTGTTGATCATTACTACCAAGAAGGTGCCCTCTGGAAAGAATTCATGGAGGAACTCATAAGGCAGCAGCGGATGGATTTATGCTCGAATGCTTCAGTTACAATTTATCATGAGCAGGAATTGGAACAAGGAGTTGATATGGAACTTTGTATTGTGCTACCTAATTTGCCATCAAACGTAAATTGGTTGCACTCAGACTGTATCTTACAGTATGGCACGACGAAAGAGATCACTTGTGCGGCTTGTTTCTTTGTCTATGGAGCTTTTGATAAGATTGACGGCGCCTATCAGTCATTCGCATTATGGCTGGAGCAACATCCACAATATCGTATGACAGGGGAAAGCCGTCAGATTGTACATAAAGGACCTCAAGAATGTGAAAATCCAGAGGATTATGTGATTGAATTACAAGTAGAAGTAACGATTCAAGCATAAATCCATCCTCATGAAGTAACGAAGTTAGCAGATCTTATGTGTTTGGGTGAACAGGTTTCGGGAAATAAAACAATAGATTGCCTTAATTATCAAAAATGATACTTGACTCTGACATTATGTGAGGGATTAAACTACCGAAAGGAAAGGAGTGAGTCGATGTATCAGATAACTACAATCGGTGAAATCGAATGGAAGAACAATCAAGTTTACATTCAAGTAAATGAGGATTATCAAAGAGGTTTACTACATGCAGAATCTTTTAGCCATATGCATCTTGTATATGGCGATTTTGTGTTAGAGGAATCCAATCAAGAGATGCAATTGAAACATAACATTGTAAAGATTGAGAAGATAGAACGAAAAAAAGGTCTTATAGTTGGTGCAGTAACTTTTCCTAGGTCGGTTGATACTCAACAAATGTCATTCTTATATGATTTGAAACCATATTTTCCATGTGAGGATCGTGTCACAACTCTAGACGAGTTTCAGAACAATATTGATAACAATCAGAGTTTGAGTCAGGAACGTGTGATTACAACGATACATGGCAATTCCACTACTTTTGATTCCACATGTAAGGAACATAATCTAACGATGTGTGGTAAAATTCGAGTTCTTGAAGGGCAAACTTATATCGAATGCTCGAAAGAGAAAGTAAAGCAATTCCATAATAGAGAAGTAATTCGAGTATTTTGGTGGTTTCATCGGTTTGATAAAAAGAATTATCGAAAGCTGACAGAGTGCGAACCACCTTACGAGAATGCTCCTCGACTTGGGATATTTGCTTCTCGTTCTCCCGTTCGCCCAAATCCAATTGCGATGACGATAGCCCGTATTATTCGAATCGATGAATTAAATGGGAGGATTTACGTGAATGCATTGGATTGCTTTGACAAGACACCTTGCATTAATATGTTATCTTATGTGAATGCTTACGATTTTATCGATGATGTGGAGGTTGCAGAATGGGTGAAACATTGGCCAAATTCATGGGTAGAAGAAAAACCAGTAATGGAGGATATATCCACGAAAAATGCGTCTTTGAAGAATATGAATCATAAGGAAATGGTAACTGAAGAGAGAACAATGGATCATAAGGAAATGGTCATTGAAGAGAGAACAATGGATCATAAGAAATTGATCACTGAAGAAAGTACAATGGATCATAAGGAATTGGTCACTGAAGAGAGTACAATGGATCATAAGGAATTGATCACTGAAGAAAGTGCAATGAACCAGAAAGAGAACGAGTCTCCAGAGAATGAGATGTCTTTCGAGGAGTTTATCCACTCAAGAAAGCAAGGGAAATTAATGAAAAGACATAAGGATATCCTGATGCAACAGCTTAAGGAGACAAACATAGAAAAAGAGCCATGTCTTAGCGTATACGAAGCTTATGAAAATAATTTAAAAGGAATTAATGTAACGATACCATATCATAAAATCACTGCCCTTGTTGGAGTCAGTGGTAGTGGAAAGTCTAGCCTTGCCTTTGATACGATTTATGCAGAATGTCAAAGAAGATTTGCGGATCTTGAAGGTAGAGCTGAGTTACTCAAGAAGCCAAAAATATCACGAATGACTGGTGTTATCCCGGCTATCGCAATCTCGCAGCAAGCGATTGGGAAAAATTCACGTTCAACGGTTGGAACTTATTCGGACTTGTACGATGACTTACGTTCGATTTTTTCTACGATTGGAGTACGACATTGTCCAAACTGCGGACAGATAATAGCTCCAATGACAATTGAAGAAATGCTGAGCTTATTTCGACCAAACGAGAAGGTTGATGTATTTGATTTAGAAAAGAAAATTATCAATGGAAAAACGTTACGAGAACGATTGGAGCAGGCATTAACAAAATCTCATGGTGCGTGTTATGTTAAGGTCAATCGACAATTTGTAATGTTGCAAACAAGGCAGATGTGTTATCATTGTAAGCAGATGATGTTTCATTTAACACCTGCAACATTTAACTATAATGATCCTGAATCTTGCTGTAAATGTTGTAATGGACGTGGAACAATTGTTGAGATTAGTGAAGCAACCATTGTTCAGGACAAAAAGAAATCCTTGCTCGATGGTGCTTCTAATTGGTATAAAGGACTGCGGGAATTTCAAAAGCATCCAAATGCGAACTGGATGCGGGGAGAGGTTCTTGGCTTGGCACAAAAACTCAAGGTAGATTTAGAACTTCCTTATGAACAATTACCAGAGCAATTCAAAACTCAGTTAATGAATGGAACTGGAGAGGAAACGGTTACATTTCATTACGTTAATGATAAAAATGGCCGCAATGGTTCCATTTGTCGACCAGTCGAAGGAGCAATCGCTGTGATTAAGAGATTCTATAGGGAAAATGGAGATGTCTATCCGATCAATCAGTTTGTGTTACATAAAGAGTGTCCAGTTTGTAATGGAGAACGTCTTTCAAAAGAGGCAAGATTGGTGACCGTTGGTGGTGCTCGTTATCCACAAGTTGCGCAGATGACATTTACACAACTTTTCGCATGGTGTCAAAATTTATCGGAGCAAGTCTCTGATTACGATTATGCAAAAATAGAAGCTACGGTGTCCTCCATTGCCCGTGTATGGCAAGTCGCACATAACTTAGGAATTGATTATCTTTCCTTAAATCGTGATACTTTGACGTTATCTGGTGGTGAGAAAAAACGCCTCCAATTACTGTCCAACCTGGCAACCAATATATCGGGTATTCTCTATATCTTAGATGAACCAACGGCTGGATTGAACGTGAAAGATTATGATTTATTAAAAGATATGCTTCATACATTGATTGAGCGTGGAAATACCGTTCTTATGGTAGAGCATAGTGCAAAGATGATAAAAGAAGCTGACAAAATTATCGAGATTGGACCTGGTGCTGGAGTTCATGGTGGTGAGATGATTGAAAATGGGCCGATTGTGGCTTCCTTATCGAAACTGCCAACAAGAGTATTACCACAGAAAGAAAAACTAGATTTTGAATCAGGACTACACTTTCACAATATTTCTTATCGAAACTTAAAGGATGTATCCTTTACGATTCCAATGCACGCGATTACCTGCATTCATGGTGTGAGTGGGAGTGGAAAATCAAGTATGTTAGAGGGAGTCATTTACGAGCGAGTTTGTAGTGATGTGAAACCATTTTCCCAAGTATGTTATGTGGATCAACAACCAATCGGAAGGAATCTTCGTTCTACTCCAGCGACCTATCTGAAATTAATGGATGAGATTCGTAAGATTTATTCAAGTTTAGAGAGTGCAAAGCGTTTGGGCTTTAAGGAAACAGTATTTAGTCATAATAGCACAGCAGGACAATGTGACTGTTGTAGGGGAATTGGTCAGATTAACCCAGAGTTTATGCCAGATGTCTGGATTACGTGCCCAGCTTGCCAAGGAAGGCGATATAAAAGTCAAGTACTTGAAGTCACCTATCAGGGCTATACCATTGCTGATGTTCTTGATTTTAGTATCGAGAAGGCGAGGGAAGTATTTGAAAAGGAAACAAAGATACAACCTATCTTGGAGTTATTATGCGATGTTTCTCTTGGATATCTTATTATGGGACAGAGCACGACAACATTATCAGGAGGAGAAGCACAACGCCTAAAACTTGTCAATGAGCTTATGACTCAGACGAAGACAAATACGCTTTATCTTTTGGATGAGCCAACTTCTGGTTTAAGTCGAACAGAGATGATGGAGCTCCTAAAATTATTTCACCGACTTGTGGAGGAAGGAAATACGATTGTGTTGATTGAACATAATCAAGAAGTTTTACTCAATTGTGATTATCTAATTGAGCTTGGGCCTAAGGCAGGAGATGAAGGTGGAAGAATTATAAGTCAGGAGTGTTTGATAAGTTAATGAATAAAAACATGATTTGCTAGTAAAATCAATGGTTGCAACTATTGGTTGACAAATTGCAAGGTGCTGTTTTCTTTACCAAATGCATTCCATATGCTAACTTAAGGATAGAAAAATATAAGGAGGATGTCGCATGAATACAAATAGTGGGATTAAATTATGTGACAAGATTATACAGTGTAGAAAGGAAAAAGGTCTGTCCCAAGAACAATTAGCAGACTATCTTGATGTTTCAAGACAGGCGGTTAGCAAATGGGAATCAGACCAGACAACACCTTCATTAGATAAGATTATCCAGTTGGCTGATTTGTTTGGTGTAAGTATTGATTACCTTGTTCGAGAGAATGTTGTCTCGGAAGAAAAGAATAAAACCGTTGTAACAACATTAGATGACACCTTGGTCATGCAACAATTAGGTGAGTTGAAAGAGTTGGTGAAAACGAGAAGAATGGGAGTATATGAATATAAGAGTAAAAGAACGATTGGAGGAATTCCAATTGTTCATGTTAATTTTTCTTATGGGAAGCCGGTTGTTGCGAAAGGAATTTTCGCATTTGGAAATATTGCAATCGGTGTGATTAGTTTAGGTGCCTTAGCTGGTGGTATCATTTCCTTTGGAGGCTTTGCTTTTGGACTTTTATTTGCGCTTGCCGGTTTCAGTATTGGAGGCTTTGCAGCAGGTGGTATTGCCGTAGGTGCATACGCATTTGGCGGGTTAGCAGTAGGTATGTATTCCATGGGAGGATGTGCAATTGCAAGCAAAATTGCTGCAGGAGGATATGCATATGGTAATATCGCAATCGGAGATGCTACAAGTGGAGAGCATACGTTTGATATAGCAACTGCATCCAAAGATGAGGTTATGAATGCAATCAAACTATATTATCCCAACGTACCTAATTTCCTCGCAAGATTGTTTTCTGCTTTCGTATTAAAATAGTGGAGTGGTTACGTTTCTAGATAAAAGTGTTACTTTGAGGCAAAAGGCGTTATGTAAATTAAAAAAGCAGCATGGAGCTAAAATATACATCTATTATCGCTCCACACTGCTTTTCGTTTTCAATGAAGTACTTATCTTTCAATGAAGTACTTATCTTTCAATGAAGTACTTTCCTTTCAACGAAATACTTATCTATTCAATGAATACTTACCTTTTCAATGAGTACTTACCTTTTTAATAAAGTACTTATCTTTTCATTGAATAATTACAAGGTATTCTCTAATATGCAATTACAACAACACTATGTATCTATTGAGTGACGTAAGTCTTCTATTATAGACTTCTTTTTAGATAAATCATATCTATTAACTGTTGTCCATCTTCAAACATAGGATGGTCGTAATTATCGATAAAGAAGTTTTTAACAGCGTGTGATTTTACAAATCCACATCTTTCATAGAAACGAAGTATCGTAGGGCAGTCGCCAGTTCCAACATATAACTCATTGCCTGATTCCTTATAATAGTCTACAACATAAGCAATTAGTTTTTGACCATAGCCTTTTCGTTGATATTCAGGAACAGTAACAATATTCTTAAGTTCATAGATTCCTTCTTGTTCTTGTGTTATAACACAAATTGCCCTAACATCATCATCGTACAAAGCAAACATATCACCACAATACAAGTATTTTTCTATCATACATATATCTTCGTCTGCAATAAGCAACAAATCCATAAATTTTGTCTTATCGCAATCATTAATTTTCACAATTTTCATTTTGCATACTCCTTTAATGGTTGAATGTTTTTTGCTATGTACAATATTTCGTGCTTTTCCTTATGGTTCATCCCCCAATCTTCATTTCCTACATCATATCGAAAAAGCATTATCGTTTCAAGTAGCTTGATATACAATTTATAGAATTTTATGGTATTATTTATGGGATTGCAAAAATAGTATTCATCATGTATAATATTCGAGTGAGAATTTTTTCTCACTAAATATTTGGAGATGTATCGAAGAGGCCGTAACGAGCTTGACTCGAAATCAAGTTGTCCGCAAGGGCACGTGGGTTCGAATCCCACC
>JAEXOU010000005.1 GCA_023439125.1 Bacillota bacterium | reverse complement strand
GTATATTTTCTTCGGCGCGCTACGCTCACAAGCCCCACAAAGTGCGTGTGGGGACTTGTAAGGCACTCCGAAAAATACCATCGTCCTTCATTCTTTTATACAATATTCAGCTAGTGCGACAGCCCCTGTTTGTTTGCTAGGCGTTTGTGATTTTTTATTATGAAGAAGAAAGAGGACACATGTATATTTTCTACGGCGCGCTATGCTCACAAGCCCACAAAGAACGTGTGGGACTTGTAAGGCCTTCGAAAATATACATGTGTCCTCTTTCTTTAGGATAGGAGATGAAGTCACAAACGCTAACAAAGTTGCGAGGGCTGTTACATTATGAAACAGCCTCTAATAACAAAAGAGTCCAAAAGGATGGACGCTATGATGCACACAAGCGCGATAGGAAGATGTCGCTTACGCGACCGCGTTTGGCGCGAGTGTTTTGCAAGCAAAACACTTTTTTCCATATATACCAAATTTTTATTTTTTTTTGGAAAAGATATTGACAATAAAATATAATTATGTATAATAATAATTGTAAAGAGTACACGTGAACGCAACGGCAACAATGCAAGGCTGAAAGTGAGAATGAATGACACTCATAGATAGAGTGGAAGAAGTTCTCTATAATTTTTAAGGTGAGTACACGTGTACACAACGTGATTTATACAAAAGATAGTTTACAGAAGAATTTTCTAAAATACGAATTAGGAGGTAGGTATATGAAAAAATTATTACGTGCAGCATTATCAACATTAACCATTTCCATGCTGTTAACTGGGTGTACAAGTAAGAGCACACCACAAACAACAACGGATGAAACACCAAAGACAACGACTGAAGAAAAAGTAGAAGAAAAGGTAGATGGGGAACCTATTACACTTCAGTTCTGGAACGTATTCACAGGATCAGATGGAGATATTCTACGAGAAATTGTAGACAAGTACAATGCAACAAATACTGACAACATCAAAATTGAGATGGACATCATGCCAAACGACACATTGCAACAGAAGCTTCCAGCAGCTATTGCGACAAAAACAGCACCTGAGTTAGTTTTATTTGGAGTAGAGAATATTGCACCTTACGTTAGCAATGACTCACTTGAGGATATTAGTGATTTCTGGGAGACAACAGGTGTAGACAAAAGCAACTTCTTAGAAAATGTAACTGAATTATCTTATGTAGACGGTAAGTTATATGGTACACCAATGCAATACAATGTTAGCTATTTATACTGGAATAAAGATTTGTTTGAAGCAGCTGGTCTTGATCCAAATACACCACCTAGCACCTTGGACGAACTTGCAGATTATGCAGTGAAATTAACAGATGCTTCTAAGAATCAATATGGTCTAGCTTTACCAACCAATGCTACCTATATGCAATTTTTATGGGCAAATGGTGGAGATGCTGATGACCCAAATACCAATAAAAACTTGTTGGATTCCGAAGCAAACCTAAAAACCTTAGAATGGTTACAAGATTTAGCAGTGAATAAAAAAGTAACACCACTTAATATCACAGGTGCTGAAGCGGATACAATGCTACAAGCTGGCCAGATTGCTATGTACATGAGTGGTCCATGGCAAATCAATGGTTTAAGAGCACAAGGAATTAACTTTGGAATTGCTCCTTGCGTGGCAGGTAGTGCGGGTGCGTTCTCACCAGCTGGTGGATGTAGCTATGTAATTCCAAAGGGAACAGATGAAGCTAAGAAACAAGCAGCTTATAAGTTTATGAAATATTGGCTTAGTGATGCAGTTCTAAAAGAATGGTCTCAAAGAAATGGTTTCCCTGTATGGTCTAAAACACTCGCAGAAGATACTGATATTAAGAACGACGAAGTATTGAACTCTATATCTGTAGCAACAGAAATTGGACGTGCTTATAATCTAGGTTATTCATTAGCAAGTCAGATTGATAATGATGTTATGATTCCTATGTTTGAAAAAGTTATTAACGGTGGTGCAACTCCAGCAGATGCATTAAAAGAAGCGGTAGCAGCTATGGACAAAGTACTAACACAGTAAATATGCAAATAGGTATTGTATCTAATATTTAGATTATGACTGTACGATATTGTAAGATAACTCTATGATACATGTTTCTTGTGAACTGGTGTGATGCATCAGTTCACAAGAAATATAACTTGGCATAAAGTTATCCTAAAAAGAAAGGATACAGTATGAAACGAAAGAAAAAATTTCAAACACGTTACCAGAACAGTGCATATCTTTTTATTCTGCCTTCGATGCTGATACTTGCAGTTTTTGTTTTTATCCCACTCATTGCTTCATTTATCATAAGTTTACTAAACATGAACATTTTTATGAAGGATATCTCCTTTGCAGGACTTAAAAATTTTATTAAGTTATTTAACGATAGCAGAGTTCGCAATGCTACGTTTAATAGTTTATGGTTTGCATTGTTTGAGGTACCTCTACAAATTGGGCTTGCTTTAGTTTTAAGTATGTATGTTGCAAAGAATAATCGATTTACAAAAGCTTTACGTGCGATTTACTATGTGCCGTTTGTATGCTCTATGACAGCAATAGGCATTGTTTGGTCAATGTTGCTAGATCCAAACCTTGGAATGCTCCCTTATATCTTACGGCAAATTGGAGTTGAGAGTGTATCCTTTCTCAAGGATCCTAAGCTTGCGATGCCTACTATTATAGTGGTTAGTGCATGGAAAGGGTTTGGCTATACATTAACACTAGTCACAGCAGCAACTCTGAATGTACCAGCTTCTTTATATGAGGCGGCAGATATGGATGGAGCTAATATTTTTAAGAAGTTTATATGCATTACGATTCCAAGCATATGGCCAACCATTAGTTTTTGTGTTGTAACAACAACCATTAGTGCAATACAAATGTTTGATCAAGCATATGTAATGACTCAGGGTGGCCCTTTGAATAAAACAGAGACTTTAGTACAGTACATATATGATCGAGGTTTTCAAACAGCTCCATATGATTTAGGTTACGCTTCTTCGATTTCTGTATATCTTTTCGTCATAATCGCTACGATAACCTTTGTACTTAGAAGATTTATTTTGGAGAAAGGAGAGGAAGCAAGTGAATAAGAGAAAAATCACAATTGGTAGAATCATTGGTTATGTGATCACCATTGGTATGGCTATTCTTGTATTAGTACCAATTATCTGGCTATTTGTTTCCTCCTTTAAAACGGATTCTGATGTAATATCGTATCCACCTGTATTTTTTCCTGTGGAATGGACGGTGTCCCAGTACCTTTATGTAGCTAAAAGTATCCCGATTTTTGATATGACAAAAAGTACAGTTTTATTTGCAGGTGGTGTTACTCTCATCAGTGTGATCTTCGATTCCATGGCAGGCTACGCCTTTGCAAGAATGAATTTTAAAGGATCAAAGTTATTGTTTTCCATCATCCTTTTAACTATGATGGTTCCATTTCAGATTATTATGACACCACTTTATATTGAGATATATAAATTTAATTTATTAGATACATATCTTGGATTGATACTTCCTAGGGCAACTAGTGCTTTTGGTATCTATATGATGAGATCCTTTTTTGTAGGGCTTCCAAGATCCTTAGAGGAGTCTGGACGAATTGATGGTATGGGAGAATTTCGCATCTACCGTTATTTAATGCTACCACTTTGTAAACCAGCGCTCTTTAGTCTTGCAATCTTCCACTTTATGAACAATTGGAATGATCTTCTTTATCCATTGATGCTCACAAGTTCACCAGATAAGAGGACATTATCCGCTGGACTTGCCATATTGGTGGGAAATAAGGTAATCAAATATGGCCCTACATTGGCTGCGACTATGATTTCACTAACGCCATTGCTTGTGTTGTATATCATTTGTCAAAAATATTTTGTTGAGGGAATAGCAACTGCAGGCACGAAAGAATAATTCTATGGAGGGTTATATATGAAAGCTGATATCATTGTAAATAAAGATTACATCAAGGGAAGAATTGATAATCGAATCTATAGCTCTTTTGTAGAGCATATGGGTAGAGTTGTTTATTCTGGTATCTATGAACCAGAGCACCCAACAGCTGATGAGAATGGTTTTCGTCTCGATGTGCTTGAGAAGGTTAAGGAAATGGGAGTAACAGGTATTCGTTATCCTGGAGGAAATTTTGTTTCATGCTACGATTGGAAAGATGGAGTAGGGCCTGTACATGAGCGTCCGAATCGTTTGGAAATTGCATGGAGAGCAATTGAAACTAACGAATTTGGAACGAATGAGTTTATGAAGTGGGCAAAGAAAGCAGAGATTGAACCAATTTTTGCAGTAAATTTAGGAACGAAAGGAATAGAAAATGCGGTATCGTTAGTCGAGTACTGTAATATAAAAGAAGGAACTTATTATAGTGATTTAAGGCGAGAACATGGTGTTGAGCAGCCTTATCACATTAAGACGTGGTGTCTTGGCAATGAAATGGATGGCGATTGGCAGATCGGACATAAGACAGCAGAGGAATATGGTAGGCTAGCACAGGAGACAGCAAAAGCTATGAAGCAGGTAGACACAGAGATCAAATTGGTCTCTTGTGGTAGTAGTAAATCGGATATGCTTAGCTATCCCGACTGGGAAGTGATTACCTTAGGATATACTTACGATTATGTAGACTATATATCTCTTCATCAGTATTATGGGAATCAAGAAAAGGGAACAAAATATTTTCTAGCTCAATCGATTGATATGGAAAATTATATTAATACAGTAATTTCAGCATGTGATGTTGTAAAAGCAAAGAAACGTTCAAAAAAAGTGATTGATATCAGTTTTGATGAATGGGGAGTATGGTCCATTCCAGATAAAGAAGTAGCAGCTCAAGTGGATGAGAAACCATGGCAGATTGCACCCCATCTAAGTGAACAGATTTATACGATGGAGGATTGCTTGCTTTTTTCCAGCATGATGATGAACTTTATCAAACATGCAGATCGTATTAAAATAGCATGTCAGTCTTTATTAACGAATATCAGTGCAGCTATTATGACTGTTAAGGGTGGTGAGGTTTGGGTACAACCTATCTATTATCCATTCTCATGGATGGCCAATTATGGACATGGGATTGTGTTGAACGAACTGTTACAGTGCCAATCTTATTCCTGTGAAGGATTTGAGAAGGTACCTTACGTGGACGAAGTAGTTGTATACAATGATGAAAAAAAAGAGATCGTAATTTTCGCAGTGAATCGAAGTGAAGAAGAAAGCGTTGATTTGCAATTAATGCTTCAACAATTTGAAGTTGAAAGTATTAAGGAACATCTTGCGTTAAGTCATAAAGATAAGAAAGCTAGTAATCTTCAGAATCATAATGAGGTGAAACCATATCAAGTAGAGGATTCTAGCGTGGTGAATGGGCGCGTAAAAGCAAAGCTTCAACCACTTTCTGTCAATATGATTCGAATCCAAGTGATGTAATTTTTAGTTAGGATTTAGTAGAAAATAGAAATCGTATGTACCAATATATATAATTTTATGGTATAGTAGTAAGAAACGATTTAAAAGGAGATTTGTCTATTATGGGCATAACGACAAAAGACCTTGCTAAAATGTGTGGAGTATCACGTACAACCGTACATCGTGCGTTGTCAGATACTGGAAGAATTAATCCACAAACCAAGGATCTTATATTACAAACAGCGAAAAAATATGATTATCGACCAGATCTATTAGCAAGAGGACTTGTCAAAGGGCAGACCTACAACATTGGTGTAGTAATCCTTGATGTCAATAACCGATATTTCGCGCAGATGTTAAATGCAATTGAATTAGAGGCTAGAAAACAAGGATACTTTGTTAATATTACACTACATGAGAAGAACCCAGCCATAGAAAAAGAGCAGATTGCAAGACTTGTGGATTATCACGTGGAGGGAATTATTTTATCTTCTGTGAATCAAGGAAAAGAGTATAAAAAGTATCTTGATAGTTTAAATACACCGATTGTAACCATCGATAATAAAATCGAAGAAGATATTCCTTTTGTAGGAATCAATGAACGAGAGGCAGCAAGAGCAGCATCTGTTCGAATCATTAAAAAAGGCTATCAAAAAGTGGTTTTTGTTTGTCCACCATTATTAGACCGTGGAAAAGAGAACATCTATGTTCATGAAGAACGAGAAAAGGGCTTTAAAGAAGCAATGATGAGTTCAACAGAGGTTGAGGCAGTTATTATTGATCAAGTAGACTATTTGGGCCTTTGTGCAAACCAACTAGAAGATGGTGTGAAAACTGCATTCTTCTGCTCTGGTGATATATTTGCATTGGAACTTATGAAGCATTTAAAAACACTTGGCAAAAAGGCAAAAAAAGATTATGGAATTATGGGCTTTGATAACATTGATGTTTTAGATTATGTTACACCAAGACTTACAACAATCGATAATTCAGTAGAAAAAATAGCTATCATGGCAGTTAATATGCTTTTTGACCTAATTAATGGGAAGTCTACTCAAACAGAGATACTATTGGATTATCTTTTAGTGAAAGGGGAAACTATATAAGACGAGGCTCATCAATCCTACATTTGTGTAATTACATCTGATAAAAGGAGATTAAGAACATGGAGTCCCTAAAATATAATGAAGTATGGATTGCACAGAGAGCAGACCCTTATGTTTACAAACATGAGGATGGCAGTTACTATTTTACAGCAAGTTTACCTGAATATAATGGGATAGCGTTGAGAAAGGCAGAGTCCTTAGAAGCACTGTGCGATGCGAAAGAAGTAATGATTTGGAAAAAACATGATCAGGGTCCTATGAGTTATCATGTATGGGCACCAGAATTACATTACATCAATCAGAAATGGTATATCTATTTTGCTTCTGGTGAAGTAGAGAACATTTGGAACATTCGGCCATATGTATTGGAGTGTATCGGACAGAATCCTGTAAAAGACCCATGGCTTGAGAAGGGGATCATGCAGTGTGCCCATGATGATGAGTTTTCTTTTCGTTCCTTCTCGTTAGATGGGACAGTGTTTAAAAATAAGGGAAAATATTATTACATATGGGCAGAAAAGGTAGGAGTTGGTAAACAAATATCAAATCTATATATTGCTGAGATGGAGACCCCTACAAAACTAAAAACAGTTCAGGTCCTTTTAACGACTCCCGATTATGAATGGGAAAGGAAAGGTTACTGGGTAAATGAGGGACCTTCTGTACTATGTAAAAATGGTAAGATTTTTCTAACCTACTCTGCTAGTGATACAGGAGTTAATTATTGCATGGGTATGCTTAGCATTGATGAAGATAGCGATTTGCTGAATCCTAGGGAGTGGAAGAAAGAAAGATATCCTGTATTACAGTCCAATATAGAAAAAGGAATCTATGGACCAGGACACAATTCTTTTACGGTTGATTCACAAGGCAATGATATTCTAGTTTATCACGCTCGAACAGAAGCAGAGATTATTGGAGATCCTTTATATAATCCGAACCGACATGCGATGCTTATGAAAATAGAATGGAATAAACAAGGAGAACCTGTGTTTCATTTTTAGTTTTAAGATGTTCAAGAAGGTTTGTTGCGCGTAAATTTTTTAATCGTAAAATATTATATAAAAAAATCGTTGTAGGCATTGATATGTATCCACCTTACTGGTTTGTCCAGTAAAGAGGGGACATGTCAATGCCTACAGCGATTTTTCTTTTAGGAGAGTTTGTTTACAGTCTCATTATTTATAAATCGAGTGTAAGGCACTGTTTTTGGCGAATTCAGAATTTCTTAAGAAAGAATTTTACGAAATGATTTTTTATCTATAGAAATCTATGATATAATGTAGAAAGCCTATAAAGCTGATAGGGGATACCTATATTAATGGAGGAAGAAGTATTGAGAAAACTAATTAAAATTGGCTGTATCGGTTTCATGCTATTGACTTTGGTTGGATGTTCAAGTAAAAAAGAAGGTGCACAAGAAACAACACATATAGCAACACCAACGGAACAAGTGAATGATAATGTCAATGACGGTTCAAAGGATCAAGAACCATTGAATCAAGAGCCGCAGGGGGATTTTGCAGAGAATGTTATTATTGCTTTAGATGCAGGACATGGTGGTGGGTTTTCTGGAGCATCCTATGACGGACTTGTAGAAAAAAATTTAACATTGACGGTAGCAAATGAAATAAAATCATATTTAGAGGAAAACTATACAGGTATGGAAGTTTATCTTGTACGTGATAAGGATAGTGCTCTTTCAGGAGATGTCGCTCAAGATTTAGAGATGCGAGCTGAATATGCAAAGAGTGTAAATGCAGATGCACTAATAAGTTTACATTTTAACGCTTCTGAGGATCACTCACAACAAGGTGCTATGGTACTAATTTCACATCAAGACAATGTAACAGAAGTAAGTGATGAGCTTGCACATTCCATCTTAGATGAATTAGCAGCGCTTGGAATTGCAGATCAAGGAACTCGGACAAGAAATAGTAACGATATGTTTGATGAGGATGGTAATCCATTAGATTATTATGCAATTAACCGACATTGTGCTAAGAGAGATATTCCTGGTATCATTGTGGAACACTGTTTTATGGATAATGATTCGGATAAAGCTTTTATTAAAAGCGAAGCAAAGCTCAAAGAATTAGCAAAAGCAGACGCGATTGGAATTGCCAATTACTATGGTCTAGCAAAGAAGTAAAGGTAGCTGAATGAATGAGATTGAAGCTTATGTAAATCAATTTGATAACGAGAAAAGAGAATGGATTCAAGAATTTACGAATTATATGCAGAAAAAACATCCAGAGATGAAGCAAATCATTTGGTTTCGAATGCCTACCTATCGAAAGGATGAGTTCTATATTGCTTTTTCCGTTGCAAAGCATCATTTTACAGTTCATACGAATGAAGAAAAAAGTTTTCAATTATTGAAAGAAGCACTGCCTGATTGCAAATGTGGAAAACGATCCATACAAATAAAATACAATCAATATGATGCCAAACGAGTGATTTATAACACGATTGAATTTTTGGCAAGAAAGATTGATTGATCGAAAAAAATAACTAGGCTTGATTGTTCACAGTATCAAAAGTGGATGAATCAAGCCTAGTTTTTTCATCGATTTACGATCAAAATGACAAATATGACGAGCTCATTATAAGAGATTGAATTCATACTGGAAATTTGTAATACAAAGGGTTATAATCAGTCTATTACTATTTGGAGGAAGAAAATGAAGAAATTAATCGGAAATAAGCAATTTTATCGTATGGTACTTATCATTGCAGTTCCAATCATGATTCAAAATGGTATAACGAATTTTGTTGGAATGCTTGATAATATAATGATTGGTCAAGTTGGCACAGAACAGATGTCAGGAGTATCGATTGTAAATGAATTAATGTTTGTGTTTAATTTAGCGGTTTTTGGCGCAATTTCGGGACCAGGTATCTTCTCGGCACAGTTTTTTGGCAATGGAAATCATGAAGGAGTCCGTTTTACCTTTCGTTTTAAGCTGATTGTTGGTTGCGTAATTGGTATTGTAGGTATTCTACTCTTTCTTCTATGTGGAGAACAACTCATCTCACTTTTCTTACATGAAAGTAATGAAGGTGGAGATATTGAAGCAACCTTAGCATATGCTAAAGATTATCTTCTTGTTATGATATTTGGTCTATTTCCATTTATCATATCACAGTGTTATAGTAGTACGCTTCGCGAAACAGGAGAGACAAAAATTCCTATGCTTGCAGGAATCGCTGCAGTTGTTGTGAATTTTATACTGAATTTTATTTTAATATTTGGTTTATTAGGAGTACCAAAATTAGGAGTAGTTGGAGCTGCAATCGCTACAGTAATCTCTCGTTTTGTAGAAACTTTTATTATTGTTCGATGGACACATACTCATAAGGAGACAAACCGTTTTATTGAAAAAGCTTATCAAAGCTTATACATACCGAAACACTTAGTGAAGCAAATTACAGTAAAAGGTGCACCACTATTAGTTAACGAAGTAATGTGGGCAGCAGGAATGGCTACGATGACTCAATGTTATTCACAACAAGGACTTGAGGTAGTTGCTGGGTTAAATATATCGAATACGATAACGAATGTCTTTAATATCGTATTAATTGCCTTAGGAAGTTCAGTAGCGATCATTGTTGGACAGTTACTAGGGGCTAATAAAATGAAGGAAGCTAAGGAAACAGCAGGGAGACTAATTGCCTTTTCCTTTTTATGCTGCCTATGTCTTGGAGCAATTATGGCATTAACCTCTCCTTTGTTTCCACAAATATATAAAACTTCTGACTCAGTAAAGGGTTTAGCAAGAGAGTTTATCTTAGTAATGTCACTTGTGATGCCATTTAATGCTCTTACGAATGCCTCCTATTTTACGTTGCGTTCGGGAGGTAAGACATTAGTTACCTTTTTATTTGATTCCGTATTCGTGTGGGTATGCTGTGTTCCAATTGCATATGTTTTAGTTAACTTTACCTCATTAACGATTCTGCCAATTTACTTCATTAGTAAAATGACAGAAGTCATCAAGAGTGTGATTGGACTAATCTTAGTTAAGAAGGGTGTATGGCTCAATAATATGGTGAAAGAATAGTATTATTTCGTTAGCGCTTGGCTTGATACTTTGCTGTTGGATAACGAAATAATATCGTTTTAAGTGCTTTCCAATGGAATGGATATAATGGCCATAAATAGCTTTTACCCGATATGGATGGAGTAGTAGCAATTGAGATAAGGATGAGGATACAGCCAATAATGAAACCTGGAAGATGAAACAACCCGGTCATAATAACTAATAAATATCGATAGAGACGTAATGCTTGAGCGAATTCCTGTGAGGATATGCTTACCGTTGCAAGCATTGTGGTTGCAGCATAAAATAGGACTTCGGTTGTAGCCCATTTGAGTTTAATTGCTACATCACTTATGATTAATCCACCAACTAGTCCGATAGAATTGGACAAGCCATTGGATGCATTGGCAGAAGAGTATTTTAGTATATCGAGAAAGATTTCAATGATAAGCACATAAATAAATAGCTTCGTTGGAGAAACAGCTTCAGTTCTTATTACCTGCAAGTATGATGGTAAATACTTTGCATAGATTCCAAGCAATAAAAAGACTGGCATGACCAAAAGGCTTGCAAGCATGCAAAAAAATCGTAAAATACGCAAGTAATTACCTACTGACGGATTTTGATAATAATCCTCTGGGTTTTGTGTAAATTGAAATAGGGTACAAGGAAAGATCATGACGGATGGGAAATTATCAACAATTACAGCGATATAACCTTCTAATATATAGCTACAAGCAACATCGGGGCGTTGGGTATAGCGAGTCTGTGGTAATGGATTCCACCAACGCTTTTTAACAATCAACTCTTGAAGGCTTTGCGGACCCATAGTTAAGGCTGGAACATTTAACTGATTGATTTTTTCTTTGATGTTCTCAAGAAGTTTAGTATCAATGCCCCCATCAATATAAGCAATTGCGACATCACTTTTTGCTTCCGTTCCAACGGTTAACATTTCAAAACTTAGTTTTGGGTTACGAATACGTCGGCGGATTAATGCGGTATTGTAGACAATTGTTTCGACAAAACCATCTTTAGCGCCACGGCTTACTTTCTCAACATCTGGTTCTTCAATACTACGAATTGGATATTTTCTTGTGTCTAATATAACGGCCTGAGAAAATCCATCAACAAAAAGGACAGAGGGACCACTTAGGATATTTTTAATTAATTTATCCCAATCTCCACACAATTCGGCTTGGATATAGCCAATTTTTGAAGCCATAAATATGGACAAATCTTCAATATCGGCATCTTGCGTATACATTGGGTTTTGTAAGTCAGAGAAGATATGCTGTAGGATATCATTATCACATAAACCATTAATACCGATCCAATATGCCTTTGTATTACCAATATAGAGGGTTCTTGTAATTAAATCATAGCTTTTTTCAATTGGAAATATTTCATGTAATTTTTCTATATTTTTAGATAGTTCGTTCGACAACTCCATAATTCTACCTCAGTCAAATAATTTTGAGAACTAATGTATTTTCTGACGTTCTGTTACTTTTTATTCAGATTGCGAAAAAAGTAAATAAAATTTAAGGAATTTAGTCGATTTATAAAAAAAAAATTAAAATTTTGTTAAAATATGCTTTAAATTTAATGACTTATATGGTAGAATAACTGTGATAATATAATTCACATATTCTGAAGTGAATGAAAAGTTGAAAGGAGATCATATGGAAAGATTTTGTACGAATTGTGGGCAAAAAGTACCTGATAATTCTGAATTTTGTACGAATTGCGGGGCTAAAGTAGCACCACAGCAACAACAGCAATTTCAACAAGCACCACAACAAAACTTTGGGCAACAACCTCAACAAGGATTTTACAATCAAAACCAGAATAGCCAGAATAACCAGAATAATATTGATCCACAAGCTAAGAGTAAAAATTCTCTTGCTTTGGCTTTATCAATTGCAAGTTTATGTCTAGGTATTATCGGATCCTTGTTATTTGGTATTTTCTTATCACTTCCAAGTTTAGCAGCAGGTATCTTTGGTGTTATTACTGCTATTGATGTTAAGAAAAGGACAAATAATGCTTTAGGTCAAGGCGCATTTGTTATTGGTATTATCGCTATCGTATTTTCAGCTATTTTCACAATTGGATGTTCTACATGTTCAAGTGGCTATGGCGGCTATGCATGTTACGGGTGTGTAGGTGGTACCTGTAAAGCTTCCAATGACATCTCTAATGTTTATGATGACTATTATGATTTATTTAATTAGTAAGTACTAAGTACATATGATATAATTAAGCGACCACAAATGTGGTCGCTATTTTTACATAATAGGAAATTCCTCTGAATTTCCTGTTATGTAAATCACAGTCGGTTTTTTAGGAGGAATCGTAGAATGAAATTTAGCAATGGATGCTGGCTGCAAAAAGAAGGGGTAGAGTGTTTATCCCCAGCTCAAGTATATTTTACGACAATTACAGAGAACATGGTTAAGATTTGTGCACCTTGTAATCGAATTAATCATCGTGGTGATACCCTTGGTGGAGTAAATATTACACTTGAGATCACTTCCTGTATGCAGGATGTCATTCGTGTAAGAGCTTATCATTACGCAGGCGTGAAGGAAGATATTACAAAATTCGAATTAAATTTGGGGATTCAGTCATATTTAAAAGCAAGAGAAGATGATAGTGAGGTACTCATTTTTTCGGGAACATTACTGCTAGTAATCTCAAAACAAAATTGGGGCATGGCGTATTATCGTTTAGAAAAAGCATACGATGAAACATCAAAGAGAGTATTGCTTTCTAAGAGTGGATGGAGAGACTTGGCATATATGAAGACAGCATGGAAAGGTCTTGCATATAGTTCGGATGAAACAGATAGTTACATGAGACAACAACTTTCTCTTTCCGTAGGCGAATATGTGTATGGTTTGGGAGAAAGATTCACTCCATTTATAAAAAATGGGCAAAGCGTTGATATATGGAATGAAGATGGAGGTACGTCTACCGAGCAGTCTTATAAGAATATACCATTCTATCTTACGAATAAAGGTTATGGTGTCTTTATCAATCAACCTGAAAAAGTTATGCTCGAAGTTGCTTCGGAGATGGTAACAAAAGTTGGATTTGCAGTCGAAGGGGAAAGCTTGGATTATTTCTTTATTAACGGTCCTTCGATGAAGGATGTGTTGATAAAATATACAGATTTGACAGGTAAGCCTTCTTTACCAGCACCTTGGACCTTTGGTTTGTGGCTATCTACTTCGTTTACTACTAATTATGACGAAAAGACCGTGAACGAGTTTGTAGATGGGATGCTAGCACGAGATATTCCATTACAAGTATTTCACTTTGATTGCTTTTGGATGAAAGAATTCTCATGGTGTGATTTTACGTGGGATTCTAGAGTATTTCCTGATCCCGCCGGAATGTTAAAACGATTAAAAGAAAAGGGTTTGAAGATTTGTGTTTGGATTAATAGCTATATTGGCCAGGAATCAACTCTTTTTGAGGAAGGTAAGAAAAACGGTTATTTTCTTAAAAGAAAGAATGGAAATTTATATCAGTGGGATATGTGGCAACCTGGTTTGGCTATTATCGACTTTACAAATCCAGAAGCTTGTCAATGGTATTCAAGTAAATTGGAGTATTTATTAGATTTAGGAGTTGATTGCTTTAAGACAGATTTTGGAGAAAGAATACCTTTGGATGTCGTTTACTATAATGGTGCAGATGCGAAAAAGATGCATAATTACTATACATATCTGTATAACAAGACGGTTTATGATTTACTAGAGCGAAAAAGAGGAAAAGGAGAAGCAATCTTGTTTGCTCGTTCTGCAACAGTTGGTGGTCAGAAGTTCCCTGTTCATTGGGGTGGAGATTGCTGGTCTGATTATGAATCGATGGAAGAGAGTATGCGTGGTGGACTATCGTTAATGATGTCTGGTTTTGGGTTTTGGAGTCATGATATTGGGGGCTTTGAAAGTACATCTACTCCAGATGTTTATAAGCGATGGGTAGCATTCGGTTTACTATCTACTCATTCAAGATTACATGGTAGTACCTCCTATCGTGTTCCGTGGTTCTATGACGAAGAAGCAGTTCAAGTAGTAAGCTTCTTTACAAAGTTAAAATCCTCCTTAATGCCGTATTTATATCGGAATGCGGTTGAAACATCAAAAAGTGGAGTTCCGATGATGCGTTCCATGATTTTAGAGTATATGAATGATCCGACTTGTGCTTATCTTGATAAACAGTATATGCTAGGAGATTCTGTCCTAGTTGCTCCAATCTTTAATGATGAAGGAATCGGAAGATTTTATCTTCCAAAGGGACGTTGGACTCAGTATTTCACCAATGAAGAAACATGTGGAGAGCATTGGTACGAAGAAACGTATGATTATTTTAGTCTTCCATTATTCATACGTGAAAATACGATTTTAGCTGTAAAAACAGATGCATCTTTCGCAGTTTATAATTATGCGAATGGAGTTACTTTAAAAATTTATGCATTAATCGAGGGGGTCGCAACAAGCACGGTTATATATGACGATAAGACTCAACTTATATTAAAAGCAACTGTAATAAAGGAAAATGGTTGTATCACCGTAGAGGTAGAATCAGATTTTCCATATCAGATTGAGTTGATCAATGAAATTGGAAGTGAGATTACTACGTCTGGTACAGTAACTATTACGGAAAATCTAACTCATATAGCAGTAAAAAGAGGAGAAAATACAGTAATTCGCCTTTAAACGATGTTACGAACCTCATAGAACATTTGATATCCAATGAAATTAGATTAAGGTTAGGAGGCGTTTTTTATTAAATTTGGTATCTTAGGAGCAGGTAAAATTGCGGGCAAGATGGCTTATACTTTATCACAGATGAAAGAAGAAGGAATGGAATGTGTAGCAGTCGGAGCACGTGATTTAAAGAGAGCTAAGGAATTTGCTAGTGAATATCACATAGAAAAAGCATATGGTTCTTACGAAGAACTTGTATCGGATGAAGAAATCGATGTTATCTATATAGCAACGCCACATTCTCTTCATTATGAACATACCAAGCTAAGTTTAGAACATGGGAGAAATGTGTTATGTGAAAAGCCAATCACGGTAAATGCGCGACAAACGAGAGAGTTAATACAACTAGCGAAGGGAAAAGAGTTACTTCTCGCAGAGGCGATGTGGACGAGATTTCTTCCAATGCGAAAAGTTCTTGATGATTTACTTGGCGAATATATAATTGGAGAAGTTAAAACCGTTACAGCAAACATTGGTTATTGCATTGATCATGTTTTACGTTTACAGGATCCAAAGCTAGCAGGTGGTGCGCTTTTGGATATTGGTATTTATACACTTAACTTTGCTGCAATGGTATTAGGACTTGATATAAAAGAGATCGAATCCACCTGTATCAAGACAGATACAGGAGTTGATTTACAAAATATGATTTCGTTGGTCTATAACAATGGTACAATGGCAGTACTAAATAGTACGATTGCTACCAATACTGATTTAAGAGGAATGATTTATGGTAGTAAAGGTTACATTGAATTTGTAAATATTAATAATTGTGAGAAAATTATTATTACGCTAAGTGATGGTAAAAGAAATGTGATTGAACGGCCAAAGCAAATTACTGGTTTTGAGTATCAAGTAAGGGCTGTTTGTAAGGCACTAGAAGCAGGAAAAATAGAATGTATAGAAATGCCTCATAAAGATATAATTGCAATTATGGAACTGATGGATTTGTTACGTAGCAAGTGGGGGATCAGCTATCCATGTGAATAAGGTATGTGCAGACGTATCAAGGGAAATCAGTTTATGTAAATTATTTATTGAGGTGAGAAAATGGAGCGATTTCAAGAAATAGAGCGTAGTATTGTGAAAAGATTTCGTAAGGAAATTTGGAGACCATTTATTAAAGGAATTCAAAACTATGATTTGATTCAAGAAGGCGATAAGATAGCAGTCTGCATGTCTGGTGGCAAGGATTCCATGTTACTTGCTAAGCTGATGCAAGAATTACAGCGTCACGGAAAGATGCAGTTTGAAGTTAAGTTCTTAGTAATGGACCCAGGCTATCACAAGACGAATCGTCAGATGATCATAGATAATGCAGAGTTATTAAACATTCCGATTCATATGTTTGAATCTGACATCTTTAATATTGTTGCTGATATCGAAGATTCTCCTTGCTATCTTTGTGCAAGAATGCGACGCGGATATTTATATAAGCATGCGAAGGAGCTAGGTTGCAATAAAATTGCACTTGGTCATCACTTTGATGATGTAGTTGAAACCATCTTAATGGGTATGTTATACGGAGCTCAAATTCAGACGATGATGCCAAAGCTCCATAGTAAAAATTTTGAGGGGATGGAATTAATTCGCCCATTGTATCTTGTGAGAGAAGAGGCAGTAATCCAATGGAGACAATACAATGATTTACATTTCCTTCAGTGTGCCTGTCGCTTTACAGAAAATTGCTCTACGGATGAGAATGCTAGTAGCTCTAAACGTAAAGAGATGAAGTTATTAATTCAACGCTTGTGTGAAGTAAATCCTAATATTGCGATGAATATATTTAAGAGTGTACATGATGTCAATCTAAAAACAATCATTGGCTATCATAACGGGGATATCAAGTATAATTTCTTAGATGATTATCAAGATAGAGCTAATATTTGACGGGCCTGTGTTTTAGGCCCTTATGTACCGCTACGAACTTCATTCAAGCGAGAGCGTGTTGCGGATGAATTATGTTTGTCATCCCATGCTCATAACATTTCTATGTGCAAAATGACATGAGATATAAAAAAATAGGCTATCGTTTCAAATATGAAACGATAGCCTATTTAAATCTGAACAAATGAAACTGTATTCAGCTTCATCATGTAATGATAGAATTAAGCAATAGAGTTAACAGCTTTTGCTAAACGACCAACTTTTCTACCAGCTGTGTTTTTGTGGTAAACGCCCTTAGCAGCAGCTTTATCGATAGCTACAACAGCTTCGTTTAAACATGTAGTAGCAAGAGCTTTGTCACCTGCAGCAACTGCAGCGTCAACTTTCTTTACTAATGTTTTAACTTTAGATTTGATAGCCTTATTTCTTAATGTCTTAGTCTCGATAACCTTAATTCTTTTCTTAGCAGATTTAATGTTTGCCATTGTGTAATCCTCCAAATAACTTTCCAATTTTTTCGTTATGCATGAAGTTACTTATGAGTAAATACGCTCATAATTTTACTATGGATCCGGACACGGACGTTTCATAGTAAATAATAATCGTTTCACGTCGACCATAGCGCTGAATATGTGAGAGTGCACTAATAATTACATGAAAACATTCTGTTATATCATAGTATAATTTTAGATTGTTGTCAATACATATTTTGATGCTAAATGAAACAAACTTATGGAATGAGAAGATAAGAGATAGCATAAATTAAAAGGAGAATGCTTTATGATTAAAGGGCTAAAAAATGTTCGTACTGATCTCGCTTTAGAAGCTCGTGAGAGCTTTGAAGAAGATGATGTGGAGATCAAGGGCGTTGAGTTAACACAAGAGGTTATTAAAGATAAGGATATGAAGATAACAACTGTATTGATTAAAGATGAACATGGTGCAAAAGCAATGCAAAAACCAATGGGAACATATATAACAATTGAAGCAGAAAAACTTCAAAAAAAAGATGATGAGTACCATAGTTCGATCAGTGAAGAAATTGGGAAAGTTATATTAAAGGTGATTGGTGATGCCGGAAAAGATGGTGTAATGATTGTTGGTCTTGGAAATCGAGAGGTAACACCGGATGCTTTAGGACCATGGGTTGTAGATAATTTGTTTATAACAAGACATCTGATTCGTGAATATGGAGAAGAATTTGAGAAGAAAAATCATTTATCCTGTGTTAGCGCAATCGCGCCAGGGGTTATGGCACAGACAGGTATGGAAGCTGTCGAAATCATTCGAGGCGTTGTGAAAGAGACCAAGCCATCAGTAATTCTTGCAATTGATGCATTAGCAGCTCGTTCGGTCCAGAGGCTTAACACGACCATACAGATTTCTGATACGGGCATTAGTCCAGGAGCTGGAATCGGTAATAATCGTAAGGCACTAAACGAGGAAAGCTTAGGTGTAAAGGTAGTAGCAATTGGAGTACCGACAGTTGTCGATGCGACAACAATTGTTTGTGATTCTATGGGAAATATGTTGAATAGTCAAGGTTTTTCTGACGATGAAATAAGAAAGTTTCTTTCTGAAGTCACACAACACCAATCAGTTCATAATATGTTTGTAACACCAAAGAATATTGACGAGTCGATGAAATGTATTAGCTATACGATTTCAGAGGCGCTCAATTCTTGCTTCCATCAGATTTAGAGTTATTATATTTCAACATAGAAAAGAACGTTTTAAGTTTGTAATTACCATTGTTTTAAACTAAACATATGATTCAATTGAATTCTAAGATTTCAACTAGGATATCATATGTTTAGTATTTAAGTAACTAGTTGAGTTTTGTCAGTAATGGAAATTGAGGTGTAATTCATTCGTTAATTTATTAAAAAAAGGAATGGGATGTTATGAGAAGACGGCGTAGATTATCAAGGAGAGAAATAACAATCTACCGTATCATATTCATGTTTATCATTATTATTGCAGGCATTATTATTATAAAAGGAGTTGTTGCCCTTGCTTCTGATGATATGTCAAAAAGCATGAAAAAACTTGGCGTTAGTGTTGTACAATCTATCTATTTGTCTATTTCATCAAAGGAGAATCATGTATTTTCTTATGTAGCCAAGGAAGAAACTTCGAAGAACACCGTATTTTCGACGGTAGCAGAGAGTGTGTCCTTAAATTATTATTCGATGCATCAGGGAAAGATTATTTTGGAGAATGAAGAGGATACAGAGAATGAGGATTATAACGAAGATTACGAATTAGCAGATGATTGGTATATAGCAGATGATAATAATATTGATGTTATCGTTGATTCAGAACTTACTAATTTGGCTGAACAAGAAAACGAATCCGTTTTGAATCAAACTACAGAGGCACAGGATAAATTAATCGTTGAGTACTTACCAGGTGATGTAGAAATGTTGCCTGAATATAAGAAAGCATTAGAAGCGGCAAAGAATGGAGAAACGTTACATAATGAAGCAATTTCAGTCAGCAATTTTATAAAAACTCAATATGATATGTCAAAGCTACTTGATTATGACTATTTACTCTCGAACTATTATGTGGTGGATTCTTCGACCGAGGCCACAAAAGAGGTTTTTGACACAAAAAAATTATTTGGTATGAACTTTTCTATTGAGAAAAATAGCGAGGTTCCACAAATACTTATTTATCATACTCATGCAAGTGAAACCTATATCGATAGTAAGTCAAATGTAGAAGCAGATACAGTAGTAGGGGCAGGAAATTATCTTACAGAATTATTAACGGATATGGGGTATAACGTTTACCATGACAAAACTGCTTATGATCGCTTGCCAGATGGAAGTGGTAATCGTAATTTTGCATATAGTACTGCGCTACCAAACATAGAAAAGATATTAGCTGATAATCCAAGTATTGAAGTTGTGATTGACTTACATAGAGACAGTGGTGAAAAGCGGGTGACAACTATTAATGGCAAGGATTGTGCACAAATCATGTTATTTAACGGGTTAAGCCGAAATCAGTCAGGGCCAATTGAACGTTTAGACAATCCAAATCTACAGGCGAATCTTGGTTTTAGTTTGCAAACAGCTTTGGTTGGGCGTAAGCTGTATCCAGGTTTTGTAGTTAGGAATTATCTGAAAAATTATCGATATAATATGCATTTAAGAGAACGTAGTTTATTGATCGAACTTGGTACTGCGAACAATACAGTGATGGAAGCCTATAACGCAATGGAACCACTAGCTAATATATTAAATCAAATGCTAAGTAATCCATAAACCGTACCTTGTCAGCGTTTGAGACATATGTTATAATATCGCGTATGGAAAGAACCATGACCTATTTTTATCCATTGGATTATGAACCAAGAGGAATGAATTATCTATCAACGAAATTATTGATGAATCAGAGGAATGATTTATTAGTAACGAATGAAATAGGCTGGTAACGAACTTTAGAATGTATATGTGATTACATATACTAGGAGGAAATATGTCAGTTGACCAAAGTAGAATTCGAAATTTTTGTATTATTGCTCATATAGATCACGGTAAATCAACATTAGCCGACCGTATCATTGAGAAAACAGGATTGCTTACAAGTAGAGAAATGCAGGCACAGGTTCTCGATAATATGGATCTGGAACGTGAGCGCGGAATTACAATTAAAGCGCAAACGGTTCGTACTGTCTACAAAGCTAAAAATGGGGAAGAGTATGTATTTAACTTAATTGATACTCCTGGCCATGTCGATTTTAATTATGAAGTTTCTCGAAGCTTAGCAGCATGCGAAGGTGCTATTCTAGTTGTGGATGCAGCGCAGGGAATCGAAGCACAGACTTTAGCAAACGTCTACCTTGCACTCGATCATAACCTTGAGGTAATCCCTGTAATTAATAAGATTGATTTACCAAGTGCAGATCCAGAACGTGTAATTGCTGAAATTGAAGACATTATTGGATTAGAGGCTCATGATGCTCCACAAATTTCTGCTAAGACTGGTTTAAATATCGATGATGTATTAGAAGCAATCGTTCATAAACTTCCGAGCCCAGCAGGTGATAGGAATGCTCCACTGCAAGCATTGATATTTGATTCAGTGTATGATTCTTATAAAGGTGTTATTATCTTTTGTCGAGTTGTGGAAGGTACCGTTAGAAAGGGTACAACAATTCGTATGATGGCGACAGGAGCAGAAGCCGATGTCGTAGAACTAGGTGTTTTCGGGCCAGGTCAATACATTCCAGCAGATGAGTTATCTGCAGGTATGGTTGGTTACATTACTGCTAGTTTGAAAAATGTAAAGGATACAACGGTTGGTGATACAGTAACAGATGCTGACAACCCATGTGTTCACCCACTTCCAGGTTATAAAAAAGTAAATCCTATGGTTTACTGTGGTTTATATCCAGCGGATGGTGCAAAGTATCCTGATTTACGTGATGCCTTAGATAAGCTTCAATTAAATGATGCATCCTTACAATTTGAACCAGAAACCTCGATTGCATTAGGGTTTGGTTTCCGTTGTGGATTCTTAGGATTATTACATCTTGAAATTATACAGGAGCGTTTAGAGCGTGAGTATAATCTAGATTTAGTTACGACTGCACCAAGCGTTATCTATAAAGTATTCAAGACAAATGGCGAGGTACTTGATATTACAAATCCATCCAATCTTCCTGATCCATCCGAAATTGAGCATATGGAGGAACCATTTGTTTCTGCTGAAATCATGGTGACAACAGAGTTTGTTGGGGCAATCATGACGTTATGCCAAGAACGTCGTGGTATTTACCTTGGAATGGAATATATGGAAACAACAAGAGCGTTGTTAAAGTATGAACTTCCACTAAATGAGATTATTTACGATTTCTTTGATGCCTTAAAATCAAGATCCAAAGGTTATGCTTCTTTTGATTATGAATTAAAGGGTTATGTTCCATCAAAATTAGTGAAATTAGATATTCTTATTAATAAAGAAGAAGTGGATGCTCTTTCCTTTATTGTTCATGCAGAAACTGCTTATGAACGTGGTAGAAGAATGTGTGAAAAGTTAAAGGATGAGATTCCAAGACAGATGTTTGAAATTCCAATTCAAGCGGCAATTGGAAGCAAGGTAATTGCTCGTGAGACAATCAAAGCAATGCGTAAGGACGTTCTTGCGAAATGTTACGGTGGTGATATTAGCCGTAAGAAGAAGCTTCTTGAAAAACAGAAGGAAGGTAAGAAGAGAATGCGCCAGGTTGGAAACGTTGAGATTCCACAGAGTGCGTTTATGTCCGTGCTAAAACTAGACGAAAATTAAGTTTGAAAAAATTGCACAGGTGGGTTGCTCAACTTTGCTTGTGGGAATTGTGATTAAAAAGAAGAAACGGTGTATCGTTTCTTCTTTTTTAATATTGGGCTGTCCACTAGCTGAATATGTATAAAAGAATGAAGGGCGATGGTATTTTTCGGAGTGCCTTACAAGTCCCCACGCGTACTTTGTGGGGGTTGTGAGCGTAGCGTGCCGAAGAAAATATACCATCGCCCTTCATTCTTTATTCATACTGCCCTTAGTGCGAAAACCTCATATTAAATTAATATTAGTTCCTTACTTTTTCTTAAGTAAGTGTATACTGTTTATAGGCACTGTGGATTAGTCGGAAAGGTAAATTATGATAAAAGATGATGAAATTGACAATTACATTGTTACTGATATAATGGATTTATGTAGGACAAGATAAGAGTTATGCTTACAGGTACTTACAATATTACACCTAGTACACTAAATCGTCATGATGATCAGGCTTATATGGAAAAAGTCATTCGAGATGCTGGTGGGTAGTAAGTAGAAAGGAGATATAAGTATGACAAAAAAAGAATACGAAGACTATTATCGGCAAAAGGGTGAGGATTTAGTGAAATATGGAATTTTTCCAAGCTTCAAAACAAACCGTCCAGATTCCATCGGTTGTTTTTTTGAAAATGGTTTATGGCATGTCTATAAGGTAGGAGAACGACAGGATTTTTGGATCGCGTTTTCTGGCTCTGAGGAGGAGGCATATGAGGAACTAAAACGTATGACAGAGTGCGAAATTGCATATTATCAACGTTATTCTGGATATTAAAACTTTCTAGGGTATGGTGTGTGGTAACATATCTTTAATTCGTAGTGATTCATTAGTTAGCATTACAATATAATTGGTTTTGAACGAAAGAGGATGTATCATTTTATTATATGGTACCCAAAGAGAAGAATCTGTATGATTAATATATTTGGTAGAAGTGGTTATTACGATTATTTTGTAATAGCCACTTTTTTATATCATGGGAAATTCCTCCGAATTTCCTATGATATAAAAAGGCTCCGCAGGATGCGCACTACGCTACGCTACGGTGCGGAACAAAAGCTGTGCTTGTAAAGCGTCCAAAAGGAAGGAATTTTTGAGAACTATTTAGAGAAGCAACGTTTGCACTTATCGGTAATTTTTTGTTTTTTTTTGAAAAAATAGTTTCACTTTTCCTTATTTTAGGTTATAATAATTGCATAATATGAATTTCATTTCTATCAATTCTATAAATTCTAAAAATTTCTATATATATTCACAAAAAGTGGATATTCTATTCTATTTGAGGTAACTACTGAAGATTTAGATTAAATTACAAAAGGAGTGTATTTAAATGAAGAATAAAGTTGATATTTTATCCGACTATAGAAAAAAAGTTATTAGTCTTATTTCATTAATTATGATCTTAGTGACTTTAGGCTCTGGTGTATTTCGAATTATTTGCATCCCACTTAATCTTTTTTCACGTACTCCTATGTGGATTAGTATTGCATATGCCATTTTAGGTGTTGGTGAAGTCATATACATCAAATATTGGGTAAATAGATATAAGATAGATTCTTCTGATAAGAATTATAAACGAATTAAAGGAATATTAATTGGCTCCAATATTATTAACCTCCTATGTTGCTATATTTGTTTCCCTGCATTTTGCACATGGACTTTAGTTATATTTTTTGTAGCTGCTCTTGCTTTCTTACAAGAGAAAAAGTTAACCATTATATCATTAGTTTGCAATTTCTCAATGACTGCAATATATTTAGTCCTAAATTATAATCAATTTACTAAGCACATTAACCTTACGGAAGAGATTATAATGTTAGCTCTATCATTTACTGTTTACATACTATATATCATATTGGATATTTATCTCGTTAACGAAGTATTATCAAATAAAGGTAACGAGATAGCGAATAATTCACTGGATAAACTCCAAAGCACTCTTAATGGCATTGAGCATATTCTTCCAGAATTATCCGAATCAAGTAACGTATTAATGTCAGCTTCACAAAATCAAAGCGCAGCTTCTCAAGAAATAACAGCTATTTGCGAAACCTTACTTCAAAGTAATGATACTATGTTAAATAAAACCGAGCATAGTAAGAAAAAATTAGTGGATTTGGATGAAAGCAATTTACACATGGATGAAAAAATCCAACAAGTCAGTCTCATGTCGAATAATCTACTAAATACGGCAACAGCAAATGAAGAAGCACTCAATAATTTACGAACAATTAGTGAAGCAGTGGAAATGTCATCTTCTAAAACGCTGGATGTAATGAAAAAATTACAAGGAGACGTTCACGAAATTAATAAAACATTAGATATTATTAATGAGATTGCAACTTCTACTAACCTACTTGCTCTGAATGCTTCCATAGAAGCTGCTAGGGCTGGCGATTATGGTAAAGGATTTGCCGTCGTAGCCAATGAAGTAGGTACACTTGCTAACAATACAAAGAATTCTGTGGATAGTGTAAGTAATGTAATATCTAGAGTAATTGAAGGTACAACGAATGCGGTAAAATACGTTGATCAAAATGCAGATCAAATGCATCAGCAAAGTAAAATGATTAATTTGACGATTCAACAGGTAAGAGAAATGCTTGAGTTGTTAAAGAATTCTGTAGATGCGATATCATTCATAGCAAAAATGCAGGTACAACAAGATAAATTAATTAAGAACACAATCTCTTTAAGTGGAGAGATTGCGAATGATATTACAAATGAAAACGAGCAGTTCTCCGACATTTCTGCTATGTTACAAGATAATTCCAATGATATCACTAATTTAGCCTTACAAGTTGATGCTTTAAATCAATTAATTATAGAATTAAATAGATTATTGTAGGCCAAAACAGGAAGTAACTAGGGTCTATCAATAATAGGAGGGACTTTGGTCCAAAGATTTTTATAAAGAAGAAACGATAGGATATGGTATTGGCATGCTAAGTTTGGTAAGTCCACCAAAGATAGTTGGACTCATAAGCCGTGAAAAAATATCCTATCGTTTCTTCTTTTAGCGAGTCACAGGTAATGTGAATATTAAACGAGAGTAAGAGTTCATAAGCGAAATCTATCTCGGTTTCAAAAGAAGTGTCACGTATTACGAACTCACCTATAGTAATGAGAGTAATAAAAGATTGACAGATAATGTAAGAATAGATAAGATAAAATAGAAAATGAAGTACATAATATTGATCAATATATTATAACCACAATAAGAATACTAAAATACTACGAAAAAACATTTAAGGGGGGGTGCATATGTTAATAGAAACAGAACGGTTAATCCTTCGAGATTACTCCAACGAGGACTTACAAGATTTTTATAGAGTTAAATCTTGTAAAGAGGTTTGGACATACTCGACCTATGTTCCTTTGAATAATCTGCAACAAGCACAAGTAGAGTTAGAACACCTGATTTCAAAACAAGCTTTACATGAGAATGGGTTTTGCGCTTTATTGTTGAAAGAGAGTAACTGTTTTATTGGTGAAGCAGGTATTCTCGATTATAATAAAAGTGCGAATCGTTGTGTCATAGGATATAATTTATTACCTTCCTTTTGGCAGAAAGGGTACGCGACAGAGATAACTAGGTATTTGGTTCAATATGCATTCGAAGATATGCTAGTGGAACGAGTAGAAGCATTAGCGGTTAAGGAAAATACTGAATCTTGCAGAGTGCTTGAAAAATCAGGTCTTATTTTGGAGGGCACCTTAAAACACTTTGCCAAAATAAACGGTAGCTATCATGATATTTGCTATTATGGATTGATACGTGGAGAATATGCGAAGTAGCTTATTTGGTTTGCTTGTCATATATCCTTTTATATGGTATGATTCGGTTTATCATTAGAATTTGAAAGGTAAATCAATGAAAAAAATAGAACTTTATATACACATTCCTTTTTGCGTCAGAAAGTGTAATTACTGTGACTTTTTATCGAAAGCATCGGACGAAGATACAAAAAATCAATATGTGCAAGCATTGGTGCATGAAATTATGGCAAGTAAATCGAGGCTTGAAGGATATGAAGTGATTTCAATCTTCTTTGGGGGTGGAACTCCATCGTTATTATCAAAAGAGCAATTTACTCAGATTATGGAAGCACTTCAAGAGGTCGCTGTTTTCTCGAAAAATTGTGAAATTACAGTAGAATGTAATCCGGGGACTGTAGATGAAGAACTCTTAACGGCATATCGTAAACTTTTGGTGAATCGCTTAAGCTTTGGGTTACAAAGTGCGAATAATGACGAGCTAAAGCTATTAGGCAGAATTCATACGTTTGAGCAGTTTTGTGAAAATTATCATTTAGCTAGAAGAGTTGGATTTACAAATATTAATATTGATTTGATGTCTGCTTTACCAAAACAAACACTCAAGCAATATGAAGAGACGCTTCATAAGGTTATTGCGCTGAAACCAGAGCATATTTCGGCGTATAGCTTAATTATTGAAGAAGGTACGGCATTTGCTCAGTGGTATGGAGAAAATGGGACGAAATTGGAGGAATTGCCTTCCGTAGAATTGGATCGGCTCATGTATGAGAGGACAAAGGAAATTTTAAAGGAAAACGGATATGAACGGTATGAAATATCTAATTATGCAAAGAAGGGCTTAGAATGTCGTCATAATATTGGATATTGGACAAGAGTTGAATACTTAGGATTTGGATTAGGTGCTTCGAGTCTTTATCAAGGAGAAAGATTCCATAATGAAGAGGATATGACGAGCTATTTAACATGCATTCAGCAGGGGCAGAGTGTACAACGAGAGATGGAAATCGTAAGTAAAAAAGATGCAATGGAAGAGTTTATGTTTTTAGGGCTTCGCATGTGTGAAGGTGTGCAACTTTCCAAGTTTCAACAGTTTTTTGGTGTAGCAATGTTAGACATTTATGGTGCGAGTATTCGTAAATTATTAGATGAAAAGCTGATTGAAATAGAAGGAGATTTTTTACGATTGACGGAATATGGTTTAGACGTAAGTAATTCTGTATTTGCAGAGTTTATATTAGATTAATTAGAAATAGTTATCAATAAAATGAGGGGAAAAGGAGTTAATATTTATATGATAGTTGAGAAAATAAGATTTTTAGAACCAGGGAATCTGCCATATCGTCCGTCGATTAAGAATATGTTTGTTTATGATAAATATATTCGTACACCTTCGATAGGTTTATTGACTTTAGCAACTGTGGTTAAGGAGCATTATAGTGATACTTATATGTACAGTGAATCAATTTCGAGTGTGAAATATAATGACGTATTGGATGCAGACGTTGTTTTTATCGGAATATTTACATTTAATGCAGTTCGTGGATATAAGATGGCGCAGTATATAAGAAAACACTCTCATGCAATTGTTGTTATGGGTGGATTACATGCTTCAATGAACTATAAGGAAGCAAGCAAATATTGTGATTATGTTTTATTAGGAGAGGCAGATGAATCCATTCTTGTATTCTTAAATGCACTAAAGAATAATCAACCACTTGATTTTGCAGGGCTTGCATACCGTAAACATGGAAAAATATATAGCACAGGAAACCCTACTCCACCAGAAAATATAGATATCATACCAAATCGTGATTTAGTATATCGCTATCAGAAGATGGCTGGCTATAATACAATCTGGCCACAAGTTCATGCCTCTCGTGGGTGCCCACATAATTGCGATTACTGTGCATTAGTTCGTCATTTTGGTAGAAGAGTTCGTACAAGAACTCCAGAAAATATAGTAGAGGATATTAGATATTCGATTGACTTCCATGATAAAAATCACCATCGTCTTACGAAGATCCTTTGGATTACGGATGACAATTTTTTCGCCGACCGTAAATGGGCAATTTCCGTATTACAAGCGATTATTGATCGTGGCATTAAGTACAATTTTACGGTTCAAGCAAGATTTGAAGTCGGTTATGATGACGAGATGCTTGATTTATTAAAAAAGGCTGGGTTTATTGAAGTGGCAATGGGAATTGAATTCCTAGAGGATGAGTCTTTTTCAAATTATAATAAGAAGAGTACTTACGAACAGATTGTTGGTGCAATTAAAAACATTCAAAAGCATGGGTTACGTGTTCGAGGCCTATTTATAGTAGGTGCGGACAATCATACAAAAGGGGTTGGAGATCGCCTAGTTGATTTTGTGATTGAACATAACATATGTGGTGTTTTAATACAATCGATGTATTTTGTTCCAGGGACACCAGTCTATGATACCCATAAGGACAAGTTAATCCACCATAATTGGGCAAAATATAATGGTAATGTTGTTCATTACCCAGAGAATATTACTCCATCTGAACTTCAAGAAGAGATTATCCATGCAAGTGCTAAGATTTACTCACCAAAGAGGCTACTTCATGCACTGGTACATAAACGTAAACTCGAGAGAACTCTATTCATCGGGGAATTTTTCTGGCAGATGCAAGTAAGGGCAGATTTAAAGCAGGAGATGAAATACTTAAAAAGGGCCGAGATGAGGGTTAAGAAGTAAGCTAATTTTTATGATTACTATGTATCAAAGAAAATAGGTCGTCTACAATGTATAATTTGTAATTTATGAAGGAAAGTATTTAAGAATGGAGAGTGTTATGAAGAATTATGAGTTCCATCGATTCAGAAAGAAAAATCCACTTCCTATTGGAAAATTACCCAAAGAAGCCTATAAATTTCGCGAGCCGAATTCATTCTTAATGGTAAATGTTGTAGCAACGCTTTATGCAATTCCAGTTCTTTTCTTGATAATATTCCTATCTAAGCAAAGAGGTCAATCATTAATGGATGGATATCAAGGAACAATTGGCTTAATATTATCGCTCATAATGATTATTCCACATGAATTATTGCATGCAATATGTTTTCCAAAAACATCTGTGAAACATATATATGCAGCACCCTTGTCAGCCTTATTTTTTGTGTTATGCACAGATCCAATAACAAAGAGGTGCTTTATTTTTTTAAGTCTTTTACCTAATATTGTTTTGGGATTTCTTCCTTTTGTTATTTGGCTCCTGTTACCAGCATCATTTACATATAGCCAGTTTATATTAACCTTTTCTGCATTCAATATACTATGTGGCTGTGGAGATTATATGAATGTGGTACATGCATTATTACAGATGCCAAAAGGAAGTATGCAACAATTATCAGGCATGAATTCTTATTGGTTTATGCCTGAAGATATCAAATAAAATCTAAACTGTTGGATGGAAATTGAGACGGATATCAATCAATTCTTACCAACAGTTTTTAGTTGTATATGAGTGTAAAGAAAGCGTTAAGATATGTCTAGATTCATTGATTTTGCCAGTTCTTAGATTTATAATGAGACATTAATGTTGGTAATATTTCTCATATTCATCGAAAGAATGGGAGGGAACAAGGATGTATAATATTTTAATTGTATTATTTACAACAATCGCGGTTATTGGTGGAATTATAGCATGGCGTTATGACCATGGTGATGGTGAAAAGAAAAGTGTAAAACAACAAGAAAAAAAGACCATAGGCGGAAGATAGTAGTAATTCTACATTTGAATAGACATTTGTTGAGCTTTCATATATAATCAAAACTGCTAACAGTTCATTCATAGTAATATTGGATTAGCCAATACTATAGTGAAAGAATTCGAAATCATATACTAGTAGTTACGTTTCTTTGTGGTTTCAAGTTCTAAAGTTAATGAGGAGATTTATATGAAGAAGATATTACTATTCCAAGTTGAGCAGCCAATGAACGTAAAACTTGCACTGGCAACCATGCACTTACGTGTTGAAGCAATCCAAAATGATCAATTCAATCAAAAGATAGATAACTTAGTATCAGGAATGAGTGAAGAGGTTGAATTGTTTTCAGGGGATAAACCAGAAGGTAGTTTGTTGCTGATGTGCGATTTAACAAGTTCTGAAATAGACCAAGTGCTATATCGCTTAAGAAATAAGAAGATTAATATTACTTATAAGGCAATACTTACAGCAGCTAATCGCAATTGGACGGTTCCAGAATTGTTTGTTGAGATGGAAAAAGAAAAGAAAGCAATAGAAGCAAAATATAAGTTAATATAGTTCGAAAAGCTAAAAAGCGTAAATTCACTATGACATTTGTTAATTGAGTTTACGCTTTGTTATTTTGATTGGATGATGTCGGGGTCAAAAAAGGAATTTGACGTCATTTTGCACATAGAAATGTTATGAGTATGGGATTACAAACATAATTTATACGCAACACGCTTTCGCTTGAATGAAGTTCGTAGCGGTACATAAGGGCCTAAAATACAGGCCCTAAGTACCGACGACTTCATAACAGTATGCTCCTAAATTATGTTTGTAATCCCATTTTTAGCAATTCTATTGATGTGCAAAATAACGAATAAAGTTATCGAAAAGGACTTTTGACCCCAGCATCATTTGATTCAGGTGTTAAAAGCCTTTGAGATAGAAATTTGACGTCATTTTGCACATAGAAATGTTATGAGCATGGGATTACAAACATAATTTATACGCAACACGCTTTCGCTTGAATGAAGTTCGTAGCGGTACATAAGGGTCTAAAACACTCTAAAGTACCGACGACTTTAATTTCGCCAAATAAAAGGTTATCGTGCAAGTAAAAGAATAAATAAAGTACATACTAATTTCTGATTGAAAAAAACAATATAAAAGGAATTTGAAAATATTTTAAAATTGTATTGACAAAATATTCAGATAGTGATAATTTATGTATAAAGGTATTAGCACTCTACCTCATTGAGTGCTAACAATGAAAATCGGTAGCGACTATAACTTGATTGCAGCAAACGATAAAGTTTGGGAAAGAAGGAAAAATGCAGTTGGATGATAGAAAGCTTAAGATATTGCAAGCAATTATTCGCAATTACTTAGAGACTGGAGAACCTGTTGGTTCAAGAACAATTTCAAAGTATACGGATTTGAATTTAAGTTCAGCAACGATTCGTAATGAGATGGCAGACTTAGAAGAGCTTGGTTACATTCTTCAGCCTCATACATCAGCTGGTCGTATTCCTTCAGATAAAGGATATCGATTATATGTTGATACTATGTTGGAAGAAAAAACACAGCAAGTGGAAGAAATGCGTGGAATGTTAATTGAAAAAGCAGATAAGATGGAAAACATGTTGAAGCAAGTAGCAAAGATGCTTGCAGTAAACACAAACTATGCGACGATGGTAACAGCACCACAGTATCGTTCAAAACGAATTAAGTTTATTCAGCTTACAGAAGTTGATAAAACACAGATATTAGCAATTATTGTCTTAGAAGGCAATATTGTAAAGAATAAGATGATAGCAATTGCACAACCTTTAGACCAAGATACTTTGCTAAAACTAAATATTGTTTTAAATACATTTCTAACTGGTTTAGATATGGCAGAGATCAATTTATCCTTGATTCATAAGGTGAAGGAGCAAGCAGGAAAACACAGTTTTGTAGTAAGTGACATCTTAGATGCTGTTGCGCAGGCAATTAGTGAGGAAGAAGATGTTCAGATTTATACATCAGGTGCAACTAATATATTAAAGTATCCAGAACTTAATAATACAGAAAAAGCTACTGAACTTTTATATACGTTAGAAGAAAAACAACAATTGACTAACTTGATGAACAATGAAGTTCAGAATGGTGAAAATCGAGGAATTCAAGTTTACATTGGTGATGAAACACCAGTCGAATCCATGAAAGATTGTGCCGTTGTTACAGCTACTTATCAAATTGAAGAGGGTGTTTACGGAAAGGTCGGAATTATTGGACCAAAACGTATGGATTATGAAAAAGTAGTTTCTACTTTACAAAACCTAATGGTTCAACTTGATGATATTTTTAAATCTAAGGATAAGTAGTCATAATAATAAAGTTACATCATAATACGAGGAAAGTAGGGTGAAATAAGACGTGGCGAGTAATGAGGATTTTAATGACATCATGAATGATGAAGTTGAAGATATGATGGAAAAAGACATGATAGAAAATAGTAATAAAAAAGCCAGTGAAGAAGAGAGTGTAGAAGCAGAGGCTACACAAGATACTCAGGAAGTAGAAGTAGAAGAAGAAACCGAAGAAACTGATGATAATACAGAAGATGGTTCTGAGTCAATGAAGGAAAAGAAATCTTTCTTTAAGAAAAAAGAAAAAAAGGATAAGAAAGATGAAAAAATAGAAGAGTTGACGGATCGCCTAATGCGTAATATGGCGGAATTCGATAACTTTAGAAAACGTTCCGAGAAGGAAAAAGCTCAGATGTTTGAAATTGGAGCAAAGGATATCGTTGAAAAAATTCTTCCTGTTGTTGATAACTTTGAACGTGGCTTATCTAGTGTAAGTGCAGAAGAAAAACAAGGCGCGTTTGCACAGGGAATTGAGATGATTTATAAACAATTGATGTCAACTCTAGAGAGTGCTGGTGTAAAACCAATTGATGCAGTTGGCAAAGAATTTGATCCAAACTTCCATAATGCAGTAATGCATGCGGAGGATGATTCCATGGGCGAGAATATTGTTGCAGAAGAATTCCAAAAAGGATATATGTACCGTGACAGTGTAGTTCGTCACAGTATGGTAAAAGTAGTAAACTAAAGAAAGTTTGGCAAGTATTAGTGTTAGTTAATACGTATTATTTGATGTTAGCTTCAAATAATACAGATTATAGATAGAATGACTTTTATGAATGGAGGAATAGATTATGAGTAAAATTATTGGTATCGATTTAGGAACAACGAACTCCTGTGTAGCTGTAATGGAAGGTGGAAAACCTGTTGTTATTACGAATACAGAAGGTTCAAGAACTACACCATCTGTTGTAGCATTTACAAAAACAGGTGAAAGAATTGTTGGTGAGTCAGCAAAACGTCAGGCTGTTACAAACTCCGATAAGACAATTTCTTCGATCAAGAGACATATGGGTACAGATTTTAAAGTAGCGATTGATGATAAGAAATATACACCACAGGAAATTTCAGCAATGATTCTTCAAAAATTGAAAGCAGATGCTGAAGCTTACTTAGGTGAAAAGGTTACAGAAGCTGTTATTACAGTTCCTGCTTATTTCAACGATGCTCAAAGACAGGCAACAAAAGATGCTGGTAAAATTGCAGGCTTAGATGTTAAGAGAATTATCAACGAGCCAACAGCAGCTGCATTAGCTTATGGTCTTGACAATGAGCATGAGCAAAAAATCATGGTTTATGATTTAGGTGGTGGTACTTTCGACGTTTCTATTATTGAAATTGGCGATGGTGTTATTGAAGTATTATCTACATCCGGTGATAACAGACTTGGTGGTGATGATTTCGATGATAGAGTAACAAGATACTTTATTGATGAATTTAAGAAATTAGAAGGTGTTGACTTATCCACTGATAAGATGGCACTTCAGAGATTAAAGGAAGCAGCTGAAAAAGCTAAGAAGGAGCTTTCTGCTGCTACAACAACTAATATTAATCTTCCTTTCATTACTGCAACATCAGAAGGTCCAAAGCACTTTGATCTTAACTTAACACGTGCTAAATTTGACGAGTTAACACATGATTTAGTTGAAAGAACAGCTATCCCAGTTCAAAATGCATTAAAGGATGCAGGTTTATCCGCTTCTGAATTAAGCAAAGTATTATTAGTTGGTGGTTCTACACGTATCCCAGCTGTTCAAGATAAAGTTAAGATGTTAACTGGTCATGAGCCAAGTAAGACATTAAACCCAGATGAATGTGTTGCAATTGGTGCTTCTATCCAGGGTGGTAAGTTAGCAGGCGATACTGGTGCAGGCGATATCTTACTTCTTGATGTAACACCATTATCACTTTCCATTGAAACAATGGGTGGTATTGCTACAAGATTAATCGAAAGAAATACTACAATTCCTACAAAGAAGAGTCAGGTATTCTCTACTGCAGCTGATAACCAGACAGCAGTTGATATTAATGTTGTTCAAGGTGAGAGACAGTTTGCGAAAGACAACAAGAGTCTTGGACAATTCCGTCTTGATGGTATCCCACCAGCAAGAAGAGGTGTTCCTCAGATTGAAGTTACATTTGATATTGATGCAAATGGTATCGTTAATGTATCTGCGAAAGATCTTGGAACAGGAAAAGAACAGCATATTACAATTACTTCAGGTTCTAGCATGTCCGATAGTGATATCGATAAGGCGGTAAGAGAAGCTGCTGAGTATGAAGCTCAGGATAAGAAACGTAAAGAAGCTGTTGACACTAGAAATGATGCTGATGCTATGGTATTCCAGGTAGAGAAAGCTTTACAGGATGTTGCAGATAAAGTTAGTGCTGATGAAAAAACTGCTGTAGAGGCTGACTTAAATCACTTAAAGGACTTAGTTGCTAAGGCAAATCCAGAAGTTATGTCAGATGCAGAAGTAGAAGACTTAAAGGCAGCGAAAGAAAAATTAATGAACAGTGCTCAAACTGTTTTTGCTAAGATGTATGAGCAAACTCAGGGTGCGCAAGGTGCTGGTCCTGATATGTCTGGCGCAGGTGCTCAGGGAAATAGTAGCTACGCTGGCGATGATGTAGTTGACGGAGACTACAGAGAAGTGTAAAATAAGTAAGGCTGTTTGCTATCCTTGGATGATAGCAACCTTCCAAGGGGATTCGTTCCTATGGTTGGAGTGGTAAATATGCATAAATGGTTGTAAAAGATGCAAATGTTACCATTACAGGTTACAACTAGTTTATAAAAGCTGTCTTATGATTGCTCATACAGAATCATGAGACAGCTATTTGTGGATTATAAAGCGATTTAAGTTACGAGTGT
This sequence comes from Bacillota bacterium, assembly GCA_023439125.1. Classification (GTDB taxonomy): domain Bacteria; phylum Bacillota; class Clostridia; order Lachnospirales; family Lachnospiraceae; genus Lachnoclostridium. The sequence continues at coordinate 901,222 of JAEXOU010000005.1, read as the reverse complement.
TGGAGGATAGTTATGGCAGAGAATAAAAGAGATTATTATGAGGTGTTAGGCGTCTCTAAGAGTGCTTCCGACGATGAGATTAAGAAAGCATATCGTCAACTAGCAAAGAAATATCATCCAGATGCAAATCCGGGTGATAAAACTGCGGAAGCGAAATTTAAAGAAGCGTCTGAAGCCTATGCAATCTTAAGTGATCCTGATAAAAAGAGACAATATGACCAATTCGGTCATGCTGCATTCGAACAAGGTGGCGCTGGTGCTGGCGGCTTCGACTTTAATAATATGGGTGATATGGGAGATATCTTTGGAGATATCTTCGGTGACTTATTCGGGGGCGGAAGAAGAAGCCAAAGAGCAAGCAATGGTCCGATGAATGGCGCAAATCTCCGTACCGGAATTCGTATTACATTTGAAGAAGCAGTCTTTGGGTGTGAAAAGGAATTAGAATTAACTTTAAAAGATGAGTGTAATACTTGTCACGGTAGTGGAGCAAAACCTGGTAGTACAGCTGAAACTTGTTCCAAATGTGGTGGTCGTGGTCAAGTTACCTTTACCCAACAATCCTTATTTGGCATGGTTCGTAACGTTCAGACTTGTCCAGATTGCCGTGGTACTGGTAAAATTATTAAAGAAAAGTGTCCAGATTGCTATGGTACTGGTTATATCAGTAATAAGAAGAAGATTCAAGTTACAATTCCAGCGGGTATTGATGACGGTCAGAGCATTCGTATTCGCGGCAAGGGAGAACCAGGAACGAATGGCGGAGCACGTGGTGATTTATTAGTAGAGGTTAGTGTTAGTCGTCATCCGATCTTCCAGAGACAGGATTATGATATTTACTCCACTGCAGCAATGTCCTTCGCTCAAGCTACGCTTGGCGGTGATGTACGTATCAGCACGGTAGACGGTGATGTATTATATGAAGTAAAACCAGGAACTCAGACCGATACTAAAGTTCGTCTACGTGGTAAAGGTGTTCCTACTCTTCGTAATAAAGCAGTTCGTGGGGATCATTATGTTACTTTAGTAGTTCAAGTACCTACGAAGATGACTAACGAACAAAAAGAGGCACTTAAGAAATTTGATGATTTAATGACTGGAAAAAAGCCGGATGATAATGATTCAGATAAAGATAGTGGAAAGAAGAAGAAATTTTTCGGCAAATAGATTTCATAGGGCTGTCACACTGAGTGACAGTCCTTTAGTAAGAAAAAGAACGAGTATTCTCATATATTTTCTTCGGCTCGCGATGCTCACAAGCCCACAAGGAGCATGTGGGACTTGTAAGGCACTCCGAAAATATATGAGAATACTCGTTCTTTTAGATAAAGTTTTACAAAATCACAAACAAAGGAGCAATGTAAAGCTGTATTTTCATTTAGTGCAACAACCCTTTTAAATGAAGTATGTATTGAACATTCAATTACTTGTATGTATAATTAAAGCTTGTAGCATAATTATATTATTAAATCGAGATGGAGATTATCATGAAGTGGAATAAATTATCCTTGGAGACAACATGTGAAGCAGTTGATCTTGTAAGCTATATGTTAGAAGAACTTGGCGTTGAAGGAATTGAAATTGAAGATAAAGTACAGTTGACAGAAGAAGAAAAGAACAAGTTATTTATAGATATTTTACCTGAGCTTGGAGAAGATGATGGTATTGCGACAGTCTACTTTTATCTAGATGTAGATGTGGATACGAGAGAAATGATTGAAAAAGTAAAGGAAGGTCTAGAAGAGTTAAAGACGTTCACCAACGTTGGTTCTGGTAAAATCTCAGTATCTCAAACAGAAGATAAGGATTGGATGAATAACTGGAAAGAGTTTTTTAAACCATTTCGTGTAGATGATACCATTGTAATAAAACCAACTTGGGAGCAGCTTACAGAGTCCAAAGATACTGATTTAGTCATTGAAATTGATCCTGGAACTGCATTTGGAACTGGTGCTCATGAGACAACAAAACTATGCATCCTTAATTTAAAGAAATACCTAAAGGAGGGAGATCAACTACTTGATGTTGGTTGCGGTAGTGGTATCTTATCTATCGTAGGAAGTAAATTAGGAGCTAACTGTGAAGTGGCAATCGATATCGATGTAAATGCTTCTGATATTGCAGTAGAGAATGCTAAAGTGAATCACATTCAGGTCGTTCGTAAGAAACGTGAAGAAGTGGCTAAACGTGAAAAAGGTCTCTTAGAAATTTATGACGGTAATGTAATAGATGATCGTAAACTTTGTGAGAATATTGGTCTAGGTTGCTATGACATTGTTGTTGCCAACATCTTAGCGGATATCATTATTCCACTTTCTTCAATGGTTGCTGATTTCATGAAACCAGGTGCTTTATTCATTAGTTCTGGTATCATTGATATGAAAGCAAAGGAAGTAGAAGAAGCAATTCTTCGTAATGGTTTTGAAATCGTAGAGATTACAACGATGAAGGATTGGACTTCAATCGTAGCTAGAAAACCGCTGAACGAATAATGAAAAACATATGAGCTTGATGATATATTTCATAAGTGTGGGACACAAATCCTATAAGGGTATGTGAATTTGTAAAACACTTTGAAAATGTACATCAAGCTTATTTTTAATTTATGATTGCCATCATGGAAAAAAGTGCTATACTTTAGAATAAAAACTAGAAAGGGCAGAGGAATCTATTATGTTTGATAATGAATATTGTAATGTTACTTATGTTGAAGAAAGCCGTGCAGTCTTGTTAACCTGGAAGAAATTTAGCAGTTTTGATAACTATCGAAAACCAACGCTCTATGCATTGGATTTATTAAGAAAGCACAAAAACAGTAATTTTGTAGTTGATGCTCGCAATGGATTTGAAGATGAGAAAGAGGATGTTGAGTGGGCATTTCGTGAGTTATTACCTAATATGGCGAAAACGGATTGTAAACATGTCATATTTATTATGAATGAGGTAAATGAGATTGAAACGGAAATGGATATGTGGTCCATGGAGATGTCAAAGTATTTTATCGTATCTAAAGTCACTACGGTAGAAGCTGCAATGAAGAAATTAAGCCAACTTGAGGATTTTGTTTGGCTAAATGTAATCTATACAATTAAAGATGGAAAAAGAGATGAATTCTATCAAAAATTAGTGGACCAAAAGATTATCGAGAAATCAAAAGAAGAACACGGGAATATAGTTTATGATTATTATCAAGCAACAGATTGTAAAGACAAATTGTTGTTGATTGAAGCCTGGAAGGATGCAGATGCTCAAAAACAACATCTTGAAACAAGCCATTACATAGAATTATCAAAACTAAAAGAAGAATATGTTACGAATGTGACAATTCGAAGATTTCGACTTGATTAATTCAATCAATTAATCTCCAGTACTCATGATAAAAGTACATAACTTGAATGTGCATATTTGACAAATAATGAAATAAGTGGTAATGTAGGAACGTATAAGAGAAAAGAGACAAGAGAAAAGAGAGGTATACCAATGATACTTTGCATATGAGATTACACAATTTGAGACATATACTAGCCATGTAGATTAACATGGTTACTTTTTGTGGAAAATCATAGGCAATGATATAGAATAGATTGGAATGTAAAGCTTTTATCTGGGGCCCTCTTTGAGTGTTATTGACTCAGCACGTTCGGTCAAGTGAATTTTGCATGTACTTTTTTAGTGTGAAATAATGTGGCTTACTGTTCCTATATTTTTACGTTGTATTGACTTTTTCCACCATGGAGAAGGTCTTTTTTTATATATTAGGAAATTCCTCTGAATTTCCTAATATATAAAAAATGCTCCGCAGGATGCGCACTACGCTACGCTACGGCGCGGAACAAAAGTTGTGCTTGTAAAGTGTTGCTCGTGAGAGTGTGCGAAGCACACTTTTGTTCTGGCGTCCAATAGGAAGGACACAAAGTTGTGCCTTTAAATAAAAAAAGACACAGTTTGGAATTGATATAAAAAGGAGAAATTCGTTATGACTTACCAAATAAATGAAGCAATTATAGGTTATCCAGGAAACACATTACTTGATCGTGTATCTATGGAGATTCGAAATACAGAAAAAATAGCAATTGTAGGTAGAAATGGTTGTGGAAAAACAACCTTGCTTAAGGTGATTGCTGGACAGCTCGAAACGGACAATTTAGATAGTGATGAAGCTTTCTTTATTCGTGCAGATGGTTCGCCTTCTATTGGCTATCTTGAGCAAATTAGTTTTGCTCAAGAAGATATTACCGTAGAGGAAGAATTACTTAGTGTTTATCAAGAAGCATTTCGTATAAAAGCTCGTATGGAAGAGTTAGAAAAGAAGATGGAAACGGATGCTAGTGAAACAATTTTAAATGAGTATGACAAATTAACGTTACGATTCGAAAAAAGTGGTGGTTATACTTATCAGACAGATATTCAACAAATATTTACAAAGTTTGGTTTTCGTATTGAGGACTTACAGAAACCAATTAGCAATTTTTCGGGAGGGCAGAAAACAAAGATTGCATTTGTTGAATTGTTGTTAAGTAAACCAGATATCATGCTGTTGGATGAACCAACGAACCATCTAGATATGGCAACGATTGAATGGTTAGAAGGCTATTTAAAAGGGTATCCACGTGCAGTCGTTATTGTATCTCATGACCGTTTGTTTTTAGATCATGTGATTGACGTTACCTATGAGATTGAATATAAAAAAATGAAACGTTATGTAGGCAATTATTCTGCTTTTGTTAAGAGAAAACAATTGGATTATGAAAAGCAATGTAAAGATTATGAAGAACAACAAAAAGAGATTGAACGATTAACTACATGGATTGAAAAGTGGAAGAATACTCCGACTAAGGTTTCGATGACACGTTCCAAACGAATGCAGATTGAGCATATGGTGAAGATTCCAAAACCAATGCGTTTTGATGAGCGTAAATTCCATACGCACTTTCTACCTCATAAAGAGAGTGCAACCGAGGTGTTAAATGTAAAAGATTTAAAGATTGGATATGACCATGTATTATCCGAAGTTTCTTTCAATTTACGTAAGGGGGAACGTCTTGCGATTATTGGTGAAAATGGAAAAGGAAAGTCCACCTTACTAAAAACAATTGTGGGTCAAATTGCATCTTTGGGTGGAGAAATTCGCTTCGGCCGTGATGTGGAGTGGGTCTACTTTGATCAAGAGTTATTAAACCTAGATGAGAGCAAGACAATCATTGAAGAGTTTTGGGATGCATATCCAACCTTGAATCGAACGGAAGTCAGAACAATTTTGGGTAACTTTTTATTTACGGAAGAAGAGGTATTCCAGCCATTAAGTCAATTATCGGGTGGTGAGAAAGTGAGATTATCTCTTGCTAAGGTAATGAAGCGTCAAGCAAATCTCATCATCCTAGATGAGCCAACAAATCATCTGGATATGGCCTGTAAAGATGCTTTAGAGGAAATGCTTCATGAATACAAGGGTACCCTCTTATTCGTATCACATGACCGTTATTTTATCAATTCTATTGCAGACTCCTTGCTCGTATTCGAAACTGACGGTGTTAAATATTATCCTTATAATTATGAGCATTATCTTGAGAAGAAGAATGAGTATAAGACAATTGAAGCGATGAAATGTGCGGATGGGATTTCAAACTCGATGGAGTATCAAAAAGGAGATAATTTTAGGAAGGAGAATTCAGGAAAAGAAAAGGAAAAACGTCTTCGTAAATTACAAAAAGTCGAAGAAATGATTGCTGAGCAGGAAAGAATCGTGAATAAGTGGAAGTTAAAATATACGGATCCTGAAATTGCATCTGACTTTGAAAAGCTTGGAGAATTTGATGAAATTATTCGAGTAGAGGAAGAGAAGTTGGAATCACTCTTAATGGAGTGGGCGGGGCTGATTTCTGAGGAGTAAACAATTGATTGAATTCAACAAAGAATAAATAAGATGAGCCTTATGCCGAGTAGATAACCTAATTTATAATTTTACAAACTATTATTTGATGTGCTATAATCATACTCGGCATATAAAGGACGTCAATAGATACGAAATAAAAGAATGGAGTTTTTATGTATCGATTTTATGTAGATAATACAATAATTCATGAGGATATGATTTCAGTTACTGGTAGTGATGTGAATCACATCAAAAATGTACTGCGAATGAAAAAAGGTGAAAATTTAATCATATGCAATGGACAAGGACTAGATTATTATTGTATAATAGACGAGATTTGCGATTCGGAAATAATCGTAAAAGTTGAAAATAAGAGAGAATCGGAAGCGGAGCTTCCATCAAATATATATCTATTTCAAGGATTTCCAAAAAAAGACAAGATGGAGTTGATTGTTCAAAAGGCAGTAGAGTTAGGGGTTTACGCAGTAATTCCTGTTATGATGAAACGAACCATTGTCAAATTGGAAGATAAGAAAAAAGAATTAAAGAAATTGGAACGTTGGCAATCGATTGCTGAAGGTGCGGCAAAACAGTCTGGTCGTGGTGTGATACCGCAGGTCCATGAGGTTGTTACTTATAAACAAGCAATTGAGATGGCAAAAGAATTGGATATCGCTTTATTGCCATATGAAAATGCAAACGGTATTCAACATACCAAAGAATTAATTGAGCAATGTATTGGGAAAAAAAGCATTGGAATTTTCATTGGACCTGAAGGGGGATTCGAACTAGAAGAAGTGGAGATGGCCCAAAATGCTAAGATAGAGCCAGTTACTTTAGGTAAACGAATTTTACGTACAGAAACAGCGGGATTAACAATGTTGGCAAATTTAATGTTTGCATTGGAACAATAAAGTTAGCAATCGATATGTTTGCATTGGAACAATAAAGTTAGCAATTGATAAGTTCGCATTGGAATCATGACGTTAACTAACATCATGATAATGTAAACAAGGGAGAGATAAGATGGAAGCGTATTTAGATAATGCTGCAACTACACAGGCAAGTGAGTCTGTCTGTGCAATTGTATCAGAAGCACTTGTAACAAACTATGGGAATCCATCTTCTATGCATAGAAAAGGTATAGAAGCTGAAAAATATATAAAAGAAACAAAGGATATTATTGCAAAGACTCTGAAGGTGGAACCAAAAGAAATCGTGTTTACATCTGGTGGGACAGAATCCAATAATATGGCTCTGATCGGAGCTGCGTTAGCAAATAACAGAGCAGGTAATCATATCATTACAACTCGATTTGAGCATCCATCTGTTTATAATCCTCTAATTATGTTAGAAGAGTTCGGATTTCGGATTTCATTTATTGATGTCGATCTCAATGGACAGATTCATATGGAGCAGTTACTAGAACAAGTCTGTGAGGATACGATTTTAGTTTCTGTAATGTATGTGAACAACGAAGTTGGTGCAATTCAAGATATTGCTCAGATTAGCCGAGCGATTAAGAATAAGAAACCAAACGTTCTATTTCATGTGGATGCAATACAAGCCTTTGGAAAACTAAAGATATATCCAAAGCGTGAAGGAATTGATCTAATGTCAGTTAGTGGTCACAAGTTCCATGGACCAAAAGGCAGTGGATTTCTATATATAAAAGATAAAACAAAAGTGAAACCAATCATTTATGGTGGAGGACAGCAAAAAGATATGCGTTCTGGTACTGAAAATGTACCAGCGATTGCAGGTTTAGGCGTAGCAGTTCGTGAGATTTATGAAAATCATGAAGCGAAGCTTGCTACGATGTATGAATTAAAGGAACACTTAATCAAAGGCTTACAAGCAATTGAAGGTGTCACTGTAAACGCAATCTATGCCAATGATTCCAGCTTGGAATTGGGGGAAGCTATTCGAAAAACTGCACCTCATGTCATAAGCGCTAGTTTTATGGGAGTTCGGAGTGAAGTATTGTTACATGCTCTAGAAGATAAAGGTATCTATGTTTCTTCTGGATCCGCTTGTTCTAGTAACCATCCAGCAATCAGTGGAACGCTTACAGCAATTGGAGTAAAACCAGAATTGTTGGATTCAACAATACGTTTTAGTATTTCTGTAAATACAACATTAGAAGAAATTGATTATGCATTGGCGGCTTTGAATGAATTATTGCCAGTGCTTCGTAAATATTCAAGAAAATAATTGGAGGTACTTAAATGTACAAAGCGTTTTTAGTTAAATATGCTGAGATTGGGTTAAAGGGAAAGAATCGTCATGTATTTGAGAATGCCCTTCGTGACCAGGTAAGATTTAATCTTGATCGAATAGGAGATTACTATACAGTATCGAGAGAACAGGGTAGAATTTTTATCGAATGCAGCGATGGATTTGATTATGATGATACTGTGGAAGCATTGAAAAAAGTATTCGGTGTTTGGGCGATTATGCCAGTAGTTGTAATTGATAGTACGGAATGGGCAGATGTGAAGAAAGAAGTTGTACAATATGTAGATAAATTCTATCCAGACAAGAATTTTACGTTCAAGGTCGAAGCAAAACGCTCGAACAAACAGTACCCAATTACAAGCCCTGAGATTTGCGTACAGATGGGCTCTGAGTTACTACATGCCTTTCCGGAGATGAAAGTAGATGTGCATAATCCACAGACGAGAATCTGGGTTGAGATTCGTACAAAAGCCTATGTATACTCTCACATTATTCCAGGCCCAGGCGGAATGCCAGTAGGAACTGGTGGTAAGGCGATGTTGTTATTGTCAGGTGGAATCGATAGTCCAGTTGCTGGATATATGATTAGTAAACGAGGCGTAAAAATTGATGCGACCTACTTCCATGCACCACCATATACAAGTGAAAGAGCAAAGCAAAAGGTTGTAGATTTAGCAAGGACGATTTCGGCTTATACAGGTCCAATTAACTTAAATGTAATTGATTTTACAGACATTCAGCTATACATCTATGAGAAGTGTCCTCATGAGGAGCTTACAATTATTATGCGTCGTTACATGATGAGAATCGCAGAAGAGATTGCAAAGAAAAATAATTGCTTAGGACTCATCACTGGTGAAAGTATTGGACAAGTAGCAAGTCAGACAATGCATTCTTTAAATGCAACGAATGCGGTATGTACCTTGCCAGTTTATCGTCCATTAATCGGATTTGATAAGCAAGAAATTGTTGAAATAGCTGAGAAAATCAAGACCTATGAGACTTCGATTGAACCTTATGAAGACTGTTGTACAATCTTTGTTGCAAAGCATCCAGTAACACGTCCAATTCTTAGTGTGATTGAAAAGAATGAGAAAAACCTTGCAGAGAAGATTGATGAGATGGTACGTACTGCAATCGATACAAGAGAAATTATTAGGATTGAATAAGCACAGTTTTTTCCGCGCCGTAGCGTAGCGAAGTGCGCATCCTGCGGAGCATTTTAGGAAATTCAGGGGAATTTCCTAAAATACAAAAAGAGTGAAGAGTTGAAACTCAACTCTTCACTCTTAAAGTTAATGTACTAATTACTCAACGATATATGGTTGTAAGATTGCAAGAATTGCATCCATGTTATCTTCGCCATGAATACTTAAATCGATTGGCTTAGATAAATCTAAACTGAAGATACCCATAATAGACTTAGCGTCAATAACGTATCTACCAGATACTAAATCGAAATCAGAATCGAATTTAGTAACGTCGTTAACGAATGATTTAACCTTATCAATTGAGTTTAAAGAAATTTTAACTGTTTTCATGTGAAATTCCTCCTTTAGAATGTATTTTGGAAACCCCAAGTGAATGCTAATATTGGAATACTTAGGAAACCCCATCCACATTTATATACTACCTATTTGCAATTGAAATGTCAATATACAAAGTGGCGAAAAAGTAAATATAGAAGTTGTTATACTTGTGAAGTTGGATAAATAGAAAGGATTTTTTTAGAGATGTCAGAAAGTGAATTTAATTATATAGAAGGTAAGAAAGTAGCATTTCTAACCTTAGGGTGCAAAGTGAATTCGTATGAAACAGAAGCGATGGAACAATTATTTGAAAATGCAGCAGCAAAAATCGTTGACTTTGATGAGATTGCTGATATCTATGTTGTAAATACTTGTTCTGTTACCAATATTGCTGATCGTAAATCACGTCAGATGCTTCATAAAGCGAAGAAAAAAAATCATGAAGCAATTGTTATAGCGGTAGGCTGTTATGTTCAAGCAGCAAAAGAGGCATTGTTAGAAGACTCTGCGATTGACCTTGTGATTGGTAATAATCGTAAGAAAGAAATTACATCGATTGTAAATCGATTTTATTCCGATCAGGATGCTTTTGATTTGAAAGCTGCGTCCAATATTATAGATATTGCAGAAGATGGATTTTATGAAGAGCTAAGTATACAGTCAGTAAAAGATAAGACGAGAGCTTATATAAAAATCCAGGATGGATGCAATCAATTTTGTAGTTATTGTATTATTCCTTATACCCGTGGTAGAATTCGCAGTCGTAAGCAGGATGATATCGTCCAAGAAGTAAAGCGTCTTGTTGAGAATGGATTTAAGGAGATTGTACTCACAGGAATTCATATTTCTTCTTATGGATTTGATACAAAGACGTTGAAGGAACAAGCTAGTTTACTTGCACAAGATCAATCGATGCCTTTGCTTTCGCTTATGCAGGAACTGAATCGAATTGATGGTTTAGAGAGAATTCGATTTGGATCATTAGAACCAAGAATAATTACAGAAGAATTTGTCAAGACTTTAGCAGGAATCGAAAAAGTTTGTCCGCATTTTCATCTATCCTTGCAAAGCGGCTGTGATGAAACCTTAAAAAGGATGAATCGAAAATATACAAGTGCGCAATACTATGACAGTTGTGTTTTACTTCGCAAATACTTTCATAATCCAGCGATAACAACCGATGTCATTGTTGGCTTCCCTCAAGAAACGCAAGAAGAGTTTGCAAAGACAGAACAATTCTTGGAAAAAGTTACATTTGCACAGATGCACATTTTTCAGTATTCTAAAAGGAAAGGTACCAAAGCTGAGCAGATGGCAGGACAAGTACCAGAAGATATAAAACACAAACGTAGTGAATGTTTATTGGATCTTAATAAAAAATTAAGACATCAGTATTTAGCTGGATTTGTCGATACAGTAGATGAGATTTTGACAGAAGAAGAAATCACAATTGATGGAAAAACCTATATGGTAGGCCATAATAAACGATATGTCCGTATAGCGTTTGCAGCAGACCAAACCCCTTCCAATGAGCTAAAAAAGGTAAAAGTTGTCGGGTTTTTAAATGATGACATTATGCTTTCCGAAATAATAGATTGAAATTTTCGTACATTTGTATTATGATAGAAGTAAGATGCAAATGAGAGATTTTCGTTGTAATTGTTTATATAGTTCAGGAAAGGCGTGTTGTGATGCAGGAGATGAATAATACACAGTATTTTAAAGTTCAAAAACAGCCAGAGTTAGTTGTAAAGGATATCATTGATATTGTTTATCTTGCTTTGACTGAAAAAGGATACAATCCTGTGAATCAGATTGTTGGATATATTCTGTCTGGAGATCCTACTTACATTACTAATCACAGAAGCGCACGGAGCTTAATTATGAAGGTTGAGCGTGATGAGATATTGGAAGAGCTTATGAATGATTATATCCATAATCATTTAAAAGGAAAAAAATAGGTTACTATTTCAGTGTTCAAGACTTAATAACGCAAGTCATGTTATTAAGTTTTGTTCCATCATGGAATAATACCCAAAGATAAGGATTGATCACATGAGAGTTCTTGGACTGGATTATGGTTCTGTAACCGTTGGAGTTGCTGTAAGTGACGCATTACTACTGACGGCACAAGGTGTAGAAGTTATTAGAAGAAAGCAAGAAACAAAACTTCGTCAGACGCTAGCTCGTATTGAGGAGCTAATTAAGGAATACGAAGTTGATCGCATTGTATTAGGTTATCCTAAGAATATGAATAATACCATTGGAGTGCGAGCACAAAAATCAGAAGAATTTGCAGAAATGTTACGTCGTAGAACGGGCTTAGAAGTGATTTTGTGGGATGAACGTTTAACAACCGTTGCTGCACATCAAGTATTAGATGCTGGCGATGTTTCTTTGGAAAAAAAGATGCAAGTGGTAGATAAATTAGCTGCAGTTTTTATTTTGCAGGGTTATCTTGATTTTCTTGCAAATAAGAGGGAACAATAACTTGTTTCTCTATGTACGAATATAAAAAATAAGAGGTATTTATGGAAGATAGCAAAGATTTGCGTAAGATAAATTTTACAACAGAAGATGGTGAAGAAGTTGTATTTTGCGTAGTTGAACAAACAAAGTTAAATGGTGTAAACTATCTGTTAGTAACTGAAGAAGATGATGATAGTGAAGGTGAAGTGGATGCTTATATCTTAAAGGATATCTCAAGTGAAGACGCTGAGGAAGCGGTATATGATATCGTAGAGGATGATAGAGAACTTGATGCAATTGCATCTATATTCGATGAATTATTAGATGATACTGATTTCGTATCAGAATAGGAAGTAAGATACAAGTTGTTTAGCTTAGCATTCCATTTGAATGTAAGGTTGAAATTAGATTAGAAAATTATGTGCATAAGCATAGTTAATTATAAAAGTTATGTGAGAATAATACTAGTACGCAGACAGTATGAATTTATTGAGATGAGTAGGTGATAAGATGACTGATATGCAAGAGAGATTTAAGGCGCTGTTAAAGCAAAATGGATTAAAGGTAACAACACAGCGTGTGGCGATATTAGAAGTGCTTAGTAATCGACCGGATGAGCACTTGACCGCAGAAGAAATCTATGATTGTGTAAAAGAAATGTTTCCAGATATAGGGCTTGCCACGGTGTATCGAACCATTCAGGTATTATCTGAGTTAAAGTTAATTGATAAACTTAATTTGGATGATGGATATACTAGATATGAGATTGGTAATCGTAATTTGGAAAATAAATCTCATCATCACCATCATTTGATTTGCCTTGAATGTGGGCAGGTCTTTACATTTCAAGACGATTTGCTTGAAAAATTAGAGGATAAGATTGAGGAGACAATGGGCTTTACGGTTGTGAATCACGAAGTGAAATTGTACGGAACTTGTTGTGAATGCAATAAACATCTTAATCATAATAAAGAGCAATAAAGATATAGTTCATATGTTTGCACTACGAAATTACATAAATAATATTTTGGAGGTGCAATCTTGATAGAAAAAGAAAATAGTAAAAGTACAAAGGCAGAAGGTGTTAAGAAGGAGAGAACATCGGAAAGGTCTTCTAGTAAGAGAAGAATGCCTAAACCGGCTTACCGTGTAGAACGTGTGCAAGCAAAGCAAAAGGAAGAATTAACCGTTACAGTAGAACAACAGGAGGAACCGAAGGAACCTACTGTTAAGATAATTCCACTTGGTGGATTAGAGCAGATTGGTATGAATATCACTGCTTTTGAATATGAAGATAGTATTATTGTTGTAGATTGCGGTTTAGCATTCCCGGAAGATGATATGTTAGGAATTGACTTAGTAATTCCGGATGTTACTTATTTAAAGGATAATATTGCAAAGGTAAAGGGATTTGTAATTACTCATGGACATGAGGATCATATTGGTTCTCTTCCATATGTATTGAAGGACGTTAACGTTCCTATTTATGCAACAAAGTTAACGCTCGGTATTATAGAGAATAAGTTAAAGGAACATAACTTATTAAAGTCTACGAAGAGAAAAGTGATTAAATATGGACAATCCATTAATCTTGGGTGTTTTCGAATTGAATTTATTCGAACAAACCATAGCATTGCAGATGCTGCAGCATTAGCTATTTATTCACCAGCAGGTATCATTGTTCATACTGGTGACTTTAAAGTAGATTATACTCCAGTTTTTGGTGAAACAATTGATTTACAGAAATTTGGTGAACTTGGAAAGAAAGGTGTCTTAGCACTTATGTGCGATAGTACGAACGTTATGAGACCTGGCTATACAATGTCAGAACGTACGGTAGGTAAGACATTTGATAATATTTTCGCAGAGAATACAAAACACAGAATTATCGTCGCAACCTTTGCTTCGAATGTGGATCGTGTTCAGCAGATTATTAATTCTGCACAAAAGTATAACCGTAAAGTAGTGATTGAAGGCCGCAGTATGGTTAATATTGTGACTACTGCAGCAGAACTTGGGTATATTAAGATGCCTGATAATATCTTAATCGATATCGAGCAGATGAAGAATTATGCAGATGAAAACTTAGTATTAATAACAACAGGTAGTCAAGGTGAGACAATGGCAGCTTTATCTCGTATCGCAGCTTCGATTCACCGTAAGATATCAATTACACCTGGTGATACCGTGATTCTTAGTTCTACTCCAATTCCTGGTAATGAGAAAAATGTATCAAAGATTATCAATGAATTGTCGATGAAGGGTGCCAAAGTTATATATCAGGATACCCATGTTTCAGGTCATGCATGTCAAGAAGAAATCAAGTTAATCTATGCGTTAACAAAACCTAAGTATGCGATTCCTGTCCACGGAGAATTCCGTCACCTTAAGTGCCATGCTGAAATTGCACAAGATATGGGAGTAGCGAAGGATAATGTTATTATTATGACGTCTGGTGATGTTCTTGCGTTATCACAAGATAGTGCAAAAATTGTTAATCATATCCCGGCTCAAGGTATCTTAGTTGATGGCCTTGGAGTTGGTGATGTCGGTAATATTGTATTAAGAGACCGTCAGCATCTCTCGGAAAATGGTCTTATCATCGTTGTAGTTACTCTTGAGAAATATAGCAATCAGGTTTTATCTGGTCCAGATATTGTATCACGTGGTTTTGTATATGTTCGCGAGTCAGAAAACTTAATGGATGAGGCAAGAACAGTAGTATGTGATGCTCTTGATAAGTGCTTAAGTAAAAATATGACTGACTGGGGTAAGATTAAGAATGAAATCAAAGACTCGCTTAGCGATTATCTTTGGAAAAAAATGAAGAGAAATCCAATGATACTTCCAATTATCATGGAAGTATAATGGTGTGAGGTAGTATATGGGTAAATCAACAAGTTCAGGTGTAATACTAAAAGTAGCAAATGCAATATTGAGAGTATTCTTAAATATACTTTTCTATGCAGCTGTAATTTGGATTACAGTAACTGTTGGAAAGTATGTTTATGATTTTTCTTATCAAGTTTTTGGCTCAGTTCCTGCTGCTGAAGAACCAGGAAAAGATATTGATTTTCGAATTGAATCTGGGGAATCAACTATGGATATAGCGAATAAACTAGAGTTTAATAGCTTGATTGTGAATAAGTATTCCTTTTATTTAAAAACAAAAATAAAAAACTATGATATTTATCCAGGTACGTACGTCTTAAATACTTCAATGGATTATGATGATATCCTAAAAGAGATCACAGACCAGAAGAATTCAATTGTAAAGGTAGAAGTGCAAGCGCCTACTGTGACGCCAGAGCAGGGAGATACATCTACAGATGATACGATTACGGATGATACTGGTACTGTAATTCCATAGACAAACTTAAGGGTGCTTGCAAAAGCACCCTTTTTGCGGAGGTTAATTTGTGGACGTCATTTTGCACGGGAAGTTGTGAGTATGAGATGAGAAACATAATTCATCCGCAACACGCTTTCGCTTGAATGAAGTCGTAGCGGTACGTAAGGGCTTAAAGTACAGGCCCTAAGTACCGACGACTTCATAACAGTTGCTTTTGAATTATGTTTGTCATCTCATACTTAGCAAGTTTATTTATGTGCAAAATGACGAGCAAGATACCGAGTAAGCTTATCTATGTGCAAAATGACAATCTAAATTCTATAACATAATTCATCCGCAACACGCTCTCGCTTGAATGAAGTCGTAGCGGTACGTAAGGGCCTAAAGTATAGGCCCTAAGTACCGACGACTTCATAACAGTTGCTTCTGAATTATGTTTGTCATCTCATACTTAGCAAGTTTATTGATGCGCAAAATGGCGAGCAAGATATTTAGTAAGCTTATACATGTGCAAAATGACACTTTAACTTTGAGTCTGCAAAGAGGCAGGTGTATTAAATATTAAAAATTTTGGGGGATAAAAGAATTATGAATGCCAAGTTGCTGGGTTTTTTTAGTGGATTTCCAACACATCACTTTACGGATAGTATTGCAGATGTACTTAAGGAGGAATTGAATATTCGAGATAGCCTTGTGTTTATCAGCTGCCAGCCAGATAACTATGCGCAAAACGATGACGATTCAGATGGAATGCATGAGATGTTTGCCGAGAGAAATATGCCTTTTGTAAAGCACTGCGTGATTGACAATCGAACAAAAGCGGCTGACGCAGTAAGCCTAATCCGTGGGGCGTCTTTTATTTTCCTTATGGGAGGGAATGCTACACTGCAATTTAAGTTAATGTGTGACAAAGGCTTACTCGACGAGATTCGCCAAAGTAGTGCTGTGATATTAGGGGTAAGTGCAGGTGCCATGAATATGGGAAAGCATACGGTTGATATATATGAATCCCTTGCTCCTTATGAAGGGTTGGGATTTGCGGATATTACGGTCAAGGCACATTATCCATTCGAAGATGAAAAACTATTACAATATCTGAAGCAGGTTTCCATGGAACTTCCAGTATGCCTCATGACAGATGAAAGTGCTATTTTTGTAAAAAAAGAAAGTGTCATACAGATAGGACAAATCTATCGAATGATTAAAGGAGAGATTATATCGCTTACACAGGAGCAATTGGAACAGATGAGGAACTGACAAATTTTAATTTGTAGAGCATGCGAAAAATTTTAGTTTATTGTAAGAAAGGAGAACGTAGTAGACAGTATTTTGTGTAAAGAGCTTTCAGACATACAATACAGTTTGCTACTAAAAATAAACAATGATTGTAGATGAACATATTGCTAGTTATATTAATTCCTTGGAAATTGATCTACCAGAGTATCTAAGAGAGCTAGAAAAGAAAGCAATTCAAGACGAAGTACCAATTATACGAAAAGAGGCGCAAACATTATTAAAATTCTTTCTCACTATGAAACAGCCGAAAGAAATTCTTGAAGTAGGAGCCGCTGTTGGTTTTTCTAGTTCATTGATGAGTGAATATATGCCGAATAACTGTAGAATCACTACAATTGAAAAGGTTGAGATGCGTCTAGTAGAAGCAAAGAAAAATCTCCCGAATGCACGTAGGGCGCAAGATATTACGCTTATGATGGGAGAGGCTATGGATGCATTACGTATGCTAAATGGAGAGCCACAGGAAAGTGAAGTTACATTATTCTATCCTGGGAAAAATGAAGTTCCATTAGCAAAGAAATTTGATTTTATATTTATGGATGCTGCAAAAGCTCAGTATATGAATTTTCTTCCTGAGATTATGAAGTTATTAGCAGATGGAGGTCTATTTATAACAGATAATGTTCTTCAGGAAGGCAGCATTGCGAAATCAAAATACAGTATTTCGAGACGAGACCGTACGATTCATGTGAGAATGCGTGAATATTTATATACATTGACTCATATGCCAGAATTTCAGACAATGATTTTACCAGTTGGAGATGGTGTTGCAGTATCGATTCTAAAGCAATAATAAATAAAAATAGTAAAATTAGGATAGAAAAAAAGTTTGGAATTTGTAAAAGAATATGATATCATAAGGAAGCAAAGTTGTGTGTACTTTGCTTTTTTACATACTAGGAAATTCCTCTGAATTTCCTAGTATGTAAAAAAAGCGTCCAAAAGGATGGACGCTAAGATGCACACAAGCGCGATAGGAAGATGTCGCTTACGCGACCGCGCTTGGCGCGAGTGTTTTGCAAGCAAAACACTGTTCAGGTGATAGGATTGCAAAGCGGTCAGATAATAGAAATTGCAATGCAGTCAGATAATAGAATGGAGTGTTTTATGAGTAGAAGAGAAAAACCGGAATTATTAATACCGGCAAGTAATTTAGAAGTATTAAAGACAGCGATTATATATGGTGCGGATGCAGTATATATTGGTGGAGAAATGTATGGGCTTCGTGCAAAAGCAAAGAATTTTACTCTTGAGGATATGAAAGAGGGAATTGCATTTGCTCACCAGTATGGAAAAAAAGTTTATGTAACTGCTAATATAACAGCACATAACTATGATCTTAAGGGTGTTGAACAATACTTTAGAGAACTTAAAGAGATCAAGCCAGATGCATTGATTATCTCTGATCCAGGTGTATTTGATATTGCTAAGGATGTTTGTCCTGAAATTGAACTTCATATTAGTACACAAGCGAACAGCGTAAATTATAGAACATATCAGTTTTGGCACAAGTTAGGAGCAGCTCGTGTTGTTTCTGCTCGTGAGATGTCATTAGACGAAATTAAGGAATTAAGAGCAAATATACCAGATGATTTAGAAATTGAGACATTTATTCATGGAGCAATGTGTATTGCGTATTCTGGACGTTGTTTATTAAGCAACTATTTTACTGGAAGAGATGCAAACAAAGGTGCTTGTACTCATGCCTGTCGTTGGAAATACCATGTAGTTGAAGAAACTCGTCCAGGTGAGTATATGCCAGTTTATGAGAATGATCGCGGTACTTATATCTTTAACTCAAAAGATCTATGTATGATTGAATTTATTCCAGAAATCGTTGCTGCTGGAATCGATAGCTTAAAGGTAGAAGGACGTATGAAAACAGCTCTTTATGTTGCAGCCGTAGCGAGAACTTACCGTAAAGCGATTGATGATTATTTTGAAAGTGAAGAAAAATACCGTGAGAATCTTGAATGGTATCGTCAGGAAATCGCAAAATGTACGTATCGTCAGTTTACAACAGGCTTCTTCTTTAACAAACCTCAAACAGATGCTCAGATTTATGATACGAATAGCTATGTAAAGGATTATGTTTACCTTGGAACTATCTCAGGTAGACGAGAAGATGGCACCTGTGAGATGGAACAAAGAAATAAGTTCTGTGTCGGTGATGTAATAGAAGTGATGAAACCAAATGGTGAGAATGTAGCGACAACTGTGTTAAAGATTGAAGATGAAGAGGGCAATCAGATGGAAAGCTGTCCTCATCCACAGCAGAAACTATTCGTTACCTTCGATGCGAGCCTAGACCAGTATGATATCCTTCGTGTAAATAGTGCGGATAAACCTTCAAAACCAGAAGGTGGCTGTGCTTCTTGCGGGCAATAAGTAGATTGAGATTATAGTAAAAGAATGAAGTTATATTAAAGAAACCATAATTAAATTTGATTTCTTTGATGTGACTTCATTCTTTTTAGGTTCTGTATGGGTCTGTAGTGGAGTCTTGGTTTCTAGATTTCTAGCCACTGTTTTTTGCCATAGTGTTCTATATGACTTTATATTGACAATTTAATATTAAGTAATGATATCAGGTTTTTAATAATAACCTATTGACACATATTTTAACTAGGTTTATAATAATAACCAGAGGTAATTATTATAAAGGAGGGTCATTATGGCAAAGGTTATTCAAATACCAGTTAGTGATGATGAATATGCTAAGCTGGAGGAAAAAGCTAACATCGAAGGGAGTACGATCGCTCAGTACGTCAAAGATATAGTTCTTCCGGGCAACGATTTCCGTAGATGGTTCCCTGAATTAATAAATCGAGTTAATTCGATGAAAATGGGAACTGATTTTAACATACGCGCAGTAATGGCTACTGATTGGGTTAGCATCCCAAAGGGCATAAAACTTGCTCTCGGACGCGTCTTTTACCAACACGTTGACGCGGGCAAGATCGCAAATGTTACAGCAACACATATGGATAGTGCAAAGACACAGTGGTATTCAAAGAAGGAGGTTAATCAATGAAAATCGAAATCACAAAAACTCATGCAAATCAAATTGACGAGCTAGTTATCAATTCAAAACCGGGAGAATTGCTCGAATTTGGCGATATCGGTCTTATCGTTTTCGGTAAAAAAGGCGTCGGGGGTATTGTTGGTCGCTATATTTTTGACAATCGTGGTAGATTGCCTGGATGGTGGCGCATTGTGAACCGGTCTGGGCATCCTGTAGCCGATGTAGATGCTATTACTCAATTAAGTTGTGAAGGTCATCAACTTCGTAATGGCAGTATTATAGGATATCGTAGAAATACTCAGACATTCAGCATGGTGTAATTATTTACTATTGAAAGAGCTCATATTTTGTTAAAGAAGTAATAGTTATCCTTTATTTATACTTACTAGAAGGGTGAATTAAGTTAACAATTGGATTAAATAGTGGTGTTAGGGGTGTCGCACTAGCTGAATATTGAATAAAAGAAGGAAGCTCTACGGCGAAAATATACTATCACCCTTCCTTCTTTTATTCATACTGTCATTCGTGTGACAGCCCCATTAGCACCCTTCTTTAGGATGCATCGAACCGATTACGTAACTTTTTGAGTGCCTTCTTTTCAATTCTGCTAACATAGCTACGACTAATGTTCAATCGTTCTGCGATTTCACGTTGAGTAATCTCTCTTGTTCCATGAAGACCGTAGCGTAGTAGAATGATTTCCTTCTCTCGATCTGTTAGGCAATTATCGATAAAATTATATAAACACTTAACATTTTCTCGTAATTCATACATATCAATAAAATCGTCATCTGTACTTTCTATTACATCTAGTAGATTAATTTCATTCCCTTCTTTATCTGACCCAATGGGTTCATATAAATAAACTTCCTTGGATTGTTTTTTACCACTCCGAAGCATCATTAATAATTCATTATCGATACACCTAGAAGCGTAGGTGGCTAGTCGGATTCCTTTATCGGCATCAAAGGTATCGATGGACTTTATGAGTCCAATTGTGCCTATGGATATTAAATCGTCGGTTTCTCTGTCTTGTGTGTTATATTTTTTAACGATATGGGCAACAAGACGCAGATTACGCACAATTAAAACATCGCGTGCGGTTTTATCGCCTGCTTTGCACAAAAGTAGCATTTCGTTTTCTTCCTTAGCACTTAACGGTTTCGGAAACGACTTCAAGCGGGCACCTCAACGCTTAGGTTTACTACTACTTTATGACTTGTGGACAGTAATCGTGCCTTTCCACCTTTTTATTATTTATTTTTTTCATCCATTGGACAGTTTGCGAAGAAAGCTTTGTCTTGTTTCTGATCACGTTTACTTCATTGAAAATTAATAGAATCCATAAAAAATATTTTTGGTAATAAGAAGCAAAAAAAACACATAAGATACAACGAAGTATATATTAGGGGTATTCCATGCATATACGTATTCCAAGCATTTACATAATAGTTCTTGAGGTAATCTGCCTGCTAATATTATGCGGTATATTCATGAATCGATCTATTTTTGTGGAAGAATCCATTGAAGTTACAGCTGACACAAAGGATAATAAGAAATATATTAAATGGGTTGATTTTGATGTTTGTTATTCGGCGTTGGATAAAGCATATAAATATGACATAGAAACGCATGGCAAAGAAGTTGAGCTTCACTGGATCGAATTGCTGGCCTATCTTGGTACAAAATATGGTGGTGATTTTAAAAACTATAAAGAAAAAGATATGGTAAAGCTTGCAGAGTGTTTATTATCGGGAGAAGAAACGATGTCTAGCTTGACTAAAGATAAAAAATATTACGCTTATTATTACGAAGCGTATGAAGCGGTACTTGGAGGCTTAGTCGGAGAATATGAAATACAAGTATATGCACCAACCACGGTGCCAACTCTAACTCCTATAGTATCACCAACACCAACAGCAACACCAACTCCTATAGCTTCAACAACACTAACGGTTATGCCAACTCCAATAGATTCATCAACAGTGACTCCAACTCCTTTGATGCAACAAGATAACTTGGGATTTCAGAAAAAAGATACTTTACCTAATGAGATAGTTGAGGAAGAGAAAGGATCAGAATCAGAGGAACCTAAAAAAATTTGGGTAACTCGTTATGGCTTGAAAGCTTTCTCGCCAATTGCCAGAAATTATTATTATAATGATTTTGATGATTTTGGGGTATCAAGAAGCTATGGGTTTCGTCGACAACATCTTGGCCACGATATGATGGGGTCCATCGGCACACCAATTATTGCTGTAGAGTCGGGCTATGTTGAGGCTATTGGCTGGAATCGTTACGGAGGCTGGAGAATTGGTATTCGTAGTTTTGATGGCAAGCGATATTACTATTATGCTCATATGCGAAAGGACTTTCCGTATAATAAAAGCCTCCAAGAGGGCAGTGTCGTAACAGCTGGGGATGTAATTGGTTATTTAGGTAGAACAGGATATTCCATCAAAGAAAATGTGAATAACATATCGACTTCACATCTTCACTTTGGATTACAGCTTATCTTTGATGAATCTCAAAAAGAGGGAAATAATGAAATCTGGGTAGATTGTTACGCTCTTACGAAATTTTTATACCGAAATCGAAGTGAAACAATAAAAAATCCAGAAACAAAAGAAAGCTATCGAGTTATGGAAATGAAAGATCCGGCGGTAGATTTTTATATAGAAAATAAAAATAAGCCTTTGGATGAAGATGCACAAGATGGTATTATAATAGAATACCCAAATTAGAGAATTAATGGTATAATGTCACTTAGGAAAAAAACTGGAGTGTAGAATGGGAAATCATAAAAGAAGAAGAAAACATAAAAAATTACTTATATTGATCATATTTATTGTAGTAGAAGCGATAGTTATTATCTGGCATCAGGGATTGGAAAGGGTAGAGGAGGAGTGTTACAAGCCAGTAGGAGAGCTTGTTGATGTAAACTCACATCAGGTACATATGGTACAAAAAGGGGAAGGAAACCGTACCATTGTCTTTCTTACTGGCTCAGGAACACCTTGTGGATATACGGATTTCTATAATTTACAGGATAATTTATCCAAGACAGCAAAGACAGTTACGTTTGATCGCGCTGGGTTCGGATGGAGTGAGGATACTACAATCGAGCGAACAGTAGATAATCTTGCAATTGAGTTAGAAGAATTATTAAGTTATACTGGAAAGTCGGAATCGTTTGTAATTGTAGCTCATTCTCTCGCTTCTTTGGAAGCCTTAAGATTCGCACAACAGCATCCAAAACAAGTAAAGGGGATCGTATTTTTAGATTGTGGAAGTCCAGAGTACTATAAGGATTATTCTGAAACGAGTGCAATGGCGTTAAACCGAGCAGAGGCATTCTTACGTTTTACTGGCTGGAATCGTTTAGTTAATGGATTAGTAAAGTTGCCGTTCGTAGGAGAAAATCTACGTTATAAAGGGTTACCAGAGGACTTACAAAAGCTTGATCTATCTATGTACAACCGTTTCCTTGGTAATGCTAGTAATATTGATAACATAATGCTTATCAATGAGAATGCAGAAACCGTATTAGAACATAAAAAGAAGTTGGACATCCCTTTCTTAGTAATTAGCTCTGATCAAGAGGAAGAATGGATTGAGATGCAAAATCAATTATGTGAATGGTCAGCAAATTCTGAACTAGTTGTTCTTAAAAACTCGAGCCATTATATTCATTGGTCCAATCAAGAAGAAGTGATTCAACTAATCAGCAAATTTATAAAAAATATGTAAGACATGTAATACATAGTAAGATGTCTACAAGTAGAACAGATAGGAGAGAACACATGAGTTACCAATACTTATTATTTGACTTGGATGGAACCTTGACTGATCCAGGAATCGGTATTACGAATTCCGTGATGTATGCTCTAAAAAAATACAATATCAATGTAAATGACCGAGCTTGTCTATATAAGTTTATTGGTCCTCCATTAATTGATTCCTTTATGGAATTTAATAATTTTTCAAGAGAACAGGCAGAGCAAGCAGTCATCTATTATCGAGAGTATTTTATGGACAAGGGTTTATTTGAAAATCAGCCATATGAGGATATTGAACATGTGTTAGAGACACTAAAAGCAAAGCAGAAAACGTTAATTGTAGCAACCTCTAAACCTACGATTATGGCAGAGAAAATTCTAGAACACTTTGAGTTAAGACAGTATTTCTCAGAAGTTGTAGGAAGTAATATGGATAATACAAGAACTACAAAATCGGAAGTTATTCAATATATATTAGAAAATAGATATATAACGGATTTGAGACAAGCAGTTATGATTGGTGACAGAAAGCATGATATCATCGGTGCCAAAACGTGTGGTTTGGATTCGATTGGAGTACTGTATGGTTATGGTGACCAGGAAGAACATAGGAAAGCAGGTGCAACTTATATTGCCAAATATCCAAAGGACATATTACCATACGTTCTTTAACAAAATAGATTATTTTCCCTTAGTCATAACATTAATTTGTGCATAATGGCGTCGGTCACTTGATTCGATAATCATAATTAATTCTCTATTTATTCATGATTTCTTAAGATTCTATTTCATCTATCTTTCACTTTTTCATGTTATTGTTTATGCAACAAGAAAAAAGCATGAATAAAAATGTTGAGGAGAGATTTTGTATGGATCATAAGAAAAATAAGGCAGCTATTATTTCTATCATTGGCTGTATCATTATTGCAATCATCTATGCAGCTGTACTACTTAAATTAGTCGTATTTAAGAATGGATTCACAGCAAATGTGAGGGGAATTAATGTGATTCCTTTTCAGTTTATGATTGATTTATTGAGTAAGCATATGAGGTTTACGGTATTTATAAAGAATGTAGTTGGTAATATAGCAGTGTTTGTTCCGTTAGGAATTATATTATCCGTTTTATTCTCAAAAATAGCGGTAAAGAAGTTAATCATGAGAGGTTTTTTTGTTAGCTTAGCAATTGAACTGATTCAGCTCGTATTTCATCTAGGAATTTGTGATATTGATGACTTAATTACGAATACAATTGGAGTGATCATAGGCATCGCACTCTATTGGAAGTTAACAAGAAGTTGGGATTTACATTGGGAAAATAGTTTCGCCTCCTTTCTGATGTTATGCTTTATTGGAATTAGTAGTGCTATTTTACTGTTTTTCTTTGGATATGGAAATCATATCATTCAAACCCCAATTGTAAGTGTAAATGAAGAAATCTTAAATGGATTAGATAAGAACCAAGCAATTGAGATTATATGTAAGAATATTGAGGATTCGAAGCTTGTGGGATATCAAACAATTTATGATGAGAAAGGCAGGCTACAAGGCAATATTTCGGTAACCTACCCAGTTCATGACGACACTTCATATTACCTTGATACAATCACAAGCAGTTACTCTATCAATGGTAATGTAACTAAAGTAATAGTAACGTATAGTAAGATTACGAGAGAAGAGTATCTTGAACTGATTCAGAAACAAGATGTCTGGACAGATGTCTGGACGAATGATTCCAATGAGTGTTATGCGGTAATGGCTACGGTGCATGAGGGCTGATAATTTAGTGTTGCGTTTCTTTTGTAATTCGTTTATTATGTTTAAGATAACATAACAAAAGGAAAGGCTTGGTGTGATACATGGCTGACGTAAAGAAAGCACTCGCTTGTATTAAGATGAAAAGGGAGATATGCCCACAAATCTTTGATATGTGGTTAGAAAATTCTGAGATTGCAGGCAATGCGAAACCTGGACAATTTCTTTCAATCTATATGAAAGAAGGAAGTCGCTTACTACCTCGTCCGATTAGTATATGTGAAGTTGATCATGAACGTGGCAGACTTCGAATCGTATATCGTATTGCTGGAAAAGGAACTGAGGAACTCTCAAATTATAGCGTTGGAGATATGGTCGAAATTATGGGACCATTAGGAAATGGGTTTCTTATGGATGAGGAGAAGTCAGCAATCATAATAGGCGGTGGTATTGGGATTCCACCAATGCTTGAGTTGGCGAAAAACCTAACTTGTAAGAAGACGATTGTATTAGGATATCGTGATGTCTGTTTTTTAGCTGATGAATTTGCTACATATGGCGAAGTCTATATTGCAACAGAAGATGGAAGTACTGGAACTCGTGGGAATGTGATCGATGCGATGAATGAACATCACCTAACAGCTGATGTCATTTATGCTTGTGGTCCAACACCAATGCTTCGTGGAGTAAAAGCATTCGCTAACGAGCATAACATAAAAGCACAAATCTCAATGGAAGAGAAGATGGCTTGTGGTATTGGAGCTTGTTTGGCTTGTGTTTGCAAGAGTAAAGAGAAGGATGAGCATACGAATGTAAATAATAAACGAATCTGTAAAGACGGACCTGTTTTCTTTGCAGATGAGATTGAATTATAGAGGAGAATTGACTATGAATACAAACGTAACACTTGCTGGTGTTGAATTAAAAAATCCAGTTATGACAGCGTCTGGTACCTTTGGTTCAGGAGAAGAGTATTCTGACTTTGTCGATTTAAATCTTCTTGGTGCAGTCGTAACGAAAGGAGTTGCTAATATTCCTTGGCCTGGTAATCCAACTCCTCGTATTGCAGAAACTTATGGTGGCATGTTAAATGCTATCGGTTTACAAAATCCAGGGATTGATCTATTTTGCAAACGAGATATTCCTTTCTTAAAAAAATATGATACGAAGATAATAGTGAATGTCTGTGGGAAAACAACGGAGGATTACATTGATGTTGTTGAGCAATTGGGAGATCAACCAGTTGATTTATTAGAGATTAATATTTCATGCCCAAATGTTAAAGAAGGTGGTATTGCATTTGGTCAGAATCCAAAGATGATTGAGCAAATTACTTCTACTCTTAAGAAGTATGCAAAACAACCATTGATCATGAAGTTAAGCCCAAATGTTACCGATATTACAGAGATGGCAAAAGCAGCCGAAGCTGGTGGTGCTGATGTCTTATCTTTAATTAATACTTTAACTGGTATGAAGATTGATGTTGAACGAAGAAATTTTGCGCTGGCAAATAAAACGGGTGGGTTATCCGGCCCTGCAATTAAACCGATTGCTGTTCGCATGGTATATCAGGTGGCGAATGCAGTATCCCTTCCTATCATTGGTATGGGTGGAATTATGACTGCTGAGGATGCATTAGAATTTATTATGGCTGGTGCTACTGCAATTAGCGTTGGTACAGCTAATTTTAGAAATCCAATGGCAACGGTGGATGTAATTAATGGAATTGAAAACTACATGAGACGCCATGAGATTACAGACATCCATGAATTGATTGGCTGTGTAAAGGCGCTAACCTAATCGAATATCTCTGAAAATGGACACTTGTCTTGTCTCCCATAAAGGAGATGAAACAAGTGCCCTTTTTGAGATTGAAAGGAACAAGGTTTTATGTTAGAATAGGAGCGATAATAGAGCAATTTAAGAAAAGCAAAACAGGCTATAAGCCTTGAAAACAGGAGGTTTTAGGATAAAATGGAACAGTACAAACAGGAATTCATTGAATTTATGGTAGATTGTGGTGTATTACGATTTGGTGATTTTACAACAAAGAGTGGAAGAAAGACTCCTTTCTTTGTCAATACTGGATTTTATCGTACCGGTGCTCAGCTTCGTAAATTAGGTACATACTATGCAAAAGCAATTCATGATAAATATGGGGTAGACTTTGATATTCTTTTTGGCCCAGCATATAAAGGAATTCCATTAAGTGTTGCTACTAGTATGGCAATTGATGAACTCTATGGAAAAGAGATTAAATATTGCTCCAATCGTAAAGAAGTAAAAGACCATGGAGATACAGGTATCTTGCTTGGAAGCCCAATCAAAGATGGAGATAGGATTGTAATTATTGAAGATGTTACAACTGCAGGTACATCGATTGGAGAAACCATGCCTATACTAGCTGCTCAAGGAGATGTGAAGGTAGAAGGTTTGGTAGTAAGTGTTGATCGTATGGAACGTGGTAAGGGTGAAAAGAGTGCACTTGCAGAAATCGAAGAAACCTATGGGATTGCAACATGTGCGATTGTTACAATGCAAGAAGTAGTTGAACATTTATATAATAAGCCTTATAATGGAAAAGTAATTATTGATGATGAGTTGAAGAAGGCAATTGATGCCTACTATGTACAGTACGGTATTCAATAATATTGTAAATGGAGGTAGAAAAGCATGGAACGAGTTTATAAGACGATGAGATCAGTTGGCATTGGCAATTTAGTAATTGGTATTTGTATGATTGTTGCAGGATGCGTTTCTGGAGCATTAATTATTACAAACGGGGCTAGATTACTCCATAGAAAAAAGGAAGTATTGTTTTAAATAAAAAGCTGTTACAGCCTATACAATGAATGAAAGGACACTTCTGTTTGTAACAAGGGGATTAGAGTTTTCTTGTTTGTATAGCTTGTAACAGCTTTTATATGAATATGATAAGTACATATAAGACAAAGCTTTAATAAGGTTGTTGGTTTCATTCCTAGATGTAATTGTGAGGGTATATTTTATGTTAGACATTCAGATGAAGAAAAAAATGATGGAATACTTCGTTGAAGTATTTGGTGACGCTAAAGAGGTTGAAGTTTTTTTCGCACCCGGAAGAGTGAACTTAATTGGAGAGCATACTGATTATAATGGTGGACATGTATTTCCGTGTGCTTTAACGATTGGGACTTACGCTGCAGCTAGGAAAAATCATTGCAATCAAATACGTGTATATTCCCAGAATTTTAAATCAGTTGGGATTGTTTCGACAGATGTTGATCAGATTACTTATAAGAAGAGCCAGGATTTTGCAAATTATCCATATGGTGTCATTGCAACTTTACAAGCTGCAGGGTATTCCATCAATCAGGGCATTGATATATGCTTTTTTGGTAATCTCCCTAATTCTTCTGGTTTATCAAGTTCTGCTTCAATCGAAGTGGTAACAGCATATTTGGTACGTGAATTATTTGGATTGCCGATTGATTTTGTTGAAATGGCTAAGCTGACTCAAAAATCAGAAAATGAATTTAATGGAGTCAACTGTGGAATCATGGACCAATTTGCAATTGCTATGGGAAAAGAAGAACATGCGATTTTTTTAGATACTGCAACTTTACATTATAAGTATGTACCTGTAAAGTTAGAAGGTGCTAAGCTTGTTATCGCATGTAGTAACAAGAAACGTGGTTTAGGTGATTCTAAATATAATGAGAGAAGAAGCCAATGTGAAAAGGCACTAAGTTTGATTCAACGAGCAATGAAGGTTGAAAGTTTAGGGGATTTGACCATCGAAGAATTTGAAGCTGTTCAATCATTTGTGCAAGATGAGGTACTATTAAAACGAGCAAGACATGCTGTATATGAAAATCAACGTACAATTTGTGCAGTTACAGCACTTGAAAAGAATGACTTACAGCTTTTTGGTGAACTTATGATTGCATCTCATCAATCATTAAAAGAGGACTACGAAGTGACAGGAATCGAGTTAGATACCTTAGTGGAGGAAGCACTAAAATTGAAGGGAGTCATCGGCTCTCGAATGACTGGTGCAGGTTTTGGTGGCTGTACGGTTAGTATCGTTTTAAATGATGAAATACCTACATTTATTGAAAAGGTTGGTAATGCTTATAAAAATAAGATTGGATATGCAGCAGATTTCTATATCGTTGATATAGGAAGTGGCCCATATACTTTATCATAGGAGGATAATAAGATATGGCTATTTTAGTTTTAGGTGGTGCAGGATATATTGGCTCTCACACAGTTTATGAATTAATTGACCAAGGAGAAGACGTTGTCATTGTAGATAATCTAGAAACTGGTCATATAGAAGCAGTGCATGAAAAAGCAAGATTTTATAAAGGCGATATTCGTAATCGCGCTTTTGTTGATTCTGTATTTGAAAAAGAATCGATTGAAGCAGTGATTCATTTCGCAGCGAACTCCTTAGTTGGCGAGAGTATGGAAAACCCATTAAAGTATTATGATAATAATCTGTGTGGAACGAAGGTATTGTTAGAATCTATGGTTGCACATGGAATTGATAAAATAGTATTCTCCTCAACAGCAGCGACCTATGGAGAACCAGAAAATATTCCAATCCTTGAGACAGATAGAACCGAGCCTACGAATACGTATGGCGAGACGAAATTATCGATGGAGAAGATGTTTAAATGGACAAGCTTAGCTCATAATCTTCGTTTTGTTTCACTTCGTTATTTTAATGCTTGTGGTGCTCATAAGAGTGGTATGATTGGAGAGGCTCATTCACCAGAAACTCATCTAATCCCGCTTATATTACAGGTTCCAAACAATCAGCGTGAGAATATTAAAGTGTTTGGTACTGATTATAATACGAAAGATGGTACCTGTGTTCGAGATTATATTCATGTTACTGATTTAGCACAGGCTCATATTTTAGCAGTGCAATATTTACGCGAAGGAAATGATAGTAATATCTTTAACTTAGGCAATGGAGTTGGTTTTACAGTGGAGGAGGTAATTGAAACTGCTCGAAAAGTAACAGGACACCCAATACCCGAAGTGAAAGCAGAAAGAAGAGCTGGTGATCCAGCACAATTAATTGCCTCTAGTGAGAAAGCAAGAAAAGTTTTAGGATGGAATCCACAAAATGCAAATCTCGAAGATATCATAGCTTCTGCTTGGAAATGGCATAGTACCCACCCAGAAGGATATGCAAGCATTCGATGAAGGGATAAATTATGGAAACTAATAATTATGGTACATCAGAAATGAAAAGGAAGGCTTTGATTAAGGAGATTATCAGTTGGATTTTAGTCATTGGTGTTGGTTTTTTATTAGCTTGGTTTGTGACTAGAGTAATTATAATAAAAGCGGTAGTTCCTACCCAATCCATGGATCCTACGATTATGGTTGGAGATAAAATGATTGGAAACCGTTTAGCATATTTGTTTTCTGATCCAGAGCGCGGTGATATCATTATCTTTAAATTCAGTGAGACTGAGAATTATGTAAAGCGTGTGATTGGATTACCTGGTGAAACAGTTACATTGAAGGATGGGAAAGTCTATATTGATGGCGTTGCCTTAGAAGAAGATTATGTCCATGGTCAGATAACCGAACCGAATTATCAAGATACCTATGTCGTTCCCGAAGATAGTTATTTTATGCTTGGTGATAATCGTATCGATTCTCTTGATTCTAGATATTGGGATAATCCATTTATTTCAAAGGATGCAATTAAAGGTAAAGTATGGTTTCGATATTCACCGTCATGGGGTACTATTAAGTAAAGGTCAAGTGAAAAATGGAGAAAAAGAAAATTAGTCAAAAAACGAAAAAGACGATCATTGAATGGGTTGTCATAATTGGTGTTGCGTGGCTGTTAGCAAAGGGAGTTAATATTTTTGTGATTGAGAAGGTGAAAACACCGACAGGCTCGATGGAACCTACAATTATGATCGGAGATAAATATCTTATGAATAAGCTGGCTTATGTATTCTCTAGTCCAAAGCGAGGGGATATTGTTATCTTTACCAATCCAAATGACCCTTCAGAAGATTTGTTTAAACGAGTGATTGGTCTTCCAGGTGAAACAATTAGTTTTTCAGATGGAAAAGTATATATTGATGGTGTATTGTTAGAGGAAGATTATGTACATGGCAAAGAAACTTTAGATAAAGGGATTCGTTCCTATGATATTCCAGAGAATTGCTATTTTATGATGGGAGATAATCGGACGGTATCAATTGATGCAAGGAGTTGGGAACAACCGTTTGTTGATGAATCCTTGATCAAAGGTAAAGTTTTTTTAAGATATACTCCATCTCTTCAGTGGGTAAAGTAAACAGGGGTTGTTGCATAATGCAACACCCCTGCTTGTTTGCTAGGCGTTTGTGATTTTTTGCTATGAAGAAGAACGAGTACACATGTATATTTTCTACGGCGCGCTATGCTCACAAGCCAACAAAGAGCGTGTGGGACTTGTAAGGCCTTCGAAAATATATATGTGTACTAAAAAAGCGTCCCAAAAGAAGGACGCTAATCTTAACAAATATCTTGTACAAAATGACGCTGTTAACTATAAAATAAGATGCTTGGTATTAATGCAAGATATGGTGCAGAGAAAATCGTAAGAAATAAAGATATTTTATGCTTTTGCTCTACTGTCAAAGAAGTCTTGTTAAAGGCTAGTTTTTTATTTCCAAAATATACGATAACACCACAGATTAGTAAGCAGACAATCACAAAAAGGATGGAAATCAATGAGGAGAATGGATTGATATCAAGTGGTGTTGCAATATGTTCAAGTACCCAAGCTCCCAATGTACTTTCTTCTGGTACTAAGTGTGTAAGAAGAAAGAGAAAGCACATAAGAAGATAGGAGATAAATCCATACAATGTATTCCAGATAATGCTTTTTCTCCAGATCGAGGGTGGATCAGGATATTCAATATACTTTAAACTAGCATATAGAACGAGACTAACTATAATTAACTGAGTTAATACTAAGAATAACCAAGTATTAGGAGAAAAAAGCAGAAACCACAACGGTACAGCAGAAGAATAGAGTTTTACAGAGTTTTTCATTCAATTACCTTTCTTAAATAAATATAGTTCGTGTATTTATTATAATGAAAAAAACAAAATATACAACTACTAATGTAGATTTTTATCGTATTTTACATTATAATATCGATAGTATTGAAAGATAAATGAGGGACTTATGAAAAAGAATAGTATACTGCGAAAAGTCGTTGTGATAATATTAATATTTTCTATGATATTTTCATCGTTTACACCAGTAGTTATGGCTGCTTCCATGACTGATATTCGAGTTGGTTTAACAAATTTATATAAGAATAAATCTACTTTGAAAATTAAAACAACTAAAATTGGAATGGGGTATAGCGTTAAAGATCGTTTTATCAATGAAACTGTATTTAGTTCGCGTACTGGTTTTACCTTTCAAGTGGCAAAAGGAGATTACTATATTCTTGATAACACATATCTAAGCTATCGTGATGCAATGAACGTTGTGAAGCAAACTGAAAAGCTTGGTGTGAAAGCATATCCAGTTAGCATTTATCGTGAAACATGGAAGGTATATATTGGTGGATATGATTCGAAAAGTGAGCTAGAGGAAGCGAAAAAAAAGTTGGGAACAGCCTATGGTTATTCTTATCAAGGTCCTTATGCAGATAATGGACATCGTATTCTTGTTCTTGGTGAGAATCTAACTATGTTAATAGATGCGAAAACGTTCGGTGCATACCCTCAGTTTAAGGCGGTATCTTTGAATGAAAACAGAAAGGCAATTCTCAACCTTGGCACGCGGCAATACCGTGGACGTATCGAAATTGGACGCTATGGTAATTCATCGTTAACAGCCGTGAATATTATTAACATAGAATCTTATCTGTATGGCGTTGTACCGAGTGAAATGATAAGCTCTTGGCCAGCCGAAAGCTTAAAGGCCCAAGCAGTGTGTGCAAGAAGTTATGCACTCTCTAAGACAAAGTATGGTACGGACTCAAATCTTACATCACCTTATCGTATTACGGATACTACTTCGTATCAAAGTTATAAAGGGTATGGTGTGGAGACGACGGCGACAACAGCGGCTGTAAATGCAACAAGAGGTTTTGTAATTACTTATCAGGGCAATATCATTAGCTCATATTATTTTTCAACCTCAGGTGGAAGAACAGAAAGTTCATATAATGTATGGGGTTCGAAAGCTCCTTATTTAACTAGTGTGATTGATGAATATGAGACAGAGCCAGAAAAAGGTCCATGGATTGTTGCAATGTCTAAGAGTGAAATCGCAAGACGACTTTCGAATGCAGGAATGGTAGTTGGTAATGTAAAAAAAATAACGATACAGTCAGAAACTGCATCGAATCGAGTTAATAAATTACAAGTGATTGGTGATTATAGGACTCAAGTATTACAGACAGAGCAAATAAGAACAATTTTTGAGTTGTATAGTACCAAATTTAAGATTGTAACAAGTGGGCAGAATTCGGATCGTGTCGTAGCATTGAGTAGCAATGGAAAATCAACAGTAGATTTAAGTGATTGCTATGTTATTAATGGAGATAATAAAATAAAGGCATTAGATCAAAAGGATCAGCAAATCTATGTCGTAAAAAGTAGTGATAATCTAACGACATTTATCAAGGAAGGACCGACTTCGGATGATGTCTATTACTTTGTAGGCTTAGGCTATGGACATGGAGTTGGAATGAGTCAGTCCGGAGCAAAAGGATTAGCAAAACAAGGGTATTCTTATATGGATATATTACAATACTATTTTCAAGGATGTTCTATTGAGTATATCAATTAACAGATTAATAGAAAGAAAAGAGAAAAAAGATGAAGACACATGATTTTTATTTTGATTTACCAGAAGAGTTAATCGCGCAAGATCCATTGGAGGACCGTTCAAGTTCTCGATTGTTAATACTTAATAAAGAGACGGGTGCAATAGAACACAAGCATTTTCATGATATCATCCATTATCTTAAGCCAGGTGATTGCTTAGTATTGAATAATACGAAGGTAATCCCAGCTCGTTTATTTGGAGAAAGAATCATTGATAAATCAGAACCGTTAGCACCAGGTTGTAGCTACCCGAAAGAGGGTGCAACCATCGAGCTATTATTATTAAAACGATTAAAGAATGATATTTGGGAGACTTTAGTACGCCCTGGTAAAAAAGCAAAGGTTGGGACAAAAATTAAATTTGGTGATGGAAGATTAGTTGGTGAGATCATCGAGGTGATGGAAGATGGCAATCGAAAAGTTCAGTTTACGTATGAGGGAATCTTTGAAGAAATTCTTGATGCACTAGGTCAGATGCCATTACCACCTTATATTACACACGAGTTGAAGGATAAAACACGTTATCAGACTGTTTATGCAAAGTATGAGGGATCTGCCGCAGCACCTACTGCTGGCTTACATTTTACAAAGGAATTACTAGATCAAATCAATCATATGGGTGTTACGATTGCAACCGTAACTTTACATGTTGGATTAGGAACGTTTCGACCAGTAAAAGAAGAGAATATTTTAGAGCATCATATGCATTCTGAATTCTATCAGATTTTACCAGAGGAAGCGAAGAAGATTAACGATACAAAAAAGGCTGGAGGAAGAGTTATTTGTGTTGGCACAACAAGCTGCCGCACATTAGAATCCGCAGCAGAGGAAGATGGTACAGTTCGTGCAGAAAGTAGAGCAACTGAAATTTTTATTTATCCTGGATATAAGTTTAAAGTACTTGACTGTTTAATTACAAACTTTCATTTACCAGAATCAACTTTATTGATGCTTGTTTCTGCATTAGCTGGCAGAGAAAATGTATTAGATGCTTATCGTATCGCTGTCAAAGAACGATATCGATTCTTTTCTTTCGGAGACGCGATGTTTATTAATTAGCTCAAAATGTTACATTTGTAAAGGTTTTTGGTGGATTTCAAACATTTTTTTATAAAGAACTGAGAATAGGATGTATTATGATGTCAGAAAATGCAGTTATTATATAAGATACTACCTTGAATTCATCAAGTAACATGTGGTAAAATATTTAGCGGAGTTCTATAATAGGACACCGCTATTTATGACCTTTAGCGTCTGATAACACTGATATATTACAATATATCAACGATAACTACCTTATTTAGGTGGGAATTATATACATTTCATATATGAATTAGCAATAAGAAAGAATTACTACATAGTAGTGAGAAAGTGAGGTAACAATGAGTTATTTAGATACTTATCAGTTGTGGTGTGAGGATGATTATTTTGATGATGCTACCAAAGCAGAATTGTTAGCAATTAAAGATAATGAGGCAGAAATTAAAGAACG
Source organism: Bacillota bacterium (assembly GCA_023439125.1). Classification (GTDB taxonomy): domain Bacteria; phylum Bacillota; class Clostridia; order Lachnospirales; family Lachnospiraceae; genus Lachnoclostridium. The sequence continues at coordinate 865,560 of JAEXOU010000005.1, read as the reverse complement.
CTTTTATAAGGATCTTGAATTTGGGACAGGCGGTCTTCGTGGTATTATTGGAGCAGGTACCAATCGAATGAATCTTTATACGGTTCGAAGAGCTACTCAAGGTCTAGCAAATTTCATTCTTCGTGAAAATGCTCAGGATAAAGGCGTTGTGATTGCATATGATTGTAGAAATATGTCCATCGAATTCAGTGAAGAGGCAGCATTATGTTTATGTGCAAATGGCATAAAAGCTTATCGCTTTGACTCTTTACGCCCTACGCCAGAATTATCTTTTGCACTACGTGAATTAGGATGTACCGCAGGTATCGTTGTAACAGCAAGCCATAATCCAGCAGAGTATAATGGCTATAAAGTCTATTGGGAAGATGGAGCACAGATTACATCTCCTAAGGATGAGGAGATTATAACAGAAGTTAACTCCATTACGGATTACAATACAGTTAAGACAATGAGTAAGGCGGATGCAATTGCTGCTGGCTTATATCATGAGATCGGCAAAGAAATTGATGATAAGTATATTGAAACAATAAAGAAATTAGTTTTGAACCCTGACTTAGTCAAAGAAGTTGGTAAGAAGCTAAAGATTGTATATACACCACTTCACGGAACAGGTAATGTATTAGTGCGCCGTGTACTGGATGAATTAGGTTTTCAGAATGTATATGTAGTTCCAGAACAGGAAAAACCAGATGGCAATTTCAGTTCTGTAAAATCTCCAAACCCAGAAGATCCGAATGCGTTTCAATTAGCATTAGAATTAGCTAAGAAGGTAGATGCAGATATTATCTGTGCAACTGACCCAGATGCAGACCGTCTTGGTGTTTACGCAAAGGATTCAAAAACTGGAGAGTATGTATCTTTTACTGGTAATATGTCAGGTATGTTAATCTGTGAGTATGTCTTAAGTCAGAGAAAGGCTTATGGTAAAATAGCAGACGATGGTGCTCTCATTAAGACAATCGTTACTACAAATATGGCAGATAAAGTAGCACAGGCTTATAATATTAAGTTAATTGAAGTGTTAACTGGTTTCAAGTATATTGGAGAACAGATTAAGTATTTTGAACAAAACAATTCAGGAACTTATGAATTTGGTTTTGAAGAAAGCTATGGCTGTCTTGTAGGTACCCATGCAAGAGATAAGGATGCTGTAGTTGCAGTTATGGAATTATGTGAAGCAGCTGCTTATTATTCTACAAAAGGACTTACTTTATGGGATCAGATGCTAGAGATTTATAAGAAGTATGGTTACTTTAAAGAAGGTCTTCAGACAATTACACTCAAAGGTGTAGAGGGAGCAGCAAAAATTAAGGAAATGATGGAAAGCTTCCGTATGAATCCACCAAAAGTATTAGGTGATTATCGTGTGATGGCATTCCGTGATTATGAGCATGATACAATAAAGAATCTAGAGACAGGTGAAGTTACAAAGACTGGTTTACCAAAATCCGATGTTCTCTATTTCGACTTAAATGATGATGCATGGGTTTGCGTTCGTCCTTCCGGTACAGAACCAAAGATTAAATTCTACATTGGTGTTAAAGGAACTAGTCTTGAGGATGCTAACAATAAAGTAGAAGCATTAACAAAAGCGTTAATGGAATTAGCTTAATCATAATAGATTTTGCTTTTTATATTGAAAATTGGTAGGATAAGGTATATTATAGTATTAAAGATTGATGATTTATGTCGATATATACAATGAAAGAAATTTTTCAGACATGACATGGAGGTCGCAAATGTCGAATAGAACAATCGATAGCGTTCAACGAATAGAACAATTGTTATCGTTCTATTGATTCGATAAGCAAAGGAGAGATATCGAATGGCAAGCATTTCAAGTAATTATTATAACTTCTCATCGAGTTTGTTTGGAACAGCATCATCAAGTTCTGCTGGTTCATCAAGCAATATACTAGGTGATTATTATAGCATTAAGAATGGAAGCTATAAGAAACTATTATCGGCTTATTATAAGAAACAAAGCGATGAGTCGACGGCAAACAGCACAGAAGATAAAAATGTCAATACTGATTTGACAAGCTCGGATAAGACAAAGCTGACGTTAACAAAGACGAATGCTGACGGGTTAAAAACAGCTGCTTCAGCGTTAATTTCAACGGGCAAGAATTCTTTGTTTGAAAAAGTAACGAAGACAGTAACTGACGCAACAACAGGCACAACAACGGAAAAAACAGACTATGATATGGATAAGATTGCAAGTGCAATTAGTAGTTTTGCCAAATCATATAATGATACCATCAAGTCGGCTGCTGAAACCGATTCAACATCGGTTCTTCGTAAGACATCATATATGGTGTCAATGACGAATGCAAATAAGAAGTTATTAGCTAAAGTTGGGGTTACGATTGGTAGCGATAATACGTTAAGTGTTGACGAAACGAAAATCAAGAGTGCAAACATGAATGATCTTAAGACATTATTTAATGGTACAGATTCCTATGCAGATCGCGTGAACTCGAAAGCAGTTGACATCTCAACAGCTTCAGTGAATGCCCTATACGCTAATCGACTATATGGTGCAAACGGTAAGTATAGTACAGCAGGAATTACTGGTACATTATTCAATCAATTTTTGTAATTTAGAAACATTATAAAATCAAATAGTCTTGTAGGATAACGTTTACCGTTTTCCTACAAGACTATTTTTTTGGGCCTGTATTTTAGGCCCTTACGTATCGCTACGAACTTCATTCAAGCGAAAACGTGTTGCGTATAAATTATGTTTGTCATCCCATACTCTGAACACTTCCTCGTGCAAAATGACGTCTGACTTTTTAGTAATTCCCTTATTTGCGTTCACATATCGTATAATTATGGGCTTTTAAAATTCTTAAAGCTTTATTTAAAGCCTCTTCTTCATAGAGTTCAATTCGAAGTACACCATCTTCAAATTCTCGATTATGAATGATTCCAATATTCTTAATGCTAATTCCATTACTGCCAAGTACTGTTGCAATAATTGCAATTGCGCCGGGCTCATCACTGATATCAAGGAATAACTCAAAGAAGCGATTCAGTAAGCCTTTGTTATTTGGAATGGAACTACGATAAGTTCCTGCATCATCAAAGGTTCTATAGATATAGTCAGAATCCTTGGTTTTGATTGCTTGGATTACATTCTGTATGGAAGCTTGAAAGTTTCTTAACTGTTCAATAATACTGTCAGAATTGGATAAACAGATGCTCTGCCACATCGTAGGTGAGGAGGAGGCAATTCGTGTAATATCCTTAAACCCACCAGCTGCGAGCATTCGCATCTTTTCTGCTTCGTCATCGCTATCTTTTACGAGATTTACAAGTAGAGCAGCGATTATATGAGGGATATGACTAATAGCAGCAGTTATCTGATCATGTTCTTTGTAGTCTAAGAGTAGCGGAATTGCTTTTATTGTTGTTACAAACTGAGTGAGTCGTTGAATATTTTCATTGGATACCTCAGAGGTTGGTGTGAGAATATAGTAAGCATTCTCTAATAATCGCTCACTTGAGTTTTCATATCCACTTCGTTCGGAACCAGCCATTGGATGACCACCAATAAACTGATGGGATAATCCGAGTTCCTTTACTTTTTCATGCATGAGTGTTTTTACGCTACCTACATCTGTAATGATACAGCGATCGGAAATTATAGATTGCAGTCTAGTTAAATAACCAACATTAATATGTACAGGAGCACATAAAAAGATAATGTCACAATTTTGAAAGTCAACTTCAAAGTTGTGACTAATAAGGTCAATGACATTATCAGAAAGCGCTTTTTGTAACTGACTAATGTTTGCATCCGTATCATATGCGATGATTTCATAAAGTGGTTGTTCAGGGGATGTTTGCTTTATTTTGCTTAAGGCTTTGGCGATGGAGCCACCAATTAGCCCCAAGCCAATAAAACCTATCTTCATATCGTAACACCTACTCTTTCTTTGTTAAAATTTCTTTCCCGCTAGTTTAGCATATGGACGTAACTCTTCACAAAGCTCTTCAAATTGAGCAAAATTAAGAGATTGCGGACCATCGGAAAGCGCATTTTTTGGATCTGGATGTGTTTCAATCATCAGACCATCTGCTCCTGCAGCAATTGCACATTTAGCTAATGGAGTGATATACTTACGAACACCAGTTGCATGGCTTGGATCTACGATAATAGGAAGGTGACTCTTTTCTTTTATGACTGGAACTGCACTAATATCTAATGTATTTCTTGTTGCGGTTTCGAAAGTACGAATACCACGTTCACAAAGTACAACATTAGGATTACCTTCAGAAATAATATATTCAGATGCATTTAACCAATCTTCGATTGTTGCAGCTAAACCTCGTTTTAACAAAACAGGAAGACCAGTTTTACCTGCTTCTTTTAATAAGTAAAAATTTTGCATATTACGTGCGCCGATTTGAAGCATATCTACATACTTCACTGCCGCTTCAATGGCAGCAAGGCTAGTTACTTCACAAATTACTGGAAGCCCTGTTGCTTCACGTGCTTCTTTCATGTATCTTAATCCTTCTTCTTCAAGACCTTGGAAGGAGTATGGACTTGTACGTGGTTTATATGCACCTCCACGCAGAATGGTAGCTCCTGATTTTTTAATCGCGATGGCAGTCTGTAAAACCTGTTCCTGACTTTCTACAGCGCATGGTCCAGACATAATGCATAATTCACTGCCACCAATTGTAGTATTTCCAACTTTTACGATGGATGGTTCCGGATGAAATTTTTTATTTGCTAATTTATATGTTTCAGTAACTGGAAGGATATGATCTACTTCTGGGGCAATCTCTAAATTGCTACAAGATAATCTAGACTTATCGCCAATAACGCCGATTATGGTAACTTCTTTACCAGCTGATACATGAACATCAAGTCCCTTCCCTTTGATAATACTTAACACGTTGTCGATTGATTCTTTCTTTGCATTTGGTCTCATTACAATTATCATATTATGCCTCCAAGAACTCAGGAAGAGCTTATGTAAAGTTCAAACCTGGTAATAATAGTATTCACAAAATTCTGAAATGTTATTTCAAAATGGTGGGATATAAGCTATTCTACCTCATTTCATTTTTCATGTCAATACTGCAATACTTTAAAGTGTAACACTTTAAAGTATCATATTGTATAATGCTTTTTAGCTAGAATTTACTATAATCTATTATCAAGTATAAAAAAAGAAGAAAAGTGTAAAAAAATGATGATTTATGGATAATGTTGAAATATGATTTATGGATTAAAATAAAATTGTGATAATTGCATAAAAGTGTTGTAAATTAATTGAAAATTTAGTAAAATAGATTTACAAGGTTTTATAGAGGTTGAGACCTGTACAGCAAATGCTAAAATCTAGCAGATGACTATGATGTATTGGAGGACAACGAGATATGGAAACTTACAAATATGAAAAGATTCGTAATGTAGCAGTCTTAGGACACGGTGGCTGTGGCAAGACTACTTTAGTTGAAGCCATGGCGTACACAACAGGTATTACGAACAGACAGGGAAAGATTGAAGAAGGAAATACAATCAGTGATTACGACAAAGAAGAAGTAAAGCGTTTATTTTCAATTAGCACAACTGTAGTACCTATCATTTGGGAAGATACAAAGATTAATTTAATTGATACTCCTGGTTATTTTGATTTTGTAGGTGAAGTAGAAGAAGCTCTACATGCATGTGATGCAGCTGTAATTGTAGTATCGGCAAAAGCTGGTGTAGAAATTGGTACAATGAAGGCTTGGGACTACTGTGAAAAGTACAAGCTACCAAGAATTTTCTTTGTAACAGATATGGATGATGATAATGCTAGTTTTCGTCAAGTAGTAGAACGTTTGGAAGAATTATATGGAAAGAAAATTGCTCCATTCCATTCCCCAATTCGTGAGAATGAAAAATTTATTGGCTTTGTAAATGTCGTAAAGATGGCAGGACGTCATTTTACAAAACTAAGTGATTATGAAGAATGCGATATTCCTGATTATTCTATGGAATATGTATCAAAATATAGAGAAGCTTTATTGGATGCTGTAGCTGAATCTAGTGAAGAGTTAATGGAAAAGTATTTTGAAGGCGAAGAATTTACGATGACAGAGATTTCAACAGCATTACGTAGTAGTGTAATTGATTGTAGTATCGTTCCTGTTTTAATGGGCTCTGGTTTATATACTCAAGGAACCAAAATGCTATTACAGGCGATTGAAAAATATTTTCCTTCTCCGAACCGTGGTATATTAACTGGTATTAATCAGAAAACTCAAAGTACATTTGCAGCTGATTATGATGCCAATAAGCCAATGACCGCTTATGTATGGAAGACAATCGCGGATCCGTTTATTGGTAAGTTTTCATTGATTAAGGTATGTTCTGGTGTTTTAAAATCAGATGCTGTTATTTACAATGCCAATAAAGATACAGAGGAGAAACTCTCTAGACTTTATGTATTGCGCGGAAAAGAACAAATTGAAGTAAAAGAGTTATATGCAGGTGATATCGGAGCAATTGGTAAGTTGTCTGATACCTCAACTGGTGATACTCTTTCAACGAAGGCAAATCCAATTATTTATGAACAACCAAAGATGCCAATTCCTTACGCATATCAAAGATTTAAGACTAAGAATAAAGGCGATGATGATAAGGTTTCTCAGGCTCTGAATAAATTAATGGAAGAAGATTTAACACTTCGTGTTGTTAATGATAAAGAAAATCGTCAAACTTTATTATATGGTATTGGTGAACAACAGCTTGAAGTTGTAGTAAGTAAATTATTACAACGTTATAAAGTAGATATTGAAATTATGAAGCCAAGAGTACCTTACCGTGAGACACTTCGTAAGAAGGTTCGCGTTCAGGGTAAATATAAGAAACAATCTGGTGGACATGGACAATATGGTGATGTTCATATTGAATTTGAGCCATCCGGTGATATGGAACAACCATATGTGTTTGCGGAGAATGTGTTTGGTGGTGCCGTTCCGAAAAACTTCTTCCCTGCGGTAGAAAAGGGTATTGCAGAAAGTGTATTAAAAGGGCCAGTTGCTGGTTATCCGGTTGTTGGATTAAAAGCGACGTTAGTTGATGGTTCCTATCATCCAGTTGACTCTTCTGAAATGGCATTTAAGATGGCTACGATTCAAGCCTTCAAGCAAGGTTTTATGGAAGCTGGTCCAATCTTACTTGAGCCAATTGTTTCACTTAAGGTTGTTGTTCCTGATAAGTTTACTGGTGATATTATGGGTGATTTAAACCGCAGACGTGGACGTGTACTTGGTATGAATTCTCTGCATAATGGAAAACAGGAGATTGTTGCTGATATACCATTAGGTGAAACTTTTGGATATGCTACCGATCTTCGTTCTATGACTGGTGGTATCGGAGAGTATTCTTATGAATTTAGCCGTTATGAGCAGGCTCCTTCCGATGTACAGGAGAAAGTTATTGCTGAAGCTGAATTATATCTTAAGGCAGAGGGCGAATAAAAAAATAGTAGATGTAATGAAAGGCTGTTGCAAAAAAGCAACAGCCTTTTATAAATGATGAGAAAAACACTTTTACTCTATTTATGAACAAGATTTTATAGTTTTATGGATAGTTGAAATTTTAATATGAATTATGTAGAATAAGGGGAACATAACTAATTTGATTCAGGTGTCAAAAGTCAAAATGACAAAATTTCAGAAAAGCACTTTTGCCACCTATACTTATCTAGAAAAAGAGGGCAAAAGAGAATGAAAAAGAAGTATATTTCTGCAATTGGAGTTATGACACTTACGGTAGCTTTGTCATTAGCAGCCTGTGATAAAAAACAGGAAGAAACAAAATCTACACCAATTGGAACGGATGAAGTAACAGTAACAGTAGCAGTGGAAGATAATTCTCAAGAAGAACTTAAGAGTGAGCAAGAAAAAATGATACAGCCGACAGACGTAGAAGGTGGCTCACTTGAACAAATGGGTTACCAAAATGTATCGAGAGTAAAGTTAGATCAGCGTATGCAGCATATATTGGATCATGATGATTCTAGATTTGAGTATACAGTATCAGAAAAAGATTACTATGATGAAAAAGGGACATTTTTGGCAAAATGTAAACTCGGGTTAGTACAATTAAAAAATGAGTCCAATGATCCTAAAATAGAAGAAATGAATCTCAGAATTAAGGATACTCTTTTACAAACTTATGAGAATAATTGTGAGGCTGTTGTAATTCGGGCAAGGGCACTCAATAAAGATACTGCGGATGATGTGTGGAAAGGACTTTATTATGAAGAATCTTTCAATGTATTCGATGTAGGAGAAAAAATGATACAAATTTCTAATGTGATGTTTACTTATGCTGGTGAAGATTATAATGACACAAAAATAAAGATTGAGCGTTTTGATGGGGAAGAGGGCAAGTATATTAATTCTTCGGATTTATGGCAACAGGATTATTACAATACATATGCTACAATCTTTCAAGAAACATTTATTAAGCTAGAAGAAGCAGGAAATGATATGGGACTTTTAGTAGAAGATTATAAAGAAAAGGCTGATAAAGCATTTGCACTTTGTGATTACTATTATTCCCAAGATGGTATTGTTGTAATTTGTAAACCAGGATATATTACACCACTTGAGGATGGTATTCCTACGTATGTGATTCCATATAGTGAACTTTTACCAAGACTGAATAAAGATTTGATCGAAGAAAGTTTTATTCAAGGATAACAAATAAATAATCTTTTCTTGAAAGTCCAATAGTTTCATGATACTATGGTTCATGAAACTATTGGACTTTCTGCGTTTCAAAGTGGATAAGATAGATTTTTAGTCTATCTTGCTGGATATAGTTTTAGAATGGAGTAATAGATGATAAAAGATTATTTACCTATAAATAGAGAAGATATGAACAAAAGAGGATGGGATCAGTGCGATTTTGTGTATGTAATCGGTGATGCTTATGTCGATCATCCTTCTTTTGGCCCGGCAATTATAAGTAGAGTATTAGAAAGCCACGGATATCGTGTTGGTATTATCGCACAGCCAGATTGGAAGGATGAGAAATCGATTCAAATTCTTGGAACACCTCGTCTCGGTTTCTTGGTTTGTGGTGGTAACATGGATACGATGGTAAATCATTATACAGTTGCAAAGAAGGAGCGTGCCACCGATGCGTATTCTCCAGGTGGAGAGCGTGGTCATCGACCAGACCGTGCTACGATTGTATATTGTAACCTGATTCGAAAGGTGTACAAGCAGGCACCAATTATTATTGGTGGTATTGAGGCATCTCTACGTCGTCTTGCTCATTATGATTACTGGAGTGATAAAGTAAAACGTTCCATACTTTTGGATTCTCAAGCAGACCTAATCTCTTATGGTATGGGGGAACATTCGATTGTAGAGATTGCAGATGCTTTAAATAGCGGAATTGACATAAAGGATATAACATTCATTGATGGAACCGTATATCGTGCGAAAGATTTGGATTCTGTTTATGATGTAATTAAGCTTCCTTCGTTTGAAGAGATTTTAAAGGATAAAAAGACTTTTGCAAAGAGTTTTTATACTCAATACCAGAATACGGACCCATTTACAGCACGTCGTCTGGTGGAACCTTATAAGAACAATGAATATGTCGTACAGAATCCACCTGCAAAGCCTTTGACACAATCAGAAATGGATCGTGTTTATGCACTGCCATATATGAGAGATTATCATCCATGTTATAAAGAGCTTGGTGGTATTCCAGCAATTGAGGAGTTAAAATTTAGTTTGACTAGCAATCGTGGCTGTTTTGGCGGTTGTAATTTCTGCGCTCTTACCTTTCATCAGGGGCGTATTATTCAGACCCGTAGCCATGAATCGATTGTTGCAGAAGCAACTCAATTGACTTGGGATCCAGATTTTAAAGGCTATATCAATGATGTTGGAGGACCAACAGCGAACTTTAGACATACTTCTTGTGAAAAGCAATTAACAAAAGGTGTTTGTACAAATAAGCAGTGTCTCTTCCCAACTCCATGTAAAAATTTAAAAGTCGATCATACTGATTACCTTAGCTTGTTAAAGAAGTTGAGAGAATTACCAAAAGTAAAAAAAGTATTTATTCGATCTGGCATTCGTTTTGATTATTTAATCCATGATAAAGATGATACCTTTATGGAAGAACTATGTGCGAATCATGTAAGTGGTCAGTTAAAGGTGGCTCCTGAGCATATCTCGAATAATGTTTTAAATATGATGGGGAAACCAGAAAATAGTGTTTATGAGCGATTTATTCGTAAATACAGACAGACGAATGAAAAGCTTGGTCTGAAGCAGTTTGTTGTTCCGTATTTGATGTCTTCCCATCCAGGTTCTACTTTAAAGGAAGCAGTAGAGTTAGCAGAATATTTACGTGATTTAGGATATATGCCAGAACAGGTACAGGATTTTTATCCAACACCATCGACACTTTCTACATGTATGTATTATACCGGTTTGGATCCTAGAACAATGAAAGAAGTGTATGTACCAAAATCTCCGCATGAGAAAGCAATGCAGCGTGCGTTGATTCAGTATCGTAACCCAAAGAACTATAAATTGATTAAAGAAGCCTTAGAGGCAGCTGGTCGTACAGACTTAATCGGTTTTGATAAGAAGTGCTTAATACGCCCAGCTTATATAGATAAGGATCGTTACGGTACGAAAAACAATCCTCAAAAGCAGAATCATGGTAAAAACGAAAAAAGTAGAAGTACGAATAAAAGAGCAGGACGTGGTCAAGGAACAAGCAATAGAACTGCTAATAATTCGAAGAGAAAGAGCAAACGCACTACAAAATAAAAAAATCTGATGTCATTTTGCACCAGGAATGTTAAGAGTATGGGATGACAAACATAATTTATCCGCAACACGCTTTCACTTGAATGAAGGCTCCTAAATTATGTTTATCATCCCATTTTTAGTGGTAAGAAAAGTACTTTTGAAAGAATTGACGTCCTTTTGCACAAGGAAATGTTATGGGTATAGGGTGCCAAACATAATTCATCCGCAACACGCTTTCGCTTGAATGAAGTTCGTAACGGTACGTAAGGGCCCAAAATAATAAAAAAAGGTGAGTTGCCAAAGAATACAAAGTATAGTATATTATTACAAAAGTAAGTTTAAGCGAGGTGAGATAACGCTTGGATTTTTTACTTTTATTAGAAATTATGTGATACATAGTATTGATTAAGTAAGAGTTTGCTTTGATGAAATTAAGATTAGGAGGTAACGTTCTATGAAACCAGTAATAGGTATAACACCACAATTTAATCTTGAAAATCAACAAATTAAGATTGAAAGTGTATATTTTCAATCGATTGAAGATGCTGGAGGTATTCCTGTTTTATTACCTTTATATAACAATGCTAATGAATTAACTGATTTAGTATCTAGGCTGGATGGCGTGGTATTTACCGGTGGTCCAGATGTGAATCCTAGATATTTTGGAGAAGAACCAATCCCGGAATGTGGAGTAATTATTCCGAAAAGAGATGAATTAGAACTAAAGTTAGTTCCAATCATCATGAAGCAAAGGCTTCCAATCCTCGGAATCTGTCGAGGAATCCAAATCTTAAACATTGCTCTTGGAGGAGACATCTATCAAGATGTGCGAGCTCAGTATGAACCACAGAGTGAGGTAAGAGTTGCACATTATCAGAAAGCAGGGAGAGCAACTTTGACTCATAAAGTAAAGATTGAGGATAGAACCTTACTTTCTAGAATCATTGGAAAAGATGAGATTTGGGTTAATAGCTTTCATCATCAGTCCATACGTAAAATTGCAGACGGGCTGACACTTGCAGCAACTGCATCAGATGGATTAGCAGAAGCAATCACGAAAGAAGATTATCCTTTCTTCCTTGGAGTTCAATGGCATCCAGAGGATTTGTCCAAGATAGATGAGTATGCACAGAAAATATTCAATGAATTCATCATTGCTGCTAGTGCAAATAAATGTTTTAGATGTAATTAAAGCTGATAATAACGGAGGGGAAAATGCTAATTTACTTAATTCGACATGGTCAAACAAATTATAATAAACAGAGCCGACTACAAGGTCAAACAGATATTGATTTAAATGAACAAGGTAGGCTGTTGGCAGGTATTACTGGGGAAGCGCTCAAGAACATAAAGTTTGATTATATCATTTCCTCTCCATTAAAAAGAGCCATGGAGACTGCAAGAATCATCATAAGAAAAAAAGAGGTGCCTATCATTGAGGAATCCAGAGTTCAAGAGATTGGATTTGGAGATTATGAAGGCTTATGTTTTGGAATCGAAGGATACAACATTCCTAATCCGGATTTTAAGCATTTCTTTACGGCACCTGACCAATATCAAGTTCCACCACGTGGTGAGAGCTTTGAAAATATCATAAAGAGAACTGGTGAGTTCTTACATGACCTTATCAATACCCCAAGTTATCAAAACAAAACAATTCTTGTATCCACACATGGCTGCGCACTCAAGGCAATTCTTGCAAATATTAAGAAAGTTCCTGTGAGTGAATTCTGGGGAGAGGGAGTTCATAAGAACTGTGCAGTATCTATCTTAAAAGCCGAAAATGGTAAAATCGAAATCGTAGAAGAAGGAAAGATATACTATAGTTAAGCTGATAGTTCAAAACCATTAAGTTTAGTTCATAACCATTAAGGGGTAAATCTTCGGATTTGCTCCTTAAAATTTATCGGAATATTGCGAGATATGTTGATGAATTGACATATGAGACAATTCGTAACTAATGTGCATTGAATGACTTTTATTGTACAGTGTTTGTAAAATAGATAGTCTATAATTATTAAAGGAGACAACAAATGAATTATATAGAAGGACTCAATCTGTCAATTGCATACATAGAAGGTAATCTGTTTGAAGAAATCGATTATGGAAGAATTGCACAAATAGCAGGCATGTCTAAGTCAACTTATCAACGTTTCTTTATGATAATTGCCGATATGACGTTGGATGAGTATATAAGGAAACGTAGACTTCAATATGCAGTAAAAGAATTAGTAGATACTGAACACAAAGTCATTGATATTGCTGTGAAGTGCGGATATAATTCGGCGGCTGCATTTTCTCGTGCAATGCGTAATTTCACAGGACATACACCGAGTGAAATTAGAAAAGTTGGTTCTTCTATCTGTTTTCCTAAACTTAATTTTCAAGTGCAAATAAAAGAAGGAGAGATGGTTATAAACGAAACTACGATTGTAAAAATTGAAGAACATAGGAATGAAAAAGTTGTTTGTTTTTCTGTAGATTGCATTGACCCTGAAAATGAAGCATGGAGACAGATGTCGGAATGGTGTATAAAGAATGTACCTGACCGCACTGCGAGAAGGTATGTAGGAGTGGCACCAATCGGTCATCATCCTCAGGGAGAAGAACATCAAAATGCATCTGAACATATAAAACATCCTTACAAAGCAATGATGTACCTTGTAGGTGATGAATGCGGTCAAGAAGAATTTTATGGTCTCAAGGTTGAGGATGCTCCCTCTGGGTTATTTTTGATAAATGATGTTATACTGAATCAGTTTGATGAAAATAACAATTTGGATATGGCACGTAGTATGATGAAGGCATCGGAAACTTTTGTTGATTTTATGAAACACACCTCGGAATATGCATTTAACCAAACCTCAGGCATCTTTTATGAGGAACATATTTTTTCAGAAAGATGGTTTCAAAAAGGTGGGGTACCTGACGCTTTCCGTATGTGGGTGTCAATATGCAAAAATAAGTGAATTATCAGTAGTGAATTCTCTTGGTTCAATTGTATATCTAAAAAAGCACCCGTCCACTTTAAAAGTGAGCGGGTGTATTTGATTGAAACCTTAATTAAATGACATATTATTTTGGTTGCTTTCCGATGTAAGCTAAGATACCACCATCTACATAAAGGATGTGACCATTAACGAAATCAGAAGCATCAGAAGCTAAGAATACAGCTGGGCCTGCTAAATCTTCAGGAGTTCCCCAACGAGCAGCAGGAGTCTTAGCAATGATAAAGCTATTGAAAGGATGTCCTTCTTCTCTTAATGGAGCGGTCTGAGGTGTAGCGATGTAACCAGGTCCAATACCATTACACTGAATGTTGAATTCACCATATTCAGAAGCAATATTTTTGGTTAACATCTTAAGACCACCCTTAGCTGCAGCGTAAGCAGATACAGTTTCACGTCCTAATTCACTCATCATAGAACAGATGTTAATGATTTTTCCGTGACCTTTTTTGATCATACTAGGAATACAAGCTTTTGCTACGATAAATGGTGCGTTCAAATCTACGTCGATTACCTGTCGAAACTCAGCAGCAGTCATCTCACACATAGGGATACGTTTGATGATACCAGCATTGTTAACTAAGATATCAATAACGCCAACTTCTTTTTCAATCTGAGCTACCATAGCATTTACTTGTTCTTCGTTTGTAACATCACAAACATAACCATGAGCAGTAATTCCAGCTTCTTTGTATGCGGCAATTCCTTGATCTACTAATTCTTGCTTGATATCATTAAATACAATTGTTGCACCTGCGGCTGCATAGGAGCTGGCAATTGCAAAACCAATACCGTAAGAAGCGCCAGTAACTAATGCTATCTTACCTTCAAGAGAAAATTTCTTTAAACTTTCCATGATAAACCTCCATAGAATTTTTTTATCGGATTATGTAGTGCAATTCCGATAATGTTAGTAACACAAATATTAGATTACATATAAAGCGCATATTTTAAATGTGTTAACAATATTTCATTATAAAACTCAATGGAGTTACTTAAAATGAAATGCGTTAACAGGAATGAATAAGTGCAGTATTAATTAAAGCGCTTACATAAATATTAAGTAAACAAATATTTACGCAGACTATTATATATTGAAAAGCCTTAAATATCAATAGTCATTTTACCTTAACATAACAAAATAGAATGTAAGTGCTTACACAAAATAATGAAAAATAAAGAAAATAGGAGGCTGGGAAACCAAATAGGTGAAAGGAAATAGGAAAGAAATAATTGAGTTTAGCAATCGTTCAAAGTAAATCATGGAAATTGCTTGAATATATAATAAATATTGATTATAATCAAAATAATAAGCATAGGTAATAGCTTAAATGTACTAGAATACATAATTCGCTATATGCTGGATTATTTAAGTTATGTGATTAAAAGTAAGTGATAACTCAATTATTTAACAAATGAACAATGTATGAGAGGTATTTATGTTTCAAAAATTTTATCCATCCCATTATGTAGATTCTGCATATCAGATCGCTTATGAAAAACTGTTTCAGCAAGGATATCGAGGAATTATCTTTGATATTGATAATACTTTAGTTCCTCATGGTGCGGATGCTAGTCAGCAAGCAATTGAGCTAATGAATCGAATTCGTAAACTTGGATTTTCTGTATGTTTTATATCAAATAATGACGAGGAGCGAGTTTCTAGATTTAATCGAGAGATTCGTGCTAAGTATGTATATAAAGCAAATAAGCCTTCCACGAAAAACTATATAAAAGCAATTGAGTTTTTGGGAACGACGAAAGAAACAACATTTTTTGTCGGTGATCAGATTTTTACCGATGTTTTTGGTGCGAATCGAGCAGGTATTACATCCTTTTTAGTAAAACCAATCAATAAACATGAAGAAATTCAAATCATCTTAAAACGAAGACTTGAGTGGATCGTATTAAAGTGTTATAAAAGAAAATTACGAAAAGATAGGTTGAAAGAAGAAAAGAGATAATTAGATGAAAGATAATATTGTTCTGATCGGATTTATGGGTTGTGGAAAAACGACTATTGGAATGAAACTTGCTCATGCAATTGATTATGATTTTATGGATACAGACCAGTATATTGAAACTCAAAGTGGAAAAAGTATTAAAGATATTTTTTCCTCTGAGGGCGAGGATGCATTTCGGACATTAGAAACGAATAGTTTAATCGAACTTAACGACTCTTTACATCACTGTATTGTTGCAACCGGTGGTGGCATGCCACTTCGAGAGGAAAATGCAGCTCTATTACGTCAAATTGGTATGGTTGTATTACTAAAAGCATCAAAAGAGGTTACATACGCACGACTGAAAGAGGATACAACTCGCCCATTGTTAGCAGGTGAGAATCCAATGCAAAAAATCGAAGAGTTGATGAATCAACGAATGCCTCTTTATGAAAAGGTAGCTGATATAGTAGTATCAACAGATAATCGTTCGTTTTATTCCATCGTTAATGAAATACTAAATTATTATAAAGTGAGGTATAAGTTGTGAAGCTACTTGTTGTAAATGGACCAAATATCAACTTTCTTGGCATACGTGAAAAAGGAATTTATGGAGAACAGAATTTTGATTATTTATTAGAAATTTTACAAAAGAAAGCAGAAGAGAAAAACATTACGATTGAAACGTTTCAAAGTAATTGTGAAGGTGAAATCATCGACCGTTTACAAAAAGCATATCATGACCAAGTAGATGGCATTATCATTAATCCAGGAGCTTATACTCATTATAGCATCGCGATTCGAGATGCTTTAGCAAGTCTTGAGATGCCTAAGATTGAGGTACATATCTCAAATGTGCATAAGAGAGAAGAATTTCGCCATGTTTCTGTGACTGCGCCAGTTTGTACTGGTCAAATTGTCGGACTTGGATTATATGGTTATTTATTAGCTGTTGATTATATCTTAGAACAAAACTTAACATAAGATGTAAACAAACAGTTTGAAGAATGTACTAGTAAGAAAAGTTGATGTTTTAGATATACTATAGAATAAGGATAAGATTAGGAGTTTGTTATGGGAATTTTAGAAAAAGTGTATGAAATAATGGATCAAATGAACTGTGAAGCAATATTAGTTTCGAATCGTCACAGTATGCGATATATTACAGGATATTGTGGTGATACTGGTATCGCAGTTATTACGAAAACCGACAAGATTATTTTTACTGATTTTCGATATGTGTATCAGGCACAAGCACAAGCACAAGGTTTTGAAGTAAAAGATATTGAGCAAATTGGCTATGCAAAGAGCATTGCGAATTTTATAAAGAAGCAAGAAGTTACACGTGTTGCTTTTGATGAGAAAGAGACAAGTTACTCGACTTACAGCAATTATCTAAGTGAATTTGGTTCAATTTCATTAATTCCTTATAGTAGTCAGCTCGATTCGTTACGTATGGTGAAGACAGAAGAAGAATTAGGATATATTAAACAGGCTGAGCATATCGGAGATGTTGTATTTACAAAAATCCTTGAAGAAATTAAGCCTGGTGTAACTGAACTTGAGATTGCAGCTAAAATTGAGTATTTATTAAAGACAAATGGAGCGGAAGGTATCTCCTTTGATCCAATCGTTGCTTCTGGTATTAATTCCTCAATGCCTCATGCAGTTCCATCTCATAAAAAGATCGAAGTCGGTGACTTCGTAACGCTTGATTTTGGATGCATTTATCATGGCTATTGTTCTGATATGACAAGAACAATTGTGGTTGGTAAGGCAAGTGAAGAACAAAAGAAGATATATCATACGGTGTTAAAAGCACAGCTTGCAGTACTGGAACAGTTAAAGGCTGGAATGAAGGGAATGGCTGTAGACAAAATTGCACGTGATATTATTTATGAAGCTGGTTATGAAGGATGCTTTGGCCACGGTCTTGGACATAGCGTCGGTTTATTTATCCATGAATCTCCTCGCGCATCGATGAAAGCAGAAGAGATCATTGGAGAAAATATGACATTAACAGTGGAACCAGGAATATATGTGAAAGATTTTGGTGGTGTTCGAATCGAAGACCTTGTTGTAGTAACAAAAGATGGCTGTATCAACTTCACCAATTCACCAAAAGATTTAATTGAACTAAATTTTTAAAAAGTATGTAATATTTGATAAAAAATAGTTGAAAAAAACGCATAAATACGATAAACTAAAATGTAGTTTAATATAGCAATTAGCTATATTGATTTTAAGGAGGATTATTTTATGGTATCAGCAGGCGATTTCAGAAATGGCATTACATTAGAGATTGACAATACTGTTTATCAAGTAATTGATTTTCAACATGTAAAGCCAGGTAAAGGCGCAGCTTTTGTTAGAACAAAATTAAGAAATATTAAAGATGGTGGTGTTACAGAAAGAACATTCCGTCCAACAGAAAAATTCCCTCAGGCTCATATTGATAGATCTGAAATGCAATATTTGTATAATGATGGTGAATTATATCATTTCATGAATACAGAAACTTATGATCAGTTTGCATTAAATGAAGAGTCTATCGGTGATTCTTTAAAGTTTGTTAAGGAAAATGAGATGGTTAAGATGCTTTCTCATGGTGGTCAGGTATTTGCAATTGAACCTCCGTTGTTCGTTGAATTACAGATTACTGAAACTGAACCAGGCTTTGCAGGTAACACAGCACAAGGTGCTACTAAGCCAGCAGTTGTTGAGACTGGAGCTACAGTTTATGTTCCATTATTCGTTAACCAGGGTGAAACAATTCAGATTGATACACGTACTGGCGAATACATGAAGAGAGTTTAATAGTTAAGACAAAACGAACCCCTTTGGTTACTAGAATGCTGGTAAATCAGAGGGGTTTTTGATTAAGTTTGAAGGTATGATAGGAGCTTATATGGAAGACGAAAAGAGAAGTTTACGAAAAGAAATCAAAGAAATCAAAGAGCGGATGTCTGAGATTGAGATAGAAGTAGTGAATTTATCAGATGATACCGATATCGAATATAAAAAAAATATTGAAGCAGAATATGAACAACTTACCGGTGATTTGGTTGAATTAGAGAAATTAAAAAAGAGCAAGAGTTCATGGAAGAAATATGTGATAGGCTTCCTGGCAATTGCTACTGCCCTTATATCTTGTATCACAATTTTGATAAAGGTTATAAGAAAAAGGAAAAAGTAACAATGGAAAATGAGGTCACCACAGGAGGACAACAACGATGAAACATGTATGTGTTGGTGTGATGGCACATGTATGTGTCAACAGAGGAGAACAACATTATGAGTAGAGAAAAAAATGTTGTAATCGGTGCGATGGCACATGTTGATGCAGGAAAGACAACTTTATCTGAAAGTATGTTATATCTAAGCGGAAACATCCGTAAATTGGGTAGAGTAGACCATGGGAATACTTTTTTAGATACTTATGCCCTTGAAAGGGCTAGAGGGATCACGATCTTTTCAAAACAAGCGAGAATTAATTTACAACATATGAATATCACATTATTAGATACTCCTGGTCATGTTGATTTTTCTGCAGAAATGGAGCGTACCCTACAAGTATTAGACTATGCAATTTTAGTGATTAGTGGGGCAGATGGAGTTCAAGGTCATACAAAGACCTTGTGGTATTTGTTATCAAAATATCGAGTTCCTGTATTTTTATTTGTAAATAAAATGGATCAGGATGGGACTGATAAAGATACAATATTAGCTCATTTAAAGAAAGAATTGAATTCGGAGTGCATTGATTTTTCCAATGATCAATCGAACGAATTTTTTGAAAATATCGCTACCTGTGACGAAAACCTATTAGAACAATTTTTGGAAACTTCAAAAATAAAGCAGGAAGATATTAATCGTTTTATACGAACACGTAAAATATTTCCTTGTTATTTTGGTTCTGCACTTAAATTAACTGGAGTTGAGGCATTTCTACACGGGCTAGAAACTTATACGAGTGAACCTTGGTATCCTGAGGAATTTGGTGCAAAGGTGTTTAAGATTGCCAGAGATGAGCAAGGTAATCGCTTGACTTATTTAAAAATTACTGGTGGAGTAATGAAAGTAAAACAGGTATTGACGAATCAACAGGAAAAAATCAATCAGATTCGTATTTATTCTGGTGAAAAATATGAAACGGTAAATGAGTTGGACGCAGGGAATATCTGTGCTGTTACAGGATTAACACAGACACGAGCTGGAGAAGGGCTTGGAATTGAACAGGCAACAGGAGCTCCATTGTTAGCTCCTGTTTTAAATTATAAGATTTTATTGCCAGATGATTGTGATGCAGCGGCAATGCTCCCAAAATTTCGACTATTAGAAGAAGAAATCCCTGAACTTCATATTGTTTGGGAGGAAGAAACAAAGTCAATTCAAGTTCAAATCATGGGAGAGGTACAAACAGAAGTACTAAAATGCATTGTATTCGAACGATTTGGAGTCGAGATTGAGTTTGGTACTGGTAGTATTGTATACAAGGAAACGATTGCAGAACCAGTAGAAGGGGTTGGACATTTTGAACCATTACGTCATTATGCTGAAGTTCATTTACTATTAGAGCCATTAGAGCAAGGAAGTGGATTACAATTTGCAACTGATTGCAGTGAGGATTTGCTCGATCGAAATTGGCAGAGGCTTGTGTTAACCCATCTCATGGAAAAGGAACATAAAGGTGTGTTAGTTGGCGCAGCAATTACTGATATGAGAATTACGTTAATTGCAGGTCGCGCTCATCAAAAACATACAGAAGGTGGGGATTTTCGACAGGCGACATATCGAGCCGTTCGACAAGGGTTGAAGCAAGCAACATCAATTTTACTAGAACCATATTATGAATTTCGGCTTGAGATACCTGAAACAATGCTTGGTCGTGCGATGTTAGACATTGAGAATATGTATGGTACTTGTAAAATTGAACAAGTTGAAAATGGTTTAACAGTGCTTACTGGAAATGCACCAGTCTCTACAATGCAAAATTATCAGCGAGAGGTTACTGCGTATACACGAGGGAATGGAAGGTTATCTTATCGGTATCTAGGCTATGGAAAGTGTCATAATTCAGAGCAAGTGATTGCAGAGGTCGGGTATGACTCTGAACGTGATTTAGAAAATCCAACAGGCTCTGTTTTTTGTGCTCATGGGGCTGGATTTACAGTAAGCTGGGATTGCGTAAAGGATTACATGCATCTTGAAGGCTTGGCAGAGTTGAATCAAAACCGTATGGACGCTTTACAAACTTCAGATTTTAAACGTGAGGAAGAGTGGATTGGAACGGATGAGATTGATCAAATCTTGAATCGTACGTTTTATGCAAATCGGAAGGATGGTTTGAATTCTACTAAAAAAAGATATACGAAACGAATTGATACCTCGTTAGAACCAGTAGTAAGAAGATATAAGACAGAAGAACCGAAAGAGGAATATCTGTTAGTAGATGGATATAATGTTTTGTTTGCAGACGAAGAATTAAGAGAATTAGCAAATATTAATATGGATGGAGCTGCACAGAAATTAATGGATATCTTATGTAACTATCAAGGGCTTTATCAATGTAATGTTATCCTAGTTTTTGATGCATACAAGCTCAAAGATCATCCTACGGAATTGCTCGAATATCATAATATTCTAGTTGTTTATACGAAAGAAGCAGAAACCGCAGATCAGTATATCGAAAAGTTTGCTCATAATCATAGTTCGAAGTATCGCATCACAGTTGCTACTTCGGATGGCGTGGAGCAAATGATTATTCGTAGTAAGGGATGTGGGTTATTATCAGCACGTGATTTTTGGAAAGAGATGAAAGAAACTAGCCGCTTAATTCAGGAAAATTATCTGAATTCTGCAACCTCTGGACGAACTTATTTATTTGATCATGTATCAGATCATATTGCAAATAAGATTGAACGTATTCGCAATGGGGAAAACTAAATATTATTACGGAATGGTTATATTATGAATGAATTTGCTAAAGAATAACAGTAGATGTAATAATTATGAGGTGAAAAATATGAGAGTCTATATTATGCAGGTAAAGTTAAGGGCTTCCTGGGTACATTCGTTAAAAGAAAAGCGTATGGTTATTAAGAGCTTGATTGCAAAGCTACAGAACAAGTTTAATATCTCAGTTGCAGAAATTAGTGACCAGGATATTCACCAGAATGTAGTTATAGGTATCGCAGGTATTTGTCAGACGGCTGCACAGGCAGATTCCCATATAGAAGAAGTGATTCAATTCATAGAAGAGAATACAGATGCAGAGATCATTGACGTCATTTTGCATAAAGAAATGTTTTGAGTATGGGATGAGAAACATAATTCATCCGCAACACGCTTTCGCTTGAATGAAGTTCTAAGCGGTACATAAGGGCCTAAAGTACAGGCCCTAAGTACCGACGACTTCATAACAGTATGCTTCTGAATTATGTTTCTCATCCCATTTTTAGCAAGTCTAAGATGGCAAAATGACGAGTGAAGTTAAGTTAAAATAAACCATAGTTTACTATAAAATGGTAGATTATTGCTACATATTGATATATAATAAAGAAGAAGTAATCAATAAAAAGTTATTGTATTGATTTGTTTTAGGAGGAGCAATGATTAAAGTAAAAACAAATTTACAATCAAATGATACATTTGATAATCTTGGTCAAATCATTGTAGAACTAACCGAGGTGAATTACAATCAAATTTTGGAGTATGTTCTTCCAATTGTTTTGGAGAAGTTGTATCAAAGTATGAATTCAGAGAAGAAGATGCAAACGAATTCCTTACTGATGTCAATCATAGAATTATTATATCAAGAAAAGAATCTGACCGTTGATGCTGTGAAATCAGCGGTACAAGTATTTCCTACTTCAATCAAGGAAGAGCTAATTCAGATGATTCTTAAAAGTCCTCAGATTCAAGAGTTGCTTAGTAAAAAACTTACTTCTTATGGATTGAGTTTAGGTCGTGTCGAGATTATTGATGAAACAATTTCTGGGGAACGATTATGATCGAAAAATCATTTGAAATTAAAAGTGAAAAGGATAGTAACATAAAACTTTGTAATATAAAGATACAGGTGAATAATGAAGACTACGATAGAATATTATCAGCAGTTGGGCGAAGTGAATGTAATCAAATCACGAAGATTGAAGCAAAAATAGGAAAGATTGCGATTAAGTTTCAAAAAGTAAAAGATATTTTGCCAGAACTCGTTGTTGATTATAAACTTACAAAGATATTACAAAAGGTAAACAAAGATTTGGAAGAGTTATCGATTGAATATGGGGTAGAACAAATTACAATTGGAGAAATAAATAAAGGAGACTAGTATGGAACATAAATATGCTTCAGTATTAAGATTATGTCAACTCATGTTTATGGTCTTCTGTGTCGTTTTTTTCTGTGTTTCGTTTTACAGTACAGTATCCACTTATCAATTTTATAGAAATGCGAAAACCACGACAGCAACTATTGAAAGTATCAATAGGAATAAAAAAATAGGAGAAACCCCACATGGTACTTCCTACGTACGAGTAGCTTATTCCATAAATGAAAATGCTTATGAGTCAATTATTAATGAGTATAGATTAGATTGGTATGTTGGAGAAGAACTAACAGTTTTATATGATACAGAAGATCCTAACAACATCCGAATGAAAGATTTGATTTTTTTAAACCCTATTCTCTTTTGCTTCCTAGGAATTATATTTTTCATAGCCTGTTATGAAATCAATGTTTACCTAAAGAAAACACTAGAACGAAAGAAACAACTACTTATCGATGGACGTAAAGTATATGCGACGATTATTGGATGTAAGGTTAATTCTAAAATGAGAGTTAACGGACAATATCCTTTCCGAGCAGAAGCAATGGAGGAAGATGTCTTTACAGGAGAAGTAACCCATTACATAAGCCAAGATATTTATCAAGATCCTCCGGACCTACTTGGAAAGCAAGTTCTAGTATATGTCAATCCCAAAAAGCCGAAGGAGTATTATATGGCTCTACCAGAGTTGATGGAGAAATTAAGTTAATAAGACGAGTTAGATAGATTAAAGTAAGAATAGAATATCCGTAAGATAAGCGAGGTTTTTTAATGTACTTATATCACTATTTTGATAAACGCGATGGAGCTTTTCGCAATCTGTCTGATTGCACACAAGAGGATGCAAAACAAGTATTAGATAAATTGCGCTCTGAGCGTCCAAATGCACAAGCTACACAACGTCAATCAACCTATATCGAGGACCGTCTTGGTTATGAACAGATGGCTAGGGACTTGTTTCAATCGATGGGTGGTAAGATGACAAGATATGCACCACATTATATGGTTGTGGAAGAATGCCCATGGCTATATACATGGTTTGAACAACCAGATTATATCAAGATTCCGATTGAAGAATTTGATTTAGCTACGTTATCTTTTACGTATGGAGATATGCATCCTACATTTAGTCCACGTGTAAAAGATAATAAAGAATAT
Source organism: Bacillota bacterium (assembly GCA_023439125.1). Lineage (GTDB taxonomy): Bacteria > Bacillota > Clostridia > Lachnospirales > Lachnospiraceae > Lachnoclostridium. The sequence goes on along the minus strand of JAEXOU010000005.1, from coordinate 841,318 downwards.
AGAAAAAAATTGTATATGTATGAAGATATATTAAAACTCATTGAGAAATATGGTCTACCACAAATATGGAATGGGGATGGAAGATTTGGGCCGGAGAGATATATTGAGGTACAGGTGTGGAGTGATGAAACGATAAGAAAGTATATAAGATAGAGTAACTGACGTCATTTTGTACAAAGAAATGTTACGGTACATAAGGGCTTATTTTTAGAAGGAATCTACAACAGAAATTAACAATCAAGGGCTGTCAAACTAGCTGCAATTATTCATTTAGCTAGTTTGGCAGTTTTTTATATACGAGGAAATTCCTCTGATTTTCCTCGTATATAATAAACGTTTAATATTTTTGTTTATTATATAATAGACAATATAGAAAAACAATGTTATAATCCGTTTATAATTAGAAAAATGAGAGGAGTGGAAGAAACATGATATGGAACTATGATTTGAACGAAATTAAAGCTGGTTATCATGAAACAGATGAATTATTTGAGTGTGTTATGTGTCAACAAGCCTTTGAAAAGGGACGCATTTACGAAGTGGCTCAGTTACTTTATGATGCGAAAGGAGCAATCAAACAACATATTTTGAAAGCACATAATAATGTTGCATCATATTTACTAAAGCAGCCACCTGCAGTTACAGGGCTGAGTGAAATTCAGAATCATTTACTTCAATGTTTATTAGAAAGAAAGAGTGATCAGGAAATTGGAGAGAAACTTGGAATCGCACAGTCGACGGTTCGAAATCATCGTTTTAAACTTCGTGAAAAAGAGAAGCAAGCGAAATTATTTTTAGCACTAATGCAAACAATTGCTTCTGAGACAAATCGAACGATCGAAAAGAGTGATACGGGTGAGATTGAAGAACTTCATGCAACTGCAACAATGGTAGATGATCGTTACAACATTTCCGACCAAGAACGTAAGAAGACAATAGAAACTTATATGGATGAGAATGGAGCCGTGAAACAATTCCCAGCACGAGAAAAGAAAAAGATTATTCTGTTAGGTGAAATCATAAAGAATTTTAAAGCTGATACGGAATATACAGAAATGGAAGTTAACAAAGTATTACGAAGGATTTATGCCTTTGATTACCCAACGATTCGTCGTGCACTGATTGAGTATGGATTTATGGATCGTTCTAACGATTGTTCCATTTACCGAGTAAAGATATAGTGATGTGATTTCTATTAGAGATTAGCACGCTTAAGACTTTAAGACAATAAAAGAGATAAAGGAAGGAGAGTACCAATGAATCAAGAATTTGAAAAGTATGATAGAAAGATGGAACATTATTATGATACGGAAGGCTTGTTAACTCAGTATCCATCGAAAAGGCCAATGAGAATCATGGCATTAGCAAAAATAGCTGAAAAAGTCGAGACGGAAACAATTTATACGGAAAAGCAGATTAATGACATAATTAAAACAAGCATTTCATTTAGTGATATTGAACTAATTCGTCGAGAAATGTTTCAGTATAAAATGTTAAATCGGTTAAGAGATGGTTCACAGTATTGGGTAGAACAAGATTGGAAGGAGAATTACCATGAGTATTTCCGAGAAGATTAAAGGTTTTCTACAAGAACAGTATGGATTAATTGTAAGTAGTGTAAATGATATGACTACAGGTGTTGGGGGGGATACGTTTCTTATTACATCTACGCAAGGGAAGTATGTATATAAACAAGCGGAAACGAATGCAATCAATCGTCCAGAGATGGAACCAGATTTATGCAATTATTTAATAAAACAGGGAATACCAGCATCATTGTTTTGCCGTAACAAAGAAAATAAGTATATTACTTTGCTTGAAGGAAAAACTGGTCTACTTCAACACTTTATCGAGGGAACCGTTTATAATATGAACACTGCACCTGATTGGTTTATGCAGCAATCTCCAATCTTACTTGCTAAAATCCATCAAGCCTTATTAACTTATGAAGATTTACCTTATGGATTAGGAAAAGATTTTTTTTACTATATGACACTGGAGAATGCAAGGCACTCCTATGAACAATCTTTAAAAATCGCTAGCGAGAGAAAAGATGAAAACATTATTGAGGATTTGGAGTTTCGTATACAGTTGACCGAAACAATTCCTAAGATGGAGTTTGATATCGATTTGTTAACCTATCGGAATACTCATGGTGATTATACGATCAATCAGATTCTTTGTGGTGATTCAAAGATTAACGGTATCATTGACTGGACAAGTGCTTGCAGACATCCAGTGATTTGGGAAATTACAAGATCTTTTTTCTATGCTGAGCCAACTTGCAAAGATGGAGAGTTGGATGAAAAGAAATTTAATGACTATGTCAATACATATTGTAGTATGATAAAACTTACCGATTATGATAAAGAAAACATCATACGACTATATTATTATCAGTTAACTGTATGTGATTATTATAGTCAGTATTTATTTGCAGAACCCTCCAAAAAAGAGGAGTTTTTAGCTCAGGCGAAATATGCAACGAATGTACTTAGAAAGCAGAGAGAGAGAGTATGCAAGTAGCTCTCTCTCTCTTTCTATATTTTGGATAAATGTAAATGATTTTACTTGCATTTCACCAAGATAATGAGATAATAAAGATAAGTTGCATGGAAAAGAAAATTGACTGAAAACATAAAATCTAGAGCATTTTACTAAGGAGTGTGGTTATGGAAGCAAAAAGTTATGTAACTGGTGGTCGCTATCATGAAACTTATCGAAATCAATTTCATTTTTCACCATTGAGAAACTGGATGAATGACCCCAATGGTTTGGTGTATTACCATGGTGAATATCATTTATTTTATCAATATACACCGAATAGCGTCTATAATGGAGGTAAGACTTGGGGACATGCAGTCTCATCAGATTTGCTTCATTGGCAAGAACTTAATATTGCGCTATATAACGATGAGAATGGCGATATTTTTTCAGGAAGCTGCGTTATTGATGAACATAATACGAGTGGTTTATTTACTGGTAAAAAGGGCGGGTTAGTTGCAATTTATACCGTTGCAGATGGACCAATTCAACAACAGGCAATTGCTTATAGTTCAGATGATGGACGAACTTGGACAAAATTTAATAATGGACAGCCAGTAATCACAATTGATGATGATCCAACAAATGACCGAGAATTTCGTGATCCTAAGGTATATCGTGCCAAAGATGATAGTTGTTGGATAATGGTAGTTGCAGGAGGACCATTAAGAATTTATTCCTCTGAAAATTTAATTGATTGGAAAATCGAGAGTGTTTACAATGATACCCAAAAAATTGGATATCAACTGGAAGTGAAGAAAAATCTAGAATCAGATCCATATGTGATGTATAAAATATATACTGAATGTCCTGATATTTATCGACTTGAAGTAGACCAAAGTGGTGAATATCGATGGATTTTTTCGGGCTGTGGTGTTTTTTATATTATAGGAGATTTAAAAAAACTTGATGGTCATTGGTATTTTGTTCCCGATGATATGTCAGAACAACCTTTAGGTTTTGGACCTGATGCCTATGCAGCACAGACTTTTTTCCATACCGGAAACCGTGTGATTATGATGAATTGGATGAGTAATTGGAGATATGCCAATCAAATTCCAAAATGGACAAAGACATTTAATGGCTCCATGACATTTCCTACGGAGTTATCATTACATAACACTTCTTCAGGCATCCGACTTTGTCAGAAGCCTGTACGCGAGATCAAGTCACTCTATACGGAACAGAAAGCTCATTATGAAGGGGGAAGTGGGAAAAACCTTCTTAATGGTTTTACTGCAGAAATGTACCGTTTAGATATTGAAATTAAGCAAACGAAGGATGCCGAACTTACGGTTAGCATGTTTTCTGGTGATGTTGAACTAAAATATGGTGGGAAAAAGGGTAAGTTATTAGTTGACCGAAGAAAAACAGGACTTGGTGGGGGATATATTGTGGACGTCACTCCTGACGATGACATATTTCGCCTTACAGTTCTTGTTGATATAGCTTCCGTTGAAGTATACGCTGATTATGGAATTCAGACTGGTTCCTTTGCTATCTTTGGTTCACAGAACCGACAACTCAATATTACCTATCGTGGAACGGGAAAAATTACGGTGGATGCAGTTGCTTTGGAGAGTATCTGGAAGTAAGTGATTAAGAGTTAATGAAAATTAAGATACGGTAGACAAAGATATGATAAGAAACGAAATATTAGACAAAACGATTAGACTGAAATAAAAAATAATTCTAAATTATGGAACTTTTTTTACCAATATATCGTCTAATAAGCAATGACTATAAATATTATGAGGAGGATATGAAATGTTAAAGAAACGTCTACTTACCTTATCAATGGCATTTGTCATGGTAACCTCCATTGGTTTTGGAACCATTGGAAGTGATATCGCATATGCAAAGTCTACCAATGAATTAAGTTCATCAAAGGAAGATGATACTAAGGATACCTTAGAAAAAGTAGTTAAAATTGTTAAGCAGAGAATTACAATACCTTCTAATTGTACTGAATTTGATTACTACTTGAATAGTTATTTAGACAGTACTAATTACTATAGTATGACTTGGAGTGATAATGTTAATTATCGCGCTAGTGTTAGTGTTACAGCAGATGATAAGGGAAATATCATAAGTTATTTATACTATAATTATTCTGGTCAGACATCAAATGTTAGTTATTTGAAGTCCGAGCTAGAGAATGATGCCAAAGCAGCTGTGGAAAAAATTAATCCTGTGATGAAAGGTCACATTAAGTTAACATCAAGTAGTTATTCGAGATACACGAATTCTTATGACTATAGATTTGATCGAGTTGAAAATGATATTTTAATGGATAATTATGTTGAAGTATCAATTAATGCCGATACAAAGGAGGTAACTGGTCTCAGTGCTAATTGGTTATTTGATGCTGATATTCCATCTGCTGATATAAAGATTAGTAAAGAAGAGGCAAAGAAACTTGTTAAGAAGCAATTAAAGATGGAATTAAAGTACTTAACAAGATACGAATACAAAGATAATGAATATAAGAAGAGTGTTTTTCTTGCGTATGTTCCTAGTATGAATTACATCTCTGTAGATGCAAAAACAGGTAAGATTTATACAACTCAGAATGTTTGGAATATAATTGACTCTAATACTAGTTATGATGCAGCAGGGGCAGAGAGTCCAAAGGCAGAACAAGAGGTTCAATTAACAGACCAAGAGATTAATGCACTTAATATTCTTGACCAATTAATTACAAAAGAAGAAGCTGTAAAACTTATCACAGAAAATAAAAATTTATATTTAGATAGTAGTGCAATCTCTATTTCAACATATCTTTCAAAGTATGGGGAGGATTATTATTGGAGTGTTTCCTTCGAAGATCCAAGAGAAATTGATTATAGCAGTGATGATAGATATAGAGCATATGCTTATGCAACGATTGATGCAAAAAGCGGAATCATAAAATCTTACTATTCAAGTATTAATGAGAATAAAAAACCTAATACTCTTAAGCCAATTGATGGTTGCCAAAAGAAGTTTGAAGCATTTGTTAACTCACAAGACAAAGAAATGATGAGTAATGCAAAATTCTCTAAAACAGAAGAAGATGACCCAGTAGTAATATTAGATAGAGAAGAAGCGCGACTTTCTATGTTTACTTATTACCGTATGAATGAAGGCGTGGTTTATGAAGATAACAGTATTCGTGGTGGAGTAGATCGTGGAACTGGAAAAGTTTATATGTATAATTATTCTTGGGATAAAGACATCAAATTTGAATCTCCGAAAGATGTAATTAGTGCGCAGAAGGCTGTTGATTATTATACATCACTACCGGGGTTTGATATTAAATATGAAGTAAACCTAATCCATACTTATGATAAAGCATATGAAGATTTAGATGAGTATTATTATAGCAATGAAGCCTATAGTGTTGATCAAGAAGTTCGATTAGTTTATAACAATACTAGTATTGAATCAGGATTAATATCTCCATTTACTGGAAAAGAGATGGATTCTGATGGTAAAGTGCTTGAATCGAAAGAAACAATATCCTATAGCTATACTGACATTAAAAATCACCCATATGAAAGAAGTATTTTATTATTAAGTGATATTGGTCTTGGATACGAAAAGAACAAATTTAGGCCAGATGAGTTGATTACAAAAGAAGACTTTGTGAAATTTTTCAGCGTTATTAATTATTATTATTCCGCACAAAATCAAGATATCCTTACTGATTATCGTGTGACAAGACAACAGGCAGCTCAGTATGTTATTGATTATTTAGGTTTAACTCCAATTGCAAAGCTGGATGGAATCTATACGACTGGTTATACCGATGAAGGAGCAATAAAGAAAGATGTAATTGGTGCAGTAGCTTTATGTAAAGGTTTTGATTTATTACAATTCGGTACTGATAATTCCTTTGGACCAGATGAAAAATTGACAAGGGGAGAAGCTGCAAAATTAGTTATGGATATGTTTTCTTTATATTATAAATATCAATAATATTAATTATCATATAGCGATAGGAAAAAACTGTAGATTATATCTGCAGTTTTTTTATATATTAGGAAATCCCTCTGAATTTCCTAATATATAAAAAATGCTCCGCAGGATGCGCACTACGCTACGGAACAAAAGCTGTGCTTGTAAAGTGTTGCTCGTGAGAGTGTGCGAAGTACACTTTTGTTCCTTAAACAGATGTAAAGCCTAACATAAATAATCAAAATAACTAACTGAATATCATGTACAGAGACAGCAGATAGCTAAGTTTCTTAGTAATTATGACGATATAGAATATGAAAGTGTTTACAATTTTTTGCACTATTGGAGTAGATAATTTGAAATGGATGTGGTATTATGTACGGTATGAAATGTAATATTGGAGGAGATTCAGATGAAGATGACCATTCGCTGGTTTGGCAGCAAACATGATTCAGTAACTCTAGAGCAAATTCGGCAGATACCAGGTGTTTCTGGTGTTATTACAACACTTTATGATACGGTACCAGGGGAAGCTTGGGAAGAAGAAAGTATTGAAGCTATGATACAAGAAGTTAAGGAACATGGCTTAGAAGTCTGTGGAATTGAAAGTGTTAATATTCATGATTCCATAAAAATAGGTTCCAAGGATCGCGATTATTACATAGATAATTATATTACAACATTAGAACGGCTAGGAAAACATGGAATACATATGGTTTGTTATAATTTCATGCCTGTTTTTGATTGGACAAGAACTGAACTTGCAAGAAAAAGAGCAGATGGTTCAACAGTATTAGCTTATACACAAGAAGCTGTTGATGCAATTAAACCAGAGGAAATGTTTCAATCGATTAATAAAGATAGTAATGGATTCGTTATGCCAGGATGGGAACCAGAACGTTTAGCAAAAGTGAAAGAGCTTTTTTCACTCTATAAAAATGTTGATGAAGACATGTTGTTCGATAACTTAAAGTATTTTTTGGAACGAATTATGCCAACATGTGACCAATATGATATTAATATGGCAATTCATCCAGATGATCCAGCATGGAGTGTCTTTGGTTTGCCACGTATTATTACGAATAAGAAAAACATTCTTCGCATGATGAGAATGGTGGATAACCCTCATAATGGCGTTACCTTCTGTTCGGGTTCTTATGGAACAAATCGTGAAAATGATTTGCCAGATATGATACGTTCGTTAAAGGGTAGAATTCATTTTGCTCATGTACGAAATCTAAAGTTCAATTCCCCTACAGATTTTGAAGAAGCAGCGCATTTATCTTCCGATGGAAGTTTTGATATGTATGAGATCATGAAGGCATTGTACGAGATTGGCTTTGATGGACCAATTCGCCCAGATCATGGACGAATGATTTGGGGTGAGGTTGCAATGCCAGGCTATGGACTATATGATCGTGCACTTGGTGCTACTTACCTTAATGGTTTATGGGAAGCAATCGTGAAACATAAGGAACGAGAATAAATCATTGGAGGAGACATTCTATGTTTTTAACAGAGGAAGGAATAAAAAATCCAAGTGAATGGCAAGAGAAAAACTATAAATTACCAACGTATAATCGAGCAATGATTCGTGAAAATACGATAAAGTCACCCTTTTGGCTTCACTTTGGTGCGGGTAATATTTTTCGTGCATTTCAAGCACGCGTGATTGAAGATATGCTCAATCAAGGAACGCTAAATCGAGGATTAATTGTTGTGGAAGGCTATGATTATGAAATCATAAAGAACGTTTATCAGCCACATGACGATTTAAGTTTAGCAGTAACTTTAAAAGCAGATGGTACAATGGAAAAGCAAGTAATAGGAAGTGTTGTAGAATCCCTTTGTTTCGATTGCGAGGATGATGAAGAATTAAGTAGATTGAAGGAGATATTTGCAAATCCTTCGTTACAGATTGTTTCCTTTACAATTACGGAAAAAGGGTATAATTATAAAAATTCAAATGGTGAATTGTTCGAAGCAATCCAAAAGGATATGACACAAGGTCCGAAAAATCCAGAAAGCTATATGGGGAAAGTTACTACATTATTATATGAGCGGTTTCTAAAAGGAGCAACTCCAATTGCGATGGTAAGCATGGATAATTGCTCTCGTAATGGTGATAAATTGCGTGAAGTCATTGTTGAATTTGCAAAAGCATGGCAAGAAAATGGACTTGTAACGGGTGATTTTGTTGGCTATGTGACAACAAAAGATAAAGTAAGTTTTCCTTGGACAATGATTGATAAAATTACTCCAAGGCCAGATTCTATGGTTGAAGAAATGCTCATAGAGGATTCCTTAGTAGATATCCAACCAATCATCACGAGTAAGAATACATATATTGCACCTTTTGTAAATTCGGAGGAATGCGAGTACCTTGTAATTGAAGACGATTTTCCAAATGGCCGAGAGGCTTTAGAGGCTGGAGGTTTTATATTTACTACACGAGAAACAGTAGAAAATGTTGAGCGAATGAAGGTATGTACTTGTTTGAACCCTCTGCATACTACATTAGCAATTTTTGGTTGCTTATTAGATTACCATTTAATATCCGAAGAGATGAAAGATCCTTTACTTGCTCAGTTGGTTCATGAGATTGGATATGTGGAGGGATTGCCAGTTGTAGTTGACCCAAAGATTATTTCTCCATTGAAGTTTATTGATGAAGTAGTTACGAAACGAATTCCGAATCCTTTTTTACCGGATACTCCTCAAAGAATTGCAACAGATACCTCGCAAAAGCTAGCAATTCGGTTTGGCGAGACCATTAAAGCGTATATGAACTCAAACAATCGAGATGTTAATTCTTTAAATAAGATACCTTTGGTATTTGCTGGCTGGCTTCGATATCTAATGGGTGTTGACGACAACGGGCAGAAATTTACGTTGAGTTCAGATCCAATGCTTGACGAATTGACAGAGATTATGAGCAAAATTACGATAGGTTCTATGGAACATGTTGATGATATAAAGAAGATTATCTCAAATCCAATTATTTTTGGAGTCGATTTGTATGAGGTAGGATTAGGAGAAAAGGTCGAACAGTATTTTAAACAAATGATTGATTCCATTGGTGCTGTTAGATGTACGTTGAAAAGCAATGCGCTTTAATTTGCTATGATTACTAAAAAAAGAGCTACTTTCTTGAGAAAAATATGGTATAATGACAAATGGAATGAAGTGAATCACATAGGAGGTTGCAGATGAAGTTAAGAGAAGAAATGAATAAATTGGAGTTGGCTACAACGTTTTTATGCGTTGCAATTGGAGTTGTATATTTACTTGGATTTATGAAATTGTTACCTACATTTACTCGTAATACAATCATTTATTGTTTAGCATTGCCAATGGTTATTATGCTAGCAATCAATAACAAAAAAAGATCAAAATTAATCTTTGTTATCTGTATTGTTGGCTCTGTTTTTATTGGTCTTGCTGCAATATTATCTTTAATTATACTATTCTTTTAAGAATGATGAAACAGAAACAAAGTGTAATAGGAGAATAAAATGGATTTTTTTGAATTAAATATTTGTATTATCATGACATTATGTGGAGTTGCATTAGTATTCTATTCAATTTTTTGGCGCAGACATCAATGTGAGAAGAGATTGATACAGGCAATCAAGAAAAAAGGTGGAGAGTACATAAAGATTGATAAAATCGATGAAAAAGAGGAGATCTATCGAGTATCTTTTTATTCCTATGGTAGATATCAGGAGTATACGATTCGGTTTAATTTAAGATATGAGATGACTTGGAGTTAATAAAATAAAATACAAGTCCCTGATAATGTAATAAGTACATAGACTGAGGTGAATTTTTCAATTGCATCAATTGAAAGATTCACCTTTTTTGAATTATAGGAAATTCCTCTGAATTTCCTATAATGCAAAAAAACTCCGTAGGATGCGCACTACGCTACGGCGCGGAACAAAAGCTGTGCTTGTAAAGTGTTGCTGGTGAGAGTGTGTGAAGCACACTTTTGTTCTAATACATTCAGGTGTCATAGAAAAGTACTCTTGACACCAAATAGTACATTACAATAAATATTTATCGTAAAACAATAAAAAAAGATTGCAAAACAGTAAATAGTATGATATACATATTATATAAATAAATTGATTTAGGAGGTTTTTATGTGGAGTGAAAAGAAAAGTGCTATATTAACAAAAATCATTGTAATCGTATTTAGTTCTTGTTTATTGGTTAGTATTGTAGTTGCACCACAATTTGTTGATTGGTTTATTGAAACAAGATTGATTGAACTCGAGGGTACAAAAGCATATTTTTTAACTTCGTTTTATAGTGCTTGTTTCCCGGCAATCATATTACTAATATGTCTCTATCAATTATTAGCAAATATTCAAAAGGATCAAGTCTTTATCAAAGAAAATACGAAGTACCTTAGAATCTCTTCTTGGTGTTGTATTGCAGTTGCATTGATTTGTGTTATTAGTATGTTTTACTATGTTCCATATATTATTATCGGGATAGCAGCTGCATTTATGGCATTAACTATCCGTGTGATTAAAAACGTTTTTTCAAAAGCAATTGCGCTTCAAGAGGAAGCAGATTATACAATTTAGGAGGTGTGTTATGCCGATAATAGTTAACTTAGATGTCATGATGGCAAAACGAAAAATATCTGCTGGCGAGATGGCAACACGCTTAGATATTACTCCTGCCAATTTATCGATTTTAAAAAATAACAAAGCAAAGGCGATACGTTTTTCAACGTTAGATGCGATTTGTAAGATTCTAAATTGTCAGCCAGGCGATATATTAGAATTTGTGGAGGAGGATAATTAATGGAGGAGATTACGAAAAAAGAAGATGTGATATTTGGTTTTTTATGTCTTGTACTTGGTTATTTCTTTATTCAAAATACAGTATTTTGTGTTCAGTTTGATCAAAAAATAGATTATAACTATTATTCGAGTCTATTACGATTTAGTTCTGGTCTTGGAATGTTTATATTCACGTCAGTTTTTGTTTTAGCTGTCAACTTATTCGCTAAGAAAAAGGGTATAAAGTCTACGAAAGAAGCTAATTTTTGGATGATTCTATTACTGTTACAAGGAGTAGGTTTTCTATTATTTTCAAGACCTTCTCTGAATTTGATTACTTTAGTCGGGTTATTCTTTACTGCGATTTATTGGGTACTCGTAAGATTACATTACTTAACTGTCCAACAGACATCAGATTATGTGATTTATGATTTATTACGTGGAATCTTCATGTATCCATTCGTTTCCTTTTTTTCGCTTAAAGAAGTACTGATTGTGTCAATGAAGCAAAAAAAGTTTGGAAAAAAAGTATTACAAATTTTTATTGGTCTTATCATTGGAGTGCCCATTACTTTGCTATTTTATGAATTACTATGTCAGATTGATCAAAGATTTCAAGTAGTTATTTCAATCAGTTCTATTATGAAACAATTATTTGACGGCAAAGTAAAGTATCTTTTTTGCTTCATGCTTGGAGTTCCAGTTGCTTTTTATATATTTGGCCTTATCTATGGTTTGGCAACCCAAGAGAAAGAGACTACGAACAAGGAGTCTGTTGTTGAAGTAACAGGACGCTTTGGTTTTATGTCAATGACAACAATTACAACAATATTAACTATGGTAGTTATATTATATATTCTTTTCTTTTCTGTACAGGCAGGATATCTATTCTCTGCTTTTGAAAACATACTACCAAGCAATTATACTTATGCAGAATATGCTAGAAGAGGTTTTTTTGAATTGTGTGCGATCTGTGTGCTCAATCTTTTACTTTTATTCTTTGCCCATATTATTTGTGAAGGAGCAAATCGTAAAGTGCTAAAGATTTTTACACTAACAATTTACAGTTTTAATGCGATGTTTGTTGTAATTGCATTTCGAAAGATGATTCTTTACATAACAACATATGGATTGACTCAAAAACGTATGTTAACTTGTTGGTTTATGGTTTTCATTGCAGTAGTAATTATGATTGGTGTGCTACGAGAGTTCTTTCACTTTGCTATGCTTCGTTATGTTGCATTTACGGTTGCAATTCTATTTACCATATGCTGCTTAAGCAATATGGATGAAATTATTGCTCGTAATAATGCTTGGCTTTATGAAAATGGTAAAATGACTTCACCAGATTATGTAACATTAGTAGATTGTGGAGCTGCAGCACTTCCAACAATCTATGAATTGATTGAGCAAGAAGAAAATCCAGAGGTTTTAGAAAAATTACAATTAGTTTTGCAAATGATTGATGATAATTATTATGAGGACAAAAGTTGGTATGAGATTGTTGTTCAGAATGAATTAGTAAAAGAGTAAAATCGTAATATAGAAATGAATAATCTAGAAGTGATAAGTGAGTTGGATTGTGTATTTTACATGCATAATGCAACTCCCTTTGCTTCTACATCAAAAGTATGATATTATTTGGTTATTAGACTATGTATATCAATTGCTTACTGTTTATTTACAGCTTTGGGAGGAACTATGGTTGAAATATATGCGATAAATATCAATCAACCAATCGATCATAAGGATTATGACCGATTATTTGATTTGATATCGGAACATAGAAGAGAACAAATTAGAAAAATTCATAATATAGATAATCAGATTCGTTCCTTATATGGAGAAGTACTTGCCAGGATGGTAATCACTTCTCGCTTAAAAATTGTCAATAATGATATTTTGATTTCTTATAATGAGCATGGGAAACCTTACTTGATCAATCATAAAGACACGTTTTATAATATATCACATTCGGGAGACTGGGTAGTTTGTGCGATTGGCAGTCAAGAGGTGGGTGTTGATGTTGAGAGAATCAAATCAAATAATCTAAAACTTGCAAAACGGTTTTTCGCTTCAGAGGAATACGAAGAACTGATTAGACAGAACGAATCCGATCAAGCAAATTATTTTTGTCAGTTATGGACATTAAAAGAATGCTATGTGAAGTGGTGCGGTGGAGGATTGACAATACCCTTAAATTCTTTTCGATTCCAAATTCAAAAGGATGAGATTAAGCTTATATGCCATGAGAAGTCAGAGCTTAAGTTTAAGCAGTATGATATTGACTCGGATTATATGTTAACTGTATGCTCAAAAGAGGATTTCTTCTGTGAAAAGATAATTTTTGTCGATGTAAAGGATCTAAGAATAAAATAAGATGATATAACAAAATATTGATATTAATAATTTCTTTGTAGATCTAATAATAAATTGAAAATGGAGAAGACAATGTATCATTCGATCGATTATAAAATAATAGCACAAGAAACAATGCATATCATAGATTTAGGTGGATATGTCTTGAACGAGCAAAGAGTACACCTCAAGTTATCAGAAGAGGAAATGAAAGAGGTAATTGTATATTCTCCGAAAAGAATTACAGAAACAAAGGAGATGATTGGTGAGGCTTGGAAGATGGCATCGAACGAGCATTACTGTAAAATTAAAGTAGTAAATTGTGATAGCTTTGAAGCTGCTCATAGTGACCAAAAAGCATTGGAACGTAAAACTCTTGTTATGAATTTTGCAAATGCGATCTATTGTGGTGGTGGCTTCTTAAATGGTGCGAATGCTCAAGAGGAAGCATTATGTAGGTCGAGTTCCCTTTATGCATCCATATCAAGCGAGAGCGCTAAGAAGATGTATGAGTACAACTATATGTATCAGAATCCATTTGATTCTGATTACATGCTGATTTCGCCCAATGTTGAAGTATTTCGTAATTCATCTGGTGAACTTTGCGAAAGCTTTTTAACTTCAGTCGTTACAATTCCTGCGTTAAACCTAAAAGGAAGAGCAAGTAAATTAGAGCCTTATAAAATAAGTGATGTTATGAAGAACAGAATATGTAATATGTTTGTTGTTGCGTATTCCTTAGGATTTAAACGCCTTGTATTAGGGGCTTGGGGCTGTGGTGCTTTTGGTCATGATGCAAAAGACGTCGCTTCCTATTTCAAAGAAGTTTTAGAGCAAAATCAACACTGGAAGATGTTCTTTGAAATTACCTTTGCTGTTATGGACGATTCAAGAGAGCAGTATAATTTTAAAAGCTTTCTTGAAGTATTTGGCTCGAGTTTTGTTTATGGGAATCAGAAAGAAGCAGAAAAGATTAAAATAGAGGATTTAAAGGATAAAGAAGATAATGTTAAGGGTTACTTTCGAATGAATTACTTTCCTCCGACTGTAAACACACATAGTAAAAGTTTAAAAAAAGGATCTGATTTAAGTATCGTTGCAGGCTGTATGAAAGATGGCAGGCCATTTCTGACAGAACTTTATCATTGTGAGGAGATGGATACTTTAGAATTCATTGCAATTCTTCCAACTAAAGGTTTACGCGTGAATGAGATTACTAGAACAATGGATGATTCGATGGTTGTAGAACGCAATCAACAACCAGTAATGAAAGCTGCATTATTAACTGATTTAAAGGTTTCCAAACTGGATGCAATCTGCGATTCTATGGCAGCAGAAGAACTATGTAATCTATTAGAAGAACATCAACTAATCACAATCATCGATGAAACCTTTGCATTTGATTATTACATTTCCTTTGATTTAGCAGATGAGAAGGTAGTAGTTTGCATCGTGACATTACAAGAAGGTAACCGAAAATTTTGCGAGTGTAATATTTTTTCGATTGGGATCATATAATTTTTCCATAATCCAACTAGACAATAAGTGCTTTTCTGTAGTCATTTTGCACATAAATAGACTTGCCAAAAATGGGAGGACAAACATAATTTAGGAGCAAACAGTTATGAAGTCGTTGGTACTTAGGGCCTATATTTTAGGTCCTTACATACCGTTACGAACTTCATTCAAGCGTAAGCGTGTTGCGCATAAATTATGTTTGTCCTCCCATACTTCTAGCATTTCCTTGTGCAAAATGACGTCTGTTTCAAACCTAGCTAATGCGGTTTAACATGCCATGAAGCATGCTAGCATGACGAGCTTCGTCACGAGCAGCGTGGTCAATGAAAGTGTAGAGTTCTTCTAGGTTAGCAGCTTTTGCTTTTTGGGCAAGCTCAGCTTTGAATTTATTAGCACCAATCTCACCATTCATCATCTGAGTTAAATTCGTTTTTGTACATTCTGATATTTTACCAGTTAACTCAGCATATTTTGCGGCATGTTCTGCTTCTTCCCATGCGATTACCTTAAGTACTTCAGCAACTTCTGGGTATCCAGCGCGTTGTGCAACACGTGCCATTGCAAGATAGAGACCGACTTCTGCAGTTTCACCTGAAAATTGTTGGTTTAAGCTTGACTTTAATTCTTCATTGTCTTTTGCAAGACCTAATTGATTGGTAACAGCAAATTCTAATTCATTCATGATTGATTTTAACTCCTTCATAATTTATTCGTTCAACTTGTAGTATCTTCATAAAGACAGAAAATATTTAAAATAGAATGAAGTATATGAAGGAAATTAATGAAAATAATGAAATTAAACCAAGCTATAATTATCTTACTTGAAAACTCAATGAGAGAGTTCTCTATAAATCTTCTCAATCACTAGATCATCGATTTTTATGCTTAAAAAGTGTTCAACTGCGTATTTTGCTTGAGCTACGAGCATTTCAAGACCATTTACAGCTAATACGTTTTGTGAAATTGCTTGTTCCATGAACTTTGTGATGGTAGGATTATAGATGATATCAATGACAGCACCAAGTTGATTGTATGGTGACAAATCCATAGGTGAAGCATCAACGTTAGGATACATTCCGATAGGAGAGGTATTCACAATAAGATAAGCATCCTGATGCATACGAGCTGCTTCTTCGTATGTAATCGTATCTGGCTCAACTTTGTACTTAACTGTAATGATTTCACTTGCATGATAATCCTTTAATACTGCGAACACTGCCTGTGCAGCACCACCATTTCCAATGATTAAGACTTTTTTCCCATCGACACAGATGTTATATTTTTTTAGTGTATAGGCAAAACCATCATAGTCGGTATTATATCCGATTAGTTTTCCTTCATGATTAATAATCGTGTTAACTGCACCAATTTGTTTTGCTTTTTCATCAATCTCAGATAAATATGGTAATACAATTTTTTTATATGGAATTGTAACATTAATGGCACGAAAATTCTTTTTTGTCATAAAGTCATCAATTTCTTCTTTCGCTAGTGGGCATAAATCATAAGTGTAGTTTGCTAATTTTTCATGTATTAGCTTCGAGTAGCTGTGTCCAAGTTTTTCTCCGATTAATCCATATTCCATTGTAGTCACATCCTTTCTAATCTTATCTCGATTTTATCCAATCTAATCTTACTCCATGGAATTATTCAGTTTCTAGTTAGGATTCGTATATAATCTTACATGCTATCTTCTAAAACTTTTCTTTCTCGTTTTCTTTCGTCAAGTCACATGTCGTATTTTCTCTCAATCTTATCTCATTTATCTTTCAAAATCAAGTTGGATTTGAATATCATAATTTGTACTACCCCTCATATACTGTAAAAACAGGACAACGCTTTTCCTGTAATTAGAAAGGTAGTGGTGATTCAAAGTGAGTAGAAAAGAGGAACTGCTTAAAATTTTCTCCATTCGGTTAAGAACATTACTTTCCAAGGTTGTTATGAATTATGATTTACTGCAAGAAATTCGGCTACGTGCAGATGCACCTTTGATTGTAAGGTATGATAACAAAGAATATTTTGTCAGTATGGATTCGTATTTAACTGATTTAGAGCAGGAAGCCTATATGATAACAAAAGCAGAAGTAAAGGAAACAATGGAATTTATCAGTAATTATTCTTTATATGCTTTTGAGGAGGAATTAAAACAAGGATTTATTACGATTATAGGCGGACATCGAATTGGTATTGCAGGAAAGGTAGTTTTGGAGGAGGGAAAGATTAAAAGTATGAAATACATATCTTTTATTAATATACGGCTTTCACATCAAGTAAAGGGGTGCGCAGATAGTGTTTTACCGTATGTAGTTAGAGGGGATAGCATTTATCATACATTGATTATCTCTCCACCGGGATGTGGAAAAACGACATTATTACGTGATTTAATACGGCAACTATCCAATGGAGAGAAGGTAAGTGAGATAAGTCGAGGAAGACTTGGACTTCAAATTGGAGTTGTCGATGAACGTTCTGAAATAGCAGCATGCTATATGGGAATACCACAGAATGAACTAGGAATTCGTACCGATGTATTAGATTGTTGTCCAAAAGCAAAAGGGATGATGTTATTAATTCGATCGATGTCACCTGCAGTAATTGCAGTTGATGAGATTGGTCTATCTGAGGATATTGAAGCGATACATTATGCAATGGGTTGTGGCTGCAAAATGATTGCAACGGTGCATGGAGGAACAATTGATGAGGTCAAAGATAAACCGATGCTTGGAGATCTAATAAAAAAACATGTATTTGAACGGTATATCATCTTAAGTAATAAAGAAAGGGTGGGTAAGGTAACAGAAATTTATGATGAAAGAGGGAGTCGACTTTATTATGACTAACTATGGAAGTTTAAGCAAAGGAAAGAAGGTAGCAATTATATAGACTGAAAGCAATCTATAGAAATCGGAAGTGAGGATATGATTGAAACATTTATAAGAATCACAGGCTGTGTACTTATTATTAGTTCTAGTAGTGGGATGGGATTTTTGTTAGCAAATGATATTAGAAGGCGGATGGAAGATTTAAAATCGGCTAAGACAATTGCACTTTTGCTTCGTGGTGATATTCGTTATGCACATACTGCCTTACCAGAAGCACTTGAAAATGTTGCGAAACGTCACGAAGGAAGACTATCCCCATTTTTAAAACGGGTTGCTAAGGAACTTCATCAATATAATGGAGTTAGCTTTACACAAGTTTGGAAACTGGCGATGGAGGAGGAACTTAAGAATACCTCCTTAAGTAAAGGGGACAAGGTCAGCTTATTACAGTTCGGGGAGCAACTCGGATACCTTGATAAAGATATGCAAATCAATCATATTGATTGGTATCTGTCACAGGTTGAGGAAGACATGAAAGAAATCTCATCAGAGGCAAAAGATAAGATGCGACTTTATAAAAGTCTTGGTGTTCTATTTGGTATATTAGTTACAATCTTAATACTGTAATATATGCATGCAATCATGTGCAGACGGGAGCAATTTCATGACTATTTATCTTATCTTTAAAATAGCCGCGGTTGGTATTTTAGTATCAGTGATTAACTCTATACTAAAACATGCTGGAAAGGATGATTATTCCTCATTTGTAAGCTTAGGCGGTATGATAATTATTCTATACTGGATCATACCTTATATCGCAGATTTATTTGAATATATCCAAAAGATTTTTAATATGTAGGAAGAAACACAAATCAGGAGGTTTCATATGGAAAAAGTTGCATTGGTAGGAGTAATCGCAGTGATTGCTGCAACCATGTTCAAGAGTCATAAAACAGAATATGCTTTGATGATTAGTTTTGCTGGATGTATTCTCATCTTTTATTTTAGCATTGGAAAGCTTCAAAGTATATTAACCGCCATTGAAAAAATTCGTACATACCTGTCTGTGAATTCAGAATACATATCCATTCTGTTAAAGATTATTGGTATTACTTATATTGCAGAATTTGCCTCCAACTTGTGTAAAGATGCTGGACATGCAGCGATTGGTAATCAGATTGAACTGGCAGGAAAGCTTTGCATTATGGCAATCAGCATGCCAATTTTAATTGCTTTGCTTGATACGATCAATCGCTTTTTAGTTACTTAGTTCAGGTTACGGACAAGAGAGGGAGGAAACATATGAGTAGAAGAGTATTCTACCTTCATAGTAACTTTAGTGAAGCGAACAAACACAGGTTGAGAATTGGAATTCGAGTTTTTATTATTTCATTGCTATTTTTTTTCGTTATATTGGACAAGCCGATCATCGTTTTTGCTACCGAAGTACCGTCAGAGGATATTGATTACACGGATATCCAGAATGCCATCAATCATGCACTTTCCGATGATGACACCTTTCATTTTGATGAGTATGTTACGGACCTTACAAAGGGAAAGGAAAGCTTTTCTTTTCAGGGCATCATAAAAAAGGTAGGTTCTTTACTAATAGGAGAGCTAAAAGCTAATTTGGGAAGCTTGGTGAAGCTATTAACAATCGCAGTGATTGCTGCAGTATTTACGAATTTTTCTCATACCTTTCAAAATGGTCAAGTTGCTGAAACTGGTTTTTATGTTACTTATTTGCTGATGTTTGTAATCTTGGCATCCACTTTTATTAGTGCTACAAGTATAGCGTCGCAAACCGTATTGAGAATGTTAGACTTTATGAAAGCGCTTGTTCCTACCTATTGTATGACAGTAGCTTTTTGCACTGGTGCTGCAACCTCAACACTTTATTATGAGGCAATCTTAGTATTGATTACGATTGTAAATATCGTATTAATCAAAGTAATTATACCATTATCGAATATCTATATGATGGCAACTTTAGCAGATAATATTACTTCTGAGGATATGCTATCAAAGCTTGCTGAACTTCTGTCAACGGTAATTAAATGGATATTGCGGACATTGCTTGCTGTTGTGATTGGAATTGGTACAGTGCAAAGCCTTATAGCACCTGCGATTGATCAAGTAAAACGTTCCTCGATCATGAAAGCTACGAATATGATTCCAGGTATGGGTAGCATCTTAAGTGGGGTAACAGAGACTGTGCTTGGTGCAGGCGTATTGCTAAAGAACTGTGTTGGTGTTGCCGGAATGGTAGCAGTTATCTTAATCTGTGCAGTTCCGTTGATTAAGCTTGTGATATATGTTTTTATCTATAAGATATTGGCAGCTGCAATACAGCCAATTTCAGATAAACGTATTGTTAATTGCGTAAGTGCTTGCGCTCAAGCAACAAGCCTATTATTACAGACAGTTTTTGTTGGAGCGGTAATGTTCGAGATTGTTATTACAATCGTCGCGGTATCAACGATGAAAACGATGTAAGGAGGAATCAGATGATCAACATATTATATGACTGGATGAAAAATATCATTGTATTCATGATATTGACAACTGTAATTCTTAATCTACTTGGAAAAAGTAATTACAGAAAATATGTAGGTTTAATTACAGGGTTGATCTTGGTCTTATTAGTGATTCGTCCAATTCTTACTCTAATTGGAAAAGCAGAATATATGGATTTTTCCTTAGAATCATATGAATCCCTGACAGAAGCACAAGATTTTGAACACGAGATTTTTTCAATGGAGAATCAGAGCACAGTTGATATATTAAAGGAATATCGAGAGGTAATAGTAAAACAAACCGACAAATTAATAGCGGAGAAGGGATTGGAGGTTGTGTCAATGTCAATTGAAGTAGAGGAGGATAAAACCAGCGTTGATTTTGGAAGTATACATTCTATGTCACTTGTTGCACGTTACAAAACAAACTATGATATGCCAGGAAAGACAGGAGAAATTAGTGCAGTTGAAAAAGTTGAGATTGGACAAATAGTAATTGAAAAAGAGAGTGAGAAATTGGAGAAAAGTCAGCAAAATGGCTTGTCTCCAATGGAGATTTTGATAAAAAATTTATTATCGGACTTCTATAATATCGAAAGTAATAATATAAATATTACTATACAGGAGGACCGCGATGAGTAATGAGGAAGAAAGGGCTAATCCTGAAAAAAAGAAATTTTCGTTAAAGAGTTTAAGTAAAAAGGATCTTTTTCTTATTTTTCTTGCAGGGATTCTTTTAATATTGATTACTGTCCCTGATTTATTTTCGAAAAATAAGGAAAACCAAGAAGTAGAAGAGACAGTTGACAATACAGCTAAAATATATGCCGCTACGACAAAAGATTCTGAGGAAGAGGAATATATTACATACTATGAGAATAAAATTAAGAAGTTACTGGAAAGGATGGAGGGAGTCGGTAAGGTTGAGGTAGTGATTACCTTAAAATCTTCAGCTGAACATGTGATTTTAAAGGATACCCCATATACACAAGAAAGTTTAAACGAAACTGATAATGAAGGCGGCAGCAGAATCAGTTCGAATACACAAAAGCAGGATGAAACAGTACTTGTAACAACGAAAGCAGGAGAAACAGTTCCTTATATTCTAAAGGAATTAGTACCTAGTGTAGAAGGTGTAGTAGTACTTGCACAAGGAGGTGGAGATGGCAATATAGCAACGAAAATCGTAAATGCAGTTGGTGTGTTGTTCGATGTTCCAGCTCATAAAGTGCAGGTCCTTAAAATGGGAGATTAAGATGCCATGAAGCTGAAAGCGTGAGTGGAATCGCACAAGTAATGCGTCCAAAAAGAAGAATTTTTTGAAGAAAGTGAGGTTACATAGAATGAAGGTTAAAAACATTTTTAAGAAAAACCAGATCATAATCTTTGCTTTAGCACTTATGATCGCTATTGCAGGGTATTTGAACTTCTCAAGAGATAAAGCAGGTGAAAAAGATGCAGAAGAAGCTGCAAGTTCAGCAGTTGGAGATGAATTATTTACAGAAGTTGAAGGAGATTCCTATACTGATATCTCGGACGAAGATGATTCTTTCTTAGCTACTGATTTATCAGAGGATAATGCAATTGTTGTAACTGATCCGGTTAGCACAGACAGTGATTTAACAGCTACTACAGATACTTCTGGAGAAGAAGTTGCCGCTAATCCAGAAGATGCCACCGATAATGTAGTAGCAAACCCAGAAGATTCTTCTGAAGATGTAGCAACAGCGGAAGAGGCCGCTCCTGGCGAAGCTATTCTAGCTAGCACCACAATTGACAGTAGTTATTTTTCAACTGCAAAATTGACAAGAGAACAGACAAGAGCAAGAAATAAAGAGGATTTAATGGGTATTATTGAAGATGCATCTGTTGCTGAAGAACAGAAAGAAGATGCAATTGATGCGTTAGTAGAGTTGACAACCATCGCTGAGATGGAAAGCTCAACTGAGATCTTATTGGAAGCAAAAGGCTTTAGCGGAGTAGTTGTATCAATAGTAAAAGATAGTGTTGATGTTATTGTTAACTCTGCATCTTTAACTGAACAAGATATGGCAATTATTGAAGATGTTGTTATGAGAAAGACTGGTGCAGAGGCTAAAAACATAGTGATAACAAATGTTGTAACGGAAGAATAAATACTCGTATTCCTTATTTTTAGCTGTATAACCAAGCGTTATCTGTGAATAATGTGAATGGTAATAGAAAATTCTTTGCAAAATTATCATTCCTTTGCTATAATAGATACAGTATATAGAGGTTAGCTATTTAGAGAATTCTTAATGACTAAATGGTTACGAAAAAAAGAGCGCGGATACACGCATGAGATACAGGAGGTAGTACCTATGAATAAAGAACTCCAAAACAGCAGTGCATATACGATGGAATCAGCAGGAAAGATTGGAGAAGTAAAGATAGCTGATGATGTTGTCGCAACAATAGCAGGTCTTGCAGCTACTGAAGTAGAAGGTGTGGCAGCACTTACAGGTAACTTAACAAAAGAGATTGTTGGTAAGCTTGGAATGAAGAACTTATCTAAGGGCGTTAAGATCGCTTTATTAGAAAAAGCAGTTTCAGTAGAATTATCAATTACAATGAAGTATGGTTATAGTATTCCAAAAACATGTGCAAAAGTTCAGGATAAAGTAAAAACTGCAATTGAAAATATGACTGGATTAACTGTATGTGAAGTAAATATACGAATTGTCGGTGTTGATATCGAGAATAATAGACAATAAGTTTGATAAGAGTTTTGAGATGAATCAAATAAGCGGGGGTGTCAAGTACACATTCTTGTGTGAATTGACGCCTCGTTTTCATGACAAGAAAAAGGTTGAGATGACTTGCTGTCTATTTATAGAAACAATATGGTCCTAATAATTGTGACCTAGGAGGAAATGATGACAAGAAGAGAGATTAGAGAACATTTATTTTGTATGTTATTCCGTAAGGAGTTTCATGAACCAAGTGAGTTAGATGAACAAATTGGATTTTATTTTGAATCGTTAGAGCAAGCATCAGGTGAGGATGAAAAATATCTAATAGATCGTTTTAATCAGATTTCGGACAAGCTTGGAGAAATTGATGCAATTTTAGCGGAAGCTACAAGTGGATGGAAATTGAGTCGAATGGGTAAGGTTGATTTAAATATCATGCGCCTTGCCACCTTTGAGATTAAATTTGATGAGGATGTTCCTATGAAGGTTGCAATTAATGAAGCAGTGGAACTTGCAAAAAAATTTGGTGGAGATTCTTCTGCAAGTTTTGTTAATGGTGTCTTAGCAAAGGTAATATAGTCTATGGAAAATGTTTATTCTGTAACTCAGGTGAACAACTATATAAAGAATATGTTCGTAAAGGATTATGTACTGAATCGTATTTACTTAAAAGGGGAAGTTTCGAACTGTAAATACCATAGCTCAGGACATATCTATTTCACACTTAAAGATGAGACGGGTCAGATGGCTTGCGTTATGTTCGCAGGGAATCGTACCGGTCTTACTTTTGAGTTAAAGGAAGGTCAAAGCATCATCGTATTTGGCAGTATCAGTGTATATGAGCGTGATGGTAAGTATCAAATGTATGCTAGGGAAATACGATTGGATGGGTTAGGCCTTTTATACGAAAGGTTTGAGCAATTAAAAAAGACTCTTTATGAAAAGGGAATGTTTCATTCGGATCATAAAAAACCAATTCCAGAGTACCCAAAAACCATTGGAATTGTCACTGCAAAAACAGGCGCTGCAATTCAGGATATTATTAATATTGCAACACGACGTAATCCATATGTTCAGTTGATTCTGTATCCAGCTAAAGTTCAAGGAGAAGGAGCGGCTACAACTGTAGTTGCTGGTATCAAGGAACTTGAAAGGTTGAAGGTAGATACGATTATTGTGGGGCGTGGCGGTGGCTCCATTGAAGATTTATGGGCATTTAATGAAGAGATTGTAGCACAAGCAATCTATGAGTGTAGTATTCCAATTATCTCAGCTGTTGGCCATGAAACCGACACTACAATTGCTGATTATGTATCAGATTTACGTGCGCCGACTCCTTCAGCCGCAGCAGAGCTAGCTGTAAATGATATCTCTCTATTAGAAGGGAAATTAGTTGATTTTCATTCTGCTTTTGTTACGCAGATAATGAGGAAAATTGAAATGAACCGAGCAAAAGTTCAACAACTTCAGATGAAAATAAACTATTTGAGTCCTATGTATCTTGTTCGACAAAAAAGACTTCATGCGATTGAAATTGAGGATAAAATGAAGCAGAGAATGCAGACTATATTACTTCAAAAAAAGCATCGATTTGCAATTGATGCACAACGCTTAAAAGGATTGTCCCCAATTAATAAGTTAAAAAGTGGATTCTCTTATGTCGCTAATGAGAAGGGAAAGGTTGTTAATTCGATTAAAAAGGTGAAACCTGGCGAATTAATATCAATCTCAGTTACCGATGGATTGATCAAAGCAACTGTGGATGAAGTTGAAAATATGTAGAAATCGTGGAAGGATAGTTTATGGCAAAGCAAGTTAAAACATTAGAACAAACATTGGAACAGTTAGAAAACGTAATGGGAGAATTGGAAAAAGAAGATATCTCACTTGAGGATTCCTTTCGCTTATATCAAGAGGGAATGAAATTGCTAAAGGAATGTAACGATTCCATTGACAAAGTTGAGAAAAAGTTAATGATATTAGAAGAGGGACAGTAAAGTATAATATTACGGGAGATAATGAAGATGAGCATGGCAGAGTCAATAAAAAAGCGTGGCGAAGATATTGAGAAAATAATGAAAAATTATCTTCCAAAAGAGGAAGGACAACAAAAAATAATCTTTGAAGCATTTAATTACAGCTTAATGGCGGGTGGAAAGCGTATCCGTCCTATGATTATGCAAGAGATGTATGATATGATTCATTGTGATAAGGATAAAAATTCTTCCTTAATTGAACCATTTATGGTTGCAATCGAGATGATTCATACGTATTCCTTAGTTCATGATGATTTACCAGCAATGGATAATGACCAATATCGCCGCGGTCAATTGACAACCCATGCAAAATATGGTGAGGCAATGGGTATCCTTGCAGGAGATGCTTTGTTAAATGCTGCATTTGAGACAGCATTGACGTCATTTCAGATGTTAGAGCAGGTAAATGACCTTGCAACATATAAAGAATTATCGACTAGGATTTCAACAGCACTTCAGATTCTTTCGACAAGCGCTGGGATTTACGGAATGATCGGTGGGCAAGTTGTCGATGTACAGAATGATGGAAAAGAAATCACAAAGGAACAGCTTGATTTTATTTATGATTTAAAGACAGGTGCATTACTGCGCGCTTCCTTTTTAATCGGGGCTGTACTTGCAGGTGCAACGACAGATCAGTTACAAATAGTAAAGACAATCGCCGATAAAGTGGGATTAGCATTTCAGATACAAGACGATATATTGGATGTGACTAGTTCACTTGAAGTACTTGGTAAACCAGTTCATAGTGATGAAAAAAATAATAAAACCACATATGTTACTTTATATGGTATTGATAAGAGTAAAGATATGGTAAGCTCTCTATCGCAGACAGCTTTAGAGTTACTATCTTCCTTACAACTAAAAGACGCATTTATGCATAAACTAATTGAGTGTTTAATTACTCGAGAAAAATAGGAAGAAGGTGATTTTATGCCGAAAATACTTGATGCAATTAATGAACCTAATGACATTAAGTCTATTTCTACAAAAGATTATGCCCATCTGGCAGCTGACATTCGTAGGTTTTTGATTACGAATATTAGTAAGACTGGTGGCCATTTAGCTTCTAATCTTGGCGTTGTGGAACTTACCATGGCGTTGCACCTATTTATGAATTTTCCAGAAGACCAAATTGTATGGGACGTTGGACATCAAGCTTATGTCCATAAGATATTAACTGGTCGAAAAAACGATTTTACTACTCTTCGACAATATGAAGGAATGAGCGGATTTCCAAAACGAAAAGAAAGCGACTGTGATGCTTTTGATACTGGACACAGTTCTACTTCTCTATCTGCAGCAACTGGACTTGTGAAAGCAAGAGATCTTGCACATAAGAACAATAAGGTAGTTGCTGTGATCGGTGATGGAGCGTTAAGCGGTGGAATGGCGTTTGAAGCTTTAAATAATCTTGGACGAATCAAGAGCAATCTTATAATCATTTTAAATGATAATAATATGTCGATTGCAGAGAATGTTGGTGGATTATCCAATTATCTCGGAAGGGTGCGTACAAATAGTAAATATACTAATTTCAAAGGTGGTTTAGAAACTGCATTAAGAAAAATACCAAAAGTCGGTGATACGATTGTTACAACATTGAAGCAATCGAAGGATTCGATTAAGCATTTGATGATTCCAGGTATGCTTTTTGAAGATATGGGTATTACCTACATTGGTCCAATTGATGGTCATAACATTCAACTTATGTTAACTGCACTTCAATCAGCAAGTCGTGTCAATGGTGCAGTTATCATTCATGTGATTACAATTAAGGGAAAAGGATACGATAGGGCTGAAAAGGAGCCTACACGTTTTCATAGCATGGAGCCTTTTGATGTAAAGACTGGAAAGAGAATTAAAACAAGTAATTCCATCTCCTATACGGATGTCTTTTCAAGGACAATGTTGGATTATGGCAGGGATTACGAAGATATTGTTGCAATTTCTGCAGCGATGCCAGATGGTACTGGATTATCAGCGTTTGCAAAGGCTTATCCAGATAGATTTTTTGATGTTGGAATTGCAGAGGAGCATGCAGTTACCTTTGCCGCGGGGCTTGCAACAGCAGGCTTTCGTCCAGTTGTGGCAATATATTCGACTTTTTTACAACGTGCCTATGATCAGATTCTACACGACGTTTGTGTTGGTAAACTGCCAGTAATCTTTGCAATTGATCGAGCTGGTATTGTTGGACAGGATGGGGAAACACATCAAGGGCTTTTTGACCTCTCCTTTTTATCAGCGATGCCTGGAATGACAATTGTTGCTCCAATGAATGGAATCGAATTAGAAAAGATGATGCAATTTGCTTTGAATTATCAAGGACCAATAGCAATTCGTTATCCGAGATCTGCAATTTACCGTGGATATACAGATGAGTGTGAAGAAATTATCTATGGTAAAAGTCAAATCCTAGAACAAGAATCAGAAATTGCTTTGGTTGCCGTAGGAAGTATGGTAAAAACAGCAGTAGAGGTTAGAGAGCAATTAAAAGAGTTAGGTCATCGTGTAACATTAGTGAACGCTCGATTTGTAATCCCGATGGATGAAGATATGTTATCTGAGTTGACAAAGAGCCATAAGGTGATTGTTACCCTAGAAGAAGGCATTAAACATGGTGGATTTGGAGAAGCAGTTTCTATATTCTTAAGTGAACATGGTCATTTTCATATTCGACATATCAATATTTCGTTACCAAACCAATTCATTGAACATGGAAACAGAGACATGTTGCTTGATAAGTTTGGACTCTCTGCAGAACAGATTACAAAGAAGATTTATCAACAGCTTGAGAGCTTTGAGGTATTAAAATAGATTGTTTAACTAAGAGAGTGTTATTATAATAAATAGTTCATCTTCTTTCGAAAGTGATGATTTGATTGATGGAATCATCACTTTAAGAATATTGGACAATCATAATAAAATAATGAATCAACTCGACAGATAAAGTTGTATGTAACGAAATGAGGTAGTGATGAAGGAAAGATTAGACGTTTTGGTTGTACAAAGAAATCTTGTGGAATCTCGAGAAAAGGCAAAGGCATTAATCATGGCAGGAGCTGTCTATGTCAATGGACAAAAGGAAGACAAGGCAGGTAGCATGTTTAAAGATGATGTTTCGATTGAGGTGCGCGGCAATCAAATGAAATATGTAAGTCGTGGTGGATATAAATTAGAAAAGGCGATAGATGTTCATGGCGTTAACTTACAAGAAAAAGTTTGTATGGATGTTGGTTCTTCTACAGGTGGTTTCACCGATTGTATGTTACAAAATGGTGCTGTTAAAGTTTATGCAATCGATGTAGGTACGAATCAGCTTGCATGGAAGTTACGCAACGATGAGAGAGTAATCTCGATGGAAAAGACAAATATCCGTTATGTAACTAGCGAAGATATCCAGGAACAAGTAGATTTTGTATCAATTGATGTTGCATTTATTTCCTTGACGAAAGTATTAGCACCTGTTTATTCCTTGATGAAAGATAATGCTGAAATTGTTTGTCTAATTAAGCCACAGTTTGAAGCAGGCCGTGAAAAGGTTGGGAAAAAGGGTGTTGTTCGTGATACAAAAGTACATGAGGAAGTGATTGAGATGGTGATGTCTTATGCATCTTCTTTAGGATTTACATTACTTCACCTAGATTTTTCACCGATTAAAGGACCTGAAGGTAATATCGAATATTTGCTTCATATGAGAAAGTCCGGAATGCAAGAGATTAGTGAATTTTTAGCTATGGTACCTGAAGTTGTGGCAAAAGCCCATGAAAGACTGGATGAATAGCTGTTTGTGATTTTGTTCAATTGTGAGAAAGAAAGATGTGGATGGTATGTTTTCTTCGGCGCGCTACGCTCACAAGCCCACAAAAGGCGTGTGGGACTTGTAAGGCACTCCGAAAACATACCATCTACATCTTTCTTTCATGCAAAGTTTTTAAAATCACAAACAGCTATTCATCCAGTGTGAAATTGTTTGTGATATAGGTTATGAAAAAGGATGAACTCTATGATATATTTTCTTCGGTGCGCTACGCTCACAAGCCCACACAAAGAGCGTGTGGGACTTGTAAGGCACTCCGAAAACATACCATCTACATCTTTCTTTCATGCAAAGTTTTTAAAATCACAAACAAGTTCATTCATCCAGTGTGAAATCGTGAAAAAGAAAGATGTGGATGGTATATTTTCTTCGGCGCGCTACACTCACAAGCCCACACAAAGAGCGTGTGGGACTTCAATAATAATTCCTTGATTAAATGATGGCATGCTGTTATAATTATACATACGTGAGTAAAAAAAATACATTCTTGGAGGCGACATGAAAAAGTTTTGCATTATAGCAAATCGTGAAAAGGATACTGATTTATCTGTTACGAATCAAATCATGGATGTCATAAAAGAGAATAACTGTTCTGTTGTAGTCGCAGAGCAAGCAGCTACGAATGATCATTTCACAGATGTAGCTACAATTCCGAGTGATACAGAGTGTGTAATTGTGATTGGTGGAGATGGTACAATCATAAATGCAGCACATGATCTATTATATACAGATATACCTATTTTAGGAATCAATCTAGGGACGCTAGGTTTTTTAGCTGAGATTGAACTTCATAGCATTAAGGATGCTATGCTTGATTTGATTCATGGCGAATATGTTGTGGAAGAACGAATGATGTTTGAAACTAGTTATCAGTCATTACCGAAAACTGAGAAGGATACGGAAAGTTACTATGCATTAAATGATGTAGTAATTGCACGAAGTGGTTTTTCTCGAATTATTGGTGTAGGTATTTATGTGAACAATTCTTGGGTACAGGATTATCGGGGGGATGGTGTTATTATTTCAACACCAACTGGTTCCACTGGATATAGTTTATCTGCAGGAGGCCCAATTGTAACACCAGAAAGTAAAGCAATCATTATTACTCCAATTTGTCCTCATTCTTTTAATGGACGTAGTATTGTAGTTTCAGGTGAAGATACTGTGGAGATTCGTATCCGAGAAAGTAAGAAGACTCAGGAGGAAGAGGTAATTGTTACATTTGATGGGGATAAAGCCTTTAATCTTGCTGCTAACGATAAAATAGTAATTAAGAAATCAAACTTAACAACGAAACTCATACGCTTTCAACGACAAAGCTTTTTTGATTTATTACGGACAAAATTAAGAGAAGTGAATTAAAAAATTATACTATAGTGAAGATTGTGTTAGGAGGGTATAAATAATGAAGATTGGTAGACAAAGTAAAATCATAGAATTAATTACAAAGCACGATATCGAGACGCAAGAGGAATTAGCAGATTTACTTGTTAAAGCAGGATATAATGTGACACAAGCGACGATCTCACGAGATATAAGAGAGTTAAAGCTTACAAAAGTTGCTACGGAACAGGGGAAACAAAAATATATTGTGCTAGCAAATCAAGAGTCTGGTATGGCTGAAAAGTATATTCGTATCTTACGTGATGGATTTATTTCTATGGATATGGCACAGAATATTGTTGTAGTAAAAACAGTTTCTGGAATGGCTATGGCAGTTGCCGCAGCATTAGATGCATTACACTTTGATGGAATTGTTGGTTGTATCGCTGGTGACGATACAATTATGTGTGCTGTTCGTACAGTTCCAGATACGATTAAGGTAATGGAGAAGCTATCAAGAATTATTAAAAGTGGTAATAAATAAATCCTTCACTATATGAAAATCAATACTTCATATAAGAAAAGATCGATCTCAATATTCATATGTTTCCTACTTAAGCATAGAGTCACAATATGAAAATATTGATTGAAACGTTGGAAGAACCGTGGTAAAATATTCGATGGCTATTAGAATCGGAAAGGAAGTATTATAAATGTCAGGACATTCAAAATTTGCTAACATCAAACATAAAAAAGAAAAAAATGATGCGGCTAAAGGTAAGATATTTACAAGACTTGGTCGTGAAATTGCAGTTGCTGTAAAAGAGGGTGGCGCTGATCCTAACAACAACAGCAGGCTAAAGGATATCATTGCAAAGGCAAAATCCAATAATATGCCTAACGATACAATTGATCGTAGTATTAAAAAAGCTGCCGGTGAGGGAGCAAGTGTTGATTATGAATTCGTAACATATGAAGGTTATGGCCCAAGCGGTACTGCAATTATCGTGGAAGCGTTAACTGATAATAAAAATAGAACAGCTGCTAACGTAAGAAATGCATTTACGAAAGGTGGCGGAAGCGTTGGTACTCCAGGCTGTGTATCTTACATGTTCGATGAAAGAGGTCAGATTATCATTGATAAAGAAGAATGTGATATGGATGCAGATGACCTTATGATGATGGCACTTGATGCTGGTGCGGAAGATTTTAATGAGGAAGAAGATAGCTTTGAAATACTTACAGCTCCTGATAACTTTTCTGCAGTACGTGAAACACTTGAAAAAGAGGGAATTAAAATGGTACAAGCAGATGTTACAATGATTCCTCAAACTTATGTTGATTTAACGGACGAACAGGATATTAAGAATATCAACCGTACCTTTGATCTTCTTGACGAAGACGATGATGTACAAGAGGTTTATACGAACTGGTCAGATTATGAAGGCTAGGTTGTAAGCTAGAAGTTAATATGGGGCTGTCGCACTAAATTTAAAGATGGTTTCGAAAACACAAAAGCCAGGCTTCAAGAAGCCTGGCTTTTGTGGTAAAATATATTTCAATGGAACTGAACTGCAAGAGCTTACGTATTTACATATGAGGAAATCGTAAATTTACAATTTAAAAAGGAGCACTATGGAAGCAAATAGAATTAAATTAAGAAATGTTATGAAAATGGACACGCATGACTTTTTTGAAATATTCAATCAGGTTGAACTATGCCAAATGATCGGATGGGCACCAAATCAGTCTTTTGAAGAAGTGGAATGCGTAATTGAAGAGTGGATTACAAATCCCAATATATATGCACTAGAATTAATAGCAACTGGTAAAGTCATCGGATACCTTGCTGTACACGAAGATTCAGAAGAACAAAGGGACGACACAAGAGAACTTGCTTTTGCCTTAAATAAAAAATATCATCGTTTAGGAATTATGAGTGAAATTCTCCCACTTATCCTTGAGCAATTATTTACAAATGAAATTAAGTATGTATGGGCGTGTTGCATACAAACCAATGTTTCATCTAGATACTTAATTGAAAAATTGGGATTTTCATTCATACAGGAAGGTACATATTATTCTGAAGGTTTAGGACAAGAAGTACCATCTTTTGAGTACAGGATGTCATTTGATGATTGGACTAAGTTAAATGATTATAACAATAAGAATATTTTGTTGCATACATAAGTCCAAAAATAGCACCAGATGTTATTAGACTATCTCGTTCAATAACATCTGGTGCTATTTTCATTCAAGCATCTACATAATAGGTTTCATCGAATTCCTATATAATAGAAATTAGTTAGCATCACTCTTCTTAACGAATAAATGATTACGTGGTCATGTGACAACCTCTTGTTATATGTGTGGTAATTTTATGCAGTAAAAACTCGAATAAAAACTCTTAAGTAATCTGATAATTTGCCGATAAGAATAATGAAATATATATTTTTTTGCGTAATGACATATAAGTGTCATATATGTCGAATAAGCTTTTATTAGAAGTGAACGTGGAACTCAATCAACATTGCGCATAGAATTAATGGAGGTTTACGAATGAAAATTCAAGGAAGAAGAAAAATTGCGATATTAATGCTGTTTGCCGTTTTATTTATGAATTTAATGCCAATATCGAGTGGTAATGGTGAAGTTTCCATTACTCCGATTGTGTCAACTGCAGAAGCTGCTGAGGTTACCATAGCACCAGGTTCGTTTTTCGTTAAATCGGATGCTGGTAATTATGCTGATGGCAGTTTAATCCCAATGACAGAAAGTACATTAAGTCTTGGTGTTTCACATTCCTCTGGAAGCATACCGTCGGATGCAACGATCGACTGGTTAGAATATAATAGGAATGTTATTTCTGTTTCATATGAATCAAAATATAAAGCTACTGTTAAAGCAGTTGGTCCTGGATATTCTCAGTTTGCTTTTATTGTTCATTATAATGGTGTAGATTATCCAGTATACTGCCAAATTTATGTGCCATTGGAAATCGATACAAGACCATCTGCGAATACGACGACGGATGATAAATTTGGTTTGGTTAACAATTTAAGTTGGGGTGATGGTGAAGGTAAGGTTGGATTTCAGTTAAGTACGGTTCCTGTGACTGGTAGTGCATTCGAACGTTCTCATTATCTTGTAAAGTTAAAGAATGTTCAATATCAACCCGGTGTAACTAATAATACGGTTGCCACTTCTTCTGCAATTACAGTGACGGGCCCAGCAATTTTATGGAAGAGTAATAATGAGGACGTTGTGAAGGTTGATGAAAGTGGTATACTAACTGCAGTAGGCGCGGGTTATACTACAGTTATAGTTGAGACAACAACCTCATATAATGGGAAAAAAGCTTCAATTGAATTCCCTGTATTTGTTTCTCCGATAGGGCAGGTTTCAACTTCTAGTGAACCAATGAAAGATAAAATAGAATTTGAAGCTTTAGGTTCCTCCTTTACGATTAATACAAATGCTACGAAAGCAAGTAATCTAGTATGGACAGTACATAAGGGTGATAGCATTAATGGTGAAAAGATTAACCCGGATAAATCGCCATTAATGGATATGATTGTAAGTAACGTTAGTGGAAATGTAACCTTTACGAATGTCAAGGCAGGTACATATTTTATAACAGCTAGGCCAACGGACCTTTTTAGTGAAGATAATACTCATATCAATCAGTTTACAATTAAAGTTGAGGTTAAAGTATATCTCCCTACTGGTACAATTACGATGACAGTTGGAGATTATTATGATATTGTTCAAAATTCAAATCTTCCAGATAAGTCGTGGTATAACTACATACCTTTAAATGAAACAATTGCTTCTGTCAATGGTTCAGGAGTTATCACTGGTATGGCCAGTGGTTTAGCGCAAATAAAATTAAAGGCTACTGATATTGGTATTGCTGGTGGAGCAAAAGATGAGACACTTAATGTTAACGTTGTAGATGGAATTAATTTAAATACAACATCGGCAACGATTTATGTAGGCTCTTCTATGCAGCTTATCTTATACGCCTCCAATAGCTCTGCACCAATTACATGGACATCAAGTAATCCAGAGATAGCAATGGTTGATGAGGATGGCTTAGTAACTGGTGTAAAAGCTG
The DNA here is from genome assembly GCA_023439125.1 of Bacillota bacterium. GTDB lineage: Bacteria > Bacillota > Clostridia > Lachnospirales > Lachnospiraceae > Lachnoclostridium. The sequence continues at coordinate 806,809 of JAEXOU010000005.1, read as the reverse complement.
GTGACGCTGTAATCACTGTTCAACAAGTTATCAATGGTGTAACTAAGACACAAAAGTGTAATATAAAGGTTATTTCATCGGTAACTAAAATCACCTTAGATCCAATAGAAAAAGATATTGCGATAGGTGACAACCTTACAATCAATGCAACAGTTACTCCAAAGTTAAATAATTTAAAACTTGTATGGGTATCCTCAGATGAATCCGTAGTTAAAATCTCAACTGCAGGTGATTTATCAGCAACAGTTACAGGTGTTAGTGGTGGTGTTGCAGTAGTTAGTGCGATTAATAAAGATAATGTTGTTGTTGGATCCTGTTTGGTTCGAGTATATCAACCAATTGAATCTATTACCTTGTCGGAAACTGATGTTACAATTCCATTAGCAGATAAGAAGTTTCAATTGTATGCAGCAATTCTTCCAGTAAATGCTCAAGACCAGGAAGTTATATGGAAATCAACCGACACCTCGGTTATTACAGTTGATTCCAATGGTTTAGTTACTCTTAAAAAATCAGGTACTGCTTCTATTATGGTTACTTCAAAAGTGAACGCAGAAATTTATGCAATATGTAAAGTAACAGTTACAAAATCGGTTACAGGTATTACTTTGGATTATGCTTCAAGAGCTATGTATGTAGGTGAAACCTTCCGTTTGACTTATTCAATCAAGCCAAGTGATTCAAGTAATGCATCTGTTGTTTGGACTTCCTCTAATTCTTCTGTTGTTACTGTTAATAATGAAGGTTTACTTACAGCAAGAAGTGTAGGTACAGCAGTTATCATCTTAAAAACTTCAGATGGTGGATATATGGCAACTTGTACTGTTACAGTTAGCCGAACAGCGACTGCTGTAAAGTTAGATGTTACAAAACTGACGATGAGTGTTGGCGATTATTACTATTTGGAAACAAAGCTGACGCCTGCAGATTCGACTGAGACTACGTTGACTTGGGAATCAAGTGAAGCTAAAGTAGCAACTGTATCAAAGAGTGGTAAGGTAATTGCAAAGAGTGCAGGTACTGCAATTATTATGGTAAAAACAAAGAGTGGTTCTACTGGTTATTGTACGGTAACAGTACTACAACCGGTAACAGGTATATCGATAAGCAGTGCAGAGGAAACAATCTATGTTGGTGATAAGCTTGAATTAGAGGCTAGTGTATTACCTGCTACAGCGGATGATCAAGGGGTAAGCTGGGAAAGCTCTAATGAAGAAGTTGCAACTGTTAATTCAGATGGTGTAGTTACTGGTATTGGTGGCGGTGTTGCAATGATTTCGGTTACCTCAGATGATGGTAATTATAAAGATTATTGTATGGTTACTGTTGAAGAGTTAATTACTTCAATTACACTGAACCGTACTTGGTATCGTCTTGGCCTTGGTAAAACATATACATTAACGGCAAAGATTAATGGTGAAAAAGCTACGAATAAACAATTGGAATGGTATTCCAGTGATTCTAATATTTTAACTGTAGATGAAAAGGGAAGAATAAAAGGCAAAAAACTTGGAACTGCTACAATTACTGTTGTTGCAACGGATGGCAGTGAAGCAGAAGCATCTTGTGTTGTACGAGTATGTCGACTAGTAACAAGTATTGAACTTAATCAAAGTTATATTACTTTAGTTCAAGGTAAATCTTATAATTTAAAAGCAAAAGTGTCACCTTCCAATGCAACCTATAAAACACCGAATTTCACAACGAATGCAAAAGATATCGCAATTGTAGACAAGAATGGAAAGATAACTGCTTTAAGTCCTGGTAATGCAATTATTACCGTAAAAGCTAAGGATTCAAGCGGTGTGAAATCAATATGTTATGTGAGAGTTATCGCACCTGTTGCTAGTACTGGTATTTCGATATCAGAATCTGATCTAGTAATGTCGCCTGGCGAAACGAAGACAGTTGCAATTTCTATCGTTCCGAATGATTCCACAGATACTGTATCTTGGAGTTCTGATAACCAGTTAGTAGCATCGGTTGGAGCAAAAAGTGGTAAAATTACAGCAAAAGGCATCGGTACAGCTAATATTACCGTTATGACAGAATCGGGGCGCAAAGGTACAATTAAGGTATATGTAGTTGGATTGAGTAAAACGAGTATCACATTACCACAATATACGCGAACTATTATAAGCCTAGAGGTTGATGGCGCTGGAGCTAGTAACTTAAAGCCACGTTGGGATGTGGAGAATCAAGAAATAGCTACGGTTGTTAATGGTGAAGTAACGGCAAAAGCCATTGGCACAACGAATGTCTACGCAGTTGTCAATGGTAGAAGGCTTACATGTAAAGTAACAGTGACAAAAATACCGTAAGTTGACGTCATTGTTCACAAGGAAATGTTTTGAGAAAGGGATGGCAAACATAATTTATCCGCAACACGCTTTCGCTTGAATGAAGCCGTAACGGTACTTAGGGCCTAAAATACAGGCCCTAAGTACCGACGACTTCATAACAGTTGCTACTAAATTATGTTTGTCATCCCTTTTTTAGCGAGATTATTTACGTGCAAAATGATGAATGAAGTTATTGAAAAGTACTTTTGTCATCCTTTGTTTTATGTTGATTCTTGTGCCAAAAATACTTAAGATAGAAATAAGACTTTTTTAGTAAGCTTTTACGTGCAAAATGACGGATGAAATTGTTTGTTAATATGAAAAAAAATAGAAGAGTTTGAGGGAAAGGAGTGATTATTATTATTATTAAAACAGAAAGGTTACAACTTGTAGAATTCGATACAAAGTATGCTTTAGATTTATTTGAGTTGTGGAATGATTTTGAAGTTATCAAATACACATATATGCCATTACTTAATTCAATTGATGAATGTAAGTGTAAGATAGAAATGTTTATTAATTATTCAGATAAAAAGTTTCCTAATATTTTTTTAATACTGTTAGATAACAAAGCTATTGGAATAATTGGTTCTCCAGTCATAAATATGGAAAACGAGAGTTTTGGATTGTTTTATCAACTCTCAAGAGCATATTGGGGAAAAGGCTATATCAGCGAAGTGACTAAGGCATTTATGCAATATCTAAAAGATGCTTTTCCTAATGTAAAAATTTATGCAGATGCAGTGTCAATAAATCCTGCAAGTATAGCTGTTTTAAAAAAGCTTGGATTAAAGCAGACTCATATAGAAAAGGAAGGATTTACATTTAACAATCTCAAACTTGATTTAGTAAAGTTTACTAATGAGGTATAAGATAAAGAAAATTAAGTAATTGAGCTTAAAAAGGAGGGGAAATTACATCCCTCCTTCAACCATTCCCATATACCAATACTATTATTTAATAGAGCTAAAGTATAAAAAGAACAGTTGAAAAATAATTCTGGTTGTGATAAGATAAAAACGAACATATGTTTGATTTTGTTGTTACATACTACATTAATAGAGTAGTTGATTTAGATTGGAGGGGTTAGGATGCTTTGCAGTCTGCATGTAAAAAATTTTGCGATTATCGATGAGGTTGAAGTATTTTTTCAAAATCATTTGAACATAATGACTGGTGAAACAGGTGCTGGTAAATCAATTTTAATTGATTCGATTAATTTTGCACTAGGTGGAAAAACGACAAAGGATATTATCCGAAAGAATGCGGAATTTGCTTTGGTTGAATTGGTTTTTCAGACAGATCGAAAAGAAGTATTTCAATTGATGGAAGAAAACGACATTGAGATACAAGAGGATCAAATCTTAATTTCTCGTAAGATAATGCAAAGTGGTAGAAATATCTGCAAGATTAATGGAGAAAATGTGACTACCCAGATTTTAAAAAGTATTGCGGGCTATCTATTAGACATTCATGGTCAGCATGAACATCAGTCGCTTCTATATAAACATGTACACTTGAGTATGGTAGATCGCTTTGCAAAAGAAGAAGCATTTCGATATAAAGAGAGTATCTCAATGCTGTATCAAGAATATGCAAAATTAAAAGAAGAATTGAATTCTTCAGAAATCGATGAGGACAAGCGTCTTCGTGAACTATCATTTTTAGAATATGAGATGAAGGAAATCGACGATGCGAAGCTGAAAATTGGAGAAGATGATCTTTTACAGAGTGAATATAAACGACTTAGCAATGCTGCAAATATTTTGGAAAGTCTATCCCAAGCATATAGTTTTACTTCTGAAGAGAATGATAGTGCAGCGAATAATGTTTCAAGAGCTGTAAAACAACTTCAAAAAATAGCAAATTATGATGAAAAACTAAATAGTTTATTATTACAGATGAATGATATTGAAAGCTTATTGAATGACTTTAATCGTGATGTGTCAGAATATATGGATCACTGTTCAGATTCTAGTGATGAGCTTGAACAAGTAGAAGAACGACTTAATCTTATTAATCGTTTAAAAGCAAAGTATGGTAATCATATTGAAGATATTCTTACATATTATAAAAAGTGTGAAGAGAAAAAAGTGAAATACGAAGCTTATGATGAATATCTTTCTAAGTTAACGCAAAAGATAAAAGCATACGAAGAAAAATTAAACGAAGAATGTGAACAGCTATCACAGATACGAAAGCAAAAGGCTAGTGTTTTGACGGAACGATTAGTTCAGGCATTAATTGACCTTAATTTTTTAGATGTACAATTTGAGATAAGCTTTACAAAATTGGATGAGTTCACAGCAAATGGTTTCGATGATGTCGAATTTATGATTTCGACAAATCCTGGAGAACCAATGCGACCTCTCGCCAAAGTTGCATCTGGTGGTGAGCTTTCTAGAATTATGTTAGCAATAAAATCAGTTATGGCGAAAAAAGATGATATTTCTACTTTAATTTTTGATGAAATTGATGTTGGAATTAGTGGAAGAACTGCACAAAAAGTATCTGAAAAACTTGGTGTGTTAGCAAAAGAACATCAGATTTTGTGTATCACACATTTACCTCAGATTGCTGCTATGGCAGATACTCATTATGTAATCGAGAAGAAGACAGATGGAAAATCTACTCAGACGATGATTCGACAATTAAAGGAAGAAGAAGCAATTTCTGAATTAGCTAGAATTCTTGGTGGTGCCAAAATTACTGATAATGTTCTAAACAGTGCAAAGGAGATGAAATCTCTTGCACATTCCATAAAGAGTCATGGAAACAAAGACTTAATCTCCTAGTTTGATATTTTTTTTAATACGCATACTAACTAACGATATGAAATCTAATGAAAAGGATATACTACTAAAGTATATCCTTTTGTAATGGATAGAAAGGCAGGAATTTAGTATGCGTGATGAATATGAATGTCGTAAGAATGCCGATCCCATAAGAAAAAAATATCGACGAATGTTAACTGTGTTATTTATTATTACCATCATTGGTATCATAGCATTTTCTTATTACAAAATAAACACATTGATACCTGAGAGGATTCGAATTCTCGCAGGAAAAGAGCATAATTTCGATTTGGCTATGCCAATGGAAGCAGATATTTATGCTGATGATATCAGTGTTTCTCAAAGAAATTCGAGCAATATACCAGCTGGTTCCTTAAACATTGATTTAAGTAAACCTTTTTCTCTACATTCTGAAAAAACTGGTTCTTATAAAGTAGTTGTTAAGTTATTTGGTTGGCTTTCAATAAAAGAGATAAAGTTAGATGTTATTGATACAGTCGAGGTAATTCCATGTGGGGGAACAATTGGTATTACTTTAAATACGGATGGAGTACTTGTTCTAGGTACGGCTAAAGTAACAGCGAAAGATGGCATGAATTATGAACCCTCGTTAAATTGTTTAAAAACAGGCGATTATATTATGGTGGCAAATGGTAGCGAGATTGAATCGAAAGAACAGTTAATTGATGTGATACAAAAATCCAAAGGTAATACGATTGAGTTTGATATTAAGCGCAATGCCAAGCTGATGAAAGTGAATGTTAAACCAGTAGAAACAGCAGAGGGTGAATATAAGATTGGAAGTTGGATACGAGATGATACACAAGGTATTGGAACGCTGACATTTATTACAACTACGGGCCAGTTTGGAGCATTAGGTCATGGGATAACGGATGTTGATACTGGTTTATTAATGAATGTAGGCGATGGAAGCATTTATGATGCTGAGATCATAAACATTATAAAAGGAAAAACAGGAACTCCTGGTGAATTAAGTGGCATTATTCATGAAAGTGAAAACTCGAAACTTGGAACAATATATGAGAATTCTGTTCAAGGTATTTTTGGTAATATAGGTACAAAGGCAAATATAAAGGATAAGATATCAAGCAAATATTTAAATAAGCCAATTCAAATTGGGTTAAAGCAGGACATTAAAATTGGTGATGCATCTATTTTATGCAATGTAGATGGTGAGATCAAAGAATATAAGATCAAAATTACAGAGATTGATTTCGGTAATAGTCAAAGTAAAGGTTTAGTTATCAAAATAACGGACGAGCGTTTAAAGTCATTAACTGGTGGTATCGTACAAGGTATGAGCGGAAGTCCTATTATTCAAGATAATAAATTAATTGGTGCTGTTACACATGTTTTTATTCGTGATGCATCTATGGGTTATGGCACATTTGTTGAGAATATGTTACAAATACTGCAATAGGTATAAAAGATCATACAAAACTGAAATAGAAAGATATGGAAAAAACAAAAAGGAATTCATTGACAAAATGTCGAGCAATGCGTTAAAATAGGATTGAACATTTGGCAATTTATGGATATAATTCTTTTGTAAGTTATGTTGAAATATCACAGAACTACAATCAAGTTAAACATTTATATGTGCAAAGACAAAATTTTGTATTTTGTTAAGATAAAACTCACAGTTATGGCGCCAACTGAGAGTAAGTAAGACAATATAAAGGAGGACTGGTTATGGGGAAAATAGGTGTTGTTATTGTCGATGACAATATACGCATGCTGAATTTACTGGAAGAAGTTTTAAAAAGTGATGGAGAAATTGATGTTTTAGGTAAAGCTGAGAATGGAATTGATGCTCTAGAACTAATCAAGGAAAAAAACCCAGATGTAGTTTTATTAGATCTTATTATGCCAAAACTTGATGGTTTAGGTGTATTGGAGAAAGTGAAAAAAAACAATGATTTAAAGAAAACTCCATCATTTATTGTTATAACTGCCATCGGACAAGAACGTGTAACTGAGAATGCCTTTGAGCTAGGGGCTAGCTACTATATCCTCAAACCTTTTGATAATAATATGGTACTGAGTCGTATCAAACAGCTGAAAGCAGAGACTCATGCTAGATTAGTAGAGAATCATAAGCTTAATACATTTGATAATCCAACTTCCTATAAAGAGAAAAATTTGGAATCAGATGTAACCAATATTATCCATGAGATAGGAGTTCCTGCTCATATCAAAGGGTATCAGTATTTACGTGATGCAATTATGATGTCAGTGGATGATAATGAGATGTTAAATTCAATTACGAAGCAACTGTATCCATCGATTGCAAAACGTCATAAAACAACACCAAGTCGTGTAGAACGAGCAATTCGTCATGCAATCGAAGTAGCATGGAGTAGAGGCAAGATGGATACGATTGATGATTTATTTGGATATACAGTAAGTAATGGGAAAGGTAAGCCAACCAATTCTGAGTTTGTAGCATTGATTGCTGACAAGATACGTTTAGAATATAAATTAAGAATGTGAGAATCATCCAATGAAAAAAATTATCGTTTCCCCTTTTTTTTAGTCGAATATTAGGATATAATGTGACTATACAAAAATGTGGAGGCTTTGTTATGAAAAATGTTTTATTTGTTGCGTCAGAAAGTGTACCATTTATTAAGACAGGTGGTTTAGCTGATGTTGTAGGATCCTTACCAAAATACATAAATAAAGATCAATATGATGTAAGAGTAATGGTTCCGAAATATATGGCTATACCGGACGAGCTAAAACAACAGATGGTATATAAAACGCACTTTTACATGGAATTAAATTGGAGAAATCAATATGTTGGTATTTTAGAAATGGAATATGAAGGTGTACATTTCTATTTTATAGATAATGAATTTTATTTTGCAGGGTCTAAACCATATGGTTATATTCATGAAGACATTGAAAAATTTGCTTTCTTCTCAAAAGCAGCATTATCAGCATTACCGGCGATTGATTTTCGACCGGATATCATACATTGTCATGATTGGCAAACTGGATTGATTCCTATTTATTTAAATGTTTTATTCCAAGATAATCAATTTTTTAATAATATAAAAACAATTATGACAATCCATAATTTGAAATTCCAAGGTATATGGGATAAAAGTAAAGTAATGGATATTACAGGAATACCTTCCATTTATTTTACACCAGATAAGTTAGAGGCTTATGGTGATGCTAACTATCTGAAGGGCGGAATCGTATATGCTGACTATGTTACGACAGTAAGCGAAACATATTCAGAAGAAATTAAGATGCCTTTCTATGGAGAAGGGTTGGACGGTCTAATGAGGGCACGCTCCAACCAATTATTTGGTATTGTGAATGGTATTGATTATTCAGAGTATGACCCAGAGAAGGATAATCTAATTGCATATCCTTATAGTTCCAAGAATTTTCGAAAAGAAAAGTGCAAGAATAAGAAAGCACTGCAGAAGGAATTAGGTTTAGATGTAAATGAGAAAACATTTATGATTGGACTTGTTTCTAGGCTAACAGACCAAAAAGGTTTGGATTTAGTCGATTATGTCATAGAAGAAATATGCGCTGAGGATACACAGCTTGTAGTACTGGGAACAGGAGAGGAAAAATACGAAAATTTATTCCGACATTTCGCTTGGAAGTATGGTAATCGAGTTTCCGCAAACATCTTCTATTCGAATGAGCGCTCTCATAAGATTTATGCCTCTTGTGATGCCTTTTTAATGCCTTCCTTGTTTGAACCATGTGGTTTAAGTCAGTTGATGAGTTTACGTTATGGTACGGTGCCTATTGTTCGAGAAACAGGCGGACTTAAAGATACCGTGGAACCTTACAATGAATACGAAGGCAAAGGAACAGGTTTCAGTTTTGCGAACTACAATGCACATGAGATGTTAGATACAATACGGTATGCAAAGCACATTTATTATAATAAAAAGCGTGAATGGAATAAGATAATTGATCAAGGTATGGCAAAAGATTTCTCGTGGAATAATTCAGCGAGAAAATATGAAGAATTATATGATAGAATGTAAGCATTTCCCACGGCTAAATTTAGTCGTGGGAATTTGTCGTGATGAAGTTACGTATAATAAGTATTAAGAAAAGTAGAAAAATAGTTCATAGGTGAGAATTCAATTTTTGTGTTTTACCTATAGCATATGGAAGAATTGTGAGGATTAATATGAAATTAGTAAGTTTGTTGGAGAAATTACAGTATGAAGTAATCAAAGGAAATGAAGATGTTGATATTACAACGTTAGTGTTTGATTCTAGAAAGGTAATCGCTGGTTCTGTTTTTGTTTGTATGAAAGGTGTTATGAGTGATGGGCATGAATTTGCTCAAAAAGCAGTATCTATGGGAGCAGTTGCCTTAGTAGTGGAAGATGAGGTTTCAATAGACAACGAGAATGTAACTATAATAAAAGTAGATCAAACGAGAAAAGCTTTAAGTTATATGTCAGCAGCATACTTTAATTATCCGGCAGAAAAGTTGAAAACCATTGGTATTACTGGAACCAAGGGAAAAACAACTACAGCATATATGGTTCAATCCATCTTAGAAAAAGCTGGGTATAAGACAGGTTTAATAGGTACAATTGAGACGATTATTGGTGATGTTAAAATTCCAGCGAATAATACAACACCAGAGTCTTACTATGTACAAGAATATTTTAATGAAATGGTGAAAGCAGGTTGCGAGTGCGTCGTTATGGAAGTATCTTCGCAAGGACTAATGCTTTATCGTGTTGGAGGATTTACGTTTGATTTTGGAATCTTTACTAATCTAGAGCCAGACCATATTGGGCCAGGAGAACATAAAGATTTTGCTGATTATATCGCATGTAAATCATTGTTGTTTCAACAATGTAAGGTTGGAATTCTAAATGCAGACGACAGCCATCTTACAGAAATTCTTGAAAATCATACATGTTCAGTAGAAACATACGGTATGAGCGAAAGTGCGAGTCTAAGAGCTGTCAATGTGGATTTACATTCACATCTTGGCAACTTAGGAGTAACTTATGATATTAAGGGACTCATGGATTTTCATGTTCAAGTTGATATCCCAGGTAAATTTAGTGTTTACAATTCTTTGACTGCAATTGCAATTTGTCGTCATTTTGCAGTCCCAATTGAAAAAATTCAAGAAGCATTGTTATCTGTAAAAGTTAAGGGTAGAGTTGAACCGATTGCAATATCCAAACGTTTTACGTTGATGATTGATTATGCTCATAATGCGATGAGTTTAGACAGTGTTTTAACTACATTACGTGAATATCAACCAAATCGATTAGTTTGCATGTTTGGTTGTGGTGGTAACCGTTCTCGTGACCGTCGCTTTGAGATGGGAGAAATCTCGTCCAATAAAGCTGATCTTACAGTTGTAACTTCGGATAATCCGAGATATGAGGAACCTCAATCTATTATTGATGATATTGTGGTTGGAGTTAAACGAGGTCCAGGAAAGTATATTGCAATCATTGATCGTAAAGAAGCAATTCGATACTGTATCTTAAATGCTAAAGATGGTGATGTTATTCTATTAGCGGGTAAGGGACACGAAGACTATCAAGAAATATGTGGTCAAAAACATCATATGGATGAACGAGAATTGATTCAAGAAATACTAGATGAAATGACAGAAGAACAAAAGGCTTGCTTGTAGGGTAAAAGCTAAACCTAAGCTAAAAATAAAAATAAGTGAGTTACTCACTTATAGGTAGGAGAGGTTAAAATGGCAATTTTTACGATGAACGAGATTGCCCAGGTTGTTGGAGGTACGATGATTCAGGGTGATTCTAGTCGAACGATAGATAAGTTTAGCACAAACTCCAAAGAGGGAGATAACAGTACGTTATTTGTACCAATCATTGGAGAACGCGTGGATGCACATGATTATATAAAAAATGCATATGAAAATGGTATGCGATGTACTTTTACTATGAGAGATTTTGTTGAACCTGCGACCGAAGATATGACTTATATTAAAGTGGATCAAAGTGTTGCTGCTCTGCAATGTCTAGGAGCTTATTACCGCGCTAAGTTTCAAAACCTTCCCCTAATCGGGATTACAGGAAGCGTTGGAAAGACAACGACGAAAGAAATGATTGCTGCGGCTTTAGAAACAAAAAAGTGTGTTTTGAAAACAGATAAAAATATGAATAGTCAAGTTGGGCTACCACAAATGATGACTCGAATTACGAACGAGCATGATATTGCTGTAATCGAGATGGGAATGAGTCAGTTTGGTGAAATGAAACGCCTTTGTGATGTGGCAAAACCGAATTTTGCAGTAATTACAAACATTGGTGTATCACATATTGGGCAGTTAAAAACAATGGAAAATATTCGCTCCGAAAAAGCAAATATTTGCAATCATCTTGAAAAAGGGAGCGTCTTGCTTGTCAACGGAGATGATAGATTATTACGTCAATTTTATGATGCATTCCAAAATCCTAAGAAAAGTGACAAAGAAAAAACACAACTTATTGATACTATGAATCTATCAGATGAGACAAAAAATAAGCTAAAATATGCAGAAATTGTTACTTTTGGTACTGATGATAGTTCGGTTGTTTACGCATCCAACATTCAAAGTGTTGGAGAAGAAACTCATTTCGTGTATAATTATGTAACTAGAGATGGAGAGAAACGACAAGAAAATATAGAGTTATCAGTTCTTGGACAACACAATGTATTAAATGCATTGGCTGCGCTTTATATTGCAGATTTTTATGGAATAGAACCTAAGATTGCAAAACTTGGATTGAAGGAATATCATCCGATTACAATGCGTGGAGGAATCGAGAAGGTGAATCAGATTACCGTCATCGATGATACGTATAATGCAAGTCCGGATTCGATGAAGGGTGCTATTAATATTCTATTAGAATTACCAAAGGATCATCGTAAGTTAATTGTATTTGCTGATATTCTTGAGTTAGGTGAGATTTCAGAAGCTTGTCATTACGAGGTTGGTGAGTATTTAGCAAAACACTCTATGAATCATATCGAAAGTGCCAAAGCGATTGATGTTGTTATTACGATTGGACAGGAAGCTAAATTTATTGCAAAGGCAGTTAAGGAACATAATTCTGCTATTGAAGTACATTCTTTCGAAACAAAAGAGGAAGCAGCAGATTGTATTATGAAATTATTAAAACCGAAGGATGCAATTTTATTTAAAGGATCAAGAGGAATGCAACTTGAGGTACTTGTAAATCTTGTTAAGAAAGGTTGATGTGTTAGATGCGATATGCGGATGTTATTGTAGATATATCTGTCGAAAGTTTAGATAAAACGTATCAATATGCTATACCAGAGGAACTAGAGGGAAAGGCACATATTGGTGCGGCTGTTTATGCTCCTTTTGGTAAGGGGAATCGAAAAATTCAAGGATATATCGTTTCCGTATCTGATGCACCTAAATTTGATCCAGAAAAGATTAAACCATTAGATAGTGTAATTGAAGGGAAGCTTCCAATTGAAGGGCAATTGATTACACTTGCAGGTTATATAAAAGAAAATTATGGCGGTACTTTAAATGATGCTCTAAAAACCGTGATTCCAGTTAAGAAAAGTGTAAAGCAAGTGGAAAAGAAGTCAATTCAATGTCTTGTTAACGAAGAGCAACTTAACTTATTGATTACGGAATTTACGAAAAAGCGTTATAAAGCCAAGGTGAAATTGCTAGAGGCACTTAAAGGACAAAAGCATTTAAACTTTGAGTATGTTCTGAATACACTCAAGATTTCTCGAACGACGATTCAATCGTTATCAGATGCAGGAATTATCGAAATAGAAGCTTTCGTTGCATATCGTAATCCGCTAGAAACTAAAGACATCAAAATTGATAAGGCAATCTTAAATCAAGCGCAGCAATCAATTGTAGATGGAGTGATTTATGATTATGAGCAGGGATTACGAAAAACTTACTTGATTCATGGAGTTACAGGCAGCGGGAAAACAGAAGTTTATATGGAGTTGATTGATTATGTCATTCAACAAGGGAAGCAGGCCATTTTACTAATTCCCGAAATTGCTCTGACCTATCAGACAGTAATGCGATTTCGTAAAAGATTTTTAGACCGCGTTTCAATTTTAAATTCGAAAATGTCGGCAGGTGAACGATATGACCAGATTGAACGCGCAAAAAAAGGCGAGATTGATATTATGATTGGTCCACGTTCTGCACTTTTTACACCGTTCGCAAATCTTGGCGTGATCATTATAGATGAAGAACATGAAGGTAGCTATAAGAGTGAGATGCCTCCAAAGTATCACGCGAGAGAAGTCGCTATTATGCGAGCTTCCTTAAATAATGCTTTTGTTGTATTGGGCTCGGCAACTCCTTCGCTCGAAGCATATTACAAAGTAAAAACTGGAGAATTTACTTTATTTGAATTAAAACAAAGAGCGAAGACATCGAAGACTCCAACTGTTCATATTGTTGACTTGAAGGAGGAATTGAGAAAACACAATAAGTCCATCTTTAGTTATAAGTTAAGAGAACTGATTCAGGATCGGCTTGCAAAAAAAGAGCAAATTATGTTGTTTTTGAATCGACGTGGTTTCGCTGGCTTTGTATCTTGTCGAAGTTGCGGTTACGTAATAAAATGTCCTCATTGTGATATTTCACTGACTGCTCATAATAATCGAACACTTAAATGTCATTATTGTGGGTATCAAACTGTATCACCGAATCTATGCCCTAGTTGTAACTCCAAATATATCGCTGCATTCGGAACAGGGACACAAAAAGTTGAAGCAATGGTCGCAGCAGAGTTTCCCACAGCCCGGATTCTACGAATGGATGCGGATACAACTAAGGGAAAAAACAGTTATGAGGAAATATTAAGTGCTTTTTCAAAGAAAAAAGCAGATATTTTAGTTGGCACACAAATGATTGTAAAAGGACATGATTTTGAAGGTGTCACGTTAGTTGGTATTTTAGCGGCGGATTTATCCTTATACTCGAATGATTATCGTGCAGCGGAAAGAACATACCAATTGTTAGCACAAGCAACGGGACGAGCTGGGCGTGGTGAACTCGAGGGAGAGGTTGTTATTCAGACTTATCAGCCTGAACATTATGCTGTTGTTGCTGCAGCAAAACAGGATTATGATCAATTTTACAAGAATGAGATTAATTACCGTAGATTAATGAAGTATCCTCCAATCGCACATATTATGGCAGTATTAGTTATGTCTAAGAAAGAGGATTGTGTAGCTTTAGTTTCGGAATTAATCGCAGGAGCAACAAAAGAATGGATAGAAGATGAAAAATTATTGGAAGAAATGGTTGTAATTGGACCGGCAGAAGCAAATTTATCAAAAATTAATGATGTTTACAGAAGAATACTCTATATAAAAGATGAAGAATATGATAGACTAACTCTGCTAAAAGACTTTTTGGAACGTTATACAGAGGTTTCCAAACAAATGTCAGATGCTACCGTTCAATTTGATTTCAACCCAATGATTGGGTATTAAGATAAAAAGGAGATATAAAATGGCTACGAGAAATATTAGAATTATGGGAGATAGTATCCTCGAAAAAAAATCTAAACCAGTAACTGAAATGACTGATAAGATTAAAACTTTAATTCAGGACATGCTGGACACGATGTATGATGCGCAAGGAGTAGGTTTAGCTGCACCACAGGTTGGAATCCTTAAGAGGATAGTAACCATCGATGTTACTCCTGAAGGAGAATCCCCTATTATTTTAATAAATCCAGAGATTATTGAAGCAGATGGGGAACAAGTGGGTGACGAAGGATGTTTATCGGTACCTGGAAAAGCTGGTACAGTAACGAGACCGAATCATGTTAAGGTTCGCGCTTTGAATGAAAATATGGAAGAATTTGAAATAGAAGGCGAAGGTTTACTTGCTAGGGCATTCTGTCATGAAATTGATCATTTAGACGGAAAACTTTATGTTTCGTTAGTTGAAGGCTCCTTACATGATACGGAAACAGTGGAAGATGATGAGTAGAATTCAATTAGCTAATTAGAGTGGTTGTACCTAAAAAGTTCGATTTACTTGAATTATGTAGAAAAGTAAGATTCGTTACATTAGATATTTAATTGTGATAAAAGAGAGGTTTTTCGATATGAAAGTTATTTTTATGGGTACTCCGGAAATCGCAGCGAGAATTTTAAGAGCACTTTTAGAAGAGAAGATCGATGTTATAGCAGTTGTTACTCAACCAGATAAACCAAAGGGTAGAGGAAAAGAAATGGCTTTTCCTGATGTGAAAAAAGTTGCTTTGGAATATTCGTTACCTATTTATCAACCAACAAGAGCAAGAGACGAAAGCTTTATTGAAGAAATGAGAAGCTTACAACCAGATATGATTATAGTTGCAGCATTTGGTCAAATTCTTTCAAAAGAGCTGTTAGATCTTCCGCCGCTTGGCTGTATCAATGTCCATGCTTCCTTACTTCCAAAATATCGTGGAGCAGCACCAATTCAACAAGTAATCATTGATGGTGAAGAAAAAACAGGTGTCACAATCATGAAGATGGATGCTGGGATTGATACTGGTGATATGATATACAAAGAAGAAGTTAAGATAGACGCAAAGGAAACAGGTGGTAGTTTACATGATAAATTAGCAGATGTAGGAGCACATGCATTACTCATAGCTATAGAGCAAATTCGTAATGGTACTGCGATTTACGAAAAACAAGATGATACAAAAGCGTCTCATGTAAAACAGTTCAAAAAAGAAATGGGAAACATGGATTTTCACAAAGATGCAGTTGTGTTAGAACGTTTGATTCGAGGATTGAATCCTTGGCCAAGTGCATATACTAAACTTCACCAGAAAACATTAAAAATTTGGAGCGCTGATGTTGTTTCTTCAATTAATGGCATTCATCCAGAAGAATATGTTTGTGGTTCTATTGTAGCTGTAAACAAAGATTCTTTTCTTGTTAAGACTGGAAAAGGATATCTTAGTATTAAGGAATTACAGTTAGAGGGTAAAAAACGAATGACAGCAAGTGAATTCCTTCGTGGTTATTCACTAGAACTTGGAACAGTACTCGGCGTTTAAACAACTTCATACAGGAGGTAGCTATGTTATTATACTATGGAATGCCGTTTGGATATGGCTTTTATTTTGATCCTACTTACTACTTGATTCTTATCGGTGCTATCCTTAGTATTCTTGCTTCTATAAAAGTGAAATCGACTTATGCAAAATATTCAAGAGTGCAGTCATATTCTGGACTTACCGGAGCTATGGCAGCTGAACGGATTTTGCATCAAGCGGGAATTTATAATGTAAGAATTGAACATGTAAGAGGTGATTTAACAGATCATTATGATTCTCGTACAAAAGTATTACGTCTTTCCGATAGTGTTTATGGAAGTACGTCCGTTGCAGCGATTGGTGTTGCTGCTCATGAATGTGGACATGCAATTCAAGATCAAAAGGCTTATGGCCCTTTGAGATTACGAGCTTCCCTTGTACCAGTGGCAAACTTTGGAGCCACAATTTCTTGGCCATTAATTTTTATTGGTATCTTATTGGGTGGGTCTTCAATGTTAATTACAATCGGAATTATTTTGTTTTCAGCAGCAGTTTTATTTCAGCTTGTGACGCTTCCAGTAGAATTTAATGCATCCAATCGTGCAATACGAATTTTATCCGATACAGGTATGTTACGACAAGATGAAATAAGCAAAACTTCAAAGGTATTAAAGGCGGCGGCACTTACGTATGTTGCAGCAGCAGCAGCTTCTATCTTACAATTACTTCGTCTGATCTTACTGTTCGGAAATCGAGGAAGAAGTAATGATTAATAGAAGTTATATGGAGGATTGGGAATGAACGCTAGAGAAATAGCGCTAGATATGTTAATTGACATATTAGAAGAAAAAAGATTAAGTCATATTGTAATCAACGATGGTTTAAAAAAAGCAACTGAGTTAGAAAAACAAGATCGAGCATTTATCTCTCGTTTAGTAACTGGTTGTGTAGAACAACAGATCACGCTAGATTATGATATTAATCGATTTTCTAAAATCAAAGTAAGCAAAATGAAACCACTGATACGTAACCTTCTACGTATCGGGGTTTATCAGATTAAATATATGACTCAGGTTCCGGAATCAGCCGTTTGCAATGAAGCAGTAAAGCTAGCAAAAAAGCGAGGACTTACTGGATTATCAGGCTTTGTAAATGGCATCTTGCGATCGATGGTTCGACAGAGAGATATGCTTATGAGTATGCCTGAAAAAATATCAAAATCAGAGCAGCTAAGCTATGAATTTTCAACTCCATTATGGCTCGTAAATTTTTGGGCGAAACGATTTGGTATGGAGCATACAAGAATGATTTTAGAAGCTTTTTGTGCTAATAAAGAAACAACGATTCGTTGTGATGTAAATAATATCTCAGTTGAAAAACTAAAGGAAAATTTAGTAATGGAAGGTGTGGATGTTCAAGAGGGACATCTACTACAAGAAGCGCTTCGTATCAGTAATTATGATTCTTTAGAGCGCCTTGCTAGTTTTCAAAATGGTTTATTTACGGTTCAGGATGAAAGCTCTATGTTAGTAGGAAAAATTGCTAACGTACAACCAAATGATAAAATTATTGATGTATGTGCAGCACCTGGTGGGAAATCGATTCATGTAGCACAGCTATTAAATGGAACAGGAAGAGTATACGCCTTTGACAAGACACAACGTAAAGTAGATTTGATTATTGAAAATGCAAAACGATTAAAAGTAGATAATCTAACCGCTAAAGTAGCGGATGCTTTAGTTCTTAAAGAAGAACTAATCGGATCTGCTGATATCGTTATTGCAGACTTGCCTTGTAGTGGCTTGGGTGTTATTGGAAAGAAACCAGATATCAAGTATAATATGACTTGGGAGAGTATGAAAGAGTTAGCTTCCTTACAAAAGGACATTCTCAAAGTCGTCTCTCAGTATGTAAAACAAGGCAGGACATTGATCTATAGTACTTGTACAATTAATCCTATGGAAAATGAAGATAATGTGAGGTTCCTAAAAACACTTGGATTTGAATTAGAGGATATCAACCCGTATTTACCAGAAAAAATGTGGTCTGAAACAACGAAAGAGGGATATCTTCAAGTACTTCCTTACCAATGGAATACCGATGGCTTCTTTATTGCTAGATTAAGAAAAGTTGGCTAACGTCATATTGCGCAAAGAAATATTATGAGTATGGGATGACTAACATAATTCATCCGCAACACGCTCTCGCTTGAATGAAGTTCGTAGCGGTACATAAGGGCCTAAAATACAGGCCCAAAGTACCGACGACTTCATAACAGTATGCTCCTGAATTATGTTAGTCATCCCATTTTAGCAAGTTTATTGATGCGCAATATGACGAATAAATGTTAGAAAAGTATTTTTGGCACCCAAATTGAAAGAGGTAAAATTTTTTGAAAATTGATATTAAATCATTAACAATAAATGAATTAGAAGATGAATTATTAAAACTTGGAGAGAAGAAATTTCGAGCTGCTCAGATTTACGAATGGCTACACGTAAAACTAGTGGAAAACTTCGATCAGATGACCAATATTTCTGTTGCATTAAGAGAAAAATTAAAAGAACATTTTGAATACATCTGTTTAAAAGAAGTAGAACGTTATGAATCAAAAATTGATGGAACAATTAAGTTTTTATTTCAGTTGAAAGATGGGCATGTAATTGAAAGTGTATTGATGAAATATCATCATGGTAACTCGGTATGTATTTCTTCACAGGTTGGATGCCGCATGGGGTGCAGATTTTGCGCTTCTACAATCGGAGGTCTAACTCGAAATCTTACTACTTCTGAGATGCTAGATGAAATCTATCGTATTCAACATATAACAGGAGAAAGAGTAAGCAATGTCGTTATCATGGGAACAGGGGAACCAATGGACAATTACGATAACATTGTTCGATTTGTGCGAATGTTATCCAACGAAAAAGGACTCAATATCTCGCAAAGAAATATTACGGTTTCTACTTGTGGATTAGCGGATCAAATACGACAACTAGCAGATGAAGGATTAACGATTACGCTTGCTTTATCATTACATGCACCGAATGATGAAGAACGTAAAAAAATTATGCCAGTAGCGAATCGATATAGTTTAACTGAAGTTCTATCAGCATGCGATTATTACTATGAGAAAACAAAACGTCGTATTAGCTTCGAATATTCTTTAGTTAAGGGAGTTAATGACAGTGAGGCACATGCTCGAGAACTATATCATTTAATAAAAGGGAAGAACTGTCATGTGAATTTAATACCTGTTAATCCGATTAAAGAGCGCGATTTTAAACGTTCTACGGAGGACAATATACAGAATTTCAAAAATATACTTGAAAAAAATAGAATTAATGTTACTATTAGAAGAGAAATGGGCTCTGATATTAATGCAGCCTGTGGACAACTTCGCAAGAGTTATCAAGAAAGAATAACAGGTCAGGAGGTGAAGTAATCACATGAGAGCATACTCTGCTACCGATGTAGGTCAAAAAAGAGAAGTGAATCAAGATTATATTTACTGCAATGACAGTTGCGTTGGTGCATTGCCGAATTTATTCATTGTTGCCGATGGCATGGGTGGGCATAATGCAGGAGACTTTGCTTCTCGCTTTTGTGTGGAAACGATTGTTTCAAACATTATAAACAGCTCTGAGAAAACTGTTATTGGATTGATAGAAAATGCAATAAATGAAGCAAATGAAAAACTAATACAACAATCGAAGCAGAAAAGTGATTTAGAGGGTATGGGAACGACCTTAGTATTAGCAACGGTACTTGAACATATTATGTATGTAGCCAATATTGGCGATAGTCGTTTGTACTTAATCAATGATGCAATCAAGCAGATTACTGTGGATCATTCTTTAGTTGAAGAAATGGTAAAAACAGGTGAATTAAAGAAGGAAGAAGCGAAATTTCACCCTAAAAAAAATATTATTACTCGTGCAGTTGGAGCAAATAGTAAGGTTACAGCAGATTTCTTCGAAGTTGGTATGAAGGAAGATGATATTGTATTGTTATGTTCCGATGGTTTAACTAATATGGTTGATGATTCGGATATATTTAATATTGTTCATCAGAATAAAGACAACCTCGATGTAGCAGTACAACAATTGATTTATAAAGCGAATGAATGTGGCGGTAAAGATAATATTGCAATCGTTTTAGTAAGTATCATCTAATCAATTAAGATATAAAAGAGGAGAAAGGTTAAAGGTATTGAAATGATTAAACCCGGAATGTTTATCAGTGAAAGATATGAGATTATTGATAAAGTCGGTTCTGGTGGGATGGCTGATGTTTATAAAGCAAAATGTCACCGTTTGAATCGGTATGTCGCAATCAAAATATTAAAACCAGAATATTCGAGTGATAAAAACTTCGTAGCTAAATTTCGAGGAGAGGCTCAATCTGTAGCAGGTTTATCCCACCCAAACATTGTCAACGTATATGACGTTGGAGATGATGATGGGCTTTATTACATTGTTATGGAACTTGTTGAAGGAATCACATTAAAGAAATTTATTGAACGAAAAAACAGACTTGAAGTAAAAGAAGCTGTTGGTATTGCGATCCAAATTGCACAAGGTATGGAAGCGGCACACGAAAATCATATCATTCACCGTGATATTAAACCACAGAATATTATTATTTCCAGAGATGGTAAAGTTAAAGTTACTGATTTTGGTATTGCAAAGGCAGTAACGACAAATACTGTAACACAGAATGCAATAGGTTCTGTACATTACTTATCACCTGAGCAAGCTCGTGGTGGATATAGTGATGAAAAAAGTGATATTTACTCTCTTGGTGTAACAATTTATGAAATGCTAAGTGGAGAGGTTCCTTTTGCTGGAGATAATAGCGTATCTGTAGCATTACTTCATATTCAGGGGGAAGCACAGCCACTTCGTGAATTAAATCCAGATGTACCTGTTAGTTTGGAGAAAATTGTTCAAAAGTGTATGCAGAAGAAACCAGAGCGTAGATACTTAACTGCTGGAGATTTAATTGCAGATCTAAAACGTTCCATTATTAATAAAGACGGTGATTACGTTGTTATCTCCAATGGAATGGTAAGTGATTCACCTACAATCCATTTATCCGACGATGAGATGAGTCATATAAAGAGTGCAGCAAAAACTCCGGTTACTACTTACGATCATATGAATAAAGATAAAAATTTGAATAAAGTTCAAAAAGAAGAGGAAGAGGAATTAGATTCCGTAGATTCAAAAATTGAAAAAATACTTGTTATTGGTATGATTGTTACAGTTATCATAATTGGTGGGGTTGTATTGCTGTTCATAAGTAAATTCTTACCTTCAGCAAGCTCAAAACAACCTAATCTTACACCTACTCCATCCATTACAGGTGAGTTATCACCAACACCTACAATCACTACAGGTGACACGGAGATGGTTGTATTACCACAAGTGGTACCATTAACTAGAGAGGCTGCGATTGAAGCATTAAAAGAACGCTCGCAAGACTTTCAGATTATTTATTCGCCAGAGGAGGAGTATCATGATACAATTCCTGCTGGTAGCATTATAAGACAAGAACCAGAGGCTGGAACTGAAGTGGCTAAGGATGCTATTGTTACTTTAACAATTAGTGCTGGTCCTGAGCAGATTATTCTCCCGGATGTCTATAATCATTCTTATGAGCAAGTAAAGAAGCAATTAGAAGATTTAGGTTTAGTAGTGGTGCCTGTTTATGAAGAGAATAATGATTTAGAAAAGGATATGGTTATTCGTACAGAACCTGCACGTACAACAGATTCTAATAATCCAGTTTATGTTGCGAAGGGTTCCACAGTTACTGTTTATGTAAGCTCGGGTGCAGGAGTTCAAATGGTTCAAGTTCCTGATTTACGTGGTAAAGATGAGTTAAATGCAAAATTAGAACTTGAAAACGTTGGTTTAGTTTTAGGTGAAAGATCCTATATCCATAGTAATGCATTTGCAGAAGGTTATGTTTGTCTTCAGTCATATACCTTTGGTCAAGAAGTACCTGTTGGTACAGTTGTCAACATTTCTTTAAGTATTGGACCTGAGGATATTACGACACCAACACCAACTGAACCAGATGACGATATAACACCGACACCAACAGAAACACCAGAAAATCCAACTGTATATTCAGGTAGGGTATCGATTACAACAAATCCATTTGAAGTGGACGGTAGTGGTATCATAACTTTGGAATTAGAGCAGAATGGAGAGCACACAATCATTGTAGAAAAACAATCCTCCTATGATACTTTCTATAGCGATTTTTCTAACGTTCATGTGGAAGGTAATGAAGGCAATGGAACGATTATTATGTATGTAGATAATGTTATCTATTCAGGTGAAACATGGAGTGTATATCTAACAGCGGAGAATTAATGAATGTTTGGAAAAATAATTAGAGGTATTGCAGGATTTTATTACGTGTATGTAGAGGAATTTGGAGAAATTGAATGCAAGGCCAAAGGTATCTTTCGAAACCGCAAGATAAAACCATTAGTCGGGGATGACGTTGAAGTCGTCATCCTCGATCAAGAGAAAAAAACAGGAAATATCGTTGATATTAAAGAACGGAAAAGTGAATTGATACGTCCGGCAGTTGCAAATATTGATCAAGCGCTTGTTATTTTTGCAGTAGCTGATCCGGCACCTAATTACAATTTGCTGGACCGTTTTTTAGTAATGATGGAGCGACAGCGTATAGAAACAATCATATGTTTTAATAAAGTGGATCGTGGGTCTTCCGTTGATCAAAATATGATTTTAGATAATTTTAAAGGAACAGGTTACAAGATTATTTTTACGAATGCGATTACTGGTCAGGGAGTAGATTATGTAAAACAATTACTCAAGGGAAAAGTAACGGTATTGGCTGGCCCTTCCGGAGTTGGGAAATCCTCTTTAACAAATCAAATTCAAGATAATGTTTTAATGGAAACAGGTTCTATTTCAGAAAAAATCAAACGTGGTAAGCATACAACAAGGCATACGGAATTTATCGCTATGAAGGATCATACGTATCTGTTGGATACGCCTGGATTTAGCTCATTGTATTTATCAGACATGCAAGAAGAGGAGTTAAAGTATTATTATCCTGAGTTTGAGGAGTATCTAGGGGAGTGCCGTTTTCATGGTTGTAACCATGTGAATGAACCTGATTGTAAAGTGAAAGAAGCATTAGCTAATGAGGAAATTAGTAGAACTCGTTATGAAAACTATTGTCAAATTTTCGATGAGTTAAAAAATCAAAAAAAATACTAGAAAGCAGGAGTATATGTACAAACTATCACCTTCAATTTTAGCAGCAGATTTTGCAAATTTAAATGAACAAATATTAGAAGTGGAACGTGCGGGGGCTGAGTATCTACATCTTGATGTTATGGATGGAAATTTTGTTCCGAGCATTTCTTTTGGTGTGCCTGTGATTAGCGCGTTGCGTAGTGTATCGAATCTAATTTTTGATGTTCACCTTATGATAGAGGAACCGATACGTTATATTGATGACTTTGCAAATGCTGGTGCAGATATTATTTGTATTCATGCAGAAAGCTGTAAACATCTCAACCGCACAATTATGGCTATTAAGGATCGAGGCTTAAAAGCAGCTGTTGCACTAAACCCGGCGACACCTTTAAATATTCTTGAATATATTTTACCAGAAGTTTCGATGGTACTCCTAATGTCAGTTAATCCTGGCTTTGGCGGTCAAAAGTTTATTCCTTCAACGTTAGATAAAGTAAGGCAGTTAAGGAAAATGATTGAAGAAGCAAAGCTAAGTGTTGATATCGAAGTTGATGGTGGATTGACACAGGATAATGTATCAGAAATTATGGAAGCTGGAGCAAATGTAATCGTTGCAGGCACTGCTGTATTTAAGGGTGATATACAAGCGAATGTAAAAGCATTTAAGGAGGTTTTTGCACATGCTACTGGGGGAAACAAGGATAGGAAAACCAATTGATATCTATATTAATCGAGATGGCTATCACTATCGAGTTGTAAGTAAAATTGAAGATGCTAGTGAAGGAAGAGTATGTATTAGTTTAATTGCCAGTGGCAAACATGTATTTCAATTTTTGAGTACAGATATCATTGATATAGTTTATCGCAATGAGGATCGTATGTGGAAGTGGACCAATGTGACGGGAGGAATTGTAGAGCTTGATGGTGAGCAATTTCACTGCTTATATTCAGATCAACATGGGGAATCTTATAATCGTCGTAATGCCTATCGCATTTCGATAAATGAAAGTGTAGATTTATTATATAAAGTGACTGAACAAAGCGACTTTTCGGAGATGGAAGAGTGCTATCGTATAGAAAATTGTCCTGCTATCATACGTGATATTAGTGAAGTTGGAGTAGGTTTTTATACAAATCATTTACTGAATCTTGAGACTGAAGTTTCATTTACGTTCCAGTCCAGTATCGGAGATATTAACTGTAGTGCGGTTATTATTCGCTTCTTTGAAAGTAGACATGGAAAATATTCTTATTATTACGGTGGCCGGTTAACAGAAACAAGTAGAACATTAACAAAATATATTTATGAGACGCAAAGACAAGAACTTTTGAAGTTAAAAGCTCGTCAAGTTCGACAATAGAAGGGAGCTTATGATGAAACGGGCATTGATTATAACAGGTGGTACGCTTAATCTTGAATTTGCACGCGATTATATAAGAAATCTCAGCTATGACTGTTTACTTGCAGTAGATAATGGATTGTTTTACACCAATCAGTTAGGGTTAATACCGGATGTGATGGTTGGAGATTTTGATACAGCCGAAGATCATTTAGTCGATAAGTATCGTAAGATGGATTCTGTTACCAAGATAGAATTGGTTCCAGAAAAGGATGAAACTGATACTGAAACAGCAGTTGACTATACTATTAGAATGGGATATGATGAAGTAGTTATTTTGGGAGCTATGGGTGGAAGATTTGATCATACTCTTGGTAATCTTCATATGTTATACAGACTATTATGTAAAAAGATTCGTGGTATTATGATTGATGAGAGAAATCGAATTTCACTTTATGATTCATCTTTGCATTTATGTAAAGATGAACTTTTTGGTACTTATGTTTCTCTTCTTCCTTTTACTCAAAACGTAGAGAAACTAACCTTAAAAGGGTTTAAATATCCTTTAAATGAATTTTTACTTCAATCAGGAGTAAGCATTGGAATTAGTAATGAAGTTGTAGATGATAATTGTGAGATATCCTTTGAACAAGGAATATTAATTATGATAGAAGCACATGACTAAAATAGTTGTGTACAAAAGAAAGGTGTAGGTAATAAAATGAAACTAGGTATTGTTGGATTGCCAAATGTAGGTAAAAGTACGTTATTTAATGCATTGACGAAAGCGGGGGCAGAATCAGCAAATTATCCATTCTGTACGATTGACCCTAATGTCGGTATTGTTCCGGTCCCTGATGCAAGATTAAAAGTATTATCTGATATTTATAATTCAGAAAGAATCGTTCCAGCAGTGATTGAATTTGTTGATATCGCAGGACTTGTAAAAGGAGCGAGTAAAGGTGAAGGACTTGGTAATCAGTTTTTAGCTAATATTCGTGAAGTAGATGCAATTGTACATGTTGTACGATGCTTTGAAGATTCTAATATTATACATGTTGATGGTAGTGTAAATCCTTTACGTGATATCGAGACAATCAATCTTGAATTGATTTTTAGTGATATTGAAGTAATTGAGCGTAGACTGTCGAGAGTAATAAAAGGTGCAAAGAATGATAAGGCGCTTGCAAAGGAAGCTGATTTATTAACGAGAGTAAAAGCTTTTTTAGAGGATGGCAAACCAGCAAAACAGTTTGAGACAGATGATGATGAAGAAAAAGACATGCTTTTAGAGTTGAACCTATTGACAAGTAAGCCTGTTATTTATGCAGCAAATGTACAAGAAGATGATTTGGCTGACGAAGGAGCTAGTAACTCATTTGTTCAAGTTGTTCGTGAATTTTCAATCGCGGAAGGAAGCGAAGTGTTTGTAATTTGTGCTCAGATTGAACAGGAAATTGCAGAACTCGATGACGATGAAAAGAAAATATTCTTAGATGATCTTGGAATTGCTGAATCTGGTCTTGAGAAATTAATTCGTGCAAGTTATCATTTACTTGGGTTAATTAGCTATTTAACTGCTGGTCCTATGGAAACAAGGGCATGGACAATTACAAGAGGTACAAAAGCACCTCAGGCTGCTGGGAAAATTCATACTGATTTTGAACGTGGATTTATTCGTGCAGAAATCGTAAGCTATGATAATTTAGTGGAATGTGGGAACTATAATGCTGCAAAAGAAAAAGGATTAGTCCGTTCTGAGGGGAAAGAATATGTAGTTCAAGATGGAGATGTTGTTCTGTTCCGATTTAATGTGTAAGGAAAGTGGTGTTTGAATGGAAAAATCGGACATTTGGTTTCGGAATCTTGGGATTGAGTTTAGCAATCTAGGAACTGGTATTACTGTTTTTGGCATTGACATTGCTTTTTATGGAATTATAATTGCAATCGGTATGGTTTGTGGTGTTTTACTTGCTCAATGGCAGGCAAAACGTACAGGACAGAATCCAGACGTCTACTGGGACTTTGCATTATATGGAATTATCTTTGCAGTAATTGGAGCTAGACTATATTATGTTATATTCAAATGGAGTCAATTTAAAGACAATCCGCTTAGCATTCTAAATCTTCGTACTGGAGGATTGGCCATCTATGGCGGAGTGATTGCAGCAGTTCTTACAGCAATTATCTATTGTAAAGTTAAAAAGATATCCTTTGGTCTTTTAGCTGATACTGGTGTGTTAGGCTTAATTATTGGTCAGGTGATTGGAAGATGGGGAAATTTCTTTAATCGTGAGGCATTTGGCAAGTATTATGATGGTCTTTTATCGATGCAGCTAAATTTAGCTCATGTGGGAGGAGATTATACTTGTTCCATTGATACTCTTAATGCTCGGTATGCAAATCGACCAGAAGCATTGGATGCAATCAAAGAGATAAGAAATCATACCCTTATGATTGATGGAATTGAGTATATTTCCGTACACCCAACTTTTTTGTATGAATCATTATGGAATTTAGCTCTACTAATTATCCTTATTATTTATTCTAAGCATAAAAAATTCGATGGAGAAGTGTTATGCTTGTACTTCATAGGATATGGAATTGGACGTTTTTGGATTGAAGGTCTTCGAACCGATCAGCTATTTACATGGGGCTCAACGTTTGCAGTATCTCAGATTCTATCTGCAATCTTAGTGATTGGAAGTACTGCTTTTATCCTTTGGAAACGCTTGAAACTGAAAAAGAGGTAGGAGGTCCAGCTCTGTAAATTTGGTGAGTGTTTGTGATTTAAGATAATCAATAAGAAGGTACATTATTTGTATATTTTCTTCGGCGCGCTACGCTCACAAGCCCACAAAAAACATGTGGGACTTGTAAGGCACTCCGAAAATATACAAGTAATGTACCTTCTTTCGGTAGGTTCGCTAATGATTTGTCAATGTTTTGCTAATGTTTTGACAATTTTCAAACGGTTTTATATGTGTTATAGTGTATGTAGTAGAGAGACTGGACTACAGGAAGACAAGTGGAAAATAGAATTTTAAATTGAGGAAAGAGATTATGAACAAAGAGTATTTCGAAATAGCTGGTATTCAAAAGAAAATAGATTTAAATCATAATATGCAGATGACGATGAAAGGTATTGCCGCTTTAATAGTATTTGTTATTTTCTTTTGTAGTTTGTCTGGCTCGGATACGATGAATGTGGCGTGGATGATATCGATTCCGGTTATTGTTTTATTGTTTTTCTTTGATGTGTATTATATCAAGAGAGAGAAAGAGTCTGAATATGAAATATACAGGTTGGATGTTGAAACGCTGGAACTTAAGAAAGAGGTAGCTAGAATTAAAGGGGAAGTTTTTCCGGATTATATATTAAATCAAGTTATTAAAGAACCAACAAAGGAGATGTCCTTACCTGTATTGTATTATGTTATTATATTGGTATTGGATATTATGGTTAGGATTTTGATGATTCGTTAACATTAAGTAAGACCGAGAGATGAATTTGACGTGGGTGGAGGTTAGTTATGCGTATAAGTTTGTACGAGAATAACATAGATCAATATTTAAAAGAAGATAATATAATTGATTTTGGAAACGAAATCATAACTCAACTAGCAGATGTATTATATCAAGAGGCAGACAGTGAAGTGGCGTACATAAAAAGGGTATACGAATTTGTGAGAGATAATGTTTCACATTCGGCAGATATAAACGAGGATATTATAACATGTTCAGCATCAGAAGTTTTAAAAGAGCGACATGGAATTTGTTTTGCAAAGTCGCACTTGTTGGCTGCTTTATTGCGTTGTAAATCTATTCCAACCGGATTTTGCTATCAAAAATTGTTTTTAGATGATGAGACTGCTCCTGTTTTAATTTATCACGGGCTAAATGGGGTATACATCAATGAACATAAAAAGTGGATACGCCTTGACGCAAGAGGAAACAAAGAAGGTGTGAATGCACAGTTTTCATTGTATGAAGAATACCTTGCTTATCCTATCCGTACTGAAAAAGGCGAGGAAGATGGATTTACAATTTATCCTAATCTAGATACAAAAGTGTTGGAACGGTTGAGAAATTATAAGACAAGAACAGAACTTTGGGATGATTTGCCAACTGAATTGGGGTATAATTCATAATACAAATTTCAGTCTCATGGAGATCTGAGAAAGCCAGTATTTACAAGGGATTTGAGCAATAATGCTGATGTATGCATGATAAAAGAAACTCATTCCAGTAAGGCTGCTACTGTTATCGAGTAATTAATATCTTAATATAGATATATTGTGTTTAAGTGTTTGAAACCTTCAATATCTCCTTGGGTATTGAAGGTTTTTGTTGTATATCATACAATCCCATAACTTTTTTAAAATATGTATTGAAATTCATTTTAAATGAATTTATGCTGTTTATGGACGTCCAAATCCTAAAAAAATAGAGGTAAAAGATAATGGCAAATATAAGAGAGATTGTAAGCAAAGAATGTAGCAATACAGATGAATTACATCATCTAATCAAGGAAGAACAACCCAATATATGTCAGATTGTAGCATATAAATATAATAAGAAAGTATATTCTGATTGTTGGAATGATTATAAGAAAGATGATTGTCTTCATATAATGTCTGCTACAAAAAGCATAATTTCTTTACTTATTGGAGTAGCCTTAGATCGAGGACAAATAGGAAGTATTGATGATAAGGTTTTGGATTATTTTCCTGATTATAAAGTTAAAAGAGGGGAAAAAACAATTTACGATATCACGATAAAACATTTATTAACTATGAGAGCTCCGTATAAATGTAAAGGGGATCCTTGGACAAAGGTATGTACTAGTGATAATTGGACATATTCAGCGCTTGATTTTTTAGGGGGCAGAAAAGGTCTAACTGATGAAATTAATTATCAAACAGTATGTCTTCATATACTCTCAGGTATATTATATAAAGCAACCAAGATGAAAACAGTTGATTATGCCAATAAAAACTTATTTGAACCATTAGGCATTGAAAGGCACATAAACTATTTAGCAGAAACAGCAGAAGAACATAAGCAATTTACAATTGGTAAGTTGCCGAAAGATAATATTTGGTTTTGTGATCCTGATGGATTAGGAACTCCTGGATATGGACTTTGTATGTCAGCAGAAGATATGGCGAAAATAGGATTATTATGCTTAAATAAGGGTAAGTATGATAATCAACAAATAGTATCTTCAAAATGGATCGAAGAAATGACTACTCCAAGAATAGTAGAAAATAGCAACTTTAGAGGAATGGAATATGGCTATTTATGGTGGATTATTGATTGAAGAAAGAATATATATGCGGCAATCGGTAATAGTGGAAATGTTATTTATATTAATTCAGAAAATAATATTGTAATATCTGTATCATCATATTTTAAGCCAACGATATTAGATCGAGTTGATTTCATTCAAAAGTATTTGGAACCTTTTATTCGTAAGATATAGGAATAAGAAATAATAAAGAAATAAGAAATAAGCATTATATCTCCTTGTGCCTGTTAGGTCGACTGGCATGAGGAGATTTTTTTTACATTCTAGAAAATTCCTCTCTATTTCCTAATATAGGATAAAAGCGTCCGAAAGGATGGATGCAATGATACACATAGCATGGTAAGATGATGTCGCTTACGCAACCGCGCTTGGTGCGAGTGTTTTGCAAGTAAAACACTTTTCTCTATATGATTAGGATATCAAAAGTAGCTTTCAAAAATTACATTCGTCATTTTGCACATCAATAGACTTGCTAAATGGGATGACAAACATAATTTAGGAGCAACTGTTATGAAGTCGTCGGTACTTAGGGCCTGTATTTTAGGCCCTTACGTACCGTTACGAACTTCATTTAAGCGAGAGCGTGTTGCGTATAAATTATGTTTGTCATCCTATACTCCTAACATTTCCATGTGCAAAATGACGTCATTGTATAAATCCCTTCAAAGAATTAGGCAAAACTGGGATTTTTATTAAAAAAACCTTGCTTTTTTCTTAAGAGTGGGGTAAAATGGTTACAGAAGTGGTGGAAAGTGGTGAAAAGTAGTTCAAAGTGGAGCCAAGTGGAGCGTACAGACGGTAGGTGATACATATGTTCATGGGAGAATACAATCATACAATTGATGCGAAGGGGAGGATTATTGTACCTTCTAAATTTCGCGAAGCTCTTGGTGAACATTTTGTTGTTACTTTAGGTTTGGATGGTTGTTTATTTGTATATCCTAATGAAGAATGGGAGCACTTTGTAACAGGACTTAAGAACCTTCCAGGCAACAAGGAAGCTAGACAGCTACAACGTTACTTTATGGCAGGTGCTGCTGATTGCGAAGTGGACAAGCAGGGCAGAATATTAATACCGAATCATCTTAGAGAGCAAGCAGGATTGGATAAAGATGTTGTGTTTGTTGGCGTTTTATCTAAGATTGAGATTTGGAGTAAGGAACGTTGGGATAGCAATAGTTACGAGAATATGGATGCAATTGCAGATCACATGTCGGAATTTGGCCTTAGCTTCTAACGTACAATAGGAAGGAAATTAGGATGGAATTTAAGCACATTTCAGTACTGCTAAATGAAACAATTGACAACTTAAACATTAAAGAAGACGGTATCTATGTCGATGGAACACTTGGTGGCGGTGGACATGCCTACGAGGTATTGAAGCGCCTTGGACCGAATGGAAGATATATCGGAATTGACCAAGATGAGGATGCAATTAAAGCAGCAAGTGAACGTTTAAGTGAGTTTAAGGATAAATTCACAGTAGTACGTAGTAATTATTGTGATATGAAAAAGGTACTCAATGATTTGGGTATTCAAAAGGTAGATGGCATATTAATTGACCTTGGTGTTTCTTCCTATCAGTTAGATACGCCAGAAAGAGGTTTCTCTTATAAAGAGAATGCACCTCTTGATATGAGAATGGACAATCGTAATATTATGACAGCTCGCGACATTGTAAATGACTATAGCGAATTTGATTTATATCGAATTATTCGTGATTATGGCGAGGACAAATTTGCAAAGAATATTGCGAAACACATTGTTCGTATTCGTAGCGAAAAAGCAATTGAAACCACATACGAATTGACGGAAGCAATTAAAGCAGCAATACCTATGAAGATTAGAATGGCAACAGGGCATCCAGCAAAGAAAACTTTTCAAGCAATTCGAATTGAGTTAAATCATGAGCTAGATGTTTTAAATAATACATTAGATGACATGATAGATTTACTAAAAGAAGGCGGAAGGTTATGTATTATTACTTTCCACTCGCTAGAAGATAGAATGGTAAAAGTGGCATTTAAGAAGAATGAAAATCCATGTGTTTGCCCACCTAATTTCCCGGTATGTGTCTGCAACAAGAAATCAAAAGGGATTAATATTTCAAAAAAGCCTATTCTACCAAGCGAAGAAGAAATGGAATTCAATTCAAGATCAAAAAGCGCTAAATTAAGAGTGTTTGAAAAAAGAACTGCAAAGTAGCAGATAGGGGGAAATCGGCATGGAAGCTGAGAATAGACGAAAATATAATCAAACGTCATATGTTTCGGGAAACAACGCAAGAAAACTTAATACAGTTGTGGAGAGAGACTATGATGTTTATCGCAGGCCTCAGCCACAGGTTGTTACACCACCAGAGAGAATAGTAAAAAGACAACCGGAGATTAAGCCCTCCAAGCAACCACGTGTTGGACGGGGAATAGATTTCTTTTCTATGTTATTGTTGAGTGTTGCAATGATTGCCACGCTGTATGTCTGTTTTAATTATTTACAAGCACAATCTGATGCAATCCAATTAGATAAACAAATTGTAAGCCTTGAAAATCAGCTTTCTGATTTAAAGGATAAAAACGATGCAATGGAGATGTTAATTAGCAAACCAATCGATATGGATGAAGTGTACCGTACCGCAGTTGGTGAACTTGGAATGGTTCATCCAAATAAGAATGCAGTTATCACTTATAATGGTAATGAATCGGGATATGTACGACAATACGAGGATATTCCTTCTGCTAATTAGTATGATGGCATTCGCGAGGCGGAAAGCATTTTGATGAGGTGAATATACAAACTGATTTTATGAATGTATGAAATGAAAATGTATATTTGACACAAGTGTATACTGTATAGCAAGGAAAATCTCTTAAAAAGAAATATTGTTTTAAGGGTTATTTCTTGCTATTTTTTTGTATATAACATAGGAGAGTGAGTATGAAAAAAGTTACTAGAAAAAAAGAATTAAAAAGATTTAAATTATTTATGAAGCACAAGCTTTTATTTGTTTTTGGTATAATCATTCTTTTAATGTGTGGGTTAATTGCTCGATTAATCTACTTAAACAATGCAGACGGTGAACGTTATGCAAAGCGAGTGTTATCACAACAAAGCTATGTAAGTACTTCTTTACCTTATCAGCGAGGAAGTATCTTAGATCGTAACAATACAGTGATAGCAACAAGTAAAAAAGTTTATAATGTCATTCTAGATCCGAAAGTTTTATTGACGGATGAGGATAACGTAAATCCGACGATAGAAGCATTATGCCAGGTATTTACGGAGCTAGATGCTTTAGAATTACAAAGAGTACTTACAGATAATGCAACAAGTTCTTATGTTATATTGTTAAAAAAACAAGAATATGAACTAATTGCTCATTTTGAAGAACTTCAGAAAGAGAGTAAGAAAATTAAAGGTGTATGGTTTGAAGAAGAGTTTGAACGTGTTTATCCTTATGATTCTCTAGCTTCTCATGTCATTGGATATACAAGTGCTGGTGATGTTGGAACATGGGGGATTGAACAGTTCTATAATTCAACATTAAATGGTACAAATGGTCGTATCTATGGATACTATGATTCGGAATTAAACTTGACAAGAACTGTAAAGCCTGCAGTCAACGGTAAAACCATTGTTTCTACCATTGACATTTATGTACAGCAACTAGTTGAACAACATATTGATACATTTATGGATGAGGTTGGTGCAGAGAATGTTGGTGTTGTTGTTGCAAATCCAAACAATGGAGAAATATATGCTATGGCAAGTAATAACGGCTTTAATTTAAATTCTCCATTTGACCTATCACGATATTATACAGATGTAGAACAGGCCTCCATGTCTGAAGACGATAAAATGAATGCATTGAATAAGATGTGGAGAAATTTCTGTATCAGTGATACGTATGAACCTGGTTCTACATTCAAACCATTTACAGTAGCTGCTGGTCTAGAAGAGAATGTTATAACTCCAAACTCTGAATTTACATGCAATGGTTATTCTATGGTCGGTGGATGGAGAATTAAGTGTAATAATACTCATGGCCATGTTACGTTAGCACAGTCATTGATGAAATCATGTAATCCAGCTTTAATGGAGATTGGTAACAGGTTAGGAAGAGATGAGTTTCGAGTTTACCAAGATCGTTTTAACTTTGGTAAAAAAACAGGAATTGATCTCCCTGGGGAAGCAACAGGTATTCTACTTGATAAAAGTGAATTGAATGTTACCGAGCTTGCTACAAGCAGTTTTGGTCAGACATTTAATGTATCTATGGTTCAGATGCTTGCAGGATTTAGCTCCTTAATCAATGGAGGTTATTATTATCAGCCGACAATCGTAAAGGAGATAATCGATGAACACGGTGTTATTGTGGACGATAAGGATCCTATTGTTTTAAATGAAACAGTTTCTGCAAATACATCGGAATTCTTACAAGAGGCTTTATACTTAACAGTAGAGGAAGGAACTGCAAAGCCTGCACAAGTTACAGGTTATCTAGTAGGTGGTAAAACAGGAACTGCCCAGAAGTTCCCTAGAGCTGATAAAAAATATGTAGTTTCCTTTATTGGATGTGTTCCAGCAGATGACCCACAGGTTGTGATTTATGTCGTAATCGATGAAGTTCATGACGAAGAGAAGAAAGCAAGTAGTTCAGTAGCGACTGCATTGACAAGCCAGATTCTGAAGGATATCTTACCTTTATTGGATATTTATCCTGATGGTGAAATAGAATATCGTGTTGATTTACCGATGAAGGAAGAAGAACAGCTATTGGATGAAGAGGGAAATCCGATTCCTCCAGAGGAAGTACCATTTACAGATAGTGATGCTCCAGCAATTCCACAAGAACTAGATAGTGAAACTCCTGATTTTTCAGAGGAAGAAGTTCAGTAAATGTGTTTTATAGTGTACAAGCTAAACTTATTATCATAAAACAAGCGGTACCTTAATAGAATAGAATGATAAGAGTTTACGGTATGGTCTTGTATGCATCGATATAAATCCTATAATAGAAAAAATTTTTCCTACGTAGTAATAGCAATCTTTTTCGTCAGTTGCTATCTGATTGGAAGACTGTTTTACCTCATGGTAGTAGTCTCGGATGAATATGCTGTGAAGGCTCAAGAACTTCATGAGCGTGAACGTAGTATTAAAGCGGAGCGTGGAACGCTTTATGACCGGAATGGTACGATTATTGCTTCGAATAAGTCGGTAAGTACCATTTCAGTAATACATAATCAGATTACTGATCCTGAACTTGTAATTAAGGAGTTATCATCTGCACTATCCTTAAGTGAGGAAACTGTTCGTAAAAGAGTAGAAAAATATTCTTCGATTGAGAGAATAAAATCTAATGTGGATAAAGAGACGGCTGATTATATTCGTAATCTATCTTTAGATGGAGTTATGGTAGATGAGGATTATAAACGATTTTATCCATATGGAGATTTAGCTTCCAAAGTCATTGGCTTTACTGGAAGTGATAATCAGGGAATTATCGGTCTTGAAGTCGAATATGATGATTATCTTCAAGGAATCAATGGCACAATTCTCACTTTAACTACTGCACATGGTATTGAGATTGAAGATGCAGCAGAAAATAGAATCGAGCCAATACCAGGGAATAATGTTTACCTAAGCTTAGATGTTAATATTCAAAAATATGCAGAACAAGCAGCAGATACGGTAATGAAAGCAAAAAATGCCAATAGTGTCAGCGTGATTGTTATGAATCCTCAAAATGGTGAAATCTATGCGATGGCGAACGTGCCTGAGTTTGATTTAAATAAGCCTTACACTTTTAATGAGGCTTATTTAGAAAAATATAAAGATATGACATTAACCAGTACAGAAAAGACAGCTGCACTCAATAACATGTGGAGAAACCCTTGCATTAATGATACTTATGAGCCAGGATCTTGTTTTAAAATTGTTACGGCAACTGCAGCATTAGAAGAGGGAGTGGTGAAACTAACAGATACATTCTACTGCCCAGGATACAAGGTGGTAGAAGATCGAAAGATACGTTGTCATAAGGTAGGCGGTCATGGCAGCGAAACATTTGTTCAAGGAATTATGAACTCCTGCAATCCAGTCTTTATGGAGATTGGAGCACGAGTTGGAGCAGAGAAATTTTATTACTATTTTGATAAACTTGGTTTATCAAGTCGAACTGGAGTTGACCTTCCAGGTGAGGCAAATTCAATTAAACATAAGCTAGAAAATGTCGGAGCGGTAGAACTTGCAACAATGTCCTTTGGTCAATCGTTTCAAATTACACCATTGCAATTACTTCGTGCAGGTAGTGCGATTGTAA
Source organism: Bacillota bacterium (assembly GCA_023439125.1). GTDB lineage: Bacteria > Bacillota > Clostridia > Lachnospirales > Lachnospiraceae > Lachnoclostridium. The sequence continues at coordinate 770,398 of JAEXOU010000005.1, read as the reverse complement.
ATGGTGGTACGCTGATAACCCCTCACTTTGGTGTAGAGGTAACGAATGCGGAAGGAACTGTAATTAAAGAGTTAAATTATGAATCAGTAGATAATACTGTCTCCAAGGAAACTTCTGAAACGATGAAAATGCTTCTTGAAGCAGTTGTATCTGATGGAACTGGAAAGAGAGCTTATTTGCCAGGGTTTCGTATTGGCGGAAAGACAGCAACCTCTGAAAAATTACCGAGACGTTCAGGAAAGTATATCTCTTCGTTTATAGGATTTGCTCCAGCGAATGATCCAAAAGTCATAGCAATTATATTAATTGATGAACCAGAAGGAATTTATTATGGTGGTACAATCGCAGCACCAGTTATCGCATCTTTATTTGATAACATACTTCCGTATATGGGAATTGAACCATCGTATAATGAAAAGGAAATAGAAGAATATAACATTGGTAAGTTCAATGTGCCAAATTTTTTAGGTTTAACGAAAACAGAAGCTAAGAAACTTATTACTACTTATCCATTTGATGAAGTTCATTGGCTTGGTGAGGGGGATACTGTAACTGAGCAATTTCCTTTAGAAAATGAGATGATTGAGAACAATAGTGACTTGATTTTGTATTTAGAATAGCCTATAATAGTGAAGTTAATTGAATTTTAGCGAAAAGAGGCTACATTTATGAATTTCAAAGATAAAAAAGTTTTGGTTGTAGGTGCTGGAAAAAGCGGTATCGCAGCATTCAATCTCTTAGATGAGGAGAAAGCACATACCATTCTTTACGATTCAAACGCAAATCTTGACAAGAAAACAATAGAAGAGCAATTGAATCAGGGATTTCGCGGTGAGGTTATCATTGGAGAATTAAATGATGATATAAAAGATAAATTAGATTATGTTGTGCTAAGTCCGGGAGTCCCTACCGATTTGGCTTTTGTTAATGAATTAAGAGATCAAGGCATTCCAATTCTTGGTGAAATAGAGTTAGCTTATCAGTTTTCTAAAGGAAAGATAGCTGCAATTACAGGTACCAATGGGAAAACAACAACAACAACTTTAGTAGGTGAGATTATGAAAACTTATTATGAGAGTGTTTTTGTTGTAGGAAATATTGGTGTACCATATACACAGATGGTGAAGGAAACGAAAGATCATTCGATCACTGTTGCTGAGATGAGTAGCTTTCAGTTAGAAACAGTGAAGAATTTTAGACCAGATGTTAGTGCAATCCTAAATCTGACACCAGATCATCTGAATCGTCACCATACGATGGAAGCATATGTGAATGCCAAAATGAGAATTACCAAAAATCAGACTTCTTCAGATTATTGTGTCTTAAATTATGAAGATTCACTGATAAGAGAAGCAGCAAAGAAGATTACAACCAATATCGTTTGGTTTTCGAGTAATCATTGCCTTGAAAAGGGAATCTATCTAAAGGATGAAGATATCATATACAATGACGGAACATGCGAAAAAGTTATCATTAATATTCATGAACTTCAGATAATTGGTCGACATAACTATGAAAATGTGATGGCTGCAGTTGGAATTGCAATTTGCATGGATGTTCCAATTGGGGATATTCAGAAGGCTTTAATTGCATTTAAGGGAGTTGAACATAGAATTGAATATGTTACAACGAAGCATGGGGTAAAGTATTATAACGATTCCAAGGGTACAAATCCAGATGCAGCAATACAGGCAATAAAGGCGATGCAGACAAAAACATTATTAATCGCTGGTGGTTACGATAAAAACTCCGATTATGATGAATGGATTCAAGCGTTTGACGGCAAAGTTAATTACCTAGTTTTACTAGGTCAGACAAGGGAGAAAATTAAATCAGCTGCACAACGTCTTGGAATTGAAAATATAGTACTCGTGGATAGCTTAAAAGAAGCTGTTGATTTTTGCGCGGCACATGCAAAAGCGGGAGAATCTGTCTTGCTATCACCTTGCTGTGCAAGCTGGGGGATGTTCAAAAATTATGAAGAGCGTGGATGTATGTTTAAAGAATATGCGAATGCGATTGAGGAATAAATTGTAGCGAGGTGAAGCAGTTGACCAGGGAAGAGATGGAACAAGGAAAGAGAAGAAGAGGTAGAAATTATTATGATTACAGCTTGCTGTTTTTAATCATATTCTTGGTCTGCTTTGGTTTAGTAATGATCTATAGTACTAGTTCGTATAATGCAGCAAAGTATTATCAGGATCCAGCGAAGTTTTTAAAGCGACAGCTACTAGCTGTGATTGCTGGTATACCGATTATGATTTTTGTTTCTAAAATTGATTATCATCTTTACATTAAAAAGATACCAATGATTCGATTTCGTCCGGTAACGTTATTATTTATATTGTGTCTTATCCTACAAACAGTTGTATTAGTTGTTGGTGAAGCTACCGGTGGATCTCAGCGTTGGATACCAGTTCCTTTTTTAGGTAAATTCCAGCCTTCTGAGTTAACAAAAATATGTGTTGTTTTATTTACTGCATACATAGTTCAGTTGGCTCCACGAAAACTTGATCGATTTTTGGGTTTTTTACGTGTCTGTGTATTTGTATGCCCATTAATCGTATTAGTTGTTATAGAGAACTTTAGTACCGCTCTCATCATAAGCGCAATCATGGTTGCTATTTGTTTCGTCGCGAGTAGGAAAAAAGGATATTTTCTTGTTTCTGGGATTATCTTTGGTGTTGCTGCTTTTATAGCAATCTTTGGGGTATCCTATCGTTCGGAACGTATTGAGGTTTGGAAGGATGTTGAAAACCATCCAAAGGGATATCAGATTTTACAGGGCTTATATGCAATTGCCTCTGGAGGTTTATTTGGAAAAGGCCTAGGTCAGAGCATGCAAAAGCTTGGTTTTATACCTGAAGCTCACAACGATATGATTTTTTCAGTAATCTGTGAAGAGCTTGGAATGTTTGGTGCGATTGCAGTTATTTTATTATTTCTATTATTGCTATGGAGATTATTCACGATTGCAATCAATGCTCCTGATTTATATGGTGGTTTAATTGCAACTGGTGTATTTACTCATATAGCTGTACAGGTATTAATTAATGTTGCGGTTGTTACAAACACGATACCTGCTACTGGTATTCCATTACCATTTATCAGCTATGGAGGTAGTTCCTTGATGGTTTTACTTGTAGAAATGGGGCTAGTTCTTAGTGTATCGAACCGTATTGTTCAAGAAAGATAGGATGTTGAAAAGCTTGCTTATGTAGATTTTTCATGTGACGTATTGTCTGTAATGCTTAGGAATGACAGCATTTTGCCTCCAGTAACGAAATTTTATCGATGGCATAATATGATACTATATTTATTACTTTGAGGTATTTTAATGTCATCAGTTATCATTCAGGGCAAATCAATGTTGTCCGGTGAGGTTCATATACAAGGCTCAAAAAATGCTGCGCTTCCAATCATTGCCGCAACGCTTTTAAATCATGGTACTACGGTGCTAAAAAATTGTCCCAGAATATTAGATGTCCAAAATATGATTCAAGTTTTGGCTGAAATGGGATGTCTTGTGAATTGGGACAACACTGATTTAATCATTGATGCTAGTAATGTTATAAAACATGAAGTATTAGAAGAAGCGGCAAGGAAAACAAGAGGTTCTTTTTTGTTTCTAGGAGCTATGCTAGGTCGACATGAAGTGGCAAAGATTGCCTACCCAGGTGGGTGTTCGATAGGTGAAAGAAAGGTAGATATCCATCTTAGAGCTTTGGAGGATATGGGAGTTGTTTTCGACGAGGATATCAAATTATTGTACGCAGATGGTACCGACATTCATGGTACTATACTAAACCTAATTTTTCCGAGTGTAGGTGCTACTGAAAATATACTATTAGCGGCTTGTCTTGCACCAGGCAGGACAGAAATTATCAATGCTGCTTTGGAACCAGAGGTGATTGCACTATGCGAATTTTTAAATAACGCTGGTGCTAATATCCAAGGCATTCGTACCAATCACTTAATTATTGATGGCGTGAAAAAATTGCATGATAACGAGTTCGCAATACCACCTGATCGAATTGTTGCAGGAACTTATCTCGTAGCTGTTGCAGCTTGCGGTGGAGAAGCAATTATTGATGGAGTTGTAACGGAAGATTTAACCGAGGTTATTCGAGTACTTCGCTTTATGGGATGTGATATTGAGGTAGATCATCATCGGGCAAGAATTCAAAGAAAGGGGACTTTAATAGCACCAAAGTCGATCATTACGAAGCCGTTTCCTGGATTTCCTACCGATCTTCAATCACAGTTTATGGTACTCCTTTCTCAAGCACTCGGCGATAGTATGATTGTCGAGGAAATTTTTGAGGAACGTTTTTTAATCGTAGAGGAATTAATTCGATTAGGTGCTAAGATATCAATTGAAGGCAAATGTGCTCGAATTCAAGGGAAACGGAAATTCCTTGGAAATACACTAAAAGCAAAGGATTTGCGCGGTGGTGCAGCTTTGATTATTGCAGGCCTTATAGCTGAAGGTGAAACAATCATAGAAGATTTAGATTATGTTAAGAGAGGCTATGTCGATATCGTAAAAGACTTAAGACAATTAAATGCTAATATAGGATGGAGACAGTAGGAGGAACTTAAAGTATGCAGGGGCGATTACAAATAAAGAGAAGACACCCAATTAGAAAACTTCTAATTACATTGGCTTTATTCTTTCTTGTAATTTTAGTTGGGTATGTAATAGTAACCCAAACGTTTCAACTTGAAACATTTGTAGTCGAGGGCTGTACTCAGTACTCGGATGAAGAAATGAAAGAGAAGCTGATGTCAAAATCATCAGATTCTATTACATTTTTAATGTACTTAAGATATAGATTTTCTGACCATAACGAAATACCATTTATCGAAAGCTATTCAGTATCAATGGAAGACAATCATACGATAAAAGTCAAGGTATATGAAAAAATAATGATTGGATGTGTTGAACTGATGGGAAGCTACATGTATTTCGATCGGGAAGGAATTGTTGTTGAAAGTTCAAAAGAACGAATTGATGGTGTTCCATTAATTACGGGCTTGAAATTTGATAAAATTGTTCTAAATGAAAAGTTAGAAATACAAAAGAATTCTTTGTACGATATGATATTGAATTTGACGAAAGTGATTCAAAAGTTTGAACTCGATGTGGACAAGGTATTTATTAATTCAAGCTATGAAGTAATCTTAACATGTAATGAAAATGAGTTTTTACTTGGTAAGCGTGATTTCTATGATACTCCAATTTCAGCGATTCCCAATATACTGAAAGAGGCAGAAGGTATGAAACTGAGATACGATATGAGATATTATGAGGAAGAAAATAAAAAAATCACAGCGAAACCTTTAAATTAATGAATTTTTCCATAAAAAAGAGTAAATACTACTTGATATTTTCACAATTTATATATATTATATAGTATAGGATTAAAATGATTTGGCACAAATACTATATATTGTGCAATAAACGTCAGATAATGAATACTTAGGTACATTAGATAGTATAAGCATTTTCATTAAGATAATGCATGTTTTGCCGAAGTATTAGTGATAATAGAAGGAATGAAAGAGAAGGAGGAAATACCTTGCTTGAGATAAGAATGAATGAATCGGATTCTGCTGCTAAGATACTTGTTATTGGAGTTGGTGGAGCAGGTAATAATGCGGTTAATCGCATGGTTGAAGAAAATATATTAGGTGTTGAGTTTATTTGTGTAAATACGGACAAGCAGCATTTGAAAACTTGTAAGGCTCCTCAATGTATCCAAATTGGTGAGAAATTAACAAAAGGTTTAGGAGCAGGTGCGAAACCAGAAATTGGTGAAAAAGCTGCGGAAGAATCAAGGGAAGAGTTAACCGAATTGATTAAAGGCGCAGACATGGTCTTTGTTACATGTGGCATGGGCGGTGGAACTGGTACTGGAGCAGCCCCTGTAGTAGCTAATATTGCAAAGAGTATGGGCATCTTAACCGTAGGTATTGTTACAAAACCATTTAAATTTGAAGCAAAACAAAGAATGAATAATGCACTTGGTGGTATTGAAAAGTTAAAAGAGAATGTGGATACTCTAATTGTAATTCCTAATGATAAATTACTAGAAATTGTAGATCGCAGAACTACAATGCCAGATGCATTAAAGAAAGCAGATGAAGTATTACAGCAAGGTGTTCAGGGAATTACAGACCTGATTAATGTACCTGGTTTGATTAATCTTGACTTTGCAGATGTTCAAACAGTTATGAAGGATAAGGGCGTTGCTCATATTGGTATTGGTGTTGGAACTGGTGATGATAAGTGCACGGAAGCTGTGAAACAGGCAATTACTTCTCCATTATTAGAGACAACAATTGCAGGTGCAAGTCATGTGATTATTAACATTTCAGGTGACATTAGCTTGATTGAAGCTAATGATGCTGCCACTTATGTACAAGAACTTGCAGGTGATTCTGCTAATATTATTTTCGGTGCGATGTATGATGAATCGATTCCGGATCAAGCGATTATAACAGTAATTGCAACAGGACTAGAAGATAAGTCAAAAGCAAATCCATTAAAGACAGCAACCTTTTTAAAGAATGATAACAATCCTAAGGTTGGGATTGCTTCAGGAACACTTCCTACATATAGTAAGCAACCAATCAGTGCAGGAATGAATCAGAATACGCAAGCTCCTTCTTATCAGCAATCAAGACCACAGACGAATAATACTTACTCAGCACACAGTTATACAGCACCTACAATGAATCATGAGTCAGGTGGTATCAAGATTCCTGAGTTTTTACAGAAAAATCGTAACAAATAAATTGATGTATGAAGATTTGTTTACCTAGAGTAACGAACAAGATAGTGGAGTAAAGAAAAGAAATATCAAGAAGTTAAGTACTTGTTGAATCATCGACGAGTTCTTAACTTCTTTTTTTATATACTAGGAAATTCCTCTGAATTTCCTAGTATATAAAAAAAGCGTCCAAAAGGAAGGACGCTATGATGCACACAAGCGCGATAGGAAGATGTCGCTTACGCGACCGTGCTTGGCGCGAGTGTTTTGCAAGCAAAACACTTTTTATATATTTAAATAAAAGCAAATTTACAGATATACTATGTCACTTTATGTAATTGAAAAAAGTGAGCTATATACCAAGTTATAACAAAAAGTGCAAGCCTTCTCAGATATAATAGATGCTATAAAAATAGAAAAGCAGGCGCTAAGGTTTAGGTTCATACAATTTTATATATTTATAGATAGCTCATCAAAGATATTGTCTGATGTGCAACAGGAGTAGACGTGCAGCTTGAATTTTATATAGATGTATTTTTTTTAATTAATCTCTTCATGAATTGTATTTTGTTGTTCCTTGTGAGCAAGATAAGAAAGCGATCAATTCATATATTGCGTTTACTAATAAGCGCTGTAACAGGCGCTTTGATTGCATGTATATCTGCATTGATGTATAAGATACCAGTTTTAATATCTTTCCTATTTGAATACATAGCTACAAGTCTATTCATGATTCTAATTGCATTTGGTAAGAAGAGTAAAAGAAACTTTTTCTATAATTATGTGACTTTCTTGCTATGTTCATTCTTACTAGGTGGTTTATTGCAATCATTATCCGAGACGTTTCAGGCGGGAAATCACCTAAAAGGCTTTTTTGAAATTGTATTACATAGTAGAACCAAGTTAATTGTATTAATACTTTTGAGCGTATTTTTAACACCATTTCTTCTATATTGCTATCATCTGATGAAAGAGAATAGTAAAGTTTTAAGTAATTTATATGATGTTGAGATTATGCTAAGGGAGGATAAGATAATTAAGTGTAAAGGATTTTTGGATACAGGTAATTCATTAAGAGATCCATTGAAAAACTGGCCAGTTATTATTGCAGACCAGAATTTACTAAAAGATGAATTATGCATAATTCAATCACAATATCCAACTTCATTTTGTATCATTCCTTATGTTTCGGTAGGAAAAGAGAATGGTATTTTATATGGTATCCGAGTGAATTGTGTGAATATCAGTAATTCTCACGAAAGAATTTGTACAAAGAATGTAGTAGTGGCTTTATCACAACATGGATTTGCTAATAAAGGTGATTACAAGGTACTACTACATAGTGATTTGCTAGACATTTGAGACAAAATAAGAAGGGAGTTATACCGATGCTGTTAAAAATATCGATACATAAAAAGTTTCAATTTCGAATGATACCTAATTTTAGAGATTTCTTTCTAAAACGAAGGGGGGAGATCCACTACATTGGTGGAGCAGAGGTTTTACCTGCTCCGTTGGACCCTAAGCATGAAGCAGATGCTATTATGAAGCTTGGAACCGTGGAAGATGTGAGTGCAAAATCTCTACTAGTCGAACACAATCTTAGACTAGTTGTATACATTGCTAAAAAATTCGATAATACGGGTGTCGGAGTAGAGGATTTAATTTCAATCGGTACGATTGGTTTAATTAAGGCAATTAATACTTTTAACCGAGAGAAAAATATTAAACTGGCAACTTATGCTTCACGTTGTATTGAGAATGAGATTTTAATGTACCTAAGAAGGAATAGTAAAACGAAGCTTGAGGTGTCGATTGACGAACCCTTAAATGTGGATTGGGATGGGAATGAATTATTGCTTTCTGATATTCTTGGTACAGAAGAAGATGTGATTTATAAGAATATCGAAGATGAAGTAGATAAGAAATTATTATCAAAAGCTCTTTCTAAATTGAATGATCGAGAGAAGGTTATTGTATCTTTGCGTTTTGGACTTAATACAAAGGATGGTAATGAGAGAACACAAAAAGAGGTTGCAGATATGCTTGGTATATCACAGTCCTATATCTCGAGATTGGAAAAAAAGATTATTAAACGACTTAAAAAAGAGATGCTTCGATGTGAGTAACTTTGTAATATAAACTTGCAAGTTACTTCGTTAGCTCATAGTTATAGTACAGGTTTCAATAATTTATCAAATTATCAGACACAAGTTGACAATATATACTATAAAGATTAAAATTATATTATAAAAATATTGTAGTTTAAAGCACACTATAGTTACATATGTCAGAGGGCAGAAGAGGAGATAATATGAAGATTTACTTTATAGGTGCAGATCATGAAGTTACTGGTAGTTGTCACTGTATTCAGACTTGCGGGAAGAATATCTTAGTGGATTGTGGTATGGAACAAGGAGAAGATGTCTATGAAAATCAAGAACTTCCGTTCAATCCATCTGAGATAGATTATGTTTTATTAACACATGCCCATATCGACCATACTGGTTTATTACCACTAATGTATGCAAGGGGATTTCGAGGAGAGGTACATACAACAAAAGCAACCTGCGATTTATGCGATATCATGCTACGTGATAGCGCTCATATTCAACAATTCGAAGCGGAATGGCGAAATCGTAAAGCAAAGCGTGCAGGGCAAGAAGAATATGTTCCTCTTTATGAGATGAAAGATGCGATTGGTGTTATGGAATTATTTGTTCCATGTGAATACGACAACGTTTTACATTTATGTGAAGGAATTGATGTTAAATTTTCAGATGTTGGACATTTACTTGGTTCAGCTAGCATAGAGTTAAAGGTTACAGAAGAGAATATAACAAAAACGATTGTTTTTTCTGGAGATATTGGAAATATCAATCAACCAATTATAAAAAATCCAACATATTTGAAAGATGCCGATTATGTTGTCATGGAATCCACTTATGGTGATCGAAGTCATGGCGTAGTTCCTGATTACGTTGGAGAATTATCAAGAATTATTCAGATGACATTTGACCGTGGTGGAAATCTAGTAATTCCATCCTTTGCAGTAGGGCGTACGCAAGAGATGCTATACTTTATTCGTAAAGTGAAGGAAGAACGTTTGGTGCATGGTCATGATAACTTTGATGTTTATGTTGATTCTCCATTAGCGATTGAAGCAACGAATATTTTTGGAAGAAATATGGCAAGCTGCTTTGATGAAGAGGCGATGGAACTAGTGAGAAAAGGAATTAACCCAATTTCTTTTCCAGGACTTAAAGTTTCTGTTACAAGTGATGATTCGAAACTAATTAACTTTGATTCAAAACCTAAGGTAATTATTTCTGCATCAGGTATGTGTGAAGCTGGACGAATCAAGCATCATTTAAAGCATAATTTGTGGAGAAGCGAATGTACAATCTTATTCGTTGGATATCAAGCGGTAGGAACATTAGGCCGTTCGATTGTTGATGGTGCTCGTGAAGTTAAGCTTTTTGGTGAGACAATTGAAGTAAAAGCACAGATAATGAAGCTTGATGGTATTAGTGGTCATGCTGACCAAGATGGCTTAATTCGATGGCTACAATCCTTTGATCCAAAACCACAACAAGTTTTTATTGTACATGGTGAGGATAACGTGTGTGATACTTTTGCAGACAAATTAAATAAAGAATATGGTTATAATGCAGTTGCGCCTTACTCTGGAGCTTGTTATGATCTTCTTCGTAATGAATTAGTAAAAGCTGGAGTACAGGAACGTAAAATCATACAAAGAAAAGAGGTTGCCAAAACTCCAAATGGAGTATTTGCTCGCTTGCTTGCAGCTGGTCAAAGATTACTTACTGTCATTAAGCATAATGAAGGTGGAGCAAATAAGGATTTAGCTAAATTTGCAGATCAGATTAATTCATTATGTGATAAGTGGGATCGTTAGTGTATGTTAAATCTGCTAGATTAACATTAATAACCAAAAAATAACAATTAAATCTAAGTATAAATATGAGCCTCCTGGTGAATCATTTTATTATGTCTGAAGAATAAAATGGTTGATCTGGGAGGTTTCATTATGGCTCTTTATAAAGTAGAGATTTGTGGAGTGAATACATCGAAATTGCCATTGCTTAAAAGCGAAGAAAAGGAAGCCTTGTTTGAACGAATACGACAAGGAGATAAAGAGGCAAGAGAACTCTATATCAAAGGGAACCTAAGATTGGTTTTGAGTATCATTCAACGTTTTTCTAATAGTAACGAAAATGTGGATGATTTATTCCAGATTGGTTGTATTGGCCTTATGAAAGCAATCGATAATTTCGATATTACTCAAGGTGTTAAATTTTCAACCTATGCAGTACCAATGATTATTGGTGAAATTAGAAGATATTTAAGAGACAACAATGCAATTCGTGTATCAAGATCACTTCGTGATACTGCATATAAAGCAATATATGCAAAAGAAATGTTGTTAAAAAAATTTGATAAAGAACCAACCGTTTGCGAAATAGCATCTGAAGTAGGTATTAGCCAGGAGGATATTGTGGCGGCATTGGATGCAATTCAAAGTCCAGTTTCACTCTATGAACCAGTTTATTCTGAGGGTGGAGATACTCTATATATTATGGATCAGGTAAGTGATAAAAAGAATAAAGAAGAAAATTGGGTAGAAGAAATATCACTGAAAGAGGCAATGGCACGCTTATCCCCTCGAGAGAATAACATAATTAACTTAAGATTTTTTCAAGGGAAAACTCAAATGGAGGTAGCTCAAGAGATTCAGATTTCACAAGCACAGGTTAGCCGCCTTGAGAAAAATGCTCTTAAAAATATGAAAAATTACCTAATTGAACGTTAATATAAAAATCTGTTATAAGGAATCCAATGGAAGCTTTTTTTAGAAAAATTTATTGGTTCTTTATAGCAGATTTACTTTGTCTTATAGGAAAGAAGCCCTATAAGATTATTAAACTCTTTTATTCTCCTTTTTGGTTAAATGTTATAAATAACATCAAAAATTATATATAATTGAAAAAATTAACGAAATATTTCGTTAATGTAAAAAAATGTAGGATAATAGAAAAATGCCTAAAATAAAGAATTATTTTACTAATAAAGAAAATTATAATATGGTAAAAAATAGAAATAGCGAAATTGAATTTTCGGAAGTGAACGTTAAATTTGAAAATTTTATGAACAAAAAGTTAACAAATATAATGTAAGCCTTATATTTACTAATTTTTTTAGCGATATTTTACATAGTAATTTTTACATATATTTACAATAAAGTAATTTTTTATATAAATTTAAAAATAAGTATTGATTTATTGTATAATCTGCTATATAATAAAAATACGAAAACGATATAGCTATGAAACGGTGGTAAAGATGGCAACAATAAAAGAACTATCTATTAAGTGTGGTGTATCCGTGTCCACTGTAAGCAAGGCTTTAAACGGTTACAAGGATATTGGAGATGAAACAAGGCGCAATATACTAAAGGTTGCTAATGAGATAGGATACTTTCCAGATTCTAATGCAAGAGCTTTGAAAATGAAAAAAACCTATAACCTTGGTGTTCTTTTTTCTACAATGTTTAATCATGGATTAAGAAACGAATACTTTGCACATATCTTAGCATCATTTAATGAGTATGCAACGAGTAGAGGTTATGATATCAATTTCATCGAGCATAATATTGGAAATCGAAAAATGTCTTTCCTTGAACATTGTAAATATCGAAATTTCGATGGCGTTTGTATTGCTTGTGCCGACTTCTTTGATAAAGAAGTGTTGGAAGTGGTTAATTCAAGAATTCCTGTTGTGGTTATTGATCACATATACAATGATGCAATCTCAGTTCTGTCTGATAATATGGATGGGATGAGACAATTAACGCAGTACATAATTGATTTAGGCCATACCGATATTGCATTTATCCATGGTACAAATTCTTCCGTTACACACAATCGTTTAGTGAGTTTTTATCAAGTCCTTCGAGAAAATCATATTACGATTCCGAATGAATACATAATTGAGGGAATTTATCGGGATTCCGATGCAGCAGGTGTTTTAACACAAAGGCTTTTAAATTTACAAAGACGACCTACCTGTATTATAGCACCAGATGATTATTCTGCATTAGGTGTTATGAATACAGCAAGAAGAAATCATTTAAGAGTACCAGAAGATATTTCAGTTGTGGGTTTTGATGGTATATCATTAGCACAAGCTTTGGAACCAAAACTTACAACAATACGTCAGGATACTGATAAGATTGGAACAGAAGCTGCAAAACAGCTGATTAATCTGATTGAAAACCCAATGTCAACATCAATAAGAAATCTGTTTTTAAAGGTTCAATTGATAAAGGGAGGTTCGGTTGCAGATTTAAATAAAAATGTGCATACTGGTACTAATAATTAGCCGACTATAGTTTTCGGCATCAGAGATTGGCATTAATATATTTACATATATAGTGCAAAATAAAAGGAGGGTTTTTATTATGAGAAAAATGAAAAAAGCGTTAGCTTGCTCACTTTCTTTAGCTATGGTTTGCGGAATGTTCGCAGGCTGTGGTGATAGTGAAACAGCTAGCACACCAGATCCAACAACAGCTCCAGTAGCTACAGAGGCACCAAGCACAGGCACAGAAACAACAGATCCAACAGAAGCACCAGCTGCTCCAACAGTTAGTGAAGATGTAGGAACAACTGGTGGTAAGACTTTAAGAATTTATTGCTGGAATACAGAGTTCCAGGATAGATTCAATGAGTTCTATTCAAGCAAATTACCAGCTGACATAACAGTTGACTGGGTTATCAATGCTAACGAAGGTGGCGTTTATCAGGCAAAACTTGATGAGGCACTTCAAGCTCAAGCTAGTGCAGCTCCAGAAGACAGAATTGATATTTTCTTAATCGAAGCTGACTACGCATTAAAGTATATCGGAACAGATTATACTCTTGATGTTATTAACGAAGTTGGTATTACAGATGCTGAACTTGCTGATCAATATCAGTATACTAAGGATGTTGTTACTGCTGATGGAAAACTTAAAGGTGTTTCATGGCAGGCTTGTCCACAGGGCTTCTTATACAGAAGATCTATGGCAAAAGCAGTTTTAGGAACTGATGATCCAGATCAGGTTCAGGAATACATCAAAGATTGGGCAACATTTGATCAGACAGCTGTTAAGATGAAAGATGCTGGTTACTTCATGTTATCTGGTTATGATGATAACTATCGTGTATACTCTAACAACATTTCTCAACCATGGGTTGATGATAGTGGTAAGATCGTAGTTGATGCAAATATTAATGCATGGATTGATCAGACTAAGAGATATACTGAAGCTGGTTACAACAATAAGGGTAGCTTATGGTCAGCAGAATCTACAGCACAGATGGCTAAAGACGGTAAAGTATTTGGTTACTTCGGACCAGCTTGGTTCATGGATTTCTGCTTTATGGATTACACATTAGCTGATCCTGAAGCTCCAAAGGAAATTGGTAACGGCGGTTATGGTGACTGGGCTATGGCTAAAGGTCCTCAAGGTTCTTACTGGGGTGGTACATGGATTTGTGCTGCTAAGGGAACAGATAATCTTGACTTAGTTAAAGATGTTTTATTAAAGATGACAACTGATAAAGAAATTCTTCTTGGTATCACTAATAAATTTGGTGATTTCACTAACAGTGTAGCTGCTATGACAGAAGTTGCTAATAGTGATTATGGCTATCCATTCTTAGGAAACCAGAACCATATCAAAGTTTTACTTGAGTCCGCTCAGGATATTCATATTACAGCTGCATCTGCATATGATCAGACTATGGCTGAGAAGATTCAGTCTTCTATGAAAGATTATTTTGATGGCAATGTATCTCTTGAAACAGCTTGGGATAACTTCTACAATACTGTAATTGGTATTCACCCAGAATTAAGCAGATAGTTTAGTTGTTTAGTGCAGCAAGATATTCGTATCTTGCTGCATTATTAAAAATATGCGAAGTCACGAGGTATACTATGAATAAATCAACAACAAAAAAGAAAAAATTTGTGAATTATTCAAAGTGGGGATACATCTTCCTTATCCCTTTTTTTGTTACATATGCAATCTTTTCTTTAGTACCATTAATAGCAACATTTTATTATAGCTTTTATGAGTATTATTTTAAACTCGGAATACAAAAAGTTGGTCCTAATTTTGTAGGATTTGATAATTTTAAAGCTTTATTTACAGGTGGAGATTTCATTAAATTTTTTGGCAATACAATGGCAATGTGGATTATAGGTTTTATTCCACAGATTTTAATTGCTTTGCTTCTTGCTGTTTTATTTACAAGTAATCGATTAAGACTTAAGAAACAAGGATTTTTTAAAACAGTAATCTATATGCCTAACTTAATCATGGCTTCTGCATTTTCTATGTTAATCTTTAGATTATTTGCAGTAAATGGTCCGATTAACCAATTATTAATGCAATGGGGTTGGATTGAGGAAGGAATTGATCCTTTTATACATGTAGGTGCGGCTCGTGGAATTATTGGTGGAATGAACTTTTTAATGTGGTTTGGTAATACAACCATTATGTTAATGGCTGGAATTATGGGTATCGATCAAGGACTTTTTGAGGCAGCATATGTCGACGGCGCAAAATCTTGGCAGGTATTTCGTAGAATAACAGTACCTTTGTTAAAACCTATTTTAAGTTATACATTAATTACATCGTTAATTGGTGGTATTCAGATGTTTGATGTTCCACAGATTATTACTAGTGGTACTGGCGGACCGAATAATACGACAAAAACAATTGTTATGTTACTGAATAGTAAACTTAGACCTAGTATGAATTATGGTTCAGGCGGTGCAATCTCAGTTGTATTATTTATTATCACATCCATCTTGAGTACATTTGTTTATAAATCGATGAGAGCAAAAACGGACAGCAAATATGAAAAAATTGAGAAAAGACTTAATAAAAGGAGGGGGGCATAATGACTAAAAAGAAAGATTCAAACCCAATTAGGATTAAGAATAGCTCAACAGGGATGAGTGTTTCTAGAATTCTATCCTATATTTTATTAGTATTTCTTGCCATCCTGTGCTTGTTCCCATTTTATTTACTTATCATTAACTCAACAAGATCACATGTTCAGGTTACAAATACTTTTTCTTTGATTCCAGGAACTCAGTTTTTTAATAACCTTAAAGGTGTTTTAAGTAAGAGTACATTTACGATCGTTTCTGGTATGAAAAACAGTATTCTGATAGCTTGTTTATCAGCATTATTAACAACTTATTTCTCTGCATTAACTGCATATGCAATCCATATCTATAATTTTAAGTTTAAAAAGATGGCATTTACTTTTATTATGCTTGTAATGATGGTACCTGCTCAAGTATCTACATTAGGTTTCTTGGATTTAATTGATAAGATGAATATGAGAGATACTTTGTTACCATTGTTTTTACCAGCAATTGCATCTCCGGTAACATTTTTCTTTATGAAACAATATATGGAGAGCGTACTTCCAACTGAAATTGTAGAAGCAGCTCGTGTAGATGGTTCTTCTGAATTTAGAACTTATAATACTATTATTATCCCAATTATGAAGCCAGCTTTAGCTGTTCAAGCAATTTTTGCATTTGTTGCTAGTTGGAATAACTACTTTATGCCAGCTCTTGTTATTACAACTCAAGAGAAGAAAACAGTACCAATATTAATGGCAGAATTACGTTCAGCAAGCTTTCAGAATTTCTCAGTTTCTGAGCAATATGTAGCGATTTGTATGGCAATTATACCATTAATGATTATGTACTTCCTCTTATCAAAGTTTATTATTGCAGGAGTTACGTTAGGAAGTGTTAAGGGATAAAGTGTCAAAAAGAAAAGGTTACAAAAGAGATAAAGTAGATTTATTGATAGTAATCTTAGAAGCATTTTGAAAGAGACAAAGAAGATTTTCTCCTTTGTCTTTTTTTTGTATTGATTCAGGTATCAAAAGTTTTTAAGCAAGAAATCTGACGTCATTTTGCACAAAGAAATATTATGAGTATGGGATAACAAACATAATTTATACGCAACACGCTTTCGCTTGAATGAAGTTCGTAACGGTACGTAAGGGCCTAAAATACAGGCCCTAAGTACCGACGACTTCATAACAGTATGCTCCTAAATTATGTTTGTCATCCCTTTTTAGTAAATTTATTTATGTGCAAAATGACGAATGAAATTATAGAAAAGACTTTTAACTCATTTATTGTGGAACTTTCGTAAATGCGAATATTGAGAATAAACTTCATTTTCTGTTGACATAAACTCGAGATGGTGGTATCATAACTAAGATTTTCGCAAAAATACATTTATAATAAGAAGTAATGTGTATTTTGATCAATTTATACGGTGAAAGAGTGGTGAAACTATGTATTTATTATTTTTTCTTTTATGGATAGTATTTAATGGAAAGCTAACTTTAGAAATTACATTATTTGGTATTTTTATTTCTGCTTTAATATATTTCTTTATCTGTAAATTCATGGGTTACAACCCTAAAACAGAGGTAAGAATTGCAAAGAATTTTTTTAGAGGAATTCATTACGGTTTTGTTTTAGTTTGCGAAATATGTAAAGCTAATTTCCAAGTTATGCACTTAATACTATCATCTAAACTTGAAGTAGAACCAACCATGGTTTACTTTAAAACGAAATTAAAGAAAGAATCAAGTAGAGTTGCACTAGCGAATTCTATTACGTTAACTCCTGGGACGATAACGGTTACGTTAGAGGAGGATAGCTATTGTGTCCATTGCTTAGATAAGGAACTATCGAAAGGAATGGACTCTTCTATATTTGTGTCATTACTGACAAAGATGGAGCAGGTGTAAATCTGTAAAGAAGGATTGGTAAAGTAAAAAGTGGGAGGCCGTATGGAGGCATTAAGTCAAGCATATGAGTATTTATTTACGGGAGCTATTATTATTTTAGCTCTTTTGATTTTTTGTTGCCTAATTCGGGCAATCAAAGGACCTACAATCTCTGACCGTATCGTTGCAATTAACATGATTGGTACTATGACAATTATGATTATTGCGATTTTAGCAATTAAGATGAGAGAGGGTTACTTAATTGATGTATCAATTATATATGCCATGATCAGCTTTTTAGCTGTTGTTGTATTAACAAAAGTATTCATGGGTGTTTATAAAGAGCGTGAAGAGCGCAAAAATAAAGAAATCGAACAAAGTCAAAAGGAGATGAATTAAAATGGGTGAATGGTTACGCTTTTTGGTGGCTGCAGGATTCATTATTGGGGGACTCATCGTATCAGCAATTGCAACTTTTGGTTTGTTCAAATTTAAGTTTGTTTTAAATCGTATGCACGCTGCTGCGATGAATGACACATTAGCAATTATGTTTGTATTATTTGGGCTAATTGTAATGAATGGCTTCAATGCCTTATCATTGAAATTATTATTAATTATTATATTTTTGTGGTTTGCTTCACCAGTTTCAAGCCACTTAATTGCACGACTTGAAGTTGCAGTTGACAAGCGTGTCAAAGAGGAATGTGAGGGGGTAAAATAATGAGTTTTTTTGAATTTATTTTACTTACATTTTTAGTTGTTTGTGCATTAGCAGCTTCTCTTAGTAAGAACTTGCTTAATTCGATTGTTATCTTTATGTCGTATTCAGTAATTATGTCAATCATCTGGATTATTTTAGAATCCCCGGATTTGGCGATTACCGAAGCGGCAGTAGGAGCTGGTGTCACGAGCGTTCTTTTCTTCATTACATTAAAGAAGATTCATGCTATGAAAGGAGAAAAGGAAGATGAGCAAGCAAAGAAGTAATTATGAGAAAACTTTATGGCGAAGATTCGAACGTTGGGTGAACGGAGAAGAAAATACTTCTGAAGTGGATTCCATCAAGCATGAAGAGCATATCCAAAGAATCTCCAAAGAACAACAGCAGGATATCGTAGAATTTGAAGCAAATGCAAAAGATGTTGAAGATGTAATCTCCGCAGAAAAAAAGAGGAAAATAAAAGCACTTTATCGTAAATATGAAAACTGGCCACAGACAAAAGGAATTAAGCATTTTAAGAGAGTTTATGGCTGTATGGCTGTTATCTTATGCGTCAGTATCATAGCAGTATTATTAGTTACAGTTTCTTACTTACCGAAGTTTGGTAATCCAAGCAATCCAAGTAATAATGAAGTGATCGAACGTTATATAGAAGATGGGATTGAAGAAACGGGAGCAGTTAATTTTGTAGCCGGAATGATTTTGGATTATCGAGCATTTGATACGTTAGGGGAGTCCCATGTATTATTTATTGCAGCATGTTGTGTGTTGATTTTACTTCGAGCTGATAAGAAAAAGGAAGAGAATAAGAACATTACATGTGTAGAAGCAGAGGAAAATGATCGTATTTATGAACCAAAGAATGATAAAATATTACAAAAGATTGCATTTATCTTAATCCCTCCAATTTTAATCTACGGTATTTATGTTGTACTTAATGGTCACTTATCTCCAGGTGGTGGTTTCTCTGGTGGTGCGATTATCGGTGCAGGATTAGTACTTTATCAGAATGCATTTGGATTTAAGAAGACAAGTAAGTTTTTCACATATAAGGTATTCTCATCCGTTACGGTATGCTCTTTGCTATTTTATGCAGGTGCAAAGAGTTATTCTTTCTATACTGGTGCAAATCATATAGAGAGTATCATATCAAAAGGAATCCCAGGAAATATTCTAAGCTCTGGTTTAATTCTACCACTAAATATCGCAGTTGGAATGATTGTAGCATGTACAATGTATGCCTTTTACTCATTATTTCGAAAAGGAGGCATGTAAGATGTTAAGTAATTTATTAACGAATTATTATGAAGCAGTAGCTGTTATCCTATTCGGTATTGGCTTTACTACGTTATTGCTTCATCGTAATATGATTAAGAAAATTTTAGGTTTCAATATTATGGATACAGCCATTTACTTATTTCTGGCAGCAAAAGGATATATTTATGGTGGAGTAGCACCAATCTTGGTGGAAAATGCGACCGAAGAAGTTGTATATGTTAATCCAGTACCGAGTGGTTTAGTACTCACAGGTATCGTTGTATCGGTATCGGTAACAGCACTTATGTTGGCATTAACAATACGATTATACAAAAGATATCATACTCTCGATATAGATGAGATGTCGATGTTAGCAAAGAAGGAGGAACTGTAATGAATTTTGTACAAAACTTCCCGTTTTTTAGCATCATTATGTGCCTTGCTTCTGGTGTAGTATGCTCTATACTTTCAGGAAAAAATGCGAAACGTCTTTGTGTAACCTTAGTATCAATACTTATTATTATGAATGCATGCGTACTTGGTTTTGTACTTAAAACTGGTGAAAGCTATACATTTATGATGGGCCATTTTCCAGCTCCGTGGGGTAATGAACTTCGTGTTGGTGTATTAGAAGCGCTAATGGCTTTATTTTTCTGTGTAATTATGCTGTTATCTCTAGTCGGTGGTATCAAGTTTGTGTTCGAAGATATCGAAGATTCTAAGACAAATCTTTATTTTGTAATGACAAACTTAATGATGAGTTCATTACTCGCATTAATATATACAAACGACTTATTTAACGCCTATGTTTTTGTTGAAATTAACACGATTGCTGCTTGTGCATTAATTATGATTCGTAACAATGGTCATTCGCTAGTTGCAACAGCAAAATATATGATTATGAGCTTAATCGGTTCTGGTCTGTTATTGATCGGAATCTCTATGATATATGATTTGACTGGTCATTTATTAATGTCCAATGTCAAACAACAAATCGCAGTAATTAATGTGACAGGCATATATATGATGCCATTAACTGTTGTCATTGGATTAATCTGTGTTGGCTTAGCAATTAAGAGCGCATTATTCCCATTCCATGCTTGGTTACCGGATGCTTATGGATATTCGACTGCATCTTCAGCAGCAATCTTATCTAGTTTAGTTTCAAAAGCATATATCTTTTTACTAATCAAGATTTTCTATCGTGTGTTCGGTAGAAACGTTATGGTAGACCACAAGATTACGAATGTATTATTTGTGTTTGCGATCATTGGAATGTTAATGGGTTCTATTAAGGCGATTAAGTCTCATGATATCCGACGATTAATTGCATACTCCTCGATTGCTCAGATTGGATACATCTATATGGGCATCGGTATCGGAACAAAAGCTGGTATGATTGCAGCAATATTCCACATTATGTCTCATGCAGCTACTAAAGCGATGCTATTTATTGCAGCTCGTGGGTTATCTGAGGTTTCTGGAGGAAGCAAAGATTTCTCCGACTTAAAAGGTTCTGGATATCGTAATAAAATCGCAGGTGTTGCTTTTGCCGTTGGTGCGTTATCAATGGTTGGTATTCCATTACTTGCAGGATTTACTTCGAAAGTATACTTTGCAGAAGCAGCCCTTATGGCGAGTTCAAACAAAATGTTAATCGCAATGGTAACCTTAGCAATTAGTACGACGCTAAATGCAGTTTATTTTATTCGTGCAACAATTTCTATTTATACGCCAAGAAACGAGCATTTTACTATTCCAGGCTATAAATGTGCTAATACAATGAAGTATGCTCTAGTATTATTCATAATCTTAAACTTCTTCCTTGGTATCTTCTCCAATCCGATTGCCAATGCAATTGAGATGGGCCTTGGAATGTTTGCATAGGGGGGACACAATATGAATGAAAGTATGATCTTAATACCAGTGTTACTCCCAGTTGTTGCAGCATTGGTATTATTAGTAATATCACCACTTCTTAAAAATAGAAATACTCGAAACTTATATGTAATTGGCATAACTACATTAGTTACTGCTCTTACTGTCTTAGTATGCTTTACAGATGAGAGAGTGAGAGTATTTGAATTATTCTCTGGAATTGACATTGCATTTCAGATGGATCATTTGAGTAGATTATTTGGTGTATTAACAGTAGTAATGTGGTTAATATCTAGTATTTTTCAAAAGGAATATTTAAAACATGAAAAAGATGAAATAAGATATCACTTCTTTTTCTTATGTTCCTTAGGTGCTCTACTTGGTATATGTTTTTCAAGTAACTTAATTACAATGTATCTCTTTTATGAGATGATGACATTATTTACGTTCCCACTTGTAATTCATTCATTATCAAAAGAATCGATTGCAGCAGCGATGAAGTATATCTTTTATTCTATGGGTGGTGCGTTTTTATCTTTAGTTGGTGTATTTTATCTTAATCGTTTCCTAAATTCTTATGAATTTATTGCAGGCGGTCAGTTAAATGCAACAGCTACAGGCTCAAAAGAACTTATTTTATGGGTTGTATTTTGTATGATCATCGGATTTGGCTCGAAAGCTGGTATGTTCCCACTTCATGGTTGGCTACCAGTAGCCCATCCAGTAGCACCAGCTCCAGCTTCCGCTTTGTTGTCTGGTAATGTAACAAAAATGGGTGTATTAGCAATTATCCGTGTGATCTACTATATTATTGGGGTTGATTTTTTAACTGGAAGTTGGGTTCAGTATGCATTCCTTGGAATTACATTATTAACTATCGTTATGGGATCTATGATGGCATATAAAGAACAGGGACTTAAAAAGCGTCTTGCTTATTCTACGATTAGTCAGACATCTTACGTGTTATTTGGTGTAGCTTTGATGAATCCAATCGGGTTACTTGGTGGATTAATGCATATTGTTTTCCATTCAATCGTTAAGAATACGCTGTTCTTGTCTGCCGGTGCAATTATTTACAAAACAGGTAAGACAAAAGTAAAAGAGTTGCTTGGTATTGGGAAAGAGATGCCAATAACGATGTGGTGTTATACGCTTGCATCTCTTACGTTAATCGGTATTCCACCAACTTGTGCTTTCCTAAGTAAATGGTATCTTGCCGAAGGAGCTTTAAAAAGTTCTACAGGAGTAGTACACTATCTTGGACCAATTCTATTGATTATAAGTGCATTATTAACTGCAGGATATTTATTTATGATTACAATCAATGGATTTTTCCCAGGAAAAGATTATGACTATCAAGCATTGCAAAAGAAAGAGCCGAATGCGCTTATGACCATTCCTTTGATAGCACTTACTACAGCTGCAGTATTATTTGGAATGTTTCCTACAGCGTTCATGGATTTTTTAACACAAATAACAACTACATTATTCTGATGAAAGATGGGAGCAACTATGGATCTTTTATATTTAATTATTCCGATATTATTACCTATCATCGGTGGTGCAATACTTCCATTGTTTCACTTTCAGAATCGTAAGTATAGACAGTGGTATGTGATGATTATTGTAGTGGCGACTTCTCTTTTTACATTCCTGTTAATTGCAAACCACCCACAAGGTACATTTCAGGCAATTAATCTGGCAGGTCGTTTGGAAGTATCGTTTCACTTAGATGGATTAGGCACTGTATTCGCAGCGTTGATTGCAGCACTTTGGCCAATTGCAACACTTTATGCCTTTGAATATATGAAGCATGAAGGAAAAGAAAATAAATTTTTTACTTTTTTTACAATGACATATGGTGTAACAATTGGTACTGCATTTGCAGCTAATTTAATGACACTTTATATGTTCTATGAGATGTTGACTTTAGTGACATTACCATTAGTTATGCATCAGATGAATAAGAAGTCCATACAGGCAGGACGTAAATATGTATATTATTCTATAGGTGGTGCAGCATTTGCATTTATCGGATTTATCTTTATCTTGAAGTATGGCAATGGTATGGCATTTGAATATGGTGGTGTCTTAGATCTTGCGAAAATTGGTGATAGAACAAACTTATTATTATTAGTTTATGTACTAGCAGTTCTTGGTTTTGGTGTAAAGGCGGCAATTTTCCCATTCCATGGATGGTTACCAACAGCCTCCGTGGCACCAACGCCTGTTACCGCCCTACTTCACGCAGTAGCAGTAGTAAAAGCTGGTGCATTTGCAATTATGAGAATTACGTATTATATCTTTGGTACCAACTTCTTATCGAGTACTTGGGCCCAGAAGGTGATATTAATTTTCGCGATTGTAACCATTATTTTTGGCTCAGGACGTGCTTTAAAAGAACAACATCTAAAGAGAAGATTGGCTTACTCAACGGTAAGTAATCTTTCCTATATTGTATTTGGAGTTGCATTAATGACTCCAGCAGGCCTATTTGGTGCACTTTCTCATATGATTATTCATGCTGTAATTAAGATTACGTTATTTTTCTGTGGTGGTGCTATTATGTACAAGACACATCGCGAATACGTTTATGAGGTTCGAGGTCTTGGTAGAAAGATGCCAGTGACGTTAGCTTGCTTTACACTCGCCTCACTTGGACTGATTGGTATTCCACCTTTCGCTGGTTTCGTTAGTAAATGGAATTTAGCAACTGCAGCTACCTATGTAGAAAACCCAATTGCAATGCTAGGTGTCATAGGTTTATTGTTATCTGCTTTATTAACAGCTATTTATTTGTTTTCAGTTATTATTCGTGCGTACTTTCCAGGACATGACTTTGATGTTACCTCTTTGGATGGATGCGAGGACCCGAACTGGAATATGAAGTTACCGTTGATTGTTTTCTGTTTTGCTATTGTTGTAATTGGTGTTCATTCCGTTCCTTTGATGGAATTCCTACAAAAAGTAGCAACAGGACTTATTTAAGAAAGGATAGGAAGTTATGGAAGGTAATTTTGTGTTATTATTTCTCGCCATATGGCCGATGATCGGTGCATTCCTATCTTATGTCATTGGTAGAAAAAATAAAAATTTACGAGATTATATTGCAGAATTCATCACAGTTGTTGAATTTATTACGTTAGTGATTTTATGTGTACAAGTAGTGACGGGAGAAAATGTTGTATTTGTACTCCATGATTTTTGTGCTCGTGGATTATATCTAAAAGCAGATGGCTTTCGCGCGATATATGCGTTAATTGCAGGCTTTATGTGGATGATGACAACATTATTTAGTAAACAATATTTTGCACATTATCGCAATCGTAATCGTTATTATTTATTTCTTTTATTAACTCTTGGTGCAACTGTTGGTGTGTTTTTATCTGCTGATTTATTCACTACCTTTATATTCTTCGAGATGATGTCCTTTACTTCTTATGTATGGGTTGCTCATGACGAAGATAAGGCCACCCTACGTGCTTCTGAAACCTATCTAGCAGTAGCAGTGATTGGCGGTATGGTAATGCTAATTGGTTTATTCCTTTTAAATTACCAAACGGGTACGTTGAACATGGATGAATTATTAACTGCTTGCAAAGCTGTAGAAGATAAGACTATGCTTTATGTTGCTGGAGGTTGTTTGTTATTTGGCTTTGGTGCAAAAGCGGGTATGTTCCCTCTGCACATCTGGTTGCCAAAAGCCCATCCAGTAGCCCCAGCTCCAGCATCAGCGTTACTTTCCGGAATTTTAACAAAGACGGGTATCTTCGGCATATTAGTGATCAGCTGTCAGATGTTTTTACATGACGCCGCATGGGGAATGATAATCTTAATGCTAGGTGTGGTTACGATGTTTGTCGGAGCATTACTTGCTCTATTCTCAATTGACTTAAAAAGAACACTTGCTTGTTCTTCGGTGTCACAGATTGGCTTTATCTTAGTTGGTGTTGGTATGCAGGGAATCCTCGGCGAACACAATGCCTTATCAGCACGTGGTACTGTACTTCATATGGTAAACCATTCTTTGATAAAGTTAGTATTGTTTATGGCGGCCGGTGTTGTATTTATGAATCTTCACAAGCTAGACTTAAATGCAATTCGTGGTTTTGGTCGTAAGAAGAAAGCTCTTATGTTTTCCTTCTTAATGGGTGCACTTGGTATTGGCGGTATCCCCCTTTGGAATGGCTATGTAAGTAAAACGTTACTCCATGAGAGTATTGTGGAATATAAAGTAATTGCCCAAGGAACTACTGATTTTTCTACTTTTGTAACGATTGAATGGATTTTCTTGATTACGGGTGGTTTAACTGTTGCTTACATGATGAAATTATTCATCTGTCTTTTCCTTGAGAAAAATTCCGATCAATCTAAGATAGAAGCTTTGAATAATAATTATATGAACAAGAAATCAATGTTTGCATTGGTTGGGTCTTCGGTAGTACTTCCAATCTTAGGATTCTTACCATCGATGACAATGGATAAGATTGCAGATGTTACAAGCGAATTTATGCACGCACATCATCCAGATCATGCAGTTGCATACTTTAACTTTGTGAACTTAAAAGGTGGCTTGATTTCCATTGGAATTGGTATCATTATATACTTTGGCTTTGTAAGAACTGCATTGATGAGAAAAGATGAGACTGGCAGAAAAATTTATGTTAACATCTGGCCAAAATGGTTGGATATTGAAAATTCGATCTATCGTCCATTCATTCAGCATTTAATTCCATTTGTACTAGCAGTCATTTGTCGTGTATTCGATAAATTAATCGACGGTATTATTATATTCGTACGCAAATTTATTCTCTGCCCGACAAAGACTCGCAAATCCATTATGGTTGGTACTCGATTTACCTATGTTCTTGGAACAATCTTGGATGATATTGTGATATTCTTAAATAAGACAATTCGCAGAAAACGACCAATTAAGACTTCTTTTGTTGACTCCATTGCCGTTGGCCAAACAGAGATGCTACGTACGAACCGACTGATTACACGTTCGGTATCGTTTGGTCTTTTGATGTTCTGCGTTGGTCTATTGATGACCTTAGTTTATTTGTTAGCAGTAAGTTTTTAATATTGCATTGCTGTATTGGTAGTAGATTATAGTATGATATAAAGACTCTATGTAAGTGAAACTTTTGGAATTCTAGAATTTGAACAGTTTTACTTGCATAGGGTTTTTTGTTTTATATAGAAGGAAATGGTAATAGAGTAAAAATATATACAAAACTGTCGAAATAAAGTTGTAATTTCTGTAAAATATAAGTATAATAAGGTATACTAAATAATATGAAAAGAGTTTTTTATTTAGTAATGCTACATTAGAGAGAAAATAAAATACCTATACCAATTAGGGGGACATTGACATGACTCAAACAGACAAAAATAATTCGAGAGGTTATATTGACCAAAATGAATTAAAATTAATTAACAAAAGAGTTTTGATTTGTTATGCAATTATTGTAATGGTTTTATCCATCAGTTACGTTATTGAAATCATGAAACATACGAAAGGTCTTACATATGTATTTGTATTATTAGCGATTATATTAATACCATTAGTGATATCAATAATAATTTATCGTAATAATGAAAAGTCAAAGATATTTAGAGAAATTGTAATGATTAGTTTTAACGTATTTTATGCTTATGTATTATTTACATCAGATTCATTCATTACATTTGTTTATATCTTACCAATGCTTACAGTTATCACCATGTATCGAGATGTTAAATATAGTTTAGTAAATGGTATTTGTGCTTGTATACTCAATGTAATTAATTTTATAATACGTATTACGGATAGTAAAGTAACTGTATCAGATACTACTAATTATGAAATTCAACTAGCATGTGTTGCCTTAGTAGTTGTGTTCATGGTAATAACGTCTAAGACTATAAATGAAATTATTCAAGCTAAGTTACAACAGTTGAATCAAGAAAAAGAAAGACAATCTGTTGTTATGAACCATATTATGACAATAGCAAGTACAGTTGGAAATCAAGTAGATGAGATAAGTAAAGAGGTTCAGCAGATTAGTGAACAGTCCTCGAAAGAACAAACAGCAGTGGATCAAATTGCAGGTGGTACTGCAGAAGTTGCAGCGAATATACAAAACCAGTTGCTTATGAGCAATAACATTAATGAGCTTACGGAAGAGACAAGCTATCTTGTAGCTGAAATCCTAAAGCAATTTAAGAGTACAAAGGAGAATACTTTCACGGGTTCTACTAATATGGAGGAATTAATGAAGGCCTCCGGCACTTCTCAAAAAACTTGCAGCACAGTGAGTGATTCTATGAATGAGTTATCGAAAAAGATTGCTGAGGTTGAAGATATTTTAAGCTTAATCGAGGGTGTTACGAAACAGACAAGTATGTTAAGTTTAAATGCTAGTATTGAAGCTGCTAGAGCAGGAGAAGCAGGAAGAGGCTTTGCAGTAGTTGCAGCAAATATTCAACAATTATCAGAAGAGACAAAACAAGCTACAGAAGAAATCAAGCAAATCTTTAGTAAATTGGGTGAATCTAGCCATGTTGCTGTACATGCAGTCAATGAGCTAGAGTTAGCTAATGATGTACAGACTCGCTTAATTGCAAAGAGTAAAGAAAACTTTGAAGTTATCGAGAAAGATATTGAACACATTACGGAAAAAGTAAATCAACAATCACAGCATATGAATAAAGTGAAGGCATCAAATGCTGAGATTAGTACAAGTATTGAAAATGTCAGTGCATTTACCGAAGAATTGACTGCAAGTGCTGAAGATACAAGAAGTTTAACAGAAGATACACTCAATGGAATTCAAAGAGTTAATACTCATTTAGATAATGTATTAAACGAATTAAAAAATTTAGAGGGACTTGTTTAGTATAAAGCCAGATTAGAAGTTAGACAAAAGAAAAGTTAGTAGAAAGAAGATGTTTCTAGAGCATCTTCTTTTTATTGAATAGGAAAGTTCTTTGAACTTCCCTATTCAATAAAAAAAGCGTCCAAAAGGAAGGACGCTAGGATTTATTTGGTGAAATGTATTTGTTAGAAAGATAGAGGGTTAAAGTTTGAAATTTGGAGTTAAAACATTATTAAAAGTATTCATTGGTATCGTATTGTTTGTGGTGGCTTTGGTTATCTGTTATTTGATTTATTTTTTTATTACTTATTACCGTATTGAGGATAATCAAGTAATTACAATTCATAATCCAGTCACTAAAGTTGCACAAGCTAATACAAAATATACAATTATAACATATAACATTGGTTTTGGAGCTTACAGTAGCGATTACGGTTTTTTCATGGATGGTGGAACGGAATCAAGAGCATTTAGTAAAGAAGCTGTTTTAATGAACACAAATGGTTCAATTGGATTAGTTTTAGAGCAGAATCCAGATTTTGCATTTCTTCAAGAAGTCGATATGAATTCGACAAGAAGCTATCATGTTAATCAATATGAGATGGTTCAGGATGCTTTTTCGGATATGACGAGTGCAATCGCAGTAAATTTTGATTCTCCATATTTATTCTATCCAATCTTAGAACCTCATGGAAAATCTTATTCTGGTATTGTAACATTGTCAAACTTTAAGATGAATCAAGTAATCCGAAGAAGTTTACCAATTGATTCTGGACTATCTAAATTTGTAGATTTAGACCGTTGTTATAGTGTTTCTGAGATAGAGGTTGAGAATGGTAAAAAATTATTCCTTTACAATGTTCACTTGTCAGCATACAGTAATGAGCCGACAACGGTAGAACGACAAGTTGCATTATTAGTCGCTGATATGAAAGAAAAATATAAAGCTGGAAACTATATTATTGTTGGTGGTGATTTCAATCAAGATGTATTAGGCAATTCATCTGAGATATATCATACGGAAGCATTTGATTATAGCTGGGCAAAGAAATTCGATACATCCGTACTACCAGAATATTTTAACTTTGCAAAGCCAGAGATTACAGAACAGTTGGTACCAACTTGCCGATTAGCAGATGGTGAATATGTAAAGGGTGAAAGCTTTGTAATAGCCATTGATGGATTTATTATCTCAGATAATATTACAGTAGAAGAAGTAAACCATGTGGATTCAGGATTTTTATATTCTGATCACAATCCAGTAACTATGCGATTTATCTTAAATGACTAAATTAATAGAAGAGAGAGTTAGTTAAAGTGTTACGATTGATGTAAAAATCATAGTAGCACTTTTTTTACATGATATAAACAATAGTTTAAAAATCAAGGATTATAAAAGTAAGAAAGTTTAAAAAGTAAGAAGTAGTACTTACAAATAACTTTGAAATCTGATAAAATATAAGTGATATATTGATTGGTCATCGATTGATTCAAAAGAAATATACAGAGTAAAACCGAAAATTTATGGGGTTTGGGTTGGCGATAAGTTGCTTTATTTATTGGATGAGATAAAACCATTAAAATCAAAATCGAATCAATCAATATGGAGAGGAGTAAGATAATGAATCCATTACTAAATGAAAAAGTTTTTCATAACAAATACGGAATTGGTACCATCATTGATGAGAATCCAAAACGAATTACTGTAAAATTTGAACAGGTTAAGGACGAGAAATTCTTTTTCATTCCATTTTCTTTCGAAAAATATTTATCCTTAGAAAATGAAGTATTACAAAAGGAGTATAGCAAATTAGCAATTGAAAGTCGATTAGAGCATGAAAAAGAAGTCAATGAGAGAAAAAAAGAAATGTTAAAAATGGAAGAACTGCAGAAGAAAGAGATAGTCACTAAAAAGAAAAAACGTGTGACTAAAACAAAATAAATCTATGTAATCACAAGGAGCTGTCGCATTAGTACAGCTCCTTGTTGGTTAATCAGTATTTGCGTATTAATTTGGGAATTCTAAAACACTGTGCAAAAAATGCAACAATACTCATTCTTTCATCACATATGCTTTAATTGCTTCAAAACTTTTTTTACTAATGACATGCTCCATTTTGCAGGCATCTTCATCCGCAGTTTGTTTATCTACTCCAAGTGATATCAACCAGGATGAAATTAAGGAATGTCGCTCATAAATCATCTCAGCTATCTCTTTTCCAGAGTCGGTAAGATAGATAAAACCAGCTTCAGTTACTGTAATATATTCATTTTCGCGTAAATGCTTCATTGCGACACTAACACTTGACTTTTTAAAGTTAAGTTCGTTTGCAATATCAACAGACCGAACAACCGGTAGTTTTTTACTGAGATTTAAAATTGTTTCTAAATAATTCTCTGCAGATTCATTTACATTCATAGTAATCCTTTTCCTTTACAACATATAGTTTGAGAAAACTAACTAGAATCAGTATAACATAGTTAGGTAAAATAGCAATAAAATTATTTATTGAAGCATGCTACATCAATTTTTCCTAAAGCACAAATTTATTCCTCATTCCCGCTACTTCCAATCTCAAGCAAATTACCTTCAGGATCTGCAATATAAAAATTACGTATCCCGAATGGATAGGTTACAGGTTCACCTGAGAATGACTTTACTCCAAGTGTCAATAATCGCTCGTATTCTCTATCAACATCAGAAAATTTTGGTAGCCAAATGCCAATTTCCATAGTCAGGTTAATTCCCTTCGGTGGGTAATAGGACTCACCTACAGCTTCCGCAAAAGCTTTTCGATCATACATAAATAAAGATAAAGGACCGCTGTTTGTTTTAAACTCAGCAAATAATCCACCGTCCCAGTCGGTTTCAAATTCCATGACGTTTCTATAAAAAGAAACCATCTTTCCGATATCTTGAACCAACAGACCTACACCCACATTAGCATTCATACCATTCATAAACTTTTCCTCCAGTAATCATATTTTATTTATATATTAGCTTGATAAACATGACAACAGTATGACATGTTCAAAAAATTAAAACCACCCCATACACTGCTTATTCAAACTACTTTCTCTTTATTACCACATTAAATATCATCCACCTAAGCTAGCCATCCGTATGGTAATATTATACATTATATAATTGCTTCATATCAATATCTTTATCTAACAGCATTAATTATTCGTGACAATATCTTTATCAAATAGCATTAATTATTCGTATCAATATTTTTAACTAACAGCTTAATTCGCTTATAGTTATTATCAAAGATATATTACAGAGCAATTTTTTAATTATTGACAACTAATTTCAATTAGTATATACTAACCACAAGAGTATTTGGTAATATTTCTCATGAATTGCTATAATTACATAATATGAAAAGAAAGAAGATGAATCATAATGCCTTTATCATTATCAAAAACTGGTGAAAATAATGTGATTAAAAAGATCGGCGGTAAGGAAGAAACAAGAAAGTTTCTTGAAAGTTTGGGTTTTGTAACCGGTAGTGTGGTTACAGTTGTTTCGGAGATCAGTGGTAATTTGATTGTTAAAATTAAAGACTCCAGAGTGGCAATCAATAAAGAGATGGCAAATAAAATCATGGTGTAAAAGGAGAAAGTAAAAAAATGAAGACTTTAAGAGATATTAAATGCGGGGAAACGGTAAAGGTTTTGAAACTTCATGGAGAAGGTGCTGTAAGACGCCGTATTATGGATATGGGAATTACAAAAGGAGTAGAACTTTATTTAAGAAAAGTTGCACCTTTGGGTGATCCGATTGAGATTACAGTGCGAGGCTATGAACTTTCACTGCGTAAACTGGATGCTGAGAAAATAGAAGTAGAATAAAGAACATATAGGTACCATATTTTTTTTACTATTAAGTTAGTAAATACTAACGATAGTAAGCTACATATAAAATAAGTAAGCATATACGAACATAAGAAACGAGAGTAGGTTTTACATTGACACACGAGCGAAAACAATGAAACGTTCGAAGCAAATCAAAGAGCGGATTGATAAATAAAATAGAAAGAAGGAATAAATATGTCAATAAAAATTGCATTAGCAGGAAATCCAAACTGCGGAAAAACGACATTATTTAATGCACTCACTGGTTCCAATCAATTTGTTGGAAACTGGCCAGGTGTAACAGTTGAGAAAAAAGAAGGTAGACTAAAAGGAAATAAAGATGTTATCATCATTGATTTACCAGGAATTTATTCATTATCTCCGTATACATTAGAAGAAGTAGTTGCAAGAAATTTCTTGGTTCATGAACGCCCAGATGCAATATTGAATATTATTGATGGAACGAATCTTGAAAGAAATTTATATTTAACAACTCAGTTGGTGGAGCTTGGAATTCCTGTTGTAGTTGCAGTTAATATGATGGACCTTGTTGAGAAAAATGGTGATAAGTTAGATACAAAAAATTTAGCGAAAGAACTTGGTTGTAAGGTGGTTGAAATCTCGGCGTTAAAAGGCACTCATATTATTGAGGCCGCAAATCAGGCAATTTCAGTAGCAACAACAAAAGAAGCTGTGATTCCTCAACATAGTTTTGCAGGCTGTGTAGAACATGCGCTAGCACATATTGAAGAAGCAGTATTACATGACATGGAAGAAGCAAAACAACGCTGGTATGCAATTAAGATTTTTGAACGAGACGAGAAAGTAATTCAGCAGCTCGACATTGCTGACCAGATTACTGCTCATGTAGAAGGTGATATTAATCGTTGTGAGCAGGAGATGGATGATGATGCAGAAAGTATTATAACAAATGAACGTTATCTCTATATCTCATCCATCATTCAACGCTGTTACGTTAAGAAAAATAAGGGCGGTTTGACGACTTCCGATAAGATTGATCGTATTGTAACAAATCGTTGGCTTGCATTACCGATTTTTTCTGCAGTTATGTTCGTTGTATATTACGTTTCAGTCACTACGGTAGGTGCCTTTTTAACCGACTGGACGAATGATACTTTATTTGGAGAATGGATTATTCCAGCTGCACAAAAAGGCTTAGAGGCAATCGGTTGTGCTGATTGGCTAACTGGTTTATTAGTTGATGGTATTATTGGTGGTGTAGGAGCTGTTCTAGGATTTGTTCCACAGATGCTTGTATTATTTGCGTTTCTTGCATTTTTAGAAAGCTGTGGTTACATGGCACGTATTGCATTTATTATGGATCGAATCTTCCGTAAATTCGGGTTATCAGGTAAATCCTTTATTCCAATGTTAATAGGAACAGGGTGTGGTGTTCCTGGAATTATGGCTTCACGAACAATTGAAAATGATCGAGACCGTAAGATGACAATAATGACAACTACATTCATTCCTTGTAGTGCCAAATTACCGATCATTGCATTGATTGCTGGTGCATTATTTGGTGGAGCTTCTTGGGTAGCACCAAGTGCTTACTTTGTGGGAATAGCAGCTATTATTTGCTCTGGAATTATCCTAAAGAAGACAAAGATATTTGCAGGAGACCCAGCACCATTTGTTATTGAATTACCAGCATATCATATGCCTACAGTATCCAATATTATGCGTAGTATGTGGGAACGTGGCTGGTCCTTTATCAAAAAGGCAGGTACTGTCATACTTTTATCAACAATCGTTATTTGGTTTGCACAGAGCTTTGGTTTTGGAGATGATGGTTTTGGCATGGTAGATGATATGAATGATAGCATTCTTGCTAAGCTTGGTGGAATCATTGCACCAATCTTTCAGCCACTTGGATGGGGAGACTGGAAGTCAGCAGTGGCAGCCCTTACCGGTTTAGTTGCGAAAGAAAATGTAGTAGGTACCTTTGGTATTCTCTATGGTTTTGGTGAAGTTGCAGAAGATGGTCTAGAAATCTGGGGAAGTTTAGCTACTAGTATGACTGCAATTGCAGCATATAGCTTTTTAGTGTTTAACTTATTATGCGCCCCTTGTTTTGCCGCTATGGGTGCAATTAAGCGTGAGATGAACAACAAAAAATGGTTCTGGTTTGCAATCGGTTACCAGACTTTGTTAGCTTACTGTGTTTCCTTATGTATCTTCAACATTGGAATGTTAATTTCAAAAGGAATCTTCGGGATTGGAACGGTGGTTGCAATCATCTTACTTGTAGTATTTATTTATCTATTAGTTCGGCCACATAAAGATGAGAATCGCTTAGTAAATATTAATCAATCAAGTGTGAATGCAAATTCATAAAAAGATAGTTTTAGGAGGTGCTTATGGGTACAATGATCGTAATAATCGGTCTGTTGACTGTAGTAGGGTTTATTATTAGGAGTATGGTGAAAGATAAGAAGGCAGGGAAATCTTTGCATTGTGGAAATGATTGTAAGCATTGCCAAGGCAGTTGTCATTAAATCTCTTGTTGTTTCAATCGACTTTATTGACTATCATTTGTTTGAATGATATTATAAATGTTATATTGTATGATTCAGGTGTCATAATCTACAATTTAGATTGTAATTCATCTTGATGATGAAACGATAATCTTTGCGTAGTCTGACACCTGTTTTTGTTAACGGGCTAGCAGAGTAAGGAAGAAGAATATAAAATATCTAGAGAGTAGGTGTTTATTATTTATCGAAAGATAAGCAATAACATAGTACATAATGTAAACTATCAAGGTACAAT
This sequence comes from Bacillota bacterium, assembly GCA_023439125.1. Lineage (GTDB taxonomy): Bacteria > Bacillota > Clostridia > Lachnospirales > Lachnospiraceae > Lachnoclostridium. The sequence continues at coordinate 735,411 of JAEXOU010000005.1, read as the reverse complement.
TTATGCATGCTATATAGCATATGTGGTACAAGGTATTATTAATAACATAAATCCTTTGTTGTTTGTTATCTATCAAAGATTACTAGGAATTCCTTTTTATAAAATAGGAATTCTAATTGCAGCCAATTTTGGAATACAAATATTGACCGATTTCTTATCTGCAAGATATGTGGATCGGTTTGGGTATCGCAGAAGTATTATGTTTGCTCACTTTATGAGTACACTTGGATTAATTGGTATTGGTATCTTCCCTTTTATATTTTCAGATCCATTTGTAGGCTTAGTCCTTGCAACGATGTTAAACGGTATTGGAGGAGGACTCCTTGAAGTTATGGTAAGTCCAATTGTGGAAGCTACACCATCGAATGAAAAGGAAAAAGCGATGAGCACGCTTCATTCCTTTTACTGTTGGGGCTGTCTTTTGTTTATATCCTTATCAACGATATTTCTTCGAATCATTGGCAGTGATCACTGGTATTGTATACCAATAGTCTGGGCTATCGTACCTTTTCTGAATCTCCTCTTTTTTAGTAAGGTTCCAATCAATACCTTAGTGAATCAAGAAGAAAAGATTCCAGTCAAGTATCTTCTTAAAAAGCGTATTTTTTGGTTACTTGTCATCATAATGATTTGTTCTGGTGCCTCCGAACTAGCCATGTCACAATGGGTGTCCTATTTTGCAGAGACGGGATTACATGTCAATAAAACGATAGGTGATTTACTTGGAGCTTGTTTTTTCTGTGTACTCATGGGATTATCTCGTTTATTCTATGGTAAGTTTGGTCATAAAGTTGAATTAAAGAAATTCATGTATCTAAGCTGTTTTCTATGTGTAGCTGGTTATCTGATGGCAGTCTTTTCGCCGATTGCAATCATTGGATTACTAGGTTGCGGCATTTGTGGTCTCTCGGTTGGGATTCTATGGCCAGGTACGTTTAGTATAGCGGCAAAAGCTTGTCGTGAGGGCGGGACTGCAATGTTTGCATTTCTTGCCTTGGCGGGTGACATTGGCTGTGTTTCCGGTCCTGAAATAGTTAGCATTGTTGCGAATGCACTACCACAGCATGGAATCAAAGCTGGTTTATTAGTAGCAATCCTATTTCCAATACTTTTAGTTATTACATTAAAGTTTGGAATTAAACATAAATAGGAATGAATTATTACATACGAAAGGAAGGGACGAACTATGTCAAATGATGTGTACTTATATGGAATGATTTTGGCAACTACCAGTTTTTTATTGGAGGGAGACTATCCTAAACCAGATACTTATGGAGAGATTAAGAAAAAATATCGTTTACCAGGCGGAGAAACAGGAACTTGTGCAACTGTTCTTAATTCCCTTGGAGTTAGTATAAAGTTGGATGGAAATCATATCGGAAGGAATGTAAAGCCTGTTATTACGGAGTTTTACAAGGATAAGGCGGTTGATTTAACTTCACTTACATTTGATGAAACTTATGAGGGATTAGAGGATTATGTTATCATTGATCGCAAGACAAGAACTCCATTTGGAAACTTTAATGGATATTATAGTGATACGATAAAGCGTTGGAACACTCCAAAAGAAGAGGATATTATTAACTCAAAAGTTGTAGGAATTGATCCATACTTCGGTGAACAGACAAATCTTGTTGCAGAATATTGCGTCAAAAATCATATAAAATATGTAACCATTGATTGCCCTTATGATGAGTATTTACATAAAAATTCAGCGATTAATGTTGTATCCAATGAGTTTACAAGAAATGCTTATCCAAATGCAAATCGAGAAGAATTGCTTCAGCTTTACATGGAACATAGTGATGGCCTTACGATTCTAACCAATGGTTCAAAAGAATTTGAATTTGGTAGAAAATCGACAGGAATTCATAAATTTAAACCATACTCTATTGATGTAGTAAGTACGTTAGGAGCAGGGGATACATTTAAGGCGGGCTGTGTTTATGCTTTACTGAAAGGAATGAGTGATGAAGAAACTGTTCAGTTTGCAAGCGCTTGTTCTGCTGTTGCATGTACAAGATTTCCATTACCACTGAATCCACCAAAGTTGGAAGAAGTGATTGCAATGCAACAAAGATGATAGCGTAGGAGGGATTTGGATGAAAGCTACAATTACACGAGAAGCTGCACTCGAACTACTTAAAAAATATAATAAGGAACCATTTCATATCTTACATGGGTTAACAGTAGAAGGTGTGATGAGATGGTATGCGAAGGAACTTGGATTTGAAGAAGATATTGAATATTGGGGAATCGTCGGATTATTACATGATATCGACTTTGAGTTATTTCCTGAGGAGCATTGTAAAAAAGCAGTTGATTTATTAAAGGAAGCGAATGTTGGTGAGGACATGATTGATTCTATATGTTCTCATGGATATGGAATTTGTTCGGATATTGAGCCAAAGCATATCATGGAAAAGGTGTTATTTGCATCAGATGAATTGACTGGTTTGATTGGGGCAGCAGCACGTATGAGACCTTCTAAGAGTGTTATGGATATGGAAGTCTCTAGCCTAAAGAAAAAATTTAAGGATAAAAGTTTTGCCGCCGGATGCTCTAGAGACGTTATTAATCAAGGTGCACAAATGCTTGAATGGGATTTGAATGAACTGTTTGAAAAGACGATTGAAGCAATGAGATCTTGTGAAGCTACTATTCAAGAAGAAATTGGTTGTTAAAGAAACGGGCCGTCACACAGGGCAATATGAATAAAGAAGGATGGGCGATGGTATTTCCAGCTAGATAAACTTGAATTTGATGACGAGTGTTATGCGTCTTAGGATTATATGAAAGGGAATGGGAAGATAACAATGTATGGAGGGGTGAGCGAAATACTGTCTGATAAAAAAGGCGAAGAGATATTTTCGTGTTTTGGAGTTTGGCATCTTTTCTATCTGTTTGTGCTGACTATTGTGATCATGGCAGTAATACTATATGTCAAAAAACAAGTGAAAGAGGTGCGTCAAAAGTACATCTCTTGCTTCATCAATGGTGCACTTGGCTTATATATCATTGATTTTTTTCTGATGCCATTTGCTTACGGAGAAATCGATATAGAAAAATTACCATTTCATGCATGTACTGCTATGTGTGTAATGTGCTTTTTGAGTAGACACAATGCTTTTTTGAAGAAATTCAGACTGCAGTTTGCTATGTTGGGTTTTGTTTCGAACTTGGTGTATCTGATTTATCCAGGCGGATTGATGTGGTATCAAATTCATCCTTTTTCCTATAGGGTGATTCAGACATTTTTGTTTCATGGGACTATGGCAGGATATGGATTATTGGTACTTCTATTTGACGACAACAAAAGAGAGTGGAAGAAAGACCTGGTAGTTATTAGTGCTATGACTGCATGGGCACTTTTGGGAAATACATTGTATAACGGGCAAGCCTGGGGGAAGACACAATTCTTTAATTGGTTTTTTGTGGTGCAAGATCCTTTTTATATTTTGCCACAGCGCATTGCACCAATCATCATGCCGTTTCTGAATATAGCAATGTTTATGGTAATAGAGTCTCTGATGTATACCATTTGTTTTGGTAGAAAGAAGAATCATTGATTAGATTGACCAATTCCAATATATCGAACAGAGCAGGACCTGCGGTTCCTGCTTTTTCTGTCCTATAAAAAATTCATGACAATTTCTAAGATGGGGTAGGAGTAAATATATTTTTTCGTTTATAATAGTATAAAAAGAACGAGGAACTTAGCGCCCAGGTAAGCGGATAAGCCCAGAAGATTACTTGGATATTAGAAGAAAGCTTCGTAATAATGGTGATGTAGGTTACTCGAATTAAGCACCAACAGATTAACATTGTAAACATTGGTATTGTTGATTTTCCAGCCCCTCGTAGGATTCCAGCCAAACTGTGAGAGAATGCCAATAAAAAGTAGAATAGGGTTACAGTATGAGCCTGTAAACTTCCAACTTGAATGACATCTGTTTCTTTTGAAAATAGAGAAATAAGTTGTGGAGCGAATAGATAAAAGGTAACACCGATGAATTCTGCTAAGATACATGAGGTCAGGATACCGAATTTAGCACCAGATTTCGCTCGGTCGTATTGTTTGGCACCGATATTTTGACTAACAAAAGTTGTCATCGAAATTGAAAAACTCATAATTGGAATAAATGCAAAGCCCTCGATTTTAGAATAAGAGCCACAGCCTGCCATTGCAGTATCACCAAAAAAATTGATGTTTGATTGGACAACAACATTAGCAAGTGCAATCACAGAGTTTTGTATTCCAGAGGGTAAACCGATGGCTAACATCTGTTTCGTTATATAAGAGTTAAAACGTATTTGTTTGATTACGATACGGTAGACTTGCTGAATACGGGAGAGACGAAAGAAAGCTAAAAATACACTAACTGCCTGTGCAATCACAGTAGCAATCGCAGCTCCTAGAACACCCATACCAAATACAGCTACGAAGAGTAAATCTAAGACTACATTTACGACAGACGATACAAGTAGGTAGTAAAGGGGATGTCTACTGTCACCAACTGCTTGAAAAATACCTGTAGCGGCGTTGTAGAGAACAACAAATATAATACCACCAAAGTAAGTACGTACATAGGTTACGGCATCTGTAAATACAGAGTCAGGAGTACCCATAAGTTTTAATAGATTTGGGGTAAAAACAACTCCTATGAAACTAAGTAAGACACCGCATATTAAAGCAAAAGCAATTGCATTACCAACTGATTTTTGAATCATATCATCATCTTTTGCGCCATAAAATTTGGAGATTACGACACCAACTCCACTGAACAATCCGCTAAAGAAGCCAACGAGTAAAAAAATAAGTGAACCAGTGGAACTGATCGCAGCCAGTGCTTCTTTACCAACAAAATTACCAACGACGAAAGCATCACAAACATTATATAGCTGTTGAAATAAATTACCTAAAAAAATTGGAAGTGCAAATTGAATAATTCCTTTTTTGATATTTCCATTCGTTAGGGAAAGAGTAGTATCTTTCATAAAATATACCAGCTTTCTGCTTCTTATGTAGAACTAAATACTGTTTATTATATCATAGTTCTTTATTAGTGCAATACTTGAAAAAATAAAATCAACATTAACTTTTGTTATTTATTTGTCGATAAACAATATAGCGGAAAAAGGAGAGTGAACTAATATGAGGGTTAATGAAGGAAATGTTAGCATTTATGTTGGAAATGACGAGGTAGCATCGAGAACTAACAGCCCAAAGAATAAAGGGAATTATGATATAGATAACAAAAGTATCAATGCGAGAGATTTACGTATAGTACCAGACAATATGGAAGAAAAGAAACTAAATGCACAAAAGAAGGCATGGAAGATTGTCTCTGAAGCAAATACAAAAGAAAATATGGTAGATGAGAATATCTCAAATATGCAAAAGAAAATAGAGGGATGGAAGCAATCCTCGCAGACGTTACAAAAGGAGATTGATCAAATTCATGATAATATAGATCAGCTGAAAGAAGAATATGGAGTATCCGATGATAGCCAAGAACAAAAAGATTTAGAGTTGCTGATGAAACAACAAGCAAAAATACAAGGTGATACGGGCATTGAGCTAACGAAAGAAGAAAGTGATCGCTTAGCAAGTATGGGCGAGTTGACAGATTATCAGACAAGAGCACTCGGATATAGCGAAAGTTTACATATAAAGTCTGAGGAAATTAAACAGAACAACGAACAGATTAAGAACGTAAATACCACAATTAACGGGATAAAAGTGGATCGATGTAAGTCACATGCTATGGTTGATGCAATAGTTGAATCGGATCAATTATTAGAAACAATATCAAAAGAAATCGCAGGTCAATTAATCACAGAAGCAAAAGAAGAAATCGACCATAATATTGATCAAATGGAAGAGGAAGCATCTAAGGATGCGAAAGAGAAAGAAGTAGAAGAAGAGAAAAAAGAAAAGGCAAAAGAATTAAAGGAAACGAATGGCGCACAAAATGGAGAAGAAGTATCGAGTCATCAGGCAAATTCTAGCCAAGGAACAGGTGCAGTCGAAGTAACTCTAGAAACAGATGTGATGCAAGTCCAAAGAAAGATCTCCAAGATTCTAAAAGAAGAGAATCTATTAGAGGAGGATTTAAAGGGGATTGTTTTAGATACAAACTTATAATTTAACTCATAGGCGTCCTTCCTTGGACGCTTTTGTTTTGTAATAGCACTTGCTCTGTTATACGACATGCACGCAAAAAAGGAAGGTATTATGCAAAAAACTCCAACAGAAGGTGTCACATTACATGACAAGATTGAAAGTGAAACATTTTTTTATACATGATAAGGAAAAGTTGTCAAAAAACTCTTGATTTATCAGTTACTTCATATTAATATAAACTAAGTCGTAGATTGTCACATAGTGTAACAATACGATGATGCAACAATTAGAAGGAAGGATTATTTTCATGAGTAAAAAAAGAGTAGAGACAAATAATGTGCAAGTTAGGTCGAATAAGAAGTTATTTACAATAGGAGGAGTTGTAGCTGCATTTTTTTTGATTTTATTTGTTATTATGATTTTTGAAAATACAGACAAGTATCAATTAACAGTAGAAAATAATACGGGAAAAAAATTAGAATATGTAAAATTAAAATTTTCAAGTATGGATACTGCTTTTGATTCTGATGTATTTTTCAACCAGGAATTAGCAGCAAATCAGACGATTATTGATCAGATTCCAAAACTCAATTTATACATGACAGAAGCACGCTTATACGTTGTGTTTAAATTTGAGGGAGAAGAGGAAGAAACAGCTGTGAACGGTTGGTTTAACAGTCATTTTAATGGACAAACTCAAGTTGTATTCGGAGAAAAAGATGGAATTACTACACTAGATGTAAAAATCAAACAAGGTTTCTTTGATAATAGCAATTACAACGAATGCGATGAGCATTGGGAATACGAATTTTAATTGTTTCTTATAGAGCATTGAAGCAATCATTACTTATATTTATATATTTATTCTTAAACTTAATAACTACAAGCGAAGATGGAAGAAGAAACAAAAAGCTATGTTTCTTCTTCCATCCATATCGCATACAAGAAACTTATACACGTTTCTTCTGGTTTATAACAAGAAAAAGTCCTCTATGTACACTTTTCTTGTTTACATAATACAAGGCAATAACTTTATACTAAAATATAGGGAGGATGTACAATGATTCAATTGTTTGAAAATGGTGCCTATGTAGTTAATGGCAATCAAATTGTAAAGGAAACAAAGGATAGCGCTGCAATATTGCAGCAGATGACAGGAAAAAATGTTTCAAAAGAAGAAGCGAAAAAAGAGTCGATGGCTTATAAAATCTTAAGTTCTCACAATACGTCAGGAAATATGGAGAAGCTAAAGATTAAGTTTGATAAGTTAACTTCCCACGATATTACGTTCGTAGGTATTATTCAGACAGCTCGTGCGTCAGGTTTAACTGAATTTCCAGTTCCTTATGTATTAACAAACTGTCACAACAGCTTATGTGCAGTAGGTGGAACAATTAATGAAGATGATCATATGTTTGGTCTTTCTTGTGCAAAACGTTATGGAGGAATGTATGTACCACCTCATCAAGCAGTCATTCATCAATTTGCTCGCGAGATGCTAGCTGAAAGTGGAAAGATGATTCTTGGCTCGGATTCTCATACAAGATATGGTGCACTTGGAACAATGGCAATCGGAGAAGGTGGTCCAGAACTTGTAAAACAATTACTAGAGAAAACATATGATATTAATATGCCGAAAGTAGTTGGTGTGTATCTAACTGGAAAACCTAGAAAGGGAGTTGGACCACAAGACATTGCACTTGCTATTATCGGAGAAGTATTCTCTAATGGTTATGTAAATAATAAAGTTATGGAATTTATCGGAGATGGTATTGATCACCTAAGTGTTGATTACCGTATCGGTATTGATGTCATGACAACAGAAACTACTTGTCTTTCTTCTATCTGGAAAACAGATGAAAAGGTAAAAGAGTTCTATGAGATCCACCATAGAGCAGAAGCGTACAAGGAGTTAGCACCTGGTGAAGTAACTTATTATGATGGTATGATTTATATCGATTTAGCGCAGATTAAGCCAATGATTGCTATGCCATTCCATCCAAGCAATGTTTATACGATTGATGAATTAAATGCAAACTTAGGTGATATTCTACGTGATGTAGAAAAGAAAGCATTAGTATCACTTGATAATAATAAAATCAATTATAAACTTACAGATAAGATTCGTAATGGTAAGCTATACATTGAGCAAGGAGTAATTGCAGGTTGTGCTGGTGGTGGATTTGAAAACATTTGTGATGCAACTGATATATTAAGTGGTAAATATATCGGAGCGGATGAATTTTCTTTAAGCATATATCCAGCTTCTCAACCAATCTTTATGGAACTTGTGAAAAATGGTAGTGTTGCTAAATTGATGGAAACTGGTGCAACTATACGTACGGCATTTTGTGGTCCTTGTTTTGGTGCTGGTGATGTACCAGCTAATAATGGTTTAAGTATTCGTCATTCGACACGTAATTTCCCAAATCGTGAAGGGTCCAAGATAACGAATGGTCAGATTGCTTCCGTTGCTTTAATGGATGCTCGTTCCATTGCAGCAACTGCCGCAAATAAAGGATATTTAACAAGTGCAGAAGACATTGATGTTACATTTAATAAGCCAGCTTACTTCTTTGATTCAAAAATTTATGACAATCGAGTTTATAATGGGATTGGTAAAGCGGATAAGACGGCAGAAGTTAAGTTTGGACCTGGAATTGTAGATTGGCCTAAAATGGCTAGTTTGTCCGATGATTTAGTTTTAAAAGTAGTTTCTGTAATCCATGATCCAGTAACTACGACGGACGAACTAATTCCATCAGGAGAGACCTCCTCCTATCGTTCAAATCCTCTTGGATTAGCAGAATTTACGCTTTCAAGAAAAGATCCTGCTTATGTTGGTCGTGCAAAGGAAGTTCAGCTCGCTGAGAAAGCTCGTCAAAAAGCGAAAACCGTTGCTGATATCTATGCCGCTAATAAAGAAGTTGAGACTGTTTTTGCTAAGATAAGCGAAAAATTTAGCGTAGATCCATTGGAAACTGAAATTGGCTCAGTAATCTATGCTGTAAAACCTGGTGATGGCTCTGCTAGAGAGCAAGCCGCTAGTTGTCAAAAAGTACTTGGCGGTTTAGCAAATATTGCAAAGGAATATGCTACGAAGAGATATCGTTCTAATTTGATTAACTGGGGTATGTTACCTTTCTTATTGACAGAAGATTTACCATTTAAAAATGGTGATTATCTCTATATTAAGGATATTAAAAAAGCAATTGAAGATAATTCCTCCAGTGTGAAAGCATATGTTGTTTCAGATGAAATGAAAGAGTTTGAACTGAAACTTGGAGAGATGACGAAGGATGAAAGAGAGATTATATTACAAGGCTGTTTAATCAATTATTATAGACAAAAGGAAAGTCTATAGTAAATACAAGAAAAGTACACTTTTTGAACTTATTCTTGTTATGAATTAGAGGGGTTACAAGAGTTCTTTGTAATCCCTTTAATTCATAACAACCATTTACTTTGTATTGTGTTTTCGGAGGTATTATTGGGTGAAAATAAAGAAACTTTTGTTTAATCGAATTGTGATTGTTGGGTTTCTATTTGCTATTCAGTTAGGGTGGTTTTGTGTTTTTCTATTAAACTTAACTACCGAGTCATGGTGGATTAATATATTAATGCAAGCACTAAGTGTGATTGCATTGTTAGTCATAATAAATAAGAGTGAAAATCCAGCTTATAAACTTGCGTGGGCTGTACCAATTCTTGTATTTCCTTTGCTAGGAGGTATGATGTATTGGTTTTTTGGTGGGAAAAAACCTGCTAGAGGAATGCAAAAAAAGCTTGATGCATCTGCTAAGAAGACACTACCTCTTTTAATACAAAATAAAGAAGTGTTTGATAAGATCAGAGAACAAAATCAATATGTCGCAGGCCAAGTTGCATATATATTAAATAATGCTAAATTCCCTGTTTATCATCAAACAAAGACAAAGTATTATAAAAGTGGAGAAGAAAACTTTCCTGATATGTTACAAGCGTTACGAGATGCAAAACATTATATTTTCCTCGAATACTTTATAATCGGAGAAGGTAAGATGTGGGGCGAGATGCTTGAAATACTAAAAGAGAAAGCATCTCAAGGATTAGATGTACGTTTGATTTATGACGATTTTGGTTGTATGACACTTTTACCATATCAATACAAGAAGGAAATCGAAAGTTATAACATTAAATGTGAAGTATTTAATAAAATGAAGCCTTTTTTCTCTACCGTATTAAATCACCGTGACCATAGAAAAATTCTAGTGGTTGATGGATACGTTGGATTTACTGGTGGAATTAATCTAGCGGATGAGTATATTAATGAGAAGGTACGTTTTGGATACTGGAAGGATGCTGGTATACGACTTACAGGCGATGCCGTATGGACTCTAACAGTTATGTTTCTAACAACATGGAATGCATTTCGAAATACAGATGAAGATTTTACAAAATTTCAACCTTGTATTCATGGTGAAAATCAATTTGGACATGATGGATATGTTCAACCATATGGGGATTCTCCTCTTGGTACGGAGTTGGTAGGAGAGAATGTCTATCTAAATATTATTAATACTGCGAAAGATTATGTCTTCATTTTCACTCCTTATCTAATTATTGATAATGAGATGATGACTGCATTATGTTTAGCTTCTAAGCGTGGAGTAGATGTTCGAATTATCACGCCAAATATACCTGATAAAAAAATGGTTTTTTATGTAACACAATCATACTATCTTCAGCTTGTAAAATCAGGAGTAAAAATATTTCAATTTCAACCTGGTTTTTTACATGCGAAGTGTTTTGTATGCGATGACGAAATTGCAACGGTTGGTACAATCAATATGGACTACCGCAGTTTATATTTACACTTTGAGAATGGAGTATTTATGTACCAAAATTCAACGGTATATGAAGTTAAAAAAGATTTTTTAGTAACACAGGAAAAATGTATTGAGATGACAGAACAATCATTGAACCGTAGATTACCAGTTCGCTTTATGCAAGCAATTTTACGGCTGTTTGCACCACTTATGTAAAAAAAGATGGGAGGATTCTATTATGGCATTATTAATTGATGGAAAAAAGATTTCACTGGAGATTAAAGAGGAGTTAAAAGTTCGTGTAGAAGAGCTAAAGAGCAAGGGAATTGAAGTTACTTTAGCAGTAATTCAGGTTGGACATGATCCGGCCTCCACTGTTTATGTGGGTAATAAGAAGAAAGCATGTGAATTCATAGGAATTCATTCATTATCTTATGAGTTAGAGGACAACATTACGGAAGAAGAATTGCTTGACTTAATTAAAAAACTCAATCAACGTGAGGATGTCAATGGAATCTTGGTACAGTTACCTTTGCCAAAACATATCAATGAAGATACTGTAATTCAAACGATTGATCCTAGAAAGGATGTAGACGGTTTTCATCCACAAAGTGTAGGAGCGCTGAGTATCGGTCAGAAAGGTTTTGTTTCCTGTACACCAGCTGGTGTAATACAATTACTAAAACGTTCAGGTATAGCAATTGAAGGAAAAGAGTGTGTTGTACTAGGAAGAAGTAATATTGTTGGTAAACCAATGGCACTTTTATTATTAAGAGAAAATGGTACGGTAACTATTTGTCATTCTAGAACAAAACAATTAGCAGAAATAACAAAGCGTGCAGATATTTTAGTAGTAGCTATCGGAAAACCACGTTTTATTACAAAAGAATACGTAAAAGAAGGAGCAATTGTTATCGATGTTGGTATTCATCGTGATGAGAACAATAAGCTTTGTGGAGATGTTGATTTTCAAGATGTCGTAGATCATGTAAGTGCAATCACTCCTGTGCCAGGTGGAGTTGGTCCAATGACAATCGCAATGTTAATGCATAATTGTGTCTCGAGTGTTGAGAGTTAAAACAGAATATTTATTAATTTTATATAAATAATAGAAAATTAATAATTTACCCTTTGAATTTAACTAAAAAACTGTTACAATTAACTTGTGATATACTGCGCTAGAGTGCGTACATGAAATGGTTAGACAGAATTCCAAGAAAGGTTTTATGAAATGAATATATTTTTTATCTCACTCGGTTGTGACAAAAATTTAGTTGACAGCGAGGTAATGCTAGGATTAGTCAGAGAACGTGGATTCGTTATTACTAACGATGAAACAGAGGCCGATCTTATTGTTGTAAATACATGTTGCTTTATTCACGATGCCAAGGAAGAAAGTATTAATACTATTCTTGAGATGGCAGAGTATAAAAAGAGCGGTAAGTGTAAGGGGCTAATCGTTACTGGATGTCTTGCTCAACGTTATCGTGAAGATATTGAACGTGAAATTCCAGAAGTAGATGCTTTGATTGGTTCTACAAGCTATGATGCGATTAATGAAGTGATTGATCGAGTATTAGAGGGAGAAAGAGCAGAAGAATTTAAAGATATTGATTACTTAACTGATGTAAAGACGAAACGTGTTAATACAACAGGCGGTTATTTTTCCTATCTTAAGATAGCTGAGGGTTGCGATAAACGTTGTTCTTATTGCATTATTCCAAAGATTCGTGGTAATTACCGTTCTGTACCGATGGAACGATTATTAGAAGAAGCGAAGTATTTAGCAGAAGGTGGAGTGAAAGAACTAATCTTAATCGCACAAGAAACTACTGTTTATGGTGTGGATTTATATGGAGAAAAAACTCTTCCGAAACTATTACGTGAGCTTTGTAAGATTGATGGATTTGAGTGGATTCGTATTCAATACTGTTATCCAGAAGAAATTACAGATGAGTTAATCGAAGTCATTAAGACAGAACCTAAGATTTGTCATTACCTTGATATTCCAATTCAGCATGCATCAGACCATATTTTAAAACTTATGGGTAGACGAACAAATAATCAGGAATTACGTGACTTAATTGCAAAACTCCGTAACAATATTCCTGATATAGCGCTTCGAACATCGTTAATTACAGGTTTTCCGGGTGAATCAGAGGAAGATCATGAGATATTAAAAGCTTTTGTGGCTGAGATGAAATTCGAGCGCCTCGGAGTATTTACTTATTCCAAAGAAGAAAATACACCAGCAGCTAAGATGCCAAATCAGATTCTTAAGAAAGTGAAAGAACAGCGTAAGAAAGAGTTGATGGAGCTTCAGCAAAAGATTGCATTTGACCATGCAAAATCAATGGTTGGTAAACGCTTAAAGGTTATGATTGAGGGTAAACTCGTAGATGAAGGTATCTTCATAGGACGAACATATATGGATGCTCCAAACATTGACGGATATATTTTTGTTAATACCCAAGATGAATTAATGTCAGGAGAATTTGTGGAGGTTTTAATCACCAAAGCAAAAGAATATGATTTAATAGGAACAGCCGAATAGGCTTAAGGAGGAAGTTATGAATCTGCCAAATAAGATTACAGTGTTTCGAGTTTTGATGATTCCGATATTTTTAATACTAATGCTTTGTGATGGAATACCATATGGTAAAATCTACGCAGCTATTGTATTTGCTATCGCTAGTTGTTCAGACTTTATTGATGGTTATTTAGCCAGAAAATATAATCTTGTAACGAATTTTGGTAAGTTTATGGATCCGTTAGCAGATAAGCTATTAGTATGTTCTGCCTTGATTTGTTTTGTATCCTTTCGGACGGTTCCTGCATGGATTGTTATAATCATTGTAGCGAGAGAATTCATAATTAGTGGTTTTCGTTTGGTAGCCTCAGATAATGGCTTAGTATTATCAGCAAGCTACTGGGGAAAATTTAAGACTGCCTCTCAGATGGTTATGTGTGTTCTATTTATTGTTAATTTTAATACACCATTTTTTAATGTGACTGAACAGATATTTTTATGGGTATCTTTTGCATTAACTGTGATTTCACTTTTGGATTATTTAATTAAAAACCGTAACATTATTTTAGATGGCAAGATTTAATTACAACTAACAAGTTATTTTAAGCATCTGGAAGAAGAATGTAGAGATTTGCATTCACTTTCAGGTGCTTTTTGTAAAGGAGCACAATTATGAAACAAGAAGATGAAATCATAGAACTGTTAAAAGAAAGAAATTATATATTTTCGAGTGCAGAATCCTGTACTGGGGGATTACTTATGAGTACATTAATCAACGTCGCTGGAGCTTCGAGTGTGATTAACGAAGGCTTTATAACTTATGCTAACTCAGCTAAGATGAAGTATCTTAATGTAAAGGCAGAAACACTTGAAAAATATGGTGCAGTAAGTGAAGAGACTGCCTACGAGATGGCATATGGGTTAATTGAACAAACAGGAGCTCAAGTTACGGTCTCGATTACTGGTATTGCAGGACCAGACGGAGGTACGAAGGAAAAGCCAGTAGGAACGGTTTATATCGGCTGTTCTGTGTGTGGTAAGGTTTATATTGAGAGATTGCAATTACATGGAGACCGTCTCTCCATTCGTATGCAAACAGTCAACAATACTTTGGCGTTCATCAAAAAATGTTTGCTAAAAAGTGAAAAAAGTTCTTAAACTATGCTTTTTTACCATATAAATGACATATCTGCATGCTATCCTTAACTTGAAACATAAGAAATGATTAACACATCGTGTGTGTAAACGATATATTGTTATTCGAAAAGGAGCCATGTATTATGAGATATAAAAGATATGTACAACTGATAGCAACCATGCTTTTATGCATGATATGTGTATGTAGTTGTGATAGACGACAATCCGATATAGAACAACCAAATCCGACAAATGAAGTAACAATGACGATTCAACCAACAATAGAAACTACCCCTACAGCATTAGTTGAAATCCTTGAGTTAGACGAACAAAGAGAATTATCAATTTATTCTATTGACAGTCAGTCTGCTGAAAAGATATCAATCACTGCGATGGTTAGTAGCGGAAAAGAGATTACACCTGAGATAATTGTTGATAAAGTCGTTGAGTCTATGGTAGATGAAACCTTTATGATTGGAATTGATGAGGTTACAACAGAGGGTGATGCAGTTATCGTAAGCTTTTTAGACGACCAACCACCGGTAACTAATGTTGGAAGTTCTGTTGAGAATGAGATTCTAGATGCAATTGCACAAAGTTTACTAGATAATCTGGATGATTATCATAAAGTAATCTTTCGTATCATGGGAGGACCATATCAAACAGGTCATATTGAACTCGACTTGAATACAGTATATATGGAATCAAAATAATTATGAATGTAACGTAAGGAGCTACCGCACTAAGTTTATTAGTACATAGCTCCTTTTTTGTAATCTATTATGATTATTTTCATTCGTCATTTTGCACTCCGTTACGAACTTCATTCAAGCGAAAGCGTGTTGGGGATAAATTATGTTTGTCATCCCATTTCTCATATGCAAAATGAGGTCAACTTTCTTAAGTTCCAGAGGCAGTTTATTCCGTTTTGCCTATTGATATTTCTTGCAATACCGTACAATAATAGATATAATAGATAAATAATGCTTGGTAGACAAAGTGGAAGGAAACACTATGAGTAAAATTATAGTAATCGGTGGTGGAGCAGCTGGTATGATGGCAGCTATTATGGCAGCAAAGCAACATCACGATGTTATTTTATTAGAAAAAAACGAAAAGTTGGGAAAAAAAATATACATTACCGGTAAAGGCCGCTGCAACATAACAAATTCGTCAGATATTGAAGTTATATTTCAAAATGTTGTTACGAATAGAAAATTTTTATATAGTTCCTTGTACTCCTTTACAAATGAAGATACGATTCGATTCTTTGAAGAAAATGGTTTAAAGACTAAGGTAGAACGTGGAAATAGAGTTTTTCCAGTTTCAGATCATTCTTCAGATGTTATTTTAACCCTAGATCACTGTATGAGAAAATTAGGTGTGGATATTCGCTTAAATAATGAAGTAAAGGAAATACTAGTTGACTCAAATCGGACATTCAAAGGAGTTAAATTAAGTAATGGTAGTAAACTAACAGCAGATGCATGTATTATAGCAACTGGAGGTTTATCCTACCCAACTACTGGTTCTACGGGAGATGGATATCGTTTTGCTAAGGATCTCGGGCATAACATTACACCACGCAATCCATCGTTAGTATCAATCCACCTTGTTGAGTATGAAGCAACAATGTTACAAGGACTGTCCTTAAAGAATATTGAAGTGAAGGTCACTGTAAAAAATCTTAAACAGCAATCGGTAAGTAGCATAGAGACTACAAAGAAGAAAAAGAACAAGCTAAAGATTGGAAAAGAGATTTATTCTGCGTTTGGAGAAATGCTATTTACTCATTTTGGAGTAAGTGGACCAGTTATTTTAAGTGGTACAAGTATGCTTTTGCCATATATCAATGACTGTGAGATGGAATTACACATTGATTTAAAACCAGCATTAACTCATGAGCAATTGGATGCTAGAATATTAAGAGATTTCGAAGAAATTAAGAATAAGCAATTTAAGAATTCCCTTGAACATTTGTTGCCACAAAAACTAATCGGACTCATAATACAGTTAAGTGGAATTCCAGAAGATAAGCAAGTAAATGCAATTACAAAAGAAGAACGTTATAGATTAGCTGAGGTTATGAAAAATTTGACATTTACAATCGCTCGTTTTGGTGGTTTCAATGAAGCAGTAATTACGAAGGGTGGAATTGATGTAAAAGAAATCGATCCAACAACAATGGAATCAAAACTTGCAAAAGGTGTCTATTTTGCTGGTGAAGTATTAGATTTGGATGCATTAACCGGTGGATATAATCTTCAGATTGCTTGGTCAACAGGGGCTGCGGCTGGACAACATGTCTGTGAGATTGTAACAAATAATTAGATGACAGTGGAGGAAACGATGAAAAACTATAGTATTGCAATTGATGGGCCTGCTGGCGCTGGTAAGAGTACAATAGCTAAGTTGATAGCAAAAAAATTAGGATATATTTATATTGATACAGGTGCAATGTATCGTGCTATGGGACTATATCTTTCTCAAAACAAAATATCGTTAAGTGATGATGAACAGATTGCATGGGCGTGTGAAAACGTTGATATTTCAATTACTTTTGAAAATGAAGTTCAACAAGTGATTCTAAATGGTGAGAATGTGAATGGATTAATTCGTACACCAGAGGCGTCGCTTATGGCTTCTAATTGCTCAGCGTTACAGCCAATTCGAGAAAAACTTGTTGAATTACAGCAAAAACTCGCAAGTACGACAAGCGTCGTTATGGATGGCCGAGATATTGGAACAAAAGTGTTACCAGATGCTGATTTGAAGATATATTTGACAGCAAGCACTTTTGTTCGAGCAAAACGTCGCTTTGATGAAATGGTTGCTCAAGGTCAGGATTGTAACTTAGCAGAAATCGAATCTGCAATTGTCGATCGTGATTATCGAGATATGAATCGTAAGCATTCTCCTTTACGTCAAGCAGATGATGCAATTCTCTTAGATAGTTCTGACATGAGCATTGATGAAGTAGTCAATCGTGTGATTCAAATGTTTATGGAAAAAAAGTCAATGCAATCATAGATTGCTTGTTTGAATGACAATTGAATTTACCTTAAAAATCATAAGTATTAGAGAGTAGGAATATATGAAAGCAACATTAGCAAAGACTGCAGGCTTTTGCTTTGGTGTAAAACGTGCAGTTGATAAGGTTTATGAAGAAATAACGAAACACAATAAAGTTTATACTTACGGGCCGATTATTCACAATGAAGAAGTTGTAAACGATTTGGAGAGTAAGGGTGTTATCGTTGTTAATAATGCAAATGAATTGAAAAATCTTGACAAGGGTACAATAGTGATAAGGTCTCATGGACTTGGGAAAGAAGTATATGATGAGATAGAGAAATATGTAGAAGATGGAAATCAAAAGTTTTCTATTGTTGATGCAACTTGTCCATTTGTCTTAAAAATTCATCGAATTGTAGAAGAACAGAGCGAACAAGGACGTCATATTATCATTATTGGTGACAAGGAGCACCCAGAAGTACAAGGCATTATGGGGTGGTGTAAAACAAAACCAAGTGTGATTGATACTTCAGAAGAAATCGAGAAATTATCACTTTCTTCGAATAAAAAAGTGTGTATTGTAGCCCAAACGACATTTAATTACAAGAAATTTGAAGAATTAGTTGAAATTATTGCAAAAAAGGGTTATGATATACTTGTTCTAAATACGATATGCAATGCGACTGAAGAAAGGCAGACAGAGGCAAGAGAACTTGCAAGCAATTCTGAAGCAATGATTGTAATCGGTGGAAAGCATAGTTCAAATACTAGAAAGCTTTATGAAATTTCTAAAAAGGAATGTGCAAATACTTACTATATACAGAAACTTATTGACCTGGATTTAAATCAACTTAAATCTTTTCGTAGCGTAGGTATTACTGCAGGGGCTTCAACCCCAAACAATATTATCAAGGAGGTTCATACTAGAATGTCGGAAATGAGTTTTGAACAATTATTGGAGGAGTCATTAGTAACAATACACAACGGAGAGGTAGTCGATGGTACAGTTATTCGCGTCAAAGAAGATGAAATTGTCTTAAACATTGGATACAAGGCTGATGGTATCATTACCAGAAGTGAATATACAAACCAACCTAACGTTGACCTTCGAACACTTGTTAAAGAAGGCGACACAATGACCGTTAAAGTTTTAAAAGTTAACGATGGTGAAGGACAGGTTCTTTTAACCTATAAGAGATTAGCTGCTGAAAAAGGCAGTAAAAGATTAGAGGAAGCTTTCAATAATAAGGAGGTTTTAAAAGCAAAAGTAGCTGCCGTATTAGATGGTGGTTTAAGCGTTATTATTGACGAAGCAAGAATATTTATTCCTGCAAGCTTAGCAAGTGACACTTATGAAAAGAATCTTGACAAATTCAAGGATCAGGAGATTGAATTCGTAATTAGCGAGTTTAATCCTAAGAGAAGAAGAATTATTGGTGATCGTAAGCAATTATTAGTTGCTAAGAAAGCTGAATTAGCAAAAGCTTTATTTGCAAAGATTAAAGTTGGTGACGTTGTTACTGGTACAGTAAAGAACGTAACAGATTTTGGTGCATTTATCGATTTAGGTGGTGCCGACGGTCTTCTTCATATCTCAGAGATGTCTTGGGGACGTATCGAGAATCCTAAAAAGGTATTTAAAGTTGGAGATACTGTAAAAGCGTTCATCAAAGATATTCAAGGTGAAAAAATTGCATTAAGCCTTAAATTTGCAGAAGAAAATCCTTGGGCAAATGCTGAGGAAACATATGCTGTAGGTAAAATAGTAACTGGTAAAGTAGCTCGTATGACAGATTTCGGTGCTTTTGTTGAATTAGTACCTGGTGTGGATGCATTGTTACATGTATCTCAGATATCGAAAGAGCACATCGAAAAACCTGCTGACGTTCTAAAAATTGGACAGGAAGTTACAGCTAAGATTGTAGACTTCAATAGTGAAGACAAAAAGATTAGCTTAAGTATCAAAGCGTTAGAAGCACCAGCTGAGGAAGCACAAATTGAAGAAGCACCAGCTGAGAATGCTCCAGCTGAGGAAGCTCCAGTTGATGCTGAGTAATTTTGTTTAACATGGCAAGTGAGACGATAAACCGTTTCGCTTGTTATTATGAGAGAGCGTGAGGTAGTAACTCACGTTCTTTTTTTAGAAATTGAAATATTGATTATTGAAAATTGTACTAATAGGAGAAAAGGAAAATGACTGATAGCTATGAGGTATTTAAAACGAAAGTATTTGAATTAACTAAAATCGATTTGAATGCTTACAAGGAACGTCAAATGAAGCGACGTATTGATTCTTTAATTACAAAACATAAGATTACGACGTATATCGATTATATACAAGTACTTAAATCAAATAGAGTAATGTTTGATGAATTTGTAAATTATCTTACGATTAATGTTTCTGAGTTTTATCGTAATCCGGAACAGTGGAATTTATTAGAGAAAGAGATTCTACCTCAGCTATTGTTGCATTCTTCAACGCTTAGAATCTGGAGTGCTGCTTGCTCTACCGGTGATGAACCGTATTCCTTGGTTATGTTGTTGGCGAAATTCATGCCATTGGATAAGATAAAGGTGATTGCAACCGATATTGATAAACAGGTTCTTGATAAAGCTCAAATGGGGTTATACAATGTGAAAAGCTTGAAAGGATTACCGACTGAGTTTATTATGAAGTATTTCACAGCAGTCAGTGATACTACATATCAGATATCTGATAGTGTCAAAAAATGTGTAGAATTCCGTGAACATAATCTATTGAAAGATACTTACCCTTCTAATATGGATTTAATTGTATGCCGTAATGTATTAATATACTTTACAGAAGAGGCAAAAAATGAAATTTACAAAAAATTTAATTCCTCGCTTCGTAAAGATGGAGTTTTATTTGTAGGAAGTACAGAGCAGATTATTCAACCTCAATCGTTGAATTTCTCGACGTTAAAATCATTCTTTTATATTAAGAAATAGGGAAGAACTAGGAGAGGTTACGGTATATGTAATCTCTCTTTTTATGTTATATAAAATTTTGGGTGTTTCTTATCTATTGTTCTAGTCTGTCAATGAAAGCAATATAATCCATGTGTTAACAATAATATTGTACATGGAATCATAAGGATAGAGATGCTATAATTAATTTCATATAGAAACTGCAATAATAATATTTACATAGGGCTGTAGGAGGTCATAATGAATCAAGAGGAATTAATTGCATTGTGCAATGATATGTCTTTAGATGAAAAATTAGGTCAGTTGTTGCAACTTACCGGTTCTTATTTTCAAGGAGAAGCTGTTTTAACAGGACCAGAAGCAAAAAAAGGTTTTACGAAAGAAGAGATTGATTTATGTGGCTCAGTTTTAAGTGTATGGGGAGCTGAAAAAATAAGAAGAATTCAAGATAAGATTATGGCAAGTCAACCACATCATATCCCTGCTATCTTTATGCTAGATGTGATTCATGGTTTTCGAACAGTTGCACCAACTCCCATTGCGCAAGGTTGTACCTTTAATCCGGATTTAATTAAGGAAGCTGCAAGAGTTAGTGCGAAGGAGAGCGCAGTTTCTGGTATTCACTTAACATTTGCACCAATGTCTGATCTATCTCGTGATCCAAGATGGGGACGTGTAATGGAATCTACAGGAGAAGATAAATACTTAAATAGCTTATGTACGAGAGCTATGGTAGAAGGGTTTCAAGGAGAAGAGCTTTCCAACCAATATAGTATCGGTGCTTGCGTGAAGCATTTTGCTGCCTATGGTTTGCCGGAGGGAGGTAGGGATTATAATACGGTAGAGATATCTAATCGTACCTTATTTGAGGATTACTTGCCAGCTTATCAAGTTGGAATTGAAGCTGGAGCTTGTAGTGTCATGACCTCCTTTAATACGATTGACCGTGTACCATCTTCGGTAAATGAATGGCTACTTAGAGATGTTTTAAGAAATCAGATGGGTTTTAAGGGGGTTCTTATCTCTGACTTTAATGCAATCGGTGAGTGTATTACTCATGGTGTTGCCGAAGATGCAAAAGAAGTTGCAAAACTGGCGATGAAAGCTGGGGTTGATATTGAGATGATGAGTCGCTGCTACGTTTCAACAATGAAAGAATTGATCAAAGAGGGCGAAATCAGTGAAAAATTAATTGATGAGGCTGTATTGCGTATACTGAATCTTAAAAATGATTTAGGTCTATTTGAAAACCCTTATAAGGGTGCAGATGAAGAAGAGGAAAAGAACTTAATTTTGTGTGATCAACATCGTGAAGTAATGCGAAAAATCAGCGAAGAATCCTTTGTTTTATTGGAAAATGATGGAATTCTTCCATTGCAAACAAAAGGACAAAAAATTGCATTTATTGGACCTTATAGTAAAAAGAGAGACTTACATAGTATATGGGCGATTATTGCTGATGCAAAGGATTCCAATAGTCTTTCTGATGTTGTACCTACGCTATATCCTGAGAATGAGTATACATTTGTAAGTGGGTGCAATATCGTGGAACCTGGTACTATATTTGAAGGCTTTAATTCTACTGTTGAATGTGAGTTTGATTCGAGTAGTAAGGAAGAAGAGGCAATGAGAAATGCTGTTGAGGTCGCAAAAAATGTAGATGTCGTTGTTATGACAATTGGCGAACATCGATTACAAACAGGCGAGGCAGCATCCTTTTCCACAATAGAGTTACCACGAAAACAATTAGAGTTATTCCAACGAGTGTATGAGGTTAATAAAAACATCGTAGTTGTTCTATTCAATGGACGTCCACTAGATTTAAGAGAAGTAAAAGAAAAAGCAAAGGCAATCTTAGAGGTATGGTTGCCAGGGACGGAGGGAGCTGTTGCTATAACGAATACTTTATTCGGGAAAAATAATCCTAGTGGTCATCTTTCTATGAGTTTTCCTTATTCAGTTGGACAGATACCAGTACACTATGACCAATTGAATACTGGTCGACCAATATTAAGTGATCCAAATCATATCAAGTTCTGTTCGTGCTATCAAGATATACCAAATTTACCACTTTATCCTTTTGGATATGGATTATCCTATACAGAATTTTCTTATGGTAAATTGTCTATTGATAAAACTATACTTACAATGCAGCAAGACGATATGATTATCGTAAGTATACCTATTACAAATTGTGGTCATGTAGAAGGTACAGATGTTGTACAACTTTATATACAGGATGTAAAAGGGAGTGTGGCAAGACCATTAAGAGAACTAAAAGGATTTAAAAGAGTCCACTTGCTTCCTGGTGAAACAAAGCAAGTAACATTTGAGATTACAGAACCAATGTTACGTTTTTATGATATTCGTATGCAATTTGTAAGTGAAGCAGGGAAGTTCATTGCATATGTTGGAAAAGATAGCAACTGCCAAAGTTGTTGTGAATTTAATCTAGTGCGTTCGTAAAAGATTGTTTACGACATGGAGCAAAGGTGGAAAAATTAAGAGAAATATTACTAATTTTCTATGCTGAATTATATCAGCAAAAATAGCTAAATTAGTGGTTGATTTTTTAAATGTAATCGGTTATATTGATACATAGGTAATGATGAGGAAAGGAAAAAAGTCAAAATGCAGAGTACAGTTAAAGTTGCAGTTGATGCAATGGGCGGAGATAATTCTCCAGTGGAGATTGTTAAAGGCTCAGTTGATGCTGTCAATGAACGTCCTGAAATCACAGTACACTTAGTTGGACAGGAAAAAGTTCTTTTGCAAGAACTTTCGAAATATTCCTATGACAAAGCTCGTATCACAGTTGTGAATGCGGACGAGGTCATTACGAATGATGAAGCGCCAGTAATGGCAATTCGTAAAAAAAAGGATTCTTCTATCGTAATTGCACTTAATCTTGTTAAAAGTGGTAAAGCAGATGCTTTTGTTTCTGCTGGCAGTACAGGTGCAGTACTAGTTGGAGCACAGCTAATTGTTGGAAGAATTAAAGGGATTGAAAGGCCACCTTTGGCACCGTTGTTGCCTACAATGAATGGTCTATCCTTACTCGTGGATTGTGGTGCGAATGTTGATGCTAGAGCATCTCATTTAGTACAGTTTGCGAGGATGGGATCCATTTATATGGAAAATGTAGTCGGAATAAAAAATCCAAGGGTAGGAATTGTCAACATTGGAGCAGAAGAAGAAAAGGGAAATATGCTTGTTAAAGAAACGTTTCCATTGCTGAAAAACTGCAACGATATTAATTTTATTGGCAGTGTGGAGGCTAGAGAAATACCAAATGGAGCAGCAGATGTTATCTTATGCGAAGCTTTTGTTGGCAACGTAATTCTTAAACTTTATGAAGGTTTAGCTTCTGCTTTAGTCAAGAAAATCAAAACAGGATTAACAAGTACGGCAATTAGTACTTTAGGTGCAGTGTTAGTAAAACCAGCGTTAAAGCGTACACTCAAGGATTTTGACTTGTCACAATATGGAGGTGCTCCCATGTTAGGACTTAACGGTTTAGTTGTTAAGAGTCATGGTAGCTCGAATGCAATCGAAATCAAAAACTCAATCATTCAATGTATTGCATTTAAACAAAATGATATTAATGGCAAAATTAAAACAAATATTCTAGGTGTAGAATAGTGTGAAAGTAATCGACTTTCACAGATTTTCTGGACATAATATAAGTAAGCTTGTGTTTTGTGGAAAGAAAAAAGAAAATTAAAAGGGAAAGGTGAAAATTATGGAATTCGAAAAATTACAAAAAATTATTAGTGAAGTTTTAAACATTGAAGCAGATGAGATTACAATGGAGACTACATTCGTAGATGATTTAGGAGCTGATAGCTTGGATGTTTTCCAAATTATCATGGGTATTGAGGAAGAGTTTGACATTGAAATCCCTAATGAAGAAGCTGAGAACATTGTTACTGTTGCAGATGCAGTAGAACAAATCAAGAATGCATTAAACTAATGAACAGGGGTGTTGCCTACATGCAGCGTTTGGCAACACCCTATTTTAATACACAAGGAAATTCAGAGGAATTTCCTTGTATCATAAAATAGCGTCCCAAAAGAAGGACGCAATTATGCACACAAGCGCAATAGGAAGATGTCGCATTCGCGACTGCGCTTGGCGCGAGTGTTTTGTTAGCAAACTGTAAAAACATTAGCAGTTCGCGTAGGAGGGAGATTATGAGTGAGGCATTAGGAACAAGGCGGTTAATGATGTTTGAGCAGGTAATTGGTTATACATTTACGACGAAAGAAACTTTAAGACAGGCATTGACCCACAGTTCATTTGCTAATGAAAAGAGATTGAATAAATTAGCAAACAATGAGCGGTTAGAATTTTTGGGAGATGCTGTACTAGAATTAACAACAAGTGAGTGGTTATATAGTAATTATAAAGACCGTTCGGAAGGTGAGTTGACAAAGCAAAGAGCTAGTATGGTTTGTGAACCTACCTTAGCTTTATGTGCTAAGGAGATTAACCTTGGTAAGTATATTTACCTAGGTAAAGGGGAGGACGCTACTGGAGGACGTGAACGTGATTCTATATTATCAGATGCGCTAGAAGCTGTAATTGGAGCGATTTATGTAGATGGTGGTTTTGCTAATGCAAAAGAGTTTATCGGTAAGCATATTTTGGCTGATATTGAACATAAGAAGCTCTTTTATGATAGCAAGACTATCTTACAAGAGATTGTACAAAGTGAATATCATCAACACTTAAGTTACGAACTATTAGAAGAAGTAGGACCAGATCATAATAAAAAATTTACAGTACTTGCAAGGATGGAAACAATCACTCTAGAGAAGGGGAGCGGAAGAACGAAAAAAGCTGCGGAACAGGAAGCTGCTTATCGTTCGATTCTTAAATTACGTAAAGAACAATAAAGTAATATACCAATATTGCAAGTTTTGTGAACAAAAGGGGATTTAGATGTATTTAAAAAGTATTGAAGTGCATGGGTTTAAATCTTTTGCTAATAAGATTACATTTCAATTCAATAATGGAATCACTGGTATTGTTGGACCAAACGGATCAGGTAAAAGTAATGTAGCTGATGCGGTTCGTTGGGTACTTGGTGAACAGAGTGCAAAACAGCTTCGTGGAGCTAATATGCAGGATGTTATCTTTTCTGGAACTCAATTGAGAAAGTCACTTGGGTTTGCTTATGTTGCAATCACACTAGATAATTCAGACCATAAGCTTCCCGTAGATTATGAAGAGGTAACAGTATCTCGACGTGTTTATCGTTCTGGTGAAAGTGAATACATGATGAATGGAACGAATTGTCGTTTACGTGATATTCAAGAGTTATTTTTTGATACCGGTATTGGTAAAGAAGGCTACTCGATTATTGGACAAGGGCAAATTGATAAAATCCTAAGTGGAAAGCCAGAGGAACGTCGAGAATTATTTGATGAGGCAGCTGGTATTGTTAAATTTAAAAAAAGAAAGTTTATTGCAGAGAAAGAGTTGGAACAAGAACGGTTGAACCTTTCTCGTGTTACGGATATCATTAGTGAGATAGAACGACAGATTGGACCTTTAGAAAAACAATCTGAGATAGCAAAAGAATATCTAAGTTTAAAAGAAAAACTAAAAAATATTGAAGTAAATCAATTCTTATTCGAATATTCAAAGAATGAGCATGCTAAAGCTGAACTAGATGAAAAACTTACAATTGTAAATGATGATCTAGCGATGACGAAGAAAGAGTTTGATGTTACAAAAGAAGAATATGACCGATTAGAACAAGAGTTAGAACAAATTCAAGAGGAACTTGAAACTGCCCGTATACAAAAAGGTGAATTACAAGTATTCATTGAAAAGACTGATGGTGAAATTAAAGTACTTAGAGAGCAGATTGCATCTATTGATATGAATGCTTCTCAGTTTACAAACCGTATTGATTCTTTATTAACTAATATATGTGAAAGAGAAATTGCATTAGATAAGTACCATCAGGAAAAACAAAATATTGATGCGAAGTTATCAGCATTAGAATTAGAAAAATCAAAAGCATCAGAGGCTGTTGATTCGATTAAGCAAAGGATTGTAGCCTTAACGAAGGAAATTGAAGAATGTAATAATGATATCTTTCGTTTTTTAAATGAAAATGGTACGATTAAAACCAATATTCAAAAAAATGAAACGATAGCTGAGCAGAACTCAATAAAGAAAGCTGAGATTAACCAAAAGATTTTAAAGATAAAAAGTGAAGAATCTATGGTTCAGGTTCATATTAATGAGATGCAAGCTACCGTAAATCAATTAAGTGCGACCATTCATAACTTTACGAAGGAGAATGACGAACTTCAGCAACAGATAGCTGATAAGCAGCAAGAGATTAATACTGCAACGAGTACAATGAATCAGAAAAACCAAGTATATATGTCTTTGAATGCGAAACTAGAATCGTTACGTAATCTTACAGAACGTTATGATGGTTATGGAAATAGCATCCGCAAAGTCATGGAACAAAAAGATAATCAAAAGGGAATCTTGGGTGTAGTTGCAGACTTGATTAAAGTGGATAAAAGCTATGAGATTGCTGTAGAAACTGCATTAGGTGGTAGTATTCAAAATATTGTAACTGATTCTGAAGATACAGCTAAGTTCTTAATTGAATATCTTAAAAAGAATAAATTTGGTCGTGCTACTTTCTTACCATTAACTAGTATTCAAGCTTATAAGAATACAAACGATGAAGCTTTAAAGGAACATGGTGTAATTGGTGTTGCTAGTAGTCTTGTCACTGTAGAGGAAAGATTCCAAAACCTTGCACAATATCTATTAGGTCGTATTATTGTTGTTGACACGATTGATCATGCAATTATGATTGCAAGGAAATACAAACATTCTCTTCGTATTGTAACCTTAGAGGGAGAACAGTTAAATCCGGGTGGTTCTCTATCTGGTGGGGCATTTAAAAATTCAAGCAATTTACTTGGACGTCGTCGAGAAATAGAAGAACTGGAAGATACAGTTGATAAGTTAAAAGAAGAATTACAAGAGCTCAGTACTTCTATTATGGAAGCGAAGGAATTGCGATTATCCTTACGTGAGAAAATAGAAGTAAATAAGCAAAAGCTTCAGGAAATCTTAGTCCAAGAAAATACTGCGAAAGTTAATTTAGCTTCTGAAAAAGATAAAACAAATCAAATGCACAACACATACTTAGAATTCGCTAGTGAGTTGAAATTGATCGAAGAACAGAATGCAGAGCTTCATGAGAATGTAACGCGCTTAAAGAACGCATTACAAGATAACGAAGTTGCAAGTAAACAACGAGAGCAAAGAATTGAAGAATGCAATCATTTACTTGAAGCAGAGCGTCAAGGAGAAACACAGACGAATGAAACATCTTCTAGATTATTGATTGAGTTTTCTAACTTAGAACAAAGCAATCAATATGTTTTAGAAAATATTCGTCGTGTTCAGCATGAAATTGCCAAGCTAAAGGATGAAGAGCGAAATATTCGCGAAGAAGCAGAGGGTTATGAAGCAATTCGTGAGGAAAAAGAAAAGCAAGTATGTGATAATACAAAGCGCCAAGAGGAAGCTGCGAATACTCTTATAACCTTAGATACAAAGATAACTGCACTCTCTGAAACAAAAGAGAATATGACGAAGAGTCATAAAGGATTTTTTAATAAGAGAGAGGACCTTCAAAATCGAATTGGTATATTGGATAAAGACGCCTTCCGTTTACAAAATCAGAAGGAAAAACTGAATGAGGTAATCGATACTCAGATTACATATATGTGGGATGAGTATGAATTAACAGTAACTTCAGCTAAAGAATATGAAAATGAAATGTATTCTAATTATAATTCGAATAAAAAGGCAATTATAGATTTAAAAGCTAGCATTCGCCAGTTAGGCGATGTAAATGTAAATGCAATTGAAGACTTTAAGAATTTATCAAATCGCTATACATTTTTAACAACTCAGCGTGAAGATTTATTAAAAGCTGAGGATACTTTACTTGGAATTATTAAGGAACTTGATGGTGAGATGCGACGTCAATTCGAAGAAAAGTTTGGAGAAATCAAGGAGCAGTTTGATCTTGTTTTCAAAGAGTTGTTTGGTGGCGGTAAAGGTACACTTGAATTAACAGAGGATGAAGATATCTTAGAGGCGGGGATTCGCATTATTGCTCAACCACCTGGGAAAAAACTACAGAACATGATGCAATTATCTGGTGGAGAAAAAGCTTTAACTGCAATTTCATTATTGTTTGCAATACAGAATCTAAAGCCGTCTCCATTCTGTCTTCTTGATGAAATTGAAGCAGCATTGGATGATTCTAATGTAAAGCGATTTGCAAATTATCTTCATAAGCTAACAAAACATACTCAGTTTATTATCATAACTCATCGTAGAGGTACAATGGCGGCTGCTGATGTTTTGTATGGTATTACAATGCAAGAAAAAGGAGTTTCGACACTTGTAAGTGTTTCCTTAATTGAAGAAAAGTTAGATTCTTAATTGTGTTATATTGACATTGGGTAAAAAAAGAAATATGATTAGTTCAGACTTTTGCTTGCAAAAGTTTGAACTAAAAGTATGATAGAGGTGAATGTATTGGGAGAAAAGAAAGGTTTTTTTAGTCGTTTAGCGTCTGGATTAGCAAAGACTCGAAATAGCATTATAAGTGGTGTAGAATCAATATTTAGCAGTTCTTCAAGCATTGATGACGATTTTTATGAGGAATTAGAGGAAATTCTAATCATGGCGGATTTAGGTATTAATACAACAACTGCGATTATTGATAATCTGAAAGCAAAAGTAAAAGAAAATCGTATCCGCGAACCAAAAGAGTGTAAAGAATTACTCAAAGCTAGTATGAGAGAACAGATGAGTCTCCCAGAGAATGCCTATGAGTTTGAAAATAAGAAGTCGGTCGTTTTACTGATTGGTGTCAATGGAGTAGGCAAGACAACAAGTATCGGGAAATTGGCAGGACTGTTAAAAGACCAAGGAAAGAAAGTTATGGTTGCAGCAGCAGATACCTTTCGTGCGGCAGCGATTGAGCAGCTGACAGAGTGGGCTCATCGAGCTAATGTTGATATTATTGCTCAAAAAGAAGGCTCTGATCCAGCAGCTGTAATTTTTGACGCTGTAACAGCAGCAAAATCAAGAAATGTAGATGTATTGCTATGTGATACTGCAGGACGTCTTCATAATAAAAAGAACTTAATGGAAGAACTACGCAAGATTGATCGTGTAATAGAACGAGAATATCCGGATGCATATCGTGAGACTTTAGTTGTTTTAGATGGTACAACTGGACAGAACGCATTAGCTCAAGCAAAACAATTTAATGAGGTTGCTAAAATATCAGGTATTGTACTAACTAAGCTCGATGGTACAGCAAAAGGTGGTATCGCAATTGCAATTCAGTCTGAATTAAATGTCCCAGTCAAATTTATTTGTGTTGGTGAACAAATCGATGACTTACAGAAATTTAATCCGGATGACTTTATCAATGCATTATTTGGAGATGAAGAAAAATAATATATTAATTATAAATTATTTTTTATAATCAGTATCACTTATAAGTTTCAGCATAAGCTGAAACTTATAAGTGACAAGGAAAAGTTCGTAAAGCGTACTTTTTTATATATTAGGAAGTTCCTCTGAATTTCCTAATATATAAAAAAGCGTCCAAAAGGATGGACGCTATGATGCACACAAGCGCGATAGGAAGATGTCGCTTACGCGACCGCGCTTGGCGCGAGTGTTTTGCAAAGCAAAACACTTTCTTGTTGATTATAGGGCCTAATCAGATGGCAGATAGGAGCAAATGATGATGACATTAGAGAATTTCGAAGAAGCAAGTGAAGTGGTAATGAAAGTAACGAATCGGACAAAGTTGGTTTATAGTGAATATTTTTCTTCAGCTACAGGGAATAAAGTATACTTTAAACCAGAAAACATGCAGTACACTGGTGCATATAAAGTTCGTGGCGCTTACTACAAGATTAGTACATTATCAGAGGCAGAAAGAGATAAAGGTTTGATTACAGCCTCTGCAGGTAATCATGCACAAGGTGTCGCATATGCTGCAAAAATATATAAAGCCAAAGCAGTAATCGTTATGCCAACAACGACTCCATTAATTAAGGTAAATCGTACAAAGAGCTATGGTGCTGAAGTTATTCTTCACGGTAATGTTTATGACGAAGCTTGTCAGTATGCTCTGAAACTAGCAAAGGAAAAAGGCTATACCTTTATTCATCCATTTAATGACGAAGGCGTTGCTACTGGACAAGGAACGATTGCAATGGAGATTATCAAGGAATTACCAACTGTTGATTATATCCTATGTCCAATTGGTGGTGGTGGATTGTTAGCAGGCGTTTCAACGCTAGCTAAGCTACTAAATCCTAACGTAAAAGTTATCGGTGTAGAACCAAGTGGTGCTGCTTGCATGAAAGCATCAATTGCAGCTGGACATGTTGTTACATTACCATCTGTCGATACAATTGCTGATGGTACTGCAGTAAAAACACCTGGAGATATCGTATTTCCTTACATACAAAAAAATGTCGATGACATAATAACAGTTGATGATCGTGAATTGATCGTCAGCTTCCTTGATATGGTCGAGAACCATAAGATGATTGTTGAGAATTCAGGACTCTTAACAGTAGCAGCACTAAAGCAGTTAGATGTTACAAATAAGAAGATTGTTTCTATCTTAAGTGGTGGCAATATGGATGTAATTACAATGTCCTCAATCGTTCAGAATGGTTTAATTGAGCGCGGTAGAATTTTTACTGTTTCTGTTCAGTTACCAGATAAGCCAGGGGAATTGGTCAATGTTGCTTCTATTATAGCAAAAGAGCAAGGTAATGTTATTCGCCTTGACCATAATCAGTTTGTAAGTATCAATCGTAATACAGCTGTAGAATTACAGATAACAATGGAAGCATTTGGTCATGAGCACAAGGAACAGATTGTTAAGGCTTTAGAAAAGAAGGGGTATCATCCTGTTGTTGTTCAACCAAAGGGAACTTATATGTAGAAGTATAAATCAATCTAATCGCTTTACAATGTGAGGGCAGTAGAAGATAAGGGGGGATTATGGCTAAGAAAATTTTAAAACATTTATTGATTGGAGCTATCTTTTTTATTATATTAGCATTGATTGATGGTATTTTTTATCTTACTATCGAAAGACCTATCTTTTGTATACCAATGAGTGGTGGAGAATATGTAGGTTATCAATGCACATGGTATTGTGTTGATAAATTTTATCCTCTCGTAAAAGATGGTGAACCAGGTTTATTTACAGAAATAAGATTTTTACCATTTGGAGCCATCCTTACATGGTTGTTCCTAAGTGTAGTTAGTATCTTTCCTTCTCATAGACTTTGGAATAAAGATCGTAATAAGTAGTTAAGGAGTAAGTTGTATTGATTCGTTTAGATAAATTTTTGGCGCAAGCAGATGTTGCCAGACGAAAAAAAGCTCGTATCTTAATAAAAGAAGGACAAGTTAAGGTAAATGGGTCAATCATAACGGACCCTGCAACTGAAATTAACGAGTTAAAAGATTATGTGGAATACGAGAATTGCAAGTTACTAGCAAAAGAAAATCGTTATTATATGTTTCATAAACCGGGTGGATGTATTACCGCAAAAAGCGATATTCAACATAAAACAGTATTTGAGTACTTGAAAGAAGAACATCGAGCTGGTATGTTTCCAGTAGGGAGATTGGATAAAGATACAGAAGGTTTGTTATTATTTACGAATGATGGTAACTTTGAACATGCATTAATGCACCCGAAAAAGCATGTGGAAAAAACGTATTATTTTTGGGCTTTGGGCTGTATGGATCAGGAAAAAGGCAAGATAATTGAGTCCGGTGTAGATATTGGAGAGGAAGAATTAACGCTGCCAGCAAAGCTTTATGTGGAAGGCATTTACTTTTTGAAAGATTTGACTGAGCAGCATTCTTATGAATTCTTAAGAAGAAAACAGTATCCTAAAAATCAGTTGGTAACCTGTGGAAAACTCACGATTTTGGAAGGAAGAAAGCATCAAGTCAAGAGAATGTTAAAAGCAGTAGGCTGTTATGTTATCTATCTAAAACGTATTCAAATTGGAAATTTGAAACTCGATGAAACACTTGAAAAAGGACAATATCGATGTTTGACAAAAGAGGAATTGAATTTACTTCTTAATCAATGCAACTAGTTTATTTTTTTAGTTTCTGCAGATACTAAAAGAACTGATAAACAAAAGCAAGACAAGTGAGATGAAGTACAGATTTAGCTTGTATTTAAGGAGTAGACAGTGAAGGGTGAATACTACTTATTTTTAGATGAGAGTGAAGACGAAGAAAATAATGTATTTGCAATGTCAGGCGTGATTGTTAATACAGAAAATCTTGCTGCTTTAGAAGAAGAAATCTTTCAAGTGAAAAAAATAATTTGGGAAGAATCTTATGTAAAAAAATATCATCCCATACTTCATAGTAATGAGTTTAATTTTGTTAAAAAGAATGCGACAAATCAAGATCGTGGGCGGTATTCCAAAGGTGCTTATCATAATTATGCAAAACATTCAACCGAGGAGATTATACAAATCTATCATGATGTGTATCACAGTTTAACTCAAATAGTGAAAAATCAAAGTATTACAACGTTATGTTGTGCAATTCAAAAAAAACAGATGCTTGAACTTTTTCATATGGGAGATAGCTCTTTCGCACGTAGTGTATTAAGTGATTATTATGATATTGCGTTACAAGTATTAATCGAGAATTTTTGTCATTTTCTTATTTTAGTAGACGGTGTTGGTCATATCGTTTATGAGGCAAGAAGTTCACAACAATTATCTGAAAATGCATCTGATGTTAAGATGCAGGATGATTTTTGCAAAGTGAAGGTTGCTTCGAAAGGTATTACTTTTTTAAGTGAGACAGCAATCCGTAAATATATCCGCAATCTAGAAATTGTAGATAAAAGATATAATAATGCAGGGTTACAACTAGCTGATTTTGTGGCGTTTAATTTTGCTAAACTTATTTATTCAACGAAAGAAGAAGATAAAACTTCCTTTATGAAACAAATATATCGCTATGCATATAATGGCGGTTTTTGTCTCTCTTATCGCGATGCTAGGGCTTTTTTTGGAGTTCGAATTCTACCAAGTGATGTGGAATTATGTACTAATCTAGTTGAACAAAATAAAAAAATGAAAAATCGCTTAGAACATCTTAAAACTGAACGTAATAAACTAAACCGTAAAGTAGATCAGATTATATTAGAAAAGAGAGTTCTCAAAGAAAAGTATGATAAGTTATTAAGAGAGATTCAGCAAAAAAATGACTTATATTGATTATATTTAACGAAATACGCATATACTATCAATGCAATATTCCATAGGTGGAAGCTGTTTACGCAGGTAGCAGTCGAGAGCATATTCCGTTATTGTAAAAATTGAATTCAAATTCTTAAAGAAAATAAGTTGAGCCGTCTTAACTGTATCGTTCAACTTGTTTTTTTACATTATAGGAAATTCCTTTGAATTTCCTATAATGCAAAAAAACTCCGTAGGATGCGCACTACGCTACGGACTTACTAGCTGAATAAACCTAAATAAAAAGTACTTGCGTAAATATATGAGCAAAAGTATAATGAAATATAGCACATTTTGCAAAAGAATGAAAGGAATACATAATTTGAAATCGTTGAAAACCAGAATGGTTACCTTATTAATTGCAAGTACAATGTTAGCTGTAATGATTGTTGGTGGACTAAGTATAATTACGGCGAATGAGAATATACAGGCAAGTTCTACGCAAAATTTAACTTTAGTGTGTGAGAATAATAAACTGTTACTTAATTCCAGAATACAAAGTATTAAGCAATCTGCTCAATTTTTAAGTCAGAGTGTGGTTGGATCGCTTGATGATTTTGAAGCTTTTTGTACAGATGAGCAATATGTGAGTGATTATACGAATAAACTCATGTTTACGATAGAAAAACTGGCAGCAAACACGGAAGGTTGTTACGCGGCTTACATAAGGTATAATCCAGAATATACTGAACCAACTTCAGGTATATTCTTGGTTTATAATGAAGAAACTAATAAATTTGAACATAGGGAACCTACGGATATTAGTAAATATGCAGAAGATGATATCGAACATGTAGGTTGGTATCACATACCAGTAAAAAAGCGACAAGCTACTTGGTTGCCTCCATATCATAATGCAAATATTGATAAACTTATTGTATCCTACGTTGTTCCTATCTACCATAATGGAATCAATATAGGTGTGGTTGGAATGGATCTAGATTTTGATTTTTTTAGTAGTCTTATAACAAAAATTACAGCATATTCAACTGGTTATGCCTTCTTACTTGATACCCAAGGTGATATTATGGTACATAGAACACTACCTCTTTATACAAAACTAATAGAAGAGGATGAAAACTTAATTGACCTTATTCGCCCAATTAAACAGAATTATGAAACAACCGGTCAATATACTTATAACAACAGAAAGATGAATTTTGCAAGTGCTAAGCTTGATAATGATATGGTTTTATGTATTTCA
Organism: Bacillota bacterium; assembly: GCA_023439125.1. Lineage (GTDB taxonomy): Bacteria > Bacillota > Clostridia > Lachnospirales > Lachnospiraceae > Lachnoclostridium. Next base: position 700,252 of record JAEXOU010000005.1, on the reverse strand, counting down.
GCACCGACAAAGGAAATATATAAAGATGCAGACAGCTTGACTACAAAAATTATTATTATATCAGTTGTTTCATTTATTGTACTAATTATTATTGCCTTTAGTGTAATTAATAAGATTATGAAATTGTCCAATATTGATGAATTGACTAGATTACCAAATCGAAAGGTATTTCTAGAAGCATTTGCTGCTATGAAAAATAGACAAGATCATTCTCGCTCTCTATTTATTCTTGATATTGATAATTTTAAACACATTAATGATAAATTAGGACATAACTGTGGAGATAAAGCGTTAAGTGACTTAGCAGAAGCGATACGAACTGTATTAGGAAAGGATGCTGTAGTTGCGCGCTGGGGTGGTGATGAATTTATCGGTTTGTTACCAACGAGTGAAGCAGAGGAGACGCTAGAGCATTTGCGTGATTATATTGATACACGCATGAGAGGCGAGTATGGAAAAATAACGATAAGTGTTGGACTTACAGCTGTTGATTCTGAAATGACTGCTCGTGAGGTTACTGAAATAGCGGATAAAGCTCTATATATATCAAAAAGTGAAGGGCGAAATCGAATTACAGTTTTGTAAAAAATGGATAAATGGAGAAACTAATGAAACCAAAAGTAATTAGCTTTGATTTATTTCAGACATTAGTCGACGTCAATCAGAGAATACCACAGATTTGGCAAGGAATACTTGAGAAAGAGTATAAGAAAGAATTAGGAGAAAAGGGTGCACAAGTTATCATGAAGTGCTATTCCGATACGATTCAAACTATACTTGATTCTACCGACTATTTCTTTACGATGGACGAAGTTTATATGATGAGTGCAAATAAAGCAGTAGAAATATTAGGATATCAAGTGACACCTAGAAAAATTGTAGATCATTTACTATACCAACATTCAAAAGCACCGTTTTTTGAAGATTCTATAAAATGTATTCATGCTTTGAAGAAAAGGTATAAAGTAGTAATATGTAGTGACTCAAATCATCGGATGGTGGATGAACTGATTCCAGCAATACAGCCCTCAACTACGTTTATTTCTGATGATTTACATAGTTATAAAGCTAGTAAAGATCAGAAGTTTTTTACTCATGTTTTATCTACGTTAGGCATATCACCAAGTGAGATGGTTCACATAGGAGATAGCAGTCATGATATTATTGGGGCAAAACGGGCAGGCATTCCATCTGTTTGGCTCAATCGGAACCAGCATGAATGGAACCGTGAATATAAGCCGGATATGATTATTTCTTCCCTTGAAAAACTAGAGGAAGTAATTGAAGCATTGTAAAGAAAACTTATTATCTATAATGAAGTGTTTAAAGTGATATATCTATTAGGTTTCTGGTGGATATGTCACTTTTTAATCTTAGAAATATTTGCAAAAAATATTTATGATTATGTTGAGATAGCTTGATAGAGGACATATACATATGATAATATATTGAGATAAAGGTAAGCTTCTTATAAATGCTAGAGAAGACAAAAGGAGTTGGGTTCATTGCAAAAAGAATTATTTATAATAGAAGATAATAAAACAGTGTATAAAGTACCAAAGCAGAATCAGCCTGTCAGTGGAATTGTAGAGGTTCCAGGCTCTAAAAGTATGACCAATCGTGCATTATTACTTGCTGCACTTTCTACACAAAAAACATATCTTAGTGGAGTACTATTCAGTGATGATTCACGACATTTTTTAGATTGTTTGCAAACACTTGGATTTGACCTAGAGATTTTTGAAGATGAGAGATGTGTTATAATCACTGGAACAGGTGGTGTCATCCCTAAAAAAACTGGTATCATTAACGTTGGCAGTGCTGGAACCGCTGCTAGGTTTTTAACTGCAATGTTAGCTTTATCCGATGGGGAATATACAATTCAATGTTCCGACCAAATGAAAAAACGACCAATGAAACCGCTCATTGATGCATTAACACAATTAGGAGCACAATTTGAATACTTAGAAGAGGTAGGTTTTCTACCAGTGCAAGTTGTTGGTAATCAAGGATACTGCAAAGAAGTTAGTATGGATATCAGCAAGAGTACTCAGTTCTTAAGCGCTTTACTTATGGTTGCACCAATAACGAAGAATGGATTAACTATAACAATTACAAGCGAGAAAAAAGATGGTTCTTATATTCAAATTACAAGAAAGATGATGGAACAGTTCGAGGCAAAAGTAGAATTTGATGGAGAAAAATATAAAGTTCCTGGAAATCAGTCGATTATAGTTAAAAATTATGCGGTTGAACCTGATGTATCTGCAGCATGTTATTTTTATGCAATTGCTGCATTGACTGGTGGAACAATTACGGTTAAGAATGTGTTTTATACATCGATGCAAGGAGATATGAAGTTTTTAGATGTACTGAAACAATTAGGATGTCAGGTGAAAGAAACTTCAATTGGAATTCAAGTATCGGGGCCTAAGGATGGGGTATATCCTGGTATCGATGTCGACATGAATGACTTTTCTGATCAAACAATGACACTAGCGACCTTAGCAGCATATGCAACATCACCAACAACAATACGTAATATCGGACATATACGAGGGCAAGAATGCAATCGTGCGTTAGCCATTACGAATGAATTGAATCGAGTTGGCATTGAATGCATCGAACGAGGCGATAATCTATTGATTACTCCTGGTAAGGTTCATCCGGCAAACATTGAGACATATGAGGATCATCGTGTTGCAATGGCATTTACCTTGTTGGGATTAAAAACTGAGGGAATTCAAATTGTGAATCCAAAATGTTGCAGTAAAACATTTGAAAACTATTATGATGTTTTAGATCAGTTATTGGGTGAAACAATGAAATAAAGATGGGCATTATAAAAAGCGATTATATTGAATGTATACCTTTAAGAAGATGATGTTCTAAATAAGGGTATGAAATCAATACAATCGCTTTGTTTTTTACGTAATAGGAAATTCTCAATTACATAAAACAATGCTCAGGATGCGCACTTCGTAACGCTACGGTTCGAAACGAAAGTAGCGACTTAAAGAGTACTTTACTTTAATGAATCTATTAATTGTTCAAGATCTGAGATACATGCACCACAAAGAGTACCTGCTTTTGTGGTATCCATAATCGCATCAACAGTAGTTGCACCATTGGCATAAGCATCTTTTATGTCTTTTACGCTAAGATCAAAACATGTGCAGATAATATCATCATCTTTCATATTGTTCTCCATTCTGCTTGTTGTGACAAGCTTATATTTCTCACGCATTTATGTCTTCGTTGTTTGTGTAATCAATGCATGAAATTTTACATTAATATTTTGTGCAAGTTAATAAAAAAAATACGGTCTTTTGTCTTATAAATTTAAAAGAAATATATAACAAAAAATAACTCTTTTTTTTTCATATAGTTCCATAGAAACTAAGTTTACTTCTTTCTAATTTCAACGTATACTTAATGTAGCCGTTTGAACAACAATGAGTAATTTTTTACTCATAGAAAGCTTTTTTATTGTATTATTTTAGTATTGACAAATGATTAGGTTTTGTATATGATTATATCATATACAGAACAAATGTTTGGTATTGTTCTGACTTGTATCGTGAAAGGGAGAAATAGTATGGCGAATGATGATAAGATAAAAGCATTGGAGTCTGCATTGGCTCATATCGAGAAGCAGTATGGTAAAGGCTCTGTAATGAAACTAGGAGATAAAAGTGCTCATATGAATATTGAGACGATACCAACAGGATCGATTAGTCTCGATATTGCGTTAGGTCTTGGTGGAATTCCAAAGGGAAGAATTGTAGAAGTATATGGTCCTGAAAGTAGTGGTAAAACTACAGTAGCACTTCATATGGTTGCAGAAGTACAAAAAAGAGGCGGTATTGCAGGCTTTATTGATGCAGAACATGCGTTAGATCCAGCTTATGCTAAGAATATCGGTGTTGATATTGATAATTTATATATTTCACAGCCAGATAATGGTGAACAAGCTCTAGAGATTACAGAAACTATGGTTCGTTCTGGAGCAGTTGATATCGTAATCGTCGATTCTGTAGCTGCATTAGTACCAAAAGCTGAAATTGATGGTGATATGGGTGATTCTCATGTTGGTCTTCAAGCTCGTTTAATGTCACAAGCATTACGTAAACTTACTGCAGTTATTAGCAAGTCGAACTGTATTGTAATTTTTATTAATCAGTTACGTGAAAAAGTTGGTGTTATGTTTGGTAACCCTGAGACAACAACTGGTGGTCGAGCTCTTAAGTTCTATTCCTCCATTCGAATGGATGTACGTAGAATTGAAGCACTAAAACAAGGTGGTGAGATTATTGGTAACCGTACAAGAATAAAAGTAGTTAAGAATAAGATTGCTCCACCATTTAAAGAAGCAGAATTTGATATTATGTTTGGACAAGGCATATCAAAAGAAGGCGATATTCTTGATTTAGCCGCAAACGACAATATTATTGTAAAATCCGGTGCGTGGTATGCATATAATGATCAAAAAATCGGTCAAGGTAGAGAAAATGCGAAGTTATTCTTAAGAGAAAATCCAGAGATTTTAGAGGAAGTAGAGGAGAAAGTTCGTGAACGTCATAACATCGAGAGCGGTGTGACTGCAACCACAACTGAAGAATAGGATGATTTATGTATATTTCTCAGATTGAAGTATTAGATAAGACTCGTAGATGGATTTACATCGAAGGTGAAGAAAGATTTTGGTTATATCGAAAAGATATTACTGAACTTCACCTAGAAGAAAAACAGATTATTTCTGATGCTTTCTTTGAAACAATGATAAAAGATAAAGTCTTACTTTATGCGAAGAAAAAGGCACTAGAGTTACTAGAACGTATGGACCGTAGCGAAGCAGAATTACGAGCAAAGTTATTACAAAGGGATTTTTCTGAGCAAATTGTAACTGAAGCAATTGCATATACTAAGAAGTTTCATTATCTGGATGATTTGCGCTTTGCATCTAATTTTATTAGTATGCGTAGTAGTACGAAGAGTAAAAAGCAGATTTGTTATTCTCTTTCTCAAAAAGGAGTATCCAAAGAGATTATCGAAGAAGCATATTCTGAATTTTTATTGAGACACAAAGAAGAACAACAGTGGCTTGGAAAAGAAGAGGAAGCAGAAGTCGAGAATCCTGAAGTTTTGGCAATCCAAAAGATTGTAAAGAGGAAAGGCAAGCCAATTGGTGATTACACGAAGGAAGAGCTAATGAAGCTAACAGCAAGCTTATATCGTAAAGGGTTTTCTTCAGCAAATATACGGAAAGTATTATTATTTGATCCGGATATAGAGTAAATAGAGAAGCATTCAAGTGATGAACTATATAACTTGAATGCTTTTTATGTACTAGGAAATTCCTCTGAATTTCCTAGTACATAAAAAAGCTCCGCAGGATGCGCACTACGCTACGCTGCAGCGCGGAACAAAAGCTGTGCTTGTAAAGTGTTGCTCGTGAGAGTGTGCGAAGCACACTTTTGTTCTTACGATTCAGGTGTCAAAAGTACTTTTTTTATTTCATTCGTCATTTTGCACATAAATAGACTTGCTAAAAATGTGATGACAAACATTATTCAGGAGCATACTGTTATGAAGTCGTCGGTACTTTGGGCCTGTATTTTAGGCCCTTACGTACCGTTTCGAACTTCATTCAAGCGAAAGCGTGTTGCGGATGAATTATGTCTGTCATCACATACTCATAACATTTCTTTGTGCAAAATGGCGTCAAATTCCTTCTTAAGGACTTTTGACACCTGAACCTGGATGCTATGATGTAAGATTCTTAGCGTAATCTTAGCCTAATCTTTTATTATATACAGTTATAATGAAGTAGATGGAATATTTCTTTTTTATGTGAAAAAAATTTACAAATACTATTGACATGAAAAGTAAATAAATGGACAAAAAATACTAAATATTGTGGTATTATTTTGCTATTTTGATTAAAATTCACAAGATATCAAAAAAAATCTTGCATCTTTGTCCATCCAGTACTATAATTATAATTGGCAAAAATTTGGTTTTACTTTTTTTTTATTATATAAAATGGAGGCCTAAATATGAGTAGTACAGCACAACTGTCAGCAAAGGAAAGAATTGTAACTTTGCTTGACGACAATAGTTTTGTTGAAGTTGGTGCACTAGTTACAAAAAGAAGCACAGATTTCAATTTGCAACAAAAAGAAGCACCATCCGATGGAGTAATTACTGGTTATGGAGTAATTGATGGGAATCCAGTCTATGTTTATAGTCAGGATGCAAAAACATTGAATGGTACAATAGGTGAAATGCATGCAAAGAAAATTTCAAATCTTTACGATCTAGCCATGAAGGTTGGAGCTCCGGTAATCGGCTTAGTTGATTGTGCAGGTTTACGTTTGGAGGAAGCAACAGACGCATTGGCTGGATTTGGCGATATTTACTTGAAACAATCCTTAGCTTCAGGTGTTATTCCACAGATAACAGTAGTTTTAGGTACATGTGGTGGTGGTAGTGCAGTGTCTGCATCCTTAACAGATTTTGTATTTATGGAAGCAAAAAATGCTAAATTATTTGTTCATACACCAAATGTAATTACTGGAAATAATGTGGAAAAATGTGATACTGCAGCAGCTGATTTTATGGCACAAGCTGGGGTAGTTGATTTCGTAGGTGAAGATGAAGTGACAGTTCTTAACAAAGTAAGAGAATTAGTTACGATGCTTCCTGCAAACAACGAAGATGATGCTTCTTATGAAGAGTGTACTGATGATTTAAATCGTAGTTTGGATAATTTATCCTCTGAATTGGATGATGTGACTTTGGCATTAAAAGATTTATCAGACAATGGGGTGTTTGTTGAAGTAAAGGGTACATATGCCAAAGAAATGGTAACTGGTTTCATCCGCTTAAATGGTATGACAGTCGGTGCAATTGCTAACCGAACTGAAATTGTAGATAAGGCTGGAAAAGAAACAACAAAATTCGATGATGTATTGACTACTGCTGGATGCTATAAAGCTGAAAAGTTTGTGGCTTTTTGTGATGCATTTAATATTCCAGTTTTAACTTTGACCAATGTTTCTGGATACAGTGCAGCAATGAATGATGCTAAGTCCATTAGTTTAGCAGCAGCAAAATTAACTTATGCATTTGCAAATGCAACAGTACCAAAGGTTAACGTTATAACAAAGAAAGCATTTGGTAGTGCTTATGTAACAATGAATTCTAAGCATATTGGCGCTGATATGGTGTTTGCATTAGAAGGAGCTAAGATTGGTACAATGGATGCTTCTTTAGCTGCTCAAATTATGTGTCCAGATAATCAGAATGCTCAAGTAGAAATTGCGAAAGAATATGATGCTTTGCAGCAGAGTGCAGTTTCAGCTGCAAAACGTGGTTATGTAGATGCAATCATTGAAGCAGATTCCTTACGTCAACATGTCATTTATGCATTTGAGATGTTATTTACAAAGAGAGAGAGCCGTCCAAGCAAAAAGCATGGAACGGTTTAAAGACGAGGTGAAACCATGGGACTAAATCAAATTGTTTTACTCGCAACAGAAGTTGGGATTAAACCTTTAAGTGAACGAATGAACACTGCACTTTTAAACTCTATCATGGGATTAACAGTTGTATTTGCTGCATTATGGGTAATCTGTGGTTTGATTTCCTGTTTTAAAATCATAAATAAGGTTGAAGCGAAATTTAAGAAAAAGAAAGAACTTGCTGCTAGTCAGGATGCAACATTAGAACCAGAACAAGTAGTTACTATGGAAGTAGAAGAAGAGGAATTATCTGATGATCTTGAGTTGGTTGCAGTGATAACAGCAGCAATCAATTCCTATGAAGAAGCACAAGGTAATGTTGTACCAGCTAATGGATTAATGGTAAAAAGCATTAAAAAAGTCAATAGATCAAGATGGCTAAATGCCTAAGAGGAGGATTTCATAATGAAAAATTATACAATTACAGTAAATGGAAATGTGTATGAAGTATCAGTAGAGGAAGGCGTAGCTACTGCACCAGTTGCAGCACCAGTAGCAACTCCAAAGGCGGCTCCGAAAGCAACACCAAAGGCTAGTGCACCAAAAGCAGCTGCAAGTGCACAGGGCTCAGTTAAGATTAGTTCTCCAATGCCAGGAAAGATTCTTGATATCAAAGCTAGCGTTGGTCAAGCTGTAAAGAGAGGTCAAGTTATCATGATTCTTGAAGCTATGAAGATGGAAAATGAAATTGTTGCTCCTAATGATGGTACCGTTGCAAGTATTAATGTAGCAGTTGGTGCTACAGTTGAAGCTGGTGATGCATTAGCTACATTAAACTAATGGTAATGCAAGTGTAATGATTTCTTGCTAAAATTCATGACGGAAATATTAAGTGTTTCTGTTTTTAGGAGGTTACTCAATATGGATTACATATTAGAAACGCTACAAAAATTGGCTAATCAGACAGCATTTGCTAGCCTTACTTGGGGCAACTATTTGATGATTGTCGTAGCTTTTATATTTTTGTATCTTGCTATAAAAAAAGGTTATGAACCACTTTTGTTAGTACCAATAGCATTTGGTATGTTATTAGTAAATATGTTCCCAGGCATTATGGCGAAGCCAACGATAGATGCTAATGGTATTGAACAAGCGGGTGGCTTGTTATATTACTTCTTTAAATTAGATGAGTGGAGTCTTTTACCATCTCTGATCTTCTTAGGTGTTGGTGCAATGACGGACTTTGGTCCATTGATTGCAAATCCGACAAGCTTTTTATTAGGTGCAGCCGCACAGTTAGGAATCTTTGGTGCTTATCTTTTAGCAATATTGATGGGCTTTAATGATAAGGCAGCTGCAGCAATCTCAATTATTGGTGGAGCGGATGGTCCTACTTCCATTTTCTTAGCTGGTAAACTCGGACAAGTAGAGTATATGGGTGCAATCGCTGTAGCAGCCTATTCCTATATGTCTCTTGTTCCAATTATTCAGCCTCCAATTATGAAACTGTTAACAACAAAAAAAGAACGTGAAATAAAGATGGAACAGTTACGTCCAGTTTCCAAGTTAGAAAAAATTCTATTCCCTATTGTCGTTACAGTTGTAGTAGTAATGATTTTACCAACAACGGCTCCACTTGTTGGTATGTTAATGCTTGGTAATTTGTTTAGAGAAAGTGGTGTTGTAAAGCAGTTAACAGAAACAGCTTCGAATGCATTAATGTATATCGTAGTAATCTTGTTAGGTACATCGGTTGGTGCAACAACAAGTGCAGAAGCATTCTTACGAGTTGATACGTTAAAGATTGTTGCACTTGGTTTAGTAGCATTTGCATTAGGTACTGCAGGTGGTGTATTGTTAGGTAAGCTTATGTGCAAGTTAACACATGGTCGAGTTAATCCTTTAATTGGTTCTGCTGGTGTATCCGCAGTTCCGATGGCAGCACGTGTATCCCAAAAGGTTGGTTCCGAAGCAGATCCTACGAATTTCTTATTAATGCATGCGATGGGACCGAACGTAGCCGGTGTTATTGGTACTGCAGTTGCTGCTGGTGTATTCATGGCTATATTCTTATAAAATATTATTATGAAATGATAAATTTTGATTCGTAAGGAAGGATAATATTAGTGTCCTTCCTTACAAGAATCTTTTATGGAGGTTGAACTATGGCAGAACAAGTTAAAAGACCGGTAAAAATTACCGAGACCGTTTTACGTGATGCACATCAGTCGTTAATTGCAACCAGAATGACAACAGAGCAGATGTTACCTATCATCGAAAAGATGGATCAGGTTGGATATCATGCAGTTGAATGTTGGGGTGGTGCAACGTTTGATGCATCCTTACGCTTCTTAAAAGAAGATCCTTGGGAAAGATTAAGAATCTTAAGAAAAGGATTTAAAAATACAAAGTTACAGATGTTATTTCGTGGTCAGAATATCTTAGGATATCGTCACTATGCGGATGATGTAGTGGAATATTTCGTTCAGAAATCAATTGCAAATGGTATAGATATTATTCGTATCTTCGATGCCTTTAATGACTTAAGAAATTTAGAATGTGCAGTAAAAGCAGCAAATAAAGAAAAAGGTCATGCACAGATTGCAATTTCCTATACATTAGGAGATGCTTATACTCTTGACTACTATGTAAAGATGGCAAAACAAGTAGAAGCGATGGGTGCTGATTCCATCTGTATCAAGGATATGGCTGGATTATTAGTTCCATATGAAGCTACGAACCTAATAACAGCAATGAAAAGAGAAGTAAAGATTCCGATTGATTTACATACTCACTATACCTCTGGTGTTGCAGGTATGACTTACTTAAAGGCAGTGGAAGCAGGCTGTGATATTATTGATACAGCAATGTCACCATTTGCTATGGGTACGAGTCAGCCAGCTACTGAAGTTATGGTGGAAACATTCAAGGGTACGCAATACGATACTGGTTTGGACCAAGATTTACTTGCTGAGATCGCTGATTATTTCCGTCCAATTCAAGAAGATGCTATAAAGAGTGGCTTATTAAATCCAAAAGTAATGGGTGTTAATATTAAAACTTTATTATATCAAGTACCAGGTGGTATGTTAAGTAACTTAGTATCTCAATTAAAAGAGCAAAATGCAGAGGATAAATACTATGATGTGTTAAAAGAAATTCCTCGTGTTCGTAAAGATTTTGGTGAGCCACCATTAGTTACTCCAAGTAGCCAGATTGTTGGAACCCAAGCGGTTCTTAACGTATTAGCTGGTGAAAGATATAAGATGGTTACAAAAGAGACTAAGGCAATTTTCAGTGGTGAATACGGTAAAACAGTAATGCCATTTGATCTTGAAGTTCAAAAGAAGGTAATTGGAGATAAGAAGCCAATTACTTGCCGTCCTGCTGATTTATTACAGCCAGAATTAGCTAATATTGAGAAAGAGATGGCTCAATGGAAACAACAGGATGAAGACGTATTATCTTACGCACTATTTCCACAAGTTGCAATGGATTTCTTTAAATACAGACAGGCTCAACAGACTAAGGTAGATGTTTGTGCTGCTGATACTAAGAATAAAGCTTATCCAGTATAGAATAAGACTGTAATAAACGAAGAAAAGTGTGCTTCTCACACTCTCACGAGAAACACTTTACAAGCACAAGGTCTCACAAAACCATTGATTATTGGTTTTGTGAGACCTTTTACGTTTGGTAGCTATAGACAGTAACTTTGGTATATAGTAAAATGAATATGATTAGAAGAAATATGGGAAATAAACGGTTATTATAGGAAAACAGTTAATAAATTCTGCATAGTACAACTATGGGATATAAGTGGTTTATTATAGGAAAAAAGAGAAAAAAATATGATAGGATAAATACATATGAATATGAATAGTAACAAGCAAGATTTTGTACGTGCTATACCAAATGATGTATCAAAGTTACGCTTATTGGCTCATAAATCAGAAGCGCATTGGGGTTATAACGAAAACTTTATGGACATCTTTGATCAAGTATTTAATATAACCGAGCAGTTTATAAGACGAAATCCAGTTTTTGTCTTATGGAGTGATACGGATCCAGTTGCTTTTTGGGGATTAATGAAAGATGATGTTTGCTGGGAATTGGAGTATTTTTATGTCGAAGTATCAAGTCTAGGTAAGGGGTATGGAAAACAAATGTGGAGTCATATGATCAATTGGTGTGAAGAACACAAGATTCAAACGATACATTTTGTTACTAGTACGCAGGCAGTTGGCTTTTATGAGAGAATGGGTGCAACGAAGGATTATATGGCACAATCGGTTATAGATGGACGTTCTATTCCACATTTTACTTACGAAGTTGTTGAGACAAGAAGAATGTTAAGTGAGTAAAGAATTTGATTGGATAAAGCGAATTAAGGGATAAATTTCTTAGTTGGAATTTGTTTTTTTTTGTGTTATTCTATTTTATATATTTGAACTATATTTGCTAAGATAAAAAGATCAAATTACTTCGGAGAATGGTATGAATGTAATAAGTAGCGAGAACGTAAGCAAAATCATTTGTAGTACACTAAAGATTATTAACAAGGATATAATTAGTCATGGGGAAACTACGGGGTATATACTCTATAAGATGTTGGAGTATGAAAATAGATATTCCGAGAAAGAACTTGTAGATTTTACAATGCTTGGGATGTTGCATGATATAGGGTTATATCGTGAAGCAGATGTTAACAATTTAAAAGAATTTGAAACAATAAATACTTGGACTCATTCTGTATATGGGTTCCTATTTCTCAAATATTTATCACCTCTAGGAGATATGGCTGAAATTATACTGTATCATCATTTGGACTATATTCTGCATACAAATCTTCCTAAAAAATATAAACGAATTATTGAATGTCTAAATTTTGCAGATAAGATGGATGCTTATATTCATAAGAGATTCAATGAGATTGAACGCGATTATTTCGTAAAATATCGTAATATTAAGTTTAGTGATCATGCCTTGGATTTATTTTTAAAAGCGGAAGCAAAGTATCAGATTACAAAGCATATAACAGATGGAACTTATAGTAAAGAACTATCCAATCTTTTTCAAAGGGTTGATGTATTGGAAAGCCATAAGCGTAAATATTTAGAGATGCTTGTTTATACAATTGATTTTCGAAGTGTGCATACAGTAATTCATACAATGGCTACCGTAAGCTTTGCAAAGCAGCTTGGTAAACTGATGAGGTTAAACTCAGTTGATATAGTTAATTTATATTATGGAGCGTTACTTCATGATCTGGGGAAAATAGGAATTCCACTCAGTATATTAGAGTCGAATTCCAAGTTATCAGAGAGTGAGATGCGGACAATGAAGGCACATGTTCGTATTACTGAGATGATTTTGGACGGTAAAGTTGATGAAGAGATTGTAAAAATTGCTGCACGCCACCATGAAAAACTGGATGGTTCAGGGTATTATAAGGGACTTACAGAAAGTGACCTGACATTACCACAAAAGATTATTGTGGTTGCTGATATCTTAAGTGCCTTATATGGTAAAAGGAGTTATAAAAGTTCTTTTGATCGAGATTTGATAGTTAAAATATTATCGGAAGATGTTGCAAACCATAAAATAAGCAAAGAAGTGGTTGATTGTTTATTTCGAAACTATGATACAATTATTGAGACATTTGAAAAAGAAAAAGAAGATACAATTGGTATTTATCTGAAAATTAAAGAGCAGTTTTCAGTCATCATTAAAGATTTTGCTAAATATGAATAAAAAGAGGAAATAAAATGGAACCAATAAAACCATATAAGAAGAGTTTTGATTATTCCTATACACTAGGCGCATTCCCGACCATTGAATTAATCAAAGCAAGACCAAAACAAGTAAGGGGAGTGTACATTCATTCAACATTTACTGACAGAGAAAATTTAGAAAAACTTTGTAAGGAAAATCACATCCCTGTTTTAGAGAGTGATAAAACAATTGCACGAGTTAGTGACAAAGAGAATGTTTTTGTTGTTGGAGTATTTGATAAGTATAATTGCATATTAGAAAAGGATAAATCACATATTGTTCTTGTGAATCCTAGTAATATGGGAAACTTAGGAACAATTCTTCGTACTGCAGTTGGTTTTGGTATTCACGATATTGCATTTATTAATCCTGGCGCTGACGTATTTCATCCCAAAGTTGTTCGTTCCTCGATGGGTGGATTATTTCGTTTACGTCATCAATACTTTGATTCTTTTGAAGATTATCGCCGAATTTACTCCAAACAGGAAGTATTTACCTTTATGTTAAATGGTGAAAAACCTTTGACAATTCAGGATTGTCCGAAACCAGAATTATTCTCTTTAGTATTCGGAAATGAAGCAACTGGATTGGATGATTCCTATCTTGAGGTTGGTACGAGCATTATTATTCCTCAATCGAAAGAAGTGGATTCTTTAAATTTAACGATTGCAGTTGGGATTGGAACATATATGTTTACCCACTAATTGATGTTATTAATAGCGAATAAGGGGTTGTTGTACGAAGTAGTTGCCTTGTTAATGCAAGACAACAAAGAGCACAGTTGTTATAATAGCTTGTGTATCAGTGCGACAATCCCTTAATTTACAAATTTATGAAAAATATGTGGCAATATTTGGTATTATGTGGTATTATGTTAAAGTGTAAGAAATTATAACGAAAATTTTATTTTAGAAATTTACTATCGGTAAGTTAAATGCATACAAAATCAGTATAGTTACATATTCTAAAATAATAAGTATCAGAAGGGAGTATCATGAAATTAAGAAAATTAGTAAAAGTATCAAAAATGTTAGTATTATCGATGATTGTATCATTAGCATTACAGACAGCAGTTCCTGTACTTTCTAGCAATGAATTAACCGTTCAGGCAGCTACGAAAACGGTAAAACTAAATACCACGAAAAAAACACTTACGGTTGGAAAGACGTATCAGTTAAAATTAACAGGAACCACAAAGAAAATCACCTGGTCGAGTAGTAAAAAATCAGTTGCAAAAGTTTCTAGTAAAGGTAAAGTAACTGCAATTGCAGCAGGTACTGCTACAATTACTGCAAAAGTAGATAATAAAAAGTATACTTGTAAGATAACTGTGAAAGCACCACAGGATACATATATTACAAAAGCGCCTTGGGATGCAAAGGAAGTAAATTTTGGAAAGTATTCTGCAGTGATTCCGAAATCATGGGAATCATTTGATTTATCAATGGGAGAAGAAGACATGACATTTTTTATTCTATATCCTGAAGATACCGATATTACAGAAGAGTTTTCGATGATTTATGTAATGTCAATAAAGGGTACGGAACAAGATGGAATCGATTATGCTGAATTACTTAAGTCTCAAGATGTAGAAAAGGCTTTAAAAGAATTAATTAATAGTGATGTAACCGAAGATCAATCAGTTAAGGATGTATCAGTAAAGACGGTTAAGAAAGATTCAAAAGAATATATTAAATGTAAGTACACAATTGAAACAAAGGGTGAAAAACCTGTTACTATGGATATGAATTTTTATTTAAATGATGGATGTCTTACTGTAATAACTGAGACTGTTTATGGGGAAGGGAATTCATCCATAAGCGATGTTACAGATTACATATTAACTTCATTAACTTTAAAAAAATAAATTTATGATTTAGAGAATAAGGAGAAACACGCTCTGCGAGTTTCTCCTTATATAGTGTCTAAGGAATTTCGACAAAACTTATTCGGTAAAGGGAAGGATGAACTTTTTTAAAAATATGTAAAGAAAAACACTTGACAACTATTTTATATTGTATATAATAAGTGATGTAAAGAAAATTACTTTACAGTCAATAGACGAATGTTAAGGAGGAAATATAAGATGGCAGTTAAGATTAGATTAAAGAGAATGGGTCAGAAAAAGGCTCCTTTCTATAGAGTAGTAGTTGCAGATGCAAGAGCTCCAAGAGATGGTAAATTCATCGCTGAGATTGGAACATATGACCCAACTCAGGAACCAAGTGCTTTCTCTGTAGATGAAGAAGCAGCTAAGAAATGGTTAGCAGACGGTGCTCAGCCTACTGAAACAATCGCTAGATTATTCAAAAAAGCTGGTATTAAATAGTTTTTTTATCAAAAATAAGAGAGCGTAATAAACTTTATGGTTTAAAGACTAAAAAGTTTATTACGCTTTTTTCTATATTAGGAAATTCCTCTGAATTTCCTAATATAGAACAAAAGCGTCCAAAAAGATGGACGCTATGATGCACACAAGCGCGATAGGATGATGTCGCTTACGCGACCGTACTTGGCGCGAGTGTTTTGCAAGCAAAACACTTTGTTCCAGGTTATATCTTATCCGTCATTCCATTCGTTGGAGCATCCATCATGGGTCTTTGAAATGTACGTATGACGCCACAACCAATCTTATTACCAGAGTTACCGGCAGGTTGTGATGTGAAATCATCCGGACCACTGTGTATGATAATAGATCGTTTCATAATATCAGCTGGAGTCAAGCGGCTGGTATAAAAACAGGAATAAGCATATCCATTATTACCTAGCAGTGGAGGCAGATCACCAGCGTGTTCCGGATGTGGTACATTGTATGGGTTATAGTGCCCTCCAGTTTTGTCAAAAGGTATCGTACAGTCTCCGTTCTCGTGAATGTGCAGACCATAAAAACCTGCTTTATTTTCTGGAAGTCCAGATACTTCTACTTCCACGAAGAGACCGTTTCCACGAGCTCGGTAAAAGTATGCGATACCACGCAGATTTGGAGTGGATTTATTTCCTATAATTCTAGCATATGCAATGGGTTCCATATTAAATATCCTAACATGTTTTTATTATATTGTATGGGGATTTCAAATAGTAGTTCTTATTAGGATACTAATTGTAATACCTTTTTATAAGAAAAATCAAACTGCCTCTTGGCTACAAAAGTAGAAGTACATTGCATTTGATAATTAAAAAGATATCTTGACAACGTTATCCTATTCACATATAATAACCAATGTAAAGAAAAATACTTTACAGGTGGTGAGCGAATGGAAGCTTTAGATTTAAAAGCAACGGATAAACTTCAAGAGATTCTGGAATTGTCTCGGCTGTATGATTTTTACGGTGAATTATTAGGAGACCATAAAAAGCAGATATTTGAAGATTATGTACTGAATGATTTATCATTAAGTGAGATTGCAGACGAAACAGGTCTAAGCAGACAGGGTGTTCATGATGTAGTTAAGCGTTGCTCTAAAAAGCTTAGAGAGTATGAAGAAAAACTTTGTTTAGTAAAAAAGTTCGATTTGACGAAACAAAGAGTGAATCAGATTAAGTTGATTTCAGAAGATATCCGTAAGACGAATGATATTAGTAGGATTCTAGAACTTGAACAATTATCTGAGGATATATTGAATGAATTATAATATTGGAGGTTCTTATGGCATTTGAAAGCTTATCAGAAAAACTGCAAAATGTATTTAAAAACCTTCGCGGTAAAGGCAAACTATCCGAAAGTGATGTAAAACTTGCATTAAAGGAAGTTAAGATGGCATTACTGGAAGCAGATGTTAACTTTAAAGTAGTTAAAAATTTTGTTAACACAGTTACAGAAAGAGCTATTGGTCAAGAAGTAATGAATAGTTTGACCCCAGGTCAGATGGTTATTAAAATTGTAAATGAAGAACTCGTGAAATTAATGGGTGATGAGACAACCGAAATCACATTTAACCCAGGTAGCGAGATTACCGTCATTATGATGTGTGGTTTGCAAGGTGCTGGTAAAACGACAACAATTGCAAAGCTTGCAGGACAATTTAAGTCCAAGGGTAAGCGCCCATTGCTTGTAGCAGGTGATATTTATCGTCCAGCTGCGATCGATCAGTTACAGATTAATGGTAACAAGCAAGGGGTTCCAGTATTCTCTATGGGAACAAATCACAAGCCAGTCAACATTGTAAAAGCAGCAATGGAACATGCGGTGAAGAACAATAATAATGTTGTCCTTATCGATACTGCTGGTCGTCTTCATATCGATGAAGCAATGATGGATGAGCTTGTTGAAATTAAAGAGAATATTCATGTTGATCATATCATTTTAACCGTAGATGCAATGACTGGTCAGGATGCCGTGAATGTTGCTGAAACATTTAATAATAAGATTGGTATTACAGGTGTTATTTTAACGAAGTTAGATGGTGATACTCGAGGCGGTGCTGCGTTATCAATTCGTGCAGTCACTAATAAACCAATTTTATATATAGGTATGGGTGAGAAGTTATCGGATCTAGAGCAATTTTATCCAGATCGAATGGCTTCAAGAATCCTTGGTATGGGTGATGTACTTACTCTTATCGATAAAGTTCAAGCAGAAATTGATGAAGATAAAGCAAGAGAGCTTGAGCGTAAGATAAAGAAAGCTGAATTTGATTTTGATGATTATCTTGAACAGATGCAGCAGATGAAAAAAATGGGTGGTATGCAAAAGATCATGGACATGTTACCTGGTGGCATGGGAGGCCTTGGTGGTGGCAAAGCAAATCTAAAAGATGTTGATTGGGATGAAGGGGAGAAGGCCATCGCTCAGATGGAAGCCATTATCCACTCCATGACAAAAGAAGAACGCAGAAATCCAGATTTACTTAGTCCTCCTCGTAAGAAACGTATTGCCAAGGGTGCTGGTGTGGACATTAGTGAGGTGAACCGAGTAGTAAAACAGTTTGGTGAAACTCGTAAGATGATGAAACAGTTTTCTGGCATGATGGGTGGTAAGAAGAGAAGATTCAAGCTCCCATTTGGATTATAATGTAACAATTCACTATGAGCATTGAACTCGAGTGTTTGAGTCGTTTTGTCTTGTAAATGCTATTTTTAGCTTACAATTCAATATATAAATGGTTGAAAATTTTGGAAGTTAATATTAAGGAGGTGAATCACAAATGGCAGTAAAGATTAGATTAAAGAGAATGGGTCAAAAAAAGGCACCTTTCTATAGAGTAATTGTTGCTGATGCTAGAGCACCTAGAGATGGTAAATTCATCGCTGAGATCGGTACTTACGATCCTACTCAGGAGCCAAGCGCCTTCTCCGTAGATGAAGAAGCAGCTAAAAAATGGATAGCAGATGGTGCACAGCCTACTGAGACAGTTGCTAGATTATTCAAAAAGGCTGGTATCAAATAGTCGGAGGTGAAAGTAATGAAGGATTTAGTTCAAGTAATTGCTATGTCACTCGTTGATCATCCTGAAGAGGTTGTTGTAACAGAAACAGAAACAGAAAGATCGATCGTTGTTGAACTGAAGGTTGCGCCGGAAGATATGGGTAAAGTAATTGGCAAGCAAGGTCGTATTGCAAAGTCGATTCGTACCGTAGTTAAGGCTGCCGCAACAAAGGATGACAAGAAAGTTGTAGTAGAGATACTACAATAGATGTAAAGTTGTAGCTATTTATGTTACAAATACGAGCGCAGCAAACTATATTGATTTTATAATCAGGAAGTTTGTTACGCTCTTTTTTTATATAATGAAATTCTGGTGTCAAAAGTACTTAAGATGTATAATGACGTCATTTTACACAAGAAGAGTTATGAGTATGTGCTGACAAACATAATTTATCCTTAATATGTGTAAAATGACGAGTAAAAAGTAGAAAAGTACTTTTGACACCAGAATCATAGTAGTATGCTACTACTAGTTTAGTACCATCTCTTTCCTTGAGATGTATAATAAGAAGATGGAAAGGTGAAGACAATGGAAGATTTATTAAGAGTAGGCGTGATTTCGTCTACACATGGTATCAGAGGAGAAGTTAAGGTATTTCCTACAACGGATGATGTAAACCGATTTCTTGATTTAAAGGTTGTTCTACTTGATACAGGAAAAGAAAAGATTTCACTCGAAATCGAAAATGTAAAATTCTTTAAGCAATTTGCAATTCTTAAATTTAAAGGAATTGATAATATAAACGACATTGAGAAGTATAAGGGGAAAGATTTATTAGTTACACGTGACCATGCAGTTCCTTTAGATGAAAATGAGTTCTTTATCTGTGATTTAATTGATTGTATCGGTTATGATGAAGCAGGAGCAGAAGTAGGAAAGCTAATCGAAGTAATGCAGACAGGCGCCAATGATGTATTTGTATTTAAGACTGCAAACGGTAAAGAAGTGTTAGTACCTTATATCGAGCAATGTGTAAAGACAATTGATGTTGTAAATAAGAAAATACAGCTTCATTTACTTGAAGGTATGATTGCAGAATAATGGAGGATACTGATGAATTTTCATGTAATGACACTATTTCCTGAGATGATTAATCAGACGATGAATACTAGTATCATTGGTCGTGCAATGGAAAAAGGTCTATTAACTATAAATACAGTAGATATTCGTGACTACACAAAAGATAAACATCGTAGAGTTGATGATTATCCATATGGTGGTGGTGCTGGAATGGTTATGGCTGCAGAGCCAGTCTATCTGACTCATGAAGCTGTGATTGCTTCCATTAAGGAGCGTACGGGTAATGAACAGATGAAACCTCGTGTCATATATCTGACGCCTCAGGGAAAGACCTTCAATCAAACAATGGCAGAGGAATTGGCAAAAGAAGACGAGCTCATCTTTCTTTGTGGACATTACGAAGGAATTGATGAGCGAGTTCTAGAAACGGTCGTTACTGATTATGTATCCATTGGAGATTATGTCTTAACAGGTGGTGAATTACCTGTTATGGTTATGATTGACTGTATATCACGTTTAATACCTGGTGTGCTTAATAATGATGTCTCTGCTGAATTTGAAAGCTTTCAGGATAATCTGTTAGAGTACCCTCAATATACGAGACCAGAAACATTTATGGGGAAAAGAGTACCCGAGGTTTTATTATCTGGTCATCATGCAAATATAGAAAAGTGGAGAAGAGAACAATCGATCATCCGAACGGCGAAAACTCGTCCTGATTTACTTGCAAAAGCTGAGCTGACAGAAAAAGAAAAGAGCTGGTTGGAAAAACAGAATATAAATAAAGAGTAGACTGAATAAGGGGTGTTGCATAATGCAACAGCCCTGTTTGTTTGCTGGGCGTTTGTGATTTTTGCTATGAAGAAGAAAACGTAAACATGTATATTTTCTACGGCGCGCTACGCTCACAAGCCCACAATGAGCGTGTGGGACTTGTAAGGCCTTCGAAAATATACATGTGTACGCGTTCTTTAAGATAGGAGATGAAGTCACAAACGCTAATAAAGTTGCGAGGACTGTTGCATAATGCAACAACCCTGTTTGTTTGCTAGGCGTTTGTGATTTTTGCTATAAAAAAGTGTTTTGCTTGCAAAACACTGGCGCCAAGCGCGGTCGCGTAAGCGACATCTTCCTATCGCGCTTGTGTGCATCATAGCGTCCTTCCTTTTGGACGCTTTTTTTATTTCATAGGGAAGTTCAAAGAACTTTCCTATGAAATGAAGAAGAACGAGTTATTTTCTATATTAAGTGTACTTGTGTGGATGAATGACAGAGAGTTATTTGGTGATACTACTTAGTGAATATGCTAATATTGGAAGAAAAATTTCCATAAGCAATATTGCTAGGAGGTATAGAATGCAATCGTTATGGTCATCAACAGCAGCAAAACCTTGTTATGAGACACTTACGAAAGATGTGAAAACAGATGTATTAATCATAGGTGGTGGTATGGCGGGTATTTTGTGCGCCTATCTTATGCAACAAGCAGGAATATCGTATATGTTAGTAGAAGCAGATACGATTGGGAATGGAATTACAAAGAATACAACAGCAAAGATTACTTCCCAGCATGGATTAATTTATGATCAATTACTTCATAGTATTGGTTTAGAAAAAACGAAAATGTATTTAGAGGCCAATGAACATGCCATTTCACAATACGAAAAGATGTGTGAAGCAATTGAATGTGAATATGAAAGAAAATCTTCATATGTATATACACTCAAGGATCGAAACAAAATAATTAAGGAACTAAAGGCTTTAGAGGCAATAAACTATAAAGCAGAATTTCGCACACAGCTACCTTTACCAATTACTTCAAATGGTGCAGTTCAGTTTGAGAATCAGGCACAATTTCATCCTCTTATGTTTTTATACCAAATAGCAGAAAACTTAAATATTTATGAACATACGATGGTAAAGGATATTGAAGGTCATAAAGTTATTACAGACTGTGGTACCATCTGTGCAGATCAGATTATTGTAACGACACATTTTCCTATCTTCAACAAGCATGGAAGCTATTCTATTAAGATGTATCAACATCGTTCTTATGTAATTGCCTTAGAAAATGCCCCGAATGTAGATGGAATGTATGTTGATGAAGCAATGACAGGTATGTCATTTCGAAATTATAAAAATCTTTTGTTGATTGGTGGAGGAGATCACAGAACAGGAAAAGTGGGAGGTAATTACGAGGAGCTTCGGAAGTTTGCAAGTCGCTATTACCCGATGGCAAAGGAGAAGTATGCATGGGCAACACAAGACTGTATGACTCTAGATGGAATTCCATATATCGGTCAATATTCTAAACATACTCCAAATCTATATGTGGCAACCGGGTTTAATAAATGGGGAATGACAAATTCGATGATTTCAGCAATGATTTTGGTAGATTTGGTTTTAAATCGTAAAAACGACTATGTGGATATTTATTCTCCATCACGAAGTATTATAAAACAACAACTTTTTATTAATTGCTGGGAAGCAGTTAAGGGTATGTTAACTCCGACCACAAAGAGATGTACCCATCTTGGATGTGCTTTAAAGTGGAATAAAGTTGAACATACTTGGGACTGTTCCTGTCATGGATCACGTTTCACTAGAGAGGGAGCAATTATTGATAATCCAGCTAAAAAACGGCTAAAAAAGTAATAAAGATATATTCTCACTATTCTATAAAATTAGGCTGTCGTACTCGCTGAATATGGAATAAAAGAATGAAGAGTGGTGGTATTTTTCGTGGTGCCTTATAAGTCCACATACATTTTGTGGGCTTGTGAGCGTAGCGCGCCGAAGAAAATATACCATCACCCTTCATTCTTTTTCATACTACCATTTGTGCAATAAATTTATCTTTGTATAAAGATTTACGATCGACTTGTATTCATATTCATATTTCTGGTATTAGAAACACCGAGCGCCTGTGCCATATCGAGTGTATTATAAACCTTAATTGTAGGAGCTAACCAAACTTGTCCAGTACCACGGTATACATTAACAAGTCCTTCACCACTGACTGCAGAGCCGATTAATGTTTTCGCACTTCGTTCTACCGTAAAATCTAAGTTGCTTGAACGGAGTACAGCAAAGTTACCATCCACTTTTAAGATATCATTTTGAAGGTCAATAATATTAATTTCTTCCATTGGAACAATCGATTCTAATATAATAATACCAGGACCAGTTAGTTGTTGTTGGAAGATACCCTCACCACCTGCAATAGCAGAAGAGAAATTACGTTGAGCAACAGCCTTTACAGTAACGCTTCCTTGTGCACAGTAAAACATACCATCATCTACAATTATGGATTCACCAGGAGCTAATTCCATTACTAAAAAGTGCTTAAAGGATGGTTCTAGAACTAAAAGACCTGTACCTGTATACTCTGGCTGAGCCATTTGTTCACCTGTAACAGCACCTCGAATCATACGACCAAGTGCGTTACCTACAGTAACACCACTTACCATCTGAATGTTTCCTTGAAAATAACTCATTGCACCTTTTTCGATTGTTACTTTTTCATTATTCAAGTACAATGCGATTTGGCGCACTCTTATATTTTGCTTCTCCATAAAGTAAACTCGCTGAGCCATAGATGAATTTGCGATTCCAAGTAGCTTTTCATATTCTAATATTTCGACTTTTAATCCACCACTCGAATACGATTCCAGTACTTTGATGTTTTCTCTTGTTCCGGTTGCATTATACATTTAAAATTCCTCCTTTTATATATTGCTTTTATTTTATCATAATATAGATAATTTTGTATATTAATTTCGAATTATGTAAATAAATCGATTATACAAAGAGATATTCGTGAAATAAAGATTTAAATAAGTTATCAATAAAAAACATGAATTCGTTCAGATGTCTCTTGATGGAAGTAATCAACATTAAAAGATTAAAACGGCAATGTAGCTTAATAGTATGCACATTGCCGTTTTTTAGGTGATTCAATTTAATATTATTTAAGCGTATACGACTTTATATTACCTAATCTAGGAAGTATTTCTTTTTCGTTCCAATTCTTATCTAAGAATATATAAGCTATTTTGACTTTATCTCCCTTTTTTATCTTTAAAGATGCTAGAGAAATCTTCATCTCAATACAATTGGATGTCTTTGATTGAACCGCTTTACTATTCGTAGTTTTTTTCCATCTCCAATCACTTCCATCTCCAATATATTTATAAAGAACTCCATTCTCTAGTTTATAATCAAATCCAGTAGTCTTAATCTTTGAGTAAGCATCATTATATCCTGTAGTCGAATCATTATCAGAATTGATTAAGAATAAAACATTTGGATAACTTCTTAAGTTCTTACCAGTAACACACCCGTACAAGTATGATTTATCATTATATAGCTTCAATTTTCTTGAGTATCCTTTTGAGGCTTTGAATAAGGAACTAATGTTATTCCAATCGGTTGACTTTCCATCCACATTTATTTTAGTATATTTAGGTATTGGAGTAGGAGTCAGAGTTGGTTTAGGAATTGGAGTTGGTATAGGGCTTGGAGTAGGAGTAGGTGTCGGCGTCGGTGTTGGAGTAGGAGTAGGAGTAGGAGATGGTGATGGCGTAAATGCTGGCGTAGAAGGCGGTATAAATATTGGTGTAGAAGGAGATGTATTATTTGGCGTTAGTGTCGGAGTCGGAGTTGGAGTTGGTGTCAGAGTCGGAGTAGGAGTTGGAGTTGGAGTTGGAGTTGGCGTCGTTGTCGGTGTAAGTGTCGTTGTCGGTGTAAGTGTCGATGTAGGAGTAGAGTCTTTTGCTTGATATTCATACGCACCACAATCTACTCTAAGATTAACTATTCTAGAATTTTCGACAAGATCTGTTTCAATAACTCCATCAAATGGCAAGGTTGATATAAAATCAGGGTTACCTTTATCAATTGCTGGAGAATCTTTTAAAATGCTGAAATCCTGTTTCGATATATCATGAAACATTGGATCAGAGAACACTGAATTTATATCATTACCTGTCTTTGCTGTGTAATCTGAAAAACCTATGTAATTAGTATTTTTCCATCTCCAAATGCATTTTTCAACGTTTACATTTGAGTAATAAATATTATAGTCAATAACATTTCCGGTATTTTTAGCATAAGAATCATAGATAAATATATTTTGGTCATTGGTATAGAAAATATTATTCATAATAATATTATTATTTGCAGTATACTGTAAATATATTTCACCAAAACTACCTTTTAAAGTATCATTATGATAGAATGTATTATTTAGAATTTTATTATTTAACGAATAGCCTTTTTGAGAATTGTAGCCTCCCATTGCAAGTCCGGAATTTGTGCAATTAAAAACAAGGTTATCCCTTACTGTAATATAACTTGTATCTTTTGCTTTATGCTCACTTGCTAGTTCAATGCCAAAATTCACATTATAAACTGTATTTCTTTCAATTATAATATCGGTTGAACCATCACAGTATATCCCATCTGCACATCGATCCTCTCCATATGCAGGATTTTTGTAAGAATCAATGTTATATACAACATTTCCTCTACATATTCCATTTCTAGCCCTGTCTAACTCGGTAGAGGTACATACTCCTTCATAACCAATGAAACAAATACCTATATTATCATTATCATGAACAAGATTATTTGTTACTTTAAAGCCGGAAATATTACCATTAACAGTAAGTGCTTCGCTAGAACCTAATTTACAGTTGGAAATCGTATTCCCATCGATAACTAGTCCAGTAAAAATAGCTTTTGAGGCACCATAAATAGCAATACCGTGTGCGTCTCTACCATTTAAATCAGAATCCACGTTAGCCATATTATTAATATCATGAATATAGTTATTGTGAAGCTCTATATTTTTGCATTCGCCATCAACAATAATTCCACCTATACAAGTGCCAGTCTTGGTAGTACTGAAATTTCTAATTTCAAATCCATTGATAATTATATTACTTTGATCATAGATATAAATCATAGCATCCATATCGGAAGACATTTTTAAGGTAGTTCCGTCTAATATAGCTGTTTGACCAGGATAAGAAGCAATGGTAATAAAATTATTATCAGAACCCGATACATTAATATCTATCTTTTCGTTATAAGTACCTCCCATAACATAGAGGGTATCCCCAGGGGTTAACTTATTGATAGAATTATTGATACTAAGCCATGGAAAATTGAATGACCCATTATTTTTATCACTACCATTCAATGAAACATAATAGATATTTCCCGAAGCATGGATATTAATATCTGAGACAGCAGATAACATTAAAGATAAGGTAAGAATAAATACTTTTAGTATTTTCATGTTTTGTTTTCCTTTCTAGAATTAGAGCGTCAAAATTACTATTCTGAACTTAATTTATCATTTTCATCAATATAACAAATATCTTATCCTGTTGTGTTTATAATGTTATCAATGTTTACTTCTTAAGGCTATTCACTTATTGCATATTACTCGCTTTTTATATTTTTTTTCGCCCATAATTGAAGGGCTTTGGCATTATTAGAAATCTTATCAAGTGTATCTAAAATGGTATCAAATTCATCTTTTTCATCTTTTGTGATGACTCCATCTTCAGAAATCTCAATTAAGGAAGAACGTAAATCATCAATATCTTTAAGTGAACCTAGAACTTTTAAGGCTAGACGATCAAAATCTTCGATTTCCACTTTTTTAACACAAGTTACACCAATTGGACATTCAGATGCACAATAGGTGTTACATAATTCAGGTGTATTATATGCTTTGGACATGGTTAATACTTCTTCTGGATAAGGAGTTATATTACCTAATTCAATGTTTGATAAGCGAGTACGCTCAATATGTAGTAATTCTGAGGCTTTTTCACGACTTGAAAATGAATCATTTGTTTTTGATGCTTCGTAACGTGCGATACAATACATGTTATTGGCAGCTTTCGTAGCTTTTTTTCCCATTTATTTCACTCTCCTTAGTTGATATACTATGCGCAGTGGTTATTGATAAATCTATTTTATCATACTACAACATATTGTAAATACAAATATTAACAATTTAGGAGGTAATAATTAGTGAAGGTGAAAGACATTTATTTCAAAACAATGGGATTTGTTTGGATGAAGTTAGGCTTAGGTGCATTAACGATACTATTGTCTGGAATTTGGTTTGGTATTTTATTTGGTCTCACTCTTCTTTTTGAAAATGAATTAGTTCTTGTTATTAGCATCATTTTATGGTTAGCAGGTACTGCAACCATTAATAGTATAATCAATCATTACATAGGCTATCTTGTGAAGGCAGGTCATGTAGCCATTATCTCACAAGCAGTCACTACGGGACAAATACCAGAGAATCAATTTGCAGTAGCAAAAGACATGGTAAAATCGAGATTTGCAGCAAGTAACGTATATTTTGTAGTGGATAAGCTTGTAAATGGAGCAGTGAATCAGCTTCAAAATGGATTACAAAAAGTTGATAATCTTTTTGGAAATATTCCAGGTGTTGGTGCAATTGTTTCCATCCTACAATTATTTGTGAAGATTGCATTAGGTTATGTGGATGAATGTTGTCTGGGATATACGTTTTATAAAAAGAATGATACTGCATTTAAGAGTGCAGCAGATGGAGTTGTAATTTACTTTCAAAACTGGAAGGTTTTATTAAAAAATGCAGCAAAAACAACAGCATTAGTAATTCTATTTACATTTATCGCATGGCTGATACCGTTCTTGTTAGTGGGAGCTATTTTTAATGCTTTATCGATCAGTTCTTGGATTGCATTTGTAATTGCACTTATGATTGCGCTTGCAGTGAAATCAGCATTTATTGATAGTTTTATGATGGTTGAAATGATGAGTGCTTATATGAAGGTAGCTCCTAGTACTCATATTACATTTAACTTATATGAAAAATTATGTGGTTTATCAAAGAAATTCAAAGAGTTATTTGGTAAAGCGCAAGAGGAACAACAAAATTCTTATACAATGAGTCAGCAAGTTCCAGTGGCCGCAACAATTTCAAATCAGCAAACAAGGTAAACATTCATACATAAGTATGGGCGATATTGGAAGGGCAATATTGTCCGGAATGTAGAGAATGAAATTCGATTAAGGGGAGAGCAGTAGCAAACTTCATTTTGCTACTGCTCGTTTTTTGCATAATAGGATTCAGGTGTCAAAAGTACTTTAGAAAGAAATCTGACGTCATTGTGCACAAAGAAATGTTAGGAGTATGGGATGATAGTGTTCGAAGAAAGTCGTATTTATGTGATTGATTTCCGATAGGATATCTATTATAATGACAAAGAAATAGTTTAGTAAGCAAACTAACTTGTGATTTAGTACATTAAAGTATCTGGTTCCATGTAAGGATGCTTACTCAAATTTTATACATAACAAAATGGAGAGTAGTGCAATGCAGTTATTCGTAAGAGAAAAAGAATTTTATAGAAAAGTGGTAGCTATTGCAGTCCCAGTATCTTTGCAGAGTATGATTACGATTGGGATTAATATGATGGATAATATCATGGTAGGTAAGTTGGGCGAAACAGTACTTTCAGCAACAGCCTTAGCCAATCAATTTATAGCCATATTTCAAATATGCTGTATGGGAATTGGTATGGGGGCTAGTGTGCTGACATCACGTTTTTGGGGAATGAAGGATATCGAATCGCTAAAAAAAGCGGTTACAATCATGCTTCGCATTTGCTTTGGGTTATCAGTACTATTTATGATTCCAACCATTTTTGCACCTGATGTTTTAATGAAGCTTTATACAAATGACGTTGATGTTATCGCTCAAGGAGTACGCTATTATCAATTCATGGTTCCATGTTACCTACTACAAGGTCTGGCATTAACGTGTACGATTGTGCTAAGAAGTGTTGGTCAGGTTAAAATTCCTCTCTTTAGTTCACTGGGGGCTTTTTTTATTAATATCTTTTTTAATTACATATTTATTTTTGGAAAGTTAGGAGCACCTCGTATGGAGATTCAAGGTGCTGCATTGGGAACATTAATTGCAAGAATCTTTGAATTTATATTTATTTGTGGGTACTTTATACTAAAAGATCAAAAGATTAAATATCGTATCAGAGATTTAAAGATGCGATGTCGTTCTCTTATGAGAAGTTATATTACAATTAGCTTACCGGTATTTGTATCGGATACACTATTGGCATTTGGAAATACGGCAGTTGCAATGGTTATGGGGAGAATTGGAAAAGAGTTTGTATCAGCAAATTCTATTACGATGGTTACTCAGCAGTTAAGTACTGTAATGATTCAAGGAATCTGTCATTCTGGCTGTATTATTACAGGAATCACGTTAGGAGAAGGAAAGAAGAAGGCGGCTCAACAACAAGCAGTTACTTTTTTGACTTTAGGTATCATCATTGGGGCAATCGCAGGTGGAATCATTTTCATTATCGGTGGCCCAATCATCAGTTGTTATAATATTACAGATCAGACAAAACTGATTGCAAAACAATTGATGGATGCTGTTGCTTTTATCGTAGTGTTTCAGTCAATGAATAGTATTATGACAAAAGGAGTATTACGAGGAGGCGGTGATACAAAGTTTTTAATGGTGGCAGACATTCTGTTTTTATGGGTTATTTCAGTTCCATTTGGTGCACTTGCAGGATTGTATTGGAATTTACCTGCCTTTTGGATTTATACTTTACTAAAAGCAGATCAGATTATAAAAGCATTTTGGTGTATCTTCCGTTTGAAAAGTAAAAAGTGGATTAAGGTAATCTCATCTTAAGAAGTGAGTAATAAATGTGGGAGGTTTATATGAGCAGAGAAATAAATCAAGTATATAGTATGCATCCAATTTTTTTTGATCCAATTGAGAAAAAAGCAAAGTTTGAAGAGAAGGATGGAAAATTAAGTATTTCCTATGTAGAAGATCGTCCAGGAGTGGTTGTTTTAGAAGATGGCTCCGTTACATTTCAAATTTATGCTCCGAAAGCACATAAAGTAGAAGTTGCAGGACTTGGTGGAAGCTTAGGAAATCATAAGATAGCGTTAGACAAAGAAGAAACAGGCTATTTTTCTAAGACAGTAACGGGAATACTTCCTGGCTTTCATTACTTTCATTGGTTTGTAGATGACAATAAAATAATGAATCAACAAGGTTCTGTTTGTTATGGTTGTTTTCAAGCGATGAATTTTTTTGAGGTTCCAGATTCAACTCTTGATTTTTTTGAGATTATGGATGTTCCTCACGGTGAGGTACAGATACATAAATATGTTTCCAGTATCAATGGACATATGAAAGAATGTTATGTTTATACACCACCATATTATAATGTAGATAAAACTAAAACTTACCCAGTCTTATATGTACAACATGGAGTGGGAGAGGCTGAAACTGGTTGGATTTGGAATGGTAAATTAAATTTTATCATGGATAACTTAATAGCAAAACAAGCCTGTAAAGAGATGATTGTTGTTATGTGTAGCGGTTATGCATTCAAACAAGGAGAAGATCCCGTATTTTATCCTGGTGATTTTGATGGAGAATTAGTTTTTGATTGTATTCCATATATCGAGCATGAATTTGCTGTGAAAAAAGGTAGACAGAATCGAGCAATGGCAGGACTTTCACTCGGTTCAGCTCAAGCAATCTTAACCGTTTCTAAACATCCAGACTTATTTTCATATCTTGGTGTATTTTCTGGACTTTCTGATGACAATCTGAATCTGATTTGTAGTAAAAATGAAGAATATCCAATGAATCTTATCTTCCTTTCTTGTGGAAAAGGAGAAGAAGGACTACGAATCAAACAACAAGGATATTATGATACATTAAAACAGGCTCAAGTTCCATGTATGCAAGCTAGTTATACAGGTTATCATGAATGGCACGTTTGGAGACAGAGTTTACGAGATTTCGTTACACAGTTGTTTTTAGACGAAAGAGAGGATACTACAGAAGTAGAACTGCCATATATTCCATTGAAAATGACAAAAGTACAAGAAGAACTACAGACATTTGAAGAAGATATTCTGTTTTTTGATCCAGTTTATAAGAAGTTGATTTTGGCAGTCGATGAAAAGGGAAGACCGGCAGGACGGTATGGAGATATTCCAAAAGGAATGGAGATTGTATCGAAAGGCAAAGCAAGATTTTGGTTGATTGCACCAGAAGCGAAAGAAGTTGTTTTAAATATTTTTGGCAATCATTATTCCTTAAAGAAAGCAAAAGGGAAAGAGGCAGAGGATGGCTATTGGACAGTAGAGCTTAATGATGTAAAAGCAGGCTTTTACTATTATGACTACTCAGTTGATGGAACAGAAACAATTAATCCGATGGCGAATGTCGGATATGGTTGCTTTAAGGCGATGAACTATATGGATATGCCGGAAGAAGATTTCCCTGAGTATTATCTTCGTTCGGTACCTCATGGTAAGTTACACTTAAATTATTATAAATCCAGTCAGACAAATCGAACAAAACTATGCTACGTTTATACGCCACCAGGATATGAAAAAAATATCCAGAAACGTTACCCTGTACTCTATCTACAGCATGGAGGTGGAGAAAATGAGATTGGATGGATATGGCATGGAAAGATTGTGAATATCGCAGATAATCTGATTGCAAATAAGCAGATGGAGGAAATGATAATCGTTATGAATACGGGTTATGCATTTCCAGAAGATGGTTCCTATCATCCATCCATGAGCGCTTTCTTAGAGGAACTACCAATGGATAGTGTGCCATATATCGATGGTCATTACCGTACCATTGCAGACAGAGAACATCGAGCGATGGCAGGACTGTCCATGGGGGGCTTACAAACACAAAAAATCGTATTTCATAATCCTAACTTATTTGCATGGGCTGGAATCTTTAGTGGAGGTTTGGTACTGAGCAACGAAGAGGATGATTACACGAATATTTTATTTTCAAAAGAAGCGTTTGAAAAGCAGTTTAAGATGTTTTTTGTTAGTTGTGGCACGGAGGATTTTTTCTATAAAGAAACTGCAGATAATGCGAATGAAGTAATTCGTCATGGGGTACCATTAGAATATTATGAGATTTCGGGAGAACATGACTGGACGGTGTGGAGACATTGTGCCACTGAATTTTTGAAGAAAGTTTTTCGTTAAGATAAACTGTAGAATTATGCGTTTGATAAACGCCTAATTTTATGAAATATTTTAAGGAGGATAAGTCGGGTAATCATATGAATATTGAAAAACGTGTTGAAATATTCACTTTAAGAGAAAATGAGCTAATAGCTCAAGGTTTTCTTCCAAAGGAAAAAACAATATCAGTACTAAAAGCTAATATTTATGCTTTATTTACAGCAGGACCAATAGCTTTCCTTTGTTTTGTTCTTTTCTATTTACGGTTTCCTGAACATTATTATGTTATTTCTCAAGAATCATCACATATTTTTTTTATTGCACTGATTGTGTGTATTTTTGTACATGAAATTTTGCATGGTATTGGATGGGGGATTTTTTGTAAGGATAAAAAAAGTATATCATTTGGAATGATGTGGAAGCAATTGACTCCATATTGTAGTTGTGCAGAACCACTTACATATACAAAATATCTGATTGGTTCATTATTGCCATTCTTTATATTAGGAATTGTTATGTTTATGATAGCACTCTTTACAGAAAATACAGGGTGTTTATATTTGAGTATACTAAATATTTTATCTGCTGGTGGAGATACAACAATTTCATTGCTTTTATGGAATCATAGAAAAGATATTATTGTAGATCATCCGACAAAAGTAGGATTTATAGCTTATCATAAATGATATTAGTTGTTTGATGATAAGGTTTACGACTTGCAAATCATTATATAAGGAATTATACTTAACATAGTTTTTATATTCGAATCGATATACATGTCATGATATATATATTGGATTCGTTTTGTTAACATGGTAATAAATTTTGATTAAATTGATAAAATCAAATGATAGAATGCTAGTAGTTATGTAAGGAGTAATATTATGAATGGAACAAAGAAACTTTACGATATGGATAGTTATGCAACTGATTTCGAAGCAGTTGTTATATCCTGTGAAAAGATAGAGGATAAAGAGGAATGTGTGTATCAGATTGTTTTAGATCAAACACTTTTTTCCCCCGAGGAAGGTGGTCAATCACCAGATAAAGGAATAATAAATGACATTGAAGTTATTGATGTCCAGATTATTCAAGGTATCATTTATCACTCTACAAGGAAAATGTTATCTCCTGGAACTCAGGTACACGGTAAGATTGACTGGAATCATCGATTCAATAATATGCAACAGCATTCAGGAGAGCATATTTTCTCTGGACTTGTAAATAAAATCTATGGTTATGATAACGTAGGATTTCACCTAAGTAATCAGACTGTAACAATGGATTTTAATGGAGTATTGACGTTACAACAAGTTGAGGAAATTGAGCAAAAAGTAAATGAAGTCATTCAAAGTAATCTACCAATTATTGTATCTTATCCTACGAAAGAAGAACTCAAAGATCTGAATTATCGAAGTAAGATAGAGATTGAAGGGCAGGTAAGAATTGTAACAATTCTTGATACCGATGTGTGTGCATGTTGTGCACCTCATGTTAGGAGTACTGGTGAAATAGGATTTTTAAAGGTTATGACACTGCAGAATTATAAGGGTGGTGTACGAATTAGTATCCTATGTGGGTTCCGAGCTTTATATGAATTTAGAAAAAAGAATGCATTGTTAACTGAGATAGCTTCCATGTTTTCAACAAACCAAGAAGCGTTACCTATGATTATCCAGAAGCTAAAAGATACCAATCAAGCACTTAAATATGAATTAATAGAAATGAAAAAGGATAACTTAAATCATGCAATCGCTTCAATTCCTAATAATCAAGAGGATGTTATATTGTTTGAAGACGGACTTGATACAATTATTATGCGAAATGCAGTCAATGAGTTAACTAAAAAACATACTGGTATCTGTGGTGTATTTACGAAAACAGAGGAAAATGGTTATCAGTTTATCCTAGGTAGCAGTACGAAAGATGTGAAAGATGTTATGGCCAAATTAAAAGAACATTTGGATGTGCGTGGGGGCGGAAGTCCTACGATGGTGCAGGGCTCAGTTCTAGCGAATAAAGCAGATATTATTCATATATTATCTTAACAGGTGCAAACAAGATTTAATCAAAAAAATCAAGAAAGGATTATCTTATAATGTGGGAATATTATGAGGTAGTCTTTTTTTATATATGAGGAAATTCCTTCAAACTTCCTATTACACACCTTATCGAATATTTTCTAGGACAAATTTACTATTGTAAAATCAAGTAAAACAGTTGCTTGTATAAACAACTTATGATATTGTAAATATATGGCAAAACAACTATGTGAACTTGTATTATACTTCATTATTACTTCATTATTACTAATAATTCTGCTAAATAGTCTACTAATCTTTTTTGTGTAATGGATATAACAATATCCAAGCGACATAAGTGTAAATATGTACACTCTAACACTCATTTTAACCCCACTTTAAGATACGAATATCTTCCAGAGACATACAAGTGTCGATGGATTTATTCATTTGATTACTTTTGATACTAATTTTATGTGCATAAATATAAAATAAAAGGAGGTTAAACAAATGAAACGTAAAACAAGGATTATGATGGCTATTCTAATGTGTATTGCCATCATATGTGGAGTGCCTAACATTCCAGCACTAGCAGCCCCTGTTCTCTACTCGAACAGCACGGGTACCCATGGAGGTTATGACTATGAGCTCTGGAAAGATTACGGAACTACTAGCATGGACCTTACCGATGGTGGAACCTTTAGTTGTCAGTGGAGTAATATTGGGAATGCACTATTTAGAAAAGGGAAGAAGTTTAATTCCACACAGACGTATAAGCAAATGGGTAATATTTCAGTAGATTACGGCTGTACGTACAATCCATCCGGTAACTCTTATTTGTGTATTTACGGATGGACGAAAAATCCACTTGTAGAATATTATATCGTGGAGAGTTGGGGCAACTGGCGTCCACCAGGGGCAACATCAAAAGGTACAATATCTGTCGATGGTGGTACATATGATGTTTATGAAACTACACGATATAATCAACCTTCCATTGAGGGTAATACAACATTCCAACAGTATTGGAGCGTTCGTACATCCAAGAGAACGAGCGGCACAATTTCCGTGAGCGAGCACTTTAAACAGTGGGAAAACAAAGGTATGAGATTAGGCAATATGTATGAAGTAGCACTTACTGTGGAAGGATATCAAAGTAGTGGTAGTGCCAATGTATATAAAAACTCCATTAATATTGGTGGACCTAATGTAACAACGATGCCTAGTCAAGTTCCAAGTTCAAGAAGTGCTTATACAACAATTGAAGCGGAACAGTACAATAGTAAGAGTTCGTCCACTCTTGAAGAGATCGGTACTACCAATGGTGGTAGAGGTATTGGTTACATAGAGAATGGAAATACGGTAACATATAGCAACATTGATTTTGGTAATGGTGCATCAAAATTTAGTGCGAATGTAGCAGCTGCAAATGAAACATCCATTCAAATTAGGTTAGGTAGTTCAACTGGAACTTTACTAGGAACACTTTCTGTAGGTTCCACTGGTGGTTGGGATACTTATAAAAATTTGACAACTAATATTAATAACGTAACGGGTGCTCAAAATGTAGTATTGGTATTTTCAGGTCCAGTTAATGTCGATAACTTTATATTTACTGCATCTAGTAGTATTACACCAACAACTAATCCAGATGCAAAGAGTGCATTTACCTCGATTCAGGCAGAGTCTTATGACAGCAATAGTTCATCTACGATGCAAAAGATTAGCACACCAAATGGCGGAAGTGGTATAGGCTACATAGAGAATGGCAATACAGCAACATATCGTAATATTGATTTTGGTAGTGGAGCTACTTCTTTACAAGCTTATTTAGCTACGAATCAAAATACTTCAATACAGATACGATTAGGTAGTTCATCAGGAACTTTACTAGGAACACTTTCCGTTAACTCGACCGGTGGTTGGGATACCTACAAGACTGTTACTACCAATGTTGGACAAGTAACTGGTGTTAAAGATTTGGTATTCGTATTCTCTGGTGCTGTCAATGTGGATTCTTTCGTATTTACGCCATCAACAGCGACACCAACAGTAACACCAACAGTAACACCAACAGTAACACCTACACCAACAGTGACACCAACTGTAACACCTACACCAACAGTGACACCGAATACAAAGAGTGCATATACATCCATCCAGGCAGAATCTTATGACAGCAATAGTTCTTCTACAATGGAGAAGATTAGTACACCAGATGGTGGAAGTGGAATTGGATATATAGAGAATGGTAATACAGCAACATATCGTAATATTAACTTTGGCAGTAATGGAGCTCTTTCTGTAACTGCAAGAGTAGCTGCTGCTAATAGCACCTCGATTCAGGTTCGC
This sequence comes from Bacillota bacterium, assembly GCA_023439125.1. GTDB lineage: Bacteria > Bacillota > Clostridia > Lachnospirales > Lachnospiraceae > Lachnoclostridium. Next base: position 664,114 of record JAEXOU010000005.1, on the reverse strand, counting down.
TCTGGTAATGCAAACGGAACTCTTCTTGGAACGATTTCAGTTTCGTCTACTGGAGGTTGGGATACCTATCAGAATGTATCCGCAAACATTAGTAAAATTACAGGTGTAAGTGACATTGTACTCGTATTTTCAGGTGCAGTTAACGTAGATTCCTTTATCTTTTCATCAACATCAGGAGATGATTCTTCAAAAGAAGCAACTTTACTAAATACTTATGGTAGCTTATTTGGCGCGATGGGAACTTGTGTTAGCCTTTCTCAGTTGCAGAATCAATCAACGTTAAATGCTGTAAAACAACAGTACAATAGTATCACTTTAGAAAATGAGATGAAGCCTGACTATATTCTAGGTTCTAGTCCGAACCTGATATCAGTTTCACAGGCAAAATCACTTGGTTACTATATTCCAAGTAACTATACGGATTCTATGGTACCAAAACTGAACTTTGATACGATTGATAAGGTAATGCAGATTTGTTCTCAGAACGGCCTTAAGATGAGAGCACATACTCTTGTATGGCATAGTCAGACCCCATCTTGGTTATTCCGTAGTGGATATAATTCAGGAGGATCTTTTGTAAATACTTCAGTGATGGATGCACGACTTGAGTTCTACGTGAAATCAGTAATTAATCATGTGTATAATAGCCAATATGGAAACTGTGTATATGCTTGGGATGTTGTGAATGAGCATCTCCATGCTTCCAACTCTGGATGGGCTGCCGTTTATGGAAATAGTAAAAATGTTTCCTTTGTAAGGAATGCATTCCGATTTGCTAATGATGCATTAGTTGCTTTAGGAATTAGAAATCAAGTTAAGCTTTTCTATAACGACTATAATACATATGAAGTATCAGATGACATTGTTTCTTTAGTGAATTATGTAAATGCAAATGGAAAGTACTGTGATGGCGTAGGTATGCAGGCACATCTTGACACTGGATACCCAAGTGCAGCATCTTTTAAATCAACGATTCAAAAGTTTGTACAAGCGGGCTTTGAAGTTCAGATAACAGAATTCGATGTAACGAATAATTCAGCTTCTACACAAGCAAGTTATTGTTATAATATTTTCTCAGGTATATTAGACGTTAAGAAAGCTGGCGGTAATATTACAGGTATAACGATTTGGGGATTATATGATAGTATCTCTTGGAGATCAAGTCAGTCTCCATTATTATTCAGTAACCTAACAACACCAAAGCAATCTTATACTTCTGTACTTAAGGCTTATACAGATGCAGGTTATAGTGTTGGAACTCCTGGTACAACGGATCCAACCGTAACACCAATCGTAACACCAATCGTAACGCCAACGCCTAGTGGCAATAGTGCTTTTACAACCATTCAAGCAGAAGACTATAACAGTAGTAATGCTACCAATATTCAAACCTTTAGCTTAAACAATGGTGGTAATGCAATTGGTTATATTGAGAATGGCAATGCAATTACCTTTAAGAATGTTGATTTCCAAGATGGTGCATCCTCCTTCAAAGCAAGGGTTGCAACACAGAATGCAACAAGCATACAGATTCGTGCAAACAGCACAAGTGGAACTTTGCTTGGTACGTTATCCGTTAGTTCTACTGGAAGTTTTGACACCTATCAAGAGATGACTACAAATGTTAGTAATGCTACTGGAGTAATCGACGTTGTCCTTGTATTTTCAGGTGCAGTTAATGTCGACTGGTTTACGTTTTCAAAATCCTCATCAACTACAAATCCAGATTACACTGGAAAGAAATTAGTGGCCTTAACCTTTGATGATGGGCCAAATACAACGACAACACCTCAGATTCTGGACATATTGGAACGCCATGGTGTCGTTGCTTCCTTCTTCTTAATCGGGAACAATATTAACGATAGTGTAAAATCTGTAATGCAACGCCAAGTTAGTTTGGGGTGTGAGCTTAATAACCATTCATGGAGTCATAATTATATGACATCGCTCTCAGCTTCTCAAATAAGTACAGAGATTGCAAACACGAATAATAAGATTTATCAGATGGTAGGAGTAACTCCAAAGTTTTTCCGACCACCTTATCTCTCAACTAACAATACAATGTATCAGTCAATTGACCTACCTTTTATTGCTGGTATTACATGTAATGACTGGGAGAATTCGGTTTCAGCTTCAAGCAGAGCTTCCACTATATTAAATAATGTAAAAGATGGAGATATCATTTTACTTCATGATTTTTCAGGAAACAGTAACACAGTTCAAGCTCTTGATACCATCATTCAAGGATTAAAGGATCGAGGCTATGCATTTGTAACAGTTAGTAAACTTTTTGAACTTAAGGGTATCAATCCTAATGCTGAGTATAAGATTTGGACGAACACAGCTAACTAAAATAATCATAATGATAAAATGAGATGATTCTTTCATTTCCAATGTCATAAAAAACACAGCCAATTTGGTTTTCACTGAAGTGGCTGTGTTTTTCTATTGTAATCCTCTATTTTTGAATCAAACACTCCTCTGGAGTCTTATCGTCACGAAAGCCACGAAATACTGGCTGGCGAAATGAGTCTTTATCATTTGGCATGGATTCGACGATACATACGAGTTGAGGCTCTAAAAAGACAGCATTTTCATTTCCTTTTGGAACATAACCAAAGGGACTATAATCGATGACTTTATAATGGTATTGATTTAGAATTCTAAGACTTACACCTAGAGTGACATGACCACGGTAGATTAATTCATGATTACTGTTATATTGCCCTAAGAGAAGACTGCACATCTGATTCTCTTTTTGAATATAGCCACATACGATACAGTCATCGGTACTCATCAGCTTGCATTTAATCCAATCCTTTGTTCGCTTCCCACACCAGTATAAGCTGTTTTTCTTTTTTCCTACAATACCTTCGAGATTTTGCTGCTTGGCCAGGTCAAACAACATTTTACCTTCTGTCTCAATATAACGGGAAACTGATATTTTTTCAGTTTCCTTCACAATTTCTGTTATTAGCTTTTTACGTTCCATCAGAGGCAAATCCATAACAGATTTATCTTTATAGTAAAGGATATCATATGCAACAAAACTAGCTGGTAACATACTACTGGCTAATTGTATTTTAAATAAATCCGTCATTAAGGTTCTCTTTTGTATTTCATAAAAATCTGGGACGCCATTCTTTAGCACAACTAACTCACCATCCAGAATGCATTTCTCCTTACAATGTTTATGGATTTCATTCAATTCTGGAAAACGTGGTAATAGTTTAAAATCTCTCTTGTTACGTAAATCTGTATGATCAGAAATGTATGCAAGACAACGTATGCCATCGAGTTTTAGTTCAAAGATACTGTCAGAGTCATTATACGGTTCCTCTTGCTCTGAAATGAGCATCGGATGAATTCCCTTTTCGTCAAACATATCCATTGGTTATGCAGTACCTTTCTTTGCAAGTTCTACAGTTTTTTGTAGAGCTTCCATTAGATTTATAACATTATTTGGCTTATTATCATCAGTAGATACAATTTCCTGCCCTTGGATTTTCTGAGTAATTGCTTGCCTTAGCTTTTCTTGATATTCGTCATGGTAAGAGTTAATATCAAAATCTTTCGTTAGGGAATCAATCATTGCTTTTGCCATATCTAACTCAGCTTGACTTAATTCCATCTGTGCATGAGATTTTGGGATTTCCTGAATCTCTTCTTGATAGAATAACATCTTTCCAATAATACATTCTTTGGTTGGATATAATACAAGTAATTCTTCTTTCGTCGTAAAGACCGTTTGTGCAATTGCAACTTCCTGTTTCTCAAGTAATGCCTGTCTTAGAAGCTCATAAGCTCTATCTGCACCAGGTTCCGGAACTAAGTAATAATTCTTCTCAAAGTAAATAGAATCGATATCTGACATCTTCGCAAAATGCTCAATATGAATCGTTTTATCCCTTTTTGACTTTATTTTCTCTAATTCATCCTCAGTAAATGTGATATATTTTCCTTCTTCGAATTCATATCCCTTAATAATGTCTTTTGACGATGTAATTTCTTTGTTGCAGGAAGGACAGAATTTTTTATATCGGATTCGTTCATGCGTGTCCTTACATAGTTGATTAAAAGAGATTCCAATATCTCTTGTCGTCTTATAAAGTCCAACAGGAATATATAATAAACCTACACTGATTGCACTTTTATGAGCTACCGCCATAATAACACCTCCATTGTTATTATGTTCGATTGTCAAGTATCTATGTAAATGAAATAGGTTTACGTTTACAATGCAGTACGATGTCATAAGAAGCATAACTGAAACATCATTTTTTCATACCAAATAGTCCTATAATTCTCCAATATTTTATAGTATAATGATTAGGGTATAAAAAATACTTTATAATATCATTCGACATATTGCACATAAATAGACTTACTAAGAATGGGATGACAAACAGATAAATTAGGTTTTTCATCACATACTTATAAAATACCTTGTGCAAAATAACATCAGACTTCTTAAAAAATACAGGAGAGAGCAAAATGAGAGCATTACAGTTGATTATGAAAGTGGAACAAGGAGATTTAGCACAATTAAAAGTAGTACCATGGCTACGTTTCCTTTATCTTAATGAATCGACCGAATCGATTAATATGGAGAACTTTGATCGTGTTGAATCAAGAACAAAAAATGCAGTTCTGGAGTATGTGAAAAGAACGCTCCTTGTGTTGGAAGAAATAGAGTTAGCACCAAAAGAGAAAAAGTTAGTCGAACAGGTGCTTGCATGGTCAGAGGTTTCCAAATGTGGAAATCATGCAATGCGTTCTTTATGGTTAAAAAAAGGATATAATCTCAGTATTCACAATATTGGTTCTGCACAAATTTATGATGAGTATGAAACAGAAGATAAAGATGAACTAGTACATATCCTAATACGTACGCATGGATATCTAGGACAAGTAATTCGTGGTGAAGTTAAAATGATTCAGAATAAAGAGATTTATGATTACATATCGAATCATGACCTTGATTTTTCGATGCATAAGGTATTACAGGCTCTGAATCAGTGTATCGTTCAGGCAGTATCGAAAGAGCTGTATCAAAAGATCAAACCTGAACTAGATAAGAAAATTAAGGATATACTTCATGGTACTTTTGAAGAGTTGACGCCAGAAATCAGGTTGATGAGACTTAGAACAAAAGCAATTGCAAATGGAGAAGATTTTTTTAAGGAATGGAATCAATTAGTTGAACATTATCCTGAGATAAAACAACAAATAATTAGTATACTAAATCGCTATGATCTATGGTATGTAGAATCAGCAACAAGTTCATACCGTTTAGAGCATTTAATTAAGCTACTAATCGTTGCGAACTGGCATACGACTTTACAAGTAACAGATCTTTCATTTATTGATGTTATGAATACGATTTATTATGATTATCAGGGTAAAAAGAGAGTTAATGTTTACAAGGCGAGAATTATTGAACACTTATTAGATTCTTTCTCCTTGGACCAATTGACATCAGTTGATATGAAAATTGCCAATGAGCATTTAGAAGTTAAGGTTATTGTTCAGGATAATATTGCGAAAATTCAGTTAGTATTTTCAAAAATGGCAGAAGCATTAATTGAATTTTGTATGGCTTCGGAAGGACAAGGTTCAATTTATGATAAATCAATTATTATGCTTTATGATTTATTTGGTTTAAGAAGAGATGCATACGACCGATTTAATAATGAGGACCGCTATTTACAACAGATGAATCAGTCGATTGGCTTTAAAGAGATTCTGCTTGATTATGTGAAGGGAGAGAGAATTGTTGATATTGGACCTGGTGGAGGTGCACTTCTAGATCGATTGGAGGAAAGATATCCGAATAAGCAGATTATAGGTATTGATATCTCCGAGAACGTGATTGAAGAACTGACTCGAAAAAAGAACCGTGAGCATAAGAATTGGGATGTATATCAGGGAAATGCTTTGAATTTACAGGATTTATTCATAAATCAACCTGTGGATACAATTATACTTTCCTCAATTGTGCATGAGTTATTTAGTTACATTGAGTTTGATCATAAGCGTTACAATTATGAAACACTAAAAACAGCATTTCAAAGTATGTTTGAGGTATTAAATGTTGGGGGTAGAATCTGTATTCGAGATGGCGTGATGTCAGAACCAAAGGATACGATTCGACAGATTAGGTTCAAAAATATAGAGGATAAACAAGTTTTAGAAGATTATTGTCGGGATTTTAAAGGTAGACACATTCGCTATACTGAATTAGCTCCTGACCTTGTAGCCATGAAAATCAATGATGCGATGGAGTTTCTTTACACATTTACATGGGGAAAAGAGAGCTATTCCCATGAAATTGAAGAGCAATTTGGTTATTTTACCCCTACGGAATATGTAAGCTTTTTTAGAGAGTTGTTTGGCGAAAAAGTAAAGGTTGTTGAGATTAGACATTATTTACAAGAGGGGTATGCAGAGCATCTTTTACCAAAGGTTGATTTCATGGATGAGTTTGGAAACGAAGTTACACTTCCAGACAGCACATTACTTCTAATTATTGAAAAGACAGCAATGTAAAGATGTGAATTGGTATTAGTTGAAGCGATAAAAACAAAGGAGTTGCCCATTGATTAAAGCTGGGGTTGACGCAACAGCTCCTTTGTTTTATTATGCGCTTTTATAATTTCAATATTAAAAGAACAAATTAAGTAGAATATGGAGGTAAAGAATGAATACAGTCAAGCAATATATTAGTGGACTTAAAAAAGCATATTATGATCATGGTGCAGAAAATGAATGGAATCATTTTGAAAGTATAATAGAGGGAGTATCTGAGGGGGACTTAAGTGAATTAAAGACTCTTTATCCAGATATTCCAGTAGAGTTGATGGAACTTTTGAAATTTGTGGATGGCACTTATTGGAGAGAGTACAAGGGAGAAGAAATTACGTTTTATTTACTTGGTTCTGATTTAGAAGCTTATCCCTATTATTTGCTTTCTGCAAAACAGATGATTGAAGATAAAGAAGAAGTTTTCGATACATATGCAGATTATGTGAATCGTGAGTTTGATGAAGTCCCTATCGATGAGCAAATTATAGATGATGCAAGTAAACTATGCTGGTTACATTTCTCTGATTGTATGAATAATGGTGGAACCTCACAATTGTTCATAGATTTTTCTCCTTCTAAGAAAGGAACATATGGTCAAATCATTCGATACGTTCATGACCCAGATGAGATTGAGGTAATAGCCAATAGTTTTGAAGAATATTTACAAATGCTTATGAAGGATAACTTTGATTTCATATGTGAGGACAGTTTGTAATGGTAAAAATCATATTTATGATTATTAAATTCTAGTATTGAGTAATGTTTTACTAAAAATAATTGAAAATATGGTCATATTAATAGATTTTATCAGATAATTTTCTTTTTCGTTTGTTCAAGTTGTATATAAATCACATAAAAATCTTGTTAAGAATGCGCTAAATTGTGAAATTTCACATTGTTTTTTTTTGTCGAGAGGCATATGATATGTTTCAAATAGAGTTTTATTCTATTCCACCGAGGTTTTTTTAAAGAAAGAAGGGATTCCATGAAAAACATTTTAGGTCTAGTTGCAGAGGTGGAAGACAAGGCTGTCGCAATACTAGATTCAGCGAAGGCGGAAAAACAAAGGATAAAGGAGGAGGAAAATAAGAAGAGGTTAGAGATCGAGAATAACAAGAAAAAAGAGTATCAGCAGGAGATTGATCTGTATCAGAGTCAGTTAGACAATGCTACCGAGGCTGAGATTCATACGCTCAAAGACCAAATGCAGCAGAATAAAGATGAATTAAACGCTTATTATGAAAAGAATAAGATTATATTAGTAAATCAATTAACAAAGCAAGTGATTGGAGAGTGATGACATGTCAGGAAGTTTAAGGTCATATAGTGGAATCACCACCAAATCAAAAGCAAAACATGGTAAGCTTTTCAAGGAAGAAGATTATGAAGAATTGATGTCACAAAGCAGTGTTAAGGATTTTGTGTTATGTTTAAAAAATAATCCAGCATATCATTCTTACTTTGATTCTTTTAATGAAAATATTGTACATAGAAGTCAGATTGAAAAGACTTTAAGAGAAGCACTTTATGAGAGTTACCAGTCACTATACCGATTTGCAAATCGTAAACAGAGACAACAGATGACTTTAGTTTATCTCCATTATGAGATGACGATGCTAAGTGAGTGTCTAAAAAAGTTATATAGCAAATCAATTGATATTGACTATAAGACTTATATGAATATATTGAACGGTCATATATCAATACCTATGGATAAATTAGTGGAAGCAAAATCAATTGATGAGTTTATTCAGTATTTGAAAGGAACTCCATATGAGAATGTATTTCAGCCAATTATTAATAGCAGATCATATACATTATTTGATTTAGTGATGCATTTGAATTGTTATTATTATAAAACAATTTGGAAACGAAAAAATAAACTGTTGCCACATGCTATGAATGAATCATTTACCAAATGTATTGGAACAAAAATTGATATATTGAACATTCTAATGATTTATCGTAGCAAAAAATACTATAAGGTAGACCAAAGTGAGATTATATCTTTTTTAATTCCAGTGAGTTATAAGCTGAAAAAAAGGGAACAAAATGAGTTGATAGCAGCTAACTCCATACAAGAATTTATAGCAAAACTGCAACAAACGAATTATAAAATTGAAGGTGAACATCTAACACAAGAAGGTATGGAACACGCTTATTTTCATAGGATTATTAAGGCTTATAAAGATATTACAAAAAGTAATCCATTGAGTATGTCACCAATTTTTAGTTATTTATATCAGAAAGAGAGAGAATTGGATAATTTAACAACCATAGTGGAAGGAATCCGATATGGTATGAGTCAAGCAAAGATACGAGAGTTTCTTATATACTAGAAATTCCTCTGAATTTCCTAGTATATAAAAAAGCTCCACAGCATGCGCACTACGCTACGCTACGGCGCGGAACAAAGCTGTGCTTGTAAAGTGTTGTGCGTGAGAGTGTGTGAAGCACACTTTTGTTCTATGACATAGGAGGTGATTGACGTGATTGAGAAAATGAAGTTTCTTAAAATTACAGGTCCTAAAGAGGACATAAACCGTGTCATTAAAAAGTATCTAAAGACATATGAGGTTCACGTTGAAAATGCACTTTCTGAGCTAAGTGATATTCATGATCTGGTCCCTTATGTGGATACTTATAATGTTAGAGAAGTTTTACTAAAATCGCAGGAAACAATCGAACGGTTAAAAAAACAAGAAAATATAGTTATTGACAACAAGAAAAGTACGGAGCAAAACCAGATGTCCATCCAAGATGCATTGGATTACTTATCCAAGATGCATATGTTGTTAGAAGATCTGGAAACACAGAAGAAAGACCGCCTAGCAAAGATGAATGCAATAAGGGAGAATGAAAGAAAAGTAGAGCCATACAAAAGTCTGCAGGTTACTTTCTCAGAATTGAAAAGCTATAAATTCGTAAAATGTCGTTTTGGTAGAATTTCAATTGACTACTATGAAAAGATGATTAAGTATGTGTATGAGGATATGCACACGTTATTTTTAGAGTGTGCTAATGTCAAAGGATATGTATATGGTGTTTACTTTGTTCCAAGTACATATCTTATGAAAGCAGATGCTATTTTTTCATCGTTGCACTTTGAAGATGCCGAATTACCAGAAGAGTATATGGAGTCTCCTACTACAATTATTCAAACTATGGAAGAGGAGATTTTAGGCTGGGAAAAGGAAATTACTGATTTAACGGAAAAGATGGTGGATGTTTTAAAGAAACATGCTAAAAATTTTATTGCTGCTTATGATGTTTTAAAAGAATATAGCGACAATGCTCCAATTCGTAAATTAGCTGCCTGCACAAAGCGAGAACAAGAAGTTTACTATATTTTATGTGGATGGATGTCGGATAAAGATACAAAAGAATTTCAAAAAGCAATCAAAGATGATGAAGATGTAAGCTGTTTCGTAGATGATATGACAAAGAGTACGAAACTAACACCACCAACGAAGTTAAAAAATCCAAAAATCTTTCGTCCATTTGAGATGTTTATCAAGATGTATGGATTACCATCCTATGGTGAGTTTGACCCGACAATATTTGTCGCACTTACGTATTCCTTCTTGTTTGGAATGATGTATGGTGACGTTGGCCAAGGTTTATGTTTAGTAATCGGTGGATTTATTTTTTATAAATTCAAAAAACAAAATTTGTGTGCAATTATGTCATTGGCCGGAATTAGTTCAACCATTTTTGGATTTTTATATGGTAGCGTTTTTGGATTTGAAGATGTATTAGAGCCAGTTTGGGTTAATCCAATGAAAGATACTTTAACTGTATTAATTACAGCGATTGTCTTTGGTATTGTTTTGATCCTAATTGCTATGGTAATTAATATTGTCAATGGTATTAAGCAAAAGGACATAAAAAAAATATTCTTTGAGACAAACGGTGTTGCTGGTTTGGTTTTTTATGGTACGATTATTGGTACGATCGCCTTATTAGTAACTGGTCATACAATAAAAGCAATGGCACTTGTAGTTGTTATGATTATTGTACCATTAATCTTAATTTTCTTTCGAGAGCCGTTGGCAAATTTGATAGAGAAAAAAGATACCTTAATTCCAGGTAGTAAAGGAATGTTTTTCGTAGAGAATGCATTCGAGCTTGTTGAAGTATTGTTAAGTTATATGACAAACACAATTTCCTTTGTCCGAGTTGGTGCGTTTGCATTGAGTCATGCTGGTATGATGTCGGTTGTTTTATTATTAGCTGGTGCTAGTAGTGGTCATCCTAATATGATCGTTATCGTTCTCGGTAATCTGTTCGTTGCAGGTTTGGAAGGTTTAATTGTAGGTATTCAGGTGTTACGTCTCGAGTATTATGAGATGTTTTCCAGATTTTATTCAGGCACAGGCAGGGAATTCAAAGCCAAAAAATAATGTAAACAAGATAAGTCAGAAATTGTCTTACTTGTAAAGAATTAGGAGGAATTGATTATGTTAATTAGTATAACAATTATTGCAGCCTTATTATTAAATTTTATCTTACCTTTTGGATATGTATTAAAAACAAGACAAAAGAAACAAAACAATGCAAAAGCAGTGTTAGGTTTTCAGATTTTTGTATTCTTTAGTATCGTAATTACAGCAACGATTTTCATCTTTGGTACAACACCAAGCACTACAGCTCTCGCTGAAGGTACAGTGGAAGCAGCTGCAACAGTTGCATCGAATAATGGATGGAAATATTTAGCTGCAGCTTTATCTACAGGTATTGGTTCGATTGGTGCTGGTCTTGCTGTTGCAAGTGCAGCAAGTGCAGCTTTAGGTGCATTAAGTGAGGATTCAACGATTATGGGTAAAGCTTTAATCTTCGTTGCCTTGGCAGAAGGTGTTGCGATCTATGGTTTATTAATCTCCTTGTTAATCTTATTTGCATAATAAAAGAGGTGATACAATGCAAATGTATCTCATCAGCGATAACGTTGATACATTAACCGGGATGCGTCTAGCAGGAGTTGATGGAGTCGTTATCCATTCCATGAAGCATCTGAAAGAACAGTTAGATTATGCATTTTCTAATCCTAACATTGGGATTATACTGATTACAGAGAAGTTAGGGAAAAAATTTCCTGATATGATTAAAGAAGTTAAACTACATCGTAGATTACCGTTAATTGTCGAAATCCCAGATCGTCATGGCACAGGAAGAAGTAAAGAGTTTGTTTCTGAATATGTAAGTCAGGCTATTGGACTAAAATTGTAAACGGAGCTAGAAAGGAAGCCATTATGACATTTAAGGAAAAACAAGAATATTTTTATCAGATGGCAATCGAATTAGCAACTGCTCAAAATATCTCGATGGTGAAAGAATACGAAGAGCAGTTGAAAAAAGAGACCAAGAAATATGAAGAGCAACTAGAAGATTCCTATTTACATAAGCTTAAAGTGACGAAAGAAGAACTGTTACGAGAAAAGAATTCGAAAGTCTCGTTTCAAAGTCTAGAACTACGTCATGAATTTAATGAACTAAAAGAAAATCTTAAGGAAGAATTATTTGAACAAGTCAAAGTTCAAGTGTTCGAGTTTTGTAAAACAGATGCCTACAAAGAAAAATTAATCTCTCAGATAAATTCTGCTATAAAACTTGGAGAAGGTTGCACATGCAATGTTAATGTCATGTCTGAGGACTATGATTTTGTTGTTTCACACCAATTTGCAGACACCGTTAATATAATTAAGAGTGATGTAGATTTTTGGGGCGGTTTCAAAGTAGATATCGTTGAAAAACAAATGGTAATCAATCACACGTTTACATTCGAATTTGAGGAATGTAAGCAGCACTTTCAGTTTCATTTACCAACAGCAGTGGAGGTGGAACAATGATACAAGGAATAATATCCGGCGTTAATGGACCAGTTATTTATGTAAAAAATCAACCAAATTTCATGGTTGGTGAAATGGTTTATGTCGGAAATGAAAAATTAGTTGGAGAAGTAATATCGTCTACCATTGAATTTACTACAGTCGAAGTTTATGAGGATACCACAGGCTTAAAAGCTGGTGATATTGTCTTTGGAACAGGTAATGCTATGGCAGTTACCCTTGGACCTGGAATTATCAGCAATATATTTGATGGTATTGAACGTCCACTTAGTGAGATTGGAGAGAAAACTGGTATCTATATTGGTAGAGGTGTTTCAGTTTCTTCCCTTGATGAAGAGAAATTATATGATACGACGATGATGATTGCAGTATCAGATCGCGTTAGGGGGGGACAGATTATAGCTTCTGTTCCAGAAGGCAGGGCAATCGTTCATAAAGTGATGATACCACCTGACATATCTGGAGTTGTAATCTCTGTTGTACCAAATGGACAATATAAAATTTGGGATACACTTGCAGTTGTGGAAGATGAAAATGGAGAAAAACATAACATTACTATGGCTCAAAAATGGCCAATTCGTGTCCCAAGACCTTATGCTAGTCGTTGTTCCTCTGACCGACCTTTAATTACTGGTCAACGTATTATTGATTCGTTGTTTCCTCTTGCAAAAGGTGGTACAGCTGCTATCCCAGGTGGATTTGGTACTGGTAAGACGATGACACAGCATCAGCTTGCAAAATGGTCAGATGCTGATATTGTTATCTACATTGGCTGTGGAGAACGTGGGAATGAGATGACCGAAGTTTTGGAGGACTTTAAAAAGCTAGTTGATCCGAGAACGCAAAATCCATTATTAGACCGTACCGTATTGATTGCCAATACTTCCAATATGCCAGTAGCAGCCAGAGAAGCAAGTATTTATACAGGTGTAACCTTAGCCGAATATTATCGAGATATGGGTTACCACGTAGCAATCATGGCAGACTCGACTTCCAGATGGGCAGAAGCGTTACGCGAATTATCTGGACGACTTGAAGAAATGCCTGCAGAGGAAGGTTTTCCAGCATACTTAGCATCCAAACTATCTTCATTTTACGAGAGGGCCGGCTTTGTTAAAACACTATGTCAAAAGGAAGGTAGTATTACAATAATCGGTGCGGTTTCACCACAGGGTGGTGATTTTTCTGAACCAGTTACACAGAATACAAAGCGTTTCGTTCGGTGTTTCTTTGCACTTGATAAATCACTTGCGTACGCTAGGCACTTTCCAGCAATTCAGTGGTTAACTAGTTATAGTGAGTATGTTACTGATTTACAGTCCTGGTATAATAAGAACGTAGATGAGAATTTTACAAAAGACCGTAATGAGATTCTTCGTATACTAACCGAGGAGAGCAAGCTAAATGAAATCGTTAAATTGATTGGTAGTGATGTATTACCAGACGATCAGAAATTAACACTTGAAATTGCACGAGTAATCCGACTTGGTTTTATTCAGCAAAATGCATTTCATGCAACGGATACGTATGTCCCACTTAGAAAACAATTTTTGATGATGGAAACAATTTTATATCTCAACCAAAAAGCAAATTCGTTAGTGAAGATGAACATGCCAATGTCCTTTATTCGTGAACATCCAATTTTTGATCATGTCATTGCGATGAAGTATGATACTCCAAACGATGATGATGCACCATTTGATACTTACCGAAAAGAAATCGATGCATTTTATGATCATTTTATTGAGACTAATGCATAGAAAGAAGGGAAGAAAGCTATGGCAATAGAATATAGAGGAATAGCAAAAGTCAGTGGTCCATTTATTATCGTGGAGGGTGTTTCTGATGCTTCCTTTGATGAAATCGTTGAAATTCGTTATCAAACCAATAAACGTAAACTTGGAAGAGTTGTAGAATGTTATGAAAATCGTGCTGTTGTCCAGGTATTCGAAGGAACTACTGATTTATCTTTGACCAATACTTCGGTACGCTTTACTGGACATCCAATGGAGATTTCGTTGTCAAAAGATATCCTAGGACGGGAGTTTAATGGTGTTGGAGAACCAATTGATGGCCTTGGTGAAATTGTGTCTGATATCAAGCGAAATATAAATGGTGAACCATTAAATCCATGCGAGAGAGAATATCCACGTAATTATATTCATACTGGTATTTCAGCAATTGATGGCTTACTGACCTTAATTCGTGGCCAAAAATTACCGATTTTTTCTGGAAATGGCTTGCCTCATGATGAATTGGCAGCTCAAATAGTAGCACAGTCCTCGCTTGGTGCTGGCTGTGATGAAGATTTTGTTGTTGTATTTGCTGCAATGGGTGTTAAGTATGATGTCGCAGAATTCTTCCGTCGTAAATTCAGAGAAACTGGATCAAATTCCCATGTTGTAATGTTTCTAAATCTTGCTAATGACCCAGTAATTGAGCGTATTATTACTCCTAAAGTTGCACTGACTGCAGCAGAATATTTAGCATTCCAAGAAGGGATGCATGTGCTAGTTATATTAACTGATATGACTTCCTATGCTGAAGCACTTCGTGAGGTTTCTTCTGCAAAAGGTGAGATCCCAAGTAGAAAAGGTTATCCTGGGTACTTATATAGTGAATTTGCAACGATATATGAACGAGCAGGTATTGTAAAAGGAAGTAAAGGTTCAGTTACTCAAGTACCTATTTTAACAATGCCAAATGATGACATCACCCATCCAATTCCTGACTTAACGGGTTACATAACAGAAGGCCAGATTGTATTGGATCGAGAGTTGCATCAGAAAAATGTTTATCCACCAATTAATGTCTTACCTTCTCTGTCGCGTTTAATGAAAGATGGTATTGGAGAAGGATTTACAAGAAAAGACCATAAAGATGTTGCAAACCAAATGTTTTCCTGCTATGCACATGTTGGAGAGGCAAGAAGCTTAGCAAGTGTCATTGGTGAGGAAGAATTATCTCAGTTGGATCAGAAATTTTTGAAATTTGGTAAAGCATTTGAGCAAGAATTTCTACGTCAATCGAAGGATGAAAATCGAACGATGGAAGAAACACTTGAACTATGTTGGAAATTGCTTCATATATTACCAAAAGAGATTCTTGACCGAATTGATACAAAACTCCTTGAAGAATATTATTAGTAAATGACTAATAAAGGAGGGAAACAGAATGAATCAGAATACATTTCCAACCAAAGGTAATTACATTCTGGCGAAGAATGCGCTTGCGCTTGCACGTCAAGGATATGAATTAATGGATAAGAAGCGTAATATTCTTATTCATGAACTCTTAGAATTGATCAAGTCTTCAAAAAATATCGAAGCTGAACTTAGTATAACATTTCAAGAGGCATATGAAGCTTTGGAAAAAGCAAACGTTGAGATGGGAATTCATCATGTAGAAGAAGTTTCACAGGCAGTTCCGCTAGAGGAGTCAGTAGCGATAAAAATGAGAAGTATTATGGGTACTGAGATTCCATTCGTCACTTATGATGAAGATTTAAACAATGAACCTAGTTATTCGTTCTATGATACTCGTGTATCGCTCGATGAAGCTTCTAGTAAGTTCAGTAAGGTAAAAGCTTTGACAATGCAATTAGCAACTGTTGATAATTCTGCGTATCGTTTAGCAATAAATATTAAAAAGACACAGATGAGAGCGAATGCCCTAAAGAATATTACGATACCTTTTTATCAAGAACTGACCAAGAGTATCGCAGAAAGTTTAGAACAAAAAGACCTTGAAGAGTTTACAAGGTTAAAAGTAATTAAAAAAAGAAGAGATAGCTAACAAAAAACCACCATTCATTGATGAAAAATATCATCGAATGGTGGTTTTTTGACGCTAACAATTTGCAACGCACAGTAGAGTAGAAATAAATGGAAAATCTGATTGACAAATAATGTCAACTACTATACTATTAAAATGGTGGGCAAATGTAATAAATTACTAAATATACCCACAATAAGGAAACCTGTGTTGCGAATATATACTGATATAAGCGGAACCAATTTTGTTATAAAGACTATGATAATCAATTGGCAATCAATAATTTTATGTTTGAGGGAGGTGAACTAAATTTTAAATATTCATATATGACTAAGTCATGTATATGGGGTAATTACAAATTAGGTCCAATAGTAATTGATTTTCAATTCAATTGTCATAGTATTGTATAAAAAATATAAGGAGGTAAAGTATGTTTAAAAGTAGAAAGATTATAGCTTTTCTAGTTTTATTTGTAATGCTGATTTGTAATTTTACGAATCAGTCTACTGCTTTTGCTGCAGATTCTGGAGTAAAAGTACAGTTTAATAATGGAAATACAGCAACAAACTCAAATACCATCTATGCAAGATTTAAGGTGCTAAATACAAGTAATTCACCTTTAAATCTTTCAACATTGAAATTGAGGTACTATTATACAGTAGATGCTGATAAGAAACAAAATTTCTGGTGTGATCATTCAGGAATGATGAATGGATACAATTATATTGATGTTACTAGAAAAGTTACAGGTAATTTTATTAAGCTGAACGAAACGACATCTACCGCAGATTACTGTCTTGAAATAGGATTTTCATCTGATGCAGGAATCGTTCCACCAAATGGTTCTATCGAGGTACAAACTAGAGTAGCAAGAGATGATTGGAGTAATTATAATCAATCAAATGACTATTCGTATAAAGCATTAGGTACATATGCAGACTGGGATCATATTACTGCTTATGTTAACGGTAATTTAGTATATGGTGTGGAACCAATAACCGTAACGCCACCAGTAACACCACCAGTAACACCACCAGTAACGCCACCAGTAACACCACCAGTGACACCACCAGTAACACCACCAGTAACAGAAAAACTTGAAATAGCAATCGGAACAGTAACCGGAAGTAAAGGAGATACTGTTACAGTACCTATTAGCTTTGCTAATGTAGCTAAAGTAGGCAATATAGCAACCGGTGATTTCCAAATATCATATGATCCTACTTTACTTGAAGCAGTATCCATATCTGCAGGTGACATTGTTACAAATCCTAGTGTGAATTTTGGAGGCAATATAACTTCAGGTAAACTCTATTTCTTATTCTTGGATTATACCATGATGGATCAACCGATTACCAAAGATGGTGTATTTGCCAATGTTACCTTCAAGATTTTAGGCAAAGCTGGAACGACTGCATCTATAGAATTCTCAAAGGTTGGAGCAATTGGAGACGTCGATTTGGTTGTAATCAAAGATGTTGTATTAACGAATGGTAGTATCTCCGTTAAATAATCCTAATATATGTAATTTTATGGAAAGATTATTGAGGGCACGTTAGTAGCTTACATAGGATTTTCTTAAGCTTCGTCATTCATGTGGAACTTTTAGTTCTTCATAAATGACGAAGCTTTTTTTATTGAATAGGAAAGTTCTTTGAACTTCTCTATTCACCGTAGGATTGAATAGTTAATAAATTTTGAATGATTTTTTTGCTCATAAGTGGTACAATATGGTATATGGTAATTCGTATAAAAACTTATTTAATTAGGACAAAACTTACAGCAAGGAATTAGGCTAGCAGAGGAAAATATAAGGTGAAAGGGGAAGAGAACTGATGCATATGTACTGTAATACATCATGTATCTCATAATTCTATGAAATATAAGAAGATTATTTTTTCTTTTATGATTGTTACTTGTTGTATGTTATGGACTGGTTGTAATCGTGAAGCTTCGAATGTAGTACAGGGTATGGATGAACCAACAAAAGTTCTGACTCCTTCAGTCACAATGGGACCAACGCTTACAACAATTTTAGACATTACAAAAGAACCAACTCCAACCATTGTACAAGAGGATAATTGGTTCAATCGTCAGTTAAATATGGTATTTCAAGAACATCCACAATACAAGGGTTATGTAATGGAGAAGTATCCATTTGACAATGTGTATGCAGTCGTTTTCCAACCTCAAGATGCAAAGAAAGATTTTTTGGAGTACTATTGTGATTTATGGGTTTTTGGAGAAGGGTCTTGTACAAAAATTGAAGGGAATACATATATTTCTTATGAATCATTTCAAACTGGAGAAATTGAAGGGAAATCATACTTTCGATATGATCTTAGCTATCCAACTGATTCCGTTACGATCTTATTGATGATGGATGATCAACATAGTGCTCATAAGATTTCACTTGGTGGTAGTTTACGTGAAATTGAAGGGCGTGATTTAACTGTAACACAGTCAAGTTATGATATGCTTTATATGATTACGGATGGATATCCAAGTGGACATACATGGAAACCATATTACTTTTATCTCAAAGATTATGATTTGATAGCTTATCATATGAATGAAATCGAGAAAGAGCAGTTTTTAACTTATAAAAATGCTACGGGAATTATGGAAACCATAACGAATAAATATGATAAGTCAAAGCAAACATTACAGATGGTATTTTTATCGGTGGAAAATGGCTTAATTATTGTGAATATAAAGATAGATAATATAGATTCTTATGAATATTATTATGAGACGTATCGAGTGAATTCGGATCAAACACTTGAACATATTGAGTCAGGGGAAGGAACTTATGCAGGACTTATGTTAGATGAAACAAAATACGTGAATATATTAGATTATTCAGATAAGGAGAATACTTTAACCGTTCAAATAGTGGAATGGCTATGTCCGTGGAAAGAAGAGGATAAAATTAGAATTCAGGAATTGATTGATTCGAAATCAATCGAAGATAGTGACGCAATATGGGAATCGGAAATTTATCTTTATGCGAACCCAAATAGTAAAATAACTTATCGTCTTGCCGATAGTGTAAAGCTAACGCTAAGAGATCAAGACATGACTTTACACCAGGTAGACAAGGATGTATTAAATGACGACTTAAGTAATTTATTACTTTCAATTACAGTTAGTAATCAAGAGATTTATGAAATTACTGAGCCATATATGCCATAAAAAAGCTGAAAGAGGAAACATAATAATGAAAGCAACTTCATTAATTATAACAAAAGATTACAACCATAATAGAAAGTATTATGTGGATAACATACGATGGGCTTGCATTCTTTTTCTAATTCCATTTCATGTAGCTATGGCATGGAATTGCTGGGGGGAAGGTAATTATATTTGGTTTGCCAAGAACAAGATTTTTAGTTCTATTATTACTTTTGTTTCACCGTGGTATATGTCTTTGTTATTTGTACTTGCTGGTATGAGTACTTTTTATTCATTACAAAAGAGATCGTATCGTCAGTATATTAAGGAACGTTTCATGAAATTATTATTACCCTTAATAGCAGGGCTGCTAACAGTGGTTCCGTTGATGACATATTATGCAGATAAGTTTCATTCTGGGTATGAGGGGAATTTCTTTGAACACTATCAAGTGTATTTTACAAAATTTACGGAGTTGACCGGTTATGACGGAGGGTGGACTCCGGCGCATCTATGGTTCTTGTTATATTTATTTATTATATCACTCATAGGAATTGGAATTGTATATTTCCAGAAAAGACGGCTCCCTAAGTTTTCAAGAGATCATTTTTTATCATTAAAGAAAGAATTATCAAAAAAGCAAGAAATTGCATTTCTCTATGCATTAGGACTTCTTCCTATTGCATTTAGCCCAGTGATTAATATTGCTGGTAAAAGCATTGGTTCCTATCTTGTATTCTTCTTATTAGGATTTTATATTTTTTCAAAAGATGATATGATTGCGTGCGTTGTAAAGAATCGCTGGATTAATCTAGGGTTTTTGATTATCGCTGATGTGCTTGATGTATATATGTTTATTTGGGCTGATAATGCAAATAGTATTGTAAACTTAATTGCAATGTACTTCACGTGTTGGTTTGGCATCTTGACTGTGTTAGGATTTAGTAGGTTACATTTTAACCAACATAATAAAGTTACCAGATACTTAACTTCCAGATCATTCGTATTTTATATTTTTCATTATATTTGGGTTATATTATTGCAGTTTTATATAAGTGACTATACTTCGAAGACTGTATTACTTTTTCTTATTCCAGTGGTAGGAGCCTATATTATGACATTTCTTACGATTGAAATTGTAGTCAGAATGCCAATACTTAATGTTCTGTTTGGTATCAAGAAAAAAGAAATAAAGAAATAAATAGAGACTAAAGGGTAGAAGAATCAGGAGAAATGTAGTTTGTAAATGATACTTACATTAGGCGTAGAGGAGGAATTTATGTCAGATAAAGAGATTGAATCAATCGAATCATATTTTAATCAATGTGCTTCAAATTATGATCAATATAACCTAAATGATTTAGCAAAGAAGGAGTTTTATGATGAAATTGAGCGCCAAATGTTATCATTGAAAAGTCCAAAACATATTTTGGTACTTGGTTGTGGGACAGGGCTTGAAATTGAACGAATCAATCAGGCAGCAACTGTAACAGCTCTTGATGTATCAAGTGAGATGTTAAAGAAGTTAAAACAGAAGACATTTCGTGATTCCATAAAATTGCGCACAATTCATAACTCTTTTTTGAATGTTATATTTACAAATGAAAAGTTTGATTTGGTACTTTCCGCTTTCTCACTTCACTATATCAATCAAGAACAAAAAAATAAACTATACCAAAATATTTATCGTTGGCTAAAACCAACTGGATGTTTTATTAATTGTGATCTTATATCGAAAGATAAGATTTTGGAATTGACCTTACAAAAAGAGGCAGAATCAATCTATCAAAGCAATAAACTTACATATGGTACCTTACATATTGATACACCAATGAACCTCGAAAGTGAACAGGATCTACTAAAACAAGCAAGTTTTTCAGAAATATCAATACAAAGGCGTTGGACGAATTCTGTCTTAATTAAGGCAGAGAAGATGAGAAGGAGGTTAAACGAAGAAGCTGAAGAAAGAAATGAATCAGAAGATAAAACCGAATCAGATGATAATGAAACAATTGTTTGATGGAATTAAAGAAACAAGAAACCGTAAACAGTGATATACATATTGGGGGAATCGATGTATAAGGTTTTTATAGTAGAAGATGAAATTGTAATAAGAGAAGGTATAAAAAATAAAATTCCGTGGGAAGAAGAGGGCTTTACCTTTGTTGGTGATGCAAGCGATGGCGAATTAGCTTATCCAAAGATTATGAAGGCACAACCAGATATTTTGATTACGGATATAAAAATGCCGTTTATGGATGGTCTTGAATTAAGTAAATTACTAAAAAAAGATATGCCACAATTAAAAATCATAATTATTAGTGGTTATAGTGATTTTGGATATGCTCAACAGGCGATTGATATTGGAATAAGCGAATATTTATTAAAACCAATTACATCAGAAAAACTGGTAGCAGCGGTAAAAAATGCGGCTGCAGCGATAAAAAAAGAGAGAAAAGAAAGGCAGATATTGGACCAATATGAGCTTTTAGTTTATCAAAAGCAGGGCGAAAAAAGAAAGGATTTTTTCAATTCTTTAGTCAGTGGGAAAATGTCTCTTCAACAGATTTTTGAATACGAAGAAAAGCTTGGAATCAATATGGTTGCAAGTGTTTTTCGCGTTGTTTTATTTCAGTTTATTGGAAAGGAGGATACGTTTGAATATTCAGATGTTATCGTTCAATGTGAAACTGAAATGACAAAAGAATTGAAAAATCATCCTAAAGTAAAAGTATTTGAGCGTGACTTAGAGGGATGGGCCTTTATTCTTTTAGGAGAGGATCAGTCGCAACTAGAAGCATTAACACAAAAATTGTGTAATTTGTTAGCATCCATATGTAATCATAAGGTCCATTATTTTGGAGGAATTGGTCGTTGTATTGATCGTATACGTGATTTACAACAATCATATTTAGATGCAAATAGAGCGTTTTCTTTACGATTTTTTGAAGGCAGAGATCGTTTCTTATCATTTAAAGACGTACCAAATATGAAAGAACAGATGGATAGCAAGATTAATGTGAGCGAGCTCAATCTGGATAAGCTTGATCGAAGTTTATTAGATGATTTTCTAAAGAGAGGTACGATGAATGATGTTGATGAGTTTGTTAACCGTTATTTTGATGGATTTAGTTCAAATGCAATGAACTCAACCATTTTTCGACACTATATTATAATGGACGGATATTCATCCATTATGAGATTCTTAAAATTACTGGATTATCCAAAGGATAAAATGGATAAAAGCTTAAAGAGTATACTAAGTATTGCCGAACAGTCTGATAATACCGAAAATTGTCGTAGATTTTATATAACGATACTAAAGGAAGCAATTGAGCTGCGTAATAGAAATACACAGAAAAGATATGCAGGTTTGATTGAAAAAGCAAAAGAATATATGCATGCTAATTTTGCAATGAGTGATCTTACCTTGGATAAGGTTGCATCCACTGTAAATGTCAGTCCAAACTACTTTAGTTCTCTATTTAATCAGGAAAGTGGAATTACATTTATAGAATATCTGACTAATATTCGTATGGAAAAGGCAAAAGATTATCTTAGATGCTCTAATAAAAAAATAACTGAAATTGGCTCTATGGTAGGTTATTTGGACTCTCATTATTTTAGCTATATTTTTAAAAAGACACAGAATTATACACCATCCGAGTATAGACTAAAAGGCAAGGGCGCAGAATGATAAAAAATAAGAATGATAACACAATTAAATATCCATTAAGATTAAAGTTGTTTATCGTAGCAGCTATTATAATAATACCAATGATTATCCTTTCTGTTTATCAGATTGCTGCTTTACATAATTATAGCACGGCATATGATACAATCGTTCGAAGAATAACTTCTGCGAATAATTACAACCTGAATTTCAAAGAAGAGATGGACGAAAGTATGTACAAGATTGTTGTTGAAGCAGAAGATTTTGAGTCAATCGATCGGAATAATGATTTGAAAAATCCATATAAACTGATTGAAGATGCGAGAGAGAGTTTTACAAAACTACAGACAATTACCTCGAGCAGAGAAAGTCTTGCTTGGCTAAAGCGTATTTTGTTAAATCTTGATACTTTAGAAAATCGAATTGATGAGATTCGTGATAACCTACAGCTGACAGGACATTATGAAGAAAATATTAATATGCTAGAATCGGATATATATATTCTGACCGAATTATTTCAAGAAGAAATTCAGTACTATATCTATTATGAGACTCAAAATTTTGAAGCAATCCGACAAAGTTTAAATGAACAAGTTAAGGATGTAATTATTATAATGTTTATCGCATTGTCTAGTATTATGATTGCATCCGTATTAGTAAACTATCTTGTAACAAATAGTATAACGAAACCAATAAGGTCGTTGTGTGAAAAAACAGCAATGGTCGCAAAAGGTGATTTTACGACGAGGACTTCCTGTAAGAATCAAGATGAGTTATCAATTCTATCAGATAGCTTTAATGATATGGCGATAAAACTAGAACAACAAGTGAATCGTATTCGTTTGGAACAAGAAAATCTTAGGACTATGGAATCGAAACTTTTACAAGCTCAGATTAATCCACATTTTTTATATAATACATTGGATACAATCGTTTGGCTCATTGAAGGGGAAAAAAATAAAGAAGCAATCGATATGGTAATTGCTCTTTCAGAGTTCTTTCGAATTATTGTTAGTAAGGGTAAAGATTTTATTACAATTCGAGAAGAAGAAGCACATATAAAGAGCTATCTTCAGATTCAACAGTCACGGTATAAAGATATCTTAGATTTTGAGATTGATATACCGAAAGAGATATATGATTATCAGATTTTGAAGTTGACTTTACAACCTTTGGTTGAAAATTCACTATACCATGGTATCAAGATGTTAAGAGCAAGAGGTAAAATCACAGTTGTTGGTAAATTGAATCAACAAGAAATATGCTTTTATGTAATCGATAATGGAATTGGCATGGATGAAGCAGAACTAGAGGATTTATACAAAGAAATAGAGATGCCTGGTGGTAGGCAGAGTAATGGGTTTGGTTTAGCTAATGTGAATAAACGAATCAAGTTAACCTATGGAAACGAGTATGGATTAGATATACAGAGCAAAAAGGGAGAAGGTACAATTATCACAATCAAAATTCCTGCTCGACTATATGAAAGTGAATTGAGGTAAGATATGAAGAAGCGAAAGAATATAGTATTAGTTATCTTTCTTTGGTTGATGATAGCAACTGCTTGTAGCTTGAACCCATTAGGGGATCTTTCCAGCAATGAAATCGACCAAAGCGAGACGATTGATTCAGACTTGATTATTGTCGGATTTTCTCAACTTGGCTCTGAGTCTGATTGGCGAACGGCAAATACAAAATCAATCCAGAATGCACTATCAAAAGAAAATGGATTTTCCTTGATTTTTGCTAATGGAAGACAACGTCAGGAAAATCAGATTAAAGACATTAGAAGCTTTATCTTCCAAGAAGTTGATTATATTGTAATCGCTCCCGTTACAGAATCAGGTTGGGATACAGTATTAGAGGAAGCGAAAAAGGCTAATATACCTGTTATTATTGTTGATCGAAGAATCGATACAGAAGATGAAAATCTTTATGTTGCAAGTGTAGAAACTGATAAGTATGAGGAAGGTAGAAAGGCAGGGTTATGGCTCGAACAGCATCTATTAGAGCAAAATAACACGAACGATGACGAAATTGATGAAGATTCTACTTTGGTAGAAAAAGTACAGCAGGAAGAAAGTATAGATTCTTCTAGCATGGTTAACATCGTAATTCTTGAAGGCACACCTTACTCTACCTCTCAGATTGGACGTTCCAAAGGCTTTGAGGAAATCGCACAACAACACGACAATTGGAACATTCTTGCTCACGAAAGTGGTGATTTTACGAAAGCGAAAGGAAAAGAAGTAATGGCAAAATATCTGCGAGAATATGATGATATTGATGTATTAGTTTCTCAAAATGATGATATGACTTTTGGCGCAATTGAGGCAATTAAAGAGGCAGGGCTAACCTGTGGAGTAAATGGTGAGATCGCAATTATATCATTTGATGCAGTATCAGAAGCATTCGATAAGATGGAGGAAGGTCTGATTAATGTTGATATAGAATGCAATCCTTTACAAGGTGAGCTGATTGCACAAATCATTGACAAGTTAGAAAAGGGTGAAATTGTTGATAAAGTTTCTTATGTGGAGGGGAAAGTTTTTGAAGCTGAAAATGCTAGTGAGGAACGAGCTGGAAGAAGCTATTAAATCTATATAGAGTTATCACAACCAATATTAACTAGAATATGAATGATTTAGGATAAATGAAAAAATCAAACAAAAATCATAAAAATTTCAACCGGAAATTATTTCTGTTATTTATTTCAGTAAGAATAAATACAAAAGCAGGAATAATTTCCGTATTTTTATGTCCCTAAGTTGAATATACTTTTATTATATAAAGAACTCATTTATATAATTCTTTTAGGAGGAGATAGCTATGAAGAAAAGATTTTCAGTTATTTTAGTTCTGATGTTTGTATTCGCACTTGTTGGGTGCGGCAAGAAAGAAACAAAAACCGAATCTGGTAATGCGGAAACTAAAAAACTAACGATTGGTGTTGTTCAAACGAATGCGAATGAATCGGACTGGCGTACTGCTAATACGAAATCATTTAATGAGGCATTTGATAAAGCTGGATTTACAGTTAAGATGGTATTTGGTGAAGGCGATCATGCAAAACAAATATCACAGGCTCAACAGTTAATCCAAGAAGAGGTTGACTATCTTGTAGTTTTAGGACTACAGTCAACAGGTTGGGAAGATGTAGCAAAATCAGCAAAAGAAGCTGGTATTCCATTAATTATGGCTGACCGTGAACTTGAATTATCAGAAGATTTATATACTGCTATGGTATGCTCTGATTTCGAAGCTGAAGGTAAAAAAGCAGTTGAATGGTTAAAGAATGCAGCTCTTAGCGAGTATAAGATTGTTGTTCTTGGTGGTGATACAGGATCTTCTGCACAGCTTGGACGTTCGAAAGCAATCGAAGATGGCGCTGCTGCTAATGGCTGGGAAATCGTATTCAACCAAAACATGAAGAGTTGGGATGAGACTCTTGCAAAACAGGCTGTTGCGGATTTAATAGCTGGTGGTACTAAGTTTACTGTAATCTATGCAGAAAATGATAACATGGCTCGTGGTGCTTGTGATGCTATGGATGCAGCAGGTATTACATACGGTAAAGACGGCGATGTAAAAGTTATCGCATTCGATGCCAATAAATGGGCACTTGAAAAAGTTCTTGCAGGCGATTTTAACTTAGATGTAGAGTGTAATCCTCTTCATGGACCACGTATTGTTGAACTGATTAATAAACTTGAAGGTGGAGAAACAGTTGAAAAGAATGCTTATGTAACTGAAGAAGTATTTGACTGCGCTACAATCACACAGGAAGTTATTGATGCACGTCAGTATTAAGATTACTATTCAGCCTTAGGGCTTCATAGCAAATTCTATTATTGACAATTGATGAAATAATTATATTAGATATTAATTAATATGCGTGGCGTTAGGTATGGGGATTCACTTATGCTTAGCACCACGCATTTATCAAATGGCATGCAATGTCATAAATAAGCCCGAACGGAGGTTTGAGTAAATGGACACAGTACTTACAATGAAAAATATATCGATAAGCTTTCCAGGTGTAAAAGCCTTACAAAATGTAGATTTTACATTATGCGAAGGCGAAATTCATGCATTGATGGGCGAAAATGGTGCTGGAAAGTCCACATTAATTAAGGTATTAACTGGAGTTTATTCAAAGGATGCCGGAGAAATCTTTATTAAAGGGAATGATAAACCAGTTCAAATTAAATCACCTCAGGATGCCCAAAAATCAGGGATTAGCACGGTATATCAGGAAATTACATTATGCCCGAATCTGACAGTAGCAGAAAACTTGTTTATCGGTAGAACAAACGAAATATTAGTTAATTGGAAGAAGAATAACAGCAAAGCAGAAGAAATTCTAAAAAGTTTAAGCATTCCTGCAAAGCCTACACAACAATTGTCGAATTGTTCCATAGCAGTGCAACAAATGGTAGCGATAGCAAGAGCAGTTGATATGGATTGTAAGGTATTGATTCTTGATGAACCAACCTCATCATTAGATGAACAAGAGGTAAATAAGTTATTTTCCTTAATGCGTAAGCTAAAGAGTAGAGGAGTAGGAATTATATTTGTAACTCATTTTCTTGATCAGGTATATGCATTATGTGATAAAATAACAGTTTTAAGAAATGGCGAACTTGTTGGAGAATATGAAATTAAAGATTTGCCACGAGTTGAACTTGTTGCCAAAATGATGGGTAAGGAACTTGGGGATTTAGCTGATTTACATAATGAAACACAAGTAGATCGTAATGCGGGAAAAGAACTATATATTGAAGCAAAAGATCTATCTAGTAATTCTGGAATAAAACCATTTAATTTTACTACGTATAAAGGTGAAGTGACTGGTTTTGCTGGTTTGCTTGGGTCTGGACGTAGTGAGTGTGTACGTGCGATTTTTGGAGCTGACAAAGTTACCAAAGGTATGTTAAAGGTTAAGGGAGAAAGCGTTAACGTTACATCACCTATTAAGGCAATGAAAAAAGGAATTGGATATTTATCTGAAGATCGAAAACGAGATGGTATTATTGGTGAACTGTCAGTACGAGATAATATTATACTTGCGCTTCAAGTAATGAAAGGTTTTTTTCATCCATTAACGAAAGCCCAGGCGCAAGCGTTTGCGGATGAATATATCAGTCTGTTAGGTATTAAGACTGCTTCAGCGGATACACCAATTAATTCCTTATCAGGTGGAAATCAGCAGAAAGTAATTTTAGCACGTTGGTTGCTTACTCATCCGGATTACCTTATACTTGATGAACCAACCCGAGGTATTGATATTGGTACAAAAGTTGAAATACAAAGACTTGTGCTAAAACTCGCGTCGGAAGGTATGAGCATTACATTCATATCGTCTGAGATCGAAGAAATGTTACGTACCTGTTCAAGATTAATTGTTATGCGTGATTTATATGTGGTTGGTGAACTTAAAGGTGAAGACATGACACAGGATAAGATAATGTACACAATAGCGGGAGGTGCGAATGAAAATGGCAAAGACGAATAACGATAAAAATGCTTCCCATATGATAATAAAAGTTCTAAAACATAAATTATTTATTCCAATCGCATTTCTTGTATTTCTTTTATTACTTAATATATTTATTAATCCAGGCTTTTTAAAGATAAGTATGGGTAAAGATAGTACTGGAAATCCTGTGTTGATTGGTAATATTATTAATATTTTGAGTAATGCCACTGAGCTTGTTATCCTTACGATTGGTATGACTTTTGTTACAGCCTCTTCACGAGGACAAGATATTAGTGTTGGTGCTACGATAGCAATTGTATGTGGAGTTATTATGAGAGTTCTATGTGGAACTGAAACACAGCCAACCTCTTTACATGCGCCAATCATTGTTGCACTTTTACTTGGTTGCCTCGCAGGTATGGCTTGTGGAGCTTTCAATGGTATTCTTGTATCTCGGTTTAAGATACAGCCGATGGTTGCAACCTTAATTCTTTTTACAGCTGGACGTTCCATTGGCTCCATGGCTATGGGTGGACTTAAGCCTAAAACCGTAGCTTCCTTCGGATATTATGGAAACTTTATTCCAGGGTTTCCGATTCCTACGCCAATATTAATAACGATTGCAATGGTTTTACTAACGTTTTTAACACTGAAAAAGACAAATCTTGGTTTATATACTCAAGCAGTAGGCATTAACGATAAGTCTTCTAGCTTAAACGGTTTAAATCCTGTACGTATCAAATTTTTAACATTTGTAATTCTTGGATTTTGCGTTGGTATCGCAGGCTTCGTACAATCTAGTAGAGTTCAAACGGTAAATCCATATACCATTGTACCAAGTATCGAAATGGATGTAATCTTGGCAGTAGCTCTTGGTGGTAACTCTTTAGGTGGTGGCAAGTTTAATATGACTGGTTCCATCATAGGAGCTTATACGATTCAGACATTATCTTCTATGCTTACCACACTGAATGTGAACACGAATGCTGTTCCAGTATTTAAGGCTCTTATCATAATTGTACTCGTTACGATTCAAACGCCAGTAGTCAAAAGTTTCTTTGAAAAGAATATTAAAAAATCCAAGATGACTACGAGTAAGGGAAAGGAGTGTGATTAGGTTGGTAAAGAGTAAAAAATCTCTGACAGATACTGCCTTTTTGTTAGCAATCACAGTACTTCTGTTTATCGTAATTTATGCACTTTCGATTGTTTTTCTCGGAGATAAAGGTTTCGATAAGATACAGATGTTTTTTAACCTTTTAAATGACAATGCTGCTTTGATTGTTATCGCTTGCGGTCTTACTGTTGTTATGATTACAGGTAGTATCGATATTTCAGTTGGCGGTTCAACAGCACTTATTTGTACTTCTTGTATTGTTTGCCTTAACAATTATGGCTTTAATTTCATTACAACATTATTGCTTGCACTGGCAATTGGTCTTACTTTTGGAGCAATTCAAGGCTTTCTAATCGCTTATCTTAATATGCAACCTTTTATTGTTACTTTAGCGGGAATGTTTTTAGGACGTGGTTTAGTAGCATTAATTGAAGTAAACCAGGTACAAGTAAGTAATGCTTCGTTTGAAAAGTTGTCAGGAGCACGAATCCAGTTACCATTCTTAGGTGATTACAATAAGAAAGGGATTTTCATACAATCCAAATTGGAGTATGGGGTTGTGATTGCTCTTATTATCGTTTGTATTATGTATTTTCTATTGAAGAAGACGAAACTCGGACGTAGTTTTTATGCAGTTGGTGGGAATCCACAAAGTGCTTTAATGCTAGGAATAAACGTAAGAAAAACAAGATTTTTAGCACATTTACTTTGTGGTTTACTTGCAGGTATTGGTGGATTTCTATATTTGTTCCATACAAGATCTGGTTCTGTACAACAAGCGACTGGTCTTGAGATGGATGCAATTGCTGCCTCCATCATAGGAGGAACCTTACTAACTGGTGGAGTAGGTAATGTATTTGGTACATTATTTGGTGTATTAACAAGCGGTATTGTATTACTTGTTGTTACAGCAATTGGTAGCCAGGATCCATGGTGGCCACAAATAACACGTGCAGCAATGCTTTGCTTTTTTATAGTACTTCAGAGTGTTATTTGTTCTCGAAAGAAGAAGGGTGTAGTTTCTTAAATGTATGAGATGTCTTATTATATCTCAAAAAAAGGAGCTGTCTCACTTAGTAATAGTTGATGTAATCCCAATAAGTTAGACTTTATAGCGTAGCTTTATTTGAAGCTACGCTATTCCTTTATACTGCTAAAAGACTGAACCAATATTCTCCAGGGCTTATCCAATCTTATGTATTGGTAAAATCAATAAATTTGATGAGGATTCGCCAAGAAGAATAAACTTGAAGTATTAAGGAAAAAATTGTATGATTATAGAAGAAATGTTTTGTCGAATAGGGGGGATAAATGATGAGAAAATTAGTAGGGGTACTTGTTATTTTAGCTTTATTATTTACAAGTTGTGCAACTCACAATCGTAATAAAGAAAACAAAGGAAGTGAAAATAATCAAGGAGTACAAGAAAATCAAGAAAGTCAAGATGGTCAAGATACTCAAGGTGGTCAAGAAATTCAAGATGGTCAAGATGGTCAAGAAGCTCAAGATGGTTATAATGGGTTAGTAAAACAGGATATACAAGAAAGCCAGGATAATACAAATCAAAATGATAGGGTAACAGCGAATATACTGGAAACTCAAAATCAAGATGAGGAACAGTTACCAAAGATTATCTCATCAGAGGATGCTTCACGAACTGAATCTATTGTCCCTACACAAAGTATAACTTCTATGCAAAGTGAGACTCCGATCCATGATAATACGGATACTACGCTATCAAACATAAGGTTAACAGAACAATTTTTAGAGGGCGTTTGGGTGAATGAATTTGGATTTGTATGTGAGTACATAGATGGAAAGTTTATTGATCCGAATTGTACTACTTATGATCAATGTAATTTAACAGAATCCGGGATTGAAGGTGTCAATTCTCTAGGTGTTAAAAAATCCATCGAATTAACGATAATTAATGAGCATTCCATTAAAATCAATGGAGTCACTGCTTATCATGCTAATAGTAGTCAAGGGAAAAAATATGTTAAAGCAATACAAAAGGGTATCCTCGGCAGTTGGTATATGGTAAATTACGGAATAGAGGCATGTCATTCTATTACTGAGAATAAATGGAGTGTTATTTCGTGTACAATTGATGGTATACCAGCAGATGATTTATGTGATGAATCTGATATAGAGTTCTGTAATGCAAAATTGATTATTAAATATGAAAACCCATATAATGATGAAGTATTATACAATACCATGTTTATAAAATTAAATGGAGATAAACTTTCATTATTAACGGAAAATTATAAAGAGATTTTATATCGGGACAGAGAAACAGGACGTAAAAATTTCATTCAAGATTATTATGAGATCGACGGTAAATGGATAAATATGAATGATGATTGGAAACAAGTTGAAATATGGGAGTTTAATTCAGATGAGAAAACGATTGACCGTACTCTATTTATGAGTAATGAAAAAATGGATACACTCTCTTATAAGATTTCATTCGATGGTAAATTTTTAAAAATAACAATTGATGGAACAGAATATTATTACACCAACAGACTAGACAACTTAACATTCGATAATCGAAATAAGGAAATAAATCTGATGTCATACGAGTCACAGGATACACAAGACATCATTAAAAAGCTAGAGATTGTGAGTAAAAATGGACACATAGAGAAACGTACCTTTGAATATGCTTGCGAAGATGGAATCATTTCATCTGTAATTCTCGATTTAGAATGTAAGAACAATATATTACTAGAGAACGAAATCTCTGTTTCTGTAAATAATAACACGATCGATGCTTATCGGCTTGGAGGTTTTTATATTAATACAGATCTTGAATTAAAAAATGCGACTATATCTGTGCAATATAATCAGAAAAACATGTTATATGATTACGAAGACGATTTGTGTATTGGGTACAATGATTTAGGTGGAGGTTTTACCTTATTAAAAACAACGATTGATAAAGAAAAGGATACCTTAAGTGTTCCATATATTAAAGATGCTGTATACATGATCGTTGACCGATATATCTACGATGGTGGAGAACGTCAGATAACGAAACAAAACCCAGCTAGTTCTGATTGGGCAAAACTATGTTACACAGGTGATATCTTAGAACTTGTAGATTTGGATTACATTGAGAAATCACAAGGTTACTTTGAAGTTTCAACTCCAGAACAGCTTGCAAGTGTAGTTTATTATGTTAATACCATGGATGGATACATAACGATAGAGTTAATGAATGATATTGATTTATCCCAATATCAATGGGCGTCCATGGGGTGGTCCTGTTATCCTATTTCCCATAGCTTTAGTGGGGTAATACTAGGAAATAATCATAAGCTCATTGGTTTACATATGGAGGATAATGGCCTTATAGGTTGGGAAGTTGGCTGCTTGGTGGAAGATCTTATTATTCAAGATGCTGTAATTAATGGTAATGGTTCTACTGCAATTCTATCAGGTGAGGCAATTGGTGGAAGTTATATCAATTGTAAGATAAGTGGTACAGTTACAGGTAATGGATCTACTGGGTCAATGCTAGGACATGCAGCTCATGCTTACATCGAGGACTGTACTGCAGATGTAATCGTGAATGGAGAAAAGTTTAATTTTTTGACCTATAATGAAAAAGCCATTAGTGAGATAAAGGTTGATAATCTTATCGAGATAACAATGTCTGATGATTATACGATTCATCGTCCAGAAGTATCTGAATATGAAAATTTAGCCTGGGTAATTATCTATAATGGAAGAGAGGTATTAAGCAGAAATGCAGAAAACGAATTATCTTACCAATATTATAGACAAGATACTGGTGATTATGAGTGTTATCTTGAAGCATGGGTCGAAGGACAATATGTACCAGTTAGCAACGTAATTAAATATACGATTCAATAAAAAAGTATCTTCTTTTATTGGAAGGACTCAGATTGTCGACAAAGTCCCAGGCAAAAGCTTGGGACTTTTCCTTAATAATTGAAACTTTTTCCATATCTAATGTGTATTATAAGTATACAGGTCCAGATTAGTAAGATGCGCATCTAATTAATGGGGGAGAAAAATATTATGAGCATGACAGATGATGTATTCTGTGAAATTTACAATAAGTATAAAAATACTGTGTATTCGGTGATATTTAACTATTTGAAGAACATTGATGATACTGCAGATCTTCAACAGGAAGTTTTTATTCGACTATATCAAGCAAATGTAGATTTTGAAAGCGATGAGCACTTAAAGGCCTGGCTAATTCGTGTATCAATTAATCTATGCAATAATTATTGTAGATCGAGTAGACATAAAACAAATGTCCCATTGTCAGAAGAAATTCCTTATTTTGATATGAATCATGGTAACGAGTTGTTAAGTGTTGTACTTTCATTACCTGAGAAATATAGGATACCTTTACATTTATTTTATTATGAGGATTATACAATCAAACAAATTTCTGATGTATTTAACATGCCGGAGAATACAATAAAAGTTCGGCTAAAGAGAGGCAGAGAGAAACTAATTAAAATCTTAAACAGGGAGGATTGGTTTTAATGAAGCTAAATAAAGAATACAAAGAAGAGATAGATAAATTTTGTAATGAGTATTGTACGGTTGATGCAAAGGACATACTGGCAAAAACTAAAAATAGTGAAAAAGTCATTCAAATTGAAGAGTATAAAAAAAGACATAGAACTTGGCGCCCGATAGCTGTATCAATAGCTTGCTTCTTATTGATGGGGACTACAGTATTTGCAGCAACAGGTGTCTGGGGTGATATTTTTCGAAATATCTTTAAGGATGAAGTTACCGCTAAGATCGTTGATAAAGGATATCTCTATGAGATTGGACAATCAAAAGAGGAGGATGTATTTCAGGTCGATCTTTTAGCTGTTGCGGGTGATGCAGAAACACCATTATTGGTATTTGATGTTTATATTCATGATGAGAAGCTTGCCAAGGATAATGATAAGATACTTATGTATGCATATGTTTTAGGTGAAGAGCAATATGCGAATGAATTAGATAACTATGGACCTTGTACTGCATATGGAGAGCGAGATAATGAGGTTTCAAACCTTTATCATGTCAGTATGATTGGCCCGCCAGTATGGATGACACGAGGTGAGCCTGTAGTTGTAGATGTATGTGAGGTGATTTTAGATTTAAATAATCCAAATAATGAGTATGGTGAATGGTATGACCTAAATATGGAATATAGATTTACACCACCAGCTAGTATTTTTTATCCAGTTCATTATGAGAATTATGAAGAAGTTAAATTTACACAGGGTGAAATTGATTACTACCTTACAAGTGCTGAATACGGAGTATATCGGACTGAATTAAGATTTCAATATGATTTAGAAGGAACAGCTTTCTTGAGTGGTGGGGTAGATTATTCAATCTTAGAACCGCAGCTACAAGACAATTGGATCAAATTTGTAAATGGGCTATTAATTGTAGTAGATGGACAGGAATATAAAGTGAATGAAGATAACATAGGCTATACTTGGTGTGATATCGAGGGTGAATTAGGTAAGAAATATCATTGTTTTATAAATCCTTATTTTCCATCCATTGATTACAAGAATGCTACAAGTATTGTTTTAAAGACTCAAGACATAAGTTATACATTAAAATAAATTAAAAGAAATGAAATTTATTATTGGAGGATAATTATGAAAAATCGAATGAAAATTTTTATTGCAGTTATTAGTTTTGTTGTTGTTTTGTGTTTTGAATCAGGTATTGGATTAGAAACAGCTCAAGCAGAGCAGCTAATAAAAGCTGATGGAGTAACTACAACCAATCAGATTACAACTAAAAAAGTTGAAAAGAAAAAAACTGATTGGAAAAAGATTACTTTAAGTGGGGATGAAGAGGATACTTATGTATTGAAATATGATGCATATGTGGAAGGAGAGAAAGCAATTCTTTTCTTTCAAAAAGGTGTTACTGTAAAGGGAGATATGTTGGAGTTGATAACTTCTTATATGGAAGCTATAGAAGAATTATCCGGGTTTACTTACGGTGCAACAGATAAATATATTTGTGATCTTGAATGGAGAAAAGAATATTTTAAAGAAGATAGCTTTAAGAATGTGAATAAGAATAATAAAAAAGTGAATGTAATTGTTTGTAAGGATATGGGTATTTATTCACAATATGCTTGGGAAACTGGTGTTGTACTCGATCAAAAGGATTTTGACTATGATTATAATGGATATCAGACAATTCGCCATGAGTTGGCACATACGGTGCAGTTACAGAACGGAGTAAACTTCGGTGGTACCTTAGAAGAAGGTTTTGCATGTTATATGGAAGAGCAGTTGGCAAGACATTTAAAATCACCTATGTGGCAATTGATTCAATATTATTATCCTGTGTCCTACGATGATTCCATTATTAGTAAGGGTAAGGCTGGATTCCAAGCGACTTTTGAACCTTATGGTGATTCTTATCATTATGGTTTTCGCTTCGTGCAATTTCTAACGGATACTTACGGAGAAGATATTATCTGTAAGCTGTCAAAAGAAGCGAATGGACGAAAATTAGATATTAGTTATGCTACGAATGACAAGGAGAGAAAAAATAACAATTATCAATTAATTCGTGCCATTAAGGCAGTAACATCAGAAGATGTCTTTCAAAAATTTGCAGATTGGAATAAAACACATTGGGATGAAAAGGCAAGTGAATACAAAGAGTATATGTTTTCTATTGGATGTGAGTTTTAATACAAAAGAGTTAAGATTTATAAATACAACACATTTTTAAAGATTTTGATCATTGAGGCCATCGCATGAAGTAATTAATGCGAGGCCTCATTCTACTTTCTATGAGTATAGACAATATGAATATATTGCGTGTTTCTTCCGGTGCAGAAAGGTAAAGTGATTACTAAGCTATTGCCTCAAATAGTAATATAATGGTAAAATTTACATAATCAATTGTAAGTTGGTAAGTACCATTTGTAGATTGGTAGTGGACCTGTTGATATATTGATACAGAGGTGATATTTTTAATTCGTAAGGGGGAACCGGAGATGAAGCTATTACTAGAGCAGAGAGATGAAAAAGAAATTCAGGTGATTATTCAGTATCCAGAGATGAATTCTGATGTGAAGAGACTAGTACAAAAAGTGGAAAGCTGTAGCCATACAGTTATAGGAGCTGATAATGGAAGGCAATATAAGATAAATATATATGATATATATTATATTGAGAGCGTGGATAAGAAGACCTTCATATATACCAAGAATCAAGTCTTTCGCTCAGAGAAAAAGCTTTATCATTTTGTTGAAGACTTGAAAACATATGATTTTGTCCAAGTGAGCAAGGCCTGTATATTGAACCTGGATGTGTTAAAAAATATAAAAAGACTGTATAACAGCAAGATGGAAGCTACACTATTTAATGAGGAAAAGATTACAATATCTAGAACCTATCTTCCGGTTATCAAGGAAGCTTTAAGTAAAGGGGGGAGATAAGGTATGATAAAGAACTTTATAAAAAAGATACTGCTCCTTTTTTCATTGATGCTTCTTGCTATATATACCGTACAGTCCTTAATACAGGGTTTATGGACTAATACGATTTTTGCATGGCAACTGGTAATCTTAGCAGGACTAATTTGCCTTGCACAGCTTTTGACAATTCAATTCAAAAGTAATTATTATCTTGTTGAGGTTTTTGTAGAATATCTGATGGTTTGCATCATCGTAGGCCTTGAGGGCTTGACCTTCGGTTGGTTTCAGTTTTACAACTTATGGCAGATATTATTATATGTTACACCGGTTTATGTAATTGGGTACTTCCTAGATTTGAGCAGAACGAAGCGAGATGTAGATTATATCAATGAAAAAATAAAACAGAGAGCTGAAAGAGAGATGAAAAATGAGTCGAGTATTAATATCAGCAAGGAATGTAAGTAAAACCTTTTATTTAGGAAATCAGGAGGTAACGGCATTACGAAAGATAAATCTGTCTATAGAAAAAGGTGAATTTGTATCAATTATGGGTCCGTCAGGTTCCGGTAAAAGTACCTTACTATACTTGCTGGGAGGATTGGAATCCGCAACCGAGGGAGACATTGAGATTAATTCTAAGAACCTCATAGGCTTGAATGACAATCAGCAAAGCAAAATGAGAAGAAATGAAATCGGATTTGTATTTCAAGCGTATAATCTTATTCCGAATTTAACAGTTGAGGAAAATATACTGATACCGCTCCTTCTAGAGGGTAAGAAAAGGACAGAAGTAAAGGAAAAGTTAGAGAGTATATTGGAAATTGTGAACTTAACCAGTCATAGAAATCATACCCCTAAGGAATTATCCGGAGGTCAGCAGCAGAGAGTAGCAATTGCCAGAGCAGTCATTACTAATCCAGATATTATATTTGCAGATGAGCCGATCGGAAACCTTGACAGTATTACCGGTACTGGAATCTTGGAGTTACTCAGGCGATTAAATAAGGAAAAGGGAACTACGATCATAATGGTAACTCATTCGGAGGAATCCACCAGGTATGGAACAAAAGTCATCCGCTTAAAGGATGGAAGGATAGTTTGAATGAATGGAGAAGGACATGATATTATTTAAGTTTATGTTAAAGAGCCTGCTGGAAAAGAAGGTGAGAATCCTTCTGGTGTTTTTTTCGATTGCTGCCTCATCTGCTTTGATCTTTGCAAATGAAGGATTTAAAAGAACAATAGAATTTATGATTTATGAAGCGGATTCCAGATATGCAGGGAACTCAGATTTATTTATCGGAGTTAAACAAGATGTTGGTGCGAAGGAGTGGATTAATACGGAGTTGCTTAAGGAATTTAGTGAGGAACTAGAATATATCTGCGCCATTCAGAACCAGTATGCCTTATATGCCCCGAACACTGAAGATATGTA
This sequence comes from Bacillota bacterium, assembly GCA_023439125.1. GTDB lineage: Bacteria > Bacillota > Clostridia > Lachnospirales > Lachnospiraceae > Lachnoclostridium. Next base: position 625,578 of record JAEXOU010000005.1, on the reverse strand, counting down.
CTATTTCCAAGTCTACGGAGTTAATATAGAGGAATTTCAGAAGCATAACCCATTTGGAATAAAGGAAGGTGACTTTAAGGATTGGAGCAATAATCGGATAATCGTCGGGGATGTATATGCCACTCGATATGGCTTCTCAATAAATGATACAATAACACTGGAGATGAATGGAGTAGAACATGATTTTACTGTAGCAGCTATAGCAAAGCAAGAGGGTATATACTCTAGAGAGTTGGCGGATGGAGGTAAAATTTTTGTACCGATAAAGACTCTAGAAGCAATATATGGTGGTCAGTCAAATCAGGTATACCTGAAGATAAAAGATCCCACGAAGCTGGAGAATCTCTATGGGCGATTAGCTATAATTTTTTCTGATTACCAGGTTCAATATACCCTTGATACAAAATTAGTGAATGCAGAAATCACGAATTATGTTCTGCCATTTCGAATATCCACCCTGGTTGTTATTTTAATGACTATGTTCATTATTTTTTCTGGGTATGGACTGATTACTACAGAACGGATATCCTCACTGGGGACTCTTAGAAGCCTTGGTGTTACAAAGAAAAAACTAAGCCGACTTCTTCTATTGGAAAGTGCAGGAATCGGAGTAATCGGTGGAGTATTTGGTTGCTTTTTCGGTATCTGTGTGCTTGCATTTGCTAAGAATATTTATTTTCGGGATAATGGAACCTTTACCAATAGTGTCCCTTTGTTATTTGGAATAGAGGAAATTACAATCACTATTGTTTCGTCAGTAATTATTACCTGCATCAGTGCGATTTGCATAATTCGTAAGACTACCAAGTTGCAGATAAAGGATATTATACTGTATAAAAGGGAGCAAAGACTTACAAAAAAATCGAAGGTTTGGATAGTCGGAACCGTATTGATACTAGCCTGTATCATACTTACACCTCGCCTTCCAAACTCAATCATCGGTATGGTGGTAGGGTGTATGTTAGCAATCGGTGTTTTGATTGGTCTGGTGTTAATCCTACCAGGCTTAATCCGGCTACTGGCAGAAGTCGCTGGTAAGTTGGGGTTCGCTCATGAGTATTATCTTGGTATCCGTAATGTCTCTGAAGACAAAGCTTTAGCAGGTAATTTAAAACTGTACTCAGCGATGATAGCAATTGTTGCCTACATGGTAACCATTTTTCATACAATGTCTTATGATCTTCATTATTCTTGGGATCATTATAATGATTATGATATTAGTTTTAACCTTAGAATATCGGATGAAGACAGCTTAAGAAGGGTAAAAGAAGTCGATGGAGTTACAAAAGCAATAGGTTATTATAAAAGCTACGATTGTACACTGGGAGAGGACGGGCTGTTCATAAATTTATTCTATGGGATTGAAGACTCTGACTTCTTTAACATGAATGTGGTAGGTGGGCTAGATGAGGTTAGAACTGCTGTGGATAGCTTAAATCAAGAAAAAAATATAATTACAACTAATATTTTAAAGAATAAATTAGGCTTAAAGCTTGGAGATATCTTGAAGATTCGGTACCAGGATAAGGAAGATGAATTTACCATAACTGGATTTGTAGATACGAACTTAGGGATTGGTCATGTGGCATATATCTCAGGGGCTAATTATAAAAACTTTGTCGGTACTACATACTATGATTGCTTTAATGTAAGAGGAGATGTGAATCCGAATTTGCTTAAACTTAATCTAAAGCGTAAATTTTCAAAGGATATTCTTACGATTAATACGAAACAGGAATTGGAAAATGCTAATGCTGATAAGGTGGACTCGATATTTAAGGCCATCAGTATCTATACATACTTTGCTGTAGGCATCGGAATGCTTGGAATGCTCAATAATATTATATCAGGTTTTTTGGAAAGGAAGCGAAGTCTTGCCTTGTATCATTGTATTGGCATGGGGAATAAGGGAATTAGTAAAATGCTATTGACAGAAGCAGTAACCATCGGATTATTAGGAAGCTTAGCAGGGCTACTAGCTGCTTCATTCATGATGACTACCATACCGAAAGTTGTTAGTGTTATGTGGGGGAGTGTAACTGTGCAGCCGGCTTATACGTCCATTGCAGTTTTAAGCATTACCGGACTTATTGCAATGTTGGCAATATCATTTCTTCCGTTAAAAAGCAATAGAAAAATCAGTATTATGGAAAGTATGAAATATGAGTAGCAATTAATTAAAATCGTAATAAAAGAGATATAATTTATAACATAATTATATAGTTTTGGGGCATTGAGGCCATCGCATGAAGTAATTAATGCTAGGCCTCATTCTTATGTATTCGATGATATGTAAGTGGAATGATAAAACAGAAGAAACACCCAATTCCATAGCAGATAATATCTTTCCAATCAAATGTACTTCCAATCAGTACTCTAAAAAAAGAAACGTCGGATAATCCGAGTAGCTTTACAACCTGAATATATTGTAACCATTCTGTGAGTATAGAAAATAAGAATATATATAGTGGTAATAATCGAATTCCTTTTGGAAAACAGATTCGAATCAACATGTAGAGTAAGATAACTACTAAAATATCTCCGATATAAGGTCGAATAAAATCATCATGAACATATAGCGCGATGATTACTTCGATTGAAAGTAATAGAAAAGTTAACAAAATATATGGAAACCTTTGCTTCATAAAGAATCCCTCCATTCATGTTACGGTAATTGCATAATATCATGTTTGTTTCTATGAATCAATAAAATTGATAACTATTCTCTTAACGCATAATATTACCTGCTGATTATAAATGCAGGTATTTTTTGAGGCTCCATTATAGGCTTAATTACTTTTGAAAGAATAAGCAATATCAATTTATATAAAATATTTATCGATAAACATTAAATATATATTGACAGAGATAAAAAAATATATTATATTCGTAATATAAAACATACATAAAGGAGTAATCGATATGGAATCCCAAAAAGGAATCAAGGAAAGAATTCAAAAAACAAGTAAGGTATTATGTGTATTAATTAAAGTGATTGAAATTGTTAGCTTTGTTGGCTTAGGTCTTTTGATCGCTGGTTTTGTTTGGGTATTAATTAATGGTAATTTGGATTTGCTTGTTATCAATGATCATGTTATTGTACGAAGCCCATTAAGCAGTGATCTATTAGCGAATGTGAATAAAGAGGAATTAATAACAATCCTAGTTGTAATGATTGTACGAACAATTTTAATGATTTTATTGTTAAAATTGGCACGAAGATTATTTCAAGAGATTAACATGAACGGAAGTCCATTTGAGATGAAGCATGTGAAAACGATTCGTAAAATTGCAATTTATTTTTTTGTAATGGTTATGGTAAATGTGGATACAGGAAATACAATGACTGATTTACAATATTCCTTCGATTTTACTGGCATTGTAGCAGCCGGAATTCTTTGGTGTATCTCATATATTTTTGAGTATGGATGCCTGTTACAAAGTGAATCGGATGAGACATTATAGGAGGAAGAATGGGAAAAATTATCCTAAGATTAGATCGAGTTATGGCTGATCGTAAGATGTCATTAAATGAGTTATCTGAAAAAGTTGGAGTTTCTAATGTCAATCTATCGAAGATTAAAACTGGTAAGATTAGTGCAATACGATTTTCTACGTTAGAGGCTATTTGTGAAACCTTAGATTGTCAGCCAGGTGACATATTGGAATATGTTAAGGATGAAAAGTTCTCAGTGGATTAGACAAATAAATGCTGATTTACTTTTAATATTGTAATTTTTTGAGCTTTTCGCTATAATCTAGGTGATATTTAAGTGCTGAGAAAGAAGGTATGTCGTATATGCTAGATATAAATAAAGTAGAAAATTTTATTTCAAAACAAAAGATTAGTTTTATATGCTCAATTGATGAGAATGGTTTTCCAAATATGAAAGCGATGATGAAACCTAGAAAAAGAAATGGCATCGTAGATTTTTACTTTATTACGAGTACAGAGTCATTAAGAGTAAAGCAATACAAAAAAAATCCAAATGCGAGTTTATACTTTTATCATAAGGGTTTATTTCAGTATGAAGCAGTTATGTTAGTAGGGACAATGCAGGTTCTAAAAGATCAAGATACAAAAGAAATGATATGGCAAAAAGAAGATATTAAAGTATACACAAAAGGTGTCAAGGATCCTAATTATTGTGTTCTAAAGTTTACTGCTCAAAGTGGAAGATACTACAATGGGTTAAAAGCAGTTGGATTTTCCGTTGACTAGTTAAGGTTGAGGATATACGAGACATTCAAAAGACTGAATTTGAATATAATAAGATGAGTCTAAAATGTTTACTAAATCTGGTTGATATGGTATAATAATGAAATATTGAAGATCATAAAAACTATATTAATCTTGAGTGAAAAAGATGGTCGAAGAAAGCAGGGTTGTTATTCAACCTGAGAATAAATATGCAAGGAGGCTATTATGGAGCAAAAGTTTTTAATTTGTGAGCATTGCGGTAATATCATAGCGATGGTGAAAGAAAGCGGAATACCAATCGAATGCTGTGGGGAAGTGATGAAGGAGATTATTCCTGGTACAACAGACGCATCGTTAGAAAAGCATGTTCCAGTTTACGAGGTAAAAGGTAATGAGGTTTATGTAAAAATTGGTGCTGTCGAACATCCAATGACGCCGGAACACTATATTGAATGGGTATCTATTCAGACAAAATATGGAAACCAAAGAAAGGCCTTAGCACCAGGACAGGAACCTAAGGTTTGCTTTTCAATGTGTGAAGGAGATGAAGTAGAGGCAGTTTATGCATACTGTAATCTTCACAGTCTTTGGAAAGCATAAATTTATGTTATAAATGAGGTAAATTCTTGTAGTGGACTCATTTACATACGGTAGAAAGGAATTAGTCATTCTGACTAATTCCTTTTTTATTTTACAGGAAAGTTCTTTGAACTTCCCTGTGAAATAAAAAAACGTCCAAAAGGAATATGATGCACACAAAGCGCAATATGAAGATGTCGAAATAACTCTTAAAAAGTAAAATACTTTTTAGAAGATAGGATCCTAGATCAGATGATTTTCTTCATATTATGATATGATTACACCTAGTACTAGTAATGCAAAGGTTGCTAGGAAAATTAGCAGGGCAAGCTTCCATACGAATTTTATATATCGGTCAAAAGATATACGTCCAATCGCCAAAGCACCCATAACTACAGCACTAGTTGGAGTAAAAAGATTTAGTACACCAGAGGCAGATTGATATGCGGTAACGACGAGTTCGCGACTGACACCAGAAAAATCAGCTAGCGGTGCCATGATTGGAGTTGTAAGTGTTGCTAGTCCAGTAGTTGACGGAATTAGAAAAGATAATGGAATATATAAAATGTACGTAAATGCTATAAATGCAATCGATCCGACACCAGTTAAGGCACGTTCGCCCCAATAGAGGATTGTGCCAGTAATGAGGCCATTGTTCATAATAATAGTGATTCCTCGAGAAATACCGATAATTAAGGCAACACCGACCATATCAGCAGCACCATCGACAAAATGATGTACTATTTCACTTTCTTTGAATCGATATACAATTCCGATAACAACCGCACTGACAAAGAATAATGCTGACAACTCTGGAAACCACCAGCCTAGAGTTGGAAGTATCGTAATTCCAAGTTCTTTAAAAGGAATTACAGAGTAAATCATAACAAGGAAAGTAACAATGAATAACGTTAGAGCAATTTTCTGCTTTCCTGTCATTAACATCTTATCCTCACCTTCGTTTTCAAACGTAAAATGTTTTTTATTTTCTTCATACTGTTCATATACAATAGAGGTCTTTGGATTCTTACGAACACGTTCACCGTACCTCATGATATAGATTATACCAATAATCAACATTACAACAAGAATTACGATACGAAGTAGTAAACCATCACCAATCGATACACCCACAAAACCAGAGGCAATGCCAGTAGCGAATGGGTTCACGGTGGAACCAAGTGTTCCAATGCCGGCACCAAGTAAAATAACAGCAATGGCGGTAATCGAGTCATATCCTGCAGCAATAAAAACAGGTAGTAATATCGGGTAGAAAGCTATCGTTTCTTCGGCCATCCCAAAACTTGTTCCTCCAAGGGCAAAGAGAATCATCAATAGTGGAATCATTAGTTTCTCTCTGCCGCGAAAGGAATGGATGATGTTGCTAATCCCTGCATTAATTGCACCAGTCTTCATTACGATACCGAGAAAACCACCAACCATAAGGATAAAGGTAGCTATCTCTATGGCATCGATAAAACCTTTAATTGGTGCAAGTGCTATATCACCTATACCTTGAGGATTTTGGGTGGTTTGATGATAGCTTCCAGCGATAGGTTCTCCTGAATTAGGACTATATTCATAGACACCAGCTGGAATCACCCAAGTCAAGATTGCCATAACAATGATAATTATCAACATGATTGTATATGCTGTTGGCATTTTAAATTTTTGCATAATGGCCTCCACAAAGAAACTATAGTATTTATAGTGTCTATTCAATATTCATTTGTATACATCTGAATTTAAGAAATTATAAGAGAATTTTTATATTTTTGAAGTATCAATTTGCTTACCATTATATATAAATAAAAGTGGATTTTTTACAAAGATGTGGTAATATAATGTTGTATCTATCATGACAAGAAAGACTACTTAAACCTTATCTAGAATTGATATAGATTCATGACAAGGGAAAAAATACTACTGCCTTATCTTGCCAAAAATAAGGAGGAATCATATATGGAATATATCATTCTTGGTACTATTGCTTTAGTGGCTGTAGTTTTGTTATTCATATTGACTGGGCCAGTTATGGTAGGAAGTAATGAAGTAGCAATTGTAGAAAAAAAATTCTCTACGAAATCACTAAAGAATGGTGACTTTATCGCATTACATGGAGAAGCGGGATTTCAGGCGGATACACTTGGACCTGGACTTCATTTTAGATGCAGGATAATTTATAAGATATACAAAAGAGATCGTGTTACGATTAAACAGGGAAAAATCGGTTATGTATTTGCACGTTCAGGTCAAGCATTAAAAGCAGATCAAACATTAGCACGAGAAATCGAGTGTTCAAACTTTCAAGATACGAGAGCATTTATTGAAAATGGAGGACAAAAGGGTCCACAACGCTCCATATTACGTGAAGGAACTTATGCATTTAACCTTGCTCAGTTTGTAATATTAACGGAAGAAGAGACTTACTTTATTCCAATTGGCTCAAAGGATGAAAACAATAAGATTCGAGCTATGTCCCAAGTATTAATGCAGAGAGATGGTTTTAACCCAGTCATTATTACGAGTGCAATGAATCGTAATATGGCATATGGCAATAATTATGATAATACAGATTACATGAATTCTTCTATCGTAAAGGAAGGCCATTACCATGTAGAGCGCGATTTTATCGGAGTTGTAACAACATTTGAAGGAAGATCTTTGCCTTCCGATGAAACAATTGCACCGATTATGGGTGATAATGAAAGTGGATCAAAACTAAATCATAATGGATTCCAAAATATTGAGTGTTTTCTTGCAGCTGGCGGTTATCGAGGTATGCAATATCAAGTATTAACAGATGGTACTTACTTTATCAATCGTTTGTTTGCAACCGTTGAGTTAAAGCCTAAGACCATTATCGATGTATCACATGTTGGTGTCGTTAATAGCTTCGTTGGTAAGAAGGGGACGGATGTTTCGGGGACAGAGTATACACATGGTGAACTTGTAGAGGAAGGTTGCCGTGGTATTTGGGAGACGCCATTAATGCCTGGTAAATATCCATTAAATCCATATGCACAGGAGGTTATTTTAGTACCTACGGATAACTTTGCATTGAAATGGGATGAAAATTCTGGCGGACAGTATGAATACGATAATAACTTAAAGAAACTTCGTGTTATCACAAAGGATGGTTTAAAACCAGCAATTCCATTATCCGTTGTAGTACATATTAATTATCTTCAAGCACCTTCGATGATTCAAAGATTTGGTTCCGTAATGAAATTAGTAGAACAAACACTTGATCCAATGATCAGTGCACATTTTAAACATATCGCTGAAACAAAGAATTATCTAGAACTTGTTCAAGGTAAAGCTGGTATCGCTCGAGAAGTACTAGATGTGATGGGACCAGAATTCAGACAGTTCAATCTTGAGTTGGAAGACGTGTTAATTGATACACCAGATGATAATGGAGATGCAATGATTCCTCAGATTATGGCACAGTTATCAGAACGTCAGTTAGCAATTGAAAAGATGTCAACCGACAACCAGAAGATGAAAGCAGCTGAAACAGAACGATTATTAAAAGAGGCACAGGCAAAAGCTGCTCAACAAGCATTTTTAACTGAATCTAATATTGAAATTGAAATAAAGAAAAACCAAGCAGAGGCAGAAAAACAGTCAGCTTCTGTAAAGAAAGAAACGATGCAGATTAATGCAGATGCAGAGCGTTATAAGAAAGAAATTGAAGCAGAAGCAGAAGCAAAGAAGACAAGGCTTTCAGCTAGTGCCAATCGTGATCGTATAGAAGCTGAAGCAGAAGCAAATGCTAAGAAGGTAAAACTGGAAGCAGAGGCAGAAGCATTGAAAATAAATCAGATGGGTGCTGCAGAAGCTGAAAGAATTCGTAAAGTCGGTGATGCACAAGCTGAAGCAAATAAGAAGAATGTTAATGCTTATGGTGGCCCTGAGATGCTAGTTCAAAAAGAAATTATGATTGCATTGGCAGAAGCAATTAAGACAAATCAAAATTTACATTTGGTACCACAGAATACAGTTACTTTAGGAGGGCAGGATTCTGATCAGAATGCTCTTACGACGTTACTTAAATTGTTGTCGATTGAAAAGATTAAAGATTTAGTTCCAACTGATTCATCACGAATGAACGAAGATGGAACAATAAATAACGAGAAGAGCGAATCAATTAAGACTATGGAGTTAGAAAATACAAAGAACCATAATGATTTTGAAATTAATGAGGATATTGCGGTTTCAAAAAATGGGGAAGATAATTAATTTTTGTACAACTAAGTAAATATGTTTACGATAAAAATAATCTTGCATTTCTATGACTCCTATGTTATAATAGCAAATTGTGAGACAGGATGTTCCTCTGTACGGAAAATGAGATGTAGTAAGAACATCTAATATTAAGGAGGTCACAAAATGAACCAGATTATTAAAAGCATCGAAGATGCACAGTTAAAGTCAGAATTAACTCAATTTAACGTTGGTGATACAGTTAGAGTATTTGCTAAAGTTAAAGAAGGTAACCGTGAAAGAACTCAGGTTTTCGAAGGTACAGTATTAAAGAGACAAAACGGTGGCGCTAGAGAAACTTTCACAGTAAGAAAGAGCTCAAACGGTGTTGGCGTTGAAAAAACTTGGCCAGTACACAGCCCAATCGTAGAAAAGATTGAAGTTGTTCGTCATGGTAAAGTTAGAAGAGCTAAATTAACTTACTTACGTAAGAGAGTTGGTAAGGCTGCTAAGGTTAAAGAATTAGTTAAATAATTCTTATGTAACGGAAGTTACTAATAAATTAGTAGAGAGAAGAAGGTAGTAGTGATACTACCTTCTTTTTTTTTATTTCATAGGAAAGTTCTTTAAACTTCCCTATGAAATAAAAAAAGTTAAATGACGTTCTAATCGGTACGTAAGGGCTAAAAAATAGGTCCAAAGTACTAATGACTTCATAACAGTATGCTTGGATAAGTAAAATTGTCTTTTAAATTTAAATAACACAACAAATTAGAAAAAAAAGTAAAATAAATTTACAAAAAAACCTAAATTTGTTACAAATATATAAAATTTTTCGAAATATCTTTAAATTTTTTGAAAAATTGTATAATATATAGGTAGGATGATTTTAATGTCATTCAAATCAAAATGAGAAAGGATTAAAGAATGAAAAAGAAGCGAATATTAAATCAGAAACATCATTCAAAAGAGAAAAAAGTAAGAAAAGAAAAACGTTTGTCTAAGACAACACATTCTAGCATTATTATAAAACTTCTTGCTCTTGGATTACTTCCTCTTTTGATCTTAGATGTTGTACTAACAAGTTTTAGTACAAAGGTTTTGAATGATAGTATTAAAAATGAACTTGAGAATTCGTTAAAGTTCGTTACGGGTTCCTTAGTTGGCTCTTATGATAGTATGTATCCAGGTGATTATACGAGAAATATATCAGGTGGTATTTATAAAGGTAAACAACGTGTTTCTGGTGAGCATCGCCTTGTTGATTCTATTAAAGAGACATCTGGATTTGATTGTACTTTATATTTTGATGGTATGAGAATGGTAACATCCATCAAGAAAGAGAATGGTACACGAGCATTTGCAACCTCAGTTGACGAAAGTATACGTCAATATGTTGAATTTGAGGGAAATACATATTTTAGTGACTCATTAATCATTGAAGGTGTACGCTATTATGCATATTACACACCGCTATATGGAGAACATGATAAGATAGCTGGAATGGTTTTTGCTGGTAAAGGGTATAATGAAGTACAGGCACAAATTAAGTCGAATACAATGAGAATTCTTCTATTCTCATCATGTATTATTATCATTTCAGGTTTTGTTACGGTAATAAGTTCCTCTAGATTAAGTAAACGTATGAAGTATGCAAAACATTTTCTATCTGATATTTCAGAAGGTAACCTTTCAACTTCATTATCGAGTAAACATTTAAAGAGTAAAGATGAAATTGGTCAGATACTCCAAAAATCATCATCTTTGCAACAACAATTGATAGAAATAGTGAGTAAAATTAAGGTATCAACCCGTGAATTGGTGGAATCTTCTGCTACGGTAGCATCTGCTTCAGCAATTACGGATCAGACAATTATGGAAATATCGGATGCAATGGGTGAAATAGCTACCCAAGTTCAAACGCAAGCAAATCAGACGAATACTGCTTCAGAAAATATTACGATTATTGGAAATCAAGTAAGTAATATTATGACTACAATGGATGAATTGACACAGCTATCAGAGACAATGTCTTTAGCGGAACATAAGTCATCCGATATTTTGCAACAGTTGAATCATTCCAATGAGCAAACATTTGTATCCATCGAGAAAATTGCGAAGCAAACGGATATTACGAATAAGTCAGCTCAAGATATTAAAAAAGCAGTAGAATTGATTCGGTCAATTGCAGAAGAAACAGATCTCTTATCTCTGAATGCTAGTATTGAAGCAGCTAGAGCTGGTTCTGCTGGTATGGGATTCAGTGTTGTTGCAGAACAAATAAGAAAACTTGCTGACCAATCAAGAGCGTATGCTAATGAGATTGAGACAATCATTCAAAGATTATTATATGAGTCTAATACAACTGTGGAAATCATGAAAGAAGTTAAGGCGAATGTTGATCATCAACAGACTTGTTTACAACAAACCAAGGTGAATTTTGAGTCAATAAGCGATGGCATTAATACAGCAGCTCATAACGTGAAAGGAATTCGTGCGAAAACAAATGAGTTAAACGAATCACAAAATGCGATTGTTCATGTTATTGATGCGTTGAATTCACTTTCACAAGACAGTGCAGCTGTAACTCAACAAACTTCAGCTTCCATACAAGACTTAGATACTACGGTAAATGAGCTTGCTCAATCTTCAGAAGCGTTAAAAGAAATTGCATATGATTTGGACAAACAATTAGAAGTATTCAAGCTTTAATATATAAAGCAATCGTGGGACTGTCGTAGACAGTCCCATTTTTAAAGTAAAGCAATTCTGTCTTTTGACTTAGGTAAGTTTTTTTGACATAGACTATAAAGTCGGATATAATAAGATGAACAATTAAGAAAATAATTGGCTAGAAATTCAGTTTTAAATCTAGGAGGAAGTAATGGAATGAAATTTGATTTAGATCGAGATCGGAAGCGTTCAAGACAGAAAAAGCTTATTTTACGAATCGCTCTTTGGATAATTGAGATCGCAGCTGTCATTGGTCTTGCTTATTTTATCATAAATTTTGCATTAGAAAAAACAACGATGCTTGGGGAATCAATGCATATTACTCTTGAGAAAGATGATAAAATCATTATTAACAAATTAGCATATAAATTTGGAAAACCAAAACGTTTTGATGTTGTTGTATTTAAGCAAAGTGGTGATGAACATAGTTATTATAATATAAAGCGTGTGATTGGACTTCCGGGAGAAACTGTTCAAATTAAAGAGGGATATGTCTATATTAATGATGAACTACTTAAGGAGCCTATGATTACTGATCCTATTTTAATAGGTGGACTAGCCGACGATAAGATCACATTAGAAGAGAATGAATACTTCGTTCTTGGTGATAATCGAAACAATAGTGAAGATTCTAGATTTGCTAATATAGCAAATGTGGTTTTTGACGATATTATTGGTAAGGCTTGGCTACGCTTAAGCCCATTCGATTTTGTTAATAAGATTAATATGTATGAAAAAGCTGTCGAAGAGGAAGAAATTATTGAAACTGAAACCAAAGATGAAGTTGTAACGAAAGCGGAAAACGGAACGAAAGCTGAAGTTGAGATGAATTAATATGACAGCTTATGTAGAGAAAGAGAGGAAATGAAATGCATTTTCAATGGTACCCAGGGCATATGTCAAAAGCTAGAAGACAGATGGAGGAAGACGTTGCGCTAATTGATGTAGTCATTGAATTAGTCGATGCAAGAATACCTTATAGTAGTAAGAATCCAGATATTGACCGTATTGCTAAAAATAAATCAAGAATTATCTTAATGAATAAATACGATTTAGCAGATCCATCTGTTACTGATCAATGGAGAGCATATTACGAAAGTAAAGGATGGTTTGTTACTTATGTTAATTCAAAATCAGGTAATGGTGTTCGTAATGTCCATGAAGTAATTCAGGAAGCATGTAAGGAAAAGACAGAACGCGATCGTCAAAAGGGAATTATGAATCGACCAATACGTGCGATGATTGTTGGTATACCAAACGTCGGAAAATCAACATTTATTAATAGCTTTGCTGGAAAAGCTTGTGCTAAGACCGGAAATAAGCCAGGTGTGACAAAAGGAAAGCAATGGATTCGTTTGAACAAAAATGTAGAGTTGTTAGATACACCAGGTATATTGTGGCCGAAGTTTGAAGATCAAAGAATTGGTATGCGTATTGCATTTATTGGTTCCATTAATGACGATATTTTAGTACCGACAGATTTGGCGTATGAACTATGTTTGTATTTATTGAAGGAGTATCCAGGCGTATTAGCAAAAAAATATGAAATCGAAGAGAATCCTGACGCCGTTATTACATTAGAGCATATTGCGAAAAAACGTGGATGTTTGTTACGTGGAGGACTATTTGATTTAACAAAAGCTGCTGGATTTGTACTTGATGATTTTAGAAATGGGCGTATTGAACGTATTTCGTTGGAAACTCCGAATATGGTAAAAGAGGAAGAACGCCAAAGAAGTCTAGAAGATAAGAAACCTGTGAAACGAGCTACGATTAAGAAAGCTGAAGCGAAAGAACTTCGAATTGAAAAGGCAAAAACAGTTGGGAGTCGTAATAAGGGAGTAGCAAAATCAACTGGAACAAGAAAGACTACAAAAACTGATAAATCAGCTGAAACTAGAAAAATTACAAAGACTGAAAAATCAGCTGGAACAAGAAAGATTACAAAAACTGATAAATCAACTGGAACAAGAAAGATTACAAAAACTGATAAATCAGTTGGTATAAAGAAAACTGCAACTGTTAGAAAAAGCTCAAAACCAAGTAGTCGCAAAGGACGATAGAAGAAGGTAGATATGCAGAAGAAAATTTCAGAGATTACTCAAGAGTTTAAGCAATGTAAAGTTGAAGATTTAGGCGTTTTAATACAGGCATACGAATCAGAAGAACGCGAAGGAGTTCGAAAACTAATTGTAAAGTATCAAAAACAACTAGATCAGCTGGAAAATGAAAAGAAACGTATGCAGACAATGATGACTTATGAACTTAAATACGACGATCATGAATATATCTGTGGAATAGATGAAGTAGGTCGAGGACCTTTGGCTGGTCCTGTCATTGCATGTGCCGTTATTTTGCCGAAAGACTGTGATATTTTATATCTGAATGATTCCAAACAACTTAGCGAAAAGATGCGAGAAACATTGTATGATGAGATTATGCAAAAGGCAGTTTCGGTTGGAATCGGAAGTTCTTCTCATGAGACCATTGATGAAATTAATATATTACAAGCAACCTATGAAGCTATGAGAAAAGCAATTGAGCAGTTAAAAGTGAAACCGTCACTTTTATTGAATGATGCTGTTACGATTCCAAATGTGCCAATCAAGCAAGTTCCAATTATTAAGGGAGATGCAAAAAGCGCTTCGATTGCAGCAGCGAGTATCGTAGCAAAAGTTACAAGAGATCGGCTTATGGTGGATTATGATAAAGTATTTCCTGGCTATGGATTTTTTTCGAATAAAGGGTATGGCTCAGCAGACCATATTAAAGCATTAAAGGAAATTGGGCCGTCCCCAATTCACCGAGCTACCTTTATTAAAAATTTTATTGCTGACAAGTGATTCAATTGAAATATATTCGTCATAGGAGGAAGCTATTTTGGGACAGAGTGATGGGAATAAGAAAAAAACAGCGATTGCTTTGTCGTATGAACCAAATGATGAAGCACCTAAGATTATTGCTAGTGGACATGGATACGTCGCTGATCGTATGATTGAGAAGGCGCAAGATAATCAAGTTCCAGTCCATAAGGATGAAAAGTTAGCGAATACTTTATCAAAGCTTGATATAGGAGACTATATTCCAAAGGAACTATATCAGGTGGTTGCAGAAGTGTTAGTTTTTGTTGATAAGATGGACACCCTAAAGGGTAAAGTTATGGGAGATCAATAGATGAATAAGAGAGTGGTTGGCAACTCGAAAGAAACTGAGGCAATCCACTATCTGAAGAAGCTTGGATTTACAATCCTAGAAAGAAACTTTTTTACGAGAGCAGGAGAAATTGACATAATAGCAAAGGATGGCAATTATCTTGCTTTTATTGAAGTAAAATACCGATGGAATCACGAATGTGGATTTCCTTCGGAATCTGTTACAAAACATAAACAACGTAAAATCGTACAATGTGCAAGATTTTATTTGCTCTCGCACGGATACGGAGAGGATACTCCTTGTCGATTTGACGTTGTTGTTTTAGTTGGAGAGAACATCGAAATAATAAAGAATGCATATGATGCATTAATATAGTAAAACCATGTAAAACAAAAGTAATATGTAACGTAAGGAGAAAATATGAGAAGAGAAAAGTTAACACAATATGCTGATTTAGTTTATAATGACAAAAATAATACACCTTATATTTCATTTCCAATCTTAGAGCAATTTGATTTTGTTTCTCATGGATTTTCTACCCGTTTAGGTGGAGTAAGTAGTGGTATTTATGAATCAATGAATCTTGGATTTAACCGCGGAGACTCAGAGACTAATGTTTATGAAAACTATCGTTTATTATGCGAAGCAATCGGTGTCAATGAAAAAAATCTTGTATTTACCGACCAAGTCCATAAAGCAAATGTCCGTGTTGCCACAAAGGATAATTGTGGTATGGGAATTACGAGAGAACGTACGTATACGCAGATCGATGGTCATATTACAAATGAGAGTAACGTTCCTTTAATCGTATTTTGTGCTGATTGTGTACCAATTCTATTTGTTGATCCAAAAACAAGGAGTGTGGGAGCAACTCATTCTGGATGGAAAGGAACAGTACAAAAAATTGGAGCAGTAACTGTTCGCAAGATGGTGGAAGAGTATTCTTGCCGTCCGGAAGATATGATTGCAGTCATTGGCCCTTGCATTGGACCAGAGTGTTATGAAGTTAGTAAGGATGTAGCCGATGCCTTTGAAGCAAATTTTTCAAAGGAACAATGTGCGAAAATTTTACAATGCGATGGAGTAAATACAGAAGATGAACTTAAATATCACTTAGATTTATGGGAAGCAAATCGACTGATTTTACTAGAAGCTGGATTAAAGCAGGAGAATGTAGTAGTATCTGGTTTGTGTACGATGTGTCATACAGATTTATTCTTTTCCCATCGAGCAACACAAGGAAAACGCGGAAGCATGGTTGGATTGATTCAAGTAACAAACTAGTAATAAAGGAAACGGGGTTGTTGCATTATGCAACAACCCTGTTTCAATTTTCCTTATGATCTATGCTGTAACAATTCATGAATTAAATCACTTGGCGATATAATATCGTTCACCGATGTATCGTGATTTAAAGTATCGATGATTAATGAAATATATTTACTTAAATCCACATTCTTATAATATGGACGTGAGAATATTTCTTCTGGTGTATGGACTAGATTCGTTGTGTAGATTCGATCAATGCAACCATCCTGATATGCTTGATCAATCTTTTCAATTCCATTACAGAATAAGCCGAAGGTTGCTGCTATGAAGATACGTCTAGCTTTTCGTCTTTTTAATTCACGAGCAACATCAAGAATACTTTCGCCAGAGGAGATAATGTCATCTATGATAAATACATCTTTTCCTTCAACAGAAGTTCCCAAGAATTCGTGTGCGACGATTGGATTATGACCATTAACAATTTGGGAATAATCGCGACGCTTATAGAACATACCCATTTCAACACCTAGAACATTAGCGTAGTATACAGCGCGTGACATACCACCTTCATCTGGTGAAATCACCATTAAATCACCTTTATTTTTTAAAACATCTTTCTCTGTAAATAAAAGCTCACGGATAAATTGTAAACTCGTAAAAAAATTATCAAATCCACGAATTGGAATTGCATTTTGCACTCGAGCATCATGTGCATCAAATGTAATAATATTTTCTACACCCATATTCGATAACTCTTGCAGAGCATAGGCGCAATCTAGAGACTCTAATTTATCACGACGATGTTGTCTGCTTTCATATAAGAATGGAATAATCACATTAATGCGTTTAACCTTACTTATTTTGGCTGCAGCTATAATTCGCTTTAAATCCTGGAAATGATCATCTGGAGATTTCATCGTATGTTCACCATGAATCTCATATCCTGTTGTGTAATTCATGACATCAGCAAGAATAAACAAATCACATCCACGGATTGCATCATTAATGACAGCTTTCGCTTCACCTGTACCAAATCTAGGAATGGAGTAGTCCACCAGATAAGTATTGTTGTCGTATCCTAAGAATGCAGGTACGTGTTCTTGGATTTCCAGCATAGCATGTCTTGCTTGGACAACACAATGATTGACTTTTTCACTTAATTCTTTGTAACCATCTAATGCTATTATCTTTAGCGGAGCGATAGGGATCGTTTCGACTAGTTTTCTGTTGCTCATAAGAGTCTCCCTTCCATATACATGCTCAAGCAGTGTATTTTAACCAACACATATTTTATTACCATCCTTCCTATCCGTCAACCTTTTTCCTGTTTTTCTTTTAGAGAAAAATTCGTCAGAGTTTTATGATTTACTTCCTGGTAAGTCATTTGAACTTGAAAAATCTCTTGAATCACATCAGAATTTAAGAATTCCATACGAGAAAGGGTTTTTACAAGAATACCATCGTTAAGAAGTAGAATAATGTCGGCTAATTGTAAAGCTTCATTGATATCATGTAAAACAACAACGATAGTTTTTCCACGATCTCTAAGAGAAGAAAGCAAATCTAGTAATTCCAGACGATGTCGAATATCTAAGAAGGTAGTAGGTTCATCTAATATAATATAATCAGTATTTTGAGCTAAAATCATACCAAGATAGGCACGTTTACATTCTCCTCCAGATAAGGTAGTCAAGTTACGTTCAGCAAGTTCACTCATATTAGTATCGTCAAGAGCACGCTGTACAAGAAGTTGGTCAAAACGGCTTGCTTTTCCTAGCATTCCAATATAAGGGAAACGACCTTGCATAATCAAAGTACGAACTGTGATTGGAGGGACCTCATGTATTTGAGGTAGATAAGCAATACGCATTGCTTTTTCACGAGCAGGATATTGAATAATCGGACGGTCATCTAGTAAGATTGTTCCCTCCTGTAGATAATGGGGTGAGAACAAGCTTTGCAGAAGAGTTGACTTTCCACATCCATTAGGACCGAGAATACAGGTGATTGTTCCATAAGGAAAGCAAACACTAAGATTTTTGACGATCTTTTTTCCACCAATAGCTGCAGTTACATTATCATACATCAGCATGAGAATATCCTCCTTTTTGCCGTATTAGTAAGTATATAAAATATGGACTTCCAAAGAAAGACATAATAATACCCACAGGAATCTCATAAGGTATAAATAAAACCCTTCCAATTAAATCAGATAAAACTACAATGAATGCTCCTAAGATTGCAGAAAATGGTAGGAGTTGTTTTGCATCATAACCGATGATGCGTCGTGCTATATGCGGGACAATTAGTCCAACAAATCCTAATAGCCCAGCATAACTAACTACACAACCTGCAAGCATCGCAGAACATAAAATTAGGAGAAAGCGAATTATATTAACACGTAAACCAAGGGCACTTGCTAGGGAATCTCCTAGTTGAAGGATGTTCCATGTATTGCGTAAGAAAAAGAGCAGTAAAACAATAATTCCTATTAAGGTGATAGGAAGAAGTATGGAGGAATAGGTTAGACCGGAAAGAGTTCCATACATAAAGGATGATACATCGATTGAGGCATATGGGAAAAAAAGCATTATAGCATTCATAATGGCATTTAACAAACTAGAAACAGCTACTCCAGCAAGTACGACAGTGACTTTACTTATGTGAGTTTTATGAGCAATTATATAAACTAAGAAAGCCGCAATTAGAGCACCAAAGAAAGCAGCGAACGGTATTGTATTATAATGATTTGGATAAAAAACAAGAATACATAGTACAAATAACCCAGCTCCAGAGTTAACGCCAATAATATTCGGAGCAGCAAGAGAATTATTCATTACAATCTGCAATAATACACCGGAAATTGACAGCCCTACACCTGCAAAGATAGCACCTATGACTCGAGGGATACGAATGGAGCGAATAATCAAATGATTAATGGAGAGAGCATCTTCCTTAAAGAATGCAGAAAAAACATCCGATAAAGGAATAGCTACACTTCCCATGCAAATTGCAAGAAAGCAACCAATAATCAACAGAAGTAAAAGTATCATATATTTCATAGCTTTTTGATTTGAACGATTCATGTTATGCCCTTCTAACTGTTTGAAAATGCTACATTTAAGTGCTTACTCATTACTCATTTCAGGATATAAAAGATTGGCAAGGTATTGATAAGCATTACCCCACCGTTGATTCGGTTTATACGAAAATAAATCCTTCGGTAAAATGTAATATTTCTTTTCTTTTACAGCATTTAATGCTGAGAAGGCTGGTTGTACTAGTAGTTCTCGTTCAACATAATTACAAACGGCAGCTTCATCTTCACCCATAATCGAGATAAAAATATAATCAACATCACTTGCTGCAATTACTTCCTGACTTAATGTGTCGATTGGAAAGTCTTTTGACTCTGCAATATTAATTGCACCTAAGTCTTTTAACATTGCACCAACAAAATGATCCGTTGTTTTTGCTTTAGCACCATAAGAATAAGCTCGCAAAAATAAAACAGTAGGTTTATCTTTTATACTATCTGTTTTTCCTAAAACATTTTCAACTTGGTTCAACACATTATTCCCATATAGGTTATATTGTTCCTTTGTATCCAATATTTCAGTGAAGATGGACAGGGCTTTTAAATAGTCAAGAAAACTTTCTACTTTGAGTACGAGTACTGGAATTTGAAACATACGCAATTGATCTGCTAGTTTAAGTTGAGCTTCATAATCAGCGGTAAGGATCACTAAATCTGGCTGATAAGAGAGTAATAATTCATAGTTAATTTCTTTTCCGCTCCCTTGTCCTACCAATTTCACTTCCTCTTTTGACACGAGATTTCGATTAACAGTTTCTTCAACTGTAATATTAATTGTTCCTCCAGCAAGTTGCCAAATTTCAGCATACGAAGAAAATAAAACAGCGACATTTTTTGGCTTTTCTTTAAAGGTTGTAGTAAATCCAGAGGCATCCATAAAAGTTGGATAGTCAATTAAGCGTTTGGTGTTACTAATGGTTTCCACACTATCATGAAAGTAGCTACTATTCTTTCTAATATGAGAGTAACGTTTCCATTGCTCCATCCCAATGACATTAACTTTATAAAACTGATTCATATATTCATTGGAATATATCTTTTTAATTCCTAATATGGAATGAAAGGCTGATTGATTTGAATTACTTTGTACTTGAGTATTGCAACCTATAACTAACGAACAGAATAAAAAGGAAATAACAATAATTACTAAAAATTTATTCTTCATATCGTTTCCTCCATCTTTATTAACTTATTTATTTAAATATTATTTAAAGCATACTTTTCCTTGTTTCCTATGTATATTTTAGGTCGATTTGATTCGTTTTAATCAGGTAAGCAATAGAAACATTCCTTTGGATTTATGAAATGTGTGTAATGGTAATCAAATAATTGGAAATAATAAATGGATAAGTTGGTATGAATTTAATAACAAAAAGGATTGGAGACAAGATGAAAACATATGGTGATTTATATAAATCAGAAATTCTAGGGTTTAAAAAATTAGGTGAGAAATTCTTAGAAGGACAATTATCTGTTCCGGATTTCAAATCAAAATCAGGTGGTATGGGTGTGTATGCTCAGAGAGGAAAAGAAGGTTTTATGATTCGATTACGTACACCTTGTGGCTTGATTTCATTTGAACACCTAAAACTAATTCAAAAGTATATGAAAAAATATAAAATAGAAAGTGTTCATTTTACGTCCAGACAAGCCGTTCAATTACATGATTTATCGCTAGATGAAGTATGTGAGATTATGATGGATGCCATTGATTATGATTTATTTACGAGGGGTGGAGGCGGTAACTATCCAAGAAATGTTGCACTATCACCAATGTCAGGGGTAGAAAAAGGAGAAGCCTTTGATGTGACTGATTTTGCTCTTCAGGTAAGCGAATACTTTATTGCTAATGCCTCACAGTTTCATTTACCAAGAAAACTCAAAGTGGCATTTTCGAATTCTTGCAAGGATACTGCTTGTGCAACAATCAATGATATTGGTTTTGTTGCTGTTATAGAAAATGGAGAACCAAAATTTCGAGTGTTCCTAGCTGGTGGTATGGGGAATAATCCTCAAGTTGCAATTCCATATGATAAGCTAATTGATCCATATGAAGCTATTTATTATGTTGAAGCTTATCTACGTACGTTTATCGAATTGGGAAATTATAAGAATCGTGCGAAAGCAAGAAGTAGATTTATTCCGAAGGAAGTTGGTTTGGAAAAATTCATAGAATGTTTTGAACGTCATGTTAGACGAGTAAAAAAGACAGAGTCATTTGAAAAAATTGAAGCTACGATTGTAGGTGAAGAGGAATGGATTCCTGAAATTTCGGATACGTTAAATTTAAAAGCCCAAAAGCAAAAAGACTTATATACCGTTATTTTACATCCTCGTTTTGGTAAGTTATCGATGAAGATGTATGATTATATCTGTAATTATATGGAGAATGCATTGCTTCACTGTAATCCAGAATGTAAGATCGAGTTGCGCCTTAGTATGCAAGAAGAGTTATATGTGCGAAACTTAACGAAAGAACAAGCAAACGAGTTCTTAGAAGCTACAAAATCTGAAAATCAATTTACAAACGTAATGCATAGTATTAGCTGCGTTGGTGTTCCAACTTGTCAGATTGGTGTACAAAATAGCCGTGCTTTGCTACTTTCTATCTTGGAAGCAATTGAAAATAACAATCTCGATGGTAATCTATTACCGAAGATTCATATCTCTGGATGTTTGAATTCCTGTGCTCGTCATCAAATTGCAGAGCTTGGATTTGCAGGTAAAAAAGTTTCCATTCATGGTCAATTGTTTGATGTCTATGAGCTTTATGCAGGTGGAAACGTTAGTTTAATGGATACTCATATGGGAAAACTGTATGGAACAATTACAGTCGATAATATTCCTGGTTTTATCTTAGAATTAGGACAGATGCTGGAACGGGAAGAAATGTGTTTTCACAAATTTCTAAATACGAATGAAGAAGCTTTTTGTGATATGTTATCGAAATTCTTAGTAGTCAAGGAGTAATTTAAAGCTTGAAGGATTTGCTAAAATTACGTAAAGTAGTCAACAATAAGTGAAGGGAATTTTCGGTTGCAAATGTGTTAGGTGGATGATAAACTGATATAAGATTAAGAATATTTGAGGAAAATCTTAATTTTCATCAGATGTGTTATAGAAAGGTACAAGAATGGAAAGAAAAAAAGAAGCCAGACACATAATTAAACGTGTTTTGCCGGGTAGCATTGCAGAGCAGCTTGATATTGAGGCAAAAGATGAGCTACTTCGTATTAATGGCAAGAAAATGAAGGATGTAATCGATTATCATTACCTCATTCATGATGAATATTTAACACTTATTATTGCAAAACAAAATGGTGAGGAATGGGAGTTAGAGATCGAAAAGGATTATGACGCTGATCTTGGAATTGAGTTTGAAGATGGATTAATGGATCAGTATCAATCCTGTCATAATAAATGTGTCTTTTGCTTTATTGATCAAAACCCAAAAGGTATGCGTGATACCATTTATTTTAAAGATGATGATGCAAGATTGTCTTTTTTACAGGGTAATTATATTACATTAACGAATATGTCCGAAGAGGAAGTGGAGCGAATTTGTTTCTATAAATTATCTCCAATCAATATCTCAGTTCATACAACGAATAAAGAATTACGTTGTAAGATGCTAAACAATCGTTTTGCTGGCGAAAAATTAGAATATTTAAAACGATTTTATGACGCTGGCCTAGAGATGAATGGTCAAGTAGTGCTTTGTCCTGGCTATAATGATGGAGCTGAATTAGATAAAACAATTCAGGATTTATCTCAATTGCTTCCATTTATGAAGACGATGTCAGTTGTTCCAATTGGTCTTACAAAGCATCGTGAGAAATTAACAAACTTTCGTGGATTTACCAAGGAAGAAGCACGTGCTGTAATTGAACAGGTTGAAGCTTGGCAAAAAAAGATTAAAAAAGAGCGTGGAACAAGATTTGTCTTCTTAAGCGATGAATGGTATTTGAAAGCTTCCTTACCGATACCAAAGGAAGATTATTATGAGGGGTATCCTCAAATTGAAAATGGAGTTGGTATGATTCGTTCGCTAGTGGATGAAGTGGAAGAAGCACTAAAAGAATTCGATACAGATGCCAAAGTACGTAATTGTTCTTTAGTAACAGGGATGCTCGCAGCTTCTACATTAGAAGGGATTGCTTCTGAAATTCATAATAAGTTTCCGAATACGAAAGTAACGGTTTATCCAATCGTTAACGATTTTTATGGTCATGATATTACGGTAGCAGGGCTTGTAACTGGACAAGATATTATTGCACAATTAAAAGAAAAAGACCTTGGAGACTTCTTAATCATGCCAGATGTAATGTTGCGTTCTGATGAAGAAGTTCTACTCGATGATGTTACAGTGAAAGATATTGAAAAAGCTTTACAAACAACGGTTCGTATTGTAAAATCAGATGGAATGTCATTGGTAACTACAATTCTATACTAGATGAATCAGTAAACCGTTACACTAGTAATAGAGCATGTAGATACAGAAAAGAGGTAATTATGAGTAAACCAATCGTAGCAATTGTCGGAAGACCAAATGTTGGTAAGTCGACTTTGTTTAACGCCTTAGCAGGTGATAGAATTTCGATTGTTAAAGATACACCAGGTGTAACAAGAGATCGTATCTATGCAGATGTCACATGGTTAGACAAGCAATTTACAATGATTGATACTGGTGGTATTGAACCAGAAAGTAAGGATATGATGCTAACCTATATGCGTGAGCAAGCAGAAATTGCAATCGCAACAGCAGATGTTATATTGTTTGTTGTTGATGTACGTCAAGGACTTGTGGATGCAGACTTTAAGGTAGCAGATATTTTGCGCCGTTCAGGCAAGCCAATCATTCTAACAGTTAATAAGGTAGATAGTTTTGAAAAATTTATGCCTGATACGTATGAGTTTTATAACCTTGGTATCGGTGATCCAATTCCAGTGTCTGCAGCTTCTCTTTTAGGCTTTGGTGATTTGTTGGATTTAGTAGTTGATCACTTTAATCCAGAATTAATGGAAGAAGAAGAGGATGAAAGACCAAGAATAGCGATTGTTGGTAAGCCAAACGTTGGTAAATCTTCGATTATTAATAAGTTAACAGGAGAAAATCGTGTGATTGTTTCTGACATTGCAGGAACAACCCGTGATGCAATCGATACTGCGATTTCATGGCAGGACAAAGAGTATGTATTTATTGATACTGCAGGCCTTCGTCGTAAGAATAAGATTAAAGAAGAGATTGAACGTTTTAGTATCATTCGTACAGTAAGTGCAGTAGAGCGTGCTGATGTTGTTATGATTGTAATCGATGCAACAGAAGGTGTAACAGAACAGGATGCTAAAATTGCTGGTATTGCTCATGATCGTGGCAAAGGAATCATCATTGTTGTTAACAAATGGGATGCAGTTGAAAAAGACGATAAGACAATATATCGCCAGACAGAAAAAATCCGTGAGACATTATCATTTATGCCATATGCAGAGATTTTGTTCATTTCAGCTTTAAGTGGACAAAGAATAAATAAAATCTTTGATGTTATTGAAGTTGTAATCCAAAATCGTAACCTAAGAATATCCACTGGTGTCTTAAATGAAATCATGATGGAAGCAACAGCGATGCATCAACCACCTTCTGATAAAGGTAAGCGTCTACGGTTATATTATATAACTCAAGCCTCCATTAAGCCGCCTACTTTTGTCATCTTTGTAAATGATAAAGAATTAATGCACTATTCTTATACTCGATATATTGAGAATAAAATAAGAGAAGCATTTGGATTTTCAGGAACTTCCTTAAAGTTTATTATCAGAGAACGTAAAGAAGGAGAAAAGTAAGTAATAAATTTAGCTTGTATGGGAGGATAAGTCCATGGTTGAAGTTTTAAGAATCATCATATGTATCGTATCCGGTTATGCATTTGGCTGTTTTTCAACTGGATATTTTGTAAGTAAATTGTATCATGTCGATATCAGAAAATACGGAAGTGGTAATGTTGGTACGACAAATGCCTTACGTACACTTGGTTGGAAGGCTGGAGCACTTACTTTTATTGGAGATTTCTTAAAAGCAATTATTCCTATTATATTATTCCGTGAATTAATTTTTAAGGATTGTGATTATTCACAATTGTTAGGATTATACGCAGGCTTTGGTACTGTATTAGGCCATAATTTTCCGTTTTGGCTTAAGTTTAAGGGTGGAAAAGGTATCGCTGTAACCTCCGGTGTTATGGTAGCATTTGATCCACTATTAATTCCATTTATTATTGTTATTTTTGTTGGAGTTGTAGCAATTACAAGATATGTATCAGTGGGTTCATTATGTATAGCAGTATTGTTCCCTATCTGGGTAGGTATTCGTTATCCTGGTCAGATACATATGCTCATAATTGCTATATTATATGCATTATCTGCGTTTTTTTCTCATCGTACAAACTTAAAGCGTTTGATGAATGGAACTGAGAATAAAATTGGTCAAAAGTCAAGAATTAAGCCAGAAGATGTTAAGGAGGAATCACATGAGAATTAGTGTACTTGGGGCAGGTACTTGGGGAACCGCTTTAGCCATACTACTTAGTAATAATGGTCAAGAGGTTACGCTTTGGTCTGCTTTATCAAAAGAAGTGGAAATGTTAACTGCAAATCGCGAGAAGCTACCAAATTTACCAGAAGCTAAATTACCAGATTCAGTAAAGGTCACAGCTGATTTGTCTCTTGCATTAAATAATCCCGAACTTATTGTGTTTGCTGTTGCATCTCCATATGTTCGTTCCACTGCTAAGCAAGTTGCACCTTTCATTAAAAAAGATACTGTAATTGTTAATGTTGGTAAAGGTATTGAGGAAACAACATTAATGACACTTACCGATATTATTAAGGAGGAAATACCTCTCGCTGATGTTGCAGTGTTATCTGGTCCGAGTCATGCAGAAGAAGTCAGTCGTGGTATCCCAACTTCTTGTGTTGTTGGTGCGTCTTCAAAAAAGACAGCTTCCATGATTCAGGATGCGTTTATGAATGAGTATTTTAGAGTCTATACAAGTCCAGATATTATGGGAATTGAGTTAGGTGGTTCCCTAAAGAATGTGATCGCATTAGCAGCAGGTATCGCTGATGGACTTGGGTTTGGTGATAATACAAAAGCAGCATTGATGACTCGTGGAATAGCAGAGATTAGCCGTCTTGGTATTAAGATGGGTGGAAAACTTGAAACATTTTCCGGTCTTTCTGGAGTAGGTGATTTATTTGTAACTTGTACAAGTAAACATAGCCGTAATCGTAATGCTGGTTATCTGATTGGTAAAGGTTATACAATGCAGGAAGCGATGGAGGAAGTAAAACAGGTTGTTGAAGGTGTTTACTGCGCAAAAGCTGCTCTTGCACTATCAAAAAAATACAATGTTCAGATGCCAATCGTAGAACAAATCAATATGGTACTATTTGAAAATAAATCCGCAAAAGATGCAGTGACTGATTTATTACTACGTGATAAGGCAATGGAGAACAGTTCTCTGGAGTGGTAATTCAGCTCGCAAAGAGATAATTGTGAATGAATATGGTATGATTTGTTTGTTGACATGAAAATGGGAAGTTTGTAGAATTATTGTTAGTGTTAAATTTGTAGTATATTTTACAAGAGATAAAGTATAGGTACATCAAATACAAAATACAAAAGGATGGAAATTTAGATGAAAATTGCATTAATTAATGAAAATAGTCAGGCAGCAAAGAATGGCTTAGTATATGAAACTTTAAAAAAAGTAGTAGAACCTAAGGGTCATGAAGTATTTAATTATGGTATGTACAGTGCAGAAGATGAGAATTCCTTGACTTATGTACAGAATGGTATTTTAGCTGCGATTCTTTTAAATTCTGGTGCAGCTGATTATGTAATTACTGGTTGTGGTACTGGGCAAGGAGCGATGCTTGCATTAAATTCTTTCCCTAATGTGCTTTGTGGACATGTAGTTGATCCTTCGGATGCTTATATGTTTGCTCAGATTAATGATGGTAATGCAATTGCACTTCCATTTGCAAAAGGATTTGGTTGGGGAGCTGAATTGAACCTTCAGTATATCTTTGAAAAGTTATTCGAAGGAGAAAGCGGTCAAGGATATCCGAAGGAAAGAGTGATTCCAGAACAAAGAAACAAAAAAATCTTAGATGAAGTAAAAAAAGTAACCCATGTTGACATGTTAACAATCTTAAAGAACATTGATCAGGATTTATTAAAGGGTGCCATTAGTGGGTCTAAATTTAATGAGTATTTCTTTAAAAATTGCAAATGTGATGAAATGGCTGCTGCAATCAAGGAAATTTTAGCTTAGTAAATGAATTATAAGCACCTTAGACACAGTAAATTCCTCATGCACTTTTGACTGTTAATAATGTTGCGTGTTTGACGCATGGGAATTCGCTATTGGAGGGTTTTTGTGAAAGATGTTATTGTAATCGGTGTTGCTGGTGGTTCTGCTTCAGGAAAAACAACGGTAGCAGTTCGATTAAAACAAGAATTTAAACAAGAAGTACAACTTCTTTGTCATGATAGCTATTATAAAGCACATGATGATATGCCATTTGAAGAGAGAGCTAGCATCAATTACGATCATCCGAATGCGTTTGATACCGATCGAATGATTCATGATATCAAAGCATTAAAGCAGAGGATTGCAATTGATTGTCCAGTTTATTCTTATTCCGAACATAATCGAACAAAGGATACCATTCACATTGAACCAGCTAAGGTAATTGTGGTTGAAGGCTTCTTAATTTTTGAAAATAAGGAGCTAAGAGACTTAATGGATATTAAAATCTTTGTGGATACGGATGCGGATGAGCGTCTCGTGCGCCGTATTTTACGCGATGTAAAAGAGCGTGGAAGAAGTATTGAATCGGTCATTAATCAATATATTAATACGGTTAAACCTATGCATGAACAATTCGTTGAACCAACGAAGAAGTATGCAGATATTATTATTCCACGTGGCGGTGAGAATACAGTAGCGTTGACTATGGTAATGAATCGTATTCATGCGATTATTAGTAAACATGATTAATGGGGGTTGTTGCATAATGCAACAACCCTGTTTGTTTACTAGGCGTTTGTGATTTTTTTGCTATCCCGAAGAAAGAGTACGCATGTATCTTTTCTACGGCGCGCTACGCTCACAAGCCCACAAAGAGTATGGGGCTTGTAAGGCCTTCGAAAATATACATGTGTACTCTTTCTTCGGGATAGGAGGTGAAATCACAAACGCTAATAAAGTTGCGAGGGTTGTTAGATGAAGAACATCGAATGGAGGTTATAGATTGAATATTCAAATTTTTGGTACAAATAAATGTTTTGATACAAAGAAGGCGCAAAGATATTTTAAGGAAAGAAACATAAAGTTTCAGATGATTGATTTAAAAGAAAAGGGTATGAGTAAAGGAGAATTTACTTCTGTATGTCAGGCTGTTGGTGGAATCACTGAGATGATAGATTCGAAAGGAAAAGATAAGGATTTATTAGCATTATTATCCTATCTATCTGAGGAGGATAAAGTTACAAAAATACTAGAAAATCAAAAAGTACTGAAAACACCAATCGTTCGAAATGGAAAACTTGCTACCATTGGTTATCAACCAGAAGTATGGAAAAACTGGTAGGGGTGTCAAATAATTGAATAAAGAAACAATAATGGTGTTTAAATAAGTGGGCAAATACGTTATGGCAAAATGGTAAATAGTGTATTATAATGTAGGTGGAGTAATATATTTCCATTAATCATTTGTTAAAGGAGTATGATAATGAAGAGAATTAAGGTTATATTAGGTACCATTTTAGCTATATGTTTTATTGTTTCTTGTTCGAATAAAAGTGGAAACATTATTTCTGATCATCCAACAACAGAACCAACGATAGAAGTAGAACAAGATGAAGATTTGGAGAGCGTGACGTTAGAGATAAGAGAGATTGGAGAAGGATATTTTACAGCAGTCTACGCTTATCCATCACCATATAAGTATAAGGTTTATGGTACGTTGGATGAATCCTATTGCGAAGGGGACTATATTGAAGTCTATTATAAGACATTAACAGAGTTGGAAAAAAATACATATGAGTTAACAGCTGTTACAATCAAAGCAAGTGATTTTGAATTAGAAGAGGGTGTCGATTATAAACCTGTGATTTATCTTTACCCAAGTGAACCAACAAAAGTTATTGTGACTTTAGATTATGCTGGTGACTTGTTAGTTACTGAGCCTCTATACGAGAATAAATGGTCAGTTATTGCTTATCCAGATGGAAAATTAGTGGATGAACTTGGACACACCTATCCTTATTTATTCTGGGAAGGTAGGAATGATGTTGATTATGATATGTCGAAGGGTTTTTGTATTGCGGGAAGTGAAACAGCTCAATTTCTTCAGGATAAATTGAGCTTCATGGGATTAAATGAGAAAGAGATTAGTGAATTTATAGAATTTTGGGTACCTTTTATGAAGAAGAATCCTTATAATCTAATTACATTTCAAACAACCCAATATACAGATCAAGCAAAGCTAACGATAAGTCCACAACCAGATAGTATATTACGAATATTTATGGTATTTCAACCACTTGATCATGCTATCAAGATAGAAGAACAAGAGCTTTCTACCTTCGAACGAAACGGATTTGCTGTTATCGAATGGGGTGGTAAACGTAAATAAAAGGAAAGGAGTATAATAATGAAAAAAATAGTGGTTATATTTGGTTTTATTTTAGCTATGTGTTTTATTGTTTCTTGTTCAGGCGGGAGAGAACAAAATATTTCTAATAACCCAACAACAGAACCAACACAACCAGTTGAAGAACTAGATGAGTCGTTAACGAGCATTATTTTAGACATAGAAGACATTGAGAATGATTATTTTACAGCATTTAATGTTTATCCATTACCAAATATATATAAGGTTTATAGTACTCTAGATGATTCTTATTGCGAAGGTGACCGTGTCGAAGTCTTTTATGAGACATTAACGAATACTGGAGAGAACACATATGAATTAACAGCAGTTTCCATCAAGAAAAGTGACTTTGAATTAGAAGAGGGTGTCGTTTATAAACCTGTGATTTATCTATATCCAACCAAACCAACTAAGGTTACAGTAACTTTAGATTATGCTGGTGAGCTATTAGTTACAGAACCACAATACGAGAATGAATGGTCAGTTATCGCTTATCCAGATGGAAAACTAGTGGATGAACTTGGACATACCTATCCTTATTTATTCTGGGAAGGTAAGAATGATGTTGATTATGATATGTCGAAGGGTTTTTGTATTGCTGGAAGTGAAACAGAACAATTTCTTCAGGATAAATTGAGCTTCATGGGATTAAATGAGAAAGAGATTAGTGAATTTATCGAATTTTGGATACCTTTTATGAAGAAGAATCCTTATAATCTAATAACATTTCAAACAACTCAATATACAGAACAAGCAAAGCTAACGATAAGTCCACAACCAGATAGTATATTACGAATATTTATGGTATTTCAACCACTTGATCATGCAATCAAGATAGAAGAACAAGAGCTTTCTACCTTCGAACGAAACGGATTTGCTGTTATCGAATGGGGTGGAGAACGTAAATAAAAATTTGTTCTAACAAAAACTGCCCCACCATATACTGTATCAAGGTTAAACTTGGCACAAATATGGAAGGGGTATTTTTATGGACAATTTTGCTTTATCAAATAGCTACAATGTTTACAAAGATATTCAGGCAAGAACCAATGGCGAAATCTACATTGGTGTTGTAGGACCAGTACGAACTGGTAAGTCAACATTCATTAAGCGATTTATGGACTTGTTGGTAATTCCGAATATAGAAGATGTACATAACAGAGAAAGAGCCGTTGATGAATTACCACAAAGCGCAGCGGGTAAGACCGTAATGACAACGGAACCTAAATTTATACCGAAAGATGCAGTAAATATCCAATTATCGAATGATGTTGATTTATCAGTTCGTATGATCGATTGTGTTGGTTATATGGTAGATGGTGCACTTGGTCATGTTGAAAATGATCAGGAACGTATGGTTAAAACACCATGGTTTGATTATGAAATTCCATTTACTCAAGCAGCTGAACTTGGTACTAAAAAAGTAATTAATGATCATTCTACGATAGGAGTAGTAGTAACTTGTGATGGGAGCTTTGGAGACCTTCCAAGAGATAATTATATTGCTCCTGAAGAGAGAACTGTGGATGAATTAAAAAAGATAGGGAAACCATTTGTTATAGTTCTTAATACAAATCGCCCATATTCAGAAGAAACCAATATGATGGCTGAAAAGATGGAAGATAAGTATGATGTGCCAGTGCTCCCAGTTAATTGTGAGCAGATGAAAAAAGACGATATTTTGAACATTTTATCTGGTGCATTATCTGCATTCCCAATTTCAGAGATCAATTTCTTTTTACCAAAGTGGTTAGAACTATTCCCAAGGGACCACTATATCAAGAAAGCTTTAATTGAATCGATTAAAGAGATGCTTTCGAATATGAGATTAATGAAGGATGTCAATCCAGATAATTGTAAAGTTGACAATCCTTATGTGAATGAGTTTAAGATTGAGAAAATCGTAATGGAAGATGGCACTGTTCGAATCTTTGTAGATATTGACAATAAGTATTATTATGACATTATCTCAGATATTACTGGATGTCCAGTAAATGGCGAGTATGATTTTATGAAGATGATTCGCGAGCTTGCTTCGAAGAAACAGGAATATGAAAAAGTAAGTTCTGCATGCGAACAAGTAAAATATAAAGGTTATGGGGTTGTATCACCATCGCAAAATCAAATTGTAATTGAGGAACCACAATTAATTCGTCATGGTAGTAAATACGGTGTAAAGATTAAAGCAAATGCTCCATCCATACATATGATCCAAGCAAATATTCAGACTGAAATAGCTCCTATTGTAGGAACAGAGGAACAAGCTATGGATTTGATCAATTATATGAAGGAGCAGGCTGAAGTTAGTCCTGAAGGTATCTGGGAGACGAATATCTTTGGTAAAACAATGAAACAGCTTGTAGATGAAGGAATTGCAGCTAAGATTAATAAGATGAATGATGATAGCCAGATGAAACTTCAAGAAACAATGCAAAAAATTATTAATGAGAGTAATGGTGGATTAATCTGTATCATTATTTAATTGCTTCCATTCTATAAAAGTATCTTATAACTTAGATAGTGCCAAGACCAGAAGAGCTGATTCGTCAATGATTTCATTCTTAGTAAAGCTAGAATGAGTACATTCGAATCAGCTTTTACATTTCATAAGAAATTCTTCTGAATTTCTTATGAAATGTAAAAGCGTCCAAAAGGAAGGACGCTATGATGCACACAAGTGCGATAGGAAGATGTCGCTTACGCGACCGCGCTTGGCGCGAGTGTTTTGCAAGATGCCATTTTTCACAAGGAAATGTTAAGAAAATGGGATGACTAACATAATTTATTCGCAACACGCTCTCGCTTGAATGAAGTCGTAGCGGTACGTAAGTGCCTAGAATACAGGCCCTAAGTACCGACGACTTCATAACAGTATGCTCCTAAATTATGTTAGTCATCCCATTTTCAGCAAGTACATTGACATGCAAAATGACAAATGAAATTCATAAAAAGTACTTTTGACACTGAAATAAAAAACCGTCTAGGAGGTGGGACATGTTAAAATTGCATAATTTTTTTAAAATGTGACTACTAACAATTGACATATTTACTATATACTGATATAATATCCATGTAATAAATGTAATCATTTCGTAACAATTTGAGTGAAATACATAAAGTTTGGTAAAAATACGCTAAGATATATAGCTTAATATCTAATAATTGGAGGTAGTGTATGCATAAAGTAACTGTAAAAACAACAGCATTTATTGCAGCAACAATACTTGCATTTTCTGGTATGAGTATGCCGGTAAAGGCTGAAACTACAAGTGGAGAAGGAATCGGGGGCCTTGGTGCATTATTTTCTGAGTATTACAATAATGAAACAGATTCTGATTCTACGATTACGACATCACTTTTATCCACACCTATTACAATACCTAATAATATTGCAATAGCAAATTGCACTGATTCAATTAATATTCGTGAAAAAGCTAATACCTCAGCAAATATAGTAGGGAAGTTATCAAAGGATGCATATTGTATTACCTTAGAGGAAGCACAAGATGGCTGGGTGAAAATTAAATCAGGAGATGTTACAGGCTATGTATCAACTGATTATCTGTATATGGGACAAGAAGGATATAAAAAAGCAGAGCAGCTAGCTACTTTAAAGGCGACGGTAACAGCGAATCATGTGAATGTGCGATCCAATCCTTCCAGCGTGTCTGATGATAATATTATCGCAGAAGTCTCAAAAGGAGAGGATTTAATCGTAATTGAAGATAAGTCAGTTGAAGTAGTAACTAAGAATGATCCAAATGCTACGATTTGGGTTAAAGTTATCATCGATGATAACGAAGGTTATGTAACGAAGGATTATGTAAAGTTAGAATATAAATGGAAGACAGCAATTAAGATGGAATCGGTAACAGCTTCTTCCTTACGTACTACACTTGTTTTAGAAGCTAAGAAACATATTGGCTTAAGATATTCCTGGGGAGGAACAAGCTTAACTACTGGTGCAGATTGCTCAGGCTTTGTATGGGCTGTCTATAAAAAATGTGGTTTGAGTGTATCAAAATTAGGACTTCCTAGAACTTCAAGTGAGATGTCGAAAAGTGGAAAAAAAGTATCTATGTCCACGATTCAACCAGGTGATTTAGTATTCTATGGTAAATCGAATGGCTCTGTAGATCATGTTGCAATGTATATTGGGAACGGTAAAGTTATTCATGAAAGTGGACACAGTGAAGGATGTAAAATTAATAATATAAATTACCGTACCGTAATTACGATGAGAAATTACTTAGATTAGTAACTTGAGTTTTCACGATTCATAAAAGGCGTTATCTTTGATAACGCTTTTTTATATACTAAGAAATTCCTCTTAATTTCCTTGTATATAAAAAAAGCTCGACAGGATGCGCACTACGCTACGGCGTGAGCAAAAGCTGAGCGAATTTTAATCTTGCCAATCGTAGGATGTTATATATAAGAAATACATCTCTTATTTGACAAAAACTTACAAAGAATTTAAAATGAACTTAATAGGATTGAAAATTATATTACTGCTTATGGAATAATCTACAAAAATTACATAAAGGAGAACATATATGAGAAAACGTCTGCAAAAATATATAAATGAGATGATTCAGAAGGAATACGAAGGATTAGATGAAGTAGAAAAACGTGATATTAGAGAGAGGATGTTAATACAAATACAATTTTTCCAGCATGAGCGATTGATTCATCTGATTGTAACAGTAACTTTCGCAATCTTAATGATGATTGCAATGGTTGGATTTTGTTTATGTGAGACAATTACATTTTTGATACTGGAAGGTTTACTCTTTCTACTGTTAATACCATATATCAGACATTATTATTTTCTTGAGAATGGAGTACAAAAGCTTTATTCCATATATGACAGATTTTGTTGATTGCTTTCAATCCTGCCAATACATAATAGATAAATCAATACTTTTCATTGACATATTTACTTCCTCCACGTATCATAAATATACACGAAAAACGTGAATATTAAGATTATTTTATACATTTCGGAGGAAAATTTTTTGAAAGAAGGAAAACTTAGTGGTCTGCTCCCAATTGGAGTATTTTTGTTATTATTTATTGGAAGTGGATTGATATTTAATGATTTTTATGCGATGCCAGCTATTGTCGCGTTTTTATGCGCGCTTGTTGTCGCCTTTTTGCAAAACCCTAAAAAGAGCTTTACAGATAAATTAAGTGTCGTAACGAAGAGTATGGGCGATGAGAATGTCATGACGATGTGTTTAATTTTTATTCTTGCAGGTGCTTTTTCAGGAACAGTACAAGCAGCTGGTGGTGTTGAAAGTACTGTCAATTTTGGACTTATGATTATGCCTCCTAAGATAGCAATTGCAGGACTATTCTTAATTGCTTGTTTTATCTCTGTCGCCATGGGAACTAGTGTTGGAACAATTGCTGCATTGACACCAATTGCAGTCGGTATAAGTGAAAAAACAGGATTTTCTGGAGCGTTATGTGTTGGAGCAGTCGTTTGCGGCTCTATGTTCGGTGATAATTTATCAATGATTTCAGACACTACAATTGCAGCAACAAAGACACAAGGCTGTGATATGAAGGACAAATTTAAGGAGAACTTTAAGATTGTATTGCCTGCAGCAATCATTACAATCATTTTGTTTTTTGCATTTGCTTGGAACAGCAATTATGTAACCGCTGAAAATTTAGATTACAGCCTTGTGAAAATACTTCCTTATCTTGGTGTATTAGTCGGGGCATTACTTGGTGCAAATGTATTTTTGGTATTAATCTTAGGTACAGTATTCTCAATTATTGTTGGAGTAGCTACTGACTCGATTGTAATTTCTAACATATTTAACGTTATTGGTCGTGGTATGGATGGTAACGGTGGAATTATGAATATGTATGATATTATTGTAATCTCGATTATCGTTGCAGGTATTATTGGATTAGTAAAAGAGAATGGTGGAATTGATTATATTCTTTCTAAAATACGACGTCATGTGAAGGGTAAAAAAGGGGCACAGCTTGGAATTGCAGCATTAAGTTCTTTGGTTGATATTTCTACCGCCAACAATACAATTGCGATTGTAATGGCTGGCCCGATTGCAAAAGATATTGCCGAAGAATATCATGTTTCTCCTAGAAGAACTGCTGCATTGCTCGATATATTTACGTCGGTATGGCAAGGTCTAATTCCATATGGAGCCCAGTTATTATATGCAAGTGCAGGAGCAGCCGCAGTTGGACTTACCATTTCTCCACTTGAAATCATCCCATATTTATTTTATCCAATGTTAATGGCGGTTTGTGGTATCATTGCAATATTGATAAAAAGTGATTAAAAATCAATCATTTCAAAAGAAAATCAGACTGATTTCTTTCCTATTCAATTTGAGAATGTATGATGTTAGTTTTTTGTTTTCTACAGTTCTTGACATTCTTTCTTACAATTTTTATAATAGGGTAATGGTTAAAAAAACAGATACAATGATTAGTCATGGAAAGGTGCACTAAGTAATGGATATAGTAATAGTTATAGTTGCAATCATCATAGCCCTTATAATAAAAATGGAACATGATAAAGTAACTGCAAGAAAAAAGTTGATGTATAAATTAAATAAGGAATGGGGAGACGTACCAAAGGAGGAATTTACTCCACAAAAGATTGTCTCTATGCATTCCTACTATAATGCGATTAAGCGTGAAAAAGGCGATATCGATGAAATTACATGGAATGACTTGGATATGAACCAAATTTTCATGACAATCAACAATACTCGCAGTGCAGCTGGTGAGGAATATTTGTTTGCAATGTTACATCAGCCAGAATTTGAACCAGAAAAGTTAAAGGAACGCAATCGTTTGATTGAGTTTTTTGGAAAACATAAAGAAGAACGTCAAATGATTCAAACAGTACTAGATCGTATGGGTAAGATGAAAGAGTTATCCGTTTATGAATACATGAATCGACTTGGTATTCTTGATCGTGAAAGTAATTTGTCTCATGCCTTATTAATCGTTGCTCTCATTGTGGCTATTTCTGTTATCTTTGTGAACCCTTTAATTGGTATCTTAACGACAGTATTTTGTATAGTTAATAATATTGTTCAATATTATAAAAGAAAAATGGTCATTGAAAAGTATTTTCAGGTGGTGTCCTTTATTATCCGTCTTGTCGATTGTGCAGGAGAGTTAGGGGGATATAAGATTGAAGAGATTTCCTCATATAGTGAAAAATTAAGAGCTAACTATAAGATTTATGCTCCATTTATTCGAGGTTCTTGGTTAGTAACTTCTAGAAATCCTTCTGGAAGTATAGCTGATATGTTTTTGGACTACCTTCGTATGATTTTTCATATTGATTTATTCAAGTTTAATACGATGATGAAAACATTTGAAAAAAAACAAGACGAGTTGAACGAAATGTTTGAAATTATGGGTCAGTTAGATAGTATGATCGCAATTGCATCGTTTCGTGAATTGATGGGCGATTATTGTATTCCAGAATTAAGTAAGGAAGTAAAACCAAGCATTGAAACTGAGAATATATATCATCCAATGATTAACGAACCTGTTAAGAATTCAATAACAGAACATAAAAGTGTGTTAATTACTGGTTCCAATGCGTCTGGTAAATCAACATTTATTAAGACGTTAGCAATCAATGCTATTTTAGCCCAGACAATAAATACGGTTATGGCAGATACTTATAAAGCGAGTTATTTTAAAGTTATGTCTTCTATGGCACTTCAAGATAATTTATTAAGTCAGGAAAGCTACTATATTGTTGAAATTAAATCACTGAAAAGAATTATTGATGATTTAGATGAAACGATTCCAACGCTTTGTTTTGTTGACGAAGTGCTTCGAGGTACAAATACATTAGAACGTATTGCTGCTTCTTCTCAGATATTACTTAGCTTATGTAAAGGTAATGCAATCTGTTTTGCAGCAACCCATGATATTGAGTTGACTCATATATTAGAAAACTTCTACTCAAATTATCATTTTCAAGAGCAAGTAGTAGAAGATGATGTGTTATTTGATTATGTTCTTCATTCCGGAAGGGCTGTTTCTAAGAATGCAATCAAATTATTAAAGATTATGGGATATGAAGAACA
The DNA here is from genome assembly GCA_023439125.1 of Bacillota bacterium. Lineage (GTDB taxonomy): Bacteria > Bacillota > Clostridia > Lachnospirales > Lachnospiraceae > Lachnoclostridium. Next base: position 587,519 of record JAEXOU010000005.1, on the reverse strand, counting down.
AATCATTGATGACGCTACAAATTCAGCAAATGCGTTTTTAGAGAGCGGGGAATGGAGTGTAATTACAGAGTAAAGTACAATACTCATCCATTTGCTTGTTGTAATTGATGGAAACGAATGGATCGTATAGGATGGTTATATAACCATCCTATACTTATTAAGAGATGCACAAGTTTTAATTACCTTTAGAAAAGGAGAGCGAAATATGGCACAATTGACGCCGATGATGCAACATTATATGGACACGAAGGCACAGTATAAAGATTGTATTTTATTTTATCGTTTGGGTGACTTTTATGAGATGTTCTTTGATGATGCCATAACTGCATCCAAAGAATTAGAAATTACGTTGACTGGGAAGAGTTGCGGACAAGAGGAGCGTGCTCCAATGTGCGGTATCCCATATCATGCAGTCGACGGGTATTTGACCAAATTGGTGAACCGAGGCTACAAGATTGCAATCTGTGAACAGGTTGAGGATCCAAAGCTTGCGAAGGGTATGGTAAAACGTGAAGTTGTTCGTATTGTTACACCAGGTACGAATTTAAATACACAGTCTTTAGACGAGACAAAAAACAACTATCTAATGGGTGTCATCTGGAATGATGGTAATTGCGGAATTTCAACCATTGATATTACAACCGGTGACTATTATGTTACAGAGGTCGATTCAGAAAGAAAATTATTAGATGAAATCAATAAGTTTTCTCCATCAGAGATTATCTGTAATCCAGCATTATCGATTTCAGGGCTTAACATTGAGGATTTAAAACAAAGATACCAAATTGCATTTACACCACTAGAAGATTGGTATTACGATACTGCAATGTGTGAAAAGGCAATGAAAGAACATTTTCATGTTGGGGCCTTAGATGGACTCGGTCTAAAAGATTATTCCATTGGGGTTAATGCAGCTGGTGCAATCTTACAATATTTGTACCAGACGCAAAAAAATTCTTTGGAACATCTAACTCATATTACACCTTATACAACCGATAAATATATGTTAATCGACAGTTCAAGTCGTCGAAATCTAGAATTAACAGAGACACTACGTGAAAAGCAAAAACGAGGGTCTCTTCTTTGGGTGTTAGACAAGACAAAAACAGCAATGGGAGCCCGATTACTACGTACGTACGTAGAACAGCCATTGCTTGACATAAAAAAGATTAATGCTCGTTTAAATTCTATTGCAGAATTAAATGATAATGTAATCAGTAGAGAAGAAATCAGGGAATATCTCAATTCAATCTATGATTTGGAACGATTGATGGGTAAGATTAGTTATCAAAGTGCAAATCCAAGAGACTTAATTGCTTTTTCTTCGTCACTTTCTATGTTACCTCATATCAAATACTTGATTGAAGGACTCAAATCAGAAGTACTTACTGAAGTTTATAGTGAACTGGATGCACTCGAGGATTTACATGCTTTGATTGACAAATCGATAGCACAAGAGCCACCAATCAGTTTAAAAGAAGGCGGAATTATCAAAGAAGGTTATTCTGAAGAGGTTGATACTTTACGTAAAGCTAAAACGGATGGGAAAGTATGGCTGGCAGAACTAGAGACGAGAGAAAAAGAAGCAACTGGTATTAAAAACTTAAAAATTAAATTTAATCGCGTGTTTGGTTATTATTTTGAAGTTACGAATTCTTATGCGAATTTAGTTCCAGCTGATTGGATTCGTAAACAAACGTTAGCAAATGCAGAGAGATATACAACACCAGAACTAAAAGAATTAGAAGATAAGATATTAAATGCAGAAGATCATTTATTTTCCTTAGAATATGATTTGTTTGCTGAAATACGTGATACGATTGGGAAAGAAGTCATTCGTATTCAAACAACCGCCAAAGCGATTGCCAAACTAGATGCGATTGCATCCATGGCTTATGTTGCAGAACGACATGATTTTGTTCGACCGAATATGAATAATAGTGGTGTGATCGATATAAAGAATGGACGTCATCCAGTTGTGGAACAGATGATACCAAATGATATGTTTGTAGCAAATGACACGTTTTTAAATAATACAAATCAACGTGTTTCTATTATTACTGGACCAAACATGGCTGGAAAGTCAACGTATATGCGACAGACTGCACTGATTGTATTAATGGCGCAAATCGGTAGTTTTGTTCCGGCAGATCGTGCAGATATTGGAATCGTAGATCGAATCTTCACTCGTGTTGGTGCCTCTGATGATTTAGCAAGTGGTCAAAGTACGTTTATGGTGGAAATGACAGAGGTTGCTAATATTTTACGTAATGCTACGAAAAACAGCCTCCTTATCTTAGATGAAATTGGCCGTGGTACAAGTACATTTGATGGACTAAGTATCGCATGGGCAGTCATTGAACACATTAGTAATCTGAAAATACTTGGAGCTAAAACTTTATTTGCAACGCATTATCATGAACTTACCGAATTAGAAGGTAAGATTGATGGTGTCAATAATTATTGTATCGCTGTGAAAGAGCAAGGCGAAGATATTGTTTTCTTACGTAAGATTGTTAAGGGTGGTGCGGATAAGAGCTATGGTATTCAAGTTGCAAAATTAGCTGGAGTCCCAGAACAAGTATTATCTCGTGCGAGAGAGATTGTAGAAGAATTAAGTGATAAAGATATTACCGAGAAAGTTCGTAATATCGATGTCGTTACAACACCATTGATGGATCGAAAGAAAAAGAAGCTTAAGGAAGAAGAATTTGATCAATTATCCTTGTTTGAACCTAATATTAATGACAATATTATAGAAGAGCTTAAGAGGATAGACATTACCAAATTGACTCCTATGGATGCAATGAATCAGTTATATGCACTACAACAGAAGTTAAAATAATGGCAAAGAATGTGCATTAGCTAAAGAACGTAAAAAATACAATCGTAGAGAAAGGAAGCCACATGTCAAAGATTAATATACTTGATCAAAATACGATTAATCAAATTGCAGCAGGTGAAGTTGTTGATCGTCCTGCTTCGGTTGTTAAGGAATTAATTGAGAATTCCATCGACGCAAAAGCAACAGCAATTACTTGTGAAATCAAAGACGGTGGTATTAGTTTTATTCGTATCACGGACAATGGAGCAGGAATTGATCAGGAGGATATACCGGTTGCATTTTTACGTCATGCGACAAGCAAGATAAAGTCAGTAGAAGACTTGATAACAGTTGGCAGTTTAGGTTTTCGAGGGGAAGCTCTATCAAGTATTGCATCCGTTGCCCAAGTTGAACTAGTAACGAAAACTAGAACTTCCTTCATTGGTTCGAGATATATCATTGAAGGCGGTGAGGCCCAAGCGTTAACCGAAATTGGATGCCCAGATGGAACTACTTTTTTAGTTCGAAACTTATTCTTTAATACACCAGCTCGACGTAAATTCCTAAAGTCAGCGACAACAGAAGCAGGATATATTAGTGACTTGTTAGAGAGGTTAGCAATTTCACATCCAGAGATATCCTTTAAGTTTATTAATAACAATAAGACGATTCTTCATACTTTTGGGAATCGTCAGCTTAAGGATATTATTTATCATGTTTATGGACGAACTGTTGCCGCAGAATTGGTTGAAATCCAAAAAGATATTGGTAAAGTATCTTTGGATGGGTTTATTGGAAAACCAATTATATCAAGAGGAAATCGGAACTTTGAAAATTATTTTATCAATGGAAGATATATTAAAAGTGGTATTATTAGTAAGGCAATTGAAGAAGCATATCGACCTTATACGATGCAACATAAATATCCATTTACAGCGCTTCATTTTCATGTTCCTTCGGAGCTAATTGATGTCAATGTACATCCAACAAAGATGGAAATTCGATTTACGAATTCTGATGAAATATATCAGATGACCTATCAGTCACTAAAAGAGGCATTGTATGAGGCAAATATGATTCCAAATGTGACTTTTGAACAACAAAAGAAAGAAAATCGTGAAGTAGAGGAAGCAATTCCAGAACCTTTTGAAACAAAACGACTAGCTCCTCGTATGAAGCCACTTTCGAAAGTAGAAGAAGTTGGATATCAGACGAGTTTTTCAAGTAATGCACAAAAACCAAGTGAGAAAAACGATCACCAAGGAGGATCTAAGTTTACGATACCTTCGTATGCAATTGGAAAACCGTCCTTCTTAGATGGTGCAGTATCTGCTATGACAAAGAAAGAGAGTGAGCTCTTTACGAAGGATACAGAACTTGGTAAACTTCGTGACGCGATTGAACATATACATGAGGCAGAAATCTATACAAAGAAACAACAAGCAAAACCTGATGTACAAGAACAAGTAGATAAACTTGATACACAAGCTCAACAAGCCAATGCTGAAGCACAAGCACAAGAAGACAATGCTGAAGGACAAGCACAAGAAGTCAATCCTGATGCGCAAGCAAAAGAACTTCCGTTGGATGCGCAAACAACATATAATGCCATAGAAGAACTAAAAGATATTCAGCAAGAAACATTTCTTACCAATGAACAAAAGAAACAAAACTTCCAGATCATTGGGCAGTTGTTTCATACGTATTGGATGGTAGAATGTGACCAACAATTATATATTATTGACCAACATGCTGCACATGAAAAAATATTGTATGAAACAACGATGAAACGATTGAAAGAAAAGCAAGAAGGTTTGGCACAGATGATTAGTCCACCTTTAATTGTTACACTCAGCTTAAAAGAAGAGGCTGTACTTGCCGAACATAAAGAAACTTTACAGTTGCTTGGATTTGAAATCGAGCATTTTGGTGGAAAAGAATATGCAGTAAGTTCGGTACCAGCAGATATGTATGGATTATGTGGAGAAGCTTTGTTCATTGAATTCTTAGATGATTTAGTACAAGAAGTACCGAAAGGTACACCAGATGTGATATTGGAAAAAATTGCTTCGATGTCTTGTAAAGCTGCAGTGAAAGGAAATCAAAGATTATCCCAGACAGAAGCTCGTATGTTAATCGAACAGCTTTTGACATTGGAAAATCCATTCCATTGTCCGCATGGTAGACCAATTATCATATCAATGACAAAATACGAATTAGAAAAGAAATTCAAAAGAATTATATAGATGGAGTAACGATATGAAACCATTAGTAATACTTACCGGCCCAACAGCGGTTGGAAAAACCAAACTTTCCATTGAGCTTGCGAAAGCAATCAATGCAGAAATTATTTCTGCTGATTCGATGCAAGTATATAAGCATATGGACATAGGAACGGCCAAAATTAAACAAGATGAGATGGAAGGGGTGAAACATTATCTAATTGATGAATTTGACCCTAAAGAAGAGTTTAATGTTGTAAAGTTTCAGAAATATGCGAAGCAATATATGGAGGATATTTACTTACGAGGTAAAATACCGCTAATCGTTGGTGGAACAGGTTTTTATATCCAATCCATCATTAAAGATGTTGATTTTACTGAAAATGACGCAGATACAACATATCGTAAGGAACTAGAACAGTTGGCAAGTGAAAAGGGTGCTACGTATCTTCATGAGATGTTAGCTCGTGTGGATGAACAATCCGCAAAGGCAATCCATGAGAACAATGTAAAAAAAGTGATTCGTGCCTTAGAATTCTACCAACAGACAGGCCAAAAGATTTCAGAGCATAACTTAGAGCAAAGTGAAAAATCCTCCCCTTACAATTTTGCTTACTTTGTATTAAATGATGACCGTGAGAAACTTTATGAACGAATTGATCTTCGTATTGATGAGATGCTTGCACAAGGTTTGATTGATGAGGTAGCTCATTTAAGGGAAATGGGATATTCGCGAGAGCTTGTTAGTATGCAAGGATTAGGCTACAAAGAAATCTTAGCTTATCTTGACGGAGAATGTTCGTTAGATGAGGCTATTTATATATTAAAACGTGATACTAGACATTTTGCAAAACGTCAGTTGACTTGGTTTAAGCGAGAGCAAAATGTTACTTGGGTAGAAAAAGATAAATACAACTATGATACAAAAAAAATACTGGAGTTTATGTTAGAACATCTCGCTCCAATCTTAGGAAAGGACCACACGAATGAAAGAGTTATATAAGGAAATGAAATTAACCGATCCCGTAATTAATTATTGCAATCATATCGCAGATAGCCTAAAAGATAGATTTAAGGCGATCGATGAGGTTGCAGAATATAACCAAATAAAGGTGCTTAAAGCAATGCAAAAATATAAGGTATCAGAAGCTCATTTTGCTGCAACAACTGGTTATGGCTATAATGATCTAGGACGTGATACTTTAGAAGATGTATATGCGGAAGTATTCCAAGCAGAGTCGGCTTTAGTTCGTCCTCAATTGATAAGTGGAACTCACGCATTGACCGTTGCGTTATCTGGAAATCTCCGTCCTGGCGATGAAATTCTTTCTCCAGTAGGCAAACCATATGATACTTTAGAGGGTGTCATTGGAATTACTCCATCCCGTGGTTCATTAGCCGAATATGGGATTACGTATGCCCAAGTTGATTTATTAGAGGATGGGAAATTCGATTATGATGGAATTAAAGCTGCCATTAATGAAAGAACAAGATTAGTCACAATACAACGTTCGAAAGGATATCAGACAAGACCAACGTTATCGGTTGAGCAGATCGGTGAACTAATCTCATTTGTGAAACAAATTAAACCTGAGGTCATCTGTATGGTTGATAACTGTTATGGTGAATTTGTAGAAACGATCGAACCAACACAAGTTGGAGCAGATTTATGCGTAGGTTCTTTGATTAAAAATCCTGGTGGCGGTTTGGCACCAATTGGAGGCTATATTGTAGGAAAAGAAGAGTATGTTGAAAATGCAGCGTTTCGTTTGACTGCACCTGGCTTAGGGAAAGAAGTTGGTGCGACACTTGGAATTAATGGTATGTTGTATCAAGGATTTTTCTTGGCACCAACCGTGGTAGCAGGTGCATTAAAAGGTGCTATTTTTGCTGCAAATGTTTATGAAAAGTTAGGATTTCCTGTAATACCAAATAGTACAGAACAACGATATGATATTATACAAGCAGTTACATTAAACTCTGCACAAGCGGTAATTGCATTTTGCGAGGGGATCCAGGCGGCAGCTCCAGTAGATAGTCATGTTATACCTGAACCATGGGCAATGCCTGGATATAATGAAGAAGTTATTATGGCTGCTGGTGCCTTTGTATCTGGTTCTTCTATTGAACTTTCAGCAGATGCACCTATTAAACCACCATACGCTGTTTATTTTCAAGGCGGATTGACTTGGTATCATGCAAAATTCGGTATTATGATGTCGTTACAAAAGTTAGTGGATAAGAATTTAGTCACGATAAATGATTAAAAGTAATGATGATACTTTGTATTCGACAACATCGAATAGGATTATGAAACTTATAGTACGATTTGAGTTATTTTGTATTATATTGTGATGGAAGGTTTATGAAAACACAATTTATAGTGTACAAATAAGGAAGACTGTGATATCATTAAAAGTGATTTAGTGGGTTCTACCGTAACAAAGAAGTCCTTTCCTGGAGAGATGGTGAGGAGGATTCTAACATTTTAAACTAGTGATGGTTTACAACTGTTAGAAAATGTATGAATCATATTATTACAATGAAAGAGTTACCGGTATCTGAACAACCTTATGAAAAATGCGAGAAGTATGGAGCACAAGCTTTATCTGATGCAGAATTAATTGCAATTATTGTGCACTCTGGTACAGTGGATATTCGTTCAACGGATGTCGCAATTCGCATTTTGAACTACAGTAAGTCTAAATCTGGCTTATGCGGCTTACAGCATATGTCAAAGCAAGAACTGATGAGTATTCCTGGAATTGGGCGGGTGAAGGCAATACAATTATTGAGTGTCGTTGAACTATGTTCACGTATGGTGAAGGCTAACTTGACAGATACGTTATGTTTGACGAGTCCTGAATCTGTGGCTGGATATTACATGCAGGAGATGCGATTACTAAAAGTTGAACAAGCAAGAGTGCTTTTTTTTGATACAAAAAGTCGTTTGTTAGGAGAAAAAACAATATCGACTGGTACAGTAAATGCATCGATCATGTCTCCTAGAGAAATCTATCTTGCTGCTTTGCAATTTGAGGCAGTTCATATTATTTTATTGCATAATCATCCAAGCGGAGATCCAACTCCGAGCAAGGAAGACCTTTTGGTCACAAAGCGAATGAAGGAAGCAGGTAATTTTATTGGTATTACACTGTTAGATCATATCATTATTGGTGACAATCGATATATAAGCTTAAAAGAACAGGGATTATTTTAAACAAAGGAATTCCCAATATGAACTAATTTATGAACTGAAGGGAGAAAAACTATGGCTTCAAAGTTATTTGGCATTGATTTTGGTACAAGTACCATTAAGATATACAAAAAGAATGAAGGAGTTATTCTAGATGCCAAGAATATCATAGCAATTGCGGATGGTAATCGTGTAATAGCAATTGGGGATGAAGCATTCGACATGTATGGTAAGGCACCTAGTAATATTGTAGTGGACTATCCAGTAAGAAATGGTGTCATTGCCAATATTGCTCATATGCAGGCATTGCTAAACTATGCATTTGATGAATTGAGTAAAAAACATGGCAAATTTACAGGAGCAGAATTTTTAGTAGCTGCACCTACTGATATTACAGAGGTTGAAAAAAGAGCGTTTTTTGATTTAGTAACGAATTCGAATGCAAAATCGAAAAAAGTTCGTATCGTTGAAAAACCAATTGCAGATGCGTTAGGTGCTGGTCTCAATGTTTTGAATGCAAGAGGCGTAATGGTAGTGGATATTGGTGCTGATACGACTGAGGTATCAATCATGTCACTTGGAGGTATCGTCTTAAGTAAATTGATTCCGATTGGTGGTAACAAATTGGATGAATCCATTATATTGAATGTAAAGAAAAAATATAATTTATATATTGGTAATAAAACAGCAGAAACAATTAAGAAAGAATTGGCATGCGCGCTTCCAGGAGAAGAGATGACAATTAAGGTATTCGGACGTGATGTTGTAACTGGTTTACCAATTGAAAGAGAAATAAGTTCTACTTTTGTTTATGAGACGATATCAGAGCACTTGTTAGCAATAATTGATGCAATTCGTATTATATTAGAACGCACACCACCAGAAATTTCTTCTGACATTATCGATCTTGGTATCTATATAACTGGTGGATCTTCTAACATTAAGTATTTAGACCAATTAATGTCTCATGATACGGATCTAAAGATTAATGTCTGTGATGATCCGGCTAATACTGTAGTGAACGGTTTAGGGAAGATTATTGAAGATAGTAAATTAAGCTCCCTAGCTCTCACATTAAAACAAACCTATTACGGAGGTTAATAAGTTAACATGAGAAGGAGAACACCGAAGATATCCATTCAACCAAAGCATGTGCTAACTGGATGCATTACAGTATGCTTGCTGCTTATTTTAGTTTCCTTTCGGTATAGTAACTTAATGAATCCTTTAAAAACAGCGGTAGGATATGTTATAACACCGATGCAGAAAGGAATTAATTCGGTTGGGCTGTTTATCTCAGATCGTTTGGATAACCTAGCAAATATAAGAGATTTACGTAATGAGAATGAAGAACTCAGGGATAAGATTGAAGCACTGACTTTGGAAAACTCTATTTTAATACAAGACCGTTATGAATTAGACGGTCTTCGAGAGTTATTTGAAGTGGATCAAAAATATGCAGATTATCCAAAAGTTGCAGCCAGAGTTATCTCAAAAGATACTAGTAACTTTTATAGTATCTTTACTATAGATAAAGGTGCTAATGATGGTATTCAGGTAGATATGAATGTCTTAGCTGGAAACGGATTGGTTGGTATTGTTACTGAAGTTGGAAAAAATTATGCAAAGGTTCGTTCTATCATTGATGATTCTAGTTATGTAAGTGGAATGTTTTTAAAGACATCAGATACATGTGACGTAAAAGGAGATCTTGAATTGTTAGATAGCGGAAAGATTCGCGTAGAATCAATTCCATTGAATGCTGAAATTGAAGATGGCTATGAAATCGTAACTTCTCATATCAGTAACAAATATCTTCAAGGCATCTTAGTTGGTTATGTAACTGATATTAAGGTGGACTCTAGTAATTTGATGAAAGAAGCATACCTACGACCAGCTGTTGATTTTCAGCATCTTGAAGAAGTACTAATTATTACGACTTTAAAAGAAAAATTAGAAAGTCTGGATGAGGATAACCAGACGAAGTAGAGGTTACTTATGATTCGAATAATCGTTACATTTATTGAAATAATCATATGCTTTCTTTTGCAGAGTGCTGTATTTCCTCATTTTGCATTAGCAAATGTGGTACCTGATATCATGCTCATCCTAATTGTTGCCAATGCTTATAGTCGTGGTATCTTTTCTGGGATGTTTACCGGGTTATTTTGCGGTTTACTAGTTGATTGTATGTTTGGTAGTGTAATTGGAGTTTACGGTATTTTGTACATGGTGATTGGATATCTCAATGGTTATAGCAATAAGATTTATGACCGTGAGGACGTTACGATACCTATGGTACTACTTGCAATTAGTGAATTTTTCTATTGCTTTTTTTATTACGTTTTTGAATTTTTAATGCGCGGAAGATTAAACATCGGATATTATATGTTTCGCATTGGTCTTCCTAGTGTGATTTATACAGTATTGGTGGGAATTATATTTTATAAATTGTTTAACTTTATCAATGTAAAGTTGGCAAGGATAAGCAATAAGGAGGAAGCTTAAGTGTTAGATGATTTTATTGATAAGCTAAAAAAATTATTCTCTTCCAGATTAATTCCACTTGCTACTATATTTATCATAATGTTTGGTATATTAGTTAATCGATTATTTCAGATGCAAATTGTTGGGAATACAAGTAATAGTGCGGAAGAAGAGTACTTTAATGTTGAAGAAAGACCAATTAAGAGCACAAGGGGAGAAATAAAAGATCGCTCTGGTAAGGTATTAGCATATAACGTATCCAGTTATTCTGTTGTAATGTGTGATTCTGCATCACTAACAACGAATGAAGAAAAAAATGCAATGATTGATAAGCTAGTTAAGTTACTCGAAAGCTATGGATATCCTTTGGAACTTAATTTTGGGATGGAACTAGACCAACGAGGAGAACTTGTATTTAATGTTGAGGGTAATGCATTAAAGCGTTTTTTAAAGGAAGCATATTGTAAGTCAAACGTCAATCAGCTTTCAACCGAACAGCTTAATTCCACGCCACAGCAAGTGTTTGATTTCCTTCGTTATGGTGACAAGGAAAATGGTAAGATGTTTCAGATAAGTGATGATTACACGTTAGAAGAAGCATTAAAAATCATGATCGTTCGTTTTACCTTATTCAACACGACACCAAAATATACACAATTTACTTTGGCTTCTAATGTCAATACTCGTACTGTGGCTGCTGTAAAAGAGAATTTAGCTGAATTACCTGGAGTCGAAGTTAAATTAGAAACCTCACGTGTTTATAACGATAGTAAATATTTTGCACATATTATTGGTTACACTGGTTTAATTAACTCGAAAGAGTTAGAAACATTAAATGAGGGAAATCCAGAAGGAAAAGAAAGTTACAAATCTACGGATGTTGTTGGTAAAATTGGTATTGAAAAAGAGATGGAAAAATACCTCGCTGGCGTTAAAGGGGTAGAATCCGTAACTGTTAATGAAAATAATAAAGAAGTTGCAGTGAATGTTACAACAAAACCTAAGGTTGGTAATGATGTTTACTTGACCATAGATCGAGATTTGCAAGTCGCTGCTTATCATATTTTAGAGAAGAATATTGCAGAAGTGCTACTCTCTAAGATTGTACCTAGTTTGGATTATGGTACAAAAGGTGAAAAAGCTTCAGGAATTAAAGTTCCTATTTACGAAGTTTATAATGCATTAATTAATAATAATGTTCTGGACTTAAAACAATTCCGTGAGCCTGGAGCAACAGCTTTAGAACAGTCAGTTTATCAAAGATTTGTTGATAAACGTACAAGTATATTTTCAAAACTTGAGAATTTACTTGACATAGACAATAAAGTGACCAATACTGCGGCTGGAGAAGAGATGCAAGAATATCTTGAGTATGTATATTCTAATCTAATTAACAGCAAGATTATCCTAAACTCATTGGTTGATAAAAATGATGAAACTTATCTAGCTTACAAAGATAATAAAATAAGCTTAAGTGAATATCTTCAATATGCGATCACACAAAACTGGATTGATTTAGAACAACTTGGTATAGGTACTATGTATTATGATACAGAGGAAATCTATCATATTCTAGTTGAAAACATAATGTCAAGCCTTGTCGATAATGATTCTTTCGAAAAAAAAGTATATCGTACGTTAATTTTTTCAAGAAATTTATCAGGAAGAGAAATTTGTCTTTTATTATTTGAACAAGGTGTGTTAGAATATAATGAGAATGATATTACTAATCTATCGAATGGAAGAATATCTGCATATGACTTTATGATTAAAAAACTAACTAATTTAGAGATTACACCTGGTCAGTTAGCTTTAGAGCCATGTAGCGGTTCAATTGTTATCACGGATGTTAAGACAGGTGATGTACTTGCACTTGTTACGTATCCTTCTTATGATAATAATTATCTTGCGAATAAGATTGATTGGGATTATTATCAAAAGCTGTTGAATGATAATGCAACACCATTATTAAATCGACCAACCAGTCAAAAAACTACAACAGGTTCTACGTTTAAGCCTTTATCTGCATTAATTGGATTAGGTGAGAATGTGATTGATGTTGGAACAAAGATAAGAGATCAAATTACTTTTACTCAAGTAGTTCCTTCTCCTTCCTGTTGGAAATCTGGTGGACATGGTCTATTGGATGTATCTGGCGCTATTCAGCATTCTTGTAATTACTTTTTCTATGATATTGGCTATCGATTAATGAGAGGCTCGGATGGGAAATTCAGTGATAAGAATGGTATTGATGTTATACAAAGATATGCAACTATGTTCGGTTTAAATGATGTATCTGGTGTTGAAATCGAAGAAGCGAAACCTGAGATATCAAGTAAGGACTCGGTTCGAACTTCGATTGGTTATTATCATAATTTTGCACCAATACAAATTTCTCGATATATTACGACAGTAGCCAATCGTGGTACATGCTTTAATTATACTTTGGTTGATAAAGTAAATGATGTCGATGGTAATTTGGTTTATAATAATGAAGCTACGATTCTTAATGAAATCACACAATTTTCTGATGCTGATTGGAATGCTGTTCAAAGAGGTATGTATCTTGTTGTTAACTCTTCAGCAAATAGCTTAGATCGATTGTATGGAACATTGGGTGTGACTGTAGCAGGTAAAACAGGTACTGCTCAGGTTAGTACAAATCATCCGAACCATGCTCTATTTGTTGCTTATGCACCTTATGAGGATCCTGAGATAAGTATGACTTGTGTCATTCCTAATGGATATTCCTCAGCAAATGCAGCAAAGATGGGACGTGAAGTATTAGGTTATTATTTTAATGGTGAGAATGCGGAAGCTTTGTTAAGTGGTAATGTGACAGCAGGAACTGCTACAAATATTACAGTTTCTGACTAATACTGAAATAGAGGGTGTTTGCATGAATAACTCAGTAATGATTAAAGGGAACAAACATGGTATTGTTGTTGTTCTTGATGCAAAGATTAGTTTTGAGGATCTAAGACAAGAAATTGCTCTAAAATTTAAAGAATCTGCTAAGTTTTTAGGTAATGCACAGATGGCAATTAGTTTTGAAGGGCGTAAACTTACGGATGAAGAGCAAAGAGAGATTTTAAATACTATCGCAGAAAACTCGGATTTACATGTTGTTTGCATTGTAGATTTTGATGAAGAGAAGGACAAGGTATTTAAAAAAGCATTAGATGATAAGTTGATGGAGTTGTCCAATACAACTGGGCAATTTTATAAAGGCAATCTACGTTCTGGACAGATATTAGAAACTGAAACAAGTGTTATTGTAATTGGCGATGTAAATCCTGGAGCAAGTATCGTATCCAAGGGCAATATAATTGTCCTTGGAGCCTTAAAGGGTACTGCTTTTGCAGGAGCTAATGGCAATACAAATTCATTTGTTTTAGCGCTTGACATGAATCCAGGTCAGATAAGAATTGCAGACACAATAGCAAGAGCACCTGATCATCCGGACAAAGAAGAACAAAAAGAAGCAAAGATTGCTTTCTTAGAGGAAGGAAATATTTACATTGAGCCACTGAACAAAAAAGCTTTAAATGACATTAAATTGTAATTGGCTTTAATGTAATAATTCTTACAAAATGAGTTAGAATACTTTCTCATCTTGTATATAACAAAAGTTTGGAGGAAACGAAATGGGAGAAGTAATCGTTATCACATCTGGTAAAGGTGGTGTTGGTAAAACAACTACAACCGCAAATGTTGGAACTGGATTAGCAAAGCTTGACAAAAAAGTAGTACTGATTGATACGGATATAGGGCTACGAAACTTAGATGTAGTAATGGGGCTAGAAAATCGAATTGTTTATAATTTGGTAGATGTTATTGAGGGGAATTGCAGAATTAAGCAAGCCTTAATTAAAGATAAACGTTATCCAAATCTTTATTTATTACCATCTGCACAAACGAGAGATAAAGCTTCCGTAACGCCAGAACAGATGAAAAAGTTAGCAGAAGAATTAAAGTCAGAATTTGACTACATATTAATGGACTGTCCAGCAGGAATAGAACAAGGATTCCAGAATGCAATTGCAGGTGCTGACAGGGCATTAGTTGTAACTACACCTGAAGTTAGTGCTGTAAGAGATGCAGATAGAATTATCGGTCTACTTGAAGCTAACGAAATGAAACAAACTCATTTGATTGTAAATCGTATTCGTATGGATATGGTAAAACGTGGAGACATGATGTCAAGTGATGATGTAGTTGAGATTTTAGCTATCGACTTAATTGGTATTGTTCCTGATGATGAGAACATTGTTATTTCAACAAATCAAGGTGAGCCGCTAGTTGGTAATGATTCATTAGCTGGTAAAGCATATATGAATATTTGCCGTAGAATAATAGGAGAAGATGTTCCGTATCTTGACCTCAATGGAAAGCAAGGCTTTTTAAGCAGATTGTTTAGGAAAAACTAAGGAGGGGAGAACATATGGCTTTTATGGATTTTTTCAAAAAAAAGGCATCGGGTAATGTAGCAAAGGATCGATTAAAGCTCGTTTTAGTATCTGATCGAGCAGGTTGTTCCCCAGAGATTATGGAACAAATTAAGAATGATATTATTGCAGTAATATCAAAATATGTTGTAATTGATCAAGAAGGTTTGGATATTAAGATTACTCAAACAGAATCAGAAGGTAATAATGGAAATGTACCTGCATTGTTTGCTAATATCCCAATAAAGGATCTAAAACACTGTAAGTAAGGAAGAGGATTCATGTTTAAATTAAAAAATTACGATTTGAAGCACTATAATGTCTCATTACTTGGAGTTATTATTTTACTTGGTAGTATCGGTATGGTATTAATTCAAAAACTTCAAGATGCTGATGAAAGACAATTCGAAAAACAGGTATTAGGATATATAGTTTTCATTACGATGGCGATCATTATCTCATTAATTGATTATCACTTTATATGTAAATTCTATATACCGTTATATATTATCAATCTTATATTGCTTATAATTGTAAAGTTTTCTCCTCTAGGTAAAGCTCATTATGAAGCAAAGCGATGGATTTTGATTCCTGGGACAAGTCAAGAAATACAACCGTCAGAGTATACAAAAATAATACTTATTTTATTTTTTGCTAAATTCTTTGATATAATGCATCGACAGATTAATAAATTGAGTGTTTTATTATTATCCTTTGTGTTAATTGCTTTACCTGCAGGTTTAGTTTTAATTCAAACAGATTTATCTACTTCGATTGTATTAGGGGTTACATTTTTAGCAATGCTTTTTATTGCGGGATTAAGTTATAAGATAATACTACCAACATTAGCTATTGCGATACCATCATTTGTAGCTTTATTTTGGTATATACAACAACCATATCAGATTATTCTGAATGAATATCAACAGAATCGAGTTCTAGCAATGCTACATCCTGAACGATATCCAGATTTAGCGTATCAGCAATCAAATGCTGCAAAAGCGATTGCTTCTGGTGGTATGACTGGTAAATTATTGTCAGCTGAAGGTACATCCTTGCGCTCGGGTCTTGTTCCTGTTGTAGAAAGTGATTTTATCTTCACTGCAATAGCAGAGGCTTTTGGTTTTATTGGAAGTTTAGTTGTTATTTTTCTTTTGGCATTATTTGTATATAAAGCGATTCGTATTGCAAAGCGTGCAAGAGATTTTCTTGGAAAGTTAATAGCATCTGGAATT
This sequence comes from Bacillota bacterium, assembly GCA_023439125.1. Lineage (GTDB taxonomy): Bacteria > Bacillota > Clostridia > Lachnospirales > Lachnospiraceae > Lachnoclostridium. The sequence continues at coordinate 571,107 of JAEXOU010000005.1, read as the reverse complement.
GCATCTCTTGTTATGTTTCAAATTTTCATTAATATTGGAGTTGTAACTTCACTATTACCAAACACGGGAATTCCTTTACCATTTGTTAGTTCTGGCTTAAGTTCTCTTATGGGTAGTATGATCATGGTAGGAATATTATTAAATATAAGTTTACAAAATGACAGAATGATTCCAAAAAAGGAAGAATTGTCGTTATAAAACAAGTTAAGTCATGAATTGTCTTATTTGTGATAAATAAAGAAGAGGAGGTAGTACAGTGAATATTGGGATGATTGCACATGATGCAAAGAAAAAACTAATGCAAAATTTCTGTATTGCTTATCGTGGTATTTTAGCAAAACATCAACTATATGCAACCGGTACAACAGGAAGATTAATAGAAGAGGTAACAAATCTTAATGTTCATAAATATCTTGCTGGACACCTTGGTGGGGAACAACAGATGGGAGCTCAAATTGAGCATAATGAGATTGATATGGTAATCTTCTTACGAGATCCATTGACACCAAAATCACATGAACCAGATATTATGACAGTCGTTCATTTGTGTGATACACATAATATACCTTTGGCAACTAATTTAGCAACAGCTGAATTATTAGTAAAAGCTCTCGATCGTGGTGACCTGGATTGGAGAGAGATATTTAAGTCTTAATAAGGGTGGTTTTAAAATTGAAAAAGATAATTTTATGTGTTTTATGTACATCTATATTATTATCTAGCTGCTCAAAACAATCTGATACATTAATGGCATATTCCGGTTCTGATATTAATAACAGTACCGGAATTAATACTTATTCAAGCGCTTCCAGCGCTGATTTTTTATCAGATTGTCTTGCGGTAGTCATGGAAGATGAGAATGCTATGGAACATAGTGATATCACTGCGAAAGCAGCTTTCATGATAAATGATACAAATCAAGATGTAATTTTTGCGAATAATGTATATGAAAGAATATATCCTGCAAGTACAACAAAACTATTAACGGCACTAGTGACTTTAAAATATGGGAAATTGGATGATGTTGCTACTGTTTCTAATGATAATGCTGGAATCACTGTTTATGGGGCTAAGTTATGTAACTTTAAGAAGGGTGATACCATGTCAATTGATACTTTGTTGAATTGCCTTCTTGTGTATTCAGGTAATGATGCCGCTATTGTGATCGCAGAGCATATGTTTGGATCCGAGGAAGCCTTCGTTCAAAAAATGAATGAGGAAGCGGCATTGATTGGTGCAACTAATACACATTTTGTAAATACACATGGACTCCATGATGCAAACCACTATACAACTGCTTATGATATGTACCTTATTTTCAAAGAGTGTTTGAAATATGATGAGTTCTTAAAAATCATACAACAAAAATCATATGATGCTAATATTGTGGATGCAGAAGGTACAAAACGCACAGAAACTTATGAGAATACAAATATGTTTTTACTTGGAACTAGAGAAACTCCTTCAGGAGTGACGGTTTTTGGTGGGAAAACGGGAAGTACTTCAGATGCTGGTGACTGTCTAGTTTTATATAGTAAGACGGAGGATGAACAGGCTTATATTTCTGCCGTATTCAAAGCAAATGGTAAGAAAAGCCTTTATGATCAGATGACTGTTTTATTAAAAATGGAGTGATAATACAACGAAAAATAGAAACTGATTTGTAAAAATTGGGTAAATACATTCCTAAAAATGTCTGAAAATTATGGTGCAATTATTCAATTATTCTTCAAATAAGGATTGTCTTTTAAAAGTAATTATATTATAATAATGATAGGTAAGAAATAACTATTCATGAAAGATTTGGTATCCAATGATTCAAATTTGCATATAGCATACATATGAATACCGTGTCTGTGAATAGTGTCATGTAATTGCTTTTTATCCATATTATAAGGAGGAGATTGCGATGATACAGATTATTTTAGGCGAAAAGGGAAAAGGTAAGACAAAAATTCTGATTGACAAAGCAAATGCAGACGTAAGTCAGGTGAAAGGAAACATTGTTTATCTTGACAAAAGTAACAAGAATATGTATTTGCTTAATAACAAGATACGGTTAATCAATGTCAGAGATTATTGTGTAGAAACTCCAAAAGAATTCTTAGGTTTTATATGTGGCTTAATAGCTGGTAACCATGATTTACAAAAGGTTTATTTAGATAGTTTTTTAAAAATTGCATGCAAATCCAACGAAGATGTAACAGATATAATTGAGAAGATTGATATGATATCAACTAAATTCCAAGTAGATTTTGTAATAAGTATTTCGTTAACAGAAACGGAACTACCTGAGTCATTAAAAAATTTCGTAATCGTTTCCTTATAAAGGATTTATGATATATTATGAGCAACATACTCATAAGAATCGACACATATTGTATTCATAACTAAAAAGTAAAAGCTGCTATGACATTGATGCTATAGCAGCTTTTTTGTGTAAAGAAATAGAATGTCATTTTTCATAAGGAATGAAAGGAGTATGGGATGACAAACATAATTTATACGCAACACGCTTTCGCTTGAATGAAGTTCGTAACGGTACTAACGACGACTTCATAACAGTATGCTCCTTAATTATGTTTGTCATCCCATACTCAGCAAGTTTATTTACATGCAAAATGACATATTAAAAAAGCGTCCAAAGGACGCTTTTTTACATACAAGCGAGAAGGAGGATATCGCTTACGAGACCGCCAAGATGCGAGTGTTATGCAAGTAAAACATTAGATAATGATTAATCTTCGTATGGAAGAATCGTTTGAATTGTGCCATCTTCATTATATTTTAACTCAGTAAATTTAACACAACGTTTGTGGTTTATTCCGCCAGATAAAGTGCAATCATGATAGAAGAGATACCATTTATCTTTAAATTCTACAATTGAATGATGTGTTGTCCAGCCAGATACAGGTTCAAGAATTCTTCCCTTATATGTAAATGGACCTTTTGGACTGTCACCAATTGCATAAACGATATAATGAGTTGTTCCTGTTGAATAAGATAAATAATATTTCTCATTGTACTTATGTACCCAAGGACCTTCAAAATAACGTCGATCTTCATCGTTAGCTTTTAATGGGTTACCTTCTTCATCTAAAATCTGAATCTCTGTTGGACCTTCCTGAAAGGATAGAAGATCATCACTTAAAACAGCTACCATCGGTCCTAGAGCTGGTCCATTCACATCTGGATCAGGTTCATTCTCATTAAAGGAACCACTCTGCCATTTCTCTAATTGGCCACCCCAGAGACCACCAAAATAAATATATCCAGTACCATCATCATCCATTAACACAGCTGGGTCAATACTAAAGCTTCCTGGTATGTAGTCTTGTTGTGCTTCAAATGGACCAGTTGGATTTTTACTTGTTGCAACTCCAATATGAAAAACACCTTCACTGTCTCTTGCAGGGAAAAATAGATAGTAAGTACCATTTTTAAAAGCAGCATCTGGTGCCCACATCTGTTTACTAACCCAAGGGACGTCCTTCATATGAAGAGCTTCTCCATTATCTACGCAAGGAGCATCGATGTCTTCCATGGATAAGATATGGTAATCCTCCATTGCATATTGATCTCCGTTATCATTATCCTCGCATTCATGAGCTAGGTCATGGGAAGGATAGATATAAATCTTGCCATCAAAAACATGTGCTGAAGGATCAGCTGTATAAATATGTGTTACTAAAGGTTGATTTTGTTTACTTTGATTTTTCATGTACTTTTCCTTTTCTGATATATTTTGTAAATGCTAGATAGTATAACATAAAATTAATTATACTAGCAATTTAATCTTACCAATATATTAGAATTCTTGCTATTCAAATGTTGTCATTTTGTTTGTGATAATTGCGATTTTTTAGGCTTGAATTATGAACCTTTGATTTACCATTATAAATGCAAAAAAAGAAGGGGTTGATCAAATTTACAAACCCCCAGCTTTTTACATATTCATCGTTCTATCTTAGTCGATATCTCGTGTAACTCTGTTGAAGAAGGTAAGGGAGTAAAGTCCTGCAATACCGATTAAGTCATATATAATTCTTGACACAACAGTCATTTCTCCAAATAAGTACTTCACCAAATCAAATTTAAAGAAACCAACCAAACCCCAATTGATTGCTCCAACAGCAACAAGTGTTAATGCGATACAATTAATTGCTTTCATAAATTAACCTCCTAATTTATTCGGTAATGGTAGTTTGCACCATAATTTATTTTCTATACAGATTCACGCATCAAAAGTACTTAATTTTAAAAATACTATTTAAAAATCAATAAAAAGTTAGTATAATAGAATAGGATATGAGCGAGTTATTGGTAGTACTTGTACTTATAACTGAAATATAATCTGGAGTATAGAAAGGGTTAATATGCAGCAAAATAAAAAGGTTCAGCGTGTACCGAAACGTGTTAATATAAATATTGGTGTAATTATTTTTGTTATTATCTTAATTTATACAGGCCTTAATGTATATTTTTACATAACGAAACCAAAAGTTTCTATTTATGAGGTGACAGAGCAAGGTTTAGCACAAGATAATGTAGTAACAGGAATCATTACACGCGAAGAAAAAGAAGTGTTAGCGGATCGTTCTGGATATGTAAACTATTATTTTCGTGATGGAGCTAAGATTGCAAAGAATTCTACGGTATACTCTCTTGATGAAAATAAAAGTATTTACGAAAAACTTTCTGATTATAGTATGAATGTTGTTATGTCAGAAGATGATATTAACGATGTTAAGAATACAATAATTAGTTATAAGAAGCAGATGCCCGATAAAAGTTTTTCCTATATTTATGACTTTAAGGATGATCTTTCTTCAAAAATCCAAGAAGTAATCGATGATAATCTGCTTACAAATATGGAGTCGATCATCAATGAAACAGGTGTTTCTACATCGTTTGAGGTTGTTAAGAGTGATGATACGGGTATCATCTCATATTACTCAGATAATTATAGTGGATTACAAGAATCCGGTATAACATCTTCTATTTTTGATCAGACGAATTATGTACGTAAGAACTTGAGAGAATCCAATATTCTTGAAGCTGGTCAACCAGTATATAAGTTAATTACAGATAGTCATTGGACAATTATTGCTCCAATTGATGAAACGTTAGCGGAACAGTTAAAAGATAAAAAACAGATTTCCTTTACTTTTCAATTAGATCAAGTTACAGTAACATCCCCAATTAGTCTTTATCAAGACCAAAATCAATGGTATCTAAGCATTAAGATGGACCGTTTTGTTGAAAGATATTGTAAGGAACGTTTTGTCGAACTTGAGATTAATAATCTGGGTGATACTGGTCTTAAGATTCCAAAGACAGCAATCTGTGAAAAAGAATTTTATCTAATTCCAAATAGTTATTTAGTCAAAGGTGGTAATACCAACGAACAAGGAGTTATGCTTGAAGTTTTTGATGAAAAATTAAGTGAGGTAGTTCCAACCTTTACTTCTTGTGAAGTGTATTATCAGGATGAGGAGTATTCTTATGTAGGCAAGGATACGTTCGAATTCAATAATTATATTAGAAATATAGATACAGGTGATCGTTTTCCTATCAGTATGGTTGGTAAATTAGAGGGTGTTTATAACGTTAATAAAGGCTATGCAGTTTTTCGAAGAATTGAAAGAGTATCCGAAAGTTCGGAATATGTCATAGTTAAGAAAGGAACATCCCAAGGATTGTCGAAATATGATCATATTGCATTAAATGCTGAGCTTGTTATCGAAGATGCTGTTATTTACTAATTCATTTATGAATTAACAAGAGAATGATAAATTGCATAATATTCCAAGGCAGTAGGAGGATTTGATGATTCAAGAAAATATAAAAGAAGTTAGAAAAAAGATACAAGAAGCATGTAATCGTTGTGGTAGAGTAGCAGATGAGATTACGTTGATTGATGTTAGTAAGACAAAACCAGTTGAAATATTACAGGAAGCTTATGATGCTGGAGAACGTAATTTCGGTGAAAATAAAGTACAAGAATTATGCGATAAATATGAGATTATGCCAAAAGATATCAAATGGCATATGATTGGTCATCTTCAACGTAATAAAGTAAAATACATTGTGGATAAAGTGGAATTAATACATTCCGTTGATTCCTATCGTTTGGCAGAACAAATTGATTTAGAAGCAAAGAAGAAAAATGTGATTGTCAATATTTTAGTTGAAGTAAATGTAGCCCAAGAGGATACGAAATTTGGATTAAAGACACAAGATGTTACGAATTTAGTAGAGGATATTTCAAAGCTAAGTTCGATTCGTGTCAAAGGACTTATGACAGTTGCTCCATATACAGAAAATGCTGAGGAAAATCGTTCCTATTTTAAAAAAATGCGCCAATTATGTGTTGACATCAATGCGAAAAACATTGATAATGTAAGTATGGATGTCTTGTCTATGGGTATGACAGGCGATTATGAAATAGCAATAGAAGAAGGCGCAACAATGATACGTGTAGGGACTGGAATTTTTGGTGAGCGCAATTACAATACACAAGAATAAGCCAGGTAACTGACTTACTTGTCATGAATAAAGGATAGATAGGAGATTGTGCTATGGCAAATTTAATTAAAAACTTTTTAGATTCAATGAAGTTAACCGAAGATGATGATAATGATGATTATGAAGATTATGTACAAGAAGAAGAAACAAAAGAAAGAAAAAGAGCTGAAAAGCTTGAGCAAAAGAGACAAGAAAAGAAATCTTTTTCTACTTCAAGAAATGTACCTTCGGATGATTATACTTTCTCTGCCGGGACAGCATCGAATTCTAGTTCTATGAATAGTAGTACTACAAATCTAAATGACATTAGAAAGCAAAAAGTTGAGAAACCAACGCCACCTGTTAGTAGGGTTGTACCAATTCGTAATACAGTTAGAGGATTAGAAGTTTGCATAATGAAACCTACAAGCTTTGAAGATTCTCAAGACATATGTGATATGCTCTTGTCTGGCCGAGCAGCTGTGATCAATCTTGAAGGATTTGATGTTGATATTGCACAGCGTGTTATGGATTTTGTTTCAGGTGCTGTATATTCGTTGAATGGTAAATTACATCAGATCTCAAGCTACATCTTTATTATCTCTCCAGATAGTGTAGATGTTTCAGGAGATTATCTTGATTTAATTCGCCAAAACGGATTTGAAGTCCCAACTTTGAATAAGGAATTTTAATATGATAATGATTGTTTTAAGATCACTTTCCATATTCATAATGATTTTAGAGGTACTCTTACTGCTCTATATTTTTATGGGTATGATTCATGTTAGATCTTTGAAGAAGATATTAACAATTCTTCTAGAACCAATCTTGTTACCAATTCAGATATTAATGAAACACTCTGTTTTTCATACCCCGATATCTGATCTCTCGCCAATTGTTGCAGTTTTACTCTTATCTTATATTGAGCAAGTAATATAAGTGCCGAGAAAGTATATAAGTAATCTGCATCAATGTAACTTGTACATGAAAAAAATAAATACATGGGTAGGCATATATCAGCAAGGTAACAGAAATAACTTATAGATAAGGACAAAGAAATGAAGTTAGAAAAAGCTGAAACAATACTTTCCAGACGTATTATAGAGCTGGCAAAGAAAGCTTATCATAAGGGAATTCGAACATATACTGATTTCTTGAATCTCAATGAAATCAGTATATTTCATAGTATGGTAAAAGAGCTACCTCCTATTCCATATTCCATGTTTGGTGGGTATGAGGAGGCAGAGCGTATCATCGTATGCTTTCATGGTGATTTAAATTTACCAATAAAAGATATTACAGGCACGAAAGAAGCAAGGGAAGAAGAATTTCCAATTGCATGTTTACACATAAAACCTACGAATGAAAAGTTTGCTACTCAATTGGATCATCGTGATTATCTAGGTTCCATTATGAATGTTGGTACTACGAGAAACAAGATTGGAGACATTCAAGTTGTAGGCAAGAATGCTTATTGTTATTGTGATACAACGATTAGCGAATATATTCAGAGTCAACTCGAACGTATTCGACATACTAGTGTGATTGTTGAAATTGCAAAAGAGAAACCAAGCGATACAAAAGTGAATTATAAAGAACTTACAGGTAGTGTATCTTCCTTTCGTTTAGATGCTATGATTGCTTTAGCATTTCATTCATCAAGAAGTAGTATTGTTAGTTTAATTGAGGGAGAGAAGGTTTTTGTTAATGCAAGACTCGTTACTTCGAATAGCTACGTGTTAAAAGAGGGAGATGTTGTATCTGTTCGAGGATTTGGTAAATTTCGCTTTGTTAGTCAAGGAAATACAACCAAAAAGGGACGTATCTATGCTAATTTATTATTATATGCTTAGGAGGAAGATAGATTATGATTACACCAATTGAGATTCAAAGCAAAACATTTAAATCTGGTGGTTTAGGTTATGATAAGAAGGATGTAGATGGATTTTTTCGAGAAGTTTTAAAGAGTTATGAAACGATTTATCGTGAAAACATGGAACTAAACGATAAAGTTGCTGTACTGACAGAAGGAATTCAATATTACAAAACGATTGAAAAGACATTGCAAAAAGCTCTTGTATTAGCAGAGAAGACAGCGGAAGATACAAAATCTGCTGCAGAAGATAAAGCAAGAAGTATTGAACGTGAAGCACGTACACGTTCTCAGCTCATTGTTGCTGACGCAAAAAATGAGTTAGAACATATCCACAATCAAACAATACAATTAGTTCAGCAGTATGAAAAGTATAAGCTTCAGTTTAAGAAACTAGCAGAAGCTCAGATCGAATTGATTGAGAGCGAACCATTCAATCTAAATATTACTAGATTAGAATCTTTTATTCCTTCCCAGGATGCAAAGGATGCTAAAACTTCAGAACAATTTGATCAACGAGGTCAACAAGTTCAAAACTTTAACATGCAAGCAGAGATGACTACGGATACCGAGATGTCTTTTTCACAGGAAGCTGCTGTAACGAAAGAAACAAGCACAATGGAGGAAGAAGATTTTCAAGTAGAGTTTGATGACTCCTTTATGGATAGCTATCAAAAGGATACAAAAAAGAATGTTAATCACAAAGATTTAAAAGCCAATGATATAGAAAAGACTTCTAAGAAACATAAGAAGCACGATAAGAATAAAGGTGAATTTTCTTTCTTTAGTATAGAGGATGAGGAAGACTAGTTTTACTTTGATTGGTATGATGCATATCAATGAAAGGTTAAACTTAGAACTTGAAGGAGATTAGATATATGCTAGATACGGTACGTATACCAGTTTGTTATAACAACGCACCATGTTATGATATCATATTAGGACAAGATGTAGATTTTATCGAGTCAGAGATTTCACAATTTAACTTACTTAATCGAAAGGTTGCGATTGTCACAGACTCTAATGTTGGGCCACTTCATGCGACAGCTTTAGAAAAAGTGCTGAAAAAGGTTGCTAAATCTGTATTTGTATATACCTTTACTGCTGGAGAAGAAAATAAAAATTTATCAACTGTTCAAGCTCTGTATGAATATCTAATTCATCATTCGTTTGATCGTAATGATGTGCTTGTTGCTTTAGGTGGTGGTGTTGTTGGCGATTTAACTGGATTTACAGCAGCAACTTATCTTCGGGGCATTCGTTTCTTTCAGGTTCCAACTTCTCTTTTAGCAATGGTGGATTCTAGTATTGGTGGAAAAACAGGAGTTGATTTTTCTGCCTATAAAAATATGGTAGGAGCATTTTATATGCCTACTGGTGTCTATATGAATCTCACTTCATTAAAAACTTTAAAGGAAAAAGAATATTTATCTGGTATGGGTGAGATTATTAAACATGGTTTGATTAAAGATGATTTGTACTATAATTGGATGAAAGAAAACTACGAGGCAATCAAACAACAAGATAGAGCAGTAGTTTTACCTTTAGTACAACGTAGCTGTGAGATTAAGCGAGAAGTTGTGGAACGTGATCCGAAAGAACAAGGAGAACGTGCACTACTTAATTTTGGACATAGTATTGGACATGCCGTTGAGAAGTTGATGGATTTTAAACTTCTGCATGGGGAATGTGTTGCAATCGGCATGGTTGGTGCTTCTTATATCTCTATGAAGCGTAATCTAATTAGTGAAGAAGAATTTTTTGATATTAAACAAACAATAACAAATTTTAATCTTCCAACTTCGATTCATGGATTATCAGCGAATGATATCTTATCTGTTATGCAAAAGGATAAGAAAGTTGATGCAGATACAATCAAATTTATCTTATTACAACGAGTTGGTTCTGCAATTGTTGATACAACAGTTACCAAAGAAGAAATTAAGATGGCAATCAATTATTTAAGTGGAGTGGAAGGATAGGAATTATCTTATGAAAAGAATAAAGTACTTACTTTTGTTGATACTTTTACTAGGTATTGACCAGGTTACAAAATACTGGGCTAAAGCAGCTTTTGAGAATGGTGACTCAAAGACAATTATCTCAAAAGTACTTCGTTTGGTATATCACGAAAATAATGGAGCTGCATGGGGAATGTTTAGCGGAAGAGCCTTATTTCTAATTGGCTTGGCAGTTCTAATGACAATTTTCTTAGTCTATTGTTTCTTTAAACTCCCTAACACGACATATTATACACCACTACGGGTTTTATGCGTTGTTGTTGGTGCTGGTGCGATAGGGAACAATCTAATCGATCGTGTCATACATGGATATGTAATCGACTTTATTTATTTTGAATTAATCGATTTTCCAGTCTTTAATGTTGCTGATATGTATATTGTTTGTGGTATGATTGTATTTGCAGCATTGATTTTGTTTAAATACAAAGAGAATGATTTTGAATTCTTTAAAAGAAAAAACAAATAAGTGAAATGAGGATATAGGTTGGATAGAATAGAAAAATACGTAGTAGAAGAGGAATACGCTGGATTACGTATTGATAGTGTATTATCTGAGATTGAAGAGGACTTATCTCGTTCATATCTTCAGAAACTAATAAAAGATGGTCTTGTGTTTGTCAATGATAAACCAATCAAACCGAATTATAAAGTAGCAAAGGGTGAATGTATCACTTATACGGTTCCTACACCAGTTGACTTAAATATCGAAGCGGAAGATATTCCACTTGATATTATGTATGAAGACGATGATATTATAATTGTCAATAAAGGCAAAGGAATGGTTGTACATCCTGCTGCAGGGCATTATTCTGGTACTTTGGTAAATGGTTTACTTTATCATTGTAAGGATCGTTTATCGGGTATTAATGGTGTTCTACGACCTGGCATCGTTCATCGTATTGATATGAACACTACTGGTGTTTTAGTTATTTGTAAAAATGACAATGCACATCAATGCATTGCAGATCAGTTAAAGGTGCATTCGATTACTAGAAAATATAATGCAATCTGTTATCAAGCATTTAAAGAGTTTGAAGGTACAATCGATGCTCCACTTGGTCGTCATCCAATCGACCGAAAGAAAATGTCAATTAACCATAAGAATGGAAAGCGTGCAGTTACACATTACAAAGTTCTTGAAAACTTTGGTACAAAATATGCACACATTGAGTGCTCACTTGAAACAGGCCGGACTCATCAGATTCGCGTTCATATGGCTAGTATACATCATCCTTTACTTGGTGATGATGTGTATGGTTATACAAAGGATAATTTTAAGTTAGAAGGTCAAGCCCTTCATGCAAGAGTACTTGGCTTTATTCATCCAACAACAAAGGAATATGTTGAATTTGAGGCTCCATTGCCGGAATACTTTACAACTCTTATGAATAAATTGAGGTGCTTAAATTGAAACGAAATGCAATCAACCAGTTAATTGAGTGGAAAGATAGTGAGAATCATCAGCCAATATGGATCTCTGGAATCAAGGGCGTAGGTAAAACCTTTTTGGCCCTTGATTTTGCCAAGTCATTTTATGAGGGTAATTTATATGTGAATTTTGAAACGAATGCAGCAATACGCTCCCTTGTACAAAAAGAATGCATATCGGTTGAACATGATTTCAATATTATAGAGCTTTTATGTTTGCATTTTCATATTCCGAACGAATATATTGGCAACCTATTATTCATCTTTGATGAGATTGGTAGTTGTCCAGAGGCTGTCATTATGCTACGGGATTTGGTTCGTGCTGGCAGTAACGTTCCAATTATCGTGATAACGAGTGAAGCAGTAGAGCATGAAGAAGATTTATTTACAGAGCTTAGAATGTACCCAATGGAGTTTGATGAATATCTCATAGCAGAAGGTAATGAATGGTATACCGAAGTAATTAAAGGACATTATCAAACGAGTCGTAAAGTTCCTGAGATTGTACACAAAGAGTTGCTGAACTCCTTCGAAGATTATCTTCAAGTCGGTGGAATGCCTGCTGCAGTGAATGATTTCATAACAATGGAAGGAAATCAAAACATTAGTGAAGTTCATCTGAATATTTATCGAAATCTGATTGAACGTGCGATGAAGCAATTGAATGAAAGCGATGCGTTAAAGATATCTCAAGTATTTGATGTTATGACGACACAACTAATGAAAGAAAACAAGAAGTTCCAATATCGTTTTATTCGAAAGGGTGCTACCTATGCACTCTATAAAGATGCAATTGCTTACCTTGTAGACAATTCCTATCTTTATAAATGTACGAAAAATACATATGACAAGGCAGAAGATGAAGCCGACAATGATACCCTACAATTTAAGTTGTTTCTTCCAGACGTAGGTATTCTAAATACGTTGGTTGGAATGAAGGAAGAGTTCCTTTTGGTTGAAGAGAACTTGCGTCAAAAGACGATTATTGAGAATTATATGATGCAAAGCTTAACTGCAAGAGGGTATACACCAAACTTCTGGGAGTCGAATTCCTTGGCTAAGATAGATTTCTTAATAAAAACAAGTGATGGAATTGTTCCAATTGAAACAAAAATCAATGAGAATTCCAGAGGAAAGAGCATTGGTATTTTTAGATCAACACATGAGATACCATATTCAATTCGAGTTTCTTCCAAAAATTTTGAATTTACAAATCATGTGAAGAACATTCCTTATTATGCTATTTTCTGTTTGAAATAGTAGATGGGAAGAGAACTAATTGAATACCATCAGTATTTAGATACGAATGAAGTATTGATTCATATGATATATGATAAAAGATTCATATACTACATGATAAAAGAACTTGTCATGTTTCAACATTTGCATTATAATATAGAAAGTTATTAGTTGAATATAGTTCAACTTGAATATTCTAGCTTTGTATAATCTTTTTTACAATTTCAAGAATGACAATTACAAATAAACTATTTTTATATATCCTAAGGGGGAAACGTTAATGAAAAACCAATTAAATAGTGAAAAACTACGAAACTAAATATTGGTAGGCGTAGCTTGTTTTTGTACACTATTTTTTAGGTAAAAGCAAGTGAAACTATATAACGTAACCTTTCGAATAACTGTTCTTTACAGACACCGATTGGGTGTCTTTTTTATGTTCTAAGCATTTTGCACAAGAAAATGTTATGAGTATGGGATGATAAACATAATTTATACACAACACGCTTTCGCTTGAATGAAGTACGTAACGGTACGTAAGGGCCTAAAACACAGGCCCAAAGTACCGACGACTTCATAACAGTATGCTCCTAAATTATGTTTGTCATTCCATATTAAGCAAGTTTATTTATGTGCAAAATGACTTATAAAATCATAGAAAAGTACTTTATCATCTTACGCCTCCAATAAAACTCAAATTAAAAGGAGGATTCTATACTATGAAACGTTTAAAAAATATCTTATTATCCCTTCAACCGAATGATACTACATATAAGAAAATGTATGAAGGAAAACTACATATGCTTGCGGAACCAGATTCAAAATCTCCTTCTGTTAATGTAAGTGAACCGATTTATTGGAACAATCAGATATCATATAAAATCGAGCGTACCAATCGTCTTGAAGCTGGTAAACCGACCATTACAATTGGAATACCAATTAAAAGGCTACATATTATTGATGGTCTTGTTGACGGTTCCACTTATATATCACAACGAGGAATACCTGCAGCTGACTATTGTTTACGAGCATTTAAAAAGTATCTAGATGAATTAAATGAGAAAATAACGAATAAGAAGCGAACGGATAAAGAAAATGGAAGATATTATATTTATGAGCCAAACGGGAAAGTTCTTAAACGTAACTGTTCTTATTTTCAGCCTGCCTGTCCAAAGTATTATAAAAATACTGGTCATCTAAGTGGTGCAACCGTTGAATCAAACTCTTTTGTTTGGTATCTCAATATTATGATTATGGTGCAATTACCAGAAAAGAAAATCAAACAGACAATCCAGATGTTAACGAAGGATTTACCAAATGCAGTGGAACACTTTATACGTGATTTTAATGTAAGTGAAATGAAGAAAGCAATTTTACTTTACAACAAACAGCAAGAAATTCGACGATGGCTAAAAAATAGCCAATATTGTTCATTTATAGCAGATGGTAGTATATTACCAAGAGAACAAGATACCGACTTTCCAATGAAGAAGGCTAAACCATTTTCTTCAGTACAAGGGGAACGGATTCAAATCGGAGAGTTAACTGGAATGGGGATACGAAAAGGAGTTACAGTGATTACAGGTGGTGGTTACTCTGGGAAAAGTACTTTACTAGATGCAATTGCGGAGGGAATCTATAATCATATTGCTGGGGATGGCCGTGAATATGTCATAACGGAGGAGACAGCAATGAATATATCTGCCGAGGATGGAAGAAGTATTCGAAACGTTGATATCTCTGCATTTATTCAATGGATTCCTGGAACAGATACAAAGAATTTTAGTACGGACCATGCATCAGGATCAACCTCACAGGCAGCCAACATCGTCGAAGCTGTCAACGATGGAAGCAAACTATTACTGATTGATGAGGATAAAAGTGCAACTAACTTTATGATTCGGGACGAGATGATGAAACATCTGATTCAAAACGACCCTATTATACCATTTACAGATCGTGTACGAGAATTATTTCATCAAGAAAATGTGTCCACAATTTTAGTTATCGGTGGGAGTAGTGAATATCTGAGGGTTAGTGACCATGTTATTATGATGAAAAACTACATGCCACGCGATATTACGCGTGACGTTCGTACTTTGCTTGGTAAGAAGGAAAAGGAACGATTATCTACATATACATGGCCACCTATGCAATGGAATCATAACAAGAAGATTGCTACCAAGAGGTTTACGACTTACTCCAAAGAGAGTCTGATTGAGCACTTTCTTGTATCGGATAAAGGTTTTATTGAACTAGGAGATGAGTGTATTGATATCCGAAGACTGGATAATCTGGTAGATTTATCACAACTGACGACGATTGGCTTTTTAATTCGTAAAATCGCACTTGGTATAACCGAACAACAGCTTGATATAAATCAAGCGGTGGAAGCATCTTTAAGAGCACTTGAGGAAGGAAACTTAGACGATCTGTATTCGACTTTTTTCACTGATTCTACGCGATGGTTAGAAATGCCACGAGTAAATGAAGTACTAGCGGTGGTTCATCGTATGAGGTATATCTAGAATTCGTAACTGGTATCAAATTCAGCATTTACAAATCCAACACTTAACGATAGTATTACTATGAACTAGTTTGATATTGTAATTATGTTAATCGTATTTTAATAGATTCGTTGAAAGAGAAGAGGGAGTTCATGTATCAGATTCAAGTTGATAACTTTGATATAGAAAAAATATGCTATTCAGGACAATGTTTTCGCATGAGAAAAAACATGCGAAATTGTTATGAAGTTGTAGCATTTGGCAGCTATTTGGAGATTCGTCAAGAAGGTAGCAATGTCACTTTATCATGTACAGAAGAAGAGTATGAGCAAACGTGGAAGGGATATCTAGGTTTGGCAGATTCCTATGAAATTGTAACTGAGTTGGTCAAAGATTCAGATAGTTATATGAAAACAGCAATGGAATTTGGATGGGGGATACGTATCCTTGGTCAAGATTTGTGGGAAATGATAATTTCATTCTTAATTTCTCAACGCAATAATATTCCAAGAATTAAGAAATGTATTGAGACGATTTGTGAGAGATATGGAGAAGCAAAAGAAAATCATTATGGTGAAGTTTACTACACATTTCCTACTGCAAAAGCGTTAGCTCAAGCAACAGAAGACGATTTGAAAGCTTGTAATCTAGGTTATCGTGCTAAATACATTCAAAAAACTTCACAGATGATTATGAATCAAAGTTTTTCTCTTGAAGAGATTAAAAAGATGGATTATGAAAATGCAAAAGATCAGTTGCTTCATTTGTATGGTGTAGGCATTAAAGTTGCAGAGTGTATTTGCCTTTATGGGCTTCATCATCTTGATGCCTTTCCAGTAGACACTCATATTCATCATGTGTTGAACCAAAACTATGAGAATGGCTTTCCTTTTGAATACTACAAGGGAGTTGCTGGTATTGTGCAACAGTATGCTTTCTATTATGATTTGTGCATGTAGTCTTTTTCATAATTGTAAGCAGTTTTCAATGTATATTTATGGTGGCAAGAAATGTAGACTGGAAAATATATTGACAAAGAGACTCGAATTCTATAAAATAATGGTATATGTTACCAGTCTACAAATGTAGATACAATTTTACCCACACTTCAATGATTATTCTATCTGTGTAGAATTGGAGCGTGAAAGGAGAAAACTATGGGAGAGATCCGTTTGCATGAAGGCGAATTAAATATTATGGAACTACTATGGTCAAATAAGGTTCTAGCTGCGAAGGATATTGCAAAAATTATCAAAGAGTATATTGGTTGGGAAAAAAATACGACTTACACGGTGATTAAACGACTAATTGATAAAGGAGCGATTGCGCGAGAAGAACCAGGATTTTTGTGTCACGCACTAGTTTCTAAAAGAACCGTTCAACGAACAGAAACTAAAGTATTACTGGATAAACTTTTTAATGGTTCTCTTAATACCTTCTTAGTTGAATACTTAAATTCTCAGACGCTCAGTAAAGCTGAAATTATGGAATTGCAACGAATTGTTTCACAGCATAGATGATAATTATTAAGATATTATCTACTGGAAATTTCATACATACATAGTAATTTTGATTTTTTAATAACAAAAACGACCTCGTAAAATGCTCATAGAGAGACGAAAAAACGATTTAGGTATTAACATATACCTACACGTAAAAAAGTCTCAATATGAGCATTTTCGCTTTTTTAGCCTAATTTATTAAATTATGAATATACCATAATCATCCAACCAGATTTTGTAGTATGTAAAAGTATACTTTTGTGAACTAATGAAAGATAAAGAAAAGTATAGTACAAAAATGTAGATAATTAGATTGTGGACGTCCAACGAGAAATTGAATACATTTATGGACTTAATCGATAAAAAATAGATCATAGATGAGAAAAATCATATTTCGTTCGAAAATAAATAGAAGAATATGGTAATGTTAAAAATAGTAGTTATATGGTAGATATAAACATTAGGTGGCTAAGATCTTATATTTTATGACTAAGATATACGTAAAAATATTATGTAAACTAATATAATATATAATGATAAAAAATATATATGTTGTATAATTTGTAAAATTTATGTTAAGATAATTATTTAAAGAGCGAATGTAATTCAATGAGTGAAGAATTCATTCTACCAAAACTATGATTTATTATCTTACAAAGCAAAAAAGAAAAAAACAAAAAGACAAAAAACAAGAACGATAAAAAGAAAGAAAATAAAGGAGAACGATATGAGTAACTACGATAAAATAAACCCGAAAGAGATACAGGACTTTAGCAATATAATCTATGATATCAGCCCGAGTTATTCTGGAATTGCATGTGGGCTTAGTAAAGGTGAAGTGTATACGAATGACGTGAAACAACCCAAAATAGCAGTTGTATACTCTGAGCCAGTTGGAGGATTTTCTGTATTAGGTAAGTTTGAAACAAAAGAAGATGTGAATGATTTCGAAGTATTTATAAAAGATGAACTATTTCCTAATCTATTGGAAAAAGGATGGGAGTATTTTGAGTTTTCGACTACAGAGGATTCCACCTTATCAACAATATTATCATTATTTCCTGATAAATGTATGGAAAGTGAGATCGAATACTCCTTTCGAATGGGAGGTAACATACAAGACGTTATCATACCGGATGGATATCAAATCCTACCAGTGGATGAACAATTATTAGATCATAGGGAGAATGGAAATATAGAAAATATATCGATGTTAAAAGAGATTATCGATAATTCTTGGGATAGCAAAGAGAATTTCTTATCATCAAGTATGGCATATGTAGCTGTGTATAATGATCGAATTGTTGCAGTGATTGTAGGAACTTCTCGTTTTCACCAATTTGTCCCGATTGATATTGTGACTGAAGAAAATCATCAAAAAAAAGGTCTTGCCAGTGCATTAACTTTAGCCTTTCTTCATGAATGCCGTAAAAGAGGATTAATTGCACAGTGGGATTGTGTAGAATCGAATCTTGCATCTCAAAAAACTGCGAAAAAATGTGGATTTAAATTATTTCGGGAACGAACTTATTACTGGTTTAAAATATAGTAAACTTACATACATACAAAAACCATAATATACCAAACTATCGAAGTATGGAATATTGTATAATGTTAACATACTGAAGATATTGGAGAGCAACAAATGAAGGTTTTTGGGTATCATAGAACAAGTACTGCTGAACAGCACTTAGACCGAGGAATTAAAGAAATCACCGAATATTGTGAAAAAAATAATCTGCCATTACGAAGAATCTATACTGACCAACAATCAGGTAAGAACTTTAATCGTGAGCGTTATATTGTTATGAAAGAAGACGTTCTGGATAAAGGTGATATACTCATCATCACCGAGCTGGATCGATTGGGGCGTAATAAGAAGGAAACTTTAAATGAATTACGTTATTTTAAAGATCGGGATATTCGTGTTATGATTTTAGAATTGCCGACAACGTTAATGGATTTATCTGCATTAGAAGATAGTATGGCAGCAATGTTAATGGATGCAGTTAATAATATGTTAATTGAGTTATATGCTGCGATGGCTCAAGCAGAGTTAGAAAAAAAGGAAAAGCGTCAACGGGAAGGAATTGAAGCAAAGAAAGCCAGAGGAGAATGGGACGATTATGGTAGACCACACGCTATTGAATTTGGTAAATTTTCAAGTGAGTATATTCGCGTAGTACGTGGTGAAATTCGTCCTGTAGATTGTATGAGAATCTTAGGTTTAAAAAAATCAACTTATTATAATTATGCCGCTCGTTGGAATAAGGAACAAAAAAAATCCAAAGAAGTGTGATGTCATTTTGCACAAGTAATGTTAGGAGTATGGGATAACAAACATAATTTATACGCAACACGCTTTCGCTTGAATGAAGTTCGTAACGGTACGTAAGGGCCTAAAATACAGGCCCAAAGTACCGACGACTTCATAACAGTATGCTCCTAAATTATGTTTGTCATCCCATACTCAGCAAGTTATTTATGTGCAAAATGACAAATGAAAATCTAGAAAAGGACTTTTAAAGTGTTTTGCAAGCAAAACACTTTTTTTCATTCGCACAATAAACAAAAGTTGTATATTGTAGTATATTCTTATGTTATAATTATTAAATATAGCATAATACATAATGGAGGATAGGAATGAATCTACAGATAGTGTTTATTTTGGCAATGGTTGGCGTTCTATTGATTGGAATTTATCTATTTTGGCACTTTAAAAAGTTACCATTTATTGCGTGTTTTCATAAGAAAAAATGGATTTCTTTTCTTCTAGCAGCTGGGCTAACGATACTTTGCATTCTAGGTGCTGTTAATATCTTTTCTTTTCGATTTGTTATCGTCTTTTTCTTGTTTCAGATGTATTTGCTAACTGATTTGATTCATTTTATCCTTTGTAAGTGTATTAAGAATGAAAAGTTAATCAAAGGCTGGAAAAAAGCCTATTGCGGGGGGATTTTATGCTTTGCATTAGCAGCAATTTACATTTTTGCTGGTTATAAAAATGCACAGAATATTCAAAATACTACATATGAATTACATACAGATAAATTATCAAAAGATGAATCTCTAACAATTGCTATGATTGCAGACTTGCACTTTGGAACAACATTAAAAGAGGAAAAATTAAAGAGTTATTGTCAAGAAATCTCAGATAAAAACGTTGATTTAGTCTTATTAGTAGGAGATATTGTTGATCATAATACAACAAAAGACGAAATCATAGAAGCATTTCAAGCATTAGGTAGAATTCAAAGTACTTATGGTGTATATTATGTTTATGGAAATCATGATGTGTCTTATAATTATCGTGGAACGGATGTGTCAAAAAGTGAATTTAGCCAATACATCGCGGATGCTGGAATTACTATATTAGAAGATAACGCAATTTTTATTAATAATCAATTTTATATCATTGGAAGAGAGGATATTGGGTATACTGCTTCTTCGAATCGAGCGGAATTAACATACCTAACAAAAGACTTAGATCCTAATAAATATTGGATTCTCATGGATCATCAGCCAAAAGAGATACAAAAAGCAAAGGATTGTGGAATTGACTTAATGGTATCAGGACATACTCATGGAGGTCAATTATGGCCGGTAGGGATTTTTTCAAAATTACTTGGAATTGATGAACTGATTTATGGAGATAAAGAAATTGATGGTTTTCATGCAATCGTTACTTCTGGAATTGGTGGATGGGGATATCCCGTTCGAACAGGATCTAAGGCAGAAATCGTTTATATTACAGTAATAGGAGATGGAGAGTAAGTACCGGAAACCAATGGGCTCATTTATAACAAAAGCGTTTCATCAATTAATTTGAGTAAACAAGAACAAATGTTCGAACTTGAACAAAACTAGGAGATAA
This sequence comes from Bacillota bacterium, assembly GCA_023439125.1. Lineage (GTDB taxonomy): Bacteria > Bacillota > Clostridia > Lachnospirales > Lachnospiraceae > Lachnoclostridium. The sequence goes on along the minus strand of JAEXOU010000005.1, from coordinate 550,156 downwards.
ACAATGGACATTGCTGTTTTAGCAGATATACATGGGAATTATGTAGCTCTTGATCGATGCATATGTTATGCAATTGAAAGAGGAATCGACACTTTTCTTTTTTTAGGAGATTATATTGGAGAATTGCCTTATCCTCAAAAATGTATGACTATGCTTTATGATATGAAGAAGAACTACAACTGTACATTTATTCGAGGTAATAAAGAAGAGTATTGGATCGATTATAGAAATGGTAAGAATGTCGGGTATGAATGGGAGGATTATAACTCTACTACGGGCATGTTACTCTATGCATATCAACATTTAGCACACGAAGACATTAATTTCTTTGAATCTTTACCAATCAGGCAGACGATAGAGATTGAGAAGCATAATCCTTGCTTAATCTGTCATGGTTCTCCATATAAAGTAAATGAGAAGATGGCTCAAAACAGTCCTCGAACTTATGAAATCATGGAAGAGTTCCCGTATGAGCTAATTCTCTGTGGTCATACCCACAAACAATATAAAATAATACATAATAACAAGATTGTGATAAATCCAGGTTCTGTAGGAATGCCTATTTTTAGTGCTGGTAAAACTCAATTCCTAATCTTACATAGTATGGAACATGAATGGAAAGAAGAATTTATCAGTTTAGATTATGATGTTGAGATAATTATTAAGGATATGCTAAGGGAGAATCTAGATATACATGCACCATATTGGAATTATGTAACTAAAAGACTTCTAATAGAAGGACGCATAAGTCACGGCACAGTTTTAAATAAAGCAATGGAGCTTTGTAGACAAACAACAGGAATATGCGTATGGCCACATATTCCAGAAATATATTGGGAACTAGCAGCTCGAGAGCTCTATGGAATATCGTGAAAGATGAAGGAGGAAGGAAATTATGATTTATAAAGCGACAAAAACAGATGCTTCTTGTATTGCTGAAATAGCAATCATATTATGGCAAAATCATACGATGGAAGAATTAGTAGTAGAGTTTGAAGAAATTCTAGATCGTGAAGATAGTGCCATCTATCTATTATATGAAGACGCTTACCCTATCGGATTTGCACAATGTCAATTGCGTAATGATTATGTTGAGGGAACAAAAAGTAAGCCTGTTGGTTACTTAGAAGGAATATTTGTAAGACAAGAATATAGAAATAAAGGTTATGCAAGAGAATTACTTAAGCATTGTGAGAATTGGGCAAAAGAAAAGGGATGCATAGAATTTGCAAGTGATTGTGAATTGACGAATAGTGAGAGCTTAAAGTTCCATTTGAAAATGGGATTTACAGAAGCAAATCGTATCATCTGCTTTACGAAACACTTATAAAAAATGTTTGTGTGATAATATATGGAAGGAGAATATTTATGAACTTAAATAAAATTACAGAATTCTTAGATTCTTTACAACAAGAAGGAATACCTTCTGTGGATTGCTCGATTTATCAGGATCATCAGATTATTTATCGTCATATGAATGGATTTACAGATGAAGATCAGAAAACGAAGATTAACGGGGATGAGTTATATCTAATGTTTTCTATGACAAAAGTTCAGACAATGGTTGCAGTGATGCAGTTAGTTGAGAACGGACTATTATCATTAGAAGATGAGGTATCGAAGTATCTTCCATCCTATGAAGCATTAACAGTAGAACATAATGGAACAATTGAACCACTTCGTTCAAAACTTCAACTCAAGCACCTTGTCTCTATGCAATCGGGATTAGATTATAACCTTGAACGACCAGGTATCCTACGTATATTGCGTGAAAAAGGTATGGAAGCATCTACGAGAGAACTTGTAGATTCATTTATAGAATCACCTTTAAAATTCACACCTGGAGAGCATTTTGAATACAGCTTAAGCCATGATGTTGTTGCTGCAATTATTGAAGTTATATCAGGAATGAAGTTTAGTGAATATTTAAGGAAGAACATATGGGAACCACTACATATGAATCAGACATTCTTTGCAAAGCCAATCAATGCTAATCCAAAACTAATCACTCAGTTCCTATATGATAATGATCTTCGTACTTCTTTTCCTATGCAACCTACCTGTGAGTATCAATTAAGTAATGCATATGAAAGTGGTGGTGCAGGTCTTATTAGCTGTCTTAAGGATTATGCAATATTCGCAGATACATTAGCCTGTGGAGGTATTAGTGTAGAAGGTGTTCGAATCATAAAGTCTGAGACGATTGATCTCATGAAAACCAATTTATTAAATGAAGTAACTCAACTTGATCTGGAACAAACAATGGGTCGTATTGGTTATGGATACGGATGCGGAGTACAAATATTGATAGATCCTAAGCGAGCAAATACAAATGCACCTGCTGGTATCTTTGGTTGGGATGGTGCTGCAGGAAGTTGTATCATTATGGATACCGAACATAAGCTCTCTTTGGTATATACACAACACGTAAGAAATTGTGGTCCTGCTTATGGGTATGTTCATCCTACCTTACGTAATTTATTATATGAGTAGGATGCTACGTATTTCATTGATTAAGTCGAATTACTTAATTAAGTTTTACTAATTTTTATATTACATGAAAGGAAATTGTAGTAGAGTATGAATTCATTGATGTATTTCTAACTCTAGAATTGATCCGATCAAAAGCTACTACGAATAAAGTTTATGAAAATTTATGATATTTCACAGGAAGTGTTTCATTCAAGGGTATATCCTGGAGATGAAGCTCCAACATATGAGCGAACAATGAAGATTGCAGATGGTGAAGTATGTAACCTTACAGTTTTTCGTATGTGTGCACATAATGGAACACATATTGATGCTCCATATCATTTTTATGATAACAAAAACACAATTGACGCGCTTGATTTATCTCGCGTGGTTGGTGAGTGCACCGTTGTATCTCATGAGGGCGAATTAACTGCTGCCGATGTGGATCGGATTATGAAATTTGCCAAGCCACGTATCTTATTGAAAGGTTCCGTCGTTGTAACACTAGAAGCTGCGATACGATTTAATCATTATCACATATTGCTGATTGGTAACGAATCTCAAACCGTTGGACCATTCGATAGTCCGAAGCCAGTTCATCTTGAATTACTTGGACAAGATGTTGTATTATTAGAGGGAATTGTTTTAGATGATGTTCCAGAAGGAAATTATCTTCTTAATGCAGCACCACTTAATCTTGATGGAGCAGATGGTGCTCCTTGTCGAGCAATTTTAATTGATTGGATAAAATGAAATGCAAATTACATTATTCGAGAGTAAAGATGAAAAGGTTTATACTGAAATCATAGCAATTTATGAATTTGGCCAGATTACGGTATCGGGTTATGATCATTATTTCCCTACGCAGCAAATACCAGAAGGTACTGAATATGTATATGAAACTATACTTGATTCCATAAGTACATGTGAGTTTATTGAGTCAATAGCTCCAGCATGTTCTGAATTCGAAGTGTTAGAGAAAATGAAAGAACTTTTTGGCGGTGAACGTGCGGATATACGTTTTCAGGCTTATTGTGTCGAACATAGTATTGAAACTTATTGCTCCTCGCAGTTTGATGATTGATTATTAAGACGAAAGAAAGAGATTTTATATATGAAGAAAAAAGTAGCATTTATTTGTGTCCACAATTCCTGTCGTTCTCAGATTGCAGAGGCTTTAGGAAAACATTTGGCAGCAGATGTATTTGACAGCTTTTCTGCTGGTACTGAAAAAAGACCTCAAATCAATCAGGATGCGGTACGCTTAATGAAACAGCATTACGGTATTGATATGGAAAAGACTCAGTATAGTAAGCTGTTTGAAGAAATACCAAAGCCTGATATCGCAATTTCTATGGGATGTAACGTAGGCTGTCCATATGTAGGTATGAAATTTGATGATAACTGGGGATTAGATGATCCAAGTGGTAAGAGCGATGATGAATTTATAAATATAATTAAGAAAATTCACGAGAACATACTTCAACTTGCAGATCAGATAAGAGTAGCACAATAACTAAAAGAAAATTAAAGCAGAAAGAACAAAAGTGTGCTTAGCACATTCTCACGAACGAGTAACACTTTACAAGCACAGCTTTTGTTCCGCGCCCTAGCGTAACGTTGCGTATCGAAAAGAGGTGAATTTATGAATATTCGTATCATGACGATGGATGACTATGATAGTATTTATCAATTATGGATTCGTACACCAGGACTTGGACTAAATACAACTGATGATTCAAGAAAAGGAATAGCAAAATATCTAAAACGTAATCCTACGACTTGTTTTGTAGCCGAGATGGAAGGTAAAATTGTAGGCGCTATTCTGACAGGACATGATGGTAGAAGAGGAACAATCAGTCACACAGTTGTAGACGTCAATTATCGACATCAGGGAATCGCTACTGCACTCGTAGATGCTGCAATGAATGCTCTCAAAGATGAGGGAATCACAAAAGTAAACCTTGTCGCTTTTAAAAAGAATGAAGTGGCAAATAACTTCTGGGAGGCTTATGGCTTTACGACACGTGAAGATTTGAATTACCGTAATAAATGCATCATTGAATTACAAAGAATTGATACATAAAGAGTATGAAAAAAGACTTGAAATAAAGTTTTTTTAGTAGTAATAGCAATTCCTTTGATGTAAAATGAAAGAAATATCATAATAATATGATAGGCAGAAGTAATTATATGATAGGCAGGAGGAATATGTACATATGGAAGAAGGAAACGTTAAACCATCCGATAAGATTGTTGCTCTCACTTTTGATGACGGGCCAAATACAGAAATTACACCACTCGTCCTAGACAAATTAGAACAATACAACATTATTGCCTCTTTTTTTGTCATTGGTAATTTGATCAACACTGAGAGTGCAAAAGTAGTGAAACGTGCATTTGACTTAGGATGTGAGATTCATAATCATTCATGGACACATTCATTTATGACGAAGCAAACAAAGGAAGAGATGATCAAGGAAATTGAAGAAACATCCAATAAAATAATAGAAATTACGAATGTGGAACCAAAGTTTTTCCGTCCACCTTTCATTGATGTGAATGAATTGATGTTCGAAGTAATTGATTTTCCATTTATTTGTGGTTATTGTGCAGAAGACTGGGTGGAAACCGTATCGAGTGAAGAACGAGCGAAGCGAATTTTAGATCAAGTCGCTGATGGTGGTATTATATTATTGCATGATATGATTGGTAATATTAAGACAGTGGATGCTTTGGATATTATCATACCGGAATTACAAAAAAGAGGATATGAATTTGTAACGACAACAGAATTATTTCAACGAAGAAATATTGATGCAATCGCTCATAATGGAGTAATTTATTCCAATGTTAACGATACAAAACCATACCTTCAAATATAGGAAACCTATAAATTACGCCACCTGAAAATAATCTTAGTTGAAATGTGAGAAAATTAAATTTATTAGGAGGTTTTACAATGCAACATAATTCTATGTTAGAAGCAAAACCAGAAGAAGTAGGCTACGACAGTAGTAGAATTATTGCTCTTGAACGTCATTTACAAAAACTTGTGGATAATAATACGATTATTGGTTCCAGTTATTGTATCGCACGTAAAGGAAAAATAATCGCTTGTGACGCAGTGGGCTATAATCATTACAAAAAACAAGATGATTCACTTATGCAGAAAGATACCGTGATGTCAATTGCTTCTGTTACAAAGTTATTTACAACGGTTGCGATTTTTCAATTAGTAGAAGATGGATTCCTTCGTTTGGATGAGCCAATGGGAAAATATGTTCCACAGATGAACAGAGCACCATTCGATGAGATAACGATAGCCAATATGTTGTCTCATACTTCCGGTATGTGGCCAGATGGAGGATGCTTCCCATTAGAAAGTTGTAATTATTGGGAAGAAGTAGAAAAATGTAAACCTGGTGATGATTGGGTAAAAGCTGCATTAAAAATTGGTGTACGCAGAAGACCAAATGAAGAATGGATGTATTGCTCGTTTGGCTTCGTATTACTCGGTGTTTTAATTCAGAATGTGACTGGTGAATTTGCTCATGATTACATTATGAATCATATCGTGAAACCACTCGGAATGACAGAGACAGCCTTCCTTCCAACCAAAGATATGATGGATAAACATCTAATTCAAAACGAAGAAGATGAAAAAATTAAAGAGAAATTAATGAAACAGCTAGAGAATGGTGAACCAATTCAAATCGAGGAAGGAATATGGAATGAGATACCAAATACAGGCGGTGGTATCCATTCGACGATTCCAGATTTAATTAAATTTGCTCAAATGTTATGTAATGGTGGAAGATACAACGATGTACATATTCTTGGTCGCATGTCGATTGAAAAAATGTCGGAACAGCATCTGTTCCATGTTCCTGATTTTTGCTGGGGCAACAAAGGAAAAGAGCGTTTGTATGGACTTGGACCAGATCTTCGTCGTGGAGATGCGATCATCACTAGTGACAAGTTCTTTTTCCATGAAGGATCAGGGGCACTTTGCTTAGCAGTCGATCCAAAAGAGGAATTAGCAGCTACTTGGTTTGTGCCATATGTAAATCAAGAGACTTGGTTCCCTGAATGTCTATTAAATGTAAAGAATGTTATTTGGTCTGGTATTATGTAAGCTAAAATGTAAGTAGTATATTCATGAGATTTTATACATCATGCTATATAAGAAACTACATTGACTATAAACAAAGAAAATAGTAGATTAAGGTAAGATTTGAACTTATTCAAAATTCTTTGTTTATCGTCGGTGTAGTTTTTTATTTCGAGAAGGAAAAGTTGGGAAGGATATTATGAGAGATATATCATCATGGGAGTTAGTAAAAGAATTTCAAATTGGCTGGAACCTAGGAAACAGTCTGGATGCCGTAAGCAAGAATAATTTCGCTGGGTTGAAACATGAAATTGCATGGGGAAATCCTTATACATCAAAGAAAATGATCGATTTCGTGATTCATGCAGGATTTCAGGTGATTCGATATCCAATTACTTGGTATCCACATTTTTTAGATACTGACTCATATATGATTGACCCTGCATGGATGGCCCGTGTCAAAGAATTAGTGGATTATACTTATCATCAAAAGGTATATGTTATTCTTAATATTCATCATGAAAACTGGCACTATCCATGTGTAGACAACTATGAAAAAGCTAGTCATATTTTGCATTGTGTATGGAAACAAATTGCAGATTTTTTTAAAGATTATGATGAACATCTCATCTTTGAAGGGTTGAATGAACCTCGTTTGATCAACCATCCAACCGAATGGATTGGTGGGACAAAAGAGGCAAGGTCTATTTTAAATAAATTAAATGCTGTATTTGTTCAAACGATTCGTCAATCAACTGGTAATAATCCAAAACGTCATCTTATGATACCTACACATGGAGCAAGTGTAAAAAAAGAAGCAGTAGAAGAACTGATTGTTCCAGATGATAAAATAATCGTCTCCACACATGCTTATGTACCAACAGACTTTGCTATTGTCAAAGATGGAATTGCTATCTTTGATTTAAACCAACCACATTGTACACAACCTATTGATTCTTGTTTTGCGTTACTAAAAGAGACCTTTATCGATAAAAAAATACCTGTTATCATGGGGGAATTTGGTTCAGTCAACCGAGATAATCTATCTGATCGTCTTATACATTTGCATTACTACCTTGAAACTGCGAAAAAGACTGGAATACCATGTATCTGGTGGGATAATGGTTATTTAAGTGGAGAAGGAGAATTATTTGGACTATTGAATCGACAAACAATACAGTGGGCATTCCCTGAGATTGTAGATGTTCTTATAAAATATAAACGCTGAATTACTGCTTATGACATAAATAATACGATGCTAGATGATTAAGCACAAATGGAAGAGGCTGTAAGTTAGCGTTACAGCCTCAATGTTAACCATAGTGTGAATCTGTTTATAAAATAAATTCTTGATTTATAAAACAAAAAAGGGTTTTGAAGAAAATGTTTTAACAAATTACTTGTTACTTTTGTGGGCAATACATGGTTGTCCAATGGAGGGTTTGATTCAGAGTCCCCCGCACCTGTATTAAGGTTATTATCCGGAAACGTTACTGTCGTTTCTTCATCTCTAGTTGGAAGAGTAGAGTAATCGGATTCATTATTAGGGACTGGATTAGGTATTGGGTCCGGAATCGGGTTAGGAACTGGATTAGGTATTGAATCCGGAATCGGGTTAGGAACTGGATTAGGTATTGGATCTGGACCCGGGTTAGGTATTGGATCAGGAACTGGGTTAGGTGTTGGATCCGGAATCGGAGTAGGAACCGGAGTAGGTATCGGAGTAGGATTAGAGTTAGTGATAGGAGTTTCAATCGACATATGATCGAGCTCGTATCTGCCATCCTCCCTTCTTCCTTCGATAGCAAGGTCCACCCCAGGTTCATTATTGTCTGGATTCAAAATAGCAACACAAAGCTTATATGTTCCAGTGCTTATTTCCTTAGGTATTTTCAAAGTAAATTCAATACTTTTTTCTCCTGGTAATATTGTTCTTATATCTACTGGAACAGTAGTTCTATATACGATATTTCCATCAGAGTCAGATAGAGATAATTCCATCGGCCAATCATAATAAAATGGAGCTATTCCTCTATTAATCCATACCATATTAATATTGATATCTGAATCCTGAGTTACAGATTTAGGATGACGAATCGATTGTAATACAAATCGATATCCTATTGTTTTAAGAACCTTATCTATATTTTCTTGATATGTTCCCTCGAATGGTTCATTAATTGGGCAGCTTGGTCCAATCCATGAGGTATGGGAATTTTTTAATTGTTCTAAAGTATCAGAGATTGTAGATTCGGTAAGTAAAGAAGTGCCAGGATATGCTGTGAATTCACCACCACTAGGTGAGACTTTCCAAAAATCAGGCATAGCTGGGTTATCTTCATTAGTTAAGAACCAGTTATATCCATTGTTAATCCATTTTAAAAATAATGTATTTGTTTGATAATCACTTCCAATTGAGTTGTTGTGTAATCCCATATGATAGTCTTTCGCAATTTGAAGAGGTCTTCGTACGCTAAGAAATTTCTTAGTAAATCCATCTATGTATGGTTTGATGTATTGATCCGAAATTTCAAGCTTTGGAAAAGCATGATCGAGATCTTGAGATGTATGCCATTCACCCCAATGTCCAACACTACCCAAAACAACCATAAATACAGAATTATCATCGTTATATCTTTTTGCTAACTCTTCAATTAATTTGCTATGGTAGGATATTAATTTCGGATTATTGTAGTTCGGTGAAAATCCCATCCCATAATCAACATCATAATGAATCCCATCTTGTTCTATTTCATCGTAAAGCCAATCAGGTATGTCAATATGATCCGATTCGCCAGGATAATCTAAATTAACCTGTATCATAATTTTTTTATTCTGACTTTTCCAATAATCGAAATTATACTTAGTTTCGAAATCAGAAAAGTTATAATTCCCTTTTTGAGGTTCAAGTTCTCGCCATGTAGTTTGTGCAAAAACCATGCTATGTGGTTGTGGATAGTTTTTAACAGTTCCCCATGGAACCCACCCCATAAAAGGGTTATTTAATACTTGATTGGATTCTATCGGATGATATGTATCAACGGAATTTGCGGATTCTATCGTGTCAGTTTCTTCGGCTGCCTTTGCTATTAGAAACGAAGTAGGAGTTCCAGAAACTATAATAACTATTATAACTACCATAGTTAAGGCTACTATTCTTATCAGTGTGTTTTTCATCATGCCTTATTTGATGTTTATTGACACAAAAAACATCATACTCCTTTCTTTTTATATGGATAATATAGAATATCTGCTATTGAATACTTACTTTTTAATCATTCGTCTTTGTAAATGATAAGATAATATCAATATAGCATATTGCTAAAATATATACAATATTTTACAATTGATTCGATGTATAATATGTTAAATAATGTCTATATGGAATGATAAATTGATTAACTGAATTATTTTATTTTATAATGTTTGACAACTTCAAACAGAAATAGATAAGATGATTCAGTATATTTATATTTTGTCACTTTATTACAATACTTGTCGAACGGTATTGATAGAAATTTTAATAATTTGTGGTATGATGAGTAAGATAAAATTAGAATAAATTGGAAGGAGAATTTCCTATGGATAGCAACATGCTGGAAATTATGAAATCAAGACATTCCGTTCGCAGTTATATGGATACCCCAATACCAAAGAAAGCAATCGATCAGTTAATGCAATCCGTAAATATATACAACAGTAAAGCAAATCTACATATTCAACTCGTTACGAACAATAAAAAAGCCTTCACAGGGATAATGGCACACTTTGGTAAATTCCGTGGTGTCAATAATTATTTCGCTATGGTAGGTAAAAAAGATGAGTTACTAGATGAAAAAATTGGCTACTATGGTGAAAAACTAGTATTACAAGCGCAAAAATTGGGTTTAAATACTTGTTGGGTTGCAGTAACCTATAAGAAAAGAAAATGTCAAATCACGATAGATAAAAATGAGAAATTAGTATGTTTGATTGCCCTTGGTTATGGTAATACGCAAGGTGTTCCACATAAGAGTAGAGATATGAATCAATTATATACTGTAGAAGGTGAGATGCCAACATGGTTTCTAGAGGGTATGCAAGCTGCTATGCTTGCTCCAACTGCAATGAATCAACAACGATATCTCTTTTCCTTAGTAGATGGCCAAGTGGAGCTGAAAGCTTTGAAAGGTTCCTATTCCAAAATTGATCTTGGTATTGTAAAATATCACTTTGAACTTGGTTCTGGGAAAAAATTATAGTACATTCATAATAGAATTATTCATAATAGAAGTGTGAGATAGAATAGAAATATTTAGGAAAGAGAACTTTGCTACTTTATACATAAACTTGAAGAAAATATTATGGAGAACGAAAGAAGGATTAATGCCAACTTTGTCAATACAGCAGTAATTTATCATATTTATAGACTCGAATTATAGAGAATAATGATGTAAAAAAAGTTTTCTTCACATTGCAATTTTATGGTCCTAGAGCTATAATCAGTTCAAGAAAGTAAAGGAGATTATAGCATGGAAATTACAGTAAGAGAAGCAACAGAAGATGACTATGAGAGCGTCAAAAGAATTTATTTACAAGGAATTAATACAAAACGTGCTACCTTTCAGAAAGAAGCATATAGCTACGAGGACTGGGATAAAGGGCATCTGAAAGAATGTCGTTTTGTAGCTGTGGATCATTCAAACAATGTGTTAGGATTCATTACTTTATCCCCTTACAGTAGTCGTTGTGTTTATAAAGGCGTCGCTGAGGTTAGTGTATATATAGCCGAAGAGGCTCGTAATCAACAAATTGGAAGCTTATTGATGGAAACATTAATTCGAGAGTCTGAAAAAATCGGTATATGGACATTACAGTCAGGAATCATACAAATCAATCAAGCTAGTATTGCATTACATCAAAAATTTGGTTTTCGAATGGTTGGATATCGGGAGAGAATAGCAAAAGATATGGACGGAAATTGGCAAAATACTGTATTAATGGAACGAAGAAGTCCTGTTGTTGGAGTCGAATAATTAGTTGTTATGATACATAGGTATAACTATATTGAACATTAAATAGAATCTGATGAAACAAATCATATATGAATTATATTAATCTGATAGTAAATATGAGATATGATAATGTGATAGATAATAAATATATGAAATATACTAATCTGATAGAAACGAATAATGGAGGAAATGAATGAATATTTTAATTCGAAAAGAAACAGAAGAGGATTATTATGCTAGTGAGCTTGTTGCAAAACGAGCATTTTGGAATAAACATTGTCCAGGTTGTGATGAACATTACCTTGTTCATAAGCTTCGTAAGGATCATGATTATGTTCCAGAGCTAACACGGGTTGCTGAAGTAGATGGCAAAATCGTTGGTTTAATTATGTATGCAAAATCATGGCTTAAGAAAGATAATCAAGAGGTGCCAATCATTACGTTTGGACCATTGTGTGTGGATCCAGATTATCAAGCAAAAGGAATTGGAGGAGAATTACTAGAGACCACCTTAAAACTAGCTAGAGCACTTGGCTATCGAGGAATTGTAATATTTGGTGAGCCAGATTATTATCCAAGACATGGATTTCATACTTGTGATTATTGGAAGATTACAACTGAGGATGGAAAGAATTCGGATTCCTTTTTAGGTTATGAGCTAATCCCAGGAGGATTAGATTATCCAGGCGCAAAGTTTTATGAAGCAAAGGTATATTCTGACCTTCCAAGCAATGAAGTAGAAGAATTTGATCAGAAGTTTCCATACATGGAGAAATTAAAACTTCCTGGACAATGGAGTTAATTCTTATGTTATAGTAGATCCATAACAATTGCAGAATTTCTAACCGATATTTCTAGAATCGTTAGATGTTCTGAAATTTTTAACGTAATAGATATTAATAAAATAGGAATCTTATAAAGATAGGTACATAAAAGGGATAGTGAAAACCATGTTGGTTCACATTATCTCTTTTTTTCATATACTAGTAAATTCCACTGGATTTCCTAGTATATGAAAAACGCTCCGCAGGATGCGTACTACGCTACGCTACGGTGCGGAACAAAAGCCGTGCTTGTAAAGTGTTGCTCGTGAGAGTGTGCAAAGCACACTTTTGTTCTTTTCCGATATACAATCACTGAAAAGTATTCAAAAAAACCATTGTGGAAAAATATTCAAAAATGATATTGACTCTCAATTAGAAATGTGATATAACTTAAATGACCAATATATATAAAAGTGGTCATTTAAAGAAGGAGTGAATGTATGCCACCAATATTTACAATGGAACAGAGAGATGCATTAAAAGTCAAATTACTAGAAATAGGCACAGAATTAATTGCAAGTTCTGGCATTAAGAAAATGTCGATTAGTAAAGTGACAGGGAAAGCTGGAATTGCAAAAGGTACATTTTATAATTTTTTTGAGTCAAAAGAACGGTTTGTGATTGAGTTGATTCATTATCGAAAAGAAGAGATATATCAATGTATTAACAGGCTTGTTGAAGAGAATGGTTTTCTAGATAAACAAGGGCTTCAGACATTACTGAGCAAATTTTCATTCTCAGGAAAAAACAATGTACTTTCGATCTTTTCGAAAGAAGATATGTTGTGGCTCAGAGAGAATTGTAAAGAAGAATATATCTTGGATTCAATCAAGGAAGATATGATTATGAAACAATTATTTGCTCATGTAAAAGGTCTGAATCCAAGAATTAATTTCCATGTGGTTGCTAACTATATGAAAACCATCTCTTTATTGAATGAACATAAGTCAGAGATGCACCAGGATGCACTGGATGAGACTCAACAACTAATGATTCAAGCGATGTTTGATTACATGTTTCGGGAGGAAGAAAGATGATATTTTTTATCGAATCGATTGTTTTATGTTTGATTTTTACTTTAATGATTGTTCCAAAAACAAGAAAAGATCCTTTGTCGCAGGTTTATAGTTATCCGACAAAGATTATCGAACGTGTTAAGAGCTTACCTGAGTATGAAGGGAAGGTACCAACGAATCAGAAGAAATGGGCAACCAAGATAATTGCAAGTATTTTGTTTGTAATATTTCTAGGAACAGTTACTTATTTGTCGGGGATGAAGACTTTCTACCATGGATTTTGGTATAGCTATGGTCTTTGGATGGTTGTAAATTGGTATGATGTTATTGTGTTAGATGTGATATTATTTTGCCACGATCAGCACTATCGATTAAAAGGCACTGAAGATATGGTAAAAGAATATGAAAGTCCATGGTTTCACGTCATTGGTGGGTTGAAAGGTTGTGTGATTGGCTTTATCGTTTGTATCTTGGCAGCAGCTTTTGTTATGCTATTGAATGTCAGTCTTTGATACGGAAAGAGGTAATATGAAGTTAGTTGAAAATCTTAGTAAGGAACAGTTAAAAGAGATTAGCAGTCAGATAGGAGAAGCCTTTGTAACAAATGATCTATTTCATGAATTTGGTACAATTAATGATAGGAAAGAATTAGTCTTAAAGTATATGGATGCTTGTGTAACTTGTGTCTATGAGTCAAAGGCTCTATATTGCAGTGATGATCATAGGGGTTATATTGGATTAGCTTATAGTGATAACAAAAAAATGATTCCTCAAATTAAGATGTTATTCAAGTTAATATGGAGACTTCCGTTTCCGATTACTAAAAAATTTTTAGGACATATTAAGCAGATAATTCATGGGAATGAGTCCTATACTAAAAATACATATTTAGAAATTTTGATGGTTTGTGTGAGAAAGGAATATCAGAAACAGGGTGTAACAAGGGAACTATTCGAATTTGCACAAAGGAAAGCAAAAGATCGTATGGTTCCAATGTTAATCGACACAGATATGGCGGAATACGCGAAAATCTATCAACACTATGGATGTAATTTATACAACACAATTACAGCTTCCAATGGGATTACAAGATATAATCTGGTGTGGGACCCTCATAACGTGCCAACGACTACACCGTCATAAAATTCAGTGGGAGTACCTAGAAATTGTAGATGTCTGAAAGGAATATAGTAATAAGTAAAGTAAAACCGGGTAATGCAATCAGCAGATACCCGGTTTTTATGTTCGTTATAATATATTTCGTCTATGATAAAAGATTATTATTCCATACATATGGATTGAATTGCAACACATCCAGGACCACCCTGTGTCGTAAAGGCAGGAGATAACTTAAGAATGGAAACATCCGTCTGTGGGAATGTTTCTTTCAATAGTTTATGTGCTGTTTCAGCCAAGGTAGGAGCAACTGAGTGTGAAACAAATAATTTATGATTTGATCCGACTCTATCTTCTTTGAAACTAAGTATAATCTCTTGAATTGCCTTAGTAAAGCTTCTTTTAATCGCAAAGTTATGAAGTTGTTTGCAATCTTTCGTTAAAGTCATAATTGGAACTAAATGAATTGCTTTACCAACGAAAGCAGTAAAAGTAGTCAATCGTCCACCACGTCTTAAGTAATCAAAATCAGAAGGGATTAAAAAGGAGCGAGAGGATTCAATCATTTTCTCTAGCTTCGCTTTAATTTCTGTAATGCTCTTATTATTATCTGCTAATTGTTTGGCATACTGAACTAATGTGCGATGAGGTCCACAAAGTGTTTTAGAATTGATTACATGAATGTTTTCTTTATGATCAACCATATCCTTTGCTAATATCGCAGAATTGTAAGTACCAGACAGACCGTCTGCCATAGTAATATTTAATATTTCATCCTCTGGAAAACGGTTGTATAGATCAACAACTCGTCCAACAGCTGGTTGAGAGGACAAAGGGATATGTCCTTGATTGATAATATTAACAAATTCTTCTGTTTCAATATCTACAAACTCTTCATATGTTTGATTATTAATTGTAACTGATAATGGGGAAATGTAGATACCTAATTGCTCGCCTTCGTTGACTGAAAATAGGGTTGATGTGTCGGAAATAATTCTAATCATAATATCCTTTCTTGTTTTGAAACTATCGTTTGTATTATTGGTTCGACATAAAACCATCGAATTCTTTTACTATTATAGTGATATATGTCGAATAAAGCAACGAAAATCTTGTTAAATTCTTCAATAATTTTCAAAAATCTACTCATTGATCAGGTAGCAGGTTGCTCTATTGTATAAAAGATTGCTCTTTGCACAGAAAATTTTATGAGATATTAGATCAATAAATGGTGTTTTGTTACTATTGGGTAGTGAGGGTAGGTAAACCCATTTGCTCGTTGCCATGTATTGGATTTATGGTATAATAAAATTAAAATTTTCGTCCTTGAAAATGCAGGGTATGAAATAATAACAGCATATGACGGTAATGAAGCCTTATTATTGGTTGAAGAAAACAGCTTTGATTTGGTTTTGATTGACAAGAGCATAAGTAAGAGCAGTACTGCAATGTAACGGTACTGCTCTACTAGTATTAAATTCATGTGTGGAAAGAAGAGGATGAACATGCTTATATACGAAGAGTTTCCATACCTTCAAGATCATACAATAGAAATCAGGAAGATGGTTGAGGCAGATGTAGATGCTCTTTCTGAAATAACAGATAATGATAGTATCTACAAATTTATTCCTTATTTTTTATATAAGAAAAGTAGAGGAAATTTGCTTGCTGCGATTAAAAATCTAGGCGGTCGGGATTTTGAAAAGAAAAAGCTAATTATTGCAGGCATCTACTTAAAAAATGATCGAGATCATTTAATTGGCCTAGCAGAGATGTTTGACTATAAAAAAGGAAAGCGTTGTATGACAATAGGATATAAAATAAATGAGACTTATTGGAATCAAGGAATTGCAACGTGTACGGTAGGTTTATTAAAAGACTATCTGTTAAGTATGGATGATATTGATTTTGTAAACGCATATGTTATGCCAGAGAACATACCATCTGCAAAAGTATTAATGCATAATGGATTTGCAAAGATGCCTCAGCAAAAAGAAGAGAAAAATTGGGGAGGCAAGGAAAAAGTTATTGTAGATGAGTTTATTGCAATGATTTAATCATGATTGTGAGGTGGTTGAATGGAACATTTATCTAAGAACACTGATTTTAATAATTTAACAATAGAAAACCTTAGTGATGAGCATCTATGCTGTATTATTCGCATGAAAAAGCCACATCCAGGTGTAGAAGCGAAACGACAATGGCTCTCTGAGCGATTAAAGGAAGGACATGTTTTTCGTAAATTAAACGAAAAAGCTACCGTCTTTATTGAATATGCTCCTCTTGAAACAGCTTGGGTTCCTATTACTGGTGACAACTATTATTATGTGTATTGTTTATGGGCTACTGATAAGTACAAAGGAAAAGGGTATGGAAAGGCACTGATGGAGTATTGTATCGCTGATGCGAAAGAAAAAGGAAAATCCGGTATTTGTATGCTTGGAGCTAAAAAACAAAAAGGATGGCTTACGGATCAATCATTTGCAAAAAGTTTCGGTTTTGAAGTTGTGGATACTACCACGAATGAATATGAATTACTAGCCCTTTCTTTTGATGGAACAAAACCAGAGTTTACCGAAAATGCTAAGAAAGAAAAGATTGAAAGTAAAGAGCTTACAATATATTACGATATGCAGTGCCCTTATGTCTATCAAAATATTGAGATCATAAAGCAGTATTGTGAATCAAATGACGTTTCGGTATCTTTCATTCATGTGGATACGCTACAAAAGGCAAAGGAATTACCATGCGTTTTTAATAACTGGGCAGTGTTTTATAAAGGAAACTTTGAGACAGTGAATCTTGTGTTAGATGTTGAATATTTAAAAAGAATACTCAAGAAATGAAAATGATAATTCATTATTAGGTACATATTGTAAAATCGTACAACTAAAGAATACTTACTTATAGAAAGGAATGGTCAAAGCCATGATTTATGAGGTAGCAAACACAGATACTGTAAAACCGTTGTTTGAAGGTTGGGAGGAGACATTAATTTATTCTTGTTTACAGAAGGTAATGGGGAAGATCTATGTAACGGATTTAGAAAATCCAAAGTCTGCAATGGCATGGGTTGGTGTTTTTGTATTTTATGCAGGAGTACCATGTGAAGAATTGGTACGAAACAAACCTAACGGATTTATTATAATGACTCCACAGAATGAAGAGTGGGTTAAATTAATTGAAAAATGTTATCCCCATAATTCAAAGAGAGCAAGCAGATATGCCATTAAGAAAAATACTGTTTTTGACCAAAAGTTGCTTGAAGGATATAGAGATGAACTTCCCGAGGAATATACCTTAAAGATGATTGATGGCGATCTATATGATCAGTGTTTAAAAAATCCATGGACGAGTGATTTTGTCTCGGTGTTTGAGTCCAAAGACAAATACTTAGAATATGGTCTAGGAATGGTTGTATTAAAAAATAATGAGATAGTTGCAGGGGCTTCTTCCTATACGAGCTATAAAGAGGGGATAGAAATTGAGGTTGATACAAAAGAGGAGGAACGAAGAAAACATTTGGCAACGTCTGTTTGCTCAGCACTAATCTTAGAATGCTTAAAGCGCGGATTATATCCAAGTTGGGATGCACAGAATTTAGCCTCGGTTCACTTGGCCGAAAAATTGGGGTATGAATTTGACCATGAATATATCATTTATGAAGTAGAGATGTAGTTCGATACATTGAAACAGGAAGCGCTAACTGAGAAATCACAAGTGAGCTTAATACTGGTTTAATTAAAGAATTATGATAAAGAAAAGGAGTTCAGATAACATGAAAAAGGAAATCAATGTTTTTGATTATACCGAAACCATTATGAAAGCCTTACAAAAAGGTGTCTTAATAACGACAAAATCCGGAGACAAAGTTAATTCTATGGCAATCTCCTGGGGAACACTTGGGATTGAATGGAGTATTCCAATCTTTATAACATTTGTAAGGGAAAATCGATTTACTAGAAAACAGTTAGATGATACTGGGGAATTTACAGTAAATATTCCAATTGGAGAGTATGATAAAAAGATTATTGGATATTGTGGAACAAAATCAGGAACAAATGTCGACAAGATAAAAGACTTAAGTTTGACTTTAGTAGAGAGTGATGAAATTTTGGCACCTGGAATTAAGGAGTTACCGCTTACTTTAGAGTGTAGAATAAGATATAAGCAGTTACAGGATCGTAATGCAATTCCAGACAACATACGTCGCGAAAATTATCCAGAAGGTGTTGACAGTTTAGCATCAGGTGCAAACAAAGATTATCATATTGCGTATTATGGAGAAATTGTGAAGGCGTATATTATAGAATAAAATATGTGAAGCAATACTTTTTCCTGGTTTGGAAAAGAATGTGAGATTCGTATGGCAACAATGAAATATTATTAAATGAATCATGACAAAGGAATGTTGCTTCGTGACTAAATTTTAGCCATTGAGCAGCACTCCTTGTGATAATGAAACTATTGGAATATAGCAAAAATAAAAGAATGAAACATCTCCAATCAAAAATCGACTTTAAAATTTATGATTTCGTTTGGTAGATATTTATTGTAAGTAAAGACTCTCAAGCTCACCTGCTCGGAATTTCTTACGGAACTCTTCAAATTTAACTAAGGAATCCTCATAGCTGAGATAAGATGATCCATCATTTTTGTTAGGAGAAAAATCAAAAGGATTATAACAGCCTATTTCATTTAATTCTCCTTTACTTGTTACCTCATAAACATAACAAAACCAAGAATAACCTTGATATTCATACATATATTTATCATCATAGTAATAATAAACGCCACAATTATACTCTAAATTCTCAAGGTCCTGTAAAGTTATAATTGTATCCTCTTCAAATACACAATAATAATCTCTAACAATGAGCTTGCCATTTAAATAAGTATAACAACTAGAACCCTCAATTTTATAAGTATATTCTTTTTTATCAGGAATCTTTACAGAAACAGCTTTTGATAACTTACTCCAAGTTGTTTTTCCATCAAACTTAACATAAGTTTTCAATGCATACTGAACTTTACTTCCAGCTGTTGCTTTACATTTATTATCAGTAAATTTTGTCTTTGATGTAGTTTTAACAGCAACCCATTTTTTATTAGTAGATGTTTTTCTATAAACCCTATAACCAGTAGCATTTGCTACCTTATTCCAGGTAATAATAGGAATATCATTAGAGTTTAATGATACCTTAATTTTTGGTGCTTTAGGATCTTCTGTAACTTTTGACTCTTTTATGATATTAATAGTCAAATTAATAGGTTCAGTATCTCCCTCAGCGAAAACAGTAAGTGTACTAGAAGATAAAACAAACATAACAAATGCTAAAAATGTTACTAATAACTTCTTGAAGTTCTTCATAATAAATTTCCTCCTTATATAGTCTTCTTTAGAGAATTTATGTTTCCCTAATGCTTTTGTATTAGGATGAGATCTTTATATTTTTTAAAGATTAATTCCATTCAATAATGAATATATATCACTACTGCATGGAGAAATCATCCATATGTCTAAATCTTATACTAGAAACTGTCATCATTATATATGTAC
Source organism: Bacillota bacterium (assembly GCA_023439125.1). Taxonomy (GTDB): domain Bacteria; phylum Bacillota; class Clostridia; order Lachnospirales; family Lachnospiraceae; genus Lachnoclostridium. The sequence goes on along the minus strand of JAEXOU010000005.1, from coordinate 530,060 downwards.
ATCTTATGGTCTAAATCTATTCATCCCCTTTTGTGTATTGAAAGCAGAATCAGAGTATACAAATTAAATTATATCATAAAGTAAAATTATAACAAGTGTATAGCACGATGAAATGCATAGATAAATAACATTACTGGGGGAGTATACGTTAGTAAGATGGAATGAAATAAAAGTAAGAGAGTTGAGGATATAGCAATATGAATTTATACGGCGAAAGTAATATCTGTAGATATATAGGATGTTGGTAGTTAAACTATTGTAATTTTATGAGAAGATGTATAATATGAAATTGAAAGAAGATAAATTTGGAGGATTTACATGAAAATTGTAGAATTTGAGAAGAAACATATAGAAAGCGCAAAGCTAATTGCTACCGCTAATTACTATGAAGAGCGTGAATGTGTACCAATTCTGCCTAGCATAGACTCGCTTCCTGATTTAGATTACTTTGCGAGTAATGGACTTGGTGTTGCAGCTTTTGATGATGACCAGTTCGTAGGATTTTTATGTTGTTATGAACCATGGGACAATGCATTTGACTCAACTGCTAAAGGAACATTCTCACCTATTCATGCCCATGGTGCAGTAAAAGAGAATAGAAGATTAATATATCAAAAAATGTATCAAGTTGCTGCAGAAAAATGGGTTAAACATAATATTACATACCATGCAATCGGACATTATGCACATGATACAGAGTCGATCAATGCTTTTTTTACCTATGGTTTTGGCCTTCGGTGCATCGATGCCATACGGCCAATGGTGGAATTGGAATGTCAGCCATGTGATGGCATAAATTTTGAAGAACTTACGATATCAGATGTATCTAAAGTTAGAGAAATGCGTCAAATGCTATCTGAACATATGGGAAACAGTCCATGTTTTATGTATTCTTCCTTCGAGGATTTTAAATCTTGGCTGGCTCGTGCAGAGGAGCGTAACTCAAGGTTATTTGTTGCCAAAGATAGTGAAAAGCTAATTGCATTCGTTGAAGTAAAAAGCAGTGGTGAAAATTTTGTTACAGAAGTTGATCATATGAGTAATATATGCGGGGCTTTCTGCCTGCCAGCCTTTCGTGGAAATAACATCTATCAGAATTTATTGAATTTTACAATACGGAAGCTAAAAGGAGAAGGATATAAGCTTCTAGGAGTAGATTTTGAGAGTTTTAATCCTAATGCATATAGTTTTTGGCTGAAATATTTTACTGCCTATACAAATAGTGTAGTTCGTCGAATTGATGAATGTGCATTACATGAATAATAAGAACGGAGTACAATATGAGATTAGATATTTTTGAACAATTACATACTGAAATATATAAACGGTGTCAGAAACAAACGAATAAATTTGGAATAGGATGTTATTATCATATAGAAGCTGTAGTTAAGAATGCAGAGCTGTTAGCACAGAAATATGGAGCAGATAAAGAAGTTGTGATAATTGCAGCATGGCTACACGATATTGCATCAATTACAGACTACTCTTTATATGATAATCATCATATTTATGGAGCAGAGATGGCTTATGACATTTTGTCAGAGCTTAACTATGATGAATCAAAAATTGTATTAGTACAAAAATGCATTAAAAATCATAGGGGAAGCATATCGGCTGAAAAAAATAGTAAAGAGGAGATGTGTGTTGCTGATGCGGATGCAATTTCACACTTTGACAGTGTTCCGAGTTTATTGTATCTTGCATATGGTGAAAGAAAAATGAGTATGGAAGATGGAATTCAATTTGTAAGAGGAAAATTGGAGAGAAGCTTTCATAAATTGTCACCTGAAAGTAAAGTTTTTTATAATGACAAATATAATCAGGTCATGGAATTACTGAACTAAAGGATTGCACTCAATGATTGACAATTAATACCATTTTAGTCTATAATAAATTTATACTTCAACAAACACCACTAAAAACAGACAAAATTATTAACTACATATCCGGAAAACTCATAGATGTATGAGGACGCACGCATAGTTTGAAGTCTAAGAAAACAGTAATTGTATTTTATGACCGTTCGGCTGCAAAGTATATATTACTTTGCAGCTATTTTTTTGGTAGTAACAGCGAGTTTAATATTACACTCACTTCTTGAGTAGGGAGGAAGATATATGAAGGAATTAATCTTTGCTATAATGTATATTGTTTTTATTTTGTTTTCCTCAAAAGATTTAGAAGCGTTCCAGAATCTCATATCAGAACCAACTGCGATCTTTGAGAATGTAATGGCAGAACAACCAGATTCAAAACAGGAAAGTGAGGCAGCAGAAAAAGAGAATGAGAACATGGAGAAGGAACAGAATTTAGTAGAAAGCTCAAGTATAGATGTTAACACGATTCATGATAACGATTTGATAGATTTAATGATTATGAATGAAAATGAGATGTATCCGCTTGACTTAAGTTATGATTACAACGACGAATATATCACTTCAATTATGGGTGTATATAGTGATATCAAAGTACTATCTGCTATCGATGCATTACATGCAATCTATAGTGTGAAATCACTTTTAGGATTGGAGGATCCTTCCTCTCAATTAGTTCTTGATCGTGTGGATGAGAGTATAATGGGAAACTACTATTTATTCCAGCAATACTATGATAATGTTAAAGTATGGGGCGGTACGATTATGGTATCAGTCGATGCTGAAGGTAAAACGTGTTCTTTGAGTTCTTATATCATACCAAATAAAACTCTTAAGGAAGCAATTACTACAACGACACCTAAATTATCCGAGAGTGATAGCATCAAGATTATTAAAGACCAATATCCAACAGTAACTGATTTTTTTGCCGAATTAATCCTATATACAGAAGATCTGGATGATAAGCCAGTATTAGCTTATCATTTTGTAGTTGCAATGAAAGATGAGCCGTGGGAAAAAGCATTTATTCTAGATGCCAATACTGGAGAAATTATATTGGAAGCTTCAACAGTTGTTTATTAGTCATTATGAAATGCATGAAGAACATTGGATAGGTTTAACTCTAAGGTAGGAAAGGAATAGCGTGGAAAAAAGGAGGAAAAATGAAAAAAATATATATTAGGGTAGTAGCATTCGCGCTCTTGGGAGTGATGTTTTTTGGTGGAATGGAAATTCCTTCATATGCTTCTTCAATCTGTTGGATAAAGAATCAAGTTGATTTAGACCTTGCTCGGGTAGAAAATGCTTATTCTTTTGTTAAGATAGGATTTTCTGGAAATGATACCTATGAATCTGTAACAAAAAATCTTCAATTGCCTAAAAACGTAAAAGGTTGTACTGTTACTTGGACAAGTGATAAAACGAAAGTAGTAGGTGTAGATGGTATTGTTTACAGACAGAAAGAAACATCGGAAATAGTTAACCTTACAGCAAAAATATCATACAATGATTCCTCTCTTGAAAAAGAGTTTAGGATAAGAGTGGTAAAAAGTATGTACTGCGATTACTCTTATGACGATATTTTTGTATTGGAAGATATGATGCAATTGTATTTCTACAATGATATCATTGAAGATCTGCAGATATATACGAATGATTTAGGATACATAGATTTCGTTATTGGTTCTATATCCGATATTAAGGTTGATTCCTATGATGAAGCTTTTCTTGCCTTACAGGGAGTAAAGGAATTGATGGGTATGGATAACCTAGAGGATGAGCTATGCCCAGAAAGCATTTTCAGCGATGCATATGGATATGTATATGTATTTACTCAGGTATATAAAGGATTGCCTGTTTTTGGATCAAAAATTACACTTTCTACAGATTTAGAAGGAAATACAACAGGACTTAACAGTTCCTATGTTCCGTTTAAATTGAATACGACTCCATCACTTACGAGTGATGCAGCCATGAGTTCTTCAAAAATTAACTACATAATCGTAATTAACGCCGAGCTTAATGTGTATATGAAGAATGACACGGCAAGGCTTGCGTGGAATATAAACTTTGTGGATTCGGATGGACATATTCGTAATGCTTTGGTTGATGCGAATAATGCAGAAGTTTTATATAAGAGAGCTAGCCTTATAACGAATTCTGGGAATGCTATGGAGAAGATGAGCTGGGAAAAAAACAGAAATTTAATACAATTTATGATTAAACTATCCAACTTATTATGTGAGTGACGTAATAGAAACATTATAGTCTAAATTCTAAATGCTTGGATCATGAACCTAGTATTTGGTACGATATGTATTCTTCTGAAACAAGTACATGGAATGCACCTTTAAGAAAAAGCATGACATAATAACAGTACAGTTATTTCGCATGCTTTTTATCATAATCAAAAACAATATGGAATAAAGCAGGAGGCTGAAGTCAAGAATATGGAAAGTAGTAGAATGAATGAGATATATCATGATATTGCAAGTAAAGTCAATGATCTTATTCCAGTTGAATGGGAAAAAGTTTTCTTATATGGTGAAGTTTTGTACGATTCAGAAAGAGTATTTTTTTATTTTGTACCTAAGGCTAATCATGAACTAGTTTATTCACTTGATATTTGGAGGAAGTATAATATAGAACGTAGTACATACAAGACATATAGAAATCTTTTATATGATAGTATTTTTGATTTACATAATGAATATAAAAAACATTATGAAAAAATATGGACAAACCTCACTCTTATATTAGAAAATACTGGGAAGTTTAGCATTGAGTTCAATTATGATGATATATATAATAGTGTATTTAATGACATTGAGAGACATCTTATTTGGAAATACGAAGTGATGGATATAGTACCGGAATTAGAAGAGCATAAAGAGATTATTGAAAGATACTTAAAAACGAAGGAAGTATAGAATTCGAATCCCCTATATGGAATACCGATCTACCTGGTTGGTAGTTTTTGGAAGTGTATTTCGAATGGTGAAAAAGCAATTCAAACAAAAGAATTATCTTCTAACGAAATAACAAGTATAGCTGCTCAAAGGAACGGTTTTTCAATATATTCTGTATTTTACGTAAGTAGCTAGGATACTTATTTTAGTGTGCCATTTAATGAGGCTGTAAGAACATTACCATGGGATAAAATAAGTATGTGTAATGAAATACTAAGATTCTAGTGAGTATTGCGTTCATCAGGGGGTAATAGCAATGAAAAGTAAACGTATCATTCTTATAGTTTCTGTTATTATGTTTGTAGATGTCCTTGTGGTGTGTGGGGGTATGTTTATGTCTTCAGATTCGAAAGACAAAGAAATAATTTTTATTGCACATCAGATTCTTCCTTATAAAAATGGCGATGAAACACAAGAGAAAATCGTCATTTTAATTAATAGAAAAGGAGAATATTTCACTGTATCAAGAGAAGAATGTTTTCAACATGCCAAATATCCTATGGACATAAAAGAGTACTATTCTAAAACAGATTATCAAGTGGAGGGCAGAATTTTAAGTTCTTCTGAAATGAAGAAAATTTGCAATGACTTAGAAAAGATTGATTTAGACAGTGCTACAACGGGTTCTGAATCGATTAAAAAAGAAGAATGGTCATCTTTTTTTAAATTAGTTGCAACTGTGGATATTAATTCAGAGAAATTTAGTGAGGATGAGAAAAGACGGGGGATAGACTTATATAATGCTGGTGATACCAATATAGTTTTACAAATCGATCATCTAGTTGATAAGTATGCAATTCAAATTGTGAATAAACTATTGGAAGTGTGGCCTATCAATAATGGTGAGAAATATATCAATCGTGAGGTGGAACTGACAGAAAATATGAAAGACAATCTTATTAGATGATAGAAAAAGATCTGTTTGATAAGTATGTAATTAAAACTTAGACAAGGTGAAAAAAATACGCACAGAGTTATTTGAAAGAATACAGGCGTAAAAGCAGGAGGTTGAAGTCAAGAATATGGAAAGTAGTAAAATGAATGAGATATATCTTGATGTTGCAAGTAATGTCAATAATCTTATTCCAGTTGAATGGGAAAAAGTATTCTTATATGGTGAAGTTATGTACGATTCAGAAACAGTATATTTTTATTTTATATCTAAGACTAATCGTGAACTAGTTTATTCACTTGATATTCCGAGGAAGTATAATATTGAACGGAGAACATACAATACATGTAGTGATCTTTTATATGATAGTATTTTAGATTTACATAATGAATATGAAAAACATAATGAAAAAGTATGGACAAACCTCACTCTTATATTAGAAAATACTGGGAAGTTTAACATTGAATTCAATTATGAAGATATATATAATAGTGAATTTAATGACATTGAAAGACAACATATTTGGGAATATGAAGTGATGGGTATAGTACCGGAATTAGAAGAGCATAAAGAGATTATTGAAAGATATCTAAAAACAAAGAAAGAATAGCATTCAAATACCCTATATGTTGAATATTCGATATAGATTTATGGATATATGTGGTATATAATTAGTTAATCGTAAATCAATTTTTTACAAGTTTTATAGGATAAAGGGGAGTGTAAGAATGTCAAAACATGCAATACAATATTTTGAAAACATAATCATACCACTCATTCAAACAAATTATCCTAATATGATATCCGATATGGATATCATATTATTAGGCTCTGTTGGATTAGGAATTGATGATGATATTTCTGATATTGAAGCATCTATATATTTAGATGATGTAATATGGAAAAACCAAGGAAAGCAATTACAATTATTATTAAATGAATGTCTTACTAAAACGAATCAGTGGATGAGTGAAGACTCGATACTATGTGTCCATCCAGTTTCTTGGCTGTTAGACGGTAATGCGAATCAATTCCTATCTGGTAATGATAACTTACCTTGGGAAGATATATCTTTTGAAACTTTATTTACAATACAGAAGAATACGATCATCTTAAATTCCAAAGGAACATTAAAACATTTAAGAGAAAAAACTAAGGCAACAAAATATCCAGAACAGCTATGGAAAAAATCATTAATAACCAATTTTAAAGAACTGGCCATTGAAGATTTTTTTGAATTACGTAAAACTGTTCAGCGAAATCATATTCCTGAAGCTAACATATTGATTGGCATAATAATAGAGAGGATTTACCACATTGCCTTTTTGGTTTCACATGAATATTATCCATGGCGTACACATCTAGACTGGGCGTTTCGAAATTTATCCATTTCTAAAACAGAACTTAGTACCCTAATAGATCAGTTATTATCTACTAATAATTGGAATGAAAAAGTAAAAATAATAAAAACCATCATTGACTTTTATAAAAACTACATAACAAATAATAATCTTCTTCCTGAAATCGATGTATATAGCGATGACCTTGAGAAGGAACTCATTTGGGGAGAACGGCTTTCTGCCTGGAACACACCTAACTGGCGGGATTTCATGAAAGAAAAGGAAAAGAATGCTATAGATAATGGTTATTCGCCAGAACAATTTTGGGTTTGGAGTCTGTGGGGGTAGGAGGCTACTTATATGACTGATTTTGAAAAAATAAAAGCATACTATTCTGTTTTTGACGAACAGCATCGACTAGAAAATGCAGAAGGGCGTCTTGAATATGATATTTGCAAAAGTATTATTCTTGGATATCTAAACAAATCAGATTGTATCTTAGATTTAGGTGGAGGAGCTGGTAAGTATTCTATTGAACTTGTGAAGCAAGGTTATAAGGTTACGCTTGCTGATTTATCAGAACGATTACTTGAACAAGCAAAAGCATATGTCATGGAAAACAACCTTCCCTCACTTCAAAGTTATGATGTCGTTAATGCTGTCGATTTAAGTTGTTATAATAACAACAGCTTCGATGTTATCATATTATTTGGGCCGATGTATCATTTGTTAGACAGTGATGAACGACACAAATGTGTATCAGAAGTCTACAGAGTTTTAAAACCACATGGAATTATATTTGTGAGCTTTATCCCTTATTTGACTGGCGCAGTTGGTATAGTTAACCGTGCCTTCCAGTTTCCTCAACAAGTCAACGAGTACAACTTATCTGAAGTATTTGAAACTGGAAAATTTCACAATAATGCTAATGTGGCATTTCAAGAGGGGTATTATCCAGAGTCAAAGGAAATAGAAAAGCTGTTTAGAGAACATAATTTCTCTCAAATTCTTTTACGGTCAATTAGAAGCTTTGGATATAATAAAGAAGAAAAATTATATGAGTTATTAGAAAAAGATGAGGCTCTATTTAACAAGATGATTGAGCTAATAAATAGAACAGCTACCAACCCTGCAATCATTGAAACATGTGGACACGCACTTTACATAGGGCGTAAGTGCTAATAATAAGCGTAATCTGAAGTCAAATTTGACGAAGTAATTTAACTTTTGAATTATACTACTATTAAGAACAGGAAAGGGGAATGATGAACGATGAAATAAATATATCACAGGAGGGCTTTTCATATTCTTTTTACTGGTTCTGATTTATCTTCTATTTCGTCTCTGGCTGGAGGGCCGCCGGGAACGGATCGCTCCCAGCGAGATTACCGGCGAGACACTTCCGGCAGAGCTGCGGGATGACGCACTGCGTCCCCTGAGACAGTTAAACGCATATTACGAAAAGCGGGACTCTGAACAGGCTGATGCTTGTATCGACGAAACAATGTTGTCGGAAGAACTTCTGATTCTGGGCACCAATCCGTGCGAAATCTTTCACGGTCGAGAAGGGGCCAAACGCTTGTTGCAAGGCGATTGGAAATACTGGGGACAGTTGGCACTGGACGTTGAACGGACCTCCCTCAGCCGGGCAGGCAGCGCCCTATACTTCGTAATGCGGGGACGGATCAGACTGGATCGCTGGCGTTTCCACATCCCGATTAAGATAACAGGCATACTGGAGAAACGGGACAACCTGTGGCATATCAGTAAGCTACAGTTTATCAACGATCTGAACACCAACTACGTGATAATAGCCTGGGTACCAGCAGTTGCACTGACGGCAAGCCTACTGCTGTTCGGCCTTTCATGGCTACCATCTATCTTTTGAGTTAGTGGGACACTGACAAATCACAATTTGTCGAATTTGTCGCGAACTTCCCATTATATTTATTAGAAGATGGATAGCTTAAGTGGTGAGAATTTCGAAGTAGTCGAATAATTATATATAAAAAAGGACAGATTATGGAGAGGTTGAAATGAACGATTGTATATTTTGCAAAATAGTAAAAGGTGAATTACCAAGTATGAAAATATATGAAGATGATGTTACATGTGTTTTCTTAGATATAGCAGAAGATGTTAATGGGCATATGATTGCTATCCCTAAAAAACATGTGAATAATATATTAGATTGTAATACTGAAACACTGCAAAATCTTATAACAACGGTGAAATTTGTATCTAATCATTGTGTAGAAAAATGCGGTTACAGTGGGGTTAATTTACTTAATGCAAGTGATTTTAGTGCTGGACAGTCAGTCCCTCATTTTCATATTCACATTATTCCTAGAAAAACTGATGATGGGATAGATGCATGGCCAAATTTGAAAGGGAGTACAATATCTATTCAAGATATGTATGAATTGTTAAGGATTAAATAAATATCTATTGTATGACAGTTGCTTCTCCTTTGTCCCCAACTATGAACTTCCCATTATGTAAAGCCTAGCACATAGGCAAATTTAAATTTATAATTCGGAAGAAAGCGGTGAAAAAATGAATCCATTAAACACATATAGATTTTAGATGGTGAGCTTTGCCCGTGTGGCAGCGGAACAAAATATAGAGGTTGTTAGAGTACTTTGGTACATCGTTTAAATCGGTTTTTAAAGAAGAATATAAGGCTCAAATTGCTACTTTTCTGCAGCATAAGATAACTGAAATAACAAGTGGAGTTAATAATATTGTCAATAGCGCATTTAAAGTTGCAGGAGGTGCATTAAGATAACAAGAAAGTGTAAGTTCATAATTGTTTGCATGGTATTCATAATTTCTAGTTTTTCAGGGTGTTCGATACTGGGAGATGTTCTTAATTCAGATTCTGATAAAAAGAATGTTCGTAATGAAGAGGCTGATCGTGCACTCTATGAGGCTATCCAAAGAGATGATATAGAAGCAATTGACCAGGCGTTACAAGATGGAGCAAATATCAATCAATTATCTGCTAGTGCAGTAGATGGAAGGTATGACAATCCAGTAGCAATTGCGCTCTTTGAAGGACAAAATCGTCAGACTGCAAAACATCTTCTGGAAAAAGGTGCTGATCCTAATGCAAAAATTCAATATGGAGTTTCCGTCTTAACTTATGCAGCTATGAATGACTTATATGATTTAGCGAAGTATATGTTAGAAAATGGTGCTGATCCTAACTGCAAGGATTATGTGAATGAATGGACAGCTATCGACTATGCAGCACAAAGCATATATGAATCTAAAAATTTCATTGAAATGATGAATTTATTGATTCAGTATGGTGGAAAACCTTCAAAGCAAACAGTCGATAACTTAATTGACAAATACCCACACCAAGATATCGCGGAAAATAATAATCACTATAAATCACTTCATTATTTAGTTACATATATGTCGGATCATAATATCAAAACAGGATTAGATACCGGGTTTGAAGCTGCAATTATTGGAGATTCTAAGAAACTGTTGAAATATCTAAAAGATGGAAAACTTACGGATGAATATCAAAAGACTATTCTTGAGTATGCAGCCGCATATTGTAATCCAGAAGTACTTGAATATTTAATTAATAACGAATGGTGGTGTAGCCTAAGTTATCGTACCAGTAATGCTTCTTCCTTATTAATGTTGGCGGCTTATGGAGATAACGTAGATAATATGATTTATCTGAAAGAGAAAGGTGTCAATATCAATTCTCAAGATAACGATATTTTACTAGTTGATAATCATGATTCAGGTCAAACAGCATTGTATATTGCTACAAAAGAACAATCATATGAAGCCGTAAAATGGTTATTAGCAAATGAAGCAACGATTTCTTATGGCATGGACATTGAAGATGAAAAACATGAAGAAGCATTAGAGATGAGTATATTAAGTATCAACTGTGATATCGAGATGCTAAAATTGTACATTAATCATGGATATTATTTATCTGAAGAGGCTTTAGAAGAATTAATTGATAATGCAAACTCTATGAGACATAGAGGACATACCTATGATAGTTATGATGAGTTTATTAGGTATGTTAAAAACTTGAGTAAGAATTAGATTCATCCTAATAGAAAAAGTAAAGAAGCTGTATATAATTTGATAACAATATAAGCTGTGGCAAAAAAGGTATTAGGAGATGATTCCTAGTACCTTTTTGTTGCGAAAGATTGTGAATAGCTAATTACATCCGTGATGTTCTTGATTACTCCAGAAGTAGTTTTAAGGCGCGTAAAGAATAACCGAAGATGATGAAATATCGTAATGTCAAAAATTGTAGCAAATCATTGACAAATAATGCCATATTAGTCTATAATAGAATTATATTCAACAAGTACCACTATGATCAGACAAAATACTTAATTAATATCCGGAAAGCTCATAGAAATATGAGGATGCAAAGTTTGAAGTCTAAGAAAACAGTAATTGTATTTTATGACCATTCGGCTGCAAAGTATATTTACTTTGCAGCTATTTTATTGGTAGAAAGTTAGACTTTACACTAACCTGATAAAATAAGAGGGGAGAAGATTATATGCGTAAATGGTTATTTGTAGTTATGTTCCTTACAGTTCTATTTACACATTCAGAAAAAGTTGAAGCAAGTTCTGATAAACAGAACACTTCATCAACCGACAAGTTAACACTTACAAAAGATTATTTAGAGGGAATATGGGGGAATGAGTATGGTTTCGTATGTGAATTTCATTCTGGTGATTTCATAGGATTTCCAAAGAAAACGAGTACATATCTTGAGACCTATAATTATCAGATTGTGAACAATACCATTAAATTAAGACAGGCAGGCACCTATGTTTGCAAGCTTTCAATTAAAGTTATCAATGCAGACTGCATTCAGATTAATGGAATCAAAGCATATCGTGCTGGGAGCAAAAAAGCAGATGATTGTCAATCAAAGCTTCAAAAGGCCTTCCTTGGAAATTGGTTTGATTGTGATCTATCAAGTTACTCATATGATAAGAGGTGGGAATTTACAAACGACACAGCTTTTTATAGTTATACCGAGCCAGGTGATGATGAGATATTTGAAAAGCTAGAAAATGTATATTTTATTCATGAGTTTCAATTTTATTATTCTGGTGACATCAGTCCATATTACATCCGATCGAGTAAAGATGAACTGACTTTATATCGCAATTCAGATGAGATTCATCTATTACGTATGGATAGCGATAAATTAAAAGGTTTTCTAAAAGGTGATAACATATTTGCAGACAAATACGTAGTAAAAGACAGCTTATATACGAATGAGCTAATAGAAGTAAGTTTTGTTGATGATACCAAGGAACCTGTTGATTTAAATGATCCTGACAAACTAGCGATGGAATGTAAATTCTCTTGGGATGGTCATGAAATGACAATGACACTTGGAGATGCGGCATATAAAATCTATCTTTATGGACAACAGCGGACACTTGCTTTAGGTGGCCAAAAACTAATTTTAGTCCCAGAAGATTGGAATTATGTGAAAGAATATAAAAGGAATAAAAAGATACAGATGAAGAATGGTAACGTAGAATCTCGAACCTATACCTTTTCTTCGTATGAACAGAATGCTGTTAAATATCTCAAGTTATCTTTTAAGTATCAAAACAATATCGTATTAAACGACGATTATATATATGGGGAGTCCTCCTGCACACTTTCGTTATATCCAATGGGAACATATGGTGATGCATATCGTATAAAATCCGATCTCGATATTAAGAATGGAAAAATCACATTGGTTTATCGTCCAGAGTACTTAAAATATAACTGTGAAAATGATTTGGCAATTGCATATAGTAAGAAATATGATGGAACACCAACGATCCTAAAATCTACCATAGATTCAAAAAATCATACGGTAACTGCAAAATATTGTGGAGAAGGATACTATCAACTGATTGACCGTGTTCTCGTAGAAGGTGGAACTCATGATCGCTCACAAGAAAATCTTATGGGTAACGCTTGGGTTCAAGGCCAGGAAACAGGTGATATTTTAAAACTGGTGGATCTCGATTATTTACATTCCAGTGACGGTCATTTTAAAGTATCCAATGCCTCTGAGTTAGCAACTGCTGTTTATTATGCCAATACAATAAATGCAAAAGCTGTTATTGAGTTAACCGACGATATCGATCTTTCAACTTATGAATGGGCAGCAGTGGGATGGGATTCAACTTATTACGGTCTCAGTCATCCATTTAAAGGTGAGATTATTGGTAATCATCATAAGATAATTGGCTTGACGATTCATTCTTCTAATTATTGTACTGGCTTCGTTGGATTGGCAGAGGATTGTACAATATCTGACCTTATGATTGAAGATGCAAAAATATCAGGTATCCATACATCAGCTGTCCTTGTAGGTAATGTACAAGGTGGAGTTTTTAAGAATTGTAGTGTTAGTGGGAGTGTAATAGGCTCGAATGTTGGCTCTATGTTTGGATATGAGGATGGTATATTCATAGAACAATGTACTGCGAATGTAACAGTAAATGGTAAGGAATTTAACTTTTTGTCCAAGAGCGAAAGTGAACGAAGTAAGTACGTGATTAAGGATCTGATCCAACTTACAATGAATGACGAACATGTTATTCAAGGTTCTGACAATTCACAGTATCATTATATGAAATGGGTGGTTTATCTCGATGGCCATCGCATCGCTGAACAGGAGGTTCAAGATAATCTAGAATATAAATGCGATACAACGAAAAAGGGAGAATATATTGTTTATTTGGAAGGATTGTTTGGTGATTATTTTATACCTGTTAGTAATACAATAGCGTTTAAGATAGAATAACATTAGGTACATAGAAAGGCGATAAACTCGTTCGAAGATAAGTCAAGATTATTTTTATAGAGGTGATTCCATGTTAGACCGTATACTCAATAAAGCTTATAGAAAATACTATATCATAGCGATTGTTATATGTATGATTGCAGTAATAATAATCTTTCGATATATAAATAAGAAAAAAGTAGTAACCTTTACAGTCTCAGAGGATATCACTAGTTTATGCTTATGGGACGATAAGCTAATTGGACTAACGAAAGATGGAAATTTAATTGAGTATGATCAGACTGGAAAAGAGAGAAAGACGAATCAGACGAATATCCGTTACATATGTCCGAATGGCAGATTAATAATTAAGAATGATGGTACTATCATTACTGATCTTGATAAAACAACATATGAAGGTAAAGTAATTGGTAAGATACCTGGTGCGATTAGTGGTGATACCACTAAATCCTTCGATCTTATTTTTATTGTGACAGAAAATGGAGAACTATATTATCATGACGGTGATTCTAAAATGATTACTTTCCAATACACCGAACCTATTGAGGGATGGAAGAGAGTGGAATACTACAAAAATGTTAAGAAAGCAGCTATCAATGATAGTGGTTTATCTCTTTTTATCATAAACGGTGAAGTATACTCTACCTGGGATATAATAAACACTAAAAGTTCTATTAATAAAGTTTCTAAAAACTATATAATTACTGATATAGTTGTTTCTGTGTACTCAGCTCTCTTTTTAGATGAACAAGGCAATGTATATGAACTTTATCAGAGTATGAGAACAGATGATAGCTTTTATCAACCCCAAAAAGTTGAACAGATCAATAACGCTGCCAAAGTATACGCGGTTGGAGGTCAAAGAGCCGTTATTACAAAAGATAATAAAGTATATCTTTGGAAAAAAGAAAGAATTCATGAAGGCAAAGAACTTAAGTACGAATATTATTATGGAGAGATATCGAATACAGAATGGGACGATATTCTTCTTGATGGACATGACTATTTCTACGCTATAAAAGATAATAAAGTCAGCAAGATACCAATGACCAACTATTGTAAATCAAGTAAAATTAGATGGTAAAGGCATTATTAAATATGGAATATGGGAAGAAAAAAAGAAACAAATGACTTGTTTTTCTATTAATTTATCAGAGAAATATGATGTTTCAAATATTTACCTAAGAGAAATTATTTCTGAGGAAGTTGGAATGAAATTTTGTATAGCATTAATGCGAGTGATATTAGATCCACAGGTAGAGGATCCAGTAGTACCAGATATAAAAATGATGTCTCAAGTATATCTACCTGTAAAAGAAGAATAACACAATAAATAATTTTATGGAGGATTATGAGAATGATATTTATTTTATGGCAAATTATATCAATTGTACAAACCTTTTTATCATATGGAACAGCATACCGACTTACGAAAAACGGTGGCGATAATGGTGTATCGCTATTCGGATGGTTCTTTGTTCTTGGCTTAACTTCAATGATTCCAGGTCTAGGTATATATCTATGGTTTAAGTACAAAGATGAATAAGTTGTACATAGTAAGATTGATATGATGTATGGTACTATAATGTATTGAATGTAATAATAGCCTATCACATTAAGAAACACCAACCACTGCTGGACAAGTGCCGAGGATTTGAGATGCAAAAAATGAGTATAAAAATAGTGAGCATAGAAGAAATGAGCAAAAAAAAAGAGACCATAAAGAAGTTGAGCATAAAAAAAGGATTTAAAGATACCTTTTCTGCAACTTTAGAAAATGATTGGTATATCTACAATACAAAGTACGGTATGTTTATGAGATTTATTAATGGAATATTGTTACAGTTCGTCGCGTGTGAAAATCTAAAATCCGCTTCTAGAGAATACAAATGCTTTACAATAAGTGGTGGAATTTTTTCGGTCTATACTTTTTCGTATGAAAAAAAGGAACTTCTATTCTACAGCGGTGATTTTGCAACGTACCAGAAAGAATACTTACATACTTATTATGGGATACGTGATTATGAATACAATGACGATAATATGCTTGATATGTTAAATTATGCTCTTAAAGATACAATTAATGCAATTCTCCCGGTTCACAATAATGTAAAAGATTTGGATTCCTATATAGAATATAGAAAACATATTCGTATTGATGCATTTTATAGTGCTGGGCCTATTAAATGGTGTCGTAACGATCAATTAGCACTTATTCAGGCTAATAATCACGATGATTTTATGTCATGCCTTTACAAGGAGCAAAATAATTTACAGAAAGAATTAAAAGCAGGGACATGTGGTGGAACCTTGAAGGAACAGTATGATTTATTATATGATGCTATGGTCGTCCATTTAGCACAAAGGCGTGACATAATATATAATGATCCAGAACTTTATTCTGAAGCATTGATTGAGTTAGAGCGTCGAAAGAAAAACAATTTGGACACTCTAAAACAAATAGGGTTGCTTTAAATACTATCTTGATCAGTATAATTTGTTATTATTATGGAAAAATAAATGTAAATACTTTTTATTATGATTAACGAGGAGTAGAGATTAATCTCTATTCCTCGTTTTATGTAAAATAATGAAAATATTTATAACTTAATGACAAAATATGGTATAATATCTATATATTCATTCTTAAAGCTTAATTTGGCGCGCTGTAGATTTAAAGTTACTCCGACAAATGGTAACAAATGGCTGTAAATTCGTAATTAAATTGCAAAACAAAATTTTGTGAAGGAGATATCAAAATATGGAGTATGAACTTGATAGTATGATGGGGTTTGATAAGCTTGGGCTGTATTATGATGTACATATGGCAGGCATTGATGAAGAGTGTTTTAATTACAGCATTTATTTTAAAGAGGGCATTACTGATGAAAAAATTGAAGAAACAGATAAAGCCATAAACGAATTTATGAAACCATATAATGATAAGGAAATATATCTTGGATATATTGAAGTGTCGAAAATAGATGATAAGGTGAATGTATATCTTGACCTTGGCAAGGTTGCACCTGAGGATGAGGATACTGCTATAAAAGGTATTCTTAAAGCACTTAATAATATTTCGGGAATAAACTCGGTCATTGTCAATGAGGATTGTGACTTCGATTATAAGGGAGAACATAATAATAGTAGAAAATGGAGGATTTTGATAGAGGTCCTAATTTTATTAGCTAGTATTGCTTTGCTATATATATCGTTTACTAATATACCATACGTGAACAAAAAGCCGGTAATCTATCTTTATCCAGAGAAAGAAATGCAAATCGATGTTAGTTTAGACTTTTCTGAAGAGAAACTCGTATGCACCTATCCAAAATATAAGAGTGGGTGGAAAGTAACTGCAAAAATAGATGGTACTTTAGTTGATCGTGATGGTAAAAAATATTCCTATCTGTTTTGGGAATCAAAAGCTTATAACAAATACGACATGTCAGAAGGCTTCCTTGTCAAAGGAGATGATAGTGCCCGTTTTTTAGAGGAAAAACTTTCCTATCTCGGACTTAATGTCAGAGAACAGAATGATTTCATTACATATTGGCTGCCAGCTTTAGAAAAAAACGAATATAACATCATCAAGTTTGCACAAGAAGAGTATACCGATCAATATCCAATCCATATATCACCACAACCAGATTCTATGTTACGAGTATTTATGGTGTTTCAAAAGGCAGATGGTGATGAATCAATAAAAGAACAGGTATTAAAACCATGGGAGCGTACTGGGTTCGCTGTTGTTGAATGGGGCGGGGCTAACATTAAGGAATGATTTTAATTATTAGGTGTATGATCAATCATTAGATCAAGCTAAATTTATGAGGGGAAGATAGTGAGAGAAACAAAAGACTTGATTTTGAAAATGGGTTCACCAGAGGATTGGAAAGATATGTTCGAGAATCTTTGGTGTAATGATGCAAGCGCAAAGTATATGTTGTGGAGACCAATACATACTGAAGAAGAAGCAAGGATTCGTATGTTGAGAAATATTGAATTTCAAAAGAAAGATTCTTTGGCTTATTTTGTATATGAAAAGAAGAGCGGGCAAGCTATTGGTTTTGCAGGTATGAAACAGATTGCAGATAAAGTGTTTGAGGATACAGGTATTGCGATTGGACCTGCTTTTACAAGAAAAGGATATGGACGTCAAATTTTGATGGAACTCGTGCGCCAAGCACTCAATGAACTAGGCGCAATCAAATTTGTGTCTTCATGTAGAAGCCAGAATGAACCTTCAAAAAAGTTACTACTTTCATGTGGATTTATTTATTCACGTTCAGAAGCCAGAGTTGACTTAAGAACAGATTTACCATATATACTGGATTTTTACGAGTTTACACTATAACTTTCAATGCGTATCTACAATGAAAAATAGCAACACTAATGACTTTAGTGAATATGCAGAATATGTTTATGCAAATTATAAGTTTGAACCATATAATGGGAGGTGACAAAAATTAAACGCAGATGTGCTTGGTGTGGAAGAAAAATGAAAATGAAATTTTTTGGTACAAGATCAGGTCTTACACGATGTTGTTTTTGTCAGCGATTTAATGGAACATATCATAATTGGATTGCTCTGTTACTGTATATGGTGATATTAATAATTATGATTATTTTAGTAACTAATAAAGTGCCTATAGTAATTTCTATTTTACCAGCAGTTCCGTTTACATTATTCTGTTATAAGTTTTTTGATGTTGCTCCATATGTAAGGGTTGCGGATACAGGTACTAAGGAATCAGAATTGGTTGAACCATATATAGGTGACTTTTGTATTGAATGGACATTAAACGAAAGAAAAATATTTCATGGATTTAATAATGCAGTAATTTTTATGTGTTTCGTTGATTTTAAGAATCAACCTATGAGTAAGATGTTATGTGTTAGAGTTAAGAAAAACAAAGGGAAATATACATTAACACGAATTGATGAAAGGATTCCAATGGAGTATATTCATAAATTCATTAATATGAAGTCTGATATAAATATTTCATTATTTGATGAAGATAAGCAGATAGGAAAAGGAAAACTATTATAAACATATTTACTCTGGCATTGATGTTCCTGAGAAAAAAGAGCATTATCAGTCAAACCCATGAGCAGATTGAATGATATACTTTATACATAAGGAGGTACTTAATATGCACGCATGGGATTCTATTCAAAGTACGTTGCAATGTATCGAAGATAATTTATCGAAAACGATTGAAATCGATAACCTAGCTGAGGTTGCTCATTTATCACCATTTTACTATCAAAGACTTTTTAGCCGTTTGGTTGGAAAGCCTGTGATGGAGTATGCCAAACTTCGAAGATTGGCGCAGGCTTCAGACAGCAATACATAATTGACAAATATTACCTTATTAGTCTATAATAGATTTTGTTGCCATTTCAAAATGATTGGTAAAAGTATTATTAATGAGGGGATAATAAGTATGAAGCAAAATGAATATAAGTTAAAAACTGGTCATAGATTACAAGTAGTAGTCAGTATGTTATTAGTTATTATGCTGGTCGTTGTTGGTCTACCGACAGCTCCAGTTCAAGCGGCAAGTAGTGATTTTGAGATTGTGAATAATATTTTAGTTAAATATACTGGAAAGAATCAGAAAGTTACAATACCTTCAAATGTAAAAGAAATTGGAGCAGATGCTTTTGTAACAAATAATTATATCCAAGAGGTTATCATTCCAGGTAATGTGAAAGTTATTGGCGAGAGTGCATTTTATGGCTGCAAAAAGCTAAAAAAGGTAACAATAAAAAAGGGTGTAGAGGAGATTTGTTCAGGGGCTTTCATTTGGTCAGAGAAATTAAGTACGGTTTCCATTCCAAGTACAGTTAAGAAAGTTGGGAGTCACGCATTTCGAGGAACTCCTTGGCAGAAGGCAAATGCTAAGAATGGCTTCAGTGTAATTAATGGGGTTTTGGAGGAGTACATAGGCTCTGCTTCTAAATTCACTATTCCTAGTAATGTAAAAGTTATTGCAGATAATGCATTTTTGTATTCTAATAGAAAAATAACTCAAGTAGTTATTCCTGGAACAGTCAATACCATAGGTGAATATGCCTTTGCAGGACTCGAGAAGCTTAAGACTGTTAATATAAAAAATGGGGTTAAAACCTTAGGAGATGGAGCATTTACCAATTGCTATAGCTTAGAGACAGTTATAATACCTGGTTCAATAAAAGAAATAGGAAGGGCTGCATTTGAAAATGACTTTGCTTTAAAAAAAGTTACCATAAAAAAAGGAGTTACAAAAATCAATGAACTTGCTTTTGGTAGCTGTAGTAGTTTAGATACTATTACATTTCCAAGTACAATTAAGTATATAGGCCGAAGGGCATTATATAATACAAAATGGTTTGAAAAGCAGAAGAGTGATTTTGTTAAGGTAGGCTCTGTTCTGGTTGCATATAAAGGAAGTGAAAAAGTAGTACAAATTCCTGATGGAATAAGTAGTATTGCAGGTGAAGCTTTTTATAGTAACTCTTACGTAGAGAATGTTATTTTGCCTGATTCAGTAAGCAACATTGGGTCGTTGGCATTTATGGATTGTGTAAATCTTAAAAAAATAAATATTCCCAAAGCGGTCACAGTACTACCTGAGGCTATATTCATGGGATGTAGTGCACTAAATGATGTGACATTGTCTGAAGGACTTAACACAATTGAGGGTAGTGCATTTTGGAAGTGTAGAAGTCTTCAGACCTTATCTATTCCTTCAACAGTGAATAAGATAGAAGATTATGTGTTTGAAGGTGTACCGTGGATAACATCAAACTTTGGGGATGCTGTTATTATCAATAATATATTCGTAGATTATAATGGGTTTAGTTCAGAGTATACGATTCCATCAACGGTAAAGGATATTGTACCTTATGCATTTCGTGATAATAGTAGTTTGAAAAAGATAATTCTTCCCGAGGGATTAAAAACAATTCCAGCCAATTCCTTTGCACATTCCTCGATAGAAGAGATTCAATTTCCTAAGAGTATTAAAGAGATTGGTGATAGTGCTTTTTATTATAGTAATTTGAAAAGCATTAATCTCCCTGATCATATTACCAGTATTGGTGGTAGTGCTTTTTCTTATTGTGAAAGCTTAACTTCAGCTAATATCCCTGCATCTGTAAAGACTATGGGAGAGTATATATTCAGTAATTGCACCAGCCTTGAGAATATAACCATACAAAAAGGTGTTACCTTTATTCCTGGTAGAACCTTTATGAACTGCAAAAGCTTAAAGACCATAACTATACCTAATACTGTTTGGATGATTGATACAGAAGCATTTATTGGATGTTCTGCCTTAAACAAGATAACAATACCATCAAGTGTGGTTTATATTCAAAATGATGCATTTAGTAGATATAGTCCCAAATACACATTTGTTTGTGAATCAGGAACAGCAGCATATAAATATGCCAAGGAAAATGGTATTAAGGTAACTAAGAAATAGTGATCGTGTAATGAAAACACCAAAATATTTGCACTCTAATGTGCACATATTTTGGTGTTTTAGTACTTTTGCATGATTTGTTGAATCTTATGCAAAAAAGAAAAGTCGATGTCAGATGTAGATGGTATATTTACCAAGAATGGCAATGAAGATAGCCTAACAATGAGTTTTAAGAATTATGAAAAAAGCATTCAGTTCACCAATAATTGAAATAAATATCCGAACAATCCTTTCAAAAGAGAACAAATACTTGCTTCATCGAATCATTATGTAAAGATACAGATAAATTAGAAAAGTAGCACTACCATTATTGCGCTAAACTCAGGTTTAACGAAATAATTGTAGTTCCAGAATCGATATTCTCAATAATTAGGCATTTTCTCTTTATTTAGTGTATTGTATTTGTGTTTTTTAACTTTTTAACTGTCATATGGATTCATACATTATCTCAATCAATTCTTTTATGATTGACAAGGAATTCTCTACGTTTATCAATTCTAAAAATTCTAAATTATCATTTGTTTCTGATCATAAATAACCAAAACCCAAATCATTGATTTAAAATTCATTTATTACATTATGTTTAATTATTAGTATAATCTTTTATTTCAGCTAGTCATTCTGGTATGGTTTTTTCGTTGCGATTTTTTTATGATCATAATCTCTTATTTATTAATCTAAAATCGATTATTTTTACGCTCAAGGTAAAATTCTCCGTTTCAGATGGAAAATAAACGATTCTATCATACTTATATTTTTGTATGGATAAACTTTATACCCGTTATTCGGATCAGGTAATTTTATTCATCCTTTAACTAGTCTTTATCATACCAAAATTATTGAACGGTTATATAAATTATGAACCAATAATTTTCATATATACAGAAAATTAATCTATATATTTGCTTCTTTTCCTATACTTAACAAATTAGTAATTAAGTATTATTACAAGGATTTAACCAGCTCTATTTACCCAAGATATGATTACTCGTTAATGATTTATGTTCTTTTATCTTTGTAAACTACGGATTATTTGTCTTATTACAATATGTTAATTATTTAACATATTATTGGTCATAGAATTATAATCAAATATTCTATAAATATCTTGTAATTTCCTGTATTTATCCTGTATTTATCCTTTATTTCTCCTACATTTATCCTGTATTAATGCTATATATATCCTGCATTCTCCTGCGTATATCATCATTTACCTAAAACCATGTAAATCCACAATGATTTTTATATGGTATCTGACAATGATGATACTATGCGAAATTATGATTTATTATCTATCTTACTGCTCTTTTTCAATCACATTAAGTGTTATCTCATCATTATTCAAAACGATATTTGCAACAACTTTATTCGAACTTATTTGAAAATCTACAAAGGACTCTCCTGCTATTGTTGCTTCATTTACACACAAAGAATTCTCATCATTCTTAGTTAAAATCAAGTCATAATTTAAATAGCTGTAATCAAACAAAGTTAATTCTTTCGATGAAGGATCAAAATAACCAACTTGGGAACGATGCAGACCAGACCCCCAAGAATACGTAAAGTACAATTCATATAGATTGTCTTCATTGAAATCGCCAAGTGCCATACTCGTTATACCAAATCCCCCGAAGAATTCTCCAAGTGGAAAGATTTCATTCTCAAATAAAAGAAAGGATGCTGTGGATTTCGAATATTTAAAAATCTCAAAATCAGAATTCTCTGCAATAAAATCAGGTGTAATATTATAACATTCATCCATATCATAATAACTATTGAAACTACTGTTTAACTTGATAAAATCCTCCACCTGATCTAAGGAGGAATGAATAGATAACTCAGAGGTTACTGCTCTCAATGGTAATTGATCCTCACTTACTTCTGCTTCTTTATTTTTACTGCAGCAACTGATTGAAAGCATGCATAAGGCAAGTAATATTATACTGATATTTTTCTTCATAAAACCTCCTAACGTAATGTTATTATTTGTAAATAAACTACTTCCACCATATCATACTAGATTATATCTTTCAACTAATTTGATACTTGAATAAATATTTTAACTAATTCGATACCAGACTATATATTTCAACTAATTCGCTACCTAACTATATTTATCCATTACTCTAGACAATTTGTCGAAAATTAGTATAATGAAATAGGGATGAATAATAAAATTTTGGAGGATTCCTAAATGAACAACAAGTTTATAGCTAAATTTCGTGGACCAATCATTATGCTCTCATTCATGGCTATTTCTACTTTTATAGCCTTTCTATTATTTCGTTCTGTACCGAATAGTTCTGCAAATATTACTCTGATTTACATACTTGCTCTTTTTCTAACTGCACGCTTTACAGACGGTTATTGGTATGGAATTATTTTCTCTTTATTTAGTGTAATCTGCGTAAATTACTTTTTTACATATCCTTTTTTTAAACTTAACTTTACACTGACTGGCTATCCAATTACTTTTTTTGTTATGTTAACGATTGCAGTAATAACGAGTGCTACCACCACTCATCTAAAAAATCAAGCAAAATTAATAGCCGAACGAGAAGATATCCTATATCGAGCGGAAAAAGAAAAGATGCGTGCCAATTTATTACGTGCAATTTCTCATGATATAAGAACTCCACTCACTAGTATCATTGGAGAAACAGATGCATATTTTGAGCAAGACATCTCTTCAATCGAACGAGACAATCTTGTTCATAAAGTAAATGATGATGCAAATTGGTTGCTACATATGGTAGAAAACCTACTCTTAGTTACACGAATTCAAGATCATGGTGCTGCAAAAGTGAATAAATCAATGGAAGTCGTTGAGGAAATCGTATCTGAAGCCATATATCGATTCAAAAAACGTCAGCCAGAGGCAGTCGTCAATGTGTCGATACCTAAAGATTATATTATGTTACCAATGGATCCCTTACTTATTGAACAAGTTATTGTTAATTTATTAGATAATGCCTTTGTACATTCTGAAAGCAAACGTGAAATCGATTTATTCATTACGAAGGAACTGTCCACTGTTTCTTTTCATGTTCGTGATTATGGAAAAGGAATTGCACCTGAGCTACTTTCTACAATCTTTGATGGGACGAGTGCACGTAATTTGGAAGTATCGGATGCTCATCGTGGAATGGGAATTGGTCTGTCTATTTGTAAGACAATTATTGAGGCTCATAATGGTACAATCGTTGGTAAAAATCATGATAATGGCGCAGAATTTATATTTTCATTACCAAAGGAGGAAACACAATGAGCAAATACAATATACTAATCATTGAGGATGAACAACACATATTAGATTTTATGTGTAATATTCTTAATTCTCATGACTATAAAACTACTCAAGCAAAAACAGGAAAGGAAGGAATCTCCCTAATATCCTCTCAATGTCCTGATATCATACTTCTAGATCTTGGCTTACCTGATATTGATGGTTTAACTATAATTTCTGAAGTAAGAAAATGGTCAAGTAATCCGATTATCGTAGTGTCTGCTCGAACCAATGAAAATGAAAAGGTCCGTGCTCTTGACCTTGGGGCGGACGATTACATAACAAAACCTTTTGGAACTGGAGAATTACTTGCTAGAATTCGCACTTCCTTACGCCATAGCAATAAACTAAATACGGATTCTCAGTTATATTCAAGACCTTATCGTTGTGATGGACTACTAATTGATTTTAGTCGTAGAATTGTACTTATGAATGAGAAAGAAATTCACTTAACACCGATTGAATATAAGATATTATCCTATTTGGCAAAATATTCAGGCAAAGTAGTTACGCATACTGCACTGATGACACACATTTGGGGGCCATATTCTGATACTGATAATAATAAGATTTTACGTGTCAATATGGTTAATATTCGACGTAAATTAGAAATAAATCCAGCAGATCCTAAATATATATTTACGGAAGTTGGAGTTGGATACCGATTAAAAGAAGACGAACAATCGTAATTGTTCGTCTTCTTTAATAATTACCAGGTGTCAAAAGTACTTTTCAATACCTTCATTCGTCATTTTGCACCTTAATAGACTTGCTAAAAATGGGATGACCAACATAATTTAGGAGCATACTGTTATGCCATATTCCTAACATTTCTTTGTGCAAAATGACGTCAGATTTCTATCTTAAGGACTTTTGACACTTGAATCATTATCTTTTATACCGTACTAACACGTAACATATTGGTTGTTCCGGAAATTCCCAATGGAATACCAGAGGTAAGTACAACTAGATCTCCTTTTTGTACCAAACCTGTCTCAGCTGCTTTATCTAAAGCATGTTGAAATAATTCCATAACATCGGTTTTTTCATCAATTAAGACTGGAATTACGCCCCATGATAGACATAATTGTTGATAATATGTTTCATCTGTTGTGCAAGCTATAATATCACAAGCAGGACGATACCTTGAAATCATTCGAGCAGAATTACCTGATTTCGTTACAGTGATAATTGCCTTTGTATTTAAATCCAAAGCGGTTGTACAAGTCGCATGTGAGATAGCATCTGTTACATTTGGATTCGCATTACGTTCCGTAGCAAAAAACCTCTTACGATAGTCGATATCGTTTTCTGTTCTTTCTGCTATCTTTACCATTGTTTGTAAGGATTCAATCGGATAAGTTCCTGCTGCTGTCTCGCCAGATAGCATAATTGCGCTTGTTCCGTCATAAATTGCATTCGCTACATCCGTAGCTTCTGCTCTTGTTGGTCTTGGATTTTTCATCATAGAATCAAGCATTTGTGTTGCAGTAATAACTTTTTTTCCTGCACGATAAACCTTTTTAATAATCATCTTTTGAAGAACTGGAACCTCTTCATATGGGATTTCAACACCCATATCACCACGAGCAATCATGACACCATCAGCTAAAGCAATGATATCATCAATATTCTGAACGCCCTCAGCATTCTCAATCTTAGCAATAATCTCGATCGATTCCCCACCATTTTCTCGTAGAAAATTCTTGAGCTGTATAACATCTTCGGCACATCGAACAAAGGAAGCTGCAATAAAATCAACTTTCTGCTCAATTCCAAAAAGAATGTCGTTCTTGTCACGAGTGCTTAGATAAGGGAGTGATAAATGAACTTCTGGAACATTAACGCCCTTATAATTAGATATAATGCCATTATTCATAACTTTACATATAATATCGCAGTCTTCAATCGCTTCGACACGCAATTCAATAAGTCCATCATCGATTAATATATGGTTTCCAATGCTTACATCCTTATATAGCTCTTGATTTGTTATCTGCACTTGCTCTTCATTTCCAATTACATCACGTAAGGTAAGACGAAAATAGGAATCTTTTTTTAATTCAACTTTTCCATTCTCAAACGTCCCGATTCTTATCTCAGGGCCTTTCGTATCTAATAAGATTGCTATTGGTTTCTCATACTGGCTACGAAGTAATTTTATATGATCCATTCGTCGTTTGTGATCTTCATAAGTAGAATGTGAAAAATTGCATCGTGCGACATTCATTCCCTCCCTTACTAATGCTTCTAGCACACCTTCTTTGTCAGTTGCTGGACCTAAGGTACAGATAATTTTTGTCTTTCTCATGAGAAATTCCTCTTTTCTTTATTTAATATAAGTCATTTTAAAATTGTTAAAGTCATCCACATATGGACCAGTAATCGTTGATTTTATACCTTGTAAATATTCATGGGTATCAAATGTCGATTCATTTACACGGAGTATGCAAACTGCTACATTGGAACAATGATCGGATAACCGTTCCACATTCGTAATTAAATCATTGAATACAAATCCAACCTCAATCGTACACTCACCTTTTCTAAGACGTGTGACATGTGTTTCTTTTAATTGATCACACAAGATATCAATTACTTGTTCCAGTGGCTCTACCTTACTAGCTGCGTGAACATCATCATTGGTATAAGCCATAAATGTATAATTGATAATCTCACTTAATGCTGCAGTCAGATTTTGTATTTCTTTCTGTGCTTCGTTGGAGAAAGATAAGTTTTTACTATTAAGTTCGGCGGATACTTTTGCTATGTCAAGAGAGTGATCACCGATTCGTTCCAAATCGCCAATCATATGCAACATTTTTGAAACTTCTTGGCTATCTGTTTCTGACATACTGATGCCACCAAGCTTTACTAGGTAGGAACCAAGATTATCCTCATAGGTATCAATCTTTTCTTCAATTTCCCAAATCTCTTGCATCTTATCACTATCATATTTTTTCAATAAACTAATTGAGATTGCTACTGAAGACTTTACAAGTTCTACCATCTGTAACATGCGATTTTTACACTCAGCAACGGCAACTGAAGGAGTAGCTAGGATACGATCATCCAAAAAGATATTTTCTTTGTCCTCTTTATCTTTTATTGCAATATTAGCTATTTTTTCGAGTTGTTTTGTAAATGGCAATAATATTGTAGTTGTTATAAGATTAAATATAGTATGACAAACCGCAATTCCTAGTGGACTAATTGGGTTACTTATAAAGTCAAAGTGTAAGAATGCATTGAGTAGATAAAATGTTGACAAGCAAAAGATTGTTCCTATCACATTAAATGAAATATGTACAATTGCTACTCTTTTTGCATTTCGGTTAACACCAATACTAGATAATAAGGCCGTTACACAAGTACCAATGTTTTGTCCCATAATAATCGCGATTGCCATCTCAAATGTAATATTTCCAGTTAAGGAAAGTGCTTGTAGGATACCAACCGAAGCTGCGGAGCTTTGAATGATACCAGTAAATACAGCACCAACTAAAACACCTAAGATAGGATTTTTTAACGCTACTAATATATCGGCAAATTCAGGCATATCTGCTAATGGGCTTACTGCTTCACTCATGATTGTCATACCAAACATAAGGATGGAAAATCCAATCATGATCGTTCCGATATCCTTTTTCTTTCTCTTCTTGGATACCATAATAAATAGAATACCAACTAATGCAATAATTGGTGAAAAACTTTCAGGTTTTAAAAGAGTAAGAAAGAAATTATCACCTTTAATACCAGCTAAACTTAATACCCATGCAGTTAATGTCGTACCTATATTGGAACCCATAATGATTCCGATTGTTTGCTGTAATTCCATAATTCCTGAATTAACAAAGCCAACAAGCATTACTGTCATTGCAGACGAGGATTGAATTGCAATTGTTACACCGGCTCCAAATAGTAAACTCTTAAATCGATTCGATGTTACCTTCTTTAATCCCTGTTCTAACTTACCGCCTGTTATCTTTTCAAGACTTGATGACATTACACTCATTCCATAAAGAAAGAATGCAAGTCCACCTAATAATGTAAATATTGAAAAAATGTCCATCGTCGTTTCCTTTCAAATTTTGATATAGATAGCTGCGTCACGTAAATATACTATCATAATATAAATTTATTTGGTGCTAAGATAATGCTAAGTTTAAACGACAAGAAAAAAGATAATATTCTATATAACTGAATTTTTATGTATATAACTTACTGTATTTGTTAATGCTTCGATTGTTTTTGTTTCTAATACTACTCTCACATCTGCCTCTTTTGCCATCGTAAGACGTTGTGTTAGATTTATATCTCCATCTCCAAACGCTAAATGATTATGAGATGAGGTTGCATCATGTGCGTGCATATGAATTAGTCGATGGATATGCTTTTCATAGAATGGTATGTCCTTATCTTTGACTACATGACTGTGACCGATATCGAGTGTCAAACCAAAACATTTACTTTGAAGTAACAACTCAATTGCCATCTTTTCATATTCTTCAAAGCCATCTGTATTCTCAATTCCAATCATAATCTTTGAGTCCCCAATCATATTCTCACACATGTTACGAAATTCTAGCATGTTCTGCATGTAAAAATCATGATATTTTTTATAGAGAAAAACACGCTCTGTTGGTAGTGTTATATAAATTCCTTTTGCAAGATGCATGTTAATAATTGGTGCGTCAATCTGTTTTGCTAACTCAATGGTTTCTTTTACCGTATCAAGATAAGCTTGTCTAATCTTTGGGTTGAAATCACTAATATTTAAATTTTCATCGAGATGAATTGTAGAATAGATCCCCATTTCTTTTGGTAACTTTTTTAGCTTCTCTGCATCTAACTGTTCTAATTGACATTGTGGAAAGTTCATATTCCATTCAATGAACTGTAATCCAAGTTTTTTGCACAAATTGATACAATCCTCTTGCGAATGATTCTCTAATAAAAATGGCATTCCAAAATCCATAATATCAAGACCTCCCTTCTTTCTCGAATTTATATGTTCTTCTTGGAAACAAAAGTGTACTTTGCATTCATCACAAGGAAATCTTTACAAGTACAACTTTTGCTTCTTATATCTTTCTTTCACGAACATATTGTATCACATTTTTATAAAATAGGCTTTACTTTTTTTGGCTTTTTCGCAGTCCCCATTCATTTTCTTGTTTTAATTTACAATATTCATTCCATCGTACTTGTGTTATTGTTCCTTCTGCTAACGCTTGTCGTATGAAACATCCAGGCTCGGAAGTATGGCTACAATTGCGATATTTGCATTGTCCGATCGATTGAGTGATATCTTCGAAGGTATCGTCAATTCCATCTCCTGCGTCCCATAGACCAAGCTCACGCATTCCTGGTGTATCAATTACAACGACTCCGGAAGGAAGCGTCACTAATTGTCTATGTGTCGTTGTATGACGTCCTTTGGAATCATCTTCACGTATATTACGAACCGCCATAATCTCTTTACCTGCTAACGCGTTGACTAGCGTTGATTTTCCAACACCAGAAGAACCAAGAAAAACAATCGTAATTCCTTGTTTCATATAACTATTTAGTTGTTCCATACCAGCACCAGTGACAGAACTGATTGCAATTACGTCGATTTTATCTGATATTTGTTTTACTTGATTTACATGCACGTTGATATCTTCACATAAATCTGACTTTGTCAATACAACAACCGGTTTTCCACCACTTTTCATTGCAACACTTACATATCGAGTAATTCGTTTCAAATTAAACTCTTTATTCAAAGCAGATAAAATAAAGACATAATCGAAATTGGCTGCAACTACTTGTTCTTTCAAGGTTTTCACATATCCTGCTGCATGGCCAGAAAAATCAGTTCGTGAAAAAAAACTTTTTCGTTCCTTGACAGTTTCAATGATGGAATTTCCATTCGCGTTGTATTGAATGGTAACTTCATCACCAACAACTGGATAGTTTTGATTCTCTTTTGTTTTATAAAATGTGCCTTTTAATTTTGCATTTACATTACCGTACTCACATTGTACAGTATACATCTCGCGTTGAACTTCACATACACGAGCATTTATTCTTATTACATCTTGATTCATTCTTTCAATCCTCCAATTTTGGGTACAAAAAAACTTGCCCATTGGCAAGTCCTGTATACACAGTGTTTACAAAAGGGTTTTCATAGTACACAATTGATCTGTGTACTTCTTATGAAATTAAAGGTTCATCACCATATTCAATCTTTTCATTTTTCATCAGCCCCTTTCATAAAGCAAATTGAAGATCTTGTCACCTTTGCCATTATAATACATCAAAATACTAATTGCAAGCGATATTTAATATTACAAAATATTTAAGATTACTAAAATTTAATATCAAGAAAACTTAAGATTACAGAAAAAAACTTTAGAATTCTTGGAGAAGTACTATAACGTAGAAAAGACTTGTCCCTCATATTAGAGAAACAAGTCTTTTTCTTAAAGATACGGTAGACATTGCTGTCTATCGTACTCCTACTTATATAATTACTGTGCTAAATCAGAACCAGCTTCTGTTAAAGCAGCCTTTACCGCATTCTTAACTGCAGCACTTGTAACTGATGCACCAGAAACTGAGTCAACGTCTAAGCTTTGGTTTTCAACAATTGCTTTCGCTACTTCTGGACCAGCAACACCACCTAATTCAGGTGTTTCAGAATCAACTTTAACATCGATGTTAGCAATGGATCCATCTTCGTTTAAAGCAACAGTTACAGAAACTTCACCACCAAAGCCTTGTTCTGTAGCTGTATAGTATGTTAAACCATCATCCGTCATATCTTCAGCATCTGAAGTTGCATCTTCAGTTACATCTTCTGCTTCTTCCGTTGCATCTTCAGTTGCATCAGTTGCATCTTCAATTTTGTCTGTACCTTCTTCAGTTACAGTACTTTCAACATTAGTGTCTTCAACTTTTTTATCATCATCTTTGCTACATCCAGTTAATACAGTCATAGCCATAGCTGCAACTAGAATGTAAGTTAAATTTTTCTTCTTAAGTAGTCTCATGTTAAAAATCTCCTTTAAAAAAACCTTTTTGCCTAAAATGGCAAGTGCCACCATTATAACAGATGGAGACTTTCTATGGAATACTCTAAATATTACCAATCGATTAGGCTTTTACCTTTTATGTATGAATTCAATAACATGTTATAGTGTCTGACAATGTTCACAATAATAAACCGTTCCGCCCATATATGCTTCCTTATGAATTGGGTAACCACACTTTGGACATGGTGACTCATAAGTTTTTTTACTCAGATAAGATAGATATTGACCAAAGTTACCGAATAAATCCTTTTCTGTATCCCGTCCACCTTGATCTGTCATCTCTTGTAGAACATGACGCACTTGGTCATAAAGTTTATGAAAATCATCATCTGTAAAAGTGTTCATCTTCTTTTTTGGATGCATTCCTGCCTGATACAATATATCTTGAAGCACACCATTCCCTAGGCCTGGAATTCGCTGCTGTGTAGCTAAGAATGCTTTTACTGACATTTTTGCAAACTTATCATTGTAAAGAGAACTAAAATACTCATAAGTAAAGTCATCACTTAATGGGTTTACTTTTGTACATGCACCAAGATAATATTCATTATCATACGTTCCATCGATGAATGCTGAAATTCCTCCATACATTTGAACGGAAACAGTCAATGCGGTATCATCCTCGAATTCCATATAAAGTTGATTTTTTTTCGTTGCATCATGATAATCTTCAAGATAACGGATATTGGTACCGTCATTTAATGCAAGTTTACAGTCTTGTATGTTAATCTCTACAATTCCACCTCTTGCATATGACTTACCAATCTTTTTTCCTTCTAATAAACTAGGATAATCATCTGGATTGCCTGCGTACCATGTAAATTTGTGTGGGGATTGATTTGCTTTTACCAAACGTATAGTTTTTCCTTGGATCGTTTCATTTAATTGTTTTGCTAAGGTGTTACTTTCAGGAATTTCTAGCATAATTTTTTTCCTATTGCTCAAATATTATGATCTCATCGAGCAAAATCCTTTCCTAAATTATGGTATTTATTTCTATTTACAATTATATCACACTAAGAACATATGTTCCATATTTATTTTCCAAACATATTCTACACTTTATGAGAGATAATATGTATGTAGCATTATAATTTATTCACTTATGGGCGATCATAAGGGTAAAGGAGATTTTCTATGAATAAGGAAAATAAATCAATTGCTTGTACCGTAAATAATTGTTCTTATCATGCACAGGATGTAGATTATTGTACTCTTGACAAGATTCAAGTAGGTACTCATGAATCCAATCCAACACAAGTGGAATGTACCGATTGTGAATCTTTTAAATTAAAATCCGAATGTAGCTGTTCATAAGTAAAAATATGTTGTAGAATAAGGCTATCGTTGATACGATAGTCTTAAATTTTGTATGTTTGATAGGGGAAAAGGATGACATTTCGTGAATTTGGAATTGATAATAATATCGTTAAAGCAGTGGAATTACTCGGGTATCAGACAGCAACTTTCGTACAGGAACGAGTAGTACCAGAAGGCTTACAAGGTAATGATCTATGGGTAAAATCACAGACTGGAAGTGGTAAAACTGCTGCCTTTGGTGCAGTTCTTTGTGAGCAGGTTGTGTGGGACAAGCGATATCCTCAAGCACTAGTTTTAGTCCCAACAAGAGAACTCGCTCTTCAGGTGGCCCAAGAGATAAAATACATTGGTCGATTCAAACGATTGAATGTAGTTCCTATCTTCGGTCGTGTATCCATTGATAATCAAGAACTTCAATTAAAACAAAAAACACATATCGTAGTCGGTACTCCTGGTCGCGTACGTGATCTGATACAGCGTGGGAGCCTAAAATTGGAGGAACTGCAGAGTGTTGTGATTGATGAAGCAGATGAGATGTTCTTTATTGGCTTGAGACAACAAGTTGAGGATATCTTGTCACTGCTGCCATCACAACGTCAAACAATGCTATTTTCTGCAACGTTAAGTGAAGAAATTGAGAATATAACGAAAAAGTACATGAAGCATCCAAAAGAAATAACGATTGAGCAAGAAACACAGACTGCTATGGATATTGAACAATTTGCATATGAAGTTGAAGAACCAGAAAAAATTAGTTTACTAATTCAAGTAACAAAGAGTGAAAATCCAAAAAGCTGTATTATCTTTGCTAATACACAGACAAAAGTTGATGCAATCGCACGTAAATTAAAGGTTTTAGGATATCCATGTCAGGAATTGCATGGCGGGTTAAATCAAAAGGATCGTATGAAAGTAATGGAGCGGTTCAAACGTGGAGAGTTTCGTTATCTGGTTGCTACTGATGTTGCTGCTAGAGGGATTGATATTGATTCTATCGATTTAATTATTAATTTTGATATTTCCCGTGGTGCAAAAAATTATGTTCATCGAATTGGTCGAAGTGGTCGTGCCGGTAAATCTGGCCGAGCAATTACGTTTTTTACTTCACGTGAACAACGCGCATTTCAAGAGATTTTAGACTATACAAAAGCTAATATTTTAATGCAATCGGTCGAGCAACTTCAGATTACAAGCGATATGGAGCAAGAATTCCAACAAGTAATTAAAACTGCTCCTGAGCGTAAAATAGACAAAGGGAAAGACCTAAATCAATCCATAACAAAATTATGTATTCGTGCTGGTAAAAAGGATAAGATTCGTACATGTGAGATTGTAGCAACTATCTGTGGAATTGAAGGGGTTGTTGCTGAAGATATTGGTATTATACAGATTCAGCCATTGGTTACAACGGTTGAAATTCTCAATGAAAAAGGTTGTCTTGTCTATAAAGAGCTACATTCTAGAACGATAAAAGGAAAAATAAGAAAAGTGTATCTTGCTAAATAATTGTTCCATATATTTTTAATATAGAAAAAGATATGAAATAATTTGATTAGTGTATTTTCTCTAGTTCATTTCACTCACAAGCCCACAAAGTAGATGTGGGCTTGTGAGGCACTTTGAAACTATAGTAATCAAGTTCTTTCTTGTTTATTAATCATCTCCTAGATGACTCGCATACTGGCGATAGAGATAATTCCCTTGTAAATCCTTGACTCCAGAATAGTTGCCATTTTCAACATACATATATAGTTCATTACCTAGGATGAGCTCTTTGATCGATTCATTCGCTTCTCCCTTATAGAGGTCTTTTCCATTCGCATCCATTACGAATGGATAATTCTTTCCTTCTTCATCACTAAATAATCCTATATAATAATCCCCTACTTTGGTCATATGAATATAATCGTTAAATGAGCGAATTCCACGGAAATTTGAATGAATTCTTTGTTCTTTTGAATTATTTTGTGTTTGATATTGTGTAAGTTCTGGAATGGTAAACCCTTCTGTGCAATAGAATTCTTGTAAATAGTCTTGATCTTTTACAACATAGGATAAGTCTACGTTCTTGCAATATACCGTAAACGCACCTTCGTTACAATCAATAAACGCATCATTGGTCTCTGGCATTCTCTCCCCAATTTCATTGAGTGCTTTTCCTTTGTAGGTGAACATTTGTTCTGTATAACTATCCATATTATATACACCATATAAATTACAGTACAAAGAACAGTTGTAGGTATCATTTTCATTATCTACGTCTACTAATACAACTCCATCTTCCCTCGCTAAAATTAGGCGACCATTAACATTACCTGTTGCGTAAAGATGACCGTCCGTGGCTACAATACTATTGGTAATCCATAATTCTGGAATTTCCTCTTGTGGTAAATGCCTGGATAAGAAAGCTTCACTCGTGATCTCATTACCATCTTTATCAAAGATCACCTTGTATTGATTGTCAACATTAAGCCATAAATATCTCGTATCATAATTCATCCAATTACTAGATTCTCCAAGATAAACTTTATCATAGGAAAGCTGTTTTTTACAAAGCTCCTTTCCTTTTTGATCATAAAAAGTAAGTGTTTTTCCGGATAAATGGACGACATGATTTTGTACTACTTCCATATCATTTTCATATGTATTATTGTCTATTTTCTTGATAAAATTACCATTGGAGTCTAAGATTGTTAACGATTCTGTCTGTTTGTCAAAATCATAGGAATAACAAACGTAATACCCCTCATCGGTTCTTTGAATATATGTGTAGGTAGCCTCTGAAATATAATCCTGTTTTTCTAAGGAATATAATTCATAACAAAGATACATTCCATCTTTATTTTTCCTGTAGCTTTCTAATTGTAATATATCATCAGAATTACATAATAAATTCTTATCTTTCGTTATATATTTTCCAGGGAACGTCATTACAATATTAAAGTTTCGATCAAGTAAAGAATCACCAAGGTAAACTTCTTCTGAAGTTATGTTATGTAATATCATATATTGATCTTTGAGAATATTCATAGTGCCGTTAATCTCTAAACCATAATCTTTAGAGGTTGTATTTGTACTGGCTGAAACATCAACTACAGGAACATATCCTGTTTTTACTAAAATTTCTTGTGCTTCTACACTTGTCATCCAGTCATAAATTTTTCTTGCATTGGAGTTCTTTTCTTCATCCTTACGAATTACGACGTAAAAATCATTTACATAAGGATACTCACCTTTTTGTATTGTTTCATTGTTTGGCATTACACCATCGATTGCAACAAATTTCAAACCAGGTTTGGAATACATATAATTCGCATAAAAGAATACGGAATAACCTAACGCGTTACTTTCGTTATTATAAGCTGCTAAAGTATCAATCAGATCTCCCATCTCGGTTGGGCGTAGAACTTCTGGTCCATTCATAATGTCATCCACACTAACTGCTAATTTTTCCATCAATGTCTGGCTTCCTGATGTGGCAGGTCGTTGAAACGGAAGAATTTCAATATCTTTACCGCCAACTTCAGACCAATTCGTTGTAACTCCTGTGTAAATATTATGGATTTGTTCCTTCGTTAATGAATTGACTGGATTCGATTCATTCTCAATAAATACGAGAGCATCTCTACCTAGTGGTTTAAATTCGAATTCAGCATTCTGTTGTTTCATCTCCTCTAATATTGTTTGTGATGGTTCATATACAAATAAAAGATCCACCTCATGGTTCATCAATCTGCGATAAGAATCTGGAGTTGTATAAAACGTAAGATTTTTTTTCGCTTCTTCCTCACTTGCACCTGTTAATAAGCTGTAAATTGCTTCACCTAGTGGTATATTGGCAGTAGAACCATCTAATCTCGGAAAATCTTCTTTGCTCATATATGGAATCTGCATATTTTGAGGAATTGTGACTGGTTGAACTTGAAAGGTATAAGTCTGTTTACCTACAATCACAGGAGTAGGTATTGGAGTCACTGTTAAAATAGTTGATTCAGGTTCTTTCGTTGGTACGCTTTGTGTAGGACTTATGGTGGTGGTTGGTTCTACGTTCACTTCTACTTCTTTTTTCTTACAAGCACTCAGAACTATCATTAGTATACATAATATTATTATAGAAACTTTCCTCATTCTAATCCCCTTCCAAATGAGACATAATCTATGACTCGTAACTATTTTGTTACCATAATAGGAGTATACTCTAAGCAACCTCTTTTTACCATTGAATTCCAATGACAAATTATTTACTTTTTTATAACAAAAATTGTAACTGTATTACAATTGATTAACATATAAAGCCATACCTTTTTCTCTAGCTATTGATTCATTTTCTATGAACTGAAATCCTTGCTTTTCATATATCGCTCTTAATTTTGTGTTATTCTTGTTACAATCAAGTCGAAGTGTTTTGATCTTGCGCTCGATTCCCTTTTGTTTTGCGAAATCAATTAGAACTTTTGAGTATCCATTCCCAGCGAATTGTCGTTTAACTGCTAATTTATGTAGATACAGCGAAGTGCCCTTCGGTATCTGAGGCCAATAAGTAACATCCATATCGGTCAAAGCCATACAGGCAGCAGGTTGTTGCCCTTCGTAGGCTATGTAAAAGTCAGTAATGTTATATTCCTTAGAAAGGTTCTCCCATAATACACTACGATTTGTCCATTTATTATCCATACCGATGCTTTGAAGCCAATTGACTGCATCGAGTAAGATTTCTTCAATGACTGGAATATCTTTTTGTTCTGCTTGTTTTACCATAATGCTCTCCTTTTAAGTATAGTTCTCTATAGTTCTCCATATTTAACCTGTAATTTTTGTACTGTATTTGTGTACTTTTATGAGCTGTTGAATTTTACTTTATACTATTCTGTCTCATATCGAATTTCACTTTATACTATTCTGTTTTATATCGAACATCTGTTTGCACTATTCGAAATAGCTATCTTTATCTTATCATATTATTAATCTAAAATGTAATTATTTATAGATTCATGTATAGGCATTCATAGTTTTATAGATTTATATCTAGGTAATCATAATTTTTATAGATTCCAATAAAGACAATCATAATGATACAACTGTTCTATCTGCTTCGTCCTTGTTAGTTTTTTGAAAATAGAGTATAATTGTTGTAGTAACAATAAAGTGAGGAATTCCAATGGAAAAAGAAACTTATCATCAACAAAAAACAATTGAAAATACATTAAAGTTAAGAGAACTTTTGACCGAGCTTCCTATATGGCTAAAAGATTATTTTAGAGGAATTGAGCCTACAACAGAGTCACGTACTCGGATTGCTTATGCTCTGGATTTACATAATTTCTTCGAATTTATCGTAGAGAATAATCCCTCTTATCATAATACACCAATACACCAATTGCCAATTGAATTGCTCAATTTAGTCAAAGCTTCTGACATTGAAGAATACCTTGAATATTTAAAGGTTTATAAAAAGGATGGAAAAACTCTGACTAATAATGAACGTGCACAAAAACGTAAATTATCTGCATTACGTTCTATGTATCGCTATTATTATAAAAATGAAGTCATTACAGAAAATCCTGTCGTCCTAGTAGATATGCCAAAGATACATGATAAAGCAATCGTTCGTCTTGATGTTAATGAAGTTGCAGAGCTTCTTGATGTCGTGGAATCCGGTAATAAGCTAACTAACAATCAAAAGATATTTCACGAAAAGACGAAAGTACGTGACTTAGCATTAATGACTCTTCTACTCGGTACTGGTATCCGAGTTTCAGAATGTGTTGGACTTGACATTAATGATGTCGACTTTAATAACGATCGAATCAAAATTGTCAGAAAAGGTGGTTATGAAGCTTATGTTTACTTTGGGGATGAAGTTCGTGAAGCACTATTGAATTACATGAGTGAACGTAAGAATATTGCTGCGATCGAAGGCCATGAAAAAGCTCTCTTCCTATCGTCTCGAAAGAGTCGTATCAGTGTCCGTAATGTTGAAGTTATGGTTAAAAAATATTCTAGAACCGTAACTACGCTAAAGAAAATCACTCCACATAAGCTTCGGAGTACGTATGGTACTTCTCTTTATCAAGAAACCGGAGATATTTATCTTGTTGCTGATGTACTAGGCCACCGTGATGTTAACACAACGAAAAAACATTATGCTGCTGTTGAAGACGAACGTAGACGCAGTGCTAGAGATAAGGTGAAGTTGAGGGAAAAATAAAATAAAAATAACTAAAAAAAATTTTTTTATAATATTCTTTACTGGCAATAAGTTTGATTACATATAATCAAACTTTATAATCAAACTGAAAGAGCATTTATATTCTGAATAGATATAAATACTCTTTCAGCGTAGACAAAGTCTAAAGTGACATATAGCCCATGCATATTTAGTGATAAAATGCATGGGCTATTTTTATATGGTTTACTATTAGAAAAAACAAATGTTCATCTCTTCGACAAATTGGAATTTGACTCTCCGTCAAACTGGAAGTTGCAGTTATTTTTTATGTTCTCTTCAAAACATATTTCGCAATCTGCCTACTTTCGCCCTGGTACTCGCCCACACCTTCATATTCCATTTTAAAACCCGTCTTTTCCAAAACTTTTTTAGAAGCAATGTTTTCCGAAATACAGATACCATACACTTTATCTAATTCTTTTCTCTGCATCACATCATTTAGAAATACTTTTAATGCTTCAGTGGCATATCCGTTCTTTGTAAACTCTTTTCCTATGTGATATCCAACCTCATATCCTTCTTCTATCGGAACAAGTTGAACATATCCTATGTTAGTCTCATCCTTCAACAGTACCGGATAGACAAACGGTCCATCTCCTGACTCATATACACTCATTAAGAATTCTAACGTTTCTTTTGCATCTTCAACTGTTTCAAACACTTCATCCGGCACAAATTTTCTAGTATCATCATCTAATGAATTTTTGTGCACACTTTCCGCCATTGACAAATCAAATTCAGTTATTATTAGTCTTTCTGTTTCTAATCTCATTACTTTTTCCTCCATAAAATTCAATTCTTGCATGTTTCTAGACTCACCAGAAGCCTAAAAGTTCAGCGTGCTCTCACTTTTATCTGTGTATATACATTCTTGTCATATTAGGCTCACCATCGCCTTGTACCATACACAAAAATTCCCATCCATATTTTTCATAGAACCCAATATGGTCAGTAACAAGATAGATTGGTGAAACACCTTTTGCTTTCATGTCATTCACAACCATATTCAGTAAATTTCCTGCAATTCCCTGACAACGGTATTTATCTTCTGTAAAAACAGCACATACATTCGGCACAAGGTCTTTTCTATCATGAAATGAAAATCATTTTCAATAACGCCCATTCCGCAAATTATTTGATTTCCGTCTAAACAAAGATACCATCCATATTCAGTTTCATTATGTAAATATGCATCCATACATTCTAGATAGGCTTCTGTAGGAACGCCCCACTTATTATGAAACCATTCTGCCGCCAACTCTTTTATCGTCGGTTCTTCCTTTAATGTAATATACTTGTATTCCTTCATTATCTCCTCCGATAGTAATAAGCCGAATAAATACTATCCGGCTTAACAACTTAACTAAATTCAGCTTTATTCCTCTTCAAAAAATCCATATCATTTCCATATTTCAAAGCAAAATCAACATCATTTTCCATAAAAAGTTCATAATCATTCTGACTAATTTTTGAGGGTCTTATTCTTTCATAAATTGTCAGATTCCAAGAATGTTTACACTTTTTACATCTGTATATAAGCCATACATCAACCCGATTACCATTAGCATTGACTCTGAACTTCCCTGAATTAACAAACTCCTGTTTCTTACCACATCCCCCACAGCGATGATATACTTTTATCGAATCCAAACTCATTGAACAAAAGCATCCATCTCGGAAGTTGTTCTTATGATTCTTTGTATACTCTTTTCAGTTAGGGAATATGTAGTTGCAAGTGTTTTTATCGAAACTCCATTTTTATGCTTTATACATATTTCTTGGTTTCGCCTTTTGTAATACTGCTTTGTTTTAGTCTGGCTTCCCCAGACTTTTTTCTCTTTGCATGGAATATATATACTTTTTCCGCTAACATACTGCTGAATAGTTTCTATTAATTCTTTTGGCAGAACATCTTCTGCACTGATATAGCTCATATTAATCCTCCTATTATTATGTGGGGATTCATCCGAGCTTAACTATTCATTTTATTTTAAGCTCAGACTACTGAGCAATAACATATCTTTTGCACATAAAAGTTCTCTCCTTTCAAGACTACTATTTTTATAATAAGTGTATCAAAGCTTGATTGCAACCTCATTCTTATTTATAAACAAACAGGTTCTGCGTAAACTTCAAATTTTCATCTGTTCGACCAATTCAAGTTGGTCGAACTGTTTTGCATTTATTTCTATTCAGATTATAAATGCTCTTTTATTGTTCCTTATTTATGCATGAAAAAGACCAAAAATTTCAGTGGTCAATAATTGTTCTTATGGTAAAAACCAGACTGGATTAAATTGTTTTAGGGTATTAATACCTGTTAATGGTTTTCTATTATTGCAATATGGACAGTCATGAATATTATCATGATAATCACGAACATGTTTATTTACTGCTTCTCTGTATATTCCACCGCACACATTACAAGCCCTGTCAACTCGAAAATTACTTGTTGACATTATACCATTTGGATCAATATCGGTATCTACCTACTCTGTTATTGCATCTGAGTCTGTTTGTGCAACGCCGTTAAGTCCATATAATAACTGTTCATTTTTACAATATGGACAGCTGTCATCTCCTACTTCTCTTTCGCAATTTGATTTCGAATATGTAACATTACAGGTTGGACAGTTCCATTTTACCCATTTCTTTATTTCTTATTAGGGAGCGAAAATTTGAATTTGCGTCTTCGTTCATTACAGTGATAAGAAGAAAGAACGAAATGGAATTCTCTAATTTTTTTGATGTGGAGAGCTTGCAATATACCCGATAAAATAATATCTGAAAAGTCGGGTAGAGGCATTTCTTTTCTGATAGTATGAATGGCGAAAGGAGTAAAAAATGAATCTTATTGAACAACTGAACCGGGCAATTGAGTATATCGAGCTAAATTTGACAGATGCAGAAACATTATCATCCGTAGCAGATGTAACATCCTATTCGTCGTATCATTTTCAGCGAATATTCAACTACCTTACTGACATGCCGCTTTCCGAGTATATACAGAAACGTAAGATGTCGGCTGCGGTAGTGGATTTGCAAAGAGGAGAGAAAGTAATCGATGTTGCCGTGAAATACGGATATAACAGTGCAGACAGTTTCACAAGAGCGTTTGAAAGGCAGCATGGTTTTACACCGACGATTGTCCGGCAGGATGGTGTGAGATTTCAGATATATTCTCCTTTGAATTTTCAAATACAGATTAAAGGAGTGCAAAAAATGACGTGTAAGATTGAAACAAAAGGTGCCTTTGACATGTTTGGGGTTTACGGAGAAATCAGCTCCGATATGGAGAAAGCATTTGAGCAAGTGCCGATGTTTTGCAGACGGTGTGACGAAGATGGTACGGTTGATGAAATGAATCGTTTCTTGGGAGTGGACCCTGATACGATGTTGCATGCAGCCCTGTATGACCACACAAAGACCGGTTTTAAGTACATGATATGTCAACATGTACCGGAAGGAGTGGCGATTCCGGAGCAGTTTTCCATACTTCATGTTCCTGCTATGACATGGGCAATCTTTTCCGTGGATGATTGCGAGATGCAGGATATGTGGAGACGAATTTATGCCGAGTGGCTTCCTACCTCGGGTTATAATCCGGTGGGAGATATCAATTTTGAAATGTATTACGGAAAAGCGGATTGTGCGAGAGGCGAAATATGGATCCCGGTGGAAGCGCAATAGCGAAATTGAAACTGATAGCTATGTGATTTGGAGAGGGGATTTGAATTGTGGTAGATTTTATTTAATAGTAAAGGAGTGGATATTATGGCAACTATTCAGGCAGGAGATTATCAGGATAATGGAGAGACCATCATGAATCGAGAAGTATACAACACCATCCTTGCGCGGAGAAGTATTCGCAGTTTTACTGACAAAAAGGTGACACGTGAGGACATTCGTACACTTCTGGAGGTAGGAATGGCTGCGCCGTCGGCTTGCAATCTGCAGCCGTGGACCTTCATTGTCGTAGATGCCAAGGAACGGCTAGCTGGACTTTATGACTGTGCGGATCAGGGCAAGTATCATGCA
The DNA here is from genome assembly GCA_023439125.1 of Bacillota bacterium. GTDB lineage: Bacteria > Bacillota > Clostridia > Lachnospirales > Lachnospiraceae > Lachnoclostridium. The sequence continues at coordinate 486,723 of JAEXOU010000005.1, read as the reverse complement.
CCCCTGGCTATCATCGTTTGTGGCATCGACAGTCATATCCCTTGGAAGGGCAATGGCTGGCTCTTTGATATTGGTGCCTGTGCACAGAATATCATGCTGGAGTGCGTCGAATTGGGGCTGGCATCGGTGTGCATCGGCGGCTTTGATGAGGCGCGCCTTAGCGAGACATTCGCTATCCCCGAGGAAGTCCATCCGGTATGCATTCTGGAAATTGGCTATCCGACTTGGGAGCGCAAGCCTATCAGCTGGTACACAGAGGATGCCGTCCATTGGCAGACATACGACGCCAGTCGTGAGCGCAAGATGCGCACGATGGAGGATCTACACAAGGATATAGAGAGCGGCCTGTTGTAAGTAATGAAAAAAGAGGGTCAAGGCAATATGTTGCTTTGACTCTTTTTATCTTAGGTAGGTTGAACTTTCAAAGTTCTCATCGCATATGTCTCAGTGCCACCAAAAGTTCGACTTTCTTTCAAATCTATCATACTATTTTTTTACTTGTTTTCGCTCTCCCTTTATATCAGAATAGCTTTTTATCAAACAAACTATTGCCAATAACTCAAGCCCTATGAATATTGGTGTAAAAATAAAGTCGCTAGTTTTGTCTTTTGAAGATATTACAAATGTCAAAGCCACTATTCCAATATTTGCTGATCAGTATATCTTAATAACACTTACTTAACTATCTATTCTATAAGATAGCTAACTTAATTAAAAGAAAGGTATATCCTCGAACCTACAATTTTCTCACCTTAATAGCAAAAGCTGTAGGCAACATTAATGCTTTTCTACCAAAATCATTATCTGATGATATTGCTTTTTCCTTATCAGTTTCTTCAATAAGTTTTTCAATAACAAAAACATTTTGGGCTAAAGCGTTAATATATGTACTCAACATGCGATTAGAGAGCATAATTTCTTTGTTACTCATATCAGCACAATACCATTCTTCATTAAAATAAGAATTGTTAAATACAAGTTTGCCATCTTCAACTGACACACATTTATGAATAGGATGTGACCAAGCAAAAACGAACACTCCATCTTTTTTCAAATAAGAATGAATACGCTTAAAGGTTTTGTCCAAGTTTGTTGTCCAACCAATTCCATAAACAGAATAAACTAAATCGAAATAATTCACTGGCAACCCACATTCATCCTCCATAGGTGAACAAACTAGTTTAGTACTTATTCCTTGTGTTTGAAGATAATTTTTAGTTCTTTCAATTTGATTTTCAGATATATCCAATCCCCACAAATCAGTTGCCCCTAAATCTGCAACATATTTTAAGGAATGACCATTACCACATCCGATTTCGAGCACACTTTTCTCCGACAAATCTCCAAGTAAGTTCAACTTATCCTCTGATGGTAAATAACCTCCCCACTCTGGTAAAGCTGTTACACCCAAGAACTCACTGCCAATTGTATTCCAAAACTCGATATTAGTTTTATGGGCTACGCCCACATTCATATCAATATTAGCCACCTTACCTAAAACCTTACCACCGACAATATTGTTTTTCGTTTTCTCCGCTTCCTCAATAAGTTTCATTATATTTTCCTCTGCTTTCTTTTTATAGTCTGCATCGGTCAACTTTTCTCCTGAAAACAACTCATTAAGATTAATTTTAAGAATTTCACAAATCGGCATCATAAGGGACAATTCAGGCATTCCATTTCCACATTCCCATTTACTTACAGTCTTATTACTAATTCCTAGAGAATCAGCAAACTCACACTGAGTCATATTTTGTTGTTTTCTAATTTTAGCAATAAATCTTCCAATTTTTACTTGATTCAAACCGACACCACCTTTCTTTGAGGATAGTATAGCTTAATCACTGGTAAATAAACACCCACGAAGCGTAGATTTATTCTTAAGATAATGTGGTGATTTATCCATATCCGTATCCTTAAAAGATATAAGTCCACTTCAAAATAAAGTACATTTCAGTAAAAATGTACTTTAGCTCTCTATGCCTTATTCTATAAGGCTTTCCTCTAATTAATTATAAAGTTCAATTCTTTTAGGTTTTCGGAATTAAGAGCGCAAAAGGTTAGGATTTACAAGTAAAAAAATCGTACTCATTAGTCTTTCATCATTTCCTTTGATGAAAACAATTTTATGTATAAAGGAATCTTTCCAACGCAACATATAAATGATCTGACAATTTTGTTACCTTTATATATTCCCCAGTTTCTACACTTCCTTCTGTGACACAAATGATCACCATACTATAACCTTGTTCATAATACCCCCATTGATAATATGCAATTCTTCTATAATCTAAATTACTATACGGTACATTAGTATTATATGGTGCGACGTTTTCTATCTCATCTACCAATCTCTTTTCTTCATCACTTAGCTTTTTTATTAATTTTTCTATCGCATGGAAATTGTTTTCTTCAATGAATTTATAATTTGAAAGAATAATTCCAGATACTTCACGAATCGTCTCGCTATGATCAGTAGCAAACTGTAGCATTTTGTCATATTCTTCCACAAGAATTTGATCAAAGTTATTTTGTTTTATTTTTGACTTGACCATATTAAAAATACTAAATATAAGAATGTTACTAATAAAGCTATAAATATAAATAGAGGTGACAATTTAATTTTTTTATTTTACGATTATTTAACATCTAATACTCCTTAACCACTCCCGACATGATATATAGAAATTACATATTTATACATATTCAACTATTACCATGGCAACATATAGATGATCAGAAATTTTAGTTAATTTATTACACCATCCAAATGTTAATGGATGAATAAAATCGTATGTTTCATAAATAATAATCATTCTAATATTATCTTCATAGAATCCCCATTGATAATGAAACTCTTCTTTCGACTCCAAAGTATCGATAGAGACTCTATCAGCATCATATGGTGCAATGCTTTGAATTTCATTGATTAATTCTCGTTCTTCCTCATTTAGTTTTTCTTTTAACTCATATAGAGTGTAATCCACATTCTCCCTAATAAACTCTCTGTTTTCCTGAAGTATCTCGGAAACTTTTTTTATTTCTTCACTATGTTCTGTTGCATATTGCACCATTTTCTCGTATTCTTGTAAGATAAACTTACTTTTTCTATCCTGTTCGTATTTTGACTTTATATTAACGAATAGAACTAATATAAGTGCAAAAATAAGTAGTATTATGAATGAATATTTGAAGATTCTTGGCTTAGTCACCATTCTATTGTCTCCTTAGATAATATATGGATTTAATAAGTTTCATTAAGTCTTATTTTTGCTCCAAATTTACTTTATTCCATCTTCCTCTTCCTCAGCCTTTGTTAAGCTACGTAATAACATGTTATTTCCTCCAAAAATATAAATATGTAACTTTACTGATAGTTTCATTTTATATCATAAACATAGCATTATCAAGAAATTTAACCATTATATTCCAAATAACTCACAAAATTGAACCGCCCTCCAATCGTTAAACTGTACCCCCTTTACTGGACGAAATCAGTAAAGGGGGTACATATTATTTTAGGTCTAACTTTTGGTGGGCGGTTCATTAATGAGTGCTTTTTGCTTAATAGATGCATTTCTTTTATCTACGGAAACCTTTACATTAAGAACAAGATTAATTCCGACTAATTGATATCAGAAATCATTTATATTCTGTATTTCAAATTCAATCATTCTATGAAGTTCCCCAGATAAATATGAATCTAGATAACTGATTGTTTGCTCTATAGCCATAATGTTCATCTCAATACTGAAGTTCCCTAATCCCTCAGAATTAATTTTGATTTTCTTCGTCTTCTGTAATTCTAATAAACGTTCCAACATCTCCTTAAATCCATCCAGAGATTGTTTATCACCATATTTAAACTTACGGCTTAAATCAACATTCTGAAGTTCACTTTCATATTGCTCTGATTTTTCTTTGCGCAATCTACCAGCTCCATCAGTGCGACGCTGATTAGGTCCAAAACGGAATTTATTTCTCCAAGATATAAACACATCTTTAGGTACATCTAGGATACTAGCACCTTCTGATGCTATTACATCCTTCACGACACATAATTCATACATTATATTTTCCAACGATTTATTGAATTTCTTTTCAACTATTTTTTTATATTCTTCTTTTGTCATAATACCCATTCCCTTCATATTGATTATCACTAGTTCATATTTTGAGATTTGATTTGATACTTATTATAACTATTCTCAATAACAATTAATCATTATTTTCACCATATTCAGTGTTTCCAGTTCTCGCATGATAACATCCCTCTCAAAATATATGTTAATATTATAAATTATATATTTGCATAAAACAACGGTCATATCTTGAACTTTATGAATGAGCATTTTGATACCTATGAAGTATCCTACCCTTCCTTTCTTGCTACTGCACACATTGTATTCCCATTAGGTGTATACACCTCTCCTGCTACATCCCCGTAAAAATCAACGGTAGAAAAACCCGCCTTTTGAAGATCTTCTTCTAGCTCTGTCTTCGTAAATACATGATCCCAAATATTATAGCACTCTATGGAATCCTCTGTAATAACCACCGTCTGTTCAAGTCTAGTATTACTCTCATCATATCTGTAAAATGAATTAAGACAAACATGAGCTTTTTCACTCCAAAAGCCTCCTTCGCTATAGTACCAATCTTTGGATTCCTTTCTATCTTTATACCAATTAGGTGTGAATACATCTAGAATAAATTTGCCATTAGGTTTTAATGCCTGATAGATACGGTTCAATAATCTGGTCCTATCATAATCAGACATCACACTAAAATCGCAATAAATGAGTGTAATAACATCGAATTTCTCCTGGTATGTAAGATCAAGGTAATTTTGATAATGATAAGTGATATTCATGTCGTTGCTTTTGGAATGGTTCACAGCATATTCTATGGAACGCTGAGAATAGTCGATACCGGTCACATGATAGCCGATTTTGTGAAACCTTTCTGCGTATAATCCTGGTCCACAGCCAAGATCTAGTAACTCAGGATAATGTAGTGGATTTGCAATACTTGCAATCCATTCAACTGACTTTGTAATAAATTGATGATTACGTGTTGCAGCATCCCATTCGGGATTAAGATGAGCTTCCAACATTCCCTTTGATATATGCTCGTCATCCCAGAATTTTGATGTACTTGGTTCATAGATTTTTGGTTTACTTGATGTATAGTTTAATAATTTATTTAGCATTTTTTACTCTCCTGTTTTAAATTGTTTTTTGATATTGTTTTGTGATAACATGAATTAGATTTTAGAACCGTCTAAAGGAACAAGTGCTTGTGTTCATAATAGCATCTTTCCTTTTAGACGGTTTTTTGTGTTATAGAAAAATCAGTGGAATTTTCTATAATACAAAAAAGCTGTGGAATATTCCACAGCTTAATATTTTTTATATTATATGCGCGGAATATGAAATAAAAACCATAATTTGAGTTAAGAAAATAAAACTGTCCATAAACAGTTGTCTTTTCTTATTGAGTTATGATTTTATTCAACATTTCCACGTCTCACTTATATTACCGATTATGTAATATCAAGTGTGCCGGATAACGCCACCTCTTTTTTCATGTTATCACGAACTTAATTTACCATACTTTGTATTAATTGTCAAACTTATTCCAAACAAAACGAGGACCTTCTTCTCCTATTTTCCCATTAGCAACAAACCCTGCTTTTTGGAGAACTCTAAGAGAGGCTTGGTTATTTGCTTCCGCCTCCGCTTCGATTCGTGTTACACCCTCTTGCTCATTAGCCCATCTTACCATAGCAATCACGGCTTCTGTCATATAGCCCTGACCCTCATACTCTTTGCGGATTCCATAACCTATATCTACCATTCCATCAGGATTTAAACCTTTAAAAGATAAATCCCCAACGCTATCATGTGTTCCGTTATTCAAAACGATATTCCATACAGCATGCCATATTCTATTATTGGGATTCTGTTTACAACCATCAAGCATTTCTTTATAAGCCTGTTTCATTTCGCTATCCATTTCGTTTTCAATCATAAGTTCCATCTCTTCGTCAGTCAACGGATAAATATTCAAACGTTTTGTTTTAACCATAAATATCTACACCCCTACTTCTAAACTTTTATGTAACTCGAATATATAATACCTATAACTCAACATAAGTAAAGCTGAATATAAACAATATCATTGTTAAAATTATCATTCTGATAATAATATCATAGAACTATCATTCTGTAAATCTTTCGATATTTTCATCATAAGGTAACCGCTGCCCTGTATCTTCATAAGTATTAGATTATACATTTACTTGACTACACTTTTGCTATATAATAAATGAATTCACAGTAATTTACATATTAGTAATCTAAGTTATTAATAGAATAGAGGGCAAATCTATTGAAACAAACGGGTAGAACAAAAGTATGCTTCGCACACTCTCACGAGCAACATTTTACAAGCACAGCTTTTATGAAATAAAGATATTTTATACTAAGGAAGGGATTTAGAATATGTGGAATTTATTATTAACTCTCATTTATGTATGTTTTATAAGTCTCGGTTTGCCAGATTCTTTGTTAGGCTCTGCGTGGCCTGTGCTCCATAGTGAAATTAGCGTTCCTGTTTCTTTTGCAGGTATCATCTCGTTTATTATGTCAAGTGGAACAATTATATCAAGCTTAATGAGTGATCGATTGCGTCATAGGTTTGGAGCAGGTAAAGTGACCGCTTTTAGCGTAACTTTAACAGCAATCGCATTGTTTGGCTTTTCAATTAGCAATCAGTTTTGGATGCTTATTGTATGGGCAATACCATATGGCTTAGGTGCAGGAGGCGTAGATGCCGTTTTAAATAACTATGTTGCTTTGCATTATAAACCACAACATATGAGCTGGCTTCATTGTATGTGGGGTGTCGGTGCATCAATCAGTCCTTACATCATGAGCTTTTCGTTAATCAAATTGGACCGTTGGAATTCAGGTTATTTCATTGTAGCAGTAATACAAATACTACTTTCTGCCTTTATTTTTATAAGTTTACCATTATGGAAAAAGAATGAGAAAGCTTTGGTTGAGAGTAAAAAAGAAGACGTAGCTAGTAAGCCAATCAAATTTAGAGAGATTTTTTCAATTCAAGGTGCCATTCCATGTTTTCTCGCATTTTTCGGATATTGTGCATTAGAGATGACAGCTTCCTTATGGGCGAGTAGTTATCTTGTTCAAAATAGAGGAATTTCTCCCGAAACAGCAGCGGGATTTGCGAGCCTTTTCTATATTGGTATTACCGTTGGAAGAGGTATTAATGGGTTTCTTGCAATGAAATTCGGTGATCATTTTTTGATACGTATGGGCCTTGGCATCATTGGTACGGGTATCATTTTATTTCTGATACCGTTACCTTCGGTGTTTGCATTGATTGGATTTATTATTATAGGTTTAGGTTGTGCTCCTGTGTATCCATGTATCATTCATATGACTCCCGATGTGTTTGGTAGAGATAAATCACAAGCAATGATTGGTATTCAGATGGCGTTTGCGTACACAGGCTTTATGGTAATGCCTCCATTATTCGGTTTGATTGCGGATTACATTACCATAGCTTTGTTACCCGTGTTTTTATCTGCTTTACTCATCTTAGTTTTTGTGATGCATGAAATTGTTGTTGGAAAAATTAGAAATTAAAAGGTGTATTTGGAACGAGAAACTAACTTACTGTTTCTCGTTTCTTAATCGGCATTAACAAATCAAGCTGAAGATCCTCTGGCTCTGTATCAGGTAGATCAACATGGTTTACATAATTAAGATGTTCTTCCATCCAACCAAACATATTATGGTAATCATAACTTCCATTATATTCATAAACTTTATGGTCCTTAATCCAGTCGCAGATTCTCCCCCACTCCTCAAATGCTCCCATTGGAATCATATAGGCAGCATATAATCCACCTGCAAATTCTTTTCTTACCAATGGTGCGGGAATTTCCATATCCTCTGGTACCGTAACCCACATCTCATAACCATGATATCCGCTTTCATCTACGGGATTTGGTGAATTGAATCCAAAATGTCTCAGATCTGGTTTTTTACTTACCAAATCATGATCACGTACAAATGCATCAATTACCTGATTCACATGCCATTCTGGATCGTCTCCCTCATACTGATAAGCTGCAACTACAGCCTTTGGTAGTTGAATAATTCGTATATCCCGATCGGTCAATCTTCCTAAATTTTCATTTGCCTGATTTAAGTCTTCCATCGTGTTTTCCTCCTTGAGATTAATTTTTTCAATCGAAAGAGGTATCACCATGGATTTTAATGCTTCATCTGTAATTAACACAGTGTTTAAGCTTAAATTAGCAGTTTCCTTAAGTCGATTCAGCAGTCGAAGCAGAATCGAACGGATCGTAGATAAAGATTCAATTTCTTCATTTAACTGCTCAATATTTTTGACAAATACATTGATTGCTGTTGATGATTCTTGATCCTTGAGTATCGATGCAATCTGTTTTAATGGAATACGAAGCTTTCTTAAGATAATAATCTTTTGTAATTTTTGACATGCTTCTAAACCATAGACACGATAGGAATATCCTTCTACTCTCTCACTTTGTAGCAAATTTATTTGCTCATAATATCGAAGTGTTCTTGTCGATATTCCAAACATCTTTGTTACCTGACTAATCGTTCTTACTTCCTCCATGTACTGCCTCCTTTCTACTTGGGATTATAAGGTACGACACGACGTCAAAGTCAATTCATTTATTGAAATGTTCTCTATTGATTATGAAGTTTTTTTTTACAAAGGATTTTTTATGTATTCTAACCAAGACTTCATTGTAGGAATTTCATAGGAAAAGGGGCTGTCGCACTAGCTGAATATTGTATAAAAGAATGAAGGACGATGGTATTTTTCGGAGTGCCTTACAAGTCCCACACGCACTTTGTGGGGCTTGTGAGCGTAGCGCGCCGAAGAAAATATACCATCGTCCTTCATTCTTTATTCATACTGCCCTTAGTACGACAGCTCCTTGTTCTGCTTTTATTCTTTTAGACTAATTCTTTCTTCTCATCTTCTGTTAAGATGGAAGTACAGTGTGGGCAACGAGTTGCTGCAATAGCAATTTCTGTACAACAATATGGGCATTTCTTTGTTGTCGGATCTTTTGGTGCTTCCACTTTACGTGATCTTGTGAGTCGATTAATTAATTTTAAGAACAAGAAGATTACGAAAGCCATGATGATAAAGTTGATTAAAGCTGTAAGGAATGCCCCATATCCGATATCTACTCCACGAATTGTCCATACTAAATTCGTAAAATCAGTCTTTGCAAATAAACCGATTAAAGGAGAAATTACATCTTTGGTCAGCGAGGAAACGATTGCTTGGAAAGCACCACCGATGATTACACCAACTGCAAGATCCATTACGTTACCACGCAATGCAAACTCCTTAAATTCTTTTAGAAATTTCTTCACACGCATTCTCCATTCTACGAGTTAAAACTCGTTTTTTTATTTATCATAACATAGAACAAGATGTAAAACAATATTTAAACTACTGTATAGCTAAACCATCGTGCATTGCATTACCAACCTTATTTCCTATAATAAGATAATCATTATTGAATGAATCGAATGTTAACGGCTGTAATTTTGCTGGATCAATCTTTCCTTCAGTATTTAGTACTTTTTCATCGACACTGACATTTACAATCGTACCTATCATAATATTGGTAGTTTCATTATAGCTATGTAATTGACACTCAAATGTCATGGAAAGCTCCTCAATCATTGGTGCATCTACCAATTCGCTTTTCATCGTATGAAAGCCAGCTTTATTTAGCTTATCTGATACCTCATTGGCAGAAACCATCCCTACATAATCACACTCTTTTACATGGGCTGCATCTGCAATGCTTACCGTAAATGCTTTCCTTTGAAGAATATTCTTTACCGTCTTATGACTTTTGGTTAGGAAAATTGAAATTTGATTATAGTTTGAGATACCTCCCCATGTTGCAACCATGGCATTGGCCACTTCTTGTTCATCATAAGTCCCAATCACTAATACTGGCATTGGATATAGACATGCTTGTACTCCTAAATTCTTTCTCAATTCGATCACCCCTTCTTCGATGTAAACAAAATCAATGCATTCAAACTTAATAAAATCAATACATTCGAACTTAATAAAATGCTAAAATACGTACATGATTCGATCTTATTTATTTCTATATTTTATCATATTTTCTTCTATAAATATACTTATATCTTACTACTCGATTTCAACATTAAATCATGAAAATTAGGTATCATACGAAGATCCATAGGAACATAAATTATATTAAAATCATATGATATAGACATAAAGCAAAGAAGCTTCTTTTGGGAAGCTTCTTTTTTGTGAGGTGCGATATATGTGTGGAATTGCCGGTTTTTGTAATTATAGAGAAAATTATTTACTTAAAGAAGAGCTATGGAAAGAAACCTTAGTTAAGATGAGAATGACCGTAAACCATCGAGGTGGTGATCAAGATGGAGAGTATCTGAATGAAAATGTAGGTTTTGCTCATTCAAGACTATCGATTCGAGATGTTCAAGGCGCTAGACAGCCTATGTGTAGAAGAATTGCCGACAATGATTATGTGATCATCTATAATGGTGAAATATATAATGCAGATGAGTTAGCTGCTCCTTTAAAAGAAAAAGGATATATCTTTGAAACTAGTGGAGATACAGAGGTAATACTCTATTGCTATATTGAATATGGTTTAGAATTTGTTTCGATGTTGAATGGAATCTATGCTTTTGCTATCTGGGATGGGAAAGAAAAGCGTCTCGTATTATATCGCGACCGTGTTGGAGTAAAACCACTATTCTATTCCATGAAAAATAATTCTTTGGTTTTTGGTTCGGAAATCAAAGCACTTTTTGCTCATCCAGAGATAATTCCAGAAGCAGATGATAATACATTCCGAGAAATCTTTGGTTTAGGTCCTGCCAGAACAGCGGGTTGTGGTGTGTTTAAAGGAGTGAATGAAATACTGCCAGGAAGTTATGCAGTATTTTCCAAAGATTGTTTTTATGAACATACTTATTGGAAATTAGAAGCAAAAGAACATACAGACAATTACGAACAAACGGTAGAGATGGTTTCCTTTTTAGTGAAAGATGCAATTACACGTCAGATGGTATCCGATATTCCGATTTGTACTTTTTTGTCTGGAGGTCTTGATTCTAGTATTGTAACTGCAATTGCTTCTAACTTCATGAGTAAACATAATCAAACACTGAACACTTTTTCCTTTGATTTTTCAGGCAACAATTTATACTTTAAAGCAAATGATTATCAGACATCTGCAGATCGACCATTTGTTGAGAAAATGCTTGAAGCATATAATTTAAATCATACGTATCTGGAATGTAATGAGAATATTTTGGCTGATTTACTTACTGCTGCAATGCAGTCAAAAGATCTGCCAGGTATGGCAGATATCGATGTATCTTTGATGTATTTTTGCTCCATCGTAAAAAAATTTAATAAAGTAGTACTTACAGGAGAATGTGCAGATGAAGTATTTTGCGGATATCCATGGTTTTACCGAGAAGATCTCTTTCATGCACAGGGATTTCCTTGGTCAAAAGATTTTGCTGCCAGAACAATTATGTTAAAAGATGAACTGATCTCCTCTCTCGATTTGAATTCTTATATTCAAAGTAGCTATGAACAATCGATTCGCTCGACTCCATTGTTATATGGTGAAAATGAAGAAGAAAAAAGACATCGTCAAATCTGTTTTCTAAACATTAACTGGTTTATGGCAACTCTACTTGATCGTATGGATAGGATGAGTATGGCATCAGGACTAGAAGCGCGTGTTCCATTTGCAGACCATAGAATCATTGAATATCTTTATAATGTTCCATGGAGCATGAAATATCGTAATGGCGTGGAAAAATCACTTCTAAGAGATGCTTGTAAGGATCTTATTCCATCGGAAATACTATTTCGTAAAAAAAGCCCTTATCCAAAAATCTATAACCCACAATATGAATCAATTCTAGCAAAAAGGTTTCAACTTCTCATAAACGACGTGAATGCACCAATCAATCGCTTCATAAGTAAAGAGAAAGCTAAGAGTTTTCTTTCTTCGCAAAAAGATTATGGGAAACCATGGTTTGGGCAATTAATGGCTGGCCCTCAGATGATTGCTTATTTATTACAGGTTAATAGCTGGTTAGAAAAATATCAGATCAGTTAGTTTAGGAATCAAGAATCAGATGGATAAAAAATCGAAACCTTTGACTTTTTATCCATCTGATTCTTGTTATTCAAAAAATACGCTTTCTAAACTTTATTATGTCGTATAGTTTTTACGGTTAATCGAGATAAATCAGTTCATCATAAGAAATCTGTTTATTTAACTCTTTAGCCATATCATTCGAAATTGTACCTTTTTCTAATGCATCTTTGATAAAAACAGTTTCAATATGAAATGCATTGGATAAGTGATGCTTGATTCGCTCTTCTGACGTACTTTTTTCTAATTGAAGTAAATTTCTCTTTGATTTTTTCTCATAATATTGAACTAGCATATCTACTTCTTTTTCATTCTCATTCTCACGAATCTGATTTAAGTAATCAATCATCTGGTTACCTACATATTTCTGAATAAAGTTGAAATCTTGTAAAACTTTTTCCTTACGTTCTAGATTATTCTTATGATTCAGCTTTTGTTTCAGTCTTGAAATTTGAAAATATAATAAGAGGGAGCGTATTCCAAAATCATGCGTTCGTTTTACATATCCTTTATAGAGAATTTCAGCATCTTTTGATAATTTCTCTTTTTGAATAATCTGTTCTGCCAACTCTATTTCTCTTTTTGTTGTTTGATGTATTAAATGAATGATCTCCTTTTGATTTTTATAGAAAGTCTGTCCCTTACCAATATAATTAAGCTGTCCTTTTAGAATATTGACTGCTTGCAAGATTGCTTCATCATTAATCCCATTCTGCTCTTCCTCTAACTGATGAATGGTATAATAAATCATCTCAGTTCGAATCTGGCGCAAGTTTTTTTCGTCAAATGAAGGTTGTTCCCTCTCTAACAATTTGGGAAATACAATCGCAGGTGTGATAATACTTATTAAAATGACAATTGTAGTCACAAAGACTAATTCTTCGCGAAAAGAAAATGGAATTCCATTTTCCGTTGTAACTGGTAGCAGTAATGCAATTGCAACAGAAATTGCTCCATGAACACTACTTAATGCATATAAAACAATGTATCTCTTTTGGGTTTTATCCTTTTGACTTGTAATATGAAATTTTTCTTGTTGCAAATATACCCAAACATATCGTATTCCAGCTAATATTAGATACAAAAGAATCGCGATAAACAATAATTGTAATACCATACCATTCTCATTATGAAACACAATCTGAAGGGAAGAAGGCAACACCAATCCAAGCAATATCGCAACAAATCCATCAAGGATGTATTCTATCACTTCCCATGTACTATTAGAAATTACTTGTAGTTTTGTAGATTTTAGATTTAACAACGGTTTCTCAATTCCATGTAGTATTCCTGATATGATCACAGCAATAATTCCTGATACATGAAAGTAATGTTCTGCTACAACATATACGATAAAAGGAGTTGATAATTCAATGACTGTCATCATCGATGGACTTTCATAATTATGTTTTACTATGAAAAGTCGTAGGTTTATGATCACAAATCCTATAATTCCTCCTACAATCACTCCTCCAATCATAGCAAACACAAATTTATAAATCGCTTCTTTTAGATAAAATTGTTGAGTTAAGCTTGCTGCCAAAGTCAACTCAAAGATAATCATAGCAATTGAATCACTCAACAATGATTCTCCTTCAATAATATGTTCTACTGCTTTTGGAAATTTTCTATCCTTACTTAATTCCTTTACAATACCTGAATTGATCGGAATCATCACTGCAACAATAAGAAAAGTCATAGCCGGTGGCATCTGAGGAATGAGTAACTTTAATAAAGAACCTACGAAAATAATACTTACCACAGCTAGTGATAAAGATAAAGAAAGAATTGGTCTAACATATTTTTTTATTTCTTCTATCGATAATTTTTGACTTTCAAGAAAGATCAATGGTTTGATTAATACAATCATAAATAATTCTGGGTTTAACTCAAATTCTTTAAAAAATGGAAGAAAGGATATCAGACTACCAACGATTATTTGGATAAAGATAAGTGGGATCTTAGAAAAAACCTTACTTAATAAGTCTGATACAACGATTGCAAGTAATAACGCTACAATATTGTTAATTGTCCCCATATGAAATGCTCCAGTTCTCTATTAATAACGTTATTGTTACCATGTTTGTAAAATTTAAGACATAACTACTTTTGTTCCGCGCAGTAGTGTTGCGTAGTGCGCATCCTGCGGAGCATCTTTTATATACAAGGAAATTCAGAGGAATTTCCTCGTATGTAAAAAAGGAGACTGACACAGAATGTCAGTCTCCTTCTAATAAAAATATCATATATTAATTTTCAAGGAAGTTAACGACTCCTTGATAAGGAATAGTTACTTCTACAAAACTCGTTGCATAATCTGCAAGTGTATATGGATCATAATAGATATGTAATCCATCCTCTGCAAGATAATATTTGTAGTCAGATACACTTGTAGCTCGAACTATATCCATTGCATCAGGATAATATTCTTCACCTGAGCCAATCAGTTGTTCAAATGCGCTGTTCACCATTTGTTGGAAATCAGTCTCACTGATTGATAAAATATCAAGTAAACCAATTCTTTGTCCTGATGCTAGATTATACATATAAGTTTCATAATATTCCATTCCATGAGCTCCACCAGAATATTCATACCCAGTAAATGTAAATGCAATAATTCCTCCTCCATTGTACCCAACGGTAGCATTTAAACTTAAAGATGAAGGATAGAAATAATCTTCCATAGAATATGAACGTGCATCCTCCGCCATCTGGTCAGAATAAGTGATAAGTTGTGTTTGTTTCGCTTCCATATCACGATTGATTAATTGATAAGCAGAAGTATCTTCATCTAATATTTTTGGAAATAGAAGATTTGCTGTCATAATAACAAGATCGCCCTCAGTATATTCATTATTATATGTTTCGAAAGCTATTACTGAATCATCTATTCTTTCTGCTTTGTTTTTCTCTTCTACTTTTGCCTTTAGTGTTTCATATTTATTTAGTAATTCAAGTAATTCAGCATCTTCAGGAAGAGAAATTAGTGCTTGTTGGATTTCGTAAATTGCGCTATCATAATCAAAATATAAGATGGCAGAATCGTGAGCATTTGAAATAGCCTCTTGTTTTATACCTTCAAGATATTCTTTTTCTATTTGCTCTTCCAGTTTTTGCCGAGCAACTAGTGACTCTTCCTGTGCCTTATCATAATACTCGGTATCTTCATTTATAACATACGTGTAATAGTCTATTGCTGTTACATAATCTCCTGATTCTAATGCAGAATGAGCATAATCGTAATTATCTCTTGAGGTTTTTATCATGTTCAACCACTCTCTTACATCCTCAACTTCGTCATTAAGAACTGTATTATCATATTCCTCGATATAAGTTAAATAATCAATTGCCTCCTGATATGTTTTTAATTCTAAACTGTATTCATTTTTATTTTCTTTGATACGTTCTAGTAATTCATCTTCAATTTGCATACGTAATTCTTCATTATCACTACAGTATTTTTCATAAATCGAGGTCGATTCATCATAATTATCATCATCAAATAAAGAAATTACCTTCACTGCTTGCTTATCCAAATAGTTTTGATAAATAAAATATCCACCGACACCTCCACCAGCTAGTACTACAACGACGATTAATGCAATCACTAAAATTTTAATGCCTTTTTTCTTCTTTTTTTTCGGTTGCTCACCTTGGTTATTTTGGCCTTCTTGTTGAGGCTGAATTTCAGGGTTATACGGTGCATATCCCTGTTGAGGTTGTACTTGCGGGTTATACGGTTGATATTCCTGCTGAGGCTGTACTTGCGGATTATTCGTTACAGATTCCTGTTGAGGCTGTACTTGCGGATTATTCGTTACAGATTCCTGCTGAGGCTGTACTTGCGGATTATTCGTTACAGATTCCTGCTGAGGCTGCACTTGCGGATTATTCGTCACAGATTCCTGTTGAAGTTGCACTTCTGGGTTATTCATTGTAGATTCCTGTTGAGGTGGCACTTCTGGGTTATTCATTGTAGATTCCTGTTGAGGCTGTACTTGAGGATTATTCGTTACAGATTCCTGCTGAGGCTTCACTTCTACATTATTCTGAGGAGATTCCGATTGATTTTGTGGGACATTTACGTTAATATCAATAGAATCTTTGTTTAACTCCACGCTTTTAGGAGTTTCCTCTAAGGACGGTGGTACTACTTCATTAATCATAGAGCCACAATAGGGACAAAACTTAGCTGTGTTTTCAATCTCTTTTCCACATTTTCCACAAAACATACATTTCCTTCTTTCTGAGCAGTAATTGTAGACAAACGGTTAATATTTGACTATCAATGCTCTTTTTTTTATTATCAAGGATATTTCGCGTCTATCATGGTTATGTCAAATATAGTATGTAATAAATAGACATTATTTCACTTAAAATTATACCGAATAAACTACAAAGATACAATAGAAATTATATATTTTGACAACGAAAAAATACAAATTCCACCAAAAGATAGGGCTGCCGCACGGCAGCCCTATCTTTTCATGGTACCAGTCCCATCTGTTCGTAAATATACCCACGATCACTTTGAAGCTTAATTTTACTCAGTTCTAAGTAGATTACGCCATTTTCACGGATAGAGATATCAAATTCTATAAAATCTTTATTGGCCTCAATGACTTTTGTTTCGAGCAAAGGTCTTGCTGCGTGCTGCAATAAATTTAACTGTTTATCTGATAGACTGGATGGTTCTCCAAAATCATGCCACATTTTTAATGGGTTACATACCTTGGAATCAACTGTTTTTGTCAATAAGCAGTATTTCGCATCTTGCTCTTCTACTGGAACCTTAAAGTTAAGTTTTAAATCTTCCTTGGACTTAACTTGTAGATTCCAGATGACACCACAGAGTGTACCATCTTCCTTCTTCACTATAACTGCATCATCTGACTTGAAGATACAATTACCCTTTAATTGTTTGTAGAATGCAAAACTCCAAAAGGTTGGTTTCGGAATACAACCATTCGCAACTAGTCCAAAACCTCCATGGAACGGAGTAAATGGTACACCAAACTCCTCAAAAACATCTCCAAAAGTCCAATAGGAATAAGACACATTACAATCTCCAAGACGAGATAATTGGTTTGCAATATATGCTGCATTAACATTCGTATCATGAAGTGGGCAATTTGGTATATAAGACGTATTAAACTCTGTTATATGGATGTCCAGTCCACGATATTCAGGAAAAGTGTCAATAATTGTACGCGTTGTTTGTAAATTCACTAATCCCTCTTCTGGATCATTTAATTCCACATATCCGTAATGTCCATTCGGCTGTGGTAACTGGGTAGTATAGTGGTGTCTAGTTACAAAATCGATCTTTAATTTCTTTTCATGGCAAAATTCCATAAAAGCTTGAATCCACATTTCATCAGAACCACCACATACAGCAGGGCCACCGACCTGAAAGCGAGCATCAAGTTTCTTAATGCTATGAAAGGTTACTTCAAATAATTTAAAGTATTCCTTCATATCAGCATTCTCCCAAAATCCTGGAAGATTTGGTTCATTCCAAACTTCTATTGGCCAAGTAATTACTTCATCAACACCATATCGGTCCATTAGATGACGAAGAGTTGCACAAACTAAGTCACACCATCGCTGATAATCCTTTGGAGGTGTTGTATTCCCTCTCCAATAAAAGATTGTTTGTGTTCCAGATGCAAGTGCTTTTGGCATAAAGCCAAGTTCTAAAAAAGGTTTAATACCCAACTTCTGATAGCTATCCATGACTTGGTCTAAATATGTAAAATTATACTCAACAATAATATTACCATCTTGATCGTTATATTCATGATAGATTGCCATTCCATCTGAGAATAATCCATGTCCACGAATATAATTGAATCCTATCTCTTCTTGAACTAGTGCTAGTTGCCTTCGATATTCCTCGCCTAAGGCAAGGTCCATACGACCAGTACCGATGCATTCATCGGCATGATTATTGAATATAAATGTTTTTTTATTATCAATAATGATATCTTTTTCCCTCATCGTTTCATCCCTCTACATTCTTATTGAAAAAATATACTTAGTAAATCTGCTGTTCCTTGACCACGATAGGTTAAATAGATTGCTTGTTTTCCTGCTGGTAATGTAATATTTTCATAATATTCTTCCCAAACATTTGTATAAACAACAGGTATTTTTCCTAATACAGGACCATCCCAAGATGTCCTAATTTCAAAAACACCATTCGCATAACCACGAACTTTTATACCAATCTTGCTTACATTGTTAAAATCAAAATACTTAAAGCCCATAGTTGCGGTATCTTTTATATTCGATACATACCCTGGATCATGGTCACCATCTCTTCCATCTTGTACTATTTTAGGACAGTCTTCTCCTCCAACATAAATATAATCTTTCGATGTAAAAAGATTACATGCAATATAGGATGGATATTCTCCTTTTCCTAGTAACGGCCCGTCATTTAATCCACAAGAAGTAATCTCGACCTGAGGAATAGAACCATCTGGTTGGAAATAAATTTCTTCCGCACAGCCTTGTCTGCTATACCAAGTCCCATTGGTATGTCTATGATAAAAGATATACCATCTTTCACCAATTTTAATGATACCACCATGATTGTTAGCACCATATGCCATTGGTTTATTGGAAGGCTTATAAGTATCAATATTCATATCACAATTACTAACAATGACTCCACGGTATTTAAAATCTTTCACTGGATTTTTACTAACTGCATAGCATAACTCATGCATTTTTACTGAAGAATAGATTAGATAAAATAAATCCCCTTTTTTACGAATCGATGGTGCCTCAAAAAACTCATGTTCTTCAAACCCAGTGCCCTTGCTATATACACCACTTGGTACTACAAAAGCTGGATCTTTTAATATTGTTAGCATATCATCTCCTAATACCGTAACCATTGCACCATGACGGTTAGGATCTGTTGCACCTGCAAAACCAGTATATAGATAGGTTTTATTGTCAATAGTAATGACAGCTGGATCAAATTGTGGCTCATCGCTATCACGCTCACCTAATCGAGCTCCATTAACATCGTGAACATATCCATAGAATTCATATTTTCCCGCTGGCTTATCACATACTGCTACTGAGACAACAGAGATTTTGTCTAATACATAATATAAATAATAACGACCATCTGATCCTTGTGTAACATCTGGGGCATATAAACACATTTTACCCAAAGGGTTTTCTGGATCGTCCGTCTTATTATAAATAATTCCTTCATAACGCCAATCAGTTAAGTCGTTAACAGGAGCAGACCAACAAACATAATCTCCTAGACAAAAAACATGACCATTATAGAAGTCATGTGATCCGTACACGTATACTCGGTCTCCAAACACATGTGGCTCTCCATCAGGAACATATTCCCATGATGGAAGATAAGGATTATACACTTGATTTTTCATCTTTTCTTATCCTCTCTATCTCTTCAATATAAAAATAGCGCCAAATATCACAATAAAATTATGAAATGATTACTTGGCGTTTATTTTGAACTTTTATAAAGTTATAAATATAGGAAACTGATCCCAATACATTTTGATTGGGATCAGTCTGATATTTTACTCTTTTACACCACCAAGAGTCATACCCGTTACAAAGTATCTTTGTAAGAATGGGTAGAGACAAATGATTGGAAGCATTGTTATGATCGTAGCTGCAGCACGAACTGTAGTTGGTGTAACCGAACCTGCTGAGTTTTTCATACCTTCCAATGAACTTCCCTGTCTTGTTACTGAATTTAACAATTTCATAAGCTCATATTGAAGAGTTGTTAGATTATCACTCATACGATTGTAAAGCATTGCATCAAACCAAGAGTTCCATTGATATACGGCTACGAATAAAGCTACAGTTGCATAAACTGGTTTACATAACGGAGATATAATTCTTGCAAATATTGTTGTATATCCTGCACCATCTAACTGTGCTGATTCTTCAAGACTGTCTGGAATACCATTCATAAATGTTCGAATTACTAACATATTGAATGCACTTAACATTCCTGGAATAACATATACACCGAAGCTATTTGTAAGACCAAGACTCTTATATAAGAGGAATGTTGGAATTAAACCGCCGTTTACATACATTGTCACAACCCAAAATAGGGAAAGACCTTTTTTAAATATAAATCTTTTTCTACTTACAATAAATGCCAGAATTGCATTTGCAAATAAGGATAATAAGGTACCTATTATAGTACGCTCTACTGTAATCAACGCTGCTGTAGGTAGATCATCTAATTGAAGCACTGTTATGTAATTCTTGAGTGTCCATTTTCTTGGAATAAGATAAATTCCACCACGCAGAGCATCTGTACCATCATTAAAAGATAAGGCTAATGTATTTAATACTGGATATAAAGTAACAACTACAAATAAAATCATAAACAAGCTATTACAAAAGTAAAATATTCTATCTCCAGTTTTAGTTCTTTTCTTGCTTAAAGTCTTCATAATTCAGCCCCCTTAGTATAGACGTTCTTCGCCATAGCGTTTTGCAACTTTATTTGCAATAACTATGAGAATAATGCTGACAAGACTCTTGAAAATACCTGCAGCTGTACCAATGGAATAATCGCCTTGACTAATACCCCATTTTAGAACGTAGATATCAATTGTCTGTGAAACACTCATAATAAGTCCATTACCTAATAAGTACTGAATTTCAAAGCCTGCATTTAATACGTTACCAACATTCATTAAAAGAAGTACAATGATTGTAGGTTTAATTCCAGGTAATGTAACATGTTTAATCTTACCCCAACGTCCTGCTCCATCAATTGATGCTGCTTCATATAAGCAAGGATCGATTGCAGTAATTGCAGCAAGATAAATAATTGCATTCCAACCTGTTTCTTTCCAAACATTTGCGAAACCGACAATCGGCCAGAAATAACTCGTATGTGCAAAGAAGTTGACTGATTTATCAACAAAACCAAATTTCATTAATAATTCATTAATGATACCAGTACTAGATAAAGCATCATGAAGAATACTAGTAACAATAATCCATGAAAGGAAATGTGGTAAATATGATATCGTTTGAACTACTTTTTTTCTTCCATTATTTTTAACTTCATTTAATAAGATAGCAAATATAATAGCAGTAATGAAACTTAATACAAGATTAATTACACCCATTGCTAATGTATTACGAATTGTTTGTATAAAAGTTTTATCAGAAAAAAGTGTTTTAAACTTATCCATACCTATAAAAGCAGAATGTAAGATACCCTTTTTAGGTTTATAATTCTGAAAAGCCATGATCCAGCCAGTCAGAGGCAAATAGTAAAAAATTGCACCATATATAACAATAATAGCCGACCACAGCAGAAGAACTTTCTGTCTTTTTATCTCTTTCCAGCTTATCTTTGCATCCTGTCCATTATTCTTTTTCTTTACTAAAGACATAGTGTGTTCACTCCCATATTTTTAAACGGGCAGATGGTTTTAACTCATCTGCCCATTATTTGTAACAATTGAGACTGCTTGCAGGCTCATATTGTTCTAAGTCATGATACCTAAAAACATATTACGTTTTTTGTATGCATTAGTTGAATTTAGCTGCTGCTTCGATTCTCTTATCTAACTCTACTTGCATCTCATCAAGGAAAGCCTGAGGGTTTGTTCCTTCATAAGCTTCCATGTATTCAACCCAACCAGCTTCGAAATCATCAGCCATAACAATCTTAGGAAGATATTGATGCTTAATTTCACCCATTCTTAACCAAGATGTTCCACCTTCTGTATCTGTAGTAATACCATTGGAGTATGACCACATTGGATACCATGGTCCTGGTGCTTCACTTGAACCAAGCATATCAACATATGTCTGAGCGCCATATGCCTTGAAGCATTCTTGAACAGTTGCATCCAAACTATCATAGAATTCATTAGGCTGTCCATCTGGTTTATTAGCGTTGATACCATCATCACTTGTACCACTATATTGTGGTAAGTAAGAATATGTACAAAGATGAGATGCTTTGTATACAGTATCAGCTGCTTGCATTCTTTGTTCTTCTGTTCTGTAGTATACGCCGTTTTCATCAACCATGTAATCTACATCTTTAATACCCCAGAAACGCATATCATGAATGTCTTGTGCAAGAACATCATTAATGAACTTCATAGCTGCGTCTGGCTCTTTACAACTAACTGTTAATGCTAAACCACTGGAAACATTAAGAACTGCACCAGAATTGTGCCACTGGTTCTTAATACCCTTTTCAATTGTAATAGGTAGTGGAACATAATTACAACCTTGTTTATCTAATCCCTGTTGTTTTAAGGAATCATTTACCTGATATGCGAAGTTCCACCACTGATCGATCATACCAAGAACACGTCCTGTTGAAAGTTTAGCGATGTACTCATCATATGTCTGTGTAAAGGATTCTGGATCAACAATATTCTTCTTATATTCTTCATTTAATTTTGCAAAATAACGTTTTGCAGTAGGAGTTGTATTGTAGTCAACAATTTTCTTTGTATTAACATCTACAATAACAGAACCATCATTAGGATATCCATCAAGGAACTGAGGTGCGTTCTCAAGACAGAAATAACGCCAGTCTTCACAAAGAATCGTATAAGGAATAATAGCTGTACCGTCTTGCATTGTTGGGTTAGCTGCATAATAATCTTCGATTAACTGGAAATACTCATCCATAGTCTCAACCTTTGGATAGTTAGCCCATTTTAAAACTCTTGTCTGAATCCAGAATGCTTCATCGTTATGTGTACAAACTTTTTCAGCATTCTTTGTTGTACCAAATTGAGGAATCCAGTAAATATGACCGTCATCTTGTCTCAATTTGTCCCAATCTTGCTCAGAGAATAGAGCTTTAATATTAGGATATTTTTCAATGTAATCATCAAGAGCTACTAATGCACCAGCATCATATAACATTGGCTGTCCGCCGCCGCCTTCGATAAAGTCTGGATATTCTTCACCAGCGATAAAAGTACCAATAGCTTCCTTATCTGTCTGACCAGTAAGCCATACTTCTTTAACCTTAGCACCAGTTTTTTCAGCAATCAACTGTTTGATTTCATTATCATCATTGATTTCTGATCCTGGAACTGCAAAGAATGCAGTAAATTCTTTGATTTCTGTTGGAGCTGTAGTAGCCTCAGGTGCTTGTGTTGCCTCACCACCATCTGTTGTAGCTGCTTTTGTTGGTTCTGTTTTAACATCAGCTTGTTTGTCATCATCACCGCCGCATCCAGCGAACATGGAAGCTACCATTGATGTTGCAAGTAAAACACTAAAAACTTGTTTCTTTCTCATAAAAAAATTGCCCTCCCTTTTTATTTGATATATTAATTATACCTTTCTGTCAAAAATGAAACAATCCGATAAATTATATACAAAGACAGGATAAATTATAGATTTAAATTCTATAATTATCCTGTCTCTATTATGTCAAAATTTACAATTATGTATAAATAAGATTGTGATCCCGAGGAAGTTCACTTTTAATTTAATTGCTATCTTGATTGTTTGCGAAAACTTGCAGGTGTACAGCCTTTTACAAGGATAAATCGATTCACAAAGTAATCTAAATCATGATACCCTACGGATTGTGCAATCTCAATGATTTTTTTATCTGTATGTAAAAGTTGAGATGCCGCTTGTTCGATACGATAACCGTTTAGATAATCCTTAAAAGATAATCCATATTTTTTCCGGAATAACTGACCAAGATAGGCACTATTAACAAAATACTTTTCACTTAATTCTTTGAGTGTTAAATTTTCTGCATAATTTTTTTGTACTTCTTTTTCCACTTCAGCGAGTATTCCACGAGAAACGTTCTGCCTCATCTGTGTCAAATAATTAGCATACTCACAAGCAAATCTAAAAATATGTGACTTACTACCACGTAAAATACCTTCTTCTACTGTATTTTCACTAATTAATCTCAAAATCTCTTCCTGATTAATACAATCGTCTTGTTCTGTCGCAAGGTGAATCAATTGAAATAATAAATAGTTAATATTTAGATTCATGGCTTTTCCTGTGACATCCATTTGTTTCATCTCATCAAAAAACTGCGTTACACTCTTTTCTATCATAGTTTGATTATTCTGCTCGATTGCATTGATTAATACATCAATACTCTTCTTACAAAGTACTACACCTGTGTTATTAAACTGAACATCATCTTCATAATAAATAATCGTCTTTTTGGAGTGAAAACCTTGGATGGAATGAAGCATACAAACGGCCGAGTAAGACTTTGTTATATTTGCGATATTAGTCACGACTTTACCGACTAACATAATTACTTTTGCTTTTATATTTGTACTCAAATAATCAGAAAAAAGATTCAGATACTCCTCCATAGTTAATCCTTTTTCCTTCGCCATGTAATCACAGAATAGAAAACCAACATCATAAATTTTCTCATGTCCAGATACATCAAAAACACAATGATTCGCATCATCCTTTAAATACTCTAAACACGTATCAAATAATTTTCTTTGATATTTACGCTTTTCAAGATCGGAAACCTCATCTTCTTCTGACCAATCAATTTCGATTTCTACAAAACAACCTGATTCTTCAAAACGAAGATTTTTTTTCACATATTCCAAATTGGTAGTATCAAACTTTCCTGAAATAACAGCAATTAGATTCCTTGCAAAATAAGCACGTTCCATCTTCTGATTCGTCAACATATCCTGAACCTTATTGTCATTTAATACTCTGACTTTTTCTAATACTGTTAACAGCTCTTGTTTGTCTACCGGTTTAAGCATGTAATATGTACAATCGAAATTAATAGCCTTTTGAGCATAAGAAAACATGGCATATCCACTTAAAATGATAAAATATGCCAAAGATATCTTATCTTTTCTAATCTTTTCAAGTAATTCTAATCCATTAATACCAGGCATGTTTATATCAGCAATTATTACATCTACTTCATTATGTTCTAAGTATTGTAAGGCCTCCTTACCATTGGAAGCTGTTGATACTATATTAAATCCCTCCTGATTCCAATCAATCAATACTTTTAATCCTTGAAGAATGAATGGTTCATCATCAACCAGCAGCACCTTTAGCATAAGTAGTCTCCTTCCCACAGACTGCCATTGCACGTTTCATTATGTATCTTGTGATACAACAGCAGCCTTACGGTTTATAGTAAAACTATTATACCATTAATTCGACATATTTTAAAGGTATTTTCAGATGAATTATCGTTCCCATTCCCTTTTCACTATCAAGATCAAAGTATGCTTCATCGTTTGTAAATAATTTTAATCTTAAGCATGCATTGACTATTCCAACTCTTCCTTTTTCCTTTAACATATTAAGACTTGCACTTCTCATTTGAGTAAGCAAATCGTTCATGAATCCTTCATCCATTCCATTGCCAGTATCCTCCACCTCTATGATTAAAGACTCCTCGTTTTTGTAAATCCTCACAAAAATCCATCCTGGGTTTATTTTACTTTCAATTCCGTGCACACATGCATTCTCGACGAAGGTTACAATCGTTAGTTTTGGAATATGATAATCTTTACAATCTTCATAATTAAGGCTATACGATAGTTTGTCTCCAAAACGATATTTTTGCAATTCAAGATAAGCTCTTACAAATTCCATTTCTCTTTCTATTTCAACATAATCTTCAGTCCATTCTAAATGTTGTCTTTGTAATAGTGCAAGTCGATTTACCATATCTGCTGTTTCATATTCCATTTTTAAAATACTATGCATCCGAATACTTTCTAGTGCATTAAATAGAAAATGAGGATTAATTTGACTATGTAGAGCTAATAATTCTGCATTTTTTCTTGCAACTGTCATTTCCTGTTCTTTCATTTTGGCTACATATACGGTAGAAATCAGAGAATTAATGCGCCGAACCATTCGATTATAGTTATGCATTAACTTACCTATCTCATCTTTTCCTCGTACGTCACTGATTTCGACCAATTTTTCGTCATCAATCTTATTAAATACATTACTAAGCTCACTAATACGAACAGTGAAGGAACGATTAAAGCCTAGAGCAAAAAGAAGTGGTAAAAAAATATTTACTAGTAATAAAAGGATAATCGTTGAAATGTTTTCTTCCACATACTTCAGAAAAAAGTCAGATGGTTGTTCAACAATTATCGTGAATTTTTGGTTATATATATTAAGCTCTTTACTAAATACTTGTCCCTTTGGTTTATAGTCTTGAAAATCCATTCCAGCGCTATTATACTCTCCATTCGACATAAGTATTTTACCTTCACTACAAATGTAGACTGGAAGTGAGAAGTTCATCTTACTAAGATTACTGACTGTCTCAGTGTAGTCAAGATCAACCGTTACTATTTTGTTATACTTTGAATTATTGTAAAAATCTAACTTCTTAGCAAACATAATTCGTCTTTTAGGTTCTCGAAAAAGAGTTTTACTAGTATCAAAAAATATGCGTACTGTTTCAGATTTATCTGAATCATTCAAATTACGATACCATTCATTATTCTCTATTTTTTTGAGTTTTTGAAGCTTGCCACCTTGAACTATCGTATTATTATCTGTGTAGAGAGTTATTCTCATCAATTCCATGCTAATCCCATTATCAAATAAGACACCTTTAAAAAAGTCTTGATAAGAGGTTACGTAATCCAATGGATTTTTATAATCTTTTTCGAGTAACTCATTAATATAATTATTCGTGTAAATAGTTTTTCCCATGGAAACGGCATTATTAATACCATTAAAAAAACTATACTGCACAGCATTTGCTACATTCTCCATCTCATGCATATTAGAAACCTGTACCGAATGAAATACAAGATAAATCACTATACTATCCGTTATAATCAACGGTGTCAATACACAAAAAATATAGAGAAAGAGGAGTTTCTTTTTAATTTTGAAATTGTCCATTAGTGACACATATTTTTTTAATATCATAACAAACCTCAATCCTTAAATTTTTTCTTTATAGGTTATATCAACACCTATCTTTAAAGTACAGTTTAATTTATTATTCTTAGTAAGAAATCTTCCAATTCAGTTGTCTGCAACTTTGTTTGTTGTACAGAATCATAAAATCCCATACAATCTTTTTCTTCTTGTGTATACGGCTTCCATGTATCCATTGGAGTACCATCAGAATCAAAACCATTAGGATCTCCGTTCTTAATAAAGTTGCATAAGTAATTACACATTTTTCTTGCTAAATCATAATGCATACCGGTAAATGGTCGTGAACATTTTGCAAGTGTTTCAAAAAAGAACCACAAATCAGAAGAATGAAATGCCCCTGGATTATCTTCTCCTGGAATAAATGGTCCAAACTCATAGAGATAACAAGGGTTTTCCTTACCTGTCCGATGAAATATCTCAAGAGCTTTTGCAACAGCAAGATGCATTGAATTTACGCAACTTTTTTCTATCATTTTCTCAAAATTACTTTTTCCTTCTCCAATTAGATGTAAAAATTCTTGGCTATGCTCTTTAAAACGTTCTTTTGACATATTCTCAAGTTCAACTTGACTTGAAACTAATGGAACTTCCAAAAACTCATTGGTTGTCGTTCCTAGAAAAATTGGGACATCAATGAGTTTCCCCGCAAAGAGACTATCCATATAATGATTTTTTTGAAAGATATTATCTGTCACAGTCCACCACATCGCACCATATTCATCATTCTTATCTCTAAGATATTCTGCTGGAAGCTCTCTCGCTTCTTTTAGAGTTTTTACACCAAGATAATCTAAAAAACTCACACTTTGTTTTTTAGCTTCTTCTAAAGACAGAAATGGACTCTCACGATAAGGAAGTAGAAATACTCCACTTTCTACGACAGCCCTTTTTATGTATTTTTTGTTATCTAGACAATTGAGCTGTGTCATTACACTTCCACCGCCTGCAGACTGGCCACCGATTGTGATATTTTCTGGGTTACCACCAAACTCTCTAATATTTTCGTAAGTCCATTTCAAACCAAACTGTTGATCTAAATGGCCAAAGTTTGCTGGTGCATCAGGATTTTCCTCAAATTGTTCGGGATGTGCAAAAAAACCAAATAAATTGATTCGATAGTTAATCGTTACTACAACAATACCTCTTCGAGCAATTCGTTCACCATCAAATTCCATCTCTGCGGTATTTCCCCACTGAAGAGCTCCACCAAAATACCATACATATACTGGCAAATTATCATCTACACTTTTTGCCGGTGTCCATACATTAAGATATAAACAGTCCTCACTCATTGGGATTGCTGGATCTACATTCCACTCTCTAGAATAGATCTGTTCTAGATTTACACCTGGGATACTTTGCATTGATATTGGTGCAAATTCTAAACAATCTCTAACACCCTCCCATTTCTTTGGTGGAATTGGTGCACTCCATCGTAAATTTCCTACCGGTGGTGCTGCAAATGGAATACCTTTAAAAGCAGTTATTCTTGGGTCAGCTGCAGTGATTCCTCTTACTCTGCCATACTTTGTATTCGCCTCTCTAAGCATATTGTATCTCCAATCTAGTTATTAATGTATTATTTCAATTTTATCAGCTTAAAAAGTAAATTAAAACACTATAAAGTATAGAAAAGTACCCTATAAATTGAAAATAAAAAAAATTACATAGCAATAAACTAAATATTTCTTCAAAATTTTATGTATTGATAATATATGTACTTAATCGTAACCATTGTATACAGCTGTAGAATTTACTTTCCTAATACGATTCACTTTTTTTCAACCGCTAGAAATAATACAACGGAACCAATCCAAGCTACGATTGTTCCTATCCATAAAACATGATGTACCGTTGTTACGTCTAATAGTTTGCCATTAATTATACTTGCAAATACAGTACCAAGTGTAATTGCACTTGTAATAAATGCCTGTCCTTTCACTGCATCTGCCTTACTTAATAATCTACTAACATAGGTAACAGAAACAGGTATAAATATTGCATAACTACCAATCTGTAGAACTTGTGAGAAGTAATAAACCGATACTGAGGAGGCAAATAAAATAATCAGATGTTTTACTGCAAATGTACAAGCAGCAAATCGAATCAGGTTACGACACCCATATTTCTTTAACAGACGATTCACCATAAACATTGCGGGAAACTCTGAAATTGCTGCGATTGAATTTGCAATTCCCATACTCGTACTATCTCCACCATAGCTTTTTATAATCTGAATCGTAAATACAGAGAGCGTGTTATGATTATAAAAGATAAAAAAGACACCAAGTAAGAACAACATAAACCGCTTATTTCTTTTTACAAATTCAAACAAAGAAGAAGCATGTTCCTCCTGTAAACTATGATTACTTAATTCTACTTTTCCTATCTCTTGTTTTTTACGATTGCTATCACGAAAAGTAAATACAAGCAACGTAAATGCAGTAATTGTCATACATAAGCAGATAGGTATCAATATATTAGAGAAATACCGTAATAATAATCCTAAGCTTGTTGATAATACCGCATATGCGATTGACCCAATACCTCTTGCAAATCCAAAGTTAACGATGATTTGTGAGTCTTCATATGCAACGCTTAAAGAGTTCATCATTGGCTGAATTACAATAATCATTGTCGCAATAAATACCATTAGTGCTGATAATAGGAATGATTCTGATAGAATAAAAATGAATACTCCTGCTGCGAGTATAATACTTATACTAAACAAAGTTAGTAAACTACGTAATTCTATTTTTTTATGACGATCTGCAAAGCTAGCAACAAGAGGTTGTAGTATTACTGCAAGAATATTAGAAATCGCCATGATAAATCCAATTTGCGAGTTGCTATATCCTTTCTCTAGTAAGTAAACTGATGCATAACTTATAGCAGCACAACAGGACATCCAATAACTTCCTTGGATTGCTGCATATTGCCTTGTATAACGTCGATTCAATTCTGTTTGTTTCATATTAGTGATATGTATCCTTCCTTATGTATTCTTTCATATGTTTGTTTTTTTAACATATGGAACTAGTATAGTACCATTCCATTCATTTTTCAATCCAAAAAGCACCGGTCAAAGGAATGCCAGTGCTTTCTATCGTAGATTCATAAAGCATGTCTTTTATATGAATCATTATCCTCTTCCATATGAAATTGCCTTTAATTCTTCATTGGTAATATCTTTGGTTTCTGTAATTGTTCCACCAAATAGATACTCTTGATCAATTGCTGAACCTTCCATCTGACCAGTCTTAAAATCATAGGTATATGATCGAATATCCAATTCGTCACGTAGATGAAAGTTAGTGACAAAACGATCAATTACAATATTACCTCCATACTGAATTAAGTCAGTACCGCTTCCTGCTCCCATGATGTGAGCGTTCAGCTCTCCTCCATACACATAGAAGTTATCATAGATTAGTCGATTTTTTACTGTAACTTTTCCTCCAGTGATAACTAAGGTTGAAATACTAGGAATCTCTTCATTTCCTTCATCTTCATTTCCCATAAGAGTAGCTGTCAAAGAACCACCACAAACTTTTACTGTTGAATATGCAAGTGATTGCAAACCTTTACCTTCATCATCATGGCTCTCAAACTCACCATGATATAATGTATAGGAGGTTCCATTACCTAAATACAGCCCTTTTGAATTATCTTTTGTATTGATCACGATCTTACCACCACTTTGTACTAAGGAGCTACTTTCAAGATTTATCCCCTTTGCTTCTCCGCTTAAATTAAACTCTAATGTATTCTCATTACTTTCACTCATAATACTCAGATTTGAATTATGCCCAACTAAAATTGCACTATTGGTTCCGTTCGTTTGAATTTTATTCTTTCCATTTAAGATGATATCTATATTTTCACTGTTACCAATGGTTAGGAACGTATACAATATATTGTTTGCTGTTACACTCACGGAATCGAAGATCAAGGTAGCACTCCCCTCAGCTATAATACGATGTATATTCGTTGTGCCAGTAATTTTAATAATTTGGTTGGTACGATCATAAAACTTATATAGTTGATCATCATAGATACAAAAACCATCATATATTTCAAGAGAACCTTCTCCGATATCAAATACTTGATCTTTGACATAGTTAGTTTTGGCCGATTGACTTGTTCCATAACTAATTAAATCATGTGTTCCATTTTTATATGTAATCTCAATTTTACTTGCAGTGTCCGAGTAGAGTATTAGATAACCTTTGGATACCATACCTGTGCTACCATAACTCTTTTTATCAATAACTATATTTGAAATCTTTCCTGATTTACAAGGATATACAAAAGCAGTTAGTTTTTTTCCTGACTGATTAACAGCTTTGCTAGATAGATCTGCTGCTACAACCATACCACCTGTGATTTGAAGTCGATCCGTACTAATATCATAGATTGGAACGTTACTATATTTATTTTTATACTCATAATAAATCCATGTATCTGATTCCTTCGTACCAATTCCACCATATGCGTAAATCATACCACCGTGAATAAATACACGTAATGCCGAAGGTTCTAGTATATTACCAATACCTGCGCCATAAATTCCACCATATGCTTTTAATGTACCTCCATAAACGTAGAAAGAACCCTCTCCCCCAATTCCATTACCAGAGCCATTGCCATATACCTCTAATGTACCTGAACTATATTTCGATATGCATAGCTTAGCACCTTTTTTCAACTCAATTCCATTCATATTAGAATCAATATCGTTATTATTGTTATACCACCTTGAGCTTTTCAATTGATTGGATCCACTCACAATCAGATTTACTTTGGATTTTTCCTCCAGTGTAAATGGCGAAGTCCCTGTCTCAATATACACATTTTTTAACCATAGGTTAACTTTAACTCCTGCATTGACAGTTACTTTATACTTTGTGGAAGTCCCAACAAGATTATAGTCTCCGCTTTTAGTTATAACAATATCTCCTTTGCTTATATCATAGGTTACACGTTCTTTTGCTTGTGGAGTTTGAATTGGACTAAATAATAACATCAATAATGTAAGAAGTGTTCCCATGCTTAAATATAATAATTTTTTCATATAATCCTCCATTCGAATTCCTATGTATTTTAGTTTTTTTACTATCTATTGTATTGTAACGGGGTTATATGGCAGTTCAATGTCATTATATGGCAATTAGATGTCATTATATAGCAGTAGCAGTTACATGGGTTAATGTCAGTTCTATGGAGTATATTACTAATACTAAAGTACATTCGTCATTTTGCACATAGATAGACTCGCTAAAATAGGGCTGTCGTACGAGAAGCAAAATGAATAAAAGAAGGAAGGGTGATGGTATTTTTCGGAGTGCCTTACAAGTCCACATGCATTTTGTGGGTTTGTGAGCATAGCGCGCCGTAGAAAATATACCATATCCTTCCTTCTTTTATTCATTCTTTAACTAGTGCGGCAGCCCAATTTTCCTAACTTTACTTTGTGCAAAATGACGTCAGGCTCTTACTTCTTTCGGTAAACTACATTACAACGTCTCATATCAAATGCGTAAAGAGGACGAGGGCCACGAATAACTCTTCGTACAACATGCATGGCACCTTGGTGATTTGCTTCAATTCTCCACTGAATCAGCATAATCTGATCATTGACAATCTCAATACAGGACACTCCTTTTGTATGAATTCCACAGCCAGAATTAAAATACGGATATTGACCGGGTTTTGGAAACTTAAAACGATGAGTATGTCCACATATTAGCATCATATGATTTCTTTCAATCCATTTTGCATAATTTTTTTCTATTTTATGTCGTTTGGTTTGGTTTTTTGCTGGACTCGCTGGATTACGAAATCCGACAAGATACATGAATTTCCAAAAATAACGAAGAGCTAGCATAGAGCCTATCCAAAATTGATCATTTAGAAAATCACCCTGATGACCATGAAGCACTAGAATTTCTTGTCCAGTTTTCTTATGCTTTAATACTAATGCTTCTTGAGGCTTTAGATTAGGAAATAAGGAAACTTGTCGATCTTCATATTCATCATAAAACGAGTAGTAGTTTCGTCGAACATATCCTGGGTTTTTCATGCAAATATTGTGATTACCATAAATCATAATCATACGATCTTGTTGAAAGAATTTTTTTAACACAGTAAAGACATCGATATGTGCTGTTCGAATATGCTTAAAGCTCTTATGTTCCCAAAGCTCATCTCCGTCACCAACTTCGACATAAGTATATCCTTTCGCGTAATAGTAACGTAAAGCACTAACGACTAAGGCTTGATTTCTTGCAAATTGATCTGATATACTATCATCTCCTCGATGTGTATCACTAAAAAAGACATATTTTGAATCCTTATCAATAAATCTGATTTGAGCGTTATGATATGCCTTGGTCAATCTTTTATTTGTAAACACGATAACACCTCCTTCAAGGCTTTTTATCAGTATTTACGATTCCATAAAATTTATGAAAATTGCATGGTAGAACTCACTTTAAGTACATGATTAATTGATTCAGTGATTCTTCAAATCGAAGATCATCATCGTTTGTTCTCTTTCTTGGTCCTTTTAAATGATGTTTGGAAGATTTTCTTCGCTCTTCTTTTGCAATATGACGTTCCATTAACATTTGATTAATATTGTCATCAGTATACCATTTTCCATTTTGATGAATTGGATGCGCACCTTTTCCAAGTGCAAGCGCAGCAACTCCATAATCCTGTGTTACTACAATATCTCCTCGTTTACAACGATTAATGAGAGCAAAATCTACAGCATCTGCACCAGCTCCAATGATTACAAGGTCACTATAATCAGAAGATAAGATATGATTCGTATCACATATTAATACAACTGGAATCTTATTTTTTTTTGCACAGTTTTCTATAATTCTTATTACGGGACATGCATCCGCATCTACATAAATAGTCATATTTTATCTCTTCCTTTTTATTTTGAAAGAAGGAGCTGTTCCCAGCCCCTTCATAAAATATCCGTGTACAATGAAGATTGAAGAATATCCCTATGTTCACGTATATATCTTTTGTATATTATATTTCTTATTTATTGATTTAGTTTCTTTATTAAGAGATTTACAGCCTTTTTTGTAGCTGAATTATAAAAATAATCGTAACGATAGAACATAAATCCATCGACTGAGCCACTATCTTGACAGTATTCCACCATATCAACTAATATATTTGTATTTGTTTTAAACTCAGGTTCTTCTTTGGAACCAGCTTTATATACAGGAATACCAATATATAAATCTACACTATTTGTTTTTAATAAAGAACTCCATAAATCTACCGTTTGTGCAAAAGGATAGGTACTATGTTCAAAACTCCAGTAAATTTGAGGACAAATATAATCCACATAACCTGACTTTGACATCCACGTTTTTATATCCGTATAATAACGGTCATCCATCAATAAAGTATTTAAAAATCCGCCTGGGCTAATACCAAATACAACGTTGGAATCAATTTTTTTAATATCATTATAGATATTTTTTACAAGCCAATTGACATTACGTCTTCTCCAATTTGCAATCGATAAAATTTTTGTAACACCTTTATTCTGACAATCAGCAACATATGCCTGATACTCTTGTGCATCAAATAAGTCTTCGTAATTTTTACCTAACGTAGGATAGAAATAATCATCAAAATGAATTCCATCTACATCATAATTCTTAACGATTTCTTGTACACCTTTACGAATCAGATTTCGAACAGAAACAGAACCTGGATTATAGTATAAATTTCCACCGAAAGATAATACATTTCGATCATTACTTGTTGAACTATCTGTTAACCATTTACGAGCTTGGTTTGTCGTAGCTAGCGTTGAAACGTCAGTTGTTCCTGTTGTAACTCGATATGGGTTTAACCAAGCATGAAATTGTAAACCTCTTTTATGTGCCTCTTCCACCATTATTTCTAATGGATCAAATCCAGGATTCTTACCTTGTGTTCCAGAGCAATATTTCGACCATGGAAAATAACTGGAATTATACATTGCATCACCAAATGGGCGAACATGTACGACTACAGCATTCATTCCCATATTGACTACGTTATCAAACATCGTATTGATTTGCTTTTTGAATTCTAATTCCGTGTAACCAGTAGATTTAAACTCTAGATAAGAAAT
Organism: Bacillota bacterium; assembly: GCA_023439125.1. GTDB lineage: Bacteria > Bacillota > Clostridia > Lachnospirales > Lachnospiraceae > Lachnoclostridium. The sequence continues at coordinate 451,309 of JAEXOU010000005.1, read as the reverse complement.
CCATACTGCTTTAAAATCAATTGATACACGTAAGTTTTTAGTTGTTATATTTCCATTATTGTCAGTTACTTTAAAACTTAAGCTACGACTTTGAGTTACTGTAATGGTAGGATTATTCGTAATATCAATTCCATGGGTATCCCATACTTCGTTATCAACAGAGCTAACACTACCATATAAATATACAATACTCTTAATACCGGAATCACTCGTTGCATCTACTGTTACAGTTGCAGTTGAATTCTTAATCGTATAAGTGGCATTTACTACTGGAGCAGAGCCATTCACAACAAGTTCTTCTGCATATACTGGTGTCGCAGTTCCACCGATAAAACAAATGATTAAAAGGAACGCGATAACTGTTCTGAACATTTTATGATTCATATACTATCTCCCTTTTCCTATCTCTTTGTTGGATATGATTTAAATACGCTAATGACAGAGTCGCAAATTGTTTGTGCTGCCTTCTTTTGAAAACTCGCAGAAATCAATTTTTCCTTATCGCTTGGATTCGATAAGAATGCAAGTTCAACTAGAACTGCTGGTACTGTATTATCACGAACAACAACAAAGCCTTTATCAATCGTACCTAAGTTTTTAGTTCCAAGATTAGATGATAATGTATTAACTAAGTTTGTAGCTAATATTTTACTTGTTAATCCACTTGGGGTTTTTGCTTTGTTCGTACTGCTATAATATACACTGGTGCCTTTTGCTGAAGTATTCGATGCTGCGTTACAATGTAAACTGATAAATAAATCCGCTTCTACTTGAGAAGCAAAGCTTGCACGGTCTGCTAAAGCAATTAAAGTATCATCTTGTCGAGTGTAATAAACTTTAATACCTGCATTCTCAAAATGTGATTTTGCATAAACATTTAAGACGTTAAAATTTATTACCTTTTCACGTGCAGAACCATATACCGCACCTGGGTCCTTACCACCATGACCAGCATCTAATACAACAATACGGTCATAAATTTTACTTGGAGAATCTACAGTTAATACAAGAATACCATCTTTCAATTCATATTTATATCCTTGGACTACATTTGTATTAACTGTGATTACAGTCTGATTACTTGCATTATAGGAGACTTTTATGTTAGCAACATCACTATATGAATTAATAATTGGATTTGTATTGTAAAAGCTACGATGATCTCCTGGTATTAAAATTTGGAATTGCTTCAAGTTATACAAATCTTTATCCGTAATAGAGGATGCACTGATTCCTTCTGGCAACTGAATTTGAATTGGGCTATCGTTAATTACCGGTATCTTATCCTCTCGATCAATATAGAAAGAAAGTGTTGTACCATCTTCATGCATCGTATATTTGGATTCAGAATTTGGCTTTTCAATCATAAAGATGGAAGAATTTAAAGATGGGGATTCTAGTATAACATTATCAATCATATCTTTGTCCAACATATCAGACACAAAAATCTGATCTCCAACTCCATTCATCGTATTGTTAAATTGCACGTAGATATTTTTATCACTCTCTGTGACAATTGGTTTTAAAGCAGATAAACCTTGAAATGAGATATACTGATATCCGTTTGAATCCTGACCGGCAACAACCTCTGTAATATAGTTTGGATAAAAATTCACAGTTAAAGATAAATTATCTTCCGAAGGAATTAATTCGTAATTCGCACTATCTCCCTTTAAGGTTACAACAACATTCGTTTCTAAATTATCAGAATCATAAGAAACGGATACATCTTCAATTAATTCATTCGAACAATTTACAATCTGTTGTGCTGCAAATGTATTCTTTAAAGAAATAGTAACTTGATTACCCTCATGAGTTGCAGAAACAGAATCTAGTTTGTTACTAAATTGCATCTGGATTGCTTCTAATTCAGAAGATATCACTGTTTCTTTTATTGAACTTAACGTTGAGTTAGAGCCACTATTTAATACAAGATTTTTTGAAGTATCAAGCGCTGCTTTGGCTTGTTGCACAGAAAGTTTATACTGATCTGTTAACCCCCATCTAAAGTATTCTACTTCCTTATAGCTTCCATTAGAACCACCAGCTGAGGAGCCTGAACTAATAACTAGATTAGGTCTTACTCCGACTAAATTTGAAGTCATAATCTGAGATGTCTTTGTCTCATTATTCCAAGCATAATCATATCCCAGTGCTTTGGATACAAACTGTGCAGGAACCATTACTGTTTCTACGCCTGTAGTTAAATTTTTAATAAGTTTTGGAGATACCCCACAATCTGCCAAGATTCCATTGATTGTTACAATACTACTTCCCAATTGCATCTCAAGCTTAATATCGCCCTTAACAAAGATTAACTTTCCTGAGCTAGGATAGTAACGATATTTTACTCCTAACTTATTATTGAATACTCTGTATGCCTGAATCATTGCCGTATTGTTAAGTAAAATTGTTGGCATATTGGAAACATTAATGTTCACTCCATCGAGAGTTACTTTACCTAATACCCCTGTATAATTTATAGTCGTATTATCATACTGTAATTTCTGGCTTTCTTTAATCGATACCGTAGATGTAGCGCTATTCCATTCATAGTAAAATCCAAATGTTTCTGATATAAAACGTGTTGGAACTAAGATAGCAGTTTTTCCTGATTCTCTATACTTTACACAAATTGGTGCAGCGTTCATCGTAACTTTCTTACCATTGACAACAGCTGTTTTACTTCCTAAAGTTAAAACAACCGTAGTATTATCCTTTTTAAAGGTAACTGTTTTATTTGCCTTATCGTACTTCGTCTTTATGCCCATTTTTTTATTCATAATCAAAACGTATGGTCCAAGAGCAACATTATTACTTGAAAGAATTCCTGGTGTTCCAGGTAAACTTATTGTCTGACCATTATATTTATACGTAATCTTAGTATCTGAAACATTCATCGTACTTTTTGTTGTATAGTTATATAGTCTTTGATTATTGGCAGCAAGTACATCAATCGATGGTGTGCTACTTATTAATAAGCCTGTCATGAGCAGGACACAAATTCTTTTACAATTCTTTTTTCTCTTCATGTTAATCTCCTACAACTTTTTGAGTCTTTCTCAATTTTTTACCTTTATAGGATAAATTACAAACGTGTTATAAATGTGTCACAATTCGTCATTCTTTTGTCACATTTGTTGAAAATTTTAAAGTAATGTAGAATTGACGAATATCTTATGTGTGATATAATAGGGATTGTCGAAATTTGAAACAACGATTGAAATGATATCATGGTAAATGATTAGAAAGGGTTATAGATGAAATTACAGTACTTATATAGTCTAACAAGAAAAGCAATAGACGATTATAACATGATTGAAGAAGGCGATCGAATTGCAGTTGGTCTCTCTGGTGGAAAAGATAGCTTAACGATGCTTTATGCTTTAGCTGGATTACGTCGATTTTATCCAAAAAAGTTTGAATTAGAGGCAATTACTGTAAGTCTTGGCTTTGAAGGTTTTGATACAACAAAAGTTGAGGCATTATGTAAAGAACTTGATGTCAACTATACCGTCGTTACTACTAATATTGCTGAGGTTATCTTTGAAACGAGAAAAGAATCCAACCCTTGTTCCTTATGTGCAAAGATGCGTAAAGGTGCATTTAACGATAAAGCAAAAGAACTTGGATGTAATAAATCAGCTTATGCTCATCACAAAGATGACGTAATCGAAACATCGTTATTGTCTCTTCTATTTGAAGGAAGATACTATACGTTCTCTCCTGTTACGTATTTAGATCGAATGGATATTACTCTTATTCGTCCATTGATATATGTTGACGAAGCCGATGTCATTGGATTTAAAAATGCTATGAACCTTCCGGTTATAAAAAATCCTTGCCCAGTGGATGGTTATACAAAACGTGAATATGCAAAAGGACTTGTGAAAAGTTTAAATATGGAACACCCTGGGGTCCGTACTCGTCTGTTCCATGCAATTACGGATGGCTTGTTAGAAAATTGGAAGAAAGAAACTAGTAATTAATCAGTTATTTTGTATTGTTTTAAAAAGCTGCCCCCTATATAGAACAAGGTTTTAACTAAATGACCTTGGAATATTGGGACAGCTTTATTTTTTCATTATTTGTGGATCTTAATTTTCTTTCTCTTTTTATATAATTTTACAAGCTCATACCAAACGACAGAAATTGTAGCTAAACCAAAGGAAGTTATAATTTGCTTTATCGATAACGGAGCAAGTTTTAAAAGTTCAGATACTGGAGTATAGATGATTACTCCTATCAAAGCAATCGTTCCAATATTAACTAACCACATGATTTTATCTTTTGCAAGCCGTTTTACCGAATGCAACAAAGAATCTCGGTCAGAGCTATTAACCTGGACAATCCATAAGTTAGCAAACATAATAATAGATAATCCCATAGCACGTGCAACTGGCGCATTATTTACATTCCCATCTAATGTGATGTAATATGCTCCAAACGAGGTGGCAAAGACAAGAAATCCTTGTAGTACGCTCTTAATTAGCAACCTTGCTGTCAACAACTTTTCTTTTGGATTTCGTGGATTACGCTGCATAATATCAGCTTCTGCAGGCTGGCGCTCTAGTACAATGGAACAGGTTGGATCAATTAAAACTTCTAATAATACAACATGTAATGGTAGTAAAAACAGTGCTGCTGGAGCTATTCCAAGGAATGGTGCTAATAAAGAAGCAAATGCAATTGGAATATGAATCGTAAATACGTATCCTACTGCTTTTCGAATATTATCGTAGATGCGGCGTCCATCCTTTACAGTTTCAACAATTGTTGTAAAATTATCATCCATTAGAATTAAGTCTGCTGCTTCTCTTGATACTTCGCTTCCACGCTTACCCATCGCAATTCCAATATCTGCATACTTAAGAGCAGGTGCATCATTGACACCATCACCAGTCATAGCAACAATTTCCCCATTTTCTTTAAAGGCTTTCACAATTCTCATCTTATGTTCTGGAATCACACGTGAAAATATAGAAACACTCTTAACCGCTTCCTTTAGCTCATCATCACTCATTTTATTTAGCATATCTCCTGTGATGATATGATCACTATGTTGCATTCCAATTTTTTTGGCAATTGCTGATGCTGTAATTCCATTGTCACCTGTTATCATTACAACACGAATTCCAGCTTTATTACATATTGCAATATCATTTTTTACACTTTCACGAGGAGGATCTGCAAGACCTACTAGACCAAGCAGAGTTAATTTACAATCCGTAATAGCTTTCGGGATAAGCTCATCTGATTTTGGATATGCTGACGCCACAGCAATTACTCGTAAACCTTCCGAGGATAATTCATGAATCTGTTTTTCAACTAACTTTCGTTCCTCATTTGTCAATTCACAGATTGTTAAAATACGTTCAGGGCTTCCCTTGGCGGCAATGATTAACTGACCATCCTTTCTCCAAACATGCCCCATCATCTTTAATTCATTTGTAAATGCATATTCAGAAACAAATTCATTACAGAATAATCTTTCCTTTTTGATATTATGTTCTTCACAAAAACAAAGCATTGCTTTTTCCATCGGATCATAAGTCTCTGTTTCACAAGCAAGCCCCATCATCTCTAAGATCGAATTATCATCACCTGAGTAAACCCAAGTTTTTTGTACTTTCATCTGATTCATTGTAATCGTTCCTGTTTTATCAACACAAAGGACAGATACTGCACCAAGTGTCTCAACACTTGGTAACTTTCTTACTAATGAATTTTTCTTTGCTAATCGCCATGCCCCCATGGAAAGGAAAACGGTCAATATCACAGGAAATTCCTCTGGTATCATTGCCATCGCAAGCGTTACACCAGATAGAATACTTTCAACTAATCGATCAAAAAATATATGATCTGAGATATTAAACCAAGTAAAAATAGCAACTAATAGAAATAAAACTCCTGCAATGATTGCACATGTTTTCACAAGTTTATCTGTCTGGGTTTGAAGAGGGGTATCTTCTTTTGGAGCTGTTGCAATTCCAAGTCCAATCTTACCATATTCTGTATTTGCACCGATCTTATCCACTTTAATGACAGCTGTACCTTGCGTTACAAGTGTTCCTGCGTAACAGTAATCTTTACGCCAGTAATCCGTTGTTTCTTTCGCATTTTCTGTTGGTAATTTCCATACACCTTCTGCTTCTCCAGTCAGAGAGGATTCATCTACACATAAATCAGCACATTGAATGACCATGCCATCCGCAGGTATTTTGACTCCCTCACATACCTTCATCAAATCACCTGGCACTAAATCTACGCTAGCTATCACCTTTTCTTCTCCATCACGAAACACGGTAATATGAGGAGCCGAGAGGTCTTTGAGTGCATTTAGTGTTTTGTCTGTTTTCCACTCTTGAATTACATCAATGCTAATAATACCAACAACGAAAATCAGCATGATTGCGCCATCTTTGGGTTCTCCTAGAATAAAATAAATGATTGCAGCAACAATTAATAACAAAAACATTGGCTCACATACAATTTGAAATACTTTCCTAAGAAAGCCTTCCTTTTTTTGTGGCGTCAATTCATTTTTGCCATATTGCTCCTGCAATCGTTTTACTTCGGCAGAACTCAATCCTGCCATATTCACCTTATTGTTTGTCATATAAGTTACCTCCGTTTAGCATAATTTGCTTTTCGTTTGATAGCTCAATGGCACTTGTTCTTCAGCTGTGTGTCCGATATCTTAGGATATATAACAAGATATCCTAAGATAAAAAAAATCTGTGGAACACACTACTGTCCCACAGATGTATATGTTCATCTGTTGCCACTCTCTGGTGGCCCGGCCCCATGACTTTAACTTTCAAAAGTTCATCGCCTGCTCAGTTTGTACTGTTGATCATGCATTCACCTTAGAATGTAATGCAGTGCAAAGAGATCTCTTCAACTATACCATGTATTAGAATATATTGTCAATATAGTTCAAATGATTCTTTGTTAACAAAAAGAGCCAAAATTAGCATATTACTTTTAACCCGTGAGTAAACTAACTTACTATATTACCTAATAAGCCATAGGAAACAATGTTCATAATAATTGCTGCAATCAGAACACCTAAAATTATTGCAACCGATGCCTTCTTAATATCTAGCTCAAGCAAGGATGCAATCAGAGCACCTGTCCAAGCTCCAGTTCCAGGTAGCGGTATACCTACAAAAAGCATCAAAAATATAAATTCACCCTTTTCTAAACCTTTTGATTTCTTTGCTGCTCTGCCCTCTAATTTTTTTACCAAACCACTTAGTATATTATGTTTCTTCATAAATTCAAATATCTTCTTTATGAAGAATAAGATAAAAGGTATCGGTAAAATATTACCTAAAATACATATTAAATTTGCTGAAATTAACGGTACTTTTAATAAGGAAGCAGCAATTAATCCACCTCTTAATTCGATTATTGGTAACAGAGAAACCAAAAAGATAAACAATTCCTTTGGCATAAAGTTACCTAATGTACTTTGATACCATTCGACAAGACTTTCCATCACTCTTCTCCTTTAGATTCAAGTAGTATCCTATTACTTTTTTCTTATAAATTGCTTTTCTCTATCTAACACATTTAATAAACATTAATTCCTCTTACACATCGATTAACTATCCAGATTTTTTTCAATAAAATTAATTTGCTAGCTTTGCAATCGCTTCTTTCAAAGCCATGAATGCATGCTCTGGATCGTTGATATCAAGCACGCAACGTTCCATTGGACACATATCTGTTTTCGTACGATTGATAATGTAAGGTACCTTCTGTTCAAATGTAAATGAAACTTTGTATTGGCTTAATACGTCCATTGCGAGTTCACTGATTACATCTGCATGAATATGCTTAACTTTACCGTAAATCAAAAGTAATGCTGCAGCCTTACCAATGACCTTATCTGCAACAATTGCATCTTGCAACAACTCGATATCCTGATTTATTATTTCTAAAATTGGAGAAATACCACGCTTGGTTGAAGTATATTGTTGTTCTTCCTTTTGTACAACAATGGTATAACCGCCAGTATGCAATATATTCACTGTTTGTTCCATAAAATCCTCATTTCGTTTTGTTTACTCTTTCATCAATCCACGTAATTCATGCAACCAGACGAATACCTATGACTGCTGGATACAGGAACGAAAAAATCGATCGAGACAACCACTTTTTTCTAATAAAAAAATCATTGGTGGAATAATAACGAGTTGAATCACAATTCCAATCGCACCAGTGACAGTAGCATTCATTGCTGCAATTGGACCACCACAAGCAATATTAAAAACACTTGCTGCAATGGTTAAGGCAAATGCATAGATAGCTCTACCACTTAACATGGAAACAACTAATGATACGTAGATTCCGTATTTTTTTCGTTTTAATCTTAAAGTATTATAGAGAAAACCTCCCACTAATCCGTAAGTTGCTAACTCAAAGATCATGAATGGTAATCGAGCGAAAGCTGGCATTCCAGTCATTGCAGAACTGATGATTGGTGAAAATATTCCTACAAACAAACCAAAGACCGGTCCTAATACAAAGCCACTAAGTAAAACTGGTATATGCATTGGTAAAAATACTTGTCCTGATTGTGGCACTCCAGTCAAGTGAAACAGTTGAGGTATTAAAATCGCCAAAGCTATTAATACACCTGCAGCTGTTAAACGGTTTATATTTTTATTCATCGTCATCCTCCGTATGATCTTTGGTTTCAGTCAATCTTTGTTTAGGAATGCAATTCATCTAGTTCCTTTTGTAAAGTTTTTAAATCTTTGCGAATCGTAATCTTTTGAGGACAAACTGTTTCACATTTACCACAGCTTACACAGTTTTTCGCTTTTTTCTTCTCTTCTATTGCATAGTTCCATTCCCAAATGGAGAAACCTGCATTCTCATATTTCCCATAGGTATTCCAAATCTGGAAGTTCGTAGGTATATCAACTCCTGCAGGACACGGCATACAATAACGACAGCTTGTACATCCATTTTTGATTCTTCGTTGTAAATGTTCTTTAGCATCTTGAACAACAGCCTGCTCTTTCTCATTTAACGGCTCAAATTTATCAAAAGTATTCAAATTGTCCATAACTTGATCATAAGTAGACATTCCACTTAAAATGACTTTTACATTGGAATGAGTACCAACCCAGCGTAATGCCCAAGATGCAGCAGATTTATTTTGATCTACTGCAGTAAAATGTTCTTTAATTTCATCTGGAAGCATTGCTAAAGACCCGCCTTTGATTGGCTCCATAATAACGAGTGGAACACCAAGTTTTTCAGCTAGTTCATATCCTTTATCTCCAGCTTGTTCGTCTGTATCCATATAATTGTATTGAATTTGACAAAAATCCCATTTCTTTGAAGTAATGATTGTTTCAAATACATCATAATCATCATGAAATGAAAATCCAAGATGCTTAATCTTACCCTGTTCTTTTAACGTAGTTAAATAATCATAAACACCATAGGATTCCATCCGCTTCCATCGGTCTTTATCAAGGGCGTGTAATAAATAAAAATCTATGTAATCCTTTTGTAGACGCTCTAATTGTAGCTGGAACATCTTTTTTGCATCCTCTAGTGATTTAATCTCCCAACATGGAAGCTTTGTCGCTAAATAGTAAGATTCCCTTGGAAAATTCGATAAATACTTACCAACAAACGGTTCACTTTGTTTGTTGTGATATGGATAAGCCGTATCAAAATAATTAACCCCTGCTTCTCTCGCAATGTCTAGCATTCTTGTAGCTTCTACTTCATTAATAGAACCATCCTCATTCTGAGGAAATCTCATACATCCAAATCCTAAAAGAGAGCATTTTACATTGTCAATAATTCTATATTCCATTGATAGTCCTCCTTACTTTGTACTTCATTCTATCATTTATGATAGGTATGTTTCAAGTAGTTAATTATTTATCTTCGCAATAACAATTCTTCCATTTCAGTACGAGGCTGATTTTTATCTTTATCGTAAATACCAATATGATTCATATCGCTACTACGATTCGAGAATAAAGGATAAATAAATCCACATTCTGGTTCTCCCGGTTCATATTCTCCGACCAACGGACAAATAGCGCAAATGATATATTCATATACTTCTTCTGATTCTCCTAGTCGTTCTTTATCAGAAGTTTTAACTGGTACATCGTATCGGTCATGAAACACTAAGATCGCATATTCGTGGTCTGTTTTATAGTTTTCACAAACCAAATCATAAAACGTATCCATTAATGCGTCATTCTTTAATCCACAAGATTTCATCTCATTAAGAAGTCGCCACATGTTTGCATTCCCTTTATTACGATTTTCAAACTTATGTTCCTTTAGATTTTCATTAGTATCAGAAAATGGTATTATCTTTGCAATTGCTATATGATCTTGTTTTTCTTTTGCGGTAAGTTTCAAAAAATTAGTATTAAATGTGCCATCCACATAACCTTCGGAATCAATATAGCTCCCTGCTATTCTTGTAATCGAGGTACGACTAACCGTCATCCTTCTTGTAAGCTCTAGCATGTCTTCTCTGTTAATCATTGTTTTGTTTATCTCTCTTTCCCTTTGTACTTCACTTATATCCTTCAATTATATCCTTTAATATTAAAACTAATGTACTGCTTGTATGCTTGATTTGGATTCTTCACTTGTACCTTGACTTGTTTCTTGACTTGTTTCTTGGTGTTAATTCTTGTACTTGCATGTGTACTTAGGTTCTAATTGTATAATCTACTAATTTCTCACCTTGATAGATAAGTTTCATTGTAAAGAAATCATTTGCTTCTAATAATTTCTTTAAAAATAGCTTATCGCCTTCCCAAAGATTGAGGTTCAAAACCTCATCCTTCTTAACCCACTGTAATTCACCTTCTTGGCAATCGATCAGTTCTCCACAAAACGCGTTTGCCGTAAATAAATGCATATACTCTGTTTCCCACTTATCTGATACAAATGTAATTATTCCACGAAAAGTATAATTGGTAAGAGTTAATCCTGTTTCTTCTTTTACTTCACGTAAAAGACATTCATCTGGGCTTTCATCTTTCTCGAATTTTCCTCCAATACCAATCCACTTTGCATGATTTGGATCATTCGCCTTTTTGTTACGATGAAGCATCAAATATTTATCTTCGTGTTCAATATAGCATAACGTCGTAAGTTTCATATTTTCTCCTATATTAAAGATGGGTGTCGCACTAGCCGAATATTGTATAAAAGAATGAAAGACGGTGGTATTTTTCGGAGCGCCTTACAAGTCCCCACACGCACTTTGTGGGGCTTGTGAGCGTAGCGCGCCGAAGAAAATATACCATCGCCCTTCATTCTTTATTCATACTGCCCTTAGTGCGACAGCCCCTTTCAACTTTCTGACAAAGAAAAGTTCGAAAAAAACGTAATTTTCTTGTATCAATATAACATATATAAAAAGTAATGCAAATAGTATAATTAAAAAATCAAGTGAGCAATCAATGTAATAATTGGTAAGGTAATTATTGTTCGCTCAATAAAGATTAAAAATAACTGTCCAAACTTAATTGGAATCTTAGAAGCTATAATTAAAGCTCCCACCTCAGATAAATAGATTAACTGTGAAACAGACACTGCTGCTACAATAAAACGCGTTATTTCACTCTCTGCTGATGCAATCATAATCGATGGTAGCAACATATCTGCAAAACCAGCAAATAATGTTTCAGAAGCAGCTGCCGCTTCAGGGATTTGAAGCAATTCAAGTATTGGCATAAATGGCATACCTAAAATTCGAAAGAACGGTGTATACTCTGCAATGATTAGTGCAACTGTCCCCATCGCCATTACAATTGGTATTACTCCAATCCACATGCTAAGCACATTTTCAACTCCATCTTTCCAGATACTATGGATCGATTTTATATTCTTTACCTTGTCAAGTGCTTGTGCATATGCATAGGAAAGGCTACTATGATTCTTTGGTATTGGTTCAGAATCAAAATCTGCTGGCTTTCCATTAATATAGCAATCTTTCTTCTTAGAAAGAGGTGGTAATTTAGGAAGAATAATTGCTGCTATCAAACATGCAAAACAAACTGTCAGATAAAAAGGTACAAACATATGACCTAATCCAACCTGATTAATTACAACAAGGCAAAACGTGATCGACACTAACGAGAAGCTAACTCCAATGACACAAGCTTCACGCTCCGTATAATAGCCCTCCTCATACTGTTTGCTTGTTAGCATAACACCAATTGTACCATCTCCTAACCAGGAAGCAATTGCATCGATTGCAGCTCGTCCTGGCAATTTGAATAAAGGTCGCATTACTTTGATTAAAAGTGTACCAGTAAATTCTAATAATCCGAAGTTTAATAACAAAGGTAATAAAAATCCTGCAAGTAAAAAGATAGAAAATAAAATTGGCAATAAATCATTGAAAACCAATCCACCAGTATTTAAAGAATAGATCGCCTCAACGCCAAATTGATAATAGGTAATTAAGCAAAGTACAAACGCAAATCCACGTATTATAATTGAGATTTTTTTTATATGGAATAAATTCATTAATACTTTCTTCTTGTGAAAACTCTCTCTAACTTTTTTCGATCCAAATCTTAAACATAAGCTAGTAAACATACTTCCGAAAAATGAAATACCAGTAAGTACTAGTAAAATCTCCGGAAAATAATTACCGCATAAATCTTGCATGCCTTCTGAAAGTACTGCAATAGGAATCGTTATCTTATCTTCGATTTTTATTGGACACATAAATAATAAGATTCCAATTAGAGACGGTACTATGAATTTCATACATAAACCAAATTTTTGCTTACCTTTTTCATAATTATTCATTTGTTTTTCTTTCAAAATCTTTACCCCATTCTGTCATATCGTTATAGTGAGTCGAGGTTTATTATATTAAAATAGCAAAGTAAAATCAAGCACAAATGTATAATTATTAATAATCAGCATTATTTATACCAAAAATTATCATATTTATAATATTATTATAGATATTTAGTATTGGACTTACGTTTTCTTATTAGCTCTTTACAATTACTTTTTTCTATTTTTAGTTATTTTTCTTTTTTGATTATATTTCATTTTTCTTCTATTGATTATTTCATTTTTCTTCTATTGATTAATTCATATTTTACTTATTGATTAATTCATATTTTATCTATTGATTGTTATTTATCTCATGCTTCATAATATATTTCAGAATAGCGTCAGAGAATAACTGTCCACCTTCATGAACAATTATATTGGAACATTGATTCTTACCATTGGATTGCTCCATATCCATTCTAGTAATTAATTGTTTGGGAGCAAATGCTAAATCGGCCACTTGAAACATCGATAGATCAAATTCACTATCACCAGCAACTATAACCTTATCTGCTTTTAACTTCTTTTTCAGCCGTAAAACAGCATTCCCCTTTGTTAACTTTTTAGGAATGACATATACCTTTATTCCAATTTGGAAGATATCCACGAGTGCTAGATCGAGATATGTTGACAAATAGTCAATGGTCATTTGAGGGTTATCACTTTTTGTAAAGATAAACAAATCATCAATGAATCGAATTTCGAAGCAGCGATTTACGTCCTTCTCCAATATTTCAATAGCATACTGCAATTGTGTTTTACATTCCTTAATCTGATCAATCGATTCTTCATACCATTCTTTATCCATAATCCCATCAACTAAGAGAATACCTCCATTACAGACCAGAGCGTATTTGGGTATTCCTATCCCAAAGTTAATACGTTCATACTGTTCTCTTGTTCGAGTTGTAGTTGGTACAAAAAGTATATTTTGATTCAGTTTATGTAGCAACTTTAAGGACGTATTTGACATAAATGAGACTTCACGTTGCTGATAAATCTCGACACAACTTTTTTCCTCATTCATTTCTCTTTTATGCGAATATATTAAGGTATTATCTAAATCTGAATTAAATAGTATCATCTTTCTCCCTTTGTATCATTGCTAATTATTTTTTACATTAAATCTAGAAAAAGCTGCTGCAAATATAATTTACAGCAGCTTTCCTATTTATTTTGTCTTTGTAAATGACTTACGAATCAAGTCAACTGGAATCATTGTTAATGCTAATGCATACACAACTAAAAGTCCAATAATATTAACTGGAACACAGCTAAACATATTGCTAATCCACGTAAATATTGGCAAAGGAATTAAACTACAGTTTACAATGAACAATTGCACAACAATAATTGTAAAGAATACCTTTAAGAAACCAGTATTTTCATTTAAGCCACTGAAAATCTTAAATTTGTCATCACGAACATTAAATCCATTAAATAGAGCACTACCAATAAACAATACGAAGAAAGCTGATAACTTTTCTTCCGTGGAATCAAAGAATTGATTAAAGAATGGTAATTTTAAGAATGCAAAGCCTAATAAAGTTAACCAAAGACCCATGATTACGATCTGAGTCATCATCTTCTTACTAACAATGCTTTCATCTCTTCTTCTTGGCTTTTCACGCATATAGGACTCACGTGCAGGTTCATTACCAAGCATAATTGCACCTAAACCATCCATTACAAGGTTAACAAATAAAAGGTGAGTTACTTTTAACGGTTCTTCAATTCCAAAGAAAGGAGATAATGCACTAACGATAACCGCAGCAACATTAATAACTAACTGGAATTTACAGAACTTTAAGATGTTATGATAAATTGTTCTACCATAAAGAATTGCATCTTTAATTGATTTAAAATTATCATCTAGGATAACAATCTTACCAGCTTCTTTCGCAGCTTCTGTACCACTACCCATTGCAAAACCAACATCTGCTCTCTTTAATGCTGGAGAATCGTTAACACCATCACCAGTCATACCAACAACAAGATTCATCTCCTGACACAAACGTACCATACGAGATTTATCTGTTGGTAATGCACGTGCAATTACACGAATTTTTGGAATAATCTTTTTAACTTCTTCATCACTCATTGCATTCAATTCAGAAGATAATAATGCAATATCTGATTTATCCTTAATGAGTCCAGCATCTTGTGCTATAGCTACTGCTGTCTGAATACGGTCTCCAGTAATCATAACTACTTGAATACCAGCATCTAATACTTCTTGGATTGCTTCTTTAGCTTCTGGACGAACATCATCACGAATACCAACCAAACCAATAATAATTATATCATCATTAACAGTATTCTCCACTAATGTCTTCTCAGAATAACCAAATGCCAAAACACGCATTGCTTTCGAAGCTAATTCGTCAATTTTCTTATCAAGCATTGCACGGTCTAATGTCTTAATCTCTCCATCATGATCAAGGTACTTTGTAGCTAAAGTAGTTAATTTTTCAGGAGCACCTTTATAAAATACTTTTCCAATGCTCTTAATACTTGCTTGACTAAACTTATTCGCTGAGTTAAATCCTTGATATTTATCTACAACACATTTTTTGTCTTCTTTTAAGAGATTGAATGTATTTTCACCAACGAATTTCACCAATGCTTGATCAGTTGCATTACCACCGATTACTTTGTGTTCTGCATCAAACATAGAAGCTGTATTTTTACCAATTGCCAAATCAAGATAGCTTTTTACAGCATTATGTTTACTTAATTCACTCAAAGGTATTGATTTGCCATCTGCAGTAAAGAAATCTACAACTTCAAGTTTACCTTTCGTAATTGTACCTGTTTTATCACTAAATAAAATATTTAATGCGCCTGCAGTTTCAATACCCTCTGCTTTTCTTACTAATACATTATGATCTAACATCTTGCTCGTATTTTGCATTAAAACAAGAGAAATCATTAATGGTAAACCTTCTGGTACTGCACAAACAATAATAACAACCGCTAAGGATACCGCTTCTACTACTTTTTTAATCACTTCTGGTGTACCAATAGAGAAGAATTCTGCAAATCCACCAGCACTAATAATAAAATAAGCAAAATATAGAATAGCAATAACAACTGCGCCAATATAACCAAACTTAGAAATCTGACCTGCTAATTTAGTTAGTTTTACTTTTAGAGGGGAATCTGGCTCATCTTCCTGCATTTCTTCTGCCATCTTACCCATCATAGTCTTCAAACCAACTTTACGAACATCAAGAACACCTTCGCCATCAAATACAACAGCACCTCTAAAAAGAGAATGCTTATCAACAAAAGTATCTCCAGTAATGTCGTCTGATAATTGGAAATCACCTTCTGCAGCAAATTTCTTACATTCTTCTGCTTCACCATTCAACGCAGAGTTATCAACTCGTAAATCACCTGAGATTAAAACACCATCTGCAGGGATTTTGTCACCTGATTGAAGTAAAACTTTATCGCCAACAACAACATCATCAACGTCGATTACTGTAACAACACCATTACGATAAACTTTACACTGATCCTTTTTTGTACTATCTTTTAATTGACGATATTTTGTATCACTTGCGACACCTGTTTTTGCAGATACGATAGCTACGATTAAGACAGCTACGATTGTACCTACTGGTTCATAAATTTCAGCATAACCAAAAAAGAACATTACAAGCATTAATGCTGTAATAGCAAGTAATATCTTAATCATTGGGTCGCCGAACGTTTCTTTAAACTCTTGCCAAAACGTGGTAGGCTCCGAATCAGGTATGGCATTGGATCCATATTGTTGTCTTGATGCTTCGACTTCTTTTTCAGTAAGTCCATTAAACTTCATTTCTTTTTCCCCCTAGCTCATTTCACTTTTGGAAAATGCTAATATATAATTTTGTTAATCATAAACAATATTATAAATAATTCTCTTATTTGTAAAGACTTAGTTTTATTTTTTCACTATAACAGTCAGCTATAGTATTACACGTAAATGTTTTTTCATGCGATAGTTTATCTCTAAAAAAAGAAGAAACGTTTGAAAATTAAACATTTCTTCTTTTTTAGTAAGTAAAACACATATGTTTCACTCAGTAACAAATGTTAACTCTAACGATATTTATTTGCAAGTTCACCTAAACCTGGATCATTCGTTCCTTGCCCGATTGCATTAAACTTCCACTCACCATTATGGCGATAAATTTCACCAAAAATCATTGCAGTCATACCGGAATAGTTGTCAGTTAAGTTATACTTACACATTTCAGCATTATTTCTGCTATCCACTAAACGAATGAATGCATTTTGAATCATGCCAAAATGCTGATTTCTTGTTAAAGCTTGATAAATATTTACAACAATCACTATTTTATCATATTTCTCTGGAATTCTTGACAAATCAACTAAGATTTGCTCATCATCTCCATCACCAGCACCAGTAAGATTATCTCCCATGTGCTGAACTGTTCCAGATGGGTGTCTAAGATTTCCAAAATAAACGATATCCTCTTTCCCCATTAATCTTCCACTTTGTAAAAGTAATGCGGATGCATCACAATCAATTGCTTGTGGCTTAGCTGAAAAGAATCCTCTCTTCTGCTCAACTTCATCCCAACCTAAACCTACAAGAACATTAGATAAACCTGCATTATCCTTCGATAAGCTAACTTTTTGACCTTTTTGTAAACTAATTGACATTATTCTGTCCCTCCTTGGATTAAGGTAATATTATCCAACATCTACACCGTAATTTGCACATAAAGCAGCAAGACCACCTTGATATCCGCTACCAATTGCGTTAAATTTCCATTCTCCGTTATTCTTATATAACTCACCAAATACTGCCGCTGTCTCAATAGAGAAGTCTTCTCCTAAATCATAACGAAGAATTTCCTCACCTGTTGCCTCATTGGCAATACGTATAAATGCATTATTAATCTGACCAAAGTTCTGTCTTCTTGCTTCAGCTTCGTAAATTGTAACTGAAAATGCAATTTTTGTGATATTATCAGGAATGATTGATAAATCGATCTTAATCTGTTCATCATCTCCATCACCAGCACCTGTAAGATTATCTCCCATATGTTGTACACTATGACTTGGATGTACTAAATTACCAAAGAATACGAAATCTTCTGGTTTTGACACTTTACCACTATCCGTCAACATAAAAGCTGCGGTATCTAAATCAAATGCACCACCAGTATCAAACTGATTCACATCCCAACCGAGTCCAACTATAACCTTACTTAATCCAGGGTTATCCTTGGTTATACTAACTTTTTGACCTTTTGTTAAACAAACTGGCATATAAAATCCTCCTTAACAAACTTGAATACCATAATGGTTACATAATGCTGCTAAACCGCCTTGGAATCCACTTCCAATAGCGTTAAATTTCCACTCACCGTTATTTCTATATAATTCACCTACAACAACTGCCGTTTCAATTGAGAAATCTTCTCCAAGATCATAACGAATTAATTCCGTATTAGTTGCCTCATCAACGATACGAATAAAAGCATTCGATACTTGTCCAAAGTTCTGACGTCTGCTCTCAGCATCGTAGATTGTAACTGTAAACGCTACTTTTGAAACATTTGCAGGAATCTTACGAAGATCAATTTGAATCTGCTCATCATCACCTTCACCAGCACCTGTTAGATTATCTCCCATATGCTTTACTGATTCAGTTGGATGTTGTAAATTACCATAAAAAACAAATTCTTTTTCAGTTGGACATTTTCCATTCTCACCTAGTAAAAAAGCTGCTGCATCCAAGTCAAAATCAGCACCGGAATCATAAGTATTTACATCCCAGCCTAAACCAACCATAATATTATTAAGACTTGGATTCCCCTTGGTTAAATCAACCTTTTGACCTTTTGCTAAACTAATTGGCATAATTATTTCCCTCCATTTTATTTATTTTCTGGCATATGATACATCTTATTGAACTCAGATTTAATGGCTTCGAGCTTTGCTTGATCCTCAATACGTTTTCTTCTAGCGTCTTCTTGAATCTGTTTTGTCTCGTCAATACCAGTAACGATAGTTCTCCAAGTTGTTTCCAATGTTTCAATTTTGATTGAGCTACCAGAAGCTAATCTTGCAGTCATCTTTGATTGCTCAACCGTATTTTGCGCATTCTTAATTAACATCTCATTCGTTTTTTCATCTAAAGCAGACATTGCTTCTGCTTGAATCTTTTGTCTCTTCAACATAATAGCCTGAGCTAATGCTTGCTTAAATACTGGTAGTGTAATGATAAACGCTGAATTGATTTTACGAACAAGATTCATGTTACTAAACTCCATCGTCTTAATCATTGGGATGGACTGCATTGCAACATTTTCTGCAGTACGCAAATCCTGTGTTCTTTGTTCTAACATCATCAATGCTTGTTGTAAACTTTGTAATTCGAATTGAATGGAATTATCTCCAGTAGCTTCCATATCACTCTTTCTTTGTGCAATATAAGCTTCCAACTCTCTACAACCTTGCTCACCGGCTAAAATATATTTCACTAACTCATGATAATAGTCTACATTAGCATGAAACATATCATCTAGTTTTTTGTTTGAATCTTTAATTTCACCCTCATACTTTTTCAACTGTACATAGATTTTATCAACCTCTTCACCCATGGTATGATATTTTGCTAAAATCTTATCTAGTTGTTTTCTTAAATTACCAAATAGTTTTTGGAACAATCCTGGATTCTCTTTTATTTCCTCAATATCAAATTTAGACATTATTTTTGCCAGGACATTAAGCATCTCGCTCGAATCATCTAACTGAGACATATTCATACTGTTCAAAATTACGTCAGAACATTTTGAGATTTGCTCAGCTGCAGGTGCACCAAATGAAACAATCGTCTCAAGATTGTCAACCTCAATTTGACTACAAAGCGCATCTACTTCAGGTGAATTCACCAATTGGGTATTCAAATTCTCACGATCAGCAGTAATATCATAAGATTCAACTACTTCGATCTCATTCTGTCCGGTATCTGTTTTGCTCACAACCGATGTCAGTTGTGATGTTTGTTGCGTTTGAGCCTTAGTGAAATCTAATCCCATAATCAACTTCCTCTCCTAAATAATTTATTTCGCCATGATTGGCGAGTTTCTATGGTAGCAACACCAATATTCGGAATAACTAAATCGTATACATACGTACCGATTTGATGCTCTTCCATAAGTTTTACATTAAAGAATTTTTCAATATTTTGATATCCGGTAGGAATAAACATTATAATGTCAAATCCAACCAAATTCAAAAACGCTATGACAATACTGTCTTCCAAGGACATAATCCTTTCTGTAGTATTAATTATAACTACCTTAGGATTCTTCTTTGTAAAATCGAACTTTTGAATCATACGAATTATATCCTTATTCAGATTAAGAATAGTGGAAACAATCGTGTATTCTGTTCCATTTTCGAAGGTACCTTTAATTGTTTTTTGCTCAATCAAGAGCTGAAGCTTATCCAAGATATAGTCTTGTACTTCATCTCTTAGAAATCCAAATTGATATGCAGCATGATTTTTAACTTTACTTTTTTGAATTTTTCCATTGCGATAAAATTCAGTTGCATATGGTTTTAATTTATTCTCAGCACTACTATCATAAATTGGACTATTTTTATAAAGCAAAGTATCCGGTGTGAGTAGATTTTTTATGCTCTGCCAATACGCTGGAATATCATTATTCTTTATTCCACTAATCTTAGAATAAACAACTGGTAAATTTACAACATCTCCAACTGTGCTAAAATTAGGTCGGTATTTTAACTCCTGATCCCACATAAGTGCAATTTCTTCATACATAGTACGAAGTGTAACTGCAACTGCTTTACTAAACTGATAATCACGATAGATTCCAGAATCCTGATACATCAGTGTATCTAACTCTCTCTCTGCATGATAAGCAGCAGTTCCCATTTGAATATCTGAAGATGCAGTTGGATACTTTTCTACAACAAGGGAATTCGAATACTTCTTTTCAAAAAGCAAAGAATCTTGTAATTGACATTGTGTATTCAAATTTGGAACTAAAATTAAGATATCTACTGGTAATTTTGATAAAAACTTAAGAAATAATACCTCGTTTTTATCTCTAGTACCACCAAGATAGATAAAGCAAGCAATCTCTGGCATCTTCCAATTAGCAAACAATTGGCTTTGATATCGTTTTAACCAGCATAATAAGTAAACTGCCTTATTGGTTAATTTATTTAAATTGATTCCTTCTTGTTTGTTTTCTTCAAGCATTACATCAAGAAAAGCTTTTACCATAAGACGCTGTAATTCATTATTGGAAATGTACTGAATATTTTTTGATAAATCTAAAAGCATATGCTCGACGTCAGGATAGTTGCCACGCCGAATTTCTGAAATTTCCTCCATAGTTGGAGGAGCAATTTCGTTCTCTATAATTACTAACTGTCGTTTGTTCTCTGATAATTTTAATTGTAGTTGATATAATTCGTTGACATAAGTCAGCTTATCTTCTACTCCAAACATCCGAAAGAAACAGTTATAAAATAGCTTTGAATCATCACCTCTAATTTGTGTAGCTGTTAACAAATCCTCAAAGAGATTCCCCTTAACCCAAGCATTCGTACAATTCGTTACTTGTGGCAATACTCCATACAAACGGCTTACTTTCATCTGATTTTCAATTTCTTTTCGAATCCAAGTAATTCCGTAACCTTGTGGAAAATCCCCACTATTTGATAAAGTAAATAACATAGATTGTTTGGAATTAGCATCTAGTTTTAGATAATTTTCATCTCCATGACACTCCAAAAGTAAAATATCACAGCCCGAGGCACTAAGAATAGATAGCATCTTTAATTCATAATAAGAGATATCCCCATCATATAAAATTTTAGGTAGTTGGTTATTACCTAATAGATGTGCAATTCTTTCAAAACGATAATACATCCAGCACATAAATTTGATATATGCATTTTTTAACATATTATCATTCTTTCCTTCTTTACGCATTCCTTCTAATGTATCATAAATTGCTACTGAGATATTATTTCTTTGGAGCTCATCCATTCGTGGTAACCACTTTTTTAATGCGTTCCCAATAAATCCTATACTCATCTGGAATGACATACCCATAATTTCGCCATAGTAATTTAGATTTTTCTCATCTGGATTTTGAAGCTTACCTTCTATGACAACTCCGGATAATCTAGCTGTATTATAATATTGAGCCATAAAGTTTTTTATCGAATCATTGTAGCGAGATAACCGATAGAAATATACACCCTTTTCACGTCGGTCATTTAAATTCGTAAAATATTCATTTAGATTCTGAAGTGTCTTTAATTCATACATATAATAAATCTTTCACCTCATTGCTTTTTAATCTTACCTTTATTTAAAACATATCCTAAACTTGCACCGATTAATCCTCCAATAATATGAGTTAAGTTCGAGATATTACTCTTAACAAAAATTCCTTGATATACTTGTCCTCCAATATAAATTAAAGCAACAAGAATCAATGTCAATGGAATGGATCCATTTTTTATACTCGCAAAGGAAGATAATAAAATAAATGCAAATACAACACCACTAGCACCTAAAAGCATTTGATGTGGGAAAAATACAAAGTTTACAATTCCTGTAACTAATGCTGTACAAAGTATAACAAACAACATATTAGAAGAGCCATACTTTTCTTCCAGTAGAGGCCCAATCACTAAGATAAATGTGATATTGCCGATAAAATGCTCCCATCCAGCATGTCCAATTACATGACCAAAGAATCTTATGTAAGTTAATGGACTGAAGAAGGAGGAACGGTAGACACTAAATAAATGTTCGTTCGCCCAACCCTTTGTTATCTGATCTAACAAAAGTGCTACAAGACAAATAATAGAAAAGGTTAATACTACTGGTGAATTGAATGATACTCTGAACTTTCTTTTTTCCATTTTTAATTCTCCCTCTGAAATAATTATAGTTTAACAAATTTAAAACATTAATTCAAGTTAATTCCAATACTTTAAATCTATCTATAATACAATTTTAATCTATATAAACCCTCTTACAAAGTTATGAATCCATTTATAATGAACTGCTAAATTTATATTTTGACCACTATCAAAACCTGCTGTACTGATTCCAATTAATTCTCCATACATATTGAGTACTGCTCCACCAGAACTACCATGAGATATTGGCGCAGTAAATTGAATCATATCAACATTATCTATTTTTCGAAAACCCGAGATGATTCCATCCGATACGGAATTGAATAATCCTAGTGGGCTACCAATTGCTACAACCTTTTGCCCACGCACAAGTTCGTTTGTTGAATGATATAGTCGAAGTGGCTTACATGTTCGATTAATGCGAAATAATGCTAAATCCAAGACATCATTATATTTGATGATTTCGTTTGTCTGATAGATTTCTTCATCTTCTTCAATACGTATAGAATAGTAGGATCCTCCTCTTATGACATGATTGTTTGTTAAAATATAACCTTTTTCATTGATTACTATGCCAGAGCCAGTAGCAAATACATCTCCTTTCTTATCATGTACTGCGATTAATACAACCGAAGATGCTAACAAAGCTAGTTCTTCAAATTTTAATTCATGTAATTCATGATTCTCTTTCTCTCTTTGATTCGATCTCACTTCTTGTTTTACGACATCATTCTGTGCTTGTATAGGTCTCGTCTTAGTTGTTAGAGGTGCTTGTTTTGACACTCTATTCGGATGCCTTAGGCTATTGCTAGTAATCGTTGTAACTGACATCTGCGTATGTACTGATTCCTCACACGTATTCTCGACTCCTATCAAAGTATTTGTAGTGTTTATTGCTGTATTGCTACAATTCTTCGTATAAATAGGTACATCCATATTGCCTTTTTGCTCAAATTCAATACAATCTGTTAATGCTAATAGTTTTGGATTGACTGTAAATTCTCCTAATGGGTTCATAAGCATAACATCAAAACCAAGAAATGTTAACATATAAAAAAATAAGAATTCTTGCTGCTTTACTTCACCGTTGTATACAACCTTATAGGATTCTTTTTGATTCCAAGTAACTAACCAACTTCCAACAATTTCATCCAACCAGAAAATTAACTTAATCAAAAAATTTTTCTCAATCGATTCATTATAACAATTCGCATTTTCTTGAAATAAACGTTCCATGACTAATAATGAGTCTATCATTTGTTGCTTTATTTCAGAATTGTTCTGAAGATATTTAGTCGTAATATCCTTCTTATTATTTAAATTCCAGTCCTGATATGAATGTGAATAAAATTCAATCAAATTAAAATCTTTCAATTTGGGCATCGCATTGAATCGTATATACTTTCCTAAGCCATTCCCTTCATTTTTCCTCAGCATATTATCCATTGTTTCAATATCTTCTATATATTGACTGTTGTATCCAATGCATCGAATAAAATATACATCTTTTAAGTTATGATTGAATCCTCCTTTCACATTAGCAAAGGAAGATATTGACGTTGTCTTCATAATATTTAATCGTGTACTAAACCGCTTGTTATCCATATCAACCACCCTATAATATGCAAATTTACAGCTCATAATTAACTATTTGTATTGTCTTGATTATACATTACCCCTACTGTCCATTATCTTTATTTTCCATTGGCCTTACTACAAATATCTTTAATGTCCATTTCCCATATTTTCCTCTTTTATTCTACCATACATCCTAAAAAATTACTATTCTATTTATGCATAAAATGATATAATAGTTCAGACAGCTAAAAATCATTACAATGATTTAATATCACTGCATGATTAGATTAAACAATTTATGAAGGAGTAAAAATGAAACATACGATACTTAATTATAGTGTTGGTGCTCTACTATATAGCCCTGCAAACAACAATACTATTGTTCAATCACTCATAGATGAAAAGTTTGAACAACCATTTTCTCTTGCACTATGTCTAGAAGATACAATTCCAGATGATCGAGTAGAAGCTGCAGAAGAAAAACTAATACTTTCACTATCTGAATTAATTGAAAAAAAACAACAGAAAGATTTTTATCTTCCCAAAATATTCATACGAGTAAGAGAGCCACAACAAATCACAAAGTTAACAAAAAAATTAGGTAATGCTCTAGAGATATTAACTGGATTTATTATACCAAAATTCGATCAAAGTAATGCTGATACATATATCGAAGAAATCAAGGCTGTAAATAATATATCAAAATCTCCGATTTATATTATGCCAATTTTTGAAAGTTCAACCATAATTCCATTGGTAACTCGATATGAAATTTTATATTCATTGAAAGAGAAACTCGATTGTATCAAAGACTTAGTTTTAAACATACGTGTTGGCGGTAATGATTTATGTCATTCCTTTGGGTTACGTCGTCATAGCAATAGTACAATATATGACATTGCTCCAGTAGCTAATATTTTAACTGATATTATAACTGTATTTGCTATGGATTATGTCGTATCTGGTCCTGTCTGGGAATATTATAACGGAAAGGGCTGGGATACAGGATTAGCACGAGAATTGGAAAGAGATCTGCTCAATGGTTTTGTTGGTAAAACTGTGATTCATCCAAATCAAATTGGAATTGTTAATCAAGCGCTCGCTGTATCTAAAACTGATTATGATGATGCATGCTCTATCCTAAACTGGAATAACTCAATGGATACTCTTGTTTTAGGTAGTGCTACTTCTGAACGTATGAATGAATATAAAACTCATACTAACTGGGCGAAACAGATTATACTATTGCATGAAGTCTATGGTTTAAAGTAACATGCACAGCACAGCTTTTGTTCCGCGCCGTAGCGTAGCGTAGTGCGCATCCTGCGGAGCCTTTTTATATCATAGGAAATTCGGAGGAATTTCCTATGATATAAAAAAAGGACTGATCTACTTCTATTCAATCAATTGAATATTTGTATCTCAGTCCTTATCCTTTGTCTTAATTTATTCAAACCTTATTTAATATTAACATATATCCATTAAGCAATATACTATTAATCTAATAAACTATTAATCTTTGCATCATGCTCTTCCTTTGTAATAATCTTCATCTCGTATTGTAAATCAATCTTCTTAATCATTTCAAAGTTATCTAATCTTTTTTGAATCTCTGATAACTTCTCATTATATTCCTCAGTTGTAATAATTTCCATAGCTAGTGCTTTGTCTAATTTTTCTTTTTCAGCTTCAAACTTACTCTCAGCTTTCTTTCTTTCCTTTGCTAGATTAGCTTCTCGATTTTTCATATCAATTTCATTCAACTGAACTTCAATCTTCTCTAATTCTTCTAATTGTGAATTCAAAATTTCCATTAATTCCGTCATATTAGATTCAAGAGCTACCTCTTTTAATGAACTAACATATTCTTTACCAATTTCAGCGTATGTGCCCTCTAATTTTTTTGTAATTTCTTTCTTTTTTGCCTTTATGCTAGCTATTTCTGTCTGTTCTTTTGCTGCATTACCAATTGTGTTCCCTACATCAACTGCTGTAGTTACAACACTATTACCAACCTCTTTCACCTTTTTTACTGCTTTATCTAATGCATCCATAATACAACCTCCTTTTTATTCATATATTAATGGATTATTGATCCATATATATCACTAAATATATTCTATACATTAAGAAATCATCTTTAGTTCATAATCAGCTTTGGAATCTCGATATATGATACTATCTTTGTACTTTTATTTATACTCCAAGGTTTTTGTACACCTAATAGTTTATTCAATGCTATGTCAGGAATGTTAACACCTGCAGCTAAACAGCTCATTTGTATACCACCAGACATACGAGTATTGACTTCAAGAAAATATGGAATATCATCCAGATACTTAAATTGTATGTTGCAAGGGAATTCCAATGGAACTTTTTTAAGTATTTCATAACACATCTGCAAAATATCTTCGTCGAATTCAACTTTCTCATCCCTCGAGCACCCCTTCACTCTAGGTACTGCAATAATACCATCTTCCGTTCGCAAGCAATCAACACTGATCTCATTACCAGGAAGATATGGCATGATAATACGCTCTCTAAACTCTTTCTCCGTTTGAAGTACATCCATAACTGTCTCATAAGACATCCTTGTGCTTGGATAAGTTAGTAAAGTGGACGTTATCTCAATGGTATTATCAATCTTTCGAAAACTCATTCCACCCTCATCTTGTACTAATTTAAAGCATACACTTGAATACTTCTTGTTAAGTTTTTCATAAGCTTTCTCAAATTCACTTTTACTTTTAACGACTTCAAATTCAGGCACATAAATCTTTGAATTATCTCTAAATAAATTATATGCATAATCTTTTCGATTCAAGTTCTTAATTAATTCATACTGATCCACCATTACTTTGACATCAATTGCATGAAAACGAGATATATATTTGCTTACCTCTACTAAATTTCTTCTAGGTATAAAGACATCAATATTATGTTCTTGACAGAAATTAATGCAAAAATCAATATAATTATCGCCTTCTAGGGCAGGTTCTATATACCATTCATCACAAACATTTTTGATTACTGATTGCTCGCGTTGATTACATCCAATAACTATAAGTCCAGGATTTTCTTCTTTTAATAGGTTTATTATATTATAAGCTGTGCTAAACCAATGGTTAAACCAAACTCTTGTCATCTTATCTCCTTAAGTATCTGCCATTTTCTTTATAATGCCACATGATTTGTAGTTTTTTAGCTGAATATATTCAATCGGTACTTTTTTCTCTTCTGCTAATCGAACAATATGCTGTAACGAGAGATCTCCCTTGTATTTATCTCCAATGAGCACTTTCCATGGGATTCGTCTTAGTAATACTCGTGTTGTTTCTCCAATTCCAGGCTTAATAAGATTTATATCTTTAATATTATACTTTTGTGCAATATTTATTACTTCTTCCACACCGTTGCTACCTGATATCTCTTCCGAAGTATCATTCCCCAGTTCAAACTGACTTTGAATCTGATCAATAAATTGATAAGACAGGTCCTTCGTTTCTAGCTCCTCATAGAATACTGCCCCATGAAAATCATTCGTTCCAATAATATCATCTCTTAAAAAGGTTCTGCTAATCAATCCAGATACCGTACAATTTAGGCAGGAACTTGGAATTAATATATCATCATGCGTTCCACAAAGTTTAGTTACATTTGCTGGATCGGCAACTACAGCTAATTCAGAAGAGACTCCAGAAAATGCAGCTACATCCTTTTTTAGTTCCTTTAAAATGGCGCCTTTTCCAATCCATCCATCAACAAAAAGTAATTGTTCTGGCCTATGTCGTTCTAATAAAAAGTTCATTGCATTCGTATCAATGCCTTTTCCTCGTATAATTGAAATCGAATAATGATATACCTCGATTTCATATTTCCATCGAATATAGCGTTTTAAAAGAATACCAATTGGAATGCCGGCTCTTGCTAAAGAAACTAAAACGACATCTTTTCCACGTTCTTTCATTATTTGATCGGCTAAACGTCCGATTGCAATAGCAGTTGGTTTCGAATACATCTTCATGGCTTCTTCATATGCTTGCATATACTTTTCGGAAGGTTCATATTCAATTGGTAACATCTCACAATAGTGTTTACCTGATTGAATTAACTTCTCTCTAATTTCCGTTGGCTGTGGTTCTACAAGTCCTGTTATGTCTTTCAATAATAAAATCACATCATCTTCTGTATATGAACTTCTCACTTATTGACACCACCTTATATAACTAATGTTCTTGTTACCACACTCTTTCAATGCATGTAACAAACTATTGAGTCCAATTGAGTCATTACTACTTGAATCTGTAATAATATATACTTTGTCATATTCTCGTAAATCATAGATAAACGTAACTCGTTCGGAGCTATATAAACTACGTAACTCATATCTTTCGTGCAAAGGATAACATTCCTTAGTATCTACCATAATTGGACTTCTCGTTGTAGCATGAAACTTAACGTCATAACCTTCTTCTTCAAGCTTTGATGCTATATATAAAGCAGGATACATAAATTCTTCGGTGCCTAACACTAAGATACTACGAATCGATTGAATATCGTTGTTTTCCTTTACCTTTAACCATAATTCATCACATACTCTTTTATAATCTAAACTGTTAAGAACTCTTCTAGCATCCATCCAACCAGTATAATTCTCAATTGAATAATCTATCTTTATATCTGTTGTCTTAAGTGTATGATATTTACCATCACCGATATATTGGTCTGATATTTTTTCATAGTCTGAATTACGTGTTTTAATTAAATAGTGAAGATTAATTTGCTTATCCTTAAACTGTTGTTCCAAATCCATTTCCATTCCATTGATAATGGAAGCGATTGAGAAATTCATGATACAATCACAATATTCTTTTTGAAGAAGAGATATTATGTTTTTTATTGTATTTCCTGTTGTCACTTCGTCTTCAATAAAAATAATTCGATTGACTTTATGAATTACCTGATCAATATCATTCTTTACTAATTTTTGCTCTGTTGCGTGACTATGTTCTTCTGAAAAGAATAAAAAGTCCACACCTTCAATAACTTCTCTTGTCGTTTGTATGTAATAACAATCCAGTTGAGTTGCGATCTGTGCACCAATTGCTGTCGCTGTTTCTGCAAAACCAATTAAGAGTAATTTTTCTTTTACATAAGTTTCTTTAATGATTTGTCCTAGTTGTACAAACATATTCATAGCACTTGAAGGAACTACTGGGACATGTTTTCCTTGAAGTACATTTACTACAAGATAATTTCTCTTTTGATTATTTTCTCGTTTAGCAACTTTAATTACTTTATTTTCTGTGTACATTATTACGATTACTCCTTCCAAAGTCCACTTTAGTTTAACATGTTTTTTTTATATTTGCTATGGTTTTATTACAGATTCTAACATTTTTAATCAAAAATTAAGGAATTCATAGAGAGAATAAAGATCATTCCTTATTCTTTCCTTGAATTCCTTTGCATCTTAACTTACCTATAGTCTCGTTTGATCATCTTCCATTAACATCATAACAGAGCGAAAATAACCATTCTCATAGTTTGTATCAAAGATATCCTGTATATAATTAATCGAAATGAACTTTTTAATCGTATTACTTACTTGTGACATAAAAGTTACATTATCGATAAACTTTGTTGTAATCTCTGTCTTTAAATCCATAAATGCATTATTCCATTCTTCAAGATCAACCTCGAGAAATGCTCTGGGTTCATTATTGGGATAATTCTTGTAAAAATAATCAAGCTCGTACACCCAATAATCACGATACGGATTCATGCCATCAGCTTTGGCAGTTGACTCTTCCAGTTGCTTGCGTAATTGTGCTACAGTATTCGTTACTTCATTCGTACTCAATTTATTATCAATATTCTTATTGAAATAGATTGTAATTTCAGTCGTAACCAATAGTAAAATCAACAATAATATTAGTCTACCGTATTTTTTAAACATAAACAGTCTCCTCATTCTCCTCTTTTGTTCTGTAACGAAATCTATGTATATGAAACTATTTACATTATTTAATTCGATAACAGACAGTAGCAAACTAGCTATGTTTATTATACAATATCTGAAACTATAATCCAATAAATTTTTTATAAAATTCGTCATCTTATGTAAGTAGTTACATCTATTCTACAGATATTATTCTTAAGTAAATATGTTATTCATAATAAGGTATGATAAGATAACAACCTGCTGTTATGTTATCATCATATAAAGAATTGCACTTCTTTATAAGGTATATGTAATCATTCATACTCTCACACTCTCTTGTATAATTATCTGCGGCAATCGACCATAAACTATCGCCTGCTTTAATCTCGACTGTTTTATATAAGCGTGGATTTTTATTCTCTTGATCTGCATATGCTACTCTAGTTGGAATGATGATAACAAGAGTAAGTATTAATGAAATTATAATCAATGAGATGATTAATCTACGATTCCTACTCTTCTTTGTTAAATCTTCGCACTGCCAAATTGCATTAACTCTCTTCATAAGATAACCTCCTATTAGTTAGAACGTCTGTTCCCGAACATATGTTTTCTTAATTATACCGAACATATATTCGAATGTCAATAGAAAATCGAAAATTTGTTCTGAAAATCGAACATTAGTTTTGCATTTTTAAAACTCTTGTGTTATAATAGGAATAATTAAGAAGGAGGTTATAATATATGGGCTATGGTAAGATAAGTACAAAACAGAACGAGATATTAGAATATTTGAAGGCTCAGATTATTAGCAGAGGATATCCACCTGCAGTTAGAGAAATCTGTGAAGCTGTTAATCTTAAATCGACCTCTTCTGTTCATTCACACTTAGAGACATTAGAAAAAAACGGTTACATAAGAAGAGACCCTTCGAAACCGAGAGCAATTGAGATTGTCGACAGTGAGTTTAATCTTACAAGACGTGATTTAGTGAATGTGCCAATCGTTGGTACCGTTACTGCTGGTCAACCTATTTTGGCTGTAGAGAATATTGATGGATATTTTCCTATCCCTACAGAGTACATGCCAAACGAACAGACTTTTATGTTAAAAGTAAAAGGCGAAAGTATGATTAATGCAGGTATCTTTGATGGTGATCAGATTATTGTAGAAAAACAATCAACAGCGAAGAATGGAGATTTTGTTGTAGCATTAATTGATGATTCTGTAACAGTAAAAACTTTCTATAAAGAAAAGGGATATATTCGTTTGCAACCAGAGAATGATTTTATGGACCCTATTATCCTAGATGATGTTCAGATTCTTGGAAAAGTAATTGGTTTATTCCGATTATTTTAACACAATTTTATATAAAAAATGACGATAGAATGAGCTTGATTGTATATTACTGGAGTGATTTATAATCCCACACACACTTTGTGGGATTATAACAGACACTAAAGAGAATATACAATCAAGCTCATTCTTTTTCATTTCATAGAAAATCCCCTCTGAACTTCCTATGAAGAATATGGTGTTTAAGTACTTTTCTGTAATCTTATTCGTCAATCACACATAAATAGACTTTCTAAAAATGGGATGACAAGCATAATTTAGCAACATACTGTTATAAAGTCGTCGGTACGTAAGGGCCTGTATTTTATGCCCTTACGTACCGCTTAGAACTTCATTCAAGCGAAAGCGTGTTGCGAATAAATTATGTTTGTCATCCCATAATCCTAATATTACTTTTTGCAAAATGACATTGATTTCTATCTTTAGGACTTTTGACACCCGAATCGTAATGATAATTTATTTCACTAGCAATTATAAGTTAGCACCGTCGATTACTTTTCCATCTCTCCATATTCTTTCAAGATCGTAGAAAAGACGGTCTTCTTTTGAGAACACATGAACAACGACATCGCCGTAATCCATAAGAACCCAACCAGAATCGCGAAGTCCCTCCACGCGTTTTGGTTCAAAACCTGCTCGTCCTAATTGTTCGCTTACAGAACTCACCATAGCATCTACTTGAGATGAGTTTGTACCATTTGCGATAATAAAATAATCAGCGATAATTGAAATATTACCAATCTCAATCACTTTGATATCTTCTGCTTTCTTATCTTCAAGAGCCTTATATGCTAAACGCACCATTTCCTTAGCTGTATCCATGATATGCTTCTCTCCCTTTCTAATTATTTCTATTATAAATTTAATGCTTTTTTATAGTAAACCAACGTTTTTACCGTAAGTTCATCGATCTCTTTATTTGTATTATTTAAATAGCGTACCGTATTATCTAGGGCATAATATACTGCCAAATCCAAATTAGAGAATGCGGTTGTCCGAATCACATCCAAAGTTGGAGTTGTTGGTTGTACTCTTCTAGGTTCAATATAATCTGATAGAAAGATTACCTTCTCAAGAAATGTCATATTTGGTTTTCCTGTCGTATGATACGTAATCGCAGATAGGATTTCTTCATCTTCTACACCGTACTTCATCTTAGCATAATAAGCACCAAGTTTACCATGAAGTAAAAATGGATTTCTACGCTCGACATCAGATACTGGTAATTGATAACGTTCACATTCCTTGATTGCCAACTCAAAATCAATGTATTTTGCGTTGTCATGTAAAAGACCTGCCAACATTGCTCGTTCTGCACTTTCACCATAACACATTGAAAGACACGATGCCAAATACTGTACTCCTTGCGTATGCAAAAAACGCTTTTTAGGAAGGAATTCTTCCATTATTGTTTGTAATTCATCAATTTGTACATTCATACATTATACCTACCTTTAGAACGATACATACGAACGTTTCAAAAATTTCGAACAAGGTGATCACAAAAAGTTAGTATCATCTGTTTTTTTAGCTTTTATATAAATCATTCTCAATGATATATTGTTCCACTTCTAAAGGCACATAATACCGAATCGTCTTTCCTTGTTGTAGCTTACTTCGAAGCATCTTTGATGAGATATCGATCTGTGGGATTTTTAGTAAATCAATTTTTGCATCATATTTCTTCCTTAAATCCTCAATCTTTAATAAAATCTCCTCATTATCCATATCCTCACGCTGTGCAGCGACAATATGGGACAACGACATTACTAGTTCGGGACGACTCCATTGTTCTAGTTGGAATAAAGAATCTCCACCGATAATAAAGAAATACTCAACATCTGGATTCATATTTGTCAATTCAAGTAAAGTATCCGCAGTATACGTATTACCCTCTCGATCAAACTCTAAGGTATCCATACGAAAATGAGGATTTCCAGCAATCGCTAATTCAATCATTTTCTGTCGATGTTCTTGCTCAATGACATTACTTAGATCTTTATATGCAGGACGTTTTGATGGCATAAAAACAACCTCATCTAATTGAAATTGCTCGAAAGCATTTTCTGCTAATATTAGATGAGCAATATGAATTGGATTAAATGTTCCACCCATGATTCCTACTTTTTTCATAAATGACACCAGCCTTTATTCCAGTTTGATGTTTTATGCAATCGAATTCAATCGACATACATAATGCCTTTTCATCTGTAACAATCTTTTACAGCTCAATTTTCTTCTTTTCTTTCGATTCACGGTAAAGCACTATTTTCTTACCAATCACCTGAACTAATTCAGAATGAGTACGTTCTGCTAATACATGTCCGATTTCTTTTGGATCATCAAGACAATTTTTCAAAACCGAGATTTTGATTAATTCTCTTGCCTCTAAAGCCTCATCAATACCAGCTGTTAACTCTGGTGAAATACTGCCTTTACCAACATTAAAGATCGGATCTATCTTCATTGCAAGACCTTTTAGATAAGCTCTTTGCTTACTAGTCATATTTATAATCCCCTTTATTTATAATAATCAAATTCTAATCCGTACATACGAACAGAATCGCCTTCTTGGATACCGAGTGCTTCTAACTCATCTATAATGCCACTATCTTTCAAGAATTTCTGGAAGAATTCAAAGCCCTTCTCATTATCAATATTCGTATAACCAAGCATACGCTCAATACGAGGTCCTTCCACAACATAAATCTGATTTTCTTCGTCATAAGAAACCGTATATGGTTCATTCGAATTTGCATAATCTTCTGGGAAGTATTCTTTTTCGAATACAATAGGACTATCCTCAATCTTCTTCAATTCCTCATTAACATAGTAAAGAAGCTCCTTTACACCTTTACCACTAACTGCAGAAATCGGAAATACCTTAATTCCCTCTGGTTCGAATGCGTCACGAATCTTTTGGATTACTTCTTCACCTTCTTCACCATATAGAACATCGATTTTATTTGCTGCAATAATCTGAGGTTTCTTCATCAGTTCTTCGTTATATGAAGCTAACTCATGATTGATTGTTCGGATATCTTCTATTGGGTCACGTCCCTCTACGGAACCTGCATCTACAAGATGAACAAGAATCTTCGTACGTTCAATATGCTTTAAGAATTCATGGCCGAGACCAATTCCTTCACTAGCACCTTCAATTAAACCAGGAATATCTGCGATTACAAATCCTTCTCCACTATCTAAATCGACAACACCAAGGTTCGGATTGAGTGTAGTGAAATGATAATTTGCAATCTTTGGTTTTGCATTAGTTACACGAGATAACAAAGTGGATTTACCAACGTTAGGAAAGCCTACCAAACCAACGTCAGCAATTACTTTTAATTCAAGTGTAACATTAAGTTCCATCGCTTTTTGTCCAGGTTGAGCATATTTAGGAACTTGCATGGTAGCTGTAGCATAATGTTGGTTACCTTTACCACCACGTCCACCGCGTAAAATTACCTCACGACGATTGCCATGGGACATATCTGTGATTACTTTACCACTTTCGGTTTCCTTAATAATCGTTCCTTCTGGTACTTTTATAATCAAGTCAGCGCCATCACGACCTGTACAATTGTTTTTTTCTCCATTGCCTCCATCTTCGGCAATGTATTTACGTTTCATACGGAAATCTACTAATGTGTTGAGACCTTCATCAACTTCAAAGATGATATTGCCACCTTTACCGCCATCACCACCATTAGGACCGCCGGCTGCTATAAAAAGTTCACGACGAAAGCTGACATGACCATCGCCACCTTTGCCAGAACGAATATATATTTTAGCACTATCCGCAAACATACAAACTCCTATCTGACTGCTAAAAGCAGACAAAAAATCAAAGAGCCATTCCAAAATGATACTTTTCGCATAAAAAGACTCATTTCGGAACAGCCCCTAAGTAAATCGTTACTACTATT
Organism: Bacillota bacterium; assembly: GCA_023439125.1. Taxonomy (GTDB): domain Bacteria; phylum Bacillota; class Clostridia; order Lachnospirales; family Lachnospiraceae; genus Lachnoclostridium. Next base: position 415,693 of record JAEXOU010000005.1, on the reverse strand, counting down.
TTGCTTCTACTGGGTAAACACTAGCTTGTTTCTTGTCTCTACCCTTTCTTTCGAACTTAAGAACACCGTCTACTAAAGCAAATAATGTATCATCACCACCACGTCCAACGTTAACGCCTGGATGAATCTTAGTACCACGTTGTCTGTAAAGGATATTACCAGCTAATACGAACTGACCGTCAGCTCTTTTCGCACCAAGTCTTTTTGACTCAGAATCTCTACCATTCTTAGTAGAACCAACACCCTTTTTATGAGCGAAAAATTGAAGGTTCATCTTTAACATGACCTACACCTCCTTATTTGATAGGATAACGAAATAAGAATTTATCTTATTCCTTACTAATAATCTTAATATACTTTCGTCCGTACTCCTCTTCAATTCCTTGAAGTCCTAAGATGAGTGATCCAAGTAAAAGCTCAGATCGTTCACTTATCGTACTGACAATTCTGAAATCCATCATACCATCTTCTTCATTCTCCTGATAATCAAAAGTATCTGAAGTAAAATGTTCAATAGAATTCATGGTCGTTATCACGAGTGCCGATACAGCAGCACATACAATATCAGATCCACTTTCAGCGTATCCTGCATGTCCTTCTAGGTGAAACCCGTTTAACTGACCTTTACTATTCTTATGAATTGATACTGTAATCATATCAAACTCTCACCAATCAATTAAGCGTTGATTTTTTCAATCTTAACCTTGGTATAAGACTGTCTGTGACCATTCTTTTTGTGATAACCAGATTTTCTCTTATATCTGTAAACGATGACTTTCTTGCCTTTTCCTTCTTCTACAACTGACGCTGTAACAGAAGCTCCAGCAACTGTAGGATTTCCTACTTTAAGATCGCCGTTGTTAACAACAAGTACCTGATCAAAAGAAACATTTGCACCAGCTTCTACACCAAGCTTTTCTACTTTAATGATATCGCCTTCGGCTACTTTGTACTGTTTACCACCTGTTGCAATAATTGCGTACATATGGCACCTCCTATTATCATTACTCGCCAACTGTGGTGTCTGATATATAAAATAACAGAACTTAAACCTCGTTGTGCGGCACACTCGTGAAGTATATCACAATCACTCGTAAATGTCAATGTGATATTCCACATTTTTTCTATAATTCGATTTTTTATCTGATTTATAATTCCATATTAGTATTTACGTTGCTATTATTTATATTCCATGGTAATCATAGGCTAATTGTTTAAGTACAGAATTTTTATTTATGCACTATCTACAAATTTTACGAATCCTCCCAAGGACGAATTCGGTACGTAACACCAATCCGATCACAGATTGCTCGGCATTGCTCTTCTTCCTCTTTGGATAATGTAGTATCTACTGTCGTTAATACAACTTTTGATACATATTTTTTTACACTCTCTGCAAATTTCAACATTGCATCAAAACTTTTAATTCCAAATTTACTACGAGTTAATTCATAATACCGTTTGGCATTTGGGGTATTGAGGCTGATCGAGATGGTATCTACAATCCCCTTAAATTTTGGAGCTGTATCTTCTTCATTGATTAAATCAGATAATCCATTCGTGTTGACACGAATTGGTTTCTGATACGTATCTTTAACGAAACGTGCTAATTCAAGAAGATCATGGAGACGTTCCGTTGGTTCTCCAAATCCACAGAATACGACTTCATCATACAAAGTAAGATTGAACTTCTTAAATTCTTCCTTTACTTCTTCCATTGTTGGTTCATGCTCTAACCAAAGACTTCCAGATTCCTCGATCTCATCTAATGATTTACGTAAACAGAAAGTACAAGCACATGGACATTGATTCGTTAAATTAACATATAAGTTATTATGAACTTGATATAAGATTGTCATTAGCTTTGTCACTTGCCTTGTCATATACCATTCTCCTTTATCACTGTTATAATCCTCATGGTAAGCTAATCAATTTTTAGAGTATGTAACACCTCTTCAAAACACACTCCATCTGTCTTTGGAATATCTAATTCAATGGAACGTAAGATACACTTTTTAACAAAATTAGAAGCTTTTTTTACACTCTTATTGAATTCAACACCGTTGACTGCATCAGCTGCAATAATTGCCGAGAATACATCTCCCGTACCAGAACGTTCCGTTCCAACACGATGCGTACGAAGAACATGACACTCCTTGCCTTTTTCATATACTAAGTTTGCAATGAAATCACCCTGCAAGATGCCGGTTACGACAACTTTATCAGGTCCTTGATTACTTAACTTTTCTACCATTGCAAGTAGCTCTTTCATCCTCCATTTACCTTCTCTATAAGGAGTATCCGTTAAAATACAACATTCTGTTAGATTTGGTGTAATGATATCAGCAAACTCAACAAGCTGTTTCATCTCCTCGCACATTTGATCTGTATAAATCGGATATAATTTTCCATGGTCGCCCATAACCGGATCAATCACTACTTTTGTACGATTTGTCTTAAATTCTTGTATAAAGTTTTTTACAATTGCAATTTGTTCTTTCGAACCCAAAAAGCCAGAAGTAATTGCTTCAAATTTAAGTCCTAAGCGTTTCCACTGAGCGATGTAATCTGCCATACGATTTGTATAATCATCAAAAAAATACTGATCATATCCAGTATGATTCGAGAAAATTGAAGTTGGAACAATACAACACTGTACCTTCATATAGGATATAATTGGCATTGACACTGCGATAGAACAGTGACCAAATCCAGTGACATCATTAATCACAGCAATTTTCTTTTGATTGTTATGAGACATAAATTAATAATCTCCCTTCCATTTTACCTTAGAAAATGCGGTTGCGAACAGATAAAAGGCGATGATATTTACGATACCTTCTGCCATCAATCCCGGAGCAGATGCGAGTCCTGCTCCAATGCTTCCATACATTATCGCTCCGCTTATTGAATATCCAATTACCATTACTGCCATACTCAATATTAAAGCAATTATAGTACGAACAGAATATAATTTCCACTTTTCTTTTTTCTTTCCGATTAAGGCTGCAGTTAATGCTAAAGCTGCTTTGATGATGAGCGTTGGAATTATCCATTGATTAAAGCCTGTCAACATATCAGCAAGCGCAGATCCCATGCTTCCCGCTATTATACCGCCTTTCGTGCTATAATAGAATACTGCAAACAAGATAACACTATTGCCAAGATGGGCATACCCTAATGGAATTGGAATCTGTATTACCATTGTAAATATACAGGTTAACGCAATAAATAACGCTGTAATACAAAGTTTAAGCGTCTTATTTTTTTTATATTGGTTCATCCAGATTTATCCTCCCCTTCTTAATTTTTATTATCATATGATAAATCTGGTTATGTGAAAATGTCCAGTTTATATAATTTTATCCATGCCAGTTCTTAAAAAAAGTGCTTACCAAAGATTGTCCCCTTCAGTAAACACTTTATATAGAATACTTAATCCAGTTTTTAATGCTTTTAAGATATCAAGTCAGCAGTATGATCTTAATTTAATGTACTCAGCTATCTTATACTGTCAAATCACATAAAGTAGCTTCTAAATACTCTATTAGCTTCTTACGTTCCACCAACAACTGACATCCCCTGATTCCAGCACTTACGGTTATCTCATCAAACAAAATAGCAGTCTCATCCACATAAGTTGGAAACTTCTTTTTCATACCAATAGGAGAACAACCTCCGCGAATATAACCAGTCAGTCCAAGAAGATCTTTGACATGTACCATCTCAATCTTCTTATCTCCAACAATCGAGGCTACTTTTTTTAGATTGAGTTCTTCTGCAACCGGGAGACAAAAGACCATAAAGCCTTTCTTTTCTCCCTTTGCAACTAAAGTTTTAAACACCTGCTCAACTGGTAATCCTATTTGCTCTGCCACATGAACGCCTGCAAGATTATTCTCATCTACTTCATATTCCATTGCTTGATAGGAAATACCTGCCTGATCTAACAGACGCATCGCATTTGTTTTAATCATTTTCTGTTTCACCCTCTAGTTTTTTCATCTGCTCTAATAAAGGTTTTCGAACCTTTTTTCGCGTAATTTCTACAAGATTTAAAGCTGTCATGTCGACAAGTGTTGTTTTGATTGGATCTTTCTTTAAATATCCCTCTAAAGTTGTCCACAATTCTTTCTTTGCTTCTTCTGACTCCATATCAATAAAATCAACAATGATGATTCCGCTAAGATTACGTAAACGTATTTGCTTTGCGATTTCTTTTGCTGCTTCTAAGTTTACTTTTAAGAACGTCTCCTGAACCTTCTTTTTCTTGCTGACTGCTTTCCCAGTATTGACATCAATTACTGTCAAAGCTTCTGTAGGCTGAATAATCAGTGTACCGCCACAATCTAACCAAACCTTTTCTCGTAAAGCACTGGATAATTTACTTTCAATGCTATACAACTTATCTAACGGTAGCATCTTGTCCTCATACAACGAAAGTTTCTCTAAATCTTCTTTCTGATTAAGTTCAAGATATTCCTTCATCTGATCAAATAATTCAACATCATCAGTTATAATTGCTTCGATATCTTTTGAAAAGTTATCTCTCATTGCACATAAATAAGCGCGAGGGGTGCGGTAAACAAGAGAAAAACGATTGCGATAGATGCCTTGCGATAAAACACGTTTATATTCGTTAATTAATCCCTTTAATTCTTCTACAATCAACACTTCGTCTGCACCAACTGCATTCGTACGAACTACAATGCCGTAATTCTCACTTAGATATGGTGTGATAATTCGCTTTAAGCGTTTTCTTTCTTCTTCAGATTCAATTTTTGTTGAGATGCCAAGTTTGCCTCTCTTATGAACTAAAACAGTATATTTTCCTGTTAATGATATGCTTGTCGTACAAACTGGATTCTTCGTTTTGACATCCTCTTTGGAAATTTGAACTAAAAACTCATCTCCAATGCAAACATTTTTATTGGGTGTCGTAATATAAACTGGCTCTAATACTTCACCCAGAGAAAGATAACACATCTTTTTATCTGCTATTTCTACAAATGCAGCATTGATGTTCTTTACAATGTTTTTTACTTTTCCGACATAGATATTTCCTAAGAGTGATACTTCCTCGATTGGATCGACATTTACTTGGAGCATCTGGCCTTCTTCATAAAGAGCAGATACAATATTGTGATTCAATTTTGTGATGATCAGTTTTTTACTCACAAATTTATCTCCTATTCTGCTACCCCCATCTTAAGCAAAGGAACTAATTCTCTCTTAATCTCTTTGCCACTTTCTACAGCAGCAATCATTTCTTCCTGGGACATCTTATTATCTGCAATATTTCCATAGCACTCCATGCGGTGATACTGGAATGCAAATTCCTCATACTCTTTTCCGATAAACTGACAAAATGCTTCCATTACTAATTCAGGTTTGATATTAATAACAGATCCTGTTGCTAACTGCATATATACTTTAATCCCATTGTCATAGGAATCTGCATGTTCAATACCATATCCTCGGTCCTCAAACCATACATCATAAATGAATTTTTTAATGTCGATTTCCCGTTCACTTTTTTTCGTTTTCTTTAATACAACGATTTTTTCTTGTTCGAAAAATTCTATGAACTTCTTTTGGAATACCTCACGATCTAAAAGTTCATATCCATCTTTTAAAGAAACCAGATAATCTGCCGCAGCCATCTGAGACATCGCAGTTTCTTTCTTCACGTTGGCTTCACGCTCTTTTAAGATTTCTAACCCATTAACGTAAAAGCCTTCGTTCATTTGAGCATTTAATGCAGCCATCGTCTCTTCCTTTGTTGTCATGGAATTGAGTTCAATGTCCACATATTCTGCGTCACTTGTCAAACCAACACCTAAAGGAGCAGCAAAGGACATAATCTGATGAGGGTTAAATCCAGTACTATATGCAACGTCAATTTGTGCACGACGAATTGCTTTTTGGAAATATCTCATCACATCCAAATGACCGATAAACTTTACTACACTATATTTTGCAAACTTAATTCTAACTTTCATCTATTTACCTTCCTTACCTCAAGTTACATTTTCCTTTTGTTCCACTTTAAACTTCATTTCGAACAAGAGTATTTTGTGATGAATTATGTTTCTCATCATTTTGCACATTCATCGATATGCTGAAAATGGGATTATAATTCAAGAGCATACTGTTATGAGTACTTAGAGCTTGTATTTTAGTCTCTTACGTACCGTTACGACTTCCTTTGCGCGAGAGCGTGTTGCGGATGAATTATGTTTATCATCCCATACTCTCATAAGATTGCTTGTGCAAAATGATCCCATACCTCTTATCGAATACAAACTCCTGTCTGAAAGGTTGCTGCACCACAGCCAGAACATCCCTGTTTGCAGTTCATAGTTTCTTTTTCATCCTTCGCTTTCTTATACTCTCTGAGTAAGAAATTCTTTGTCACACCGATATCAATAAAATCCCAAGGGAAGATTTCATCTTCATTACGTTCTCTACTTGTGTAGAATGCGATATCTACCCCATTTTCTTCAAATACCTGTAACCAAATGTCATTCTTAAAGTATTCAGACCATGCATCATAAACACAACCTTTTTTATACGCATCATAGATGGATTTTGATAATTTACGATCACCTCTTGCAAAGATACCTTCTAGGATAGTGGTATCTGCATCATGCCAATTATAACGAATACTCTTATAATTCAACTGTTCCTTCATCTTACCATTTAAGAAACGCTGTTTTTCTCTAAACTCTTCACTCGTTACCATACGAGACCACTGGAATGGAGTAAATGGCTTTGGAACAAAAAAGGAAGTACTTGCAGTAATCTGACATTTACCATTACGCTTATCTTTCGGAATTGTATAATATTCCTTCGCAATTTCATTCGATAAGGTAGCAATCCCTTCGATATCTTGCTCGTTTTCCGTTGGAAGACCTAACATAAAGTAGAGTTTCACCTTATTCCAGCCTGATTCAAATGCATCCATTGCCCCCTTTAAGATTACCTCTTCGGTTAATCCTTTATTGATTACATCACGAAGACGCTGAGAACCTGCTTCTGGAGCAAATGTCAAACTAGATTTCTTAATATCTTGGACTTTACTCATAACATCAAGAGCAAATGCATCAATACGCAAACTTGGTAAGGAGATATTTACTCCATTTGTCTTAAACTCATCGATTAAAAAGTAAACTAATTCCTGTAAACGGTCATAATCGCTTGAACTTAATGAACTTAGTGAGATTTCTTCATGTCCAGTCGAGCGAATCATCTCAGAAGCTAAATCTTTTAAGAAATCCAAATCGCGCTGTCTTGTTGGACGGTAAAGCATACCAGCCTGACAGAAACGACATCCACGAATACAACCACGTTGAATCTCTAGTACAACACGGTCCTGGATCGCTTTGATATATGGAACTAATGGTTTTCTTGGATAAAATGTATTGCTAACATCCTTCACCATCTGTTTCTTAACTTTTGCACTTGCGTGAGAATTGTTTGGTACCATCGCTTCAATTGTTCCATCTTCTTTATAAGTCACATCATAAAATGCTGGTACATAAATCCCTTCAATCTCAGCAATTTTTTCTAAATAATCTCTTCTTGTCCCGCCAGCAGCTTTATTTGCTTTATAAGCATCTAGTACCTGATCATAAACAGTTTCACCTTCGCCAATATAAAAACAGTCAAAAAAATCCGCAATTGGCTCTGGATTATAACTACAAGGGCCACCACCGATTACAATTGGATCATTTTCAGTTCGGTCTTTTGCATAGATTGGAATACCTGATAAATCAAGTACTTGTAAAATGTTTGTATAACACATCTCATATTGAAGTGTAATACCTAAAAAATCAAAGTCTTTGATTGGATCTTGAGACTCTAATGCAAACAATGGAATGTTTTTTTCACGCATGATTGGATCTAAGTCCATCCAAGGTGAATACACACGCTCACAATACGTATCCTCTCTCTGATTAAACATATCATATAATATTTGAATTCCTAGATGTGACATACCAACTTCATAAACATCTGGGAAACACATACAAAAGCGAATATCCACTTTATTTTTATCTTTTACAACCATATTAACTTCGTTACCGATGTATCTGGCAGGCTTATCTATTGTTAAAAGTATTTCATCTGATAATGCTAATTTTCTCATGTTAACCTCTTTCTAAATCTCGTCACTGTCCTACATTATATCAAAAAGGAGTGGATATATCCACTCCTTTTTCAATCTGCCAGATTTTATTACTTGAAATCTGTTCTATTACTGTTTTGTTTTTACCACCCTAATCAGCTTCTTAAAGCTAATCTTCTCACCATTATACAATACAAGACCTTTATAAACTCTTGCTGAAAACATAATAAAAGCTACTGAAAATACCAACAAAATCACTAAGGATACAATTCCTTGGAATAAACTAACTGTACCAGTAAGTAAATCAACGGGAACACCAAAAGGAATTGTAAATGGAATATATCTTGCTACTTCTAATACAGCTGTATTCTCTGCCGCAGAACTAATGTAACAAACTAACCAGCTGATTAGGACTGGAAAGATAAATATACCTTGTGCGCTTGCAACATCCTCTGGTTTTGATACGATACATCCTGCCATCCCAGCAAGTACACAATAAAATAAAAATCCGATACAGAAAATTAAAATTGCCACAATAATCGATGGTAAGGTTAATGCTGATTCACCAATGTTATCACGGAAGAAATTAATAAATGTAACAATCGAGTTCTCATACTCTGGATAGATTGAGTGTGCAACAAAATTACCACCATAGAGTCCAACAACAGCTGCAACTACCCAGGATAGAAATTGAATAATTGCAATGCTTGCTATTGCAAGAATTTTACCTGTAATCAATGCATAAGGATGAATACTTGTCAATAAAGTTTCCATCAGTTTCGATGTCTTTTCCGTCGATACTGACTTACTAACTGTTTGCCCATGAATAAACAAAAGGAAGTACATAATTAAACCAAAGAACATTGGAACTAGTACTTTCACTAATACAGTTACAAGGTGTGTATCTTCTCCTACACTTTGATAAGACGAAACCACTGGTTTCATTACGGTTGTTAATTGTTCAACTGTTAAACCTGCTTGTGTTAACTTATTCTCCTGAAAACAATTACTCATACTCTCTAGCAACTCATTACAGTCACTTTCGGTAATTACAGACTTTGAAGGAATAATTGCTTCCATTAAATATCCAGTTTCTTTTGCTGTAATGCTAATAACTACGCCAGTCGTAGTTGTCTCATCTAATTTCTTAACTGCATCTTCTTTTGTCTTAGCATCACTAACCGTAAACGTTGTTGAACCAAATTTAACTGGGGCAATAATAGACATACTTGCAGTATAATCTGTTGGAGTTAAACCACTTTGATCTAAAACTGTAACAATTGTAATATCGGATGGTTTTTCTTTATCCTCCGGTTTTGCCACCAATATATTAACTAGTACGATTGCACCTATAATTAGGAGCGCAAATAGTGTTGTAACAAATTTATAGCCTTTCCCACAGGCCTTTTTAAAAGTAAATCCAAATACTGTTTTCCAACCATGAAATTTATTCATTTATTTTCCCTCCTTCTTTAGTTCTTTTGCCATTCCAAATAATTTTTTGAAGGAGATTGTTGTTCCATTATGAAGAATTAAAGTCTCATAGATGCGTGCTACAAAACGCATCAATAAACATACAAATACAATAAGTAAAATAATAGAACCAAAGGTCAATACAATATTTACTTTACCAATTAAAATTGCACCTGGTAGAAGGAATGGTGAGGATAATGGGAATAATAAAGCAAACGTTACGAAGCCATTCATACCTGCTCCCATTAGGATATTGGAAGCTGCGATGCCAATATATACTCCTACCATTACAACAACTGTAAACATTGTCATACCTTCACTTAGTTCCTCAATTTTACTAACAGTTGCACCAGCTAAACCGGCTAACGTTGCAAAAAAAATCAGTCCAAGAGCTATGACTAAGATACATAGAACAATATTAACGATATTAAGATTTGATACGACTTCTACAGGTAGATACTTTTGAATGAGGCTTTCCCCACCTGAAGATGTCAATGAATTTGACACAACGACACCAATTAATATCAGAATAATTTGTCCAATCACTGCTACTAACATTGCAAGAATTTTTCCTACCATTAACGCTAATGGTTTTACTGAGATTAATAAATATTCTATCACACGAGTTGATTTATCACTTGCAATTGAGGTTGCAATCTGGGAGCCAGACATTGTTGTAACCATCATAACAACAAATAAAATAATATAGATAATCCAGTATTGTGCATCTGAAATCTTCGTATCTTCTTCTACTATTTCAGTACCGTTGACATCGGTTGTGAATACTCTTGTTTCAACTTCAGAATTAATAAATTCAAGTTGATCTTCCGATATCTTAAGGACATTCATCTTATACGAATTAAATGCTTCTACTACCAAATCTCCTAATTTCTGAGTTTCACTTTTTGTTACTGTACCATTACTTGCTTTGGTAAAGTGTAGATCAAAACCATTCTCACTAGAAGTGATATCAAGAATTATAGATGTAGTCTCGTCGTTATCAATACGCTCTAATAAAGCATCATAATCCTCATTGAGTGGTATAAATACTACTTGACTAAAATTTTCATCATTGAGTGTTGGCAAAAATATAGTATCGGATAGCTGGCTTTGATCATTTACATATACTTTCTGGATACAATACTCTATATTCTCATTGTCATTTCCAGATATCATATTTATGACTGGCATAGCAACGATCGATAATGTGAACAGGATGAAAAAGGATACAATAAAAGCTTTACTCTTCACTGTCTGAATAAGAGTGAAGGAAAACACGTCCTTCCATCCTGAGATTTTACTCTTATTCATGTACATCCCCCACCTTTTCTACAAAGATTTCATGTAAGGATGGTTCACGTAATTCAAATTTAATTACCGGAATCTTATCCTCCACTAGCTTTGTTAAGAATTTCATTGCCTGTGCCTCACTCGTTACTTTGAGATGGTACTGGCTTGGTGTCTTTTCTATCACTTGTAATTCAAACGCACGTATGTACTGATCAATATCAAGGTCACATTTCACAAATAAATTCACACGACCATAGCTTTTCTTAATAACATTTAGATTACCTTGAAGAACAGCTTTACCACGATTCATAATTGTGATATCCGAACAAAACTCTTCAATTGTAGGCATCTGATGACTTGACATGATCAAGAATTTATCCTTAGCGATTTCTTCACGAATAATACTCTTAAATAAATCCGTATTTACTGGGTCCAAACCACTGATTGGCTCATCCAACACTATCAGTTTTGGATCTGAAATTAATGCTGCCATGAGCTGTATCTTTTGCTGATTACCTTTACTTAATTGGTCTGCACGATTTGCTTTTGCATTTTTCTTTCCTTTTTTCGCTGGGAACACATATTCATTGACCTGTAATTTTTCAGACCAGTCTTTGATACGTTCCATTGCAAGTTTCTTTGGAACATTTTTAAGCTTTGCAAAATAAAGTAACTGATCTAATAAAGAATATTTCGGATAAAGTCCACGTTCTTCTGCTAAGTAACCAACATTCGTCTTAATAGGATCTAAAGGTTTACCTTCCCACAAAACCTCACCTGCATCGTGAGCAAGCATTCCTAAGATGATACGAATTGTAGTTGTCTTTCCTGCTCCATTAGTTCCAAGTAAAGCGTATACTCCTGGATTGTTGATTTCAAAGCTAATATTATCAACAACAGTCTTATCACCATACTTTTTTGTTACATTATTAATTGTTAATGACATAGCGAATCCTCTCTTCTACAAATAGTAAATGCTCTCATTCGAATAAATTGCGAAAGCTTCCAGTTTTGTAAAGAACAAAACTTAGCAATTATTTGAACAGCCTAAATTATAGCACACCATTTCTTGTTATGAAAGGTAAATTAAGAAATATATTCCTTTCTAATGTAATTCTAATCTGTAAATTGTCGAGTTCTTAACAGTATAGTATCACTTTTTCGATATTATATGATATAATTCAGTCGTATCAACTTTTCTTTTTTTCTTCAATATAATGAATCCATTCGTCATTTTGTAGTTGTTGTATGATTGAATCCGTGTTATATTGAAAAACTTCCACCGAAAGTAACCTTCCTAGAAATAAAAGAATGAAGAGCATACAAGCTAAAATAATGCGTAATAATAGACCTTTGATTTTCTGCATTTTTATTAACTTTTTATTTTTTAACTCCATGAAAACCTCAATGAAATCATTTTTTTCATCTTATGAGAGAGATTAATGATTTAGACTAGACAACCATCATATTAATATAACAGAAAGAGAATACAATGCAATTTATATTAGAAGACAAAGAAATATACTGCGATGTTGCTTATACAAAAGGCACAAAATTAAGTATGGAGATTAGTCCAGAAGGTCTTGTCTCGCTTCGTGTACCTAAAAAAACTACTCAAGAAGAAATTCAAAAATTTTTATACTCTAACCGTAAGCAAATTTTGCGCGTGTATCACCGATTAGATAACCAAGTTTATATTTCACATAAAAAAGAATATGTAGAGTCTGAGAACTTTCTTTATCTTGGGAAGGTTTATACAATTGCACAGCTGTTAAATATAGCAATTGAATCAGAAGAACAAATTCAAGCCGAGCTGAAACGTTTTTATACAAAAGAAACAAAAAAAATCATTAAGGAACGAGTTAGTTATTTTGAATCCTTAATGAATGTGAGAAGTAAAAGTATTACCATCGTAGATAATCCGAAAGCCTGGGGGACTTGTAACAACAACCGAGAGTTAACCTTTAATTATCGATTGAGTATGGCTCCACTCCCAGTGATCGATTCTGTTGTTATCCATGAATTATGCCATATCTTTCATCTCAATCATGATCGTTCTTTTTGGAGAAAGGTTGGCTCTTATGATGAGAATTATAAATCACATCAAGATTATCTCGACCGTTTAGGCTTTTTTATGACAATCTAGATCATCTGGCAACACGCTTGCGCTTGAATGAAGTTCATAACGGTAAGTAAGGGCCTAAAATACAGGCCCTACCAATCATACTATATTACAATCATACCTATCAGTTACACAAATTCGACTGCTTGTACTGCATTTATTTTTACCCCTTTGATTTCATGCAACTTACCTATGCTTCTTGCCAAAGCTCCATTGCCTCTTGTTGCTCCAATTCTTTTGTTAAATACGTCAATTTGTAAATAATTTCGTGTAAACGTTCAATATCATTCGAATAGCTATTGATTAAATCAACAATATTATTAGGTATGATTAATCCATAATTTGCTCCATACACAATATCACCAATGTCGTTGAGCTGCCATCTTGAATTCATGGAGTAACTTGCACCTACTCGTTCATACCCATAATTAATCAGTATCTCTCCTGCCTTACCAATTAAAAACTTAATCCCGGTCATAATTAGTTCTTTCGCTAGTCTCTTGTTCTGATATTTTTGTCTATCATTATTAACATCGATTTGGTAATCTACATGAAGCCAATATGTATCCTCAGACAAAAGATCAGTTGTCATTGCATTCGCGTTAAATAACAAGATTTTAAGATCTTCTTTCATATTTTTAAGTTGTTCTAAGCCTAATTCCCGAGTATGATCAGGAAATTCTTTAATCTCGTTATCTATTGTATTTTGTAATTCAGTTCTTATAAAGGGTTTTAACAGTTCAATAATTATCGTTCGTTTCTCCTCAAACTCCTCGTATATTTTGATCTTATCTTTTGTAGTGACAGCAATTGCTTTTTTTAAAGAATCGGTATTCATATTGCCTCCTCTAAGATGAGATTTCCATTTACCATTATATACCATTTAAACATAAAATTACAATGCAAGGAACAAAAATGTAATAATTTTTTTTCAAAGAACTTACCTGCTACCATTTGGGTGTCAAAAGCGCTTTTCTGAATCATAATATAGAAGTATCCTGTTATGAAGTCGTTGGTACTTTGGGCCTGTATTTTAGGCCCATATGTACCGTTACGAACTTCATTCAAGCGAAAGCATGTTGCGTATTATTAAATCCATCTATCTAAAGGACGTCGCATTCGCCTAAATTATGACAAATATCAATAAATTCATTATCACTATGAAACTCTGAATCTGAACTCGACAACATTTGAATGTACTGTTCCTTTTTTCTACCATCCATAATTACACTTGTATTAATTGCATCAATTAGATCCTTGATACGATAGACATGAGTATTGGTATTGTAAGTATCACGAGCTGGTTCCTCTGATCTATAAACTGATGACACACCAGCATTGCTAGCATTTGAAGATGTATAAGACATGGTATTACTCGTACAATTTTTTACCTCACTATAAAGATTGTACTTAAAAAAATGTTTACTAAACGCATCTCCGTCCTGAACAATAAATCTAAACATCCATTCTACCTCCATATACTGATCATAATTTATAGCTTATATAGGTATTATGAGAAGTTCTTTCATTTTCATTCGGATAATTGCAAAATATTAACTTATTCATAAAAAACACCTCAGAAATCTTGAAAAATGTAATACTTATTCAAAATTTCTGAGGTTATAAGATTTTGAAAACAGCACCTAGTGTTCTTAAAGGAGAATGAAAAAAGCTGTTTTCAACACGTAATCGAAATCACTGCTTCATGAAAATCATAAAAATCCATCTTACTCATGAAAAATAGCAGTAACAAAGTTAGATACACCACTGCGTATTGCTTTTTCATCGTGATCTGCATCGGTTACTTCATACCAGATATGTTCAACCTTATTATTTACAAAAATCTTATGATAGCTTTCTGGATATTTTCCAACAGTTTTATCATTAGTTCCACAGCATAAAAATAAAAGAAATGGTTTTATTTCATTAAAATGCAGATCCTCTTCTTTCATCTGGCCGGGATGCGTCATTGCCCAGTCTTTCGCTGGTGTTAACCCTGGTGCAGGTGCAATGGCTCCAACATATCCAAACAAGTCTGGTCGTGATAATCCAATAAATAAAGATTCTCTTCCACCCATTGAAAATCCTGCAATTGCTCTATTTCCCCTATCAGTTAATACAGAATACTTCTGTTCTATGTACGGTATCAGATCATTTACTAAATCATTAATAAAATTGTCATATGGTTTTAAATCTTTTTCTGAAAAACCAGGTTTTTGGTTAACATCTGATGTTGCATACATATTTGGAAAAACGACAATCATGTCTTTTGCTTTCCCATCTTCATACAGATTTCTAACTATTTGAGCAATACAAAAGTTTTCATCCCCAATCAAGGTATATTCATCTTGAAAGATTCCATGTAGAAGGTACAATACAGGATATTTCTTATCTGAGTTATAATTAGCTGGCAGAAGAATATTGAAGCCACGCTCTAAGCCAGTTGTCTTTGAATCATAAGTCTCGTGGTTTACAATTCCATATATAACATTGTTTCTTTTCTCATATGTAACTTTTGGGCAAAATTCCTCAATGGTGATTGGTTCCATCTTATTCTCCTTAATTTTTTTTCTGTAGCGATTGATGTACTTAGTATTTTTCTCATAAAAATTGTGTGGCAGACTCAACTACGTAGCATCATATTTTTAATATTATAGTACATTTCTATCAAAGTGACAACTTTTCATATTATTCTTAGCGTATTTTTTCCATTAATTCTTTAATCTAGAATAAATAAAAGTGTCCTTCCAGATAGGCTTCCCATCTTCGTCTTTCCAAAAATAGACGTTTTGTCTTAAGAAAGCTTCTCTCGTAAAGCCTAAGGCTTCAAGTAATTTCCAAGAACTCGTATTTTCGGGATCACATTCTGCATAAATTCTATGTATTCCATTTCTAAATGCCTCATTTATCAACGTGTTACAACTTTCTTTCACATACCCTTGTCCCCAATAATCCCGATGAAAGACATATCCAATTTCTAACGCCTCAAAATCACGTTTACCTAAATATACATTTCCGATCATTTTACGATTAGTTTTTAGCTCAACAGCAATCATCTCTTCTGTTGAAATTCTCCAATTAAGATTATCCTCAACTTCCTTCATCGACATTGGTTTGTATGGTTCATATTTTACAACCTCAGGATTCGATAAATATTCGTATAAATCTTGTAAATCTTCTTTCATATATCTTCTTAAAATTAGACGATCTGTTTCTGCTATGATTGTATTAAACATAACTGTCTCCTTTTCCTATAACTTTTAGCATTCATATTGAAACTTACTAAAAGCTGCACTTCCACCATACTCTTTCGTAGCATAACAAAACAATCCAAAACGGCATCCTGTAAAATGATCCAATAGAAAATATAATTTATGTTGACTTCCAAATTGCTTCCAAGCCTCTCCATCTTGATAATAAAAGGAAGCGATATCTTTCATTTGATCAAATTCTGCTACAATTTTTAATTTTACTTTGGAAGTGTCTAGTCTCATTCTTGCAACTTCCTGCTCCTTATGTAACTCTTTGACTAGCTCACCTTTACCAGAAATAACTGGATTTCTCTCAAACATTACTAGATAATAATCATTCATTTCCTTTGTTAAGGCTATCATTCCATAACAAGACTGAAATGCACAAATCCCAGCATAATCTCCATTTTTCATATTACTTCCATCTACTGTGACACTACCTGCACAACTAGGAAAATACATTCGCTGTGTCAATGTATTAACTGCTTGTTCTACATTAGAACAAATCTTTCCTGTTGTAATTATATATGTTTGTTTCTCTAAATCAATTGTCCAATGTTTAGAGTCAGGTATATGATTCCACTGCCAGAACATTGGAGGAAGAAATTTACCATTCTTATCTTGTTTCCAAGTAAAGTCATCACTTCCATATAATGTCTGATAAACATAGTCTGGTCTTGTGCTTTTTACTTCAAAGCTTCGTGGAACTTTTCCGTTTTCGCCAATCACAGGAAAATCATGTTCAAAATGCATTGGTATTAGAATAGGTAATCGCCCGATTGCACCCGAATCTTGAAATAAAATAGCATACCATTTACCGTCAGGTGTATCCACAATTCCGCCTTGCGCTATACCCTGATGACAATATTCGCGGTCATCATTAAAGACATCTCCACCAACAAATTCTCCCTCAAGAGAATCCGCTACAAAGCAAGCCTCAACTCTTCTCCATTCGGTCGTTAAGGAATGGATTAAAAATAAATAATACTTACCATTAACCTTATATAAATGAGAACCTTCATAACCTAACATTGGATTACCAACATCATTTACCAGGGTGCGGTTTAATCCATTCGGCTTTGGTCCTGTTAATTCAGAATTTAATTCTGTTAACTTAATCTCTTTGTTTCCATATACAATAAACACACGTTCTTCATCAAATAATAAGGAACAATCATGATAAAATCCTTCAATCTCTTGTAGCTTATAAGGACCTTCAATTGACTTCGATTGATATAGATATGTTTTATGTGTATCATTAGCTACGAAACAAACATAAAAGGTATCCTTATGATAGCGAATGCTTGCTGCCCACATTCCTTTCCCATATATATTACCTTTTTCTAAGCGTTGTTCAGGTGTAGCCTCGAGATTATCATATAGATAAGTTACAATCTCCCAATTTATTAAATCATAAGAGCGTAGAATAACTCCTCCTGGCATAAAGTGCATGGTTGTGCTAACCATGTAGTATGTATCATTGACACGTATTACATCTGGATCTGGATAGTCTTGTCTTGTAATCGGATTAATTATATTATTCATTCTTGATTCCTCATTAATATAGTTTCTTATTTTATTACATTATTGCCTCTCAAATACCCAGTTTTCATTAATACTATATATCGATTATATTATATCTTTCTTCCTAGGTCAATTTACAAAACAATAATGTAAAAAAGTGTTTTGCTTGCAAAACACTCGCGCCAAGCGCGGTCGCGTAAGCGACATCTTTCTTTCGCGCTTGTGCGCATCCTGCGGAGCTTATTTATATACGAGGAAATTCAGAGAAATTTCCTCGCATATAACAAAAGTGTGCTTCGCACACTCTCCTCGTATAGAAAAAACTGCCACACTTTTTGTGTGGCAGCAGGATATCTTTAATCCCTATTACTTATTCAATTGGATAATCATAATAATCTTCTTCCATAATATCATAATACTCTTCAACAGTCTCCAACATGTCTTTAATATCATCTGATCCAAAGTCGCTAAATGTTATCTTTATTGTATCTCTATCATTATAACGATTATCTTTTACTGTTAATTTAAGCTTTGTTAAATAACCATCTTCGATTGTTGTATCAATTAAGAAATCAATATCATCAGAATCATCTAAGACATCTTCTAATTCTACAACACTAAATAACTCCGATTCATAATCCATCTCTTTTATTAATAATTCTATAAAATCATACGAATTGATTGTTAATGAATGATTAATCTCACCATCATATTCCTCTATCGTATAATCAAAATTACTTTCAAGGAATTCTTTATCATTCAATTTACTTTCTAGCTCTTTAATTTCATTCTGTAATTGATCAAAATCTATCAAGCTAAAATAATAGGTAGGAAATCCACCTGAATCACTTGCAATATCATCAAGAAGAAGTTCTAAATCAATATCACCTAAACCAGAAATTCCACTAAAATATTTATTATAATATTTAAATACTAATTTTTGCTGTTCGCTTATATCCTCATTCAATATTGACCGATTATCATCAATTTCAAAAACAGAACCATTAAACAAAGCTAATTGTTCTGATGTTTGATTACTACTTGCCAAAAAAGCAATTTCTGATTTTTTAGGATTGATATAGGTTAAAGCTTTTACAGTTTCTCCATCTACTGTAATGGTGACCTTAAAACCGTCAGAGTTAAAATTTTTCTCTAACGCTTCAATCGTTCCAGTATAAAATTCTTTATTTCCCTTAGGTAATGCTAAAACCAATATAACAATAATTAATCCTATAAACGCACATGCAGCCCCAATAGCAATTATTTTAGGTTTCCAATTCTTTTTTTTATTTTGGATTAATATCTCATTCGAAGAATTCGAAGGAAAGTAACCATTTTGTGATGTTGATGCTTGCCATGGCATTGAGCCCTGCTGCGTTACTTGCTGCTGGCTCCATGCTTGTTGGTTGATTGGTTGCTGATTCATCGGCTGCTGATTCCATGCTTGCTGGTTGATTGGTTGCTGATTAATCGACTGCTGGGACCATGCTTGCTGGTTTATCGGTTGCTGATTCATAGGTTGCTGATTCATAGGTTGCTGATTCAAAGGTTGCTGATACGTTGTTTGCTGATTCAAAGGTGGTTGTGTCCATGCTTGATTTATTGGCTGTTGATTTGCTGGTTGTTTCATATCTACTGAATATTCAAAATCAGGAAATGTCTGATTCACATTTTGCTGATTTGCTTGCGTATTTGACTTATCAATTTTTTTCTTTAAAGCTCCACATTGTGTACAGAAAGAACTTTCATCAGACAATTTTGCTCCACATTTACTACAATACATCGGTTCTAATACTGCCATGAATTGGCATCCCCTTTCCTTGTCAATTTATGTACTATTTTACACGATATAGTCCTTTTTCTCTTCCAAACTATAAATTTAGTATAACACTCTATATTTATTTATACAAGAAATATATACCACAATTCATAGACTAATAGTTATTTATTCAATAAAAGAGCAGAAACCATCAATTGAAATCGGTTTCTGCTCGAAATTATGTGTATTCTATTCTTTAATTACAAATTGATTCTATTTATCAACATTTGGAAGTGTACGAAAACTTGCTTGAAGTTCTTCATCTGATGGAATATAGTCAGTCATTTGACCATTGTTGAATCTTTCATATGCAACCATATCAAAATAACCTGTTCCAGTTAAACCAAATACAATTGTTTTCTCTTCGTTCGTTTCCTTACATTTCATCGCTTCATCAATTGCTGCACGAATTGCATGAGCACTTTCAGGAGCAGGAAGAATACCTTCTACTCTTGCAAACATTTCAGCCGCTTCAAATACAGCAGTTTGTTCCACTGACCTTGCTTCCATGTAGCCATCTTCATACAATTGTGAAAGTACAGAGCTCATTCCATGGTAACGCAATCCACCTGCGTGATTTGCTGAAGGGATAAAACCACTTCCAAGCGTATACATCTTGGAAAGAGGGCAAACTTTACCAGTATCGCAAAAATCATAAGCATAGATACCACGAGTTAAACTTGGGCATGAAGCAGGCTCAACTGCAATAAACTGATAATTCTTTTCTCCTCTTAATACTTCTCCCATAAATGGAGAGATTAGACCACCTAAGTTTGATCCACCACCAGCACACCCAATAATGATATCTGGTGTGATATTATATTTATCAAGTGCTATCTTTGTTTCTAAACCAATAATCGATTGATGCAATAAAACTTGAGAAAGCACGCTTCCTAATACATAACGATAGCCCGGTGTACTAACAGCTTTTTCTACTGCTTCTGAAATTGCACAACCAAGACTACCTGTAGTTCCTGGATGTTCACTTAATATCTTACGACCTACCACAGTCTCCTCAGATGGAGATGGTGTAACACTTGCTCCATAAGTTCTCATAACTTCACGGCGAAATGGTTTTTGTTCATAAGATACCTTTACCATATATACTTTACAATCCAAGCCAAAATAAGAACAAGCCATAGATAAAGCGGTTCCCCATTGACCTGCACCTGTTTCTGTTGTCACACCAGTTAATCCTTGCTCCTTCGCATAATAAGCCTGTGCAATTGCAGAGTTCAGCTTGTGACTACCGCTTGTGTTATTCCCTTCAAATTTATAATAAATTTTTGCAGGAGTCTGTAATTTTTTCTCTAGACAATATGCTCGAACTAATGGCGCTGGTCGATACATCTTATAGAAATCTCGAATTTCTTGAGGAATATCTATATACGCATTTGTATCATCTAATTCCTGTTTCACTAACTCATCACAAAAAACATTGCGTAATTCATCAAAAGTCATAGGTTCAAGTGTCTGTGGGTTTAACAATGGAGCAGGTTTATTCTTCATATCTGCTCTTACGTTATACCATTGTTTTGGCATTTCGCTTTCTTCTAGATAAATTTTGTAAGGAATTTTTGTTTCGTTCATTTTTCTTATCTCCTTTCACTGAGTGTGGTCATACCACTGGTTTGGGGAAGAAAATATCGATTTAATTAGCTCCTATAACCATTCTATAGAGCTTATATGTAATTGAAAATTCGGGTGAAATTCATTACATAAAAAAATACCTTCATCCCATACTATAATGCTGGGACAAAAGTATCAAACTTCTGCGGTGCCACCCTGCTTGACGATTTCTCGTCCTCTTTACGCATACAAACATATGCTTAATTTGATAACGGAGATTACACTCCGGCTCACCTACTATAATTTCAGCTCGCCCTCCAAAGCCCATTCCGAATTGTCTTTACTTGTCACATTCGCACCATTAGTGACTCTCTGCATAGAAAGATACAAAACGTACTTACTCTTTGTCGATGGTTTTATTTAATATACCATATACTATGATTTTAGTAAATACTTTGTGCTATATCTTTTACTTATATCCTCTATGCAGTTCTAGAATAAATAATAATAAATATAAATCCATCATATATTTCTTAATACTTGTTATATGTTACGATATCTTCCATATTGCGAAACTTAGTATGCTCTGGATATGGTTTTGAATCTTCTGCTGGATATCCCATAACAAGTAAAGCAACTGGTTCCAGATGATCTGGAATTGAGAATTCTTCACGTACTGCTTCAGGAATAAAATACATTACCCATGTAGTACCAACACCAATCGATGCTGCTTCTAGCATCATGTGAGTAGTAACAATACTTGCATCAATATCTCCACTATTTTTTCCGTCAAACTCCCGTACCCAGCATAATTCTTTATCATAACAAACTAAAATTGCGGTAGGTGCGTTAAAATGACAATGGGTACATTTTCTTAATTTATCTAATCCTATATCATCATTAATGACCATAATACGCTGTGGTTGCCGATTACATGCAGTCGGCGCTAAATGTCCAGCTTTTAATATCTGATTCAAGTCTTCTTGAGTGATCGGCTTATTTTGAAACTTCCTAACAGAATAACGGTCTTCTGCTAGTCTTAGAAAGTTGATATCATGATCCATATGTTGTTACCTCCCATAATCCATCTTTGCCATAAATAATAAATTCTCCATAACCATATCAAAACATTGTTCTTTACTGATTGCTTGAATTGCATCATTCATTGCCATCTGTAGTGCCATACCAAACAAGATTGGCCATTCACTTGAGTCTGCACAATATCGCCTTGTCTTTTTTTCGAAAGAATCCCAAGCTGATTTATAAGGTCCTGTCATCTCAGTTGGATTCACATACCCCCAAATTCGATACTTTTCGTTTCCTACATTATTCACAGAATTAACTATGTAATTTTTTAATTCTGGAATCTCCTTGGACGGTTCCCAACTGTGATAGATTCCTGCAACCAACGAATAAACAGAATATCGATTTTCTAATAAGTAATTGTTCAATGCATCTCCCATATAATACTTTTGCCCGATTACTGTATCGATTACGTAAAGACCTTTCTCTTCCGATAATCTCTTTTCCTTTACATTCTCCCACACTGTCATCTGACAACTCAAGCCAGCCAGACCGCTCATCCATAAAAGCAGGTTATTCACGTTTAATCTCCCATCCGGTTCTTTCAATGTATTGAAAACGGAGTGATAGATATCCTTTGCTCCAAGTTGTGCACCAATGAGAGGATTTTCTTTTCTTTTTTCATCAATAGTTGAAAAGTACGTATCCTCAATTTGTTGATTTTGCGTTAAGTTGCTCATCATCTTACTTTTCGCATCAAAATTAAATAATTCCATATAGCCCCCCCTAAACTTAAATTCCTTAAATTCCATATTTCATTGGACATACTCCTCTGCAAACATTACATTCTACTGTATCGAAACCTCTAGCTGTTTTCCCATATGTATTTAAACGACATAATTTTTGATTCACACTTCCGTTTTCAATTGCGTGGGTAGGGCAACTATCCAAGCATTTTGTACATCCCTTGATACAAATACTATCACAAAATTCATCGGATTCGAGTTTGAGATTTGTCAGTATAGCTCCAACAACTAACAAATTTCCAAACTTAGGATTCAAAAGTAATGTACTCTTACCAAGCTGACCAATTCCGCATAAAACAGCTGTATGCTTCATTGAAATCATTCCTTTTGCTGTCATGTTCTCAGCTTCATAGTATTCATTCGGTGCATCACAAGGTACTGGAACTGCAATGCAAGAAAATTGCCTTTCTATTTCTTTTGCAGCTAACAAAGCGATTTCATCAACTTTTGTACATATAATTGCTCCATTGTAGTGAGAATAAATAAGTTTTGGATTCACCTCCATAACACCTTTCGGAAGTGCCACACCAAACGAAATCACTGATTGGCATTCTTGATACAAATCAATTGGAGAAAAGCCTTTTGGTGCACTATGAAATCTCTCAATTGAACCAATTCCACATACATCTGCTCCAAGTGTAACAACGATCTGTTTAATTTTTTCCTCTGTATTTCTTTTTTCCTTCATATGCTTTACCTCTTTCACAAAATTGATCTATATACAAATATTATTTAATTTCTTTTACACGATACCAATATGGAATTAAATGATAATTCTTCATAAAGTAAAATTCTGTGATTCATTTACGACCTCCATTATTATTTATGTTTTCAGTTTTTATGTAAAATTACCGATTTATAAACAGCCCAGATTCTATATAAATCTCTCTTTTCGTGGTATTATATCACTCTCTTATGTAAATATTCAACTTATATTCCTTATTTTTCTATATATTTCTTCGAAATCTCTATATAAACTCTTACTAATTCTCATTATCTTCATAGTATTATTTCTAACTCTTTCATTTGCTACCCTATTAGCTTAAAAAACAAATTAATATACTCATGAGCTATAGCCAATAGTTCTTTTCATTCATAATATTAAATTTATTTTTATATAAAACACTATATATAGACAAAATGACATTGTTTTTACCATATTTATGCACTGTTGGTAATATTATAACATTTACTCTTGTTAAAGATTATTATAGTATATTTGTATACAATCTTAAAAAAGGAGTGGGGATATGTCAGATAAGAAAGAAAAAAAACAGAAAAAAGTATCCTTTATTGAACGAGTTGGACATAAGATACCTGATCCAGTAATTATCTTTATTGGATTATTCGTAATTATTATGCTCCTCTCAGCAATAATGGGTGGACACACATTTGAAACACTAGGTAAAAACGGTGAAACAGTTACTATGTCAATTAAAAACATGTTCACTTCTGAGAATATTCGTTGGATATTCGATAATGCACTTGTAACAAACTGGTTAACCTATGGTAATGGTATCCTTGGTGTAATCCTAATTATCATGTTTGGTATTGGTCTTGCAGAAGAATCTGGTTTATTATCAGCTTTAATTCGTAAAATAGGTGGTAATCTTCCAGTAAAAATTTTACCTTACTTATTAGTATTCTTAGGTATCATGAGTAATATTGCTTCTGATGCAGGTTATATCGTATTAATTCCACTTGCTGGTCTTTTATACCTTGGTATTGGTAAAAATCCATTAATCGGTATGTTCGCTGCATTTGCTGGTGTATCTGCTGGTTTTAGTGCAAACTTAATTCCATATACCGTATCTGATATCGTGGTTGGTAATAATGCTGAAATCTTCGCTACTTCACAAGGAGTACCTTTTGTATCTTACCTCGGTCAAAATTTAAATGGTGCTTCTATGAACTACTATTTCTTGGTTGCTTCCACTTTCTTATTAGTACTTGTTGGTGGTTTTATTACCAATCGTTTTGTCAAACCAAAGTTCGAAAATTTATCTTATACAGTACCTAGTGATATTGATGTTTCTAACTACCAGATTACGGATACTGAAAGAAAAGGAATTCGTTGGGCTGGAGTAGGTCTTCTATTCTCCATCGTAGTTTTAGCATTACTTGCATTTGGTCCTTTAAAGCCTTATGTAAATGAAGATGGAAAATCAGTTACTCCATTCGTAGATAATATTATCTTATTAATTACTTTTGTATTCTTCACATGTGGTTTCTTCTATGGAAAAGCAACAGGTAAGTTTAAAAGTTCAAGCGATATTGTAAAAGCAATGTCCAAGCAAGTTGGTGGTATGGGCTATATTATTGTATTAACTTTCTTCTCCTACAACTTCTTAGCACTATTAAACTACACTCAATTTGGTACTTATATTACCTATTTAGGAGCT
Organism: Bacillota bacterium; assembly: GCA_023439125.1. Classification (GTDB taxonomy): domain Bacteria; phylum Bacillota; class Clostridia; order Lachnospirales; family Lachnospiraceae; genus Lachnoclostridium. Next base: position 390,286 of record JAEXOU010000005.1, on the reverse strand, counting down.
GAAACATTAAAAGCATTAGGTCTTTCTGGTTCTCCTACTTTACTTATCATCGGATTTATTACTATTTCAGCCCTAATTAACCTTTTTGTTGGTGGTTTAACTTCGAAATGGATGTTACTTGGACCAATCTTTATCCCAATGTTGTATCAAGCCAATACAAGTATGACTCCTGATGTTGTTGGTGCTGCTTTTCGTATCGCAGACTCCTCTACTAATATTATCACTCCACTTATGAGTTATGCAGGTGTCGTATTAGTTTATATGAAAAAATATAAAGAAGACTTCTCAGTTGGTAATCTGATTTCTGCAATGATGCCATACTCAATCGCCTTCTTAATTTCATGGGTGTGCTTATTATTCTTATTCTTAACATGTAAGCTTCCACTTGGTTTCTAAAAATAATATTACAAGGAAAAGAGATTTCTCACATTTGGTGAGAAATCTTTTTTACTAATGTCTATTGTATATTCGATAAAACTCAGTAACGTGACTTTTCACCATATCTAAGGCTTCTTGTTCTTTAGAATCGTCATTGTCATATCGACTGATGAAATAAAAGATTGGAGTATAATAATTAATAGCCAGTGTTAATGGGTCTGCCTCTTTTAAAAAACCTTGTTTCACAAGCTTCTCAAACATCAACGTTTGATATTGGATACTATCCTCCATGTATATTTTCCGATAAAGACTAGCGGTTTCTGAGTTATTATACTGTTCAATTGTTAACATTCGACGAAATTTTGCAGCAAAATCATCCTTCGCGTAATACAAAAAAACTTTTTGTGTAAGCTCAATCAAATAATCTAAATTCATCGAACCATACTGCTCAATTCCCCTTTCTGATAAATCTGGGAAATGTAAATCTGTAGCTAACTGTTCCATACGATTGCCCATTATAGTTACAATGGTATCAAAGATTTCTTTTTTACTTTTAAAATGCTTATAAAGTGAGCTATCTTTAATGGAAACAGCACTCGCAATTTCTTTAATACTAGTTCCAGCATACCCCTTCTTAGAAAATAGCTCAAGTGCCTCTTCAATAATTCGTTCCTTTGTTCCCAAATCACTCACCCTACCAATTCCTTTACGATTTCTTCTTTTTCAAATAAAACACATCCTCCAACATGTTCCTCTATTAGTGTACCACTATTTTGTAGTTTTTGGAATAATGGGGAATGCAATGCATCTTTAAGTGATGTATTACGTAAATTTGTATCGGAATATGGTGAAAACGGACAAGGTTCAGCACCACCATGAGAATTAATATGAAAGAATCCTCTCCCTGCTGCTAGGCATCCTCCAGAGCTTTTCTCATCTCCTGGAAATGAAATGAATAATAGATCGTCATACATTTCTCTTAATTTTGCAAGCTGAGCTGTCATCACTTCACGTTCCTCTTGCATTGGAGCCAATTCCTTCGTTTTCCCATCCACAGGTACGTATTCTACATAAAATACTACTTTACACCCTCTCATATAGAGTTGATCTATAAATTCTTGATTGGTTACTTCTAAAATGTTTTTCTTTGTTACCGTTACGCTCGCTCCATATAGAATTCCATTGTCCTGCATTGAATTCATTGCTTTCATTACTTTTTGGTAAACGTAAGGCCCACGTCTTTCATTTGTCGTCTCTTCATTCCCCTCGATACTAATTACAGGTACTAGATTCCGATAATCTTTGAATAACTTTATGTACTCTTCTTCTATCATAGTTCCATTTGTAAATATTGGGAACAGTATTTCTTTCATTGTTGCTGCCATACTTATAACATCTTTTCGAACCAAAGGTTCTCCACCAGCTAAAAGAATAAATGATATCCCTAAAACTTTTGCTTCTTCAAAGATTCTTTTCCATTCCATATCAGACAATTGATCGATTGCTTTTTTGTCCTGACATGCATGATTTGCACGTGCATAACATCCTGCACAATGAAGATTACATTGACTTGTTATACTCGCAATCAAAAAAGGTGGGATATGCTCTTCATAAGCTTCTGCTTTTCTTCTCAATTCTCTTGCCTTCTTACTGGCTAACGCATACTGTGCCATAAAAAGACTCTCTTTTGGATTTTTTAATGAAGCCTTTATTGCTCCTTTTACAATCGTTTCAACCCCATTACTTAAATAGGTTTCTAAACTAAATTCACTCATTTTTTCCCTCCTTAAATCATACTAGCTCATACGATAATGCCATATTTCAATACTGTTTGATCGAGTATCCTCTAGCTAAAATTGCTTGGCTAGTAAATACTAGCAACTAGTTATGCATTTTAGCTAGTATTTACTAGCTTGTCAATAGGCTTAATGAAATTCTAATAAAGTGTATGAGATAAAGGCTATATTGAGTATTTATGATCTGAAAGAGTAGGAAAAAATAAGCTACATTGTGTATTTATCTTCCTCATTAACGAAGTACCAGTATATTCCGTATCGTTCTTTATATTGAGAAAAATGGGGCACAAATGTTAGATTCGCATCCGTATTTGTCAGCTTAAAACAAAGGTTCTCTGCTAAATCCTTACGAATCAAATATTCATCGATATTTGCAATATATTCTTTGACAGATACATTATGTACATTAATTACATCCGATTCATCTTTCGTATATTTCGTCTCTATTTTCTTAGTGAGTGGAATTGTAACATTAACTCCAGTTGTTGATTCTTCCATATCACTTGTCCCAAGCAAAGCACTCAACACGACTGGACCATATTGAAAGCCATAAACATCCTTGTTATCTGGCAATTGAATTGCTCTCACTTTAAGTGGCAGTGTAATTTCTATCATTATATCTTCCGTAAACGGTCCGGTAATATAAGCGTAGTCTAGAATTCTCTCATATTGATAATTTACGCCATTCACTACAATTGTAGCTGGCGATGCCAACCATTCTGGTAAACGTAGTGCAATGTTGATATTCGTAATGTAACTCTGATCAATTTGATTCTTGTTTAGGTTTAGATTCTTGTTTATGTTTTGATTATTATTCAGGTCTTGATTATTGTTTAGTTTTTGAATATTGCTTAGTTCTTGATTATTGTTTAGTTTTTGATTCTGATTTGCCTTTATTGTACTTAGCAATATTTCCACTTTATTCGTTACTGGTATCTTAGATTTTTGTGTTATCTTAATTCCCTGCTCTTCCCATATAAGTTCCGAACTAATATATTGATTTACTACAAGAAGATTATCTTTATGGAAATAAAAGCTTTCCCCTAATTTTGAGAAATTCTCCATCCCAGAACCAGTACAGCACCAAAACTTTGTAAATCTTTCTCCAAAAACCTTAAAGTAACCAGTCGCCATCGGCTGAAAATAAGTTGTCATTCCAGTCTCTGGATTTTGAGAAGACATAATAGAATTGATGAATGCATTTTCATAATAATTCGCATATTTTGCATCACCTGTAAGCATAAACAATTTCTTCGTCATCTTTAGCATATTGTATGCATTACAGGTTTCATTATTGCAATTCGTTCGTTCCCCATCTAATATATCATCCAATCCAAAATGTTCCCATTCACTGTTACCACCAGTGATGTAAGTATGATGATTCACTACCATATCCCAAAATCTTTTCGCATAATCTAGGTATATATCAGCATCTACCGTTGAATCTCCAAGATAAGAAATATAACGATTTAATGCCCCTGCAAACTTAGGAATCGTCGTATTGGCATGGTGATTATTTAAGATATGTTCGCCATCTTTTGCCGAACATATCTTCTCAAATAACTCTGTCTGATCAAATGCATGAGCGGCATCTGCAAACCTTTTATCTCCAGTGAGTTGAAAAAGATCATACAAACAATCATTCATTCCACCATATTCCGTCTCAAGCACAGTTGATAACGTTTCTATCGACCATGACATGACTTTACGATAAGTCCATTCACCGAGTTGTGTTGCTATCTCAAGCGCAAGTTTAGCAACATCTTCTATTTCATTATATTGCAATTCATCGTTCTTCAACTCGTCCTGCCTCAATTCAGCCTGGTTCAATTCATCCTGACTTATTTTCTCCTGTTTCAATATATTTTTCTTCAATATATTGCTTTTCATTATTGTCCTATTAAAAGAAGCTACCGATATCAGTCCCTCAAAAATCTTATGCATCGTATACCATGGAACCCACGCCTGTGTAAAAATATCAGTTTCCTTTCTCTCCACATGATCAAATTGAAGCTCGATATTCTCTTTGTCAATTACAGTTGCACCAAAGATAAAACCAGTTCCAATCTCCTTTTGACATTCATATAAGCCATACACAATTTCAGTAATGTTGGATAGCAACTGTTTCTTTTGTAGTTGCGATGAATTGATAGAAACGAAAAGATTGGTACAGGCAGTCAGATAGTGTCCAATTGTATGCCCTCCAATTAATAAACTTTCCCATCCTTCATATCTCATTACCCCCTTTTTTTGAATGCCTGCTGTTTCATAAAATCCAGCAAGAAGTCTCTGTGGATCAATTGATAAAAGATATTCTATCTCTTTTTGGGTTGCATTTATGTAATAATGGTCGGTCAAAAGTACTTGATCTAACCCAAAGGATTCTAAATTTGTTCTGTCATAATTTATGTTTTTATCCGCTGCCATAGTATTATTTTTTCCTCCTTCATATCATTCATTTTTCAATTCAAGTATAAGCTCGTTAAGAGCAAAATAATCAAAGTAAGTTATACTTGTTTTAATATTATAGCAATCTTTCATTTACAACGATATACGAAAAAGTATGAATTGGTGTAAAAAAGTTAGAATCTCACTTGTGTTTCACGCTTAAATCGTTTATAACAAAGAAAGGAGGTGGCCTAATATGAATGTATTCTCTTTTGATACGAATAATTCCTTTACTTATCGATGGTGTGGAAAATTCCAGTCACTGACACCAGACTGGGTACATATGAGCAGACCATTAATTGATTTTGAGCTTATGGTAGTTACTTCAGGTACATTATATATCGCTAATGACACAACGAAATATAGCGTTCATAAAGGAGAATACCTCCTAATGAAACCAACTCAATTTCAACACGGATATCAAAAATCTGATTGCTCTTTTTACTGGCTACATTTCACCTATCATAACGGACAAAATGATATAAAAATCATTGATCGTAATTATGCTGATATCATAGAGGAACCGAATTTAGAAAGCAAACTGCTCATCCTGGAATCTGGAGCATTGCATTCTGTCGAGCGAATCATCATCTTAATGAAACAACTTCAAGATTCCGACAAACGTTATCATGAGGTTAATTTAAATAACTACTTAACCTCGGCAGTATTAGCTGAACTATCCAATCAATGCGCAGTCCATAAAAATGATGTAAAGTACGACAAGCAAAAGCAATTATTTCATGATATTTGTGACTATATTTTCTTGCATGTGAGTGAGGTTATTACTCTTGATGACCTTTCCGACTATTTTTGTTACAATAAAAAATACCTGACCACTTTCTTTGGAAAGCAATCAGGCACTACAATCAAGCAATTTATCTTACAAACAAAGATGGAGCATGCCAAGGCTGGACTTAGTGAAACAAATCTTCCCATTTCACAGATTGCATATAGCATTGGTTTTCATGATGTTCATAACTTTAGTAACGCATTTAAAAAGATTACTGGATTATCACCCACTGATTATAGAAATAGCTATAGTAAGAGGAGTTTATTTCACGTATAATTAATGGGTATTATGTATCTTAATCATCTAAATATAATTCGAGATAGCTTTGAATTCTCGCTTTATGATAACAATTATCTAAAACACCAAATTCAGGATCGTAAAAAGTCCCTTTATAGTAGAGAACCCAATGGCTATAACCTGGAAGGAGCAACTTTAGAATGCAAACGTCTGGAAGAGTCGTTGTTTGATCTACTTTTGTCATTGTTTTTGCATGTTTGATACCATAATGAGTTAATGCATCTGCTACTTCCTTTTTCGAAGTTCCTTTATCATTATTCATGATTGCAATAACTTCATCTACTGATACATTGGCAAGCATAGCAACACATGCTTGTCCGCATAAATACGGAGTTGGTTGTTTTATATATTTAATCATTATTTATCACCTATACCTTTCGAAGCTTTGTAATCCGATAAGCTACCTTTTATAACTATACTACTGTGGTATCCAATTCCACCAAAAATAGTGATACTGCCGTTCTTCAACCTTATATAATTGATTACACTGATTACAGCGCACCATATAATAATCTACATAATTACTTTGATCAAGATGACTTGTTTTTACTATTGTGACATCGTTTTCTTTTTGCAATGATACTGGATTCGAATCCTCACCGAACAAAGAACAAGGACATGTCTTATTTAATTTATGGAATTCTATTGTTTCAAATGCTTTGTTTAATAATCTACGATTCGGACGAAGGAGACCTCCTAAATTAATATTTTTTGTACTCTCCTTCATACAATCCAAATATGGTATAAACTCCATAATGCGATTGTGGTTCTGACCAAGGGAAATAATGTCACAACTTCCTGACCAAATTCGCGTTGGATCTTTGGATAACATATCATTAATAATTTCTTTCGTTGAGCGTATCGTATCCTTCATCTTCCTTGGATTTCTCCCTTCCTACGCTTAATCAAAGAGCTTCCTTTAACATAAAGTAAATATCTTTCACACTATCAAATGCTGAAAACATTTGATCGATGATTTCTCGGTTAAAAAAAGAAGAGTTGATATTTTCTTCGTGATACAAAGAAATGCGTTTCCTTTCTAGCCATTCTCGTAAAACTGCACTCTCCTTCGGATAATTGTCTTTCTTAAACCTTTCTCCTTGTAACTCCAATAATCCACACGTATTGAACTTCTGAATAGTTTCAGTAGCATAGTGCTTGTTATCTAAGATTACGTCTCGAATCCTCTCCATTCCTTTGGCATCCATATGATAAATATTCAGGCCATATCGATATCCGTCCAAAGCTGCGTCCAAAAAGAATCCTAAAACATTTTTATTATCTGCTTTTTCCAGTTTAAACCGTAGATAAAAGTACTCCTTGATTGGATTTTCTTTACTGAAACGTGCATCATTATACGCAGAAGATATACACCTACGTTTATTGCTAAGTAAACAGTTATCGAGCCGATTAAAATAGTTATATAACTCATAATACATCTCTTCTAAAGGGTACTTAACACCTTCCAAATATAATGTTTCATTTTCCTTATGAGCTATTCTACTATTATCTCTTCTTATCGTTTCATAATATGTAATTGTATCCTTGTTAAATCCTTGAAACATGAAAATCCTCTTTTCTAGAGAACACCGAAATCTTCAGTTCTTTTCTTCTATTTTTTATTCATCGTACAACGTTCCATCTAATTTATTAGCTTTCCAGGCATCCAGACCCAATACGTTTGGATATCGATTTGTTTTTGCAATTGTAATTCCATTGTTTATGCCAATATGACACATAAAATGCCGAAACTGCCCTAGAATTAATTCTAAAACTGTAAACTCGCATTTTTCTGGTTTCTCATATAATTGTTCATCACATAAGGATTTTAGATATGTCATAACCTTTTTCTTCACCAAGTCATAGTATTCCCATAACTCCTCGTCAGTCAACACCTTATTACATGGAACATCCACCTGTTCTAGATGCTCTACATGAATGGCTGGCTCAGAAAAAATACTTGGATTGATAAACCATTTATCACATGAATGCAAAGTATGATAGATATATCGCCAAGCCGGTACACCACAGATTAATGCATCACGGTCCGTAGTTTTCATTGAAATTGCCATATTATAAAAGATCAATTCCGTTTGCTGATATATTACATTTACTAGATCATTCTTCATAATGGCTCTACCCTTTCTAAATCATCCATATGAATGATACCTTTTTTGCTTATTAGTTAAATTTATTATTCAACCGATTTATCTGTTTCAACAAGTTTCTCTTTTTTATATTTCTGTTTCATCTCAAGCATAGCTTGATCTGTCAGCTTTATGTAATCACATAAATTATGCTGTTCATCAACACGACCATACCAATAACCTAAGCTAATGCTAACTTCATATGGTTTCTGAGAATTCTCATTATAAGCATGCAGATATGAGTGGATCTCTTTTTCAATATATTGTACATCTGATAAAGAATAGCTACCTACTCCAAACAAAATGAATTCATCTCCACCATATCGGAAACATTTTTCATTATGACTACAAATACGTTGAAATGCAATTGCACATAATTGTATTGCATTATCACCTTCAATATGACCATATTTATCGTTAATATATTTTAAGCTATTTAAATCACCCATGAGAATTAACAATAATTTTTGCTCCTGAAGTGCTTTTTTATAAAATGATGCACTGTACTTAGAAAATGCATTACGGTTATAAATTTTAGTTAAACTATCAATTTGAGCATATTCTTCTAATTGTTGATTTGAATACTTAAAGTTATTTTTTACTCTTAAATTCTCAAGAGCTATACCAACGATTCGTAACCAATCGCGATGATAGCGAGGAATCGTATTTGGTTTTGTGTATGTAAGAACGGAATAACCGAAACATCGATCATTAAAATGAACTGGATTAAAATAAAATATAGCAGGATTCTCACGCTCAGTCCACATTTTAGGAAGCATGATTGATGAAGGAAATGCCTCTTGGTTAAAACTGCTTTGTGTACCATCCTTTGCGATTTGTAAGTACATCTTATCTGTATATTTATTGGTATTATAATTGTGCGAAGTTTCTTCACTAAAGCCGACATAATCCCAATTATCACACAAAGCTAAATAAAACTCATCAAACTCATTTAAACGTGATGTATGTTCACTAATCCTCTCTGATAAAGTCTGAAGTGTATCAGCAGATACTAGCTCTTCTATCATATAGTTATATACACTATAGAAACTATCTGTAAAATCATCATCAATTAAACTCAGACGAGAATAATCGATTCCATAATCATCAAATTTACAACCACAGCTTTCATAAGCTAGTAAGGTAGAATCGATATCCGTTGGTTTAGAAAAAGGGACTTGCTCTAGAGCTTCTATCATATGTGTCATTGCGTATCTTCCTAAGCCAAAGGATTTATGTCTCATTGTTGTTATCGCTGGTTTGAAATAAATTCCGTTTTTACTTTCATCAAAACCCACGACTGCAATATCTTCTGGTACTTTAATCTGATATTTTTTCAATGAATTACATACACTAATTGCCATAACATCACACGTACAAACAATGGCTTGTGGAAGCTTTGGCAGAGTATTTACCATATGATTAACAACACGTTCTCCCTCGTCATACCAAAAATCTCCATAATATATCTGTTCTTCGTTGACTTCCATATTATGTTTTTTTAATGAATTCATATATCCATTTAATCGACGTATTGCATGTGGATGAGTTTTCGGTCCAGTCATACATGCGATATTAGTTAAATGATGCACATCAATTAAATGATCTGTCATATCCTCCATAGATTTTAAGTCATCATATTCTAAATTAATAAAACCATCAATGTAATAATCAAGGCTAATAACAGGTCCAATAAATTTATGTTTTAACTCGGAAGTAATATGTTCCACAAGGCCTTTAATACGAAGTGTATCAGGAATCATAATAATTCCGTCAAACAATTCATAATTAATCAGATTATATATATTAATCTCACCGGTTTGATACATTTCACGAGCATATTGCTTTACAGAAATCGAAAACACTGCTATATCACAATCATTTTGAAAGGCAACATCACACAAGCCTTTTAAAATTTCTGCTTGAGTGTTAGCCTCAACAAGTCCGGCAATTACCCCAATTAGCTTTCGTTGTTTTTTCATATTTCCTCCTTAATTTATAAGAAATAGATTTCTAGTATTTACGACATTATTTTATACATAATTATTTTACACATAATTATATTATAAACCTAAAAAAACGATACTACAATAAAGATTTATAACTTATATAATGTCACTCTGTCCTTTTTTTATAGTAATTAAATCCTTTATTCTTATCGTAGATTTCAAACCCACATTTCGAATAAAAGCGATTTGTTCTTATATTATCGCAAGGCGTCTCTAACTCCCATTCCTCAATTAGTGGATAGATTGACTGTATGTAATCAATTACATATTTACCTATGCCTTGTTCTTGATATGGCAAATCGATAAACATTCTTTGAATATACCCTTTTTGATTCCTAGTTGAAATAATAATGCCACCAATCGTTGTATAATCCTCTAATCTAACTTTATAATAATCCATACCTCTTATTAATTTAATATTTACTTTCTCCGAGGAATAACCAGGTGGACCACCACATTCCCGATTAAGAAACCTTCTCGAGTCATCATCAAAAATTCTCTTTGAGAGATAAGTAAGAGATTTTCCATCACTAGTTTTTGCTCTTTCAATTATAATTTTTGTAATGTCCATCATTCCCCCATTTCAATCGAAATCTATCTTTTGCAAAATCAATATCTAGATAATATTAAAATTTTAGATCAAACTTCATCTGATTCTTTTCGGTTTTTCTTAGGTTTAATCTTTTTTTAGTTTTTTTATTTCTTAGTTTTTCGTATTACTTCGTTTTGCATCTTCATTTTTCATTATACTATATTATAAAATATTATACTATAGATTGTAACCTATTACGTCTATTATGTTGAACAATTATTGCCATATTACGTTGTACATTATTAGTTATAATATTTTGTGCATTGATTAGGATATTATGTCGTTCATTGATGTTATTCATTAAATTCGTATAATAGTAGACTTTTTTGTTGAAATTCCTTGTCAAAAGTGGTATCCCACTCAAACGCAGTCTTATAAATATAATAAAAGAAAAGAAGAAGAAAACAACTTTATCTGCATCCTCTTCTTTTCAATCATCAATATTGACTTAATCGATATCTACTTTCCACAATCCATGCAAATTACAATAAGCATATGCTGCAACTGCACGATCACCAGAAGCAACTTCAAATTTAGCAATAGGCTCACTGTCATGTGGCAAGAATTGATATTGTCCTCCTTTTTGTGTTTCAAGGATGACACTCGTAATTGAATGCTCTTCAGTCATTGGATGTGCTATACTTCCAACATTGACTATAATCGTATTTTCTGTGCAGGTCACTACTGGAATATGCTTTTCTTTGGAAGCATCCTCGCTATTTGGAGTAATCTCATCTGCACTTTTTAGACTTCCTTCATTTGTGAAGCATTTAGTAACTGGGATTAACAAACTATCATTATCACATTTAAAAAATTTCATCATCGTAATATCCACCTTTCTTAACTTCAAAATTAGTTTGGCTTTTCACGACGATTCTATGTATTATTTTTAATATGATTCATTTTATCATGTCATAAACTTTTAGATTATTTCTAAAATCTGCGCTTACATCAAAATGTTAGGAGGTTTTACTTAAAGCTAAAGTGAATTGGGGACATACCGGCAAAGCCGGTGGTTTATTTTTATTGCAGTACAAAAAAGGACCAAGGAATAAAAATAAATCTTAATTTATTCCTCGGTCCAAATATCACGAAAAACTTAAATTATGCACTTCATAAGAAGTATAAGCAACAAACTCTAATACAATCCAGAAATACGCTCCACAATAACTGTTAATTTAGGATAAAAACACGAAATGCTGTCGTCTGTGGAGGAATACTCAATGTTTGGAAAGTTGCATGTTCTACTCGAACCCTATCTCCAACTCTTAATCGATTGAAGCGTACCCTTCCACCACCTGGAGCAAAAATTTCAGTTTCGTCAGTTACATTAAAAACGATTTGTGTATTCACATTGTTACGATTTCCAGTTGTAAACGTTCGATTTCTTTCATTTATAGAGATAATTGTTCCAGTCGTAACAGCAAACGGTTCCTCAATAAATGCAATGATACTAAAAGCAACTGCTTGAGGTGGAATACTTCTTGTAAATCTCGAGGAATAAGCAGCCGAGATAAACATACCAATTCGAAGATCATTGATTCGAATCATACGTAGATTCTGATCACGAAGCACAGTGTTTGGAGTAACCACTAAGGTAATCAACTGATTTTGATTCGGTACGTTTCTTGTACTTAGCGCTATGGTTACTAACGTATTTATTCCAGCACGGTTAATAGATCGAATGACACCGTTTTGAAGATATAAAATCTCTTGTGGTGGAAGTGGAAAATTATTTCTTGGAAAATGCTCACGAGGACCGAATTCTCTCCTACGTGGACCACCTGGACCTCCTGGTCTTCCTTGACCACCTTGGGTTCCTTGACCGCTTTGACTTCCTGGGCCTCCTTGACCACCTTGGGTTCCTTGACCGCCTGGTCTTCCTTGGGTTCCTGGGCCTCCTGGTCTTCCTGTATTATCTCTATCTCTATCTCGGTCTCTATCTCTATCCCTGTCTCTATCTCTATCTTGATCTCTGTCTCTATCCCTGTCTCTATCCCTGTCTCTATCTCTGTCTCTGTCTCTGTCTCTATCTCTGTCTCTGTCTCTATCTCTGTCTCTGTCTTGATCTCTATCTCTTTGACTCAGTATCATTCGTTCATTTGCTTCGGTACGATTAGCTATAAGTGTCCAATCACTTGGTCGCGAATTATCATCTTGTTTTAATCTGTTATTTTGGTCTATACCATGATTCCGTCTTTGACGATCATCGAAACAACCATTGCAGTCTTGATGGTTTTCATTATCTCTACGTAAGTCATCTCTTTGTTGATTGTAATCGTCGCGGTTATCATTTATATGTGTTCCCCTATTATTCAGTTGACTTAACAACTCCCTTTCATTTACATAATCTGGCATATATCAGCTCTCAATGCTTTTTATAATATCTTATGCACAAATCACACCAACGAAACCAATAACATGATAGAAACTATTAATTCATTAAGTAAGATTATTACAGTAAAGTTTAATTAATCTGATAATTATGTTTTATTCTACAATAGTCGAATTCTGAAATTGCTATTGATTCGTATCATCCATGCATCAGATTATTTTTGTTCAAAACCTGTTCTTCAGTCAAAATTCCCTTGCATATAAGTGATTCTTCCATTCCATTTTCAAGCATGTAATCTATGCCTATCATTTGCATGATTTTTATGGCCTCAATCATTCTCCTGCCTCTATGCTCCGTAAGAGAATACTCAACATGTAAGGGGTATCCTTGAAAGGTTTTCTTTTCCACCAGTCCAAACTGAATTAATTCTCGAAGTTGTTCCAGTAACATTTTCTGAGTTATTCCTTCAATCCTATTTTCAAGTTCTGACAATGTTCTTACTCCATCTTTCATTTGAAACAGGATGATTGTTTTCCACTTTCCTTTTACAATGTCATGGACTATTTCAAGTGGACATGTGTAATCGGTTCGTATTTTCATATTTTATTTTTAGTAGTAGACTGTATAATATGTTTCAAAGTATGTAAAATAAACTTTCTTTACTTACTTTACACAAAATACTATCTACTACGTTCTCCTTTCTTTCTATTCGACAAATAGGAATTTAATTCGCCAGTTGGTGCATGAACACATTTATTACTTCATCACGATTATATGATGTTTCGTAAAAAGGCAAGTTATGAAAAATACACTGTTCTTTAATCTTGTGGCTGATATTCACAATATCTAGACAATCCTGCTGCTTTTCTTCGTCTGAATGAAAATAAGTGTAATCATTGACTGTATCATACAATTTAAGCAACCGAAATCTTTCTTCTGGTGTCACATCCGATGATAGAAAATAATAAATATCACAATTTTCTTTGCTCAGGTGTGATATATAATCTTGTGGTAATAACTGATACACATCAATAACTGCCCCATAATCACATTCATCATATTCCCCGCTATCTATCATTGCTTTAATAAACGGAGCTATCCTAGAACTGATATTTATCAAATTGACATAAGGGTCTATAGGTGCTTCTGTATCAATATTGGTTTCAGGGAAAACTGTTTCGATGCCAGCAATAATTGAATCCATACTAATATGCTGATAACCAAATCTTTTTGCTATTGTTTGCGAAATTGTACTTTTTCCAGCGCGCGGAACACCAGATATTATGATGAATTTTTTCAAAGCTATCTCTCCTTGCAAATTCAAGTTTATCAAATTGAAATCCACCAACAGACTCCATATTTGTCAATAATAGTTGCACAGCATTTACTCCATGGAAGCTCACCGATAGGTTCAAGAACTACTCCTCCATCACTCAAAACCTGAAATGCATTACTAAAGATAACATATATAATCATCCAATTGCATTACCTTTGCAAACATCCCATCCAGTGCTGCCATATATGCCGCATGAACTAGGATAGCGTCTATTTTTCTTCCCTGAAAAATAAGATCTTTGGTTGTACAGGCATCCTCAATAACAACAACTTCATACCCATAATCCTGGCATGCTCTGACCGTTGTATCAACACACATATGTGACATCATACCAACGACAATTATTTTTTCTATTCCGTTATCCTTCAAGTACTCTTGTAAATCTGTACCAAGAAACGCACTCGGGTAGTCCTTGGTAATTATTTTTTCTCCTTCACAGGGTTCCACTAATTTATTGATCTCGGAAAACATCTTGACATTATGTTTTACATGAATTATCGTTTTCCCTTCCTCTCTAAATTTTCTTAACAAAACCGCTGCCTTCATTGCAGCCTCACGAGGTCGATATAATAAGTTTGCCTCGGGCGTAAAATACATATCCTGAATATCAATTAACAATAGCGTTTCTTTTTTCATTTTCATCACCTCATCTTTACAATAACCGATAAATAAAGAAATGAAAACTACCCACTTTTTTGTGGGTATCAAATAACTGTGCAAATCTATTATCTGCATCCACAAATCTTGTTTGGTTCTACATCTACATATTTTCCTTATCTCTTTTGAGCTGTTGTCCGTATATGTTCTTTTCCAAACATTCTTTCATTCCTGTATGCAACAAACCCTATCGTACGATATAAGTTGATTGCTGGCTCGTTATCATTCTTTACAGCCAAGGTTATGTAGTCTGCCCCAATTTCTTTCAAGTCCTTTAGCAAGGTGATTAACAGATCTCTCGCAATCCCCTTTCTGCGGTATTCTTTACATACATTCAAACTAAAAACCTCTGGCGCATCTCCTTTAGGTTGGTCTCCGATACATAATCCGATTAATTCCTCTTGATCGAAAGCACCATATACCGTAAGTCTATTTTCTTTTGCCACATCATCAAGCTCCTCTTGACTCATGACATCATCCAGAAAGCACTCCTGTTCTATCTCTAAAATTCTATCTTTATAAGAATCAAACTTTTCTGTAATATTTCTTACCTCAATCCCCTTAATATGTTGTAATTCGCCTAAATTCTCTTCGCCCTTCTTTAGGCTCATGCAGTAATATCCGGTTCGTTCCACATATCCCTTTTCCTGAATATGCTTAATATAAAATTCCTCATTATCTGTACACGATTGACACAAAACGCATTTACGTCCAGGTGTAGACTTTTCTGCAAGAACGATTGCTTTATCAACAATGGCATCAAACAAAAGTTCTACAGCTTCTGATACTTCCTCATATTCCGGCATCACTCGATAATGAAATATAATTCTCTGCATTACCTCGATTGGAATATGATTCTCCAGTTTATGATAATAATTTACTTGTGCCTTCCCGATTACTTTGCCAACGCCCTCCTCATTCAAATACTTTTGGTCAAGCAAAACAAAGGTATTTTCCCACGGACAGAAATTTGGATCGTAACTCCAATACATACCATTCGGATATTTACTACTAATTTGATAATATAACTCATTCATCTGATTTTGATGGCGTTCCCACTGGAAATTTTCAATTTTAAATCTTTTGTCCATTGTACTCTATTCCCTTTCTATTTATCTCAATTTGGTGTAAATTTGCTTTGGACCCGTTGACAATCAATTGATCACTGTATATTTATATACTACAAAAATTCAACGACTGTAGTATCTTTTCGAAGGACAAATATTGATTTTAATAACTTTATTAAAGTATTTCATAACTGTGGATTTATTTAACTATAATCTTACCGGACTCAATTAAATACTTAAGAAATGCTTGGCATCCCTCAACAACATCACGATATGTTACATCAAAACGTGAGCTATACCAAGGATCCGATATGCTATCTTTTCTTCCAGCATACTCTAATAACATCGATATTTTCTCACCTTTATGTCCTGTCATTCGTTCTATATTACGAATATTCATCGTATCCATGCCAATAAGATAATCATAGTAATCATAATCTTCTTTTTTTAGCTGAACAGCTCTCTTTCCATCACAACGAATACCATGGCGAGCCAATTCTTCTCTTGCTGGTGGATAAACTGGATTCCCAACGCCATTCCATATTTCTTCTGTGCTTGTAGCAGCTGACGCAATCTCAAATTGATCGTCTAACCCTTGTTTTTTTACCATGTCTTTCAATATAAATTCCGCCATCGGACTTCTGCAGATGTTGCCGTGACAGACGAATAGTATTTTAATCATTGCTTAAAACTCCTTATTTTTCAGTATTTATGCGGGTTTGTTGTTCCTTGTAATTATGTGATTATGGCATATTAACGCAGTAAAATGAACTATTTTATATGAACTTCTCCTAGGCATGAAAAAAGCAGTTACAAAACATTCATTTCTCTTTATTTTGTAACTGCTTTCTCTCTATTTTACTCGAATTGTTGATATTGATAATCCTTCGTTAGAAACATCACGGATTCTTCTATCGGATTTTCGCCATCCATATATCGTATTCCGACATAAACTTGGTATGGTCCATCCATTTTCCGCTGTTTCAGCTTTTCCGCTAGAAAATACAGCGTTATCGCTTGACGTCCAGACTCTAATGTAATGGATTCATTGAATTGTTCTTTTGCTACTAGTAGGTTGGTTGGTTGAAATAATCCTGGAATGATAACGATTCCTTTCGCATTCTCTTGTGTATCCTTTGTAAGTTTTGCGATAATAAAGTAATTGGTTGCGATAGGAATGTCAAATTCTATCTCGACCTTCAGATATTTATCCCTTTGATCGTCGTTTGGTGTCGTAATTTGGCTCATTGCTTTCTTGGTAAATATCTTTGGTTCCTCTTCGGTATCTTGATAAATCATAACCTCATCTTTTAACCTCTCTGCTGTAACTACGGTCTCATTTCCACTTAAAAACGCTTGATAGGCATCTTTTGCTGTTTCCGCGTTTTCTAAATCTATCGTATTCTCTTCCGTTTCTGCGATAGTTGTATTTGTATCCTCTGGTATAGGACTCACAGAAGATTCCACGGCAGGTTCCTCTATCTGAAAAACCTCCTCTACTTCTTTCTTCTGGCAGGCCGTCAAAATCAGCGCTAGAACACTAACTGCAAACATTCCTTTCCGTACTCCTATTTTCATGTCAACCGCCCTCCTACTAATCCTTCTTTGGCCTCCTGCCCAGTTTCTCTTTTCTTTCTGTCAACTTTTTTCCAGTAATCCTTTATTGGCATTTGATGTCCACCAATCACTGCTTTCCGGCTGTCGGATTCCAGAAGTACGGAAGAATACTCCCAGGCATACTCTTTTCCATCCTTCACATTTCTCAAAGACAGCGGTCTCGGAGAATCTGCTCCTCATGACTGGATAAACAGCTTAGCTATGTCGGCTTCTACATATGAATTTGGGTTCTCCTGAATCGTAATACTCATAGGTGTGTCTGGTGTATATTCATTTTCAGGTACCGCACCTGCAAAATAGAAACGAGGCACATAATCCTTTCCACGGAATCAGTCCCCCCTAAATACATCCCTCCATAACTGCCGCAAAGAATAAACACACAAATACGGTCATGTCCCCGAATATTACTCGCAGCAATGGCACCTTCATGATATAGAATATGGCATATGCTATGGAAAAAATAAGAGGAATGATTGGTATCCACAGAATTTTTCCACTGTGCGGAACACGACATTTACTTATAATAATAACCAACGTAGTTATAAAGTCAAGATGTAAATGTACATTTTCGATCTCATAATGATGTACAAGTTCGTTACTCATCCTCATTTTTTATATAATCTTTTAATCGATATGATTTACCTGTTATATTTACGACATGAGCATGATGGAGTATACGATCAAGGATTGCAATAACTGAATTAAAGAATATATCATCCCAATCTCCGAAGTTTATATTGGTTGTTAGGATGGTACTTTTCTTTTCATATCTCATATCGATTAATTGAAAAAATAACTTTGAATCTTCCTTATCAATTGGTAGATACCCAAGTTCGTCAATAATTAATAGCTTATACTTACAAAAGTGTTTCAAACGATCATCTAAGCGATTCTCTAGCTTTGCTTTCTTTAACTGTTGTATCAAATCATGGCACTTAATAAAGTAAGTACTCACTCTTTTCTTAGCTGCAGCAATACCGATTGCTACAGCTAAATGCGTATTACCTACACCACTTGAACCTAAAAAGACTAGATTCTCCTGATTTTCTAAAAACCTTAATTTCTAAAATCTGCTGTTGGTTAATTGTAGGCTGAAAAGAAAAATCAAAATCCTTTAACTCTTTGTGATGTGGAAATGCACCAACTTTCACCATGGAACGTACCATATTTGCCTCTTTAAAATCAATTTCATATGCAGTTAGTTTTGTTAGACCTTCTACAAATGAAAGGTTGTTCATTGTTACAAAATCAACCACTTCATCTAAATGGGTAATCATTTGCTTTAGTTTTAAGTATTCTAAGTTTTTCGTTAATTGTGTATATATACTAGCCATTTTGATACATTGCTCCTATTAGATTTAAGTTTTCTTTTGCAAACTTGATGATGTCTGTTTTCGATGATTTCATCGTGAGTTTGCTAAGTTCTACATAATGAGAATCATGATAATTTAATTTTTTTGAACTTATTGGGTGCAATGCAATCAATGTCGTGCTATAATACACATGCAAATGATTATCATGCACTTGTAAATTCAGTGTCTTTCCAATGTATTCTGTGGGAACAGAATACTGATTGGACTGATAAGTAATCATACTGGATGAATTTACTTTTACTGTATGAGTGATGATTTGATAGGACTTCCTTATTGTATCCTTTGGTAGAGGGGATAAGGAGGTCTTTTCTTTTTCATAATACATAATCAGAATTCGACCAGTACCTTTATTTACTTTACTATTTATACGATTGTTGATACGAGCAACTAATTCATGTAATTCAGCATAAGATAGCAATCCATTATAAGCTCTAATTTCATCTAATATTTTCATTGGAGCCTCTACTTTTGCTTTTGTCTGTGGACGCCCTGCAATACAAGGCTTTACTTTAAATCCATAATCATCTGCAAACTGTTGGAATCTCACGTTGACTTTTCCTGATTGATACTCTGTTCTAGGTTGATCCATAACTGTCTTCATGTTGTCTGTTAATAGTTCTTTCGGAATACCTTGTAGTACTTCAAAAGATTGATCTAACAGAGCAAACAGAACTTCCTGTGTCTTAGATAATGAAAGTCGATAGACACGATAACGAGAGTATGAAAGTAACAAAACAAGCACATTTATTTCAATGGTTTCACCTGTTTTTAAAGTAAATGGTATGGACTCTTTCCAATCGAGTTGAGCTTGTTTCGCAGTGCATTGTCTATCACTTGTATTAAGTACGTTATAGGTTCATATTGCTGGATGATGGCAACAAGCTCTTGCTCTTTATACATTATCTAGGTCTTCCTGTGTCAACCCAAAATTTGAAAGATTTTCAAACAAAGAATATAAATGTTTACCACAGCGAGAAGCAATCCAAACAGATTCTCCTATATAACACCTTTCTCAATCCAACCACCACCAAGACGGTCTTCAAAACACAAACGCAAAAGGTGTAAACAAGGTGTAAAATTTAACCATAACTTCTCCAAGAGCCTTAATTTACTTCAAAATTATTAACTTCTACAGATGTTGCCGTGGCAAACGAATAGTACTTTTATCATTGCTTGAATCTCCTTATGAGTGTTTATGCGGGGTTGCTATTTCTTGTAACTATGTGATTATGGTATATTATAGCATAGAATACGCATAATATAACGGGCAAAAGGTGTAAAAAGAGGTGTAAAATTGAAGTTTTACACCTCGCATTTTTCGCTTATTTTATAGTCTATACCTAGTTTTTCCTCAATACACGTTGAGATACTCTGTAATGCTATCAGTTCATATCTACCTCAAACTAAACTCGTCGAAATACTCAAACATAATTTCCAGTTTTTCAATCTTTTTTTGAGTATGATAATGACCGCAGTATTCTTGCTCAATCCACCTTACCTCACTTTTAATGCTTTTATATGCACTATCTTTTAGCACAAACCTCCTTTTCAATCTACTCCCATCCTTTTCAAGAAAGCTAATTATAGAAGCTCTATTAGAGAGTCATTATCACTAATCGTTAACTTTTTTTAATAAATCCATATGTGTTATACCATCCCTTTATGGAATTTTTTAACTTAATTATACCATTTGGATAATATAGAATCCATTCACTAAAGTTAACAAAACAGCTTAAATAAAACCAAAAAACAACGTTAGTATGTCTTCTAACAACGTTGTTTTTTGGTTTTATCACGTATATTAACCTTTGACTAACATTCTTTGCTTTTACTGGATATTTATTCTATTGCGTCTTTGTAATCAAGTACGATCAATGTAGTCCTCTTTTTATCACAAGGTAAATTATGTTTTGTATACCTTCATGGATTATTTTATTGTCTTCTCTGATACTGATTCTGATTACATTTAAAACAGAGGGAATAATATACACCGTCCTTATTCGGCTTTGTTGGTTCGCCACACTTCTTACATACATGCTTTTCCACATTTTGATTTTGCTTTTGACCCACTTTGGATTCTATCTCTATTTTTCTAGTAATTTGACACTCATCTATACTCTCCAGAACACCATACCCAACATTGGTTTTGGCACCAATCCCAAAATCCTGAATAATTTGAAAATACACTTCGGCTTTTTCTTCTTTGCTCAACAAAGGTTCACCATCTTTACCTTTAACATTTGAATCATGAAGCAGCATACTAAAAGTGATGCAAGTTCCAGGCATTATTCTCAACATTGTAATAGGAATCGGATTCTTTAACACATCACCATGTGGAGCCAAGTTGTCCAATCCCATAATTGAATGAGATCCTTTATGTAAAGTTGAAATTCCTACTACATAGGTATCAAAAAATTTATCCCTTTGATGAACCGGTTGATCTGTTGCTTCAAAGCCATCTTTCAAGAGATTTTTAATATCTTCTGTTGATATGTCTTCTGCTGATATCTTTTTTTCTCTTTTCTTTTCCATAATAAGCTCTATTATATATTGCTGATACTCATTGAGTATTCTTTCGTTGTCTTTTTTTTCATCTTCTGTTCCTTTTTCATTGTTCTCTTTACAATGCACTGCCCGATGAAACACATTGCGAATTACTCCCTTTAATGAGCTTCCAGGGTAGTATGGTGCACCGGTTACATAATCAAATGAAAATCCTAATTGCACTTCTCCCTTCATTTTTTTTGTCATATGTGGATTACCAAGACCAATCAGAAGTCCAGGATACGTTACCTTATATGATCTTTGAGTATTTGCTATTAATTGTAATTCACTAATTTGGTTATTCCCAAAAGCTAAAATAATGTTTTTGTTATCACCTTCAAGAACATCAATCAACTTTTTATTACATTGTTCCACGGTAGTACTATTCACACTATTATCCTGCATTACTGCATATTCCATATATTCTACATTGAATGCATAATTCATATTATTCGATTGTATCATGTTCAAACACTCCTTTCCTTTGCAGTATCATGCATTTATTAAGTAGTAAGTTCGAACAAATTAAATGCCATTTTTAAACTGATGGAATAGTTAATAATTTTTTCTGTAACAATCTGTTTTTTCTTACAATCGGGCTTTCCGTTTGTCTGCATATCCATGACAATCCTATTAAAAAAATCAACTGGCTTATTTGTACAAACGTTATCTTTTGGCGTATTTATCAAACTATTTTGTAAATACATTTCACTAATTAATTCCACTATTTTAGGTTCGTTATCACTATAGTAAGCAATTGCAGGAGTAACTCCACTCATTAAAACCATAGCTCCAAAAGCAGCCATCTTACTACGCATCATTTTATCAATTTTATCTTTATCAATTTTATCTTGTTTATATACCTTACAGATGGTCTCACTTGCAAGGCCCATATGCTTTTCCACTTCATATTTATTCATAAGAGCCTCCTAGAATTCTATCAATTTTGTTAATCCGTATCCTACTGTTGCATTTCCACCAAACTGTACTAATGTTTTATCCGCATTACCAATTACTTCTTTGAAATTTTCCAATGCAGTATCACCCATTTCTGTTCCATTGGAAAGTACACTAAAGTAGAACACTGCTTCATGTGGAACCACTTCTTCATACCATAGATTTTGACTAATTCCATTATCCAGTTGATTTCTCGCAAGTACTGGTAGGTTAATATGTCGTAAATCTTCATCCGGAATAATTAAAAGTTTTTCAAAATCTGCTCCGGTAGCCCTTTTTAGTACATTTAGAATCTGTTCAGCGATTACTTCAGGTTCACAATAATCATTATACTCTATCTTGATATTCTCTTTTATTACAGCATATGCTTTCTTGTCATCCAGTTTATTTACCTCCTCAATAAAGTCTTTTTCAACTTCATCTCCAGTAATCGTCTTATACATTTCACCGAATTGACGAAGGATGTCTTTTGAAGTAACAAGATAGTAGGACATACTTCCTATCGCCGCTCTAATCGGTAAGTACAATAAATTTCCAGTCATGAATTTCAAATTTCCCGGTGTACTTTTCTCTTTTTCACCTTCATTGGAATTCTTCACATCACTACCGAATATGCTTGTTACAATCTCCTTTGTGCAGTTCTCAAAGTGTTCTCTGAGTGCACCCTTTACCCCTGAAGAAAACATGGTCGGATAATTTGTAATCGGATCCCTTTGTACTTCATTATCAATAATATTAAAATTGATATCTCCACTTCCCATATGTAGATTAGTTATACATTTAATAAAATAAAAAGCATTATTCATTACTTTTCTCCTCCTGTTAATTTTACAATGCAATTAAGCCCAATCTGTTCCAATGACGGATTTTTAAAACATTTCTCGAACTCTCCTGCTTTCTCTTTTAAGACATAAAAGACGCTGCCCGCCTTAATCAGCTGATATAACTGACTCTTACTGCTGCTCTCTTTAAACGATGCTTTCGATGAAGATTTAACAAGGCTTCTAAATAATTTCTTATCGATAATGGAATAAAGTATCATCGTTTCAATTGTCTCATTCAACTGTGCATAGGTATCTCCTAAAGCGACGTAAATGCATATATCTTGGTAGCTTGTTGCAGTGTTAATTGAGCAGCAACGAGCATAAAAATCTTGAACGTCAACAGGGTTCACTTCTATCACTTCTATAGAAAAAGTGGATTTATCCTGCCCCAAATAAACAATATCTTTTTTCGGAAAAGCCTCTAGATCAGCTTTCACATAAAATCCAAAGGAAAAACCATTTTTTAGACTTTTATACTCTTTTTTAAAAAAACCTTCCTCTGTTGATGATTTGGATATTCTTGTGTGTTCATGGACTCCAAAAATATCCTCTTTCTTAATTCTTGTTTTATTATCATCGTTAATACACAGAAAGCTATCATCTATCCCCTTCTTAGCACTATAATCCATTGGCAGAATCGATTCCCCAAATTCTGTGAAAAAACCTGTTTTCATCGTAAAGGGCGTATAGCTTTCTGCTTCTATTTGATGGTTAAAAGGTGTTTTTATATATCTATGATTATTCTTTACGAGGAAAAGCGGTGTCATTGAATCCAACTTACCATAATCTTTTCTTTCACCGATTGACTGAATGGAAAATCCTTCTTTTCCAATCAAATTATTCTGTTGATCTTTCTTTTCCTCATCCACATTCCAATCATTATTCAGTTGATTGTTCTTTTTCAAGATGATATAACGAAGCATTCCCCATAAGGTTGATTGACTCGGCACATCTTCTGACTTGATAAAATAATCATTTTTTTCTTTTTGATTGTTTCCAAAAGCAAAATTTCTTTCTCCCCCAAAGAAGTACTCACCTAATGGCGTTAACTTACAATAATACCACTGTTTTTCCATTATGCATCTCCCTCCTCAACTAGAAATTTTGCCACTCGCAACACACTTGTTAGCGTCTTAACACTTGTGTCATCTTTTTGTCCAAGACTCTTAATTTTCTTAGATCGATAAGCGTTTTCACTCGATGCCGCAAATCTTGAGAGTCTACCTCTGAAATCTGTACTAAAGCTTTGTCCTGTATTATCAAAGACGTTATCAAATAAATTACGGATCATAGATTTATTCGCTATTGCAAGTTTGAATAATTCCTTTTGATTCTCGATGGTATATAAGATAGAGTGCATTAACTGGTTTGTTTCTTTGTCAGTAGCATAGAACTGTTCTAATAGCTTTAAGAACTCATCATATACCTTAACATCCTTATCCCTTATACCCATGCAGCTGACAAACCCGGCTGTCTGTCCGCTTGATTTATGTACTTTTACTGCAATGTTATTCTTTTCTCCAAAATTCTTTGCTTCTCCAAATAAAAGCATTCTAGCATCTTGAAAAGCTTCGAATAATGGAAACTTATAATAATTAATCGATACACCAAATGAGATTGATGGGAGTATCTCGGTATATGACATTTCACTTTTCTGAAATATTTCCTGAAATGAAATTCCTATCCGATTGCATAAAGACCATATCGTTTCTTTTTGATTCCCTCTCACTGGGGCAAGAAACAAAAGATCATCACCACCTGCATAAATTAACACACCACCATATTCTTTGATTAACTCTGAGGACTTCTTGGTGTATTTCATACACAAATCGGAAAATCTCTGTATCTGTTGTTCCTGTTCCGATACATTCTTTCCAGTGCCATTAAGAAGTTTACCCATATTATCGCCATCTGCTTGTACAATCGCAAAATAACGTTCCGTCTTTGCTAATTTTTTGATATCATCCACCGATTCATTCGAAGCATTACCCATACTTGCAATTGAAATAATATCCTTAATTTTATTTATATCTGGCGCAAGAGCAAACCCCTCTGACTTAACTGCTTCCTTGAATGGTTCGTATTTTTTGATATATGTATTTGAGCCTGCTTTATCGCCTCTTACAAACTTTCTTAAATAAGAATTCGATGGCTCCGGCTCTACCTTTTGTGATAATTCTAATGCATCTAAGGCATCTGCAAGAGTCTTTGCAATCCCCTCATCAGTAATCTCTGCTTCATCAAAAATCACATAATGAATCTGCAAGAAATTCTTCAAATAGATTTCTATCTCTATACTTTTTTCTTTAACATTATCATCAAAGCCTTGAGCCAGTTCGAACGCTTTCTTTTTAGCCACTGGTTCTATAATTTCTTTTTTAAGTTCCTTCGCAATCTCTTCCTTTGTTTTATTTTCTACGACATAGTAAATTCTGTCATGATAAGTTCCAACTCCATCATCCTTGAGATTCTTCTCTACGATGTAATTCTCAGGTAATGTTAGTATGGAATAGGACTTATTTTGAAGTTCTCTGCACAAATCTCTGGTAATGGTTGAGAAAAAATAACTAGAGAACCAAAGTCCTGCAGGAGTAGAAGTAAATGACATTGTCTCTACAATTGGTCCAATGGTAATACCGATATAGTTCACACTCATACTCCTTTCCCTCCCTTTTCATCCAAAACACTTTGAAATATGATATTTTTTAATCTATCAAATGCGGAATTTTTAGCTCCTTCAATTCCAATTCTTCCACCTTTTGCTGTTTTCTTGTCATTAAAATCGTTCATGAAAGATTCCATAAATTCATCAATACTAAATTCTTCTCTTTTAGGAGTCTTTATCCGAAATTTTTTGTTCTTATCAAAAAATAGCTTTTTCTCATCATCTGATTTTAGCTTCTTGAACTCATTTTCTGTTTTACTATCCCATATATAAAATGTAGTATTAAACATTTTTGCCGGAATCTCTTGTGGAATTAAAAAAATAGATTTATCTATGTATTTAAAAATGATTGGTGAGGCAAATCTTTCAATTCCATCCTCACTATGCGTTGAAGTTTGTTCATTAACATCACGGTAATATACTCCATCGTTAATCCCAAGCATTCCCCTTACATATCTGTACTCTTTAAAACCATTAAGACTTTCTCCCTTAAGAACACTGTACTTATGAGGTATAACTTTTTGCTTTACAAATGCCTTATCATTTCCAAGTTCTTTTTTGTGAAAATATCGATAAATAAACCCCCTAAAATAATCATCTTTATTCATATTCATATTCATATTCTTATTCTTATTTATATTTGTATAATTGATTCCTGATTTCATTAGATTGTATACCATTACAATATCTTCTAACGCATTGTTATAATCCCCCATCTTGTATATATCCTTCGCATAGATAGAGGCAGGTGCGTATTTTGCTATTGTCTTTACTACATCATATTCTGCATCTGAAACCAACTTAAACGAGCCAAAACCTTTGTTTTGTCTTGTTCCAAAGTTATGCAGAAGAAAAAAAGCAGGAATTAACTCTTCAATGGTTTGCATTAAACTCTTATTAAA
Source organism: Bacillota bacterium (assembly GCA_023439125.1). GTDB lineage: Bacteria > Bacillota > Clostridia > Lachnospirales > Lachnospiraceae > Lachnoclostridium. The sequence continues at coordinate 363,552 of JAEXOU010000005.1, read as the reverse complement.
GCAGTTAATCGACATTGAGATATTGTCTTGAAAAACCGTTTCTTTATAACTTTTTCTAATCGATTCAATTGTCTCCTCAATTGAGCCTTTTCTTGAAACCATATTTCCAAAATAGGACTTTGCAATTGGCGCTTCATTCTCCTTAACAAAGTCTGCAGGTAATATGTTTTTTTTTATTAATTGCTTAATAATTATATTTTTCTCCTCATCTATCTCTTTTTTCTTCTTCCTTTGTTCTTCATTATTCCATGCTCCTACTCTTTGACTCGCTTCCCTTTTAATCTCAGCTGAGATTGCCTTATTTACAGTATTACTTCTCTGGGGCTCCCCTGTTGCCCTTATTATCAATTTATAGTTTAAAGGAAATGGAGTTCCCTCTGTCAACGAAAGGTTTTTAATATCCCCTAGTAACCAATCCTGATGGTCGTTTAATATTTTTTCCCTTCCCCCAACTTGTTTTACAATGAATTTGTCCAGTTTGGGTTTCACCTCAGATGCACGTAAACATACACCTTGCTCATCATATTGAAAGTGTATCATAGGTGTTTGCTGTTCAAGAATATATTCCTTTTTACAACTACTCATGAGATTCCTCTCTTTCTAAATTTATGTATTTTATACAATTCAAATCCTTATGTATCTTTAATACTTGTCCCTGTTTGATATAAAATTTTAAATCTGCTTAGTTAAAATCCATTGGATAGATGCATATTAGGGAGTGCCTTTAATTAAATTGACATCAAGAAAGGAACAAGCAAAGTAATTATCCATAAAATAACAAACCACACTTTTCTTTTATTTCCACGTTCTGTATCACTTAATTTCATGAATATTTTATATCCGAACCAGATTGGACCAAGAACAAATAGGAATCCTAAGAAGTACTTAACAATAACGAAAACATCTATATCTTCTCCAAGATAATCTTGTGCAACACTTATGAGTGCAAGAATCGTTCCTAATACTGCCAACAGATTTAATGATTGATTCAACTTTTCAGATGCTCTTTTTTCGACTTCACTATTCTCCATACTTGACATTTCATGAAGATTATTTAATATACTTCCTATATACTCATTCATTACTTCAATTTTCAGATCCCGTTTCAACATCTGATATAACTCTATACCTTGCTCTTGAAACGTTATCTCTGGAAGTAAAATCTGATTTTGAAATAAAATGTAATCTTTCCATATGTCTTGAATATTCTTAGATATAGACTGGTCAAAGTTACTATTTTTATTCTCCTGATTCTTGCTGCCATCTTCTCTGCTTGACATAATTGTACAAATTTTGCTAATTTCTGTTTCTAGCTTCACTAAAGATGCACGCTGAATCAAAGCTAATTTAACCATTTCTGTGTAATGTACCAAAAAAGGATTGATTACCGAGTCAACAGTGTCTTTCTGGCTAGTTCCAGTAACACAGACCATGGAATATTCAGTAATTCCATGTATGGTACCGTAATTGATCCACCGTGGATAGAGATGATCTTGTAACTTTTGCCTCAACATCTCATCATTTTGACAAGTGCAGAAATCATCGTCTACGAATAAAAATTTATATAGTTTTTCTACTGTCGAATCTATATATATTTTTTCTGCGATCGAAGAATCTTCCTCCTTTTCTACTCCGAACTTTTTAATGTTGCTCCAAATTCTTTTAAGATTGTTTGAATCGGATAATCGTTCATCGCGTACCAAAGACATGACAAACATTCTGTCATCTAATATAGGACTTATTACTTCCTTTTCCTCTGAATCAGTTAGTAATTTTCGGATTAATGTTGGTTCATCATTAAACTCATTATTCTTTTTCTTATAATTAATCGGTTCTATATTCTTACTTTGTATCAATACCACCTCAATTGTGTCCGCAGTAGGTAACTTTGTCTCAGGCTGTACCAAGTACGGTGGAAAAAGACGTCTTCCAAAAGCATTGATAAATAGTGCATCTTCAAAATGATTTTGCTCCTCTGTTGGATAGTATTCCAATTCAAAGGATACTACACCAACTTGAAGTCTTGTAAAGATGTTCACTCTGATTGCTTCAATTCGTAATTCTATATTTTTGTTCCCTTTTGATATAGTAAAGGTACTAGCTTCCTTGTTAAATATATATTCATACAGTGTACTGATATCTTCGCTATCCTTCACATTGAACATATTCTTCTGTGCTTTTGGGAAGAAATATTGATACGCACCATACTGTAACCTATATTTATCTTTTTCTTCCTGCGATGCATTATCTAATTTTGTATTAAATTCTTTATCTTTAATATCAAAGGGTTCTTGTTTCCATATACCAACATCGTTAATATTAAGCTTCTCAATATCTTCAAATGAAAACGGATAGACAAAGGTATGATAACTATAAGGTAAAATACGTTCCTCGCTCATGTCTGTTCTTCTCCTTAGAATGTTATTAGTCTTGAAAGTCTATAGGTAATACTAGCCAGTTCTTCTTTCTCATTACATTTTAATAAAATCTCAAATTGTTTGACAAAATCGTATGTCACTTCCGGAATGTTTATTGTAGAGATAATTTTTTTATATCTCTTCTTAAATTGCTTTATGTATAATTCATATTCTTCCCGGTTGCAGCTGTAATAGATTAGTTCACTTATGATTCCAAGACTTACAATCTCTAGAACCAAGTAAGAATTATTAGAGGAACAAATATTGAGTGCCTTTGTGTACCACCGTTTGGCAGCTTTCATATTCCCTTGTTCCGATTGATACGTTCCTATTTTCCAATAGACGATTTCCATTGGATGATACATCGGAGTTTTAATTTGATCAAAAAGTCCTTCCAGAATATTACTATGTTCATAAACTGGGTTATACTCCTCTCTTTCGAGACGAACCACATCAGGCTCCTCGTTATCCTCCAGGAAATCCCATACTTCTCTTTGAGAAACCAACGCATCATACATTGAATTCGCAAACTCTACTTGTTTATGGAGCATTGCTTCCGACATAATTTCACAATAATACATAAGATAATAACATTGACTTATTACGTCTTCGTTTAGTGCTTTTTTAAGATAATTAACACAATTGCTCATAAAGGATTCTGCTTCACCCTTTATTTGAGCGGCTCTCAGCAACCATGAGAAAGCTTCTTCATAATTACCTTGCTCCATTTCGATATGTCCACGATATTGAAGATTTCTTTCCAGTTCACCTTCGTATTTATACTGATTTAATGCTTTATCGGAATCAATTATCATGTTTTGATACATTGATGGTGCTTGTCTTTGCCGGAACATATCTGCATAAATCTTCATACATAGAGCATCTCCTAAATATTCAGACTGCATTGCATGAGATAATGTCTGCACGATCATTGCATCACTACTTAATATTTCTAATGTTCCTTCGATAAAATCTGCGACTCTTCCCATTTTCTCAGAGGCTGTTCTATAATCGAAGCAATTAATATCATATAAGGCTTGTTTTTCAATTGCTTGATATTGTCGTAGAATATGTTCAAGTTTGTAATCAAGTTCACTGGCTGAACACTTTAATTCCTCAAGAATTTCTCTTGCATTGATAATATCCCCTTCTCTCAAGTACATATCAGAAAGATAAAGGCAGATATCAAATTTAAATTCTTGGGCGTAAGGAATCTCTTCTTTAATTAACTTAGGAATCATATGGTGTACTATTTTTTCTAGGATTGCTTCTGTTTCTTCAAAATCGTATCCACAAGCAACGTATCTTCTTATACCATCCAAAAATCCTTGCAGCTGAATTTTAACGACCCTATAACTAATTTCTCTCATCTCAATAAAAATCTGTTCTAAGAGATACTCATAGTCTATCTTCTCTTTTGTTATATGAAGTTCCAATAGTGCCGAAGCAACATTTTCCTCTGCTAAATAGGTCTTAATCCAGCTTTCCGTTAATTGTTCCGTTGTACCATATAGATACTCAGGGGAAAAGAGTTCTTCCAATTCTCTCCTTTGCTCATCACTAAATTGTCGACTGGTTCTTGTAAGTCTCGCATTGCAAACATAATCTGCAAAACTAAGTTTTTTCTCCCTTCGAGCAGAACCGATAACAATGTTAACTTCTGAATTGGATGGAAGCTGTAATGTTTGTTGCTTTACTGCTGTTCTTACATATTCACGCATCATCTCCAGATATTCCTCATCTGGAATCTGATTCTCTCCATGTTCATTCCTTGCTTTAGTATCAACTCTAAGTGCCACTAAAATATTCAATGTAAACGCTTTTTCTTTAACAGCTAAATCCCTCAATAATTGTACAATTCCACTAGCAAAGATCCTCAGGTAGAGTTCTCTACTTGTAAATTCTGACTCACGTTCTTTGTTTTCAAAGCAGACTAAATTACCACCCATACCTTTAATAAACTGCAGTGCAGTAAGTATCTTAATAGCTTTGTCTTCTTTGATTTCACAAGCATGCCCTTCCTGTTCATAGAAAAAATCAATAATTTTGCTATACTCTACCCGGCTTTGTTCGATTAAGACTCCACCTACTAGAGAAGGATTCCATCTTAGATCCGTCTGGTTTTCAAAATTACCACTTTCATCAAGCCACAATTCATATTGGGTGTTCATATCGCTCTCCTCATCAGATTATATATTTCTTCCAGATCGCAATACTGATCCTCACATCATCAAGTGCATTGTGAGCCATGAAATTAGATGTATCTACTAATTTACTTCTCTCAATATTGGGATCGATTTGCTTTGCATACAGCATGCTACTTAAGTCAAGAAATGGATATGGTGCTTGAAATTTGCGCTCTTCTAAGTTTTGCATTACGTTTTGTTCAAATATCCTGATTTCAACCGGATAGATTACATCTCCTATACAAACACAGTCCTTATAACTTCTGTAATATTCCCAAAATGCCTGAAGCAGCTCCAATTCTGTTTCAAATACAATAGAAGCATTCAGATATGGCACCACATGTTCTTTTACCCATTCTTCCTGTATTTCTTCTGCCATCAATTTTCTTCTAGCATAAAAAATAGACTCTTCATTCCCTTTTTCATCACAGGTGATCGCTGCAATTGACAAAAAAGGTCCATAAAGTCCATCAGTTTCCGCATCAATAAACATGAATTTTCGCATTTCATTTCTCTTTTCTGAGTTTTGTAGAGAATACTAATTTAGAACATCTTAGCATTTATAATGTTATTTTTTACTATTTATCGTTATTTATCAATGTGTTACTTTAATTTTGCCTTCGCTCATAGGTACGGTACAGCATATGTAGAAAATCCTACAGAAGAAATGTGTTTAGAAGCAATGTATCAATTCCTAATAGGTACGGTACAGCAGGCCTATCCTGATAGATATACTCCATTCAAAAAAATTAAAGCGTATCAATTCCTCATAGGTACGGTACAGCTAAATGCAATACATGAAGCAATACAATACGTCGAAGCTTTCATGGTATCAATTCCTCATAGGTACGGTACAGCACTCAATGGCAATTGCTAGATTTACACTTGCTGTAGATCGCAGATTGTATCAATTCCTCATAGGTACGGTACAGCGTAACCACAGATGAAGGGTTTTATTTAACAACTATTAGAGTGTATCAATTCCTCATAGGTACGGTACAGCATTTTCAGCTTTTGATGCTGAGACTAACGGATTGTGGGGAAAGGCTTTGTATCAATTCCTCATAGGTACGGTACAGCTTATTTTTACTGTCGCCGAAACTGGGTGGCAACTCCTAGCAATGTATCAATTCCTCATAGGTACGGTACAGCAACTTTACTTACTAGGTTGATATTTTCTATTATACACCAATAACTACTAATTTACAACATTATTCGCCAAAAAGTCGGTCAGCCAAATTATGAAAAACTCATCAATGCCTTGATTTTATTGGCTTCCTTAAAACCTGATGAATTTAGCTGAGGCTGACCGACTTTTTCTCTATATAATAGTTGATTTGAAGAGTTTTTTTGTTCCTTTGCACCTTCCAAATGGCGTATTTATGCCATTTGTAGGTTGACCGACTTTTTTGGTGAGTAGTAATGCAATACAATTGATTTATTGCTTTGTCACCGAAATTTTTCTGCTTACTCTCCTTTTTTGGTTGCGTTTTGCCTAACCTCGTCATAATCATTTTATGTTTCCTAAGTATATCGGTTTACTCTTTTCAACTGTCTCTTTACTCTGATTAATCATCTGATGAAGCAGACCAGATAAATTAAACTACATTTTGTACAGATTATGATCCCGGTAATTCATGATCCAAAAGGTTATAAATACTAAGGCATACGCAACTATCGCAATCTGTAATCCCATCTCATTATACGTCCCATATTCGGCTTCATTAGATATACTAAGTGATGATGGATGGTAAGAATATACCCACGTATATACTATCAGGGCAAGAATTCCCAATCTCATGCTTCTTGATAAATTTTGGTTTATTTTAATTTTCAAATTGCGTAGAATAATTCTGGATAATGATTGTTATAAAGTTTTAATTATTCTATAATAAATAAAAATCTTTGTATTTGGAGGGAGTGTAAATTCATGAAGCTTAAAATAATGGAAAATGCCAAAGAACAGTCATTGTTTCCCCGGGATAAAACATCCAATTTTACCGAGGACAAGGCTCAGTGTTATGACTTAAATAGATTACAGCAATGGGAGAAAAGATATAAAAAGATTCTTATATTATTAAATGGAGTAAAAAATCAGGAAGGCATGAAACTTCTTTTTGTATTGGCAGAGGAGGGCTATCCTGATGCAAGGTGGCTGTTGAGTGATATGTATCTCAAAGGCCAAGGCTTGCCTGAAAGTTTTGATAAGGCTGTAGAGTGGGATCGCAGGGCACAATATGCGGAAAGGCTTTTCCTGGAAAAGGGCATGTCTTCCAGCAATTAAGCATATATCATAATATATATTCGCCAACCCTACATTCGTAGGGTTGGCTGTCATTTAATAGTGAATAGTCTTATTTGTTTATGACTCCATCTTTGACAATGTGATATTCCTGGTTTACTTTTTGAACAATGCAATCATGTCAATTATGGTAAGTTTATGCTTTTCTATATAAATTTTCTTACATTATTCTTTTGTCTTTTCTATAAAACTCATAGCCTAGGAGTGTTCTCGATTCCTATCATATCTTTTCCATCCTGGTACGCAAAACTATTCGGCAGGATATTTGATTAGATATATATCTTGTGAAGGAGTCTGGTGATAAATCGATCTATTACATTCAGACAGTGTTTCTTCTCTTTCCTCTCCCACTCGCTATTTCATAGATTCTTAATATGTTTCAATTTCTCATAGGTATGGTACAGCGTGTTTCTATTGAAGTACAACCAAAATTAAAGGCATTTGTTACTGTGTATCAATTCTTCATAGGTACGGTACAGCACTTCCAAGTAGACTTGTTAAACTTCTTGAAGCATTAGTGTATCAATTCCTCATAGGTACGGTACAGCGTGGACAGGTGTTAATGAATAATGCAAAATACGGTACAGCAAACAAATAAAGATGGTCAGAAGGTTTATACTACAGATGTGTATCAATTCCTCATAGGTACGGTACAGCTTTGTTTTAGGTATGTTTATACGGAACGTTCAAAGTAAGGTATCAATTCCTCATAGGTACGGTACAGCGTGTAGCAGGAACCGTGAGAGGAACTGATCGTTTAGATTACGTATCAATTCCTCATAGGTACGGTACAGCTGTATTACAGACAGGGACTTAAAATAGCGATTACCGGTAGGATGTATCAATTCCTCATAGGTACGGTACAGCAACTGTATTTATTAGGTTGCTATTTACTATTATATCCCAAAAACATCTATTTTACAACATTATTCGCCAAAAAGTCGGTCAGCCAATTTTTGAAAAAATCATCAATGCCTTGATTTTATTGGCTTCCTTAAAACCTAATGATTTTCGCTGAGGCTGACCGACTTTTTCTCTATATAATAGTTGATTTGAAGAGTTTTTTTGTTCCTTTGCACCTTCCAAATGGCGTATTTATGCCATTTGGAGGTTGACCGACTTTTCTGTTGAGTAGTAATGCAATACAATTGATTTATTGCTTTGTCACCGAAATTTTTCTGCTTACTCTCCTTTTTTGATTGCGTTTTGCCTAACCTCATAGAAATGTCCAAAACTATGAGTATTCTTTGCTCCAATCCTGGATATGCTCCCATTCGCAACTTTATATTATATTAGAGAACTCCTCTACACTACCAATTTGTAGCTTTTTAGCATATTTAAGCGATTCAATTTGGTAAATGCATATTGAGTCTTCTTCCACTTGAATCACCTTTTGTAATTCATTTTTTAGTCTATTTAAATTTGCTTCTGTTAAACGTCCTTCGAACACAGATTTCTGTATATGAATCATATACTTTCTACATATTTTCATGATCTTTCCAACTCGCTTTTTATTTACATCATAGGTCAATATTACATACATTTCGTAATCTCCTAATAGTATTTGTAGGGTTTATACTCATCTCCATTCATAATGAATTTCAAGTACTGTACAACCTCACTTTCCATAAGTTTTTTATATGTATATGTTTTTCCTTTGAATACAATTTTAGTCGAAAGTTTTTCTAAGAACTCCTCTAGAAAAATCTTTTTGCCTGCCTTATTCAGATAAGTCGCACCATTCTCCTCTTTCTCGAAATGTTCATCCTTTTGTGATAAATCGATCTATTACATTCAGACTGGAAATATTTCTTCTCTTCCCTCTCTCACTCGTCATTTCATAGATTTTCACAATTCCGGGTTGATATGTACCCTCCTTTATTTCCTGTGTAATTCGCTCCTGATTCATGTCCCAATACTCTTTGAGTTCTGAGACTCGCATCCCATCACTTCCAGCTCCATCACCTTTTTTCTCAAAGTGTGTAAATGATTTCTTTGGTTCTTTTTTGATAGCAGCTCTTCAACTGTAAACAAATTTCGCCCTCCTCTTTAGACTTAAATGTATGTTTTTATGAGGCTTTTATCAAAATAAATTTAACAATTAAATCATTTAACTATATGGCTTAATCAGTTTTGCATTATTACGATTAAGTGTTTAATACAGCAAGAAAAAGTTAATAACGAATAAAATAATGATTCCTTATAAGTATGGTACAACCAAGAATATGTACAAAACTTATATTGCTAGTGTATATAAGTATCAGGCTCATAGGTACGGTACAGCTTAGTTGCTGAACAACTATCTTGGATTGATGAGCGCGTAGCTTAGTATCAATTCCTCATAGGTACGGTACAGTAATTTATGGAGGAAAAAAAGAAGGAGAAATACTATGTATCAATTCCTCATAGGTACGGTGCAGCGAGACGAAGTAAAAATAATAAGAGAACTAAGTCCTCAATATGGGTATCAATTCCTCATAGGTACGGTACAGCAACAGTATTTACTCGGTTGCTATTTACAATTATATTCCATTTAATTCAATTTTACAACATTATTCGCCAAAAAGTCGGTCAGCCCAATTTTAAAAAACTCATCAAGGGCTTAATTTTGTTGGCTTCCTTAACCCGAAGTTTGTAGCTGAGGTTGACCGACTTTTTCTCTATCAAATAGTAGATTTCAAGATTTTTTCGAGCCTTTATACCTTCCTAATGGCCTATTTATGCCATTTGTAGGTTGACCGACTTTTCTGGCAAGTAGGAATGCAATACGGTTGATTTATTGCTTTGCGCCAGAATTTTTCTTCATGCTCTCCTTTTTTGCATGCGTTTTACCTAACTTCATAGAAAAGTCCAAAGCCTTGGGCATTCTTTGCTCCTATCCCTGTCTGGTAAAGAAAATCAAGATACTTTTTCTCCCCTGTTAATTCATATTGACCTTTCCATCCGCTCAAGTAAAAACCCTTATATTTTGTTACATATTTATCTTTTGGTGATACTTTAACTGGTTTAATGATCACATCAGAACTTGGCATAATCCCAGTATAAGCACTGTATTTCCGTTTAAAATTATCATTTACCATTGAAGCAAATTGGCTATCTTCTGGAGTATAAAAATGTGTTTGCTTTGTGCTTTCATCTGTTGAGTAAACAGAAAGCGGAGAACCCATTTTTATCAAAATATGATTTTTGTCAATTTGATAATCCAACAGAGATAAATTGGTTTCCTTTATGATTCTATCCGGATATTGAATCCCTCTATTTTCAATATTATCTTTGATTATCCTTATCAGTTTATGATCCGGACTTCTTACTTCAAAAGAAACTTCATCCCTAAAGCTGATTTTCCCATCACTTATGTTATACTTACCTTCCAACAGACTAAAGGTAAACATACGAAATTGTCTTTCTTGATAGGTATATCCCTCGTTGTGGATAAAATTGCTATAATTATCCTGTCCTCTCATATTATTATAAATAATTGATTGTAAAACATGATGATACCCAATTGGTAAAGTAAGTTCTGATGATAATTTATGACTTATTTTTAATTGCATAAGCCCCTCCTAGTCTTGGTGAAACTGCATTATGTACAGATATGCTCCCATTCGCCATGGATGAGAGTCATTTTATCTGCTACTTTTTCACTATAACATCAAAAGTGCTTATTGCCAACAATTATGTTTAGGAGCTTACCATATCTCATACGAATTGATATCGGTTACCTGCTCAGCTCCTCTTTGTTCTCTCTATCTTCTTCCTTCTCTTTCTATCCCAATATTTCAAGATAAGGCTCAAGCTTGAAATTCTTCGCATTTACCAGTGCCTATTGAATTTGTCGAACTAATTTATAGTTTTTTAGATATGTACAACAATAAGTCATCGTCATTACAACATGGCGCATACTGCCCTAATGGTTTTCCTTGATACCAAACACCATTACCGTCTGGAATATATCCATGCTTCACATAGATCCTTTGTGCTGCACCATATCCGGAGTGAAGACCCACTGCTAGAAATACTGTGTCAGATACTTTTGCTGCCTCTTGTTCAATAACATCCAGAAGTTTATTACCTATTCCTTTGTTATGAACATGGCGAAATACTCCTAAATCAACAATTTCCGGGTACCCCATATCTACCCAAGGACCTTCTGTAGGATTCATCACTAACGTACAAAAACCGCATACCTCTCCTTCATATACCGCAATAAATACCTTTCTTTTATTTTCTTCTTGTTCCTTATAGTAATTTTCGTATACTTCCATAGATGGATGCCACCCGTATGATAAGTAGGTCTCATACATAATTCGGGCATCATCAATTTCCATACTTCTAATCAATATATTTTTATCCTCATAATATACCATAGCCAGGTTTCTCCTTATCAAATTCAACTTTTCTTATTGCAAACTGTTAATTTCCTTTTGTAAATTTGCCAAAAATCTACCCGCATGAGAACCGTCCATCTGTGTATGATGAAACTGAAAAGAAAGCGTAAGATAATACTTAAACCATTTCTTTTTGTATCTACCCCAAATGATAAATGGGTTATTGAAAATACCACTGTTCATACCAACAGCACCATCAATTTCAGTATCTATAATTGCCGATGTGCCTATTACCATACTGTCATTTGATAAATCTCTATCCTGACAACTTTCTGCAACATGGGAAGTATATCTTAAATACTGCTCATTGTATTCCACTAAATCTTCTACATATAAAATATCGCAGGAACTGACTTCTCCATTTTTATTCTTCACTATTGTATTAACTGCTATCGTATCATACTGCATCAGTTTCTCTCCAACGGGAAGTATATAAAACTCTTTTATATTCACAGCAGCCTTCCCAATGCAATAATCCAAAAGCATATTGAACTTCATATGTTTTCTTTTACTGACTTTAATCAGATTTGTCACATCCAACGTCTTAATAAAAGTTACCATAGGATTAGGTGCTTTCATCCAAAGTTCATATGCCATAGCTCTTGTTGTGTCTTTCGGTTGAACTGCTTTTACCATTATCTCACCTCCGTAAATTCCAAACGTTACATTCTATTCTACTCTCAGCATCTCATGAACACAATAATAAAATAGACTAACCGGATTACTCCAATCAGCCTAAATATTTAACACTTATGCCCTCTTGAACATGATCTGCTTTTTCCAATTTTCTTTTCCTTTTAACGATACCTACTACTCAATTAACGATAACTGTGAAATAGCCGTTTTCCCTTTGCTCATTCGTTATCATTATATTTTTCCTCCTAAAAATACAACGCAAAAATAGGAATTTACTTAGTTAAATTCAGTATCAAGAACTTCTACTTCAAAGAGTAAATAATGCTCGGATTCTGCCGAAGAAAAATGTTTTGAAAGAATTGGACAGTCATCTAACATCTTCTCCTTCATTTTAATATCATCACATTCGGTGGCTTTGCCAGTTATTCTTAACCACTCTCTGGTTTCCTCTTTCTTAGCCACTATTTGAATATTACCATTATTCCTTAGCTGTATATGTGCATTATTTCCATCGTTTGTAGAAATATATAACTTTCCGTTACACTCCATTACAGCACCAAATGGTCTGCCAGCAGGAAAATCACTATTTATTGTCAATACATAAAAATAACCACATTCTTTTAGAAAATCGTGTGCCTTACTCATAATTTCTCCTCCATTACAAATTCCGATTATGTACTATGCAATGATATATGTTAAATCCTATCAAATTGAATAAATTTCCAGATATCATTATATCATAAAAATTAGTTTTTTCCATATCGAAAGAGGCACCCCAACCCGCATAGGCTGAGATGCCTCTTAATAAAATCGCACTTTTTAGCTTATATCAATTTTGTAGTTGCTTTACCACCCTCCTAGTAGAATTATTCATATCTGATTCTCTCCAAGAAAGTAGAGTTTATTAACCAGCTACCTACCAATAGACAGCGGTTAAGAGCAATTCAGGATTAAAACCTCTAAGTAAAGAAAATAAATTACCTAGTATGTTGAAAAAAACCATTATTTATTATTTTATAACTGTCATATTCAAAGGCACTTATCTCAAAAGATTTTTGTGTTATCCCCGGTTGATAATTTCGATTAACATATTTAGACGACTCCTCAACTACTTTTGTGCAATTAATGATTTTTTTATCCTTATAAAATACAATATAAACATTACCATCAATATCATAAGGTTCATTGTTAACTACAGTATAATTAAATGTAATATAATCACCCCACCAACTTTGTCTTGTTCCCACACTATCCATATAAAATTCTGCAGTATCAACTCGTGACATAAGATTTCCTTTAGAATACGCCGAATAATTATTTTGGGCATCAGATGCTAGTAGATATGAAGAGCCTGCAGCAGTGATTTTTATTCCTGTTTTTTCTATTTTCACAACACTATCATCTTTAATTGCTTCCAATTCTTTTGTTGTTTTCCCAGGAAGTACAAATATTTCAATGCTGTCAGAAGTCTTTGAACCAGAAGTGGTATATTTATCATAATATACTATAACACATACAGGTAATGGTAATTTATTCTTTGCGGTTACGATAACATGATTATCCACCAATTTGCATGTTGCAGTTACTTTCTTAAGAGCAGTTTTAGCAGATGGCATTTTCTCAACCTTGATATTGCATGTCAATGTTTTTTTTCCTACTTTAACTTTAATTTTACAATCGCCTGTTCCTACGGCTGTTACAATTCCGTCAGTGGAAACGGTTGCAACCTTTTTATTTGTACTTGAAAATTTTACTACTGAAGAGGTATTATTGAACACCCTAAGTGTTAATTTTGTACTGTAGTCTGTTAACTCTATATTATATTTAGATTTTTGTTCCTGTTTAAAATACAAAGTGCAATCTGTGATATTAAGTTTCAATGTCTTGTCAATGTTTGCAGTATGCTCTACTGTTTCTTCTGATTCAGATATTTCATCCGCATAAACACGTTCTTGCATGAATGATGAAAGAACCAAGATAAGTGCTAAAATAAATATAGATATTGGTTTTAATGTTTTTTTCATTCTCTTTTCCTCCTAGATTTGCAATGAATTAGGTTAATTTTTCCATATTCTTTCATATTATGTCATACATTCCAATTTTATGCAATATAATTCTATAATTCTTTGACACCTTTTAAGTTAAATAGTAAATTCCAGTTTGCACTGGGGGATTCTCACGAAATCAATCTTTAATTTTTATAACTCTATTGCACACTCTTAGCAATGTATCTTTGTGAGATACGATAATAATTGTCTTTTCTTTTGAAATATTTTCAATAACTTCTCTTATTTCCTCTTCTACTACTCCATCCAATGCACTTGTGATCTCGTCAAATATGTAAATATTAGAATTACGCAGAAAAGCTCTTGCCAACAATAATCGTTGTTTTTGTCCACCAGATATACTTGAACCATTCTCACCAATTACTGTATCGTACTTCATAGGTAACGAATTAATAAAATTATCTATACAGGCCTTCTTACATGCAACTTCAACCTCATGCATCGAAGCATCGGGATTCCCCATTAGAAGATTCTCTAAGACAGATGCATTAAATACAATCGACTCCTGACTAATATATGAAATTTTCTTATATAATGCCATTTTATTAATTTCATGTAGTTCAATACCACCATATTTAATACTGCCTGCCTGAGGTTGCACAATTCCTAACAATAATTTAAGTAATGTGCTCTTTCCTGTTCCACTTGCTCCCATAATCCCAATTCGTTCTCCTTCTCTAATTACAAGAGAAAAATCTTTGATTACTTCTAAATCTTCATACTTAAAAGTAACATGGTCTAATGTTATATCATAAGTGTCAGAATTCTTATCTCCATCCACTAGAATATCATCAACATCCGATATTCTAGCCAATATACGCTCAATGTACGGCTTATCCGACTGTAGATCAGCATTGGCTTTTGAAAGATCTTTTATCGTATCTGCCAGCATTCCGTAGTATTGAACAAAAATCAATAATGTACCAATCGTAAAATACCTTTTATAGATTAATATTCCTCCTATAAAATACAATAAAAACTTCATAATAAAATCATCTTTGATTTTTGGAATTACTAAAGTACGTGTTACCCAACAGCGGAGCCATGATGAAAAATATTTTTCATCTACTTTCTGATATTCGGTAAATTCTGCTTCTCTAGTATTCGTTAACTGATTAACTCTAATCTCTTTGAAACTTTTTATCGTTTCATCTAACCAAGTCCCCCATTCTGCATCATTTGTATTTAGAATGTCATTTACTCCACTTTCCCGATTACTTACAATATAATCCAAATATAGTGTCAATGGTATTGAGATACACGCCAATAACGCTAATCTCCAATCGATACATAACAAAGTTACGATTAAAACACATGAATAAACTAAATTAAGTCCCCATTCTATCGTTTGCTTTTCTGCAAATACAGATAATTTCTCAACATCATCTTCCATTACCATCTTAACATCCCCTGAAGATAACGTTGGGTATTGATCAAATCGCATTGAAAGATACTGTTCTAGTGCCTTTAACCTTACCCTTTTGAATACTTTATTTTTTACTATGTAGAAGCACTTAAGATTCCAAAACTTAAATATAGATATCAATAATTGAGCACCAAAATAACCTAAAATTACAATAAGCAAGTAACTAATATTACTTGCTAAAATCACTTTGTCTATAAATATCCCATAAAACACAGGAATTAAGGTAGCAAAAAATTTAATAAGAATACAACATAACGCATCACAAATAAACCATACTTTAACATCAGAAAAAAATGGCTTTAGTATTTTCATGATATAGGTTCGATAACTAATAATTCTCATGGATTATCTCCTTTAAGTAATACCAAATAAATCCCTAAATTCTTGATTTTCCATCATCTGTAAAGGTGTCCCTTTTGCGCAAATTTGTCCTGAGTTAAGCATAATAACATAATCACAATTCATAACAACATTAAGTCTATGTGATACGATTACACCTATCTTATTGATTAATATTCTCTTCCACTCATTCACAATTTTAGATTCATTTTCTGCATCCAATGCTGAAGTTGCCTCATCAAGGACTACCACATCAGCGTCTCTTACATACGCCCTGGCAATTCCGATTCTTTGACGCTGACCACCTGATAAATTTGATCCAGCCCCTTCTACATATGAATCAAATCCTTGTTCCATCAAAGAGATTTCATCATAGATTGCAGCTGCCTTACAGGAGTCAATCATCTTCTCTTCTGAATCTATTTTCCCCATCAATATATTATTTTTAATATTTCCTTTCAATAATAAAACATTTTGAAACACAACACTTACATGACGATAAAATGATTCGATGTTGATTTCATTCATGTTTTTTCCGTTCACAAGCACTTTCCCGCTCGTTGGTTCATAGAAATTAAGTAATAAACTCAAAAGAGTACTTTTACCACTTCCAGAATTACCAACTACCGCTATCTTCTGGCCCTTTCTCACTGTAAAACTAATGTCATTTAAAATTGCTTCCTCTCCATAAGAAAAACAGCAATTTTGAAACTCGATGCACTCCACTTTATCCTGCAATGGAACTTGATCTTGTACATGATCACAATAGTTCCCTTGATCTAAAAAATCTTTTATTTGTTGAATTTTTGATATCCTTTTTTGAGCATCTATACATCTTTCGACCACTTCTGTGAGTGTATTAGAGACTATATTAAAAAAAGTTAATAATGCAGTAATCGTACCTATGGTCATATCATTTTTAATTGCCAGATATGCTAACAAACCATATTGAGCTAATAGGATTATATTTTTTATGTTAACTAAACTTTCCTTTGCAATCAAATTATCAAAAGCAATTTTAGTGTTATTCTCATTAATAGCTGTTTGTTTTTGTTCAAACTGAGCACAAACTTTCTTTTCTGCCCCTAAAAAACGTATTTCAGTAAACGCATGAACTAATTCAAATAGCCAACTAAAATAACTAGCATACATATCTTTATTTTTATCACTATTAGAGCGCACCTTTTTTCCTATATGTAATGAAATAGTTACCGAAATGGGTACCAATATAATAGTAATTAATGCAAATCTCCAATTAATAAAAAAAATGATACCAATGCTTACAATAAGAAGAACTAGATTATTAAGGAAATGAACAACGTTCCTGATTAGAAAATTGACACCTTCAATGGACCAAAATTCAATCATATTAACTGTCTCACCGTGTTTTAGCTTATTGTACTCTGTCATACTTAAACGCATAAGACTCCGAAATAGTTTTAGTCTTAATTGTCGGTTAACAGCATTCCATAGATATGCATACATTTCATAAATGAGAAAATAAAGAATAACTCCAAAAACGGTAACGAATAAAAAGACCATACCTAAAGTAATAAATAAATTTAAATTTTGGTAATATACAATTTGATTGACCATAATTCCAAATATGATTGGTGTAATGACCAAAACAATCGTATGAAATAACCAGCCAACATAAAACAAACTATATTCAAGCTTAAAGTCTGTAATAAATTGAAGTAGAAATTTTGTTGTTGTAAAATAATTAAGTTTTACCCCTTTTGAATCTCCATTTTTCATTATAAATTTCCGCCTTTTTTAAAAATAGCTTCAAACAATGAGATCGTTTTTATTGGAATATCTACCTCTACTATAGTATCATCTTTCAATTCCCGTACATTTTCCATTAAATAACCTGAATATTGCGTACTATATTCACATGTTGATTCAATCCATTCATTGCGGTTGATAAAATAAAACACCTTTTCTGCTTTCGGTGCTGTTTCCTCTGTTCTAATTATCACTTTATCATCTAAATGACATACTCTCCCGCTATAGGTCTCATAGACTGGAATATCAATTTGAGTAATCATTATAATAAATACGATCGTACCTATGAGAAAAAACAGGATATAAAATAAAGTTATCTTCTTTTTGATCAATTATTTTACCTCAGTTCCTCCCCATTCAACCACAGTAAATCCTGTACGTTCAAATGGAATAATGGTAGGTTCTTGCACCTCAGTCGGTGTCTCTAGTGCTTGATATGCCATAAAAACACGGAGAATAGAGTCTGGTTTTGGAGTAATGGTAAGTTTTGCACTTTCTGTATAACACTCATTCTGGAATGTTATAAGATTGTAGGCATTATCCTGCATTTGTGGAAGCCAGTAAACAATGAATTCGTTGTACTCTTTTGGTAGTAATCCCATCTTGGAAAGCATATTATGTAAAAATTGTTCCGTCTCCTCACCCTTTACCACATATCCGGTTGTCATATCATACTCAGTATCTGATTCTCCCTCCCAGAATAAATAGGAGTACTCCCTGTTTGCTTCTATATCTATCAGTGTCCCATCAGGTTTTGCTATGACTTTCCAGCCCTCTGAGTACTCAGGATATGTACAGGTTAATCTTCCCTTATAGTCCAACTCTACACTTACTTCAGTCTCAGTCTCTGGATATAGGTAGATTACTGGTTTTTCTGCTGGTCCTTCTTTTGGTGGTTCGCATCCTGCAAAAGCACAAATACTAATTACCACCAACATCAAAGCAATAAGTTTTTTCATATCTTATACCTCCAATCAAACATACTTTCATAATTTTCCATAAACTGTATATTAATACTATACAATACAATCTTGTCCATTACAAGGTTACAGTTTCATTCACGACTTGAAATATTCCATAGCGGTAGAGATTTTCTATCATAAAAACAGGCTGACTGGATAATACAGTCGGCCTTACTTTATAGTGTTTCTGCTGATTTTTCTGCTGATTTTTCTACTGTTGTTCTTTAGGTGGTTTGCATCCTGCAAATTTCTTAGCTCAACCATTCTTTTGCTTCTTCATTCACATAATGAGGGGTAAACTCTATGGCAGAGTAGCTTTGAACACCAGCTCTATAAAAAGGTTCATTATTCAAGTATTTATAGAGTTCATCCAATGAGTTCGACTTAATAATAAAAAGTCCTCCGCTCATGTCTACCTTCAAGCCAGTTGTTAATATGACACCTTCTTTTATTTTATTATTCGTATACTCCATATGTTCATTCATAAGGTTATCGTCTATCTCTTGTACGTGAAGGGTACCTTCAACCACAAAATATTTCATTACTTTATTCTCCATTGCTTTCTAATCAAATTTTATCCTTAGCATATGCAAAACTCATCAAATTAATAATGTCGTATACCTTTTTCCATTCTCTGTATGTATATTTCATAGTCTAAGTACCTGTTTGCAAACAAAAAAAATATTACAGACAGTTTCATTTCTAATATATGATAACAGTAATGACTACACTTAGAATTACGATTAATGTCATTATTATTACTATTGCTCTTCCTATTCCTTTTGCTTTGTCACCTTGTTCTTTGGCTCTAATAACCTGTCTTTGATATTCCTCAAAGCTTATTTTAGAAAGTCGATATCTCTTCATTCTCTTATAGAATAAATATATTGCGTAACAAATAAAACCTATACCAATCACTATATATAATACACCAGCAACAACAGGGTCATAATAATCAGTTTGTGGTATACCTCTTGGTATTCCCTTTACTGGTGATTCTAATTCCAATTTGCCAAACAAGAAGCATAAAGGAGAGATTAATAATATTAGAATAGGTGCAACTAATTTAGGTCTCTTAAGTCTAGGAACACTCTTAATAAATTCTTCACGATACTTCAATTCAGCTATTTCAATTTGACTTCGTTTAAGTACTTCTTGTTTTGCTTGTTCTTGTTTTGCTTGTTCTTGCCTTATTTGCTCTTGTCTTGCTTGTTCTTGTTTTTCCTCTTCATGCTTTATCAGGTCGTAATATGCCTTTATTCCATAACAACAATTAGGACAATTTTCTTCTGAATCAGATATATTTTCTCTTCCACATTCAGGACATTTAACTAATGCCATAATTATCTTCCTCTTTCTATCTGGTTATTATGTCACTTCAATAACTCGTCAATCTTTTTCAATTCTTTTTGAATACCACGATACCTCAAGAAATATAGTATTACAAAGATCGGTAAACTCTGGATTGGCATTGCCCACCAACGCTCCCATTGATACCAGCCAAAAATATAACCAAAAACAAGGTACAATATTGCAAATATCACAAACTCAACAAATATTTCAACTACATAATTTATGATCTGGATCTTTTCTACAATCCAAAATCCTGTGAAAAGTATCAATCCATACAAAAAAATAGATCCTATTACACTAAATTCTTTCCACCACAAATGATCAAATAAGGCGGCTTCTGCAAAATTAGTCCAGAATAATGCTATCCCCACCAATGCAAAACTATATAGAATAATATTGGGCATTTTCTTCATAAATTCTTTCATTTATTCCACCAACAATAATCCTTTCCTTATGTTTGAGATATACGTTCTTGATACCTGAATTTTCTCTCCATTAGATAGTTGCGCTTCTAGTCTGCTATTATGTACATTTTTGATGGCTTTGAGCTTTGCAACATTCACTAAACAACATTTATTTACTTTTCGAATCCCATAGTTTTTCAACTCTAATTCCAACTGAAATAATTTTTTATTTGACTGAAATATTTGATCATTAGTATAAACAAATACTTTTCGGTCCACCGTCTCAATATAGCAGATATCTCTAATAGGAATCGTAACCGTCTGATTATTGTGTGTAATCGGAATTACCTGTGATAGCATATTAATATACGTTTCTATTTGATCTACAAAATCATCCCTACGAGGATAAATTATAATTACTTCCAATTCTTTATTAAGCTCTTGCTTCAATGTCACTTTCATAAAGCGCTCCTATGGTATTCTTATTCTTACAAACATGAATTCCCCACAAAAATCCCGGAATTACAACTATAATTGTAATCAATCCAGATAATACACTATGCTGGTCCATGATTTCTTTTGGAATTATATTCATTATATTAATTGAAACAATTAATTCTGCACTATTTCCAAGTAAATTAATTGTACCATGAATCAATCCACAACACAAAACAGAATTTGTTTTGCGCATAATCCCCGAAAAGATCACTCCATACATACTTGCAAATAGAACTTGTGCTAGTGTATAAACAATATTTGCAAAGTATAATCCATTTGACAAATTTACTAAATGTACTAGTCCAAAAACGATTGAAATCACCAACGTTGGTTTTATCCAGCTTCTATTTTTCTCTCTATCTTGGTTTATCCACATTTTTAATACTATTCCTCGAAAACATAATTCTTCTGAGAAACCAACAAGAAAATAAGCAATCATAGACATAATAAATAGATATGGTTCTGCCAAAATTATTGTACCTAATTCCTTCTTTTCAAGTAATGTTTTGATAAATTCAACGAGCAAAAAAATGTCTCCACCAAAACAAATAAGTATACTTAGTACCCCCATCAAGCCAATGCGAAAATTAATTAGTTTTATCTCTTTGATCAAACTATCTTGCTTTAATAATTTTGTAATCGTTAAGATCATCGCAATCACAAATAGATAAAGAACAATCATCTGGATATAATCTGAAAAAAGCGTATTCTCCAATCGTTCTTGAAATACATTTTGTACTAAAACACTTCCAATAACGAGTGAGATTAACCAAACTACTACTACAAGACTTGAATTAAAGATTAATTTTTTTTTCATTCTAAGCTCTCCTTGTTTTACATTTAAAATATTTATACGGTTATCATAAATATTCATGATTCTGTTAACAAGGGCTTTTGTCATGAGTTACACTCAAACAGTCACTTAATACATTTTAGTGACAACTTCATGTAATTACTAAGTCAATTTATTACAATAAAAAGCCCTCACTGTGGTGCTGCCACAATGAAGGCTCTTATGCTAGTTCTCTATAACGTCCGTCTCATCTTATCGCGATACTTTTTTGCTGTAAGACCAACGATTTTGCGAAACTTCTCATAGAAAAAATCTTCGTCCTTATAACCAACTAATTTAGATATCTGGTAGATTTTCATATTCGTATTTAATAAATACTCTTTTGCATGTTCAATCCTGATTTCATCTAGTAGCTGATGAAACACTTTACCAGTAGCATTTTTAATAATTCGGCCAAAATATGTATTGCTATAATGAAACAGTTCTGCTACTTCAGCAACTTTTAAATCACTACTATAATTCGATTCCATATATACAAGAATCTGCTCAACGAGTGAATCACCTGTATTTTTTGCAATTTCGTTTGCCAACAATGTTGTATAACATATTCCTTTTTCTAGTAGTTTAGATAACGTGATCGAATAGTTAATATCATCCCTTATATAATCAGCGGAATGAAAAGGTATCTGATAGGAATCATATTTTGCTTGAAGATCCCTTTGTAATAATAAAGTGTTTTGTATTACCATAGTTTTTATATCTTGTTCTTTTCGTACCGATTGTCTTAAGCAATCACCAATTCGTAAAATCGTCTTTTTAATCTTTTCAATCGATCCAGTTTGAATAAAATTACCTAATTGAATAAATAATGCATTTAGATCCACATCACTTCTATCCTTAAATATATCAATCGTAATGACCCCTTGTTCCCAATAAATAAACCGATATTCCTGAAGAAGAACCGCACATTCCATCGAATAATGAAGATCCGAAATATTATTAATATTTTGGCCGACTGTAATAAAATAGTCTGTACCATAGATCATTTTAAGTTTTTCATTATTCTCCGAAAGCTTATGGGCAAATTCCTTATAATCTCGGTCTTCAGATACCAATGCAACTTTATTGTCAAAAGTAACAACAGTAACATTACGAATGTTATTTAGTAGTGTTTTGATCCTCATGTCCCAATTCAAGCTCATTCCAATATAAAATTCCTTACTTTGTACCACTGCAACACAGTAATTTCTTGATTTAAATAATTGCTTTAGTAAATCAGACTTTTCAGCTATGGATTGATTTGATACAAATAAAAGACTTCGCAAACATTCCATCTTATCATTTTCGATTGTCTTATTCTTTAGATTCATCAACATTCTTTTTTGTTCAATGTGCAGTAATGTCTTCCTTATGATATCAATTAATTTTGTTTCATCAACCGGTTTTAAAATGTAATTTACAACACCTAATTCCATTGCTTTTCTAGCATACTCAAATTCTGCAAATCCAGTTAATATGATAAATACAATATCTTGATTGAATTCTTTTACTCTTTGTATGAGATCAATACCATTTATTCCCGGCATCTTAAGATCAATTAATGCTAAGTCTGGCATTAACTCAATGATTCTTTTCAAGCCTTCTTCTCCATCCTCAGCCTCACCACAGATCTCTATCTTATACTTTTCCCAGGCAATAATCTTTTTAATACCACAAATCACTATTGGTTCATCATCGATAATCATCATTCTATACATAACGTAACACTCCTTATTTATGATAGATATGGAAGTTTTATTGTAACGGTAGTAAATTTGTTTTCTATACTATCTAATTCAATTCCGTATTCATTCCCATAAAAAAGTTTAATCCGTTGATTTACGTTTGCTAACCCAACCTGTGTACGATCCAAACAATCAAAATCACTGATCTGAGCTCTTACATCCTCTAAATCCTTTTTATTCATACCTAAGCCATTGTCATATACATGAATAATGCAGCAGGAATCCTTAAGCTGTACATTAATTGCGATGACTCCACCACCAAGCTTCATTTCCAGTCCATGAATTACAGCATTTTCAACGATTGGTTGTAGTAATAAAGGTAATATCTTATATTGCTTAAGTTTCTCGTTACAAGTAATCTTATAATGAATTCGATTCATAAATCGATACTGTTGAATCCTCATATAACACTCTACTAATTCTAATTCTTCACTTATTGTCAATATTTCACTTGATGCATGCACATTCCGTCGTAGAAGTTGAACTAACATCTTAATTATCTCTTCAATCTCATTCTGACCACTGATTACAGCTCTCATTCGAATCGTCTCTAATGTATTATATAAAAAATGAGGATTGATTTGACTTGCAAGCATTTTAAATTCAACTTCTTTTTGTCTTTGAAGTAATTTTTCCTTATGAATATCTTCTGCATAAGAGAAATCTAAGAGCTCTTTTATCTGCTGTACCATACTGTTTAGATCTTGATATAATAAACTGATCTCATCTCCGCCACCTATACTCTCCGGTAAATTAAAATTACCATTGGCTGCTTCATGCATTTCATAACGGAAACGTTTCATCTGATGGCTGTATAAACTAGCAAATGCACATATGAATAATAATGTCACAAGAAAAACAATGAATATCACTAGTAAACTCTTCATTCTCTTGCTATTTACAGTTTTTAGCATTTCCTCATAAGGTATGTATGATATGATGATTAACTCATCATCAGTATTGATAACATTCTTACGAATAACAGATACTAATATTTTATTATAGTCATGATAAACATCCTTACTAATATATGTACTCGTTTTGTCTTTTAATATATCGTTAAGATTCCAATCATTATATGAACCATGATTGGACGCTATCGTCTTGTGATTAAACAAGATCTTAGTATCCCATTGTCGGTCTTTGATATTAGTATTCAACTTATCTGGATTCAAACTAATATCTAGAATTCCTACAACACTTCCGTCTTCTTTTTTTATTTCACGATTTAAACAAAGAAAATTACTCTGATACAAATCGTCATAATGATAATTCCAAACAGACTTTCCATTTGCCTTCTTAGCATTTTGATACCACCCATACTTCACTATATCTTCATTTGAATAATGAAAATATGAGTTTTCTCGAATCGTTGGATTATTCATATAGATTGATATCTTTGCAATCTCATTACGATAGAGATTCATATTATCCCCAAATAAGGTGAAATATGCCTCATCGATTTCTTGATCATTCGTATCAATAGTACTCGATATCGCTTCTGAAACCATTTCTATTGTTGTAATGCACTCATTTATTTCATTTGAAATCATGTTCAGTTCTACATGTTCTGATTGTTTTACTTGACTGATCAATTCATTTTGCATCTCATGAAAAAGGAAGCTTGTTACTAACAGCATAGGGATTAGACCACAAGTAAGATAGATAAGAAACATCATCGTTCCTGAATTCGGAAGACGAATGGATCTAAAAAATCTCTTTAGTGTTTTCAAATCACCCCTCCAATACTTGGAAATATATTCCTCTATTTTACACTAAATGAAATTAAAAAACAATATGTTAAATTATCCTTGAAAACAACGTATAAATTGTCCTTCTCTTACTTCTTTTGCTTCTGGGAAAGTCTTTGCACACTCAGGTTTTGATACTGGACAACGACTTCTAAATGGGCATCCTTTACTCTCCGGAGTCCACACAGTAACCTCTGATTCTTCCGTTTTTATTACCGGTAGTTCTACTGGACCATCACGTTCAGGATCTGGTGCTGCTGTGATCAATAACTTCGTATATGGATGATGAGGCTCAAGAATTACTTTATCAACTTCTCCCCACTCTACCATATGTCCAGCATACAATACGATGATTCGATCAGCAAAATAACGCGCTGTAGCGATATCATGAGTGATATAGATAAAAGACTTATTCATTTTTGTCTTCAAATCATTCATTAAATTCAAAACACCAAGACGAATCGATACATCTAACATGGAGGTTGGTTCATCTGCAAAAATAACATTGGCACCTACAGCTAAGATACGTGCAAGATAAGCTCTTTGCTTTTGTCCACCAGAAAGCTGATGGGGATACTTAGCGCCTTGTTCTTCTGGAGGCGTTAACCCAACCATAGTAAGATACTCATTTATCTTATTTTTCATTGTTTCTTTATCCGATGGATGATAGAGTTGCAATGGTCTCTTTAGATGATAATTAATACTATGAAGAGGATTTAATGCGGAAAATGGATCTTGAAATACCATTTGTGATTTCATACGATATTCTTTTAAATCAGGTCCCTTAAGTCTATGTATATTCTTCTCTTCAAAGAACATATGTCCTTGACTCGGATTATAAAATCTCATTGCAAGTCTACAAATTGTAGATTTCCCACAACCAGACTCACCAACGATAGCCAATGACTCACCTTCATACAGATCAAAAGAAATATCATTTAATGCACGTAATGTTTTTTTCTTGGATAAAACAGTCTTTCCCGCTACTTTAAAATCCATGATAACATTCTTAACTTCAAATACTTTTTTACGTCCTTCCATAACTTACCTCCTTGTAGACCAAAGGATTATGACAATAGCAGATGTCATCACCATAACAAGTTTTTTCTGGCTCAATTATGAAGCAATCATCACAGGTACAAAAACAACGATCCTGGAATCTACAACCTTTTGGTATGTTATGTAGATCAAGTGGCGTACCAGGAATCCCCTCCATATACTCAACCTTACCTTTTAATGATGGGAATGAATTTTTCAATCCATAAGTATAAGGATGTCTTGGATCATGCAAGATCTGTTTTGCCGGTGCCTTTTCTACGATCTTACCAGCGTACATAATTGCAATGTCATCACAGAATTCCATCATTAAACTGATATCATGAGTAATGAAAAGAATTGAGAAATTCAACTTATTTTTTAATTCATAGATCTGATGCAGGATATCTCTTTGAACTACAGTATCAAGTGCAGTTGTAGGCTCATCCAAGATTAATAGCTTTGGTTGTAATGCTAATGCCATAGCGATAACTGCCCTTTGTCTCATACCACCGGAAAACTGATGAGGGTAATTTTTGAGACGTTCTTTTGGAATACCAACAATCTCTAATAATTCCTCTGATTTTTCGCGTGCAATCTTTCGATTATTTGTAATACCATGATATTTAAATATCTCAAAAAACTGATTTTCAAGCGTAACAACTGGATTGAGACAGTTCATGGCTGATTGAAATACCATACTGACTTCTTCCCAACGGAATTTCTGCAGTTCCTTATTTGACATGGTCATGATATTCTTGCCTTCCATTTTAATGCTACCACCTGTGATCAATGCAGGTGGTTTATGTAAACGCATTAAGGCATAAGCAATTGTACTTTTACCACAGCCTGACTCTCCTGCAAGGCCTAAGCTTTTTCCTGCTCCAATCGAAAAACTTACATGGTCTACTGCCCTAACGTATCCACCATCGGACGTAACATAATCCACACACAGATCTTCTACTTTTAGTATATCTCTCATACAGCTGTTACCTCCTGATTTATTATGCTACTTGATTCTGACTGCTTTGTTTCTTCATGAAACGCTTCTGTCTTCTTTTGACTTTATAATAAGTTCCCATAATACGTTGTGCTCGCAATTTTGGATTCGATATCTCATCAATTGAGAAATTAATCAGCGTTAAACCTGTTCCAAATAACACTAATCCCATAATTGGCCCAATTACTTCCCACCATAAACCGGTAGTTAATGCACCCGTATTACGAGCATTAAACAACATGATGCCCCAAGTTACAGATAACGGATCACCAAAGCCAATGAATTCAAGTGTTGCAGATGCCATTATGGCATAAATCATAGTAGATACAAAAGCGGAACTAATCATGGATAACATATTAGGCATGATCTCAACAAATAGAATACGAAGTTTTGATTCACCTAAAGTTTCAGCAGAATAGATATACTCACGATTTCTAATACTCATTGTTTGAGCTCTTAATATACGAGAATTCCAAGGCCATGAGGTAAATCCAATTACAAGACATATGACCGTCGGTGATATACGATCCACCAAAGAAGCAATGATCAATAACAATACCATAGATGGAATCACCATGATGATATTAACAATTGTACTTATGATACTATCATAGACTTTTCCAAAATAACCGGCACTGATACCAAAGAAAAGACCCAATACAATCGTGATTCCACCTGCAAATACACCGACCAGAATCGATTTCATTCCTCCATATAATGTTTGTGACCAAACATCACGGCCAAGCTGCGTCGTACCTAAAATGTGCTCACTATTAGGTGGAACATGATATTGTCCAGAGAATCGTTCATTCGGATTATATTTAGTAAAAATTTCTGCTCCAAAACATAGCATGACAATGATAAAAATTAATAGAAAACCAACTGTTGTTTTCGGACTGCTGCGCAAAAACTTGATTGGTCTTGAATTCCATATTTTTTTCATTCCATTCACCTCTAACTTTCTAATTGAGTGTAGCTATATTGCACATTGATTCTATACAAAATTTCTCATCAATTATTTCCTACACCTTGTCTTCTGATTCTAGGATCTAAGAAAAGAATAGCAATGTCAGCAATAAAGTTGCAGGTAAGCATCAAGATTGTTGACATAAGTAAAATTCCTTGCATCAATGGATAATCTCTACGGTCAATTGCCTGCACCATAACGTGGCCTAATCCAGGATAGTTAAATATTTCTTCAACAATCAAAGAACCACCTAAAAGGAATCCAACCGACATTGCAACTGAAGTTACAACAGGTAACAATGCATTCTTTGCACCATAGCCAAACATGATTTTACGTTCAGGAACACCCTTTGCAATACCCATTGTGATATAATCTTCACCTAATTGATTAATCATATTGGCTCTCATACCCATAATTCCGCCAAGACCTGAAATAAATACTGCTGTTAACGGTAAAAAAGCATGATACATAACGTCTTGTAAATAATCTATTTTTGTTTTTGCCACGAATAACGGAGTGACAGCATATCCTCTTGGGAAAATACCTGAATATGCTAATGTATAGCTTAGAACAAGTGCTATGATTACTGCAGGTATATTAGCCAAGATTTGTCCACCTAAGGTTAAAGTTGTATCTAATTTGCTACCACGCTTCCAAGCAACTATTATTCCTAATACTGTATTTATAATAAATCCAATCACAAGAGCTGTTCCCATTAGGAAAACAGTCCATCTTAAACCACGCTGTACTGCATCCAGTACAGTTTGTGGATAACGGGAAAATGATATTCCCCAATCTCCTTGAAAGATATTTTTAATATAATTTATAAAACTTATAAAAAGTGGCTCATTCGTATTAAAACCATACATTTTTTCCACTGCACGAATCATTTCAGGATTAATCGTTCCTCCACCTTGATATAACGAAGCAATGTACATTTGCACTGGGTTGCCTGGCATCATTCTGGGTAAGAAAAAGTTCAATGTAATCGCGCCAAAAAACGCGATCAGATAAAAGTATAAACGTTTTAAGATGTATTTCATTTATCGAACCTCCAGTTTTCATATGATTGGCGATACCTGTAACACAAGCATCGCCAATCATAACTTTACGAATCAACTTTATGGAACATTATTCAACCGGCTTTAATGCCATTAATTGAAGTATCTTCATATCATGATTATTGATTGCTGGGTTAACGAATGGATTTTCAGCAGTTGCCCATCCAGTCCATCTAGCATCACTGTAAACAAACCAGTTACCATTAAAGAATAATGGAATATTAATCATATTTTGAGCATAGTGCATTTCAATTGCTTCCGTAATCTCTTTTACTCTTGCATCACTAGCAGTAGGCATCTCAGCGATTAAAGCAGTAAGTTCATCACTCACATAATTTGTCTGAGTTAATGTCCACCAGTTCGATTGTTTCACATTTGCTTGGTTACCAATTGTATCATAGTAGAACTTCCATATATTAGCAGTTGTTCCATAGCCAGAATATAGTATATCATGCTCACCTGTAGCCCAAGTCTCTTGGATTAAAGAAAGATCGATCGCTTTTGCTGTAGCATTAACACCGATTTCTTGCCAGTTCTGAGCTACGATTGCAGAACCATCGTTCCAATCTGTCCAACCTGCTGGAGAAAGAATTTCAAATGCGATCTTAGATCCATCTGGATTCTCAACAAATCCGTCACCATCTACATCAACGAAGCCCGCACTTGTAAGTAAAGCTTTTGCTCCTTCAGAATCATATGTAGTATATTTAGCCATCTCTGCTTGAGCATTATCACTCATGTATCCGAATAATGCTGGAGGTAAACCAGTATTCGATGGAACATTGGATGATAAGTAACCATAAACTGCAGAATCAATAATACCTTGACGATCGATTGCCATTGATAATGCTCGTTTGAAATCAGGAGTCTGGAATGCTTTCAAATTATCCTTATTTGGAGTCATGTAGTTGAATGCTAAACGAACACCGTCATTCATACCATACCAATATTTCTTATGTGCATCACCTTGAACATAAGTGTTCTCGATATCAGGTATCATAATGTGAGACCAATCAATTGTACCAGTTTGTAATAAAGCTGTAGCAGCTTCATTACCATTGTGTTGAGGAATCTTCATCTGGTCAACTTGTAGGTTTTCACCATTCCAATAGTATGGATTGCGGCCTAAAAGAATCACCTCAGGTGTAAAGGATAAAACTTCTGAGAATGAACCAGTTACAACAGGAGTTTCCATTACATAACTTGCTGGATTTGTAACATCTTTAAAGATGTGTTCTGGAATCATCCAGCGGTTTAACAAAACATCGTTTCTTGCAAAACGGTTTGGCTCGTTCATGATGATCTGAACCGTGTAATCATCAACTTTTACTACATCTTTAAATTTACCTTTCGATACTGTTCCGTCAGCAGCTACAGAATCCCAGTTACCATTACGATCGATTTCTGGATATTGCTTATCATAGGTATACGTAAAGTAAACATCATCTGCTGTGAAGTCTTCACCATCACTCCACTTAACACCTTTTCGAAGCTTAATCGTAATCGTTACATTGTCAGGTTCTGAGATAACATCCTCTGCAAGCCACATAGTCTCTTCATTGTTTTGATATGTATTGAAGATAACCAATGGCTCAAACATAAATCCAGGAACCCATGATTTAACATCTGCAGCTAATGGGTTAAAGTTTCTTACCCATCCATCCGTTGCATCGTTGATCCACGTTAATACTCTTGCTTCAGCATCTGTTGGTGCAGGCGTACTTTTGTCTCCTGTATCTGTTTCTGTCTGAGATGTGTTTGTGCTAACAGGTTCTTTTTCTTTCTCCTTTGAACAACCAGAAAGCATACCAATTGTAAGTACCGTGA
Source organism: Bacillota bacterium (assembly GCA_023439125.1). Classification (GTDB taxonomy): domain Bacteria; phylum Bacillota; class Clostridia; order Lachnospirales; family Lachnospiraceae; genus Lachnoclostridium. The sequence continues at coordinate 332,569 of JAEXOU010000005.1, read as the reverse complement.
TGCATAAAAGACTTACCAACTTCTTCATTTTTTTCCCTCCCAAGAATTAATTACTTAAGAATTCTCTTAAGCTTAATTCATATTACCATTGTGTATATTTGGAAAAAACCCTAATAATTCACCTTAGTTACCCCGAGATTTAGCATTTTCCCCTTTAAGGCACCTTTTATCAAGGTTACTTTATCCACTCGCTTAGTACCTTGTATTACTACAACAACCGAGTTTTACTACACGGCTCACTGGCGATTACCTGACCAGACTTATACTGGCAAGTGTGGACCAGCTTTGCTGGACACACCACAATAAAAAAGAACAACCTTTAAGTGATTCTTTTAAGCGTGTTCTCTTTATTGGTCGTAAGTTGGTCGTAAATCTTGACCTTTATTTTGTTAAACCTATATAAACACTGGATTTATTTATCTAAGCTCTTTATCGTCGGGATTTTCCTATCCGAAAATCCATACGTTTTTATGATGTTCTTACCTAATTCTTTCTGCTTGTAGTTCTTAGTTGCTTCGGCGTAGCTTTCCATTGTTGTATAAATATTTTTATGACCTAATGTGTCTTGAATAACCTTAATATTTATATTTTTTTAATAAAAAAAGCCCAGGTACACACATCATACCTAGGCCTCTACTATGACTATAGAATTGTTTTAGAAAGAATCTCTCTTAATAATTTTTTCGTATTTTCCATATTATCTCGTAAGCAAAAGGAACCGTTTATTTATCATGCCCAAAAACAGCTATGTAGAAACCTTAACATAAATACAGCTCTACATCCAGTAATGGAGCATGATTCAAAGAATCATACCCCAAGACTTGACACAGAGCCAATAATCATAAAGGAGCTGTCACACTAAGTGATACATTCCTTGTCAAGTAGACACTAAAAATAATTAAATTAGTAGTTATAATATAACCAGTATACAGTTGAGTGCTGGTTATATTTTCTCGCAAACCCACGTAAACACTTTTTTAACTGTATTTTTCATAGTAAGGAACGTTACACATCTCTAAATCTTTTCTGCCGACAAAAGTGCAGCCGCAATCCATACCGCTTCATTTACTCTGTATCTATCCTCTTCATCATCAGATATTTGCTCAACAATGCATCCATAAACAATTCGTTAAATCCCTTTAGGTTTATCTCTTCGCCTGTGGCAAACGATAAGCCAGTCCCCTTACATATTTGAAGGACAATTTTTCACCGTTGTATACCAAATAATATGATCGTGGTTCAGGATGCTCCGGCTTCTCTTCTATGTACTTTTTGATCGCAGCATCCACGTACTCTTGTTTTACTCTTGACCAATCCACTTCGACTACCTACTAGATTTAATAAAGGTCTTAATCCAAATTCAAGACCGCTGCTTGTGTTTTCATTGCTATTTTCCCCTTTGGTGCAAAATTAGGGCCAGTGATAGCATCGGCAATACTCTTTATTTTCTGATCATCTCCTCTTACAATCAATGAAAGATACTGTGTTGCTCTTGAACAAGCCACATAAAAATTTCTTTTATTCTTTTCATTGTTAAAACTCGACTCATCAATATCAACAATAATGATAACTCGACTCTCAAGCCCCTTAAACTTCTTCGCTGTTGTAAAGAGAATGGATGAGTTTGTCTTCTCTCTAGTAATAGGTATTCCAGAAATTTTATTTATGTTATTCATAATAGACTCCGCTTCAGTTTTTAAGGTCAGAATCACAATATCGCTATAGTCGTAACCATACTTATCTCCGGTGAGCATATTAAGTAGTCTTACCAGTTTGCTCATTGGATCGCCCTTTACAAATGCAAGGCCAGTCTTTTCACCTTTCATCATCTGTATTTTCTGATTAAGTTCAACATCAATAACGTTATATGCTGTCAATGCAATCTCATATGTATTTCTACAGTTCTTGGTAAGAAGAAGTCTGCATTCGGATTTTTCAACCCACTCAGGAACCCTCTCAGTTTGCACGACCTGATTCTTATCAAAGAATGCAAAGAATCGTCCATCCTTAAGTTCAGCAAATCCCTTAAAATACAAGATCTCTCGATTATGGAAATCTTGAGCCTCATCAATGACAACATCATCAAAATTCAAATCATCCCAGGTTATACCTTCAAGAACATCAGCTCTCTTATCGGCATCAGATAAGTCTTCACCGGTGTTACTGTAAGCACTAATAAATGAATGGATGTTATAATAAGTAACATTTTTATATGGATATTGCTTCTTCAAGTATGCATATAAAAACTTATTAAAGCACAGAAACAGCACTTTTCTTCCCTCACTACCAAAATTTTTAGCAGCTTCCTTTGCAATCAATGTCTTTCCAGTTCCAGCTACGCCCTGAATAGTTGCAAAACGTTGTTCTGAGATATAGTCTAATAAACCAGTCTGCTCCTGTGTTAACTTTAAAAAGGCATGATCTAATTCATCCTTTTTTACAGAAGGGGCTGTAATAAGTTCGAAGTCAGAAGCTATTGCCTCAAGTATCTTATTGAACTCATCATCTGTAATATCCAATTTATTTCTAGTACCATAAAATCCAAAAACATCATAAATAGCCTGAGGTCCCTTATCAAAGCTCTTCAGATCAAGAATAGCCTCCTTAGCCTCCCTGTATGCAAGAGGAAATTTTTTCATCTTGTCGCCAATCTCGCATCCAGGAAACCAAACCGAAACTTCAACAGGAAATCTATCATCCAAAGACATTTTCGTTTCAGTTGCTGGAACAAGCTTCTCTAACACACTTCGATAGTGATAAGCTCCATCTATTGCCTGTGAAAGTGGATCTTTTTTCTTATTAGGATCTAATACTGATACTTCATCAGTCTGTGTGTTGATTTGATGAAATACCGTACCAGTGTATTCGATGTCTCCTCCTTTTACTTCAAGTACAAGAGCACCCAAATTTCTATTAAGGATAAGAAAGTCGTTCTCCTTCCATATAGCAGCCCATTTCTTTGTTTTTTTCAACCATTGAACAGAATGAAAAACATAAAAATTTTTGCCAAGATTCTCAAGTGCCTCATATACTTTAAGTTCAGCAAAAGGGATCGCTGATAGATCTTCTTTAATCGGATATATTGTAGCCATTATTTAAGTACCTCTTTTATCTCATCATAATCAACTTCATAAATTCTATATGCTACCCAGCCTTTTTTCTTGAATCCTGCAATAATGTGATCTACAGTGTCTTGCTGACAAATAAGAACATTCTTAGTTGGCCACGACATCAGAATATTATCACCCCAATCAGACTTCTTTAATACAGTACTTAAATACTCAGGAATTCTGACATCAAGTGATGCAATCTTATCAATAATAATGTGATCATTTTCGTCAAAGAACAGATCGAGATCGGACCAAGTCTTATATTGATGCGTTGGATAGGATTTTTCCTTATCTATAGCTTTTGACATTGCTACTAATCTAACTGATTCTTTTGGTTCATCTACACAAAGGACATCATACCCCAAGAAATAATTTTCAATATAATCCCAACGTTCTATGTCCGAACTCAAATAATTAAAGAACCTAAGCAAAACATTAACATCTCTATCGTGTTTTTGCTTTGCACGATTGACATAATTATTAGAATAGTAAGTATTTCCAAGGACAATATTTTTTATCTTTTGTGGATCATTCAAACGAATGAAAATCTCCGGCTCTTCGCCGCCTAAAATTTCATATGAAATGTAATCAAATATAGATAATAATTTAAGTGCTATATTTGACCATTCATCGTTCGCAATATTCATGTAGCTCGAGTAACTAGATTCATCACTTTTCGTAATATTATAAACAATAAGGGATTTTATTATTGCCTTTCGCATGTATTCTTTAAAATTTCCATTGGACAAAGTAAAAAAATCTTTTGAAGATGCATCATTGCTTCTTCTCTTCACGCAAGTCATGTTAGGATCAACTAAATCAAACAAAGAGTTGGCAATAATTCTTGCTTGCGTCATTCCGTATTTTTCACGTATTACACGAACAAAATCATCTATGGTAAAATAACCATTACCAAATTCAGAATACAAAGTATTCCCAATGTACTCAAAATCATCAAGGATTTTCTCTCGTATTTCGCTTAATATCAAGTCTCCACGTGCCTCTATATTGACCTTCTGTCTTGGTGAAAAATACTTTCTCACAGAAGGCATAATAGCAATCTTATCTTTGGCAGTTGAAGAATCGTTAAAATACCAATACTTAAACTGTGGGAATGAAATATTCTGATGGAATTCCTCCCAAACCTGTTTTAAGTCGAGGGTATATACATCGCCTGTATCGCTCAACAAAGAACCATTAGGTCGAACTTCATGATATCGCCCCTGGCTCAAAAACTTAAAGCATTTTCCGTATTCAGATTTCAGGACAACGTCTTCATGATTTTTATCAATAACAACATACGCTTTTGTGAATACGCTCTGTGGCCTAGAAATTATAACCTTGAAGTTATATTTGTCATAAAAATCCTTTTCAAGCATCAATAAACATGTTTTAAGTTTATTGATACATTGTCCTTCATCTTTGATCCCCTTCCCATTAAAAATATATGTAAATGATTGAGGTGAAATAAGAAAACTTCTTGATCCTTTTTTGCTCTTGAACACATCATATATTCCTTCAAGAACTTTCTTAATCTGATATTGTCTAATCTGAGACATGCCAAACAGTTTATTCATATAAGTCATATCATTATAGAAATAATCAGTCATAGCAACACCATTCATTCCCGGTTTCCGCGCAGCACGACCAATTTCCTGCACATAATCGCAAAGATTTCCAGATGTGGCGTAATGATATACGTTCTGAACATCATCTATATCAACGCCCATTCCAAATGCCTTTGTTGCATACATAATTGGCTGTTCACCAGTTCTAAATTTTTCAAAAGTTTCTCTCTTTTTTTCATTAAAAGTCTCAGTATTAAGTTCGTCCACATTCTTACCTGTATACACACCAATACGAGGATCCGTTTTTATTCCTGCAAATCCCCTGACACCTCTAGATGCATCAAATGCATTTTGCGCGTATGGAAAGTAAACGATTGTTTTCTCATTTGAAGCAAGCCATTTCATAATACGAGTAGTCATTGTCTCTGTCTTCTGAGTCTCATATGTTGCCTGCGGAAGCTTTTGTGTTTCTCGCTTAACTATATCAAAACCAATATCATCTCTTCTGACATAGCCAATAAATTTAACTGGATTTTCCATATAAAGACTAATAACTGTATCACTAACAGAATCGTCAACTCCACCATTTATTGCAGTTGCAGTAAATGCACAAATAGGGAAATTATAAGTCTTTCTAGCCTTACCCGCTGTAGTCTGAATCTGATTACGTAATCTATTAATATATCCACCAAGATACCAGTAGTCAGGTCTAAATCCCATTCCCCATGTAGTAACAATGTGAGCCTCATCAATTATCAAGAGTCCTATATCTCTATCTCCTATTATTGTTTCAATAGAGTATGATAATAATGTTTCAGGACTAAGATACAATAAATCAACTTCACCATCCTTGATTCGCTTCAGCACAGCTTCTTTTTCTACTTGGGAAATCAAATCAGAATTGAATGCCTCAACCCTTGTATAACCATTTTTATTTAATTTTTCCTTTTGATCCTGCATGAGAGCCTTAACAGGTTCTATGATAATAGTTAATTTATGATAGTGTTTTGCAAGGTAAATTGCTGGAATCTGAAACATAATAGATTTTCCCGCACCAGTTGACGCAGTAATGAAAATATCTCTGAAAGAATGTCCTTTGAAATCGTCATATGAATTTTCTGCTTGACAAATAATTTCCTGAATCAATGTTGATTGCGATATCTCAACAGTTTCCTTATCAATATCAGGATTCTTATAGAATTTAATGGATCTAAATCCAGAAAAGTCAGAAATATGAATATCATCTTTGGCTATGCTAATAAGCTCTTGTTCTCTCTCTAAATCTTCTTCAACTTGTTCATTGAATCTGGTCAACCTTATCCCATTAGCAACACAAAAAGCTTGCAGTGATGAAAAAATGCGCTTAGAAACTAAGCCATCCGTCATTTTTAATCCAATAACAGTAGGCTTCACTTCCTTTATTCTTGATAGATCTCTCAAATATGTGTCGATGTCCTCATTAATAAAAAGATCAAATCGGTTATCATCTTGTATCTCCTCGATAGATATTTGACTCAAATAATAAGGTTTGATACAAACTTTTGCTTCTTTTTCATACTCATAGTTATAAAAACTGCCGTAAAATATTCCTTCGACATCCACAAAGGTATTGTAAACCGTAAGATAGCTCTGACATTCGTCACTGCAATCATCAATAGAATCTGAATTCAAACTTCTCTCTATCTCAGCTACTAATCCTGTTGACAATTCAAAAGGCAATGGATAATAATCCGGATACATGTTATTCGTAAAAATTACTAATTCTAGCCCATCTTCTTCAATCGCATCATCCACTCGATTTTTAATCAACGTGTATTCTTCATATGTTGCCCAAATACTCTCTGACTCCTCTAACGACAAAAGTGCCATATCAAGCATTTTTCGTGTTTTCTTGTCAAACTTAAGGACATTCACCTTTTCCCTTATTTCAGTATCAACCAAAGGAGTTTCTTTTATCTCTGACAAAAAATCAATACTAAAACCTTTGTAAATAATTAATTTCATTTGCTATCCTCCATAAGTATTTTATTTCTTCTATTAAATTATTGCATTCAAATCTCGGACCTACTATATCTCCAACAATCGACCTAACATTTCAGGCCCTCCTACTTGTTCTTCAACGACCTGTTTTGATTCTGCCGATTTTGGTTTCTCAGCGTCAGCTGTATCACCTCGGACAACTATTTTTTCGCAAACTCTTCCTAACTTAAAAATTTCTATTTCATTATCTTATTTTAAATAACGTTCTGCAGAAATAAACTCATTATTGACCTAAACAATAATCTTTAAATTTTGAAATATCCTCATCGTTTTCCCTCATCTATAAAAATTGAAATACTCTATTTTCCCACTATAACTCAGATGTTAAATTGTTAATGCTTATTTCCTTTCCTATATTATACCATAATAAGGGTAAATTAAACATATTTCAACATATAATATAAAACATTCTAAAATGAAAAAGAAAATTTCAGATTGTACAACTAAATTCCAGCCTCCTCTATATACCTGATTTTACTTCTACATATTTTCATCTATAATACAATTAGGTTGTCTGCCTGTGCAGAAAGAGGATGAACGAAAAGCAACCATAAACATTTAACATTAAGTGATCGCATTGCGATTGAACAGGGATTGAACATCATACAAACTTTTCGATAGCTTTATCTATCAAAAAAGATCCCTCTAGTGTATCAAATGAGATCCGAAAACACCGTACTCTTAAACATCAACATGGAAAGCAAGAAAACCAAATTGTATTCATTTAAAACCTGTCAAATTCAACATTTATGTAAAAATATCTAGTGTCACAAAAACTGCAGGGACTGTAGTAAATGCTACCATCTATGTGCTTTGTATGAAATTCAAGAATGTAAAAAGATTCAGAAAGCTCCTTATGTTTATAATTCATGCAAAAGTCTCACCTGTTGGCCTAAAAACCGATGGATTTATATAGCTAAGTATGTAGACGATTCTTACCATGAGCTTCTGAGTTCATCTAGAGAGGAGATCAATCAGACGGAAAAAATGCAAGAAATGGACATAATCGTGTCCTCTCTTCTTAGAAAAGGGCAGACTTTGTCACACATCTACGCCAGCCACAAAAAGGAACTAGGATGTTCTCGACGTACTCTTTACAAGTATATTGATCTCAAGGTTTTCACAGCCAGAAATGGGGATCTTCCGAGAAAAGTAAAATACAAGCCTAGGAAATCAAGAACTATTCCCAAGGCCACTAAACGAGCTACAAGGTTAGGACTACTGTCGAAGGACAGAAAGGGGGAAAAGTACTGCTTATACTACTTTTTAGAAGCTGCAGCATGATGCTTGCATTATTGATAGAGGAAAAGATCCAGAAATGTGTGAATGAGATTTTTGATTACCTTACAGCATACTAGTAATCAAAAGATTTCAGAATCTCTTTCCTATAATCCTGACATACAATGGTACGGAGTTTCAAGATACAGACAGATTGGAGTTCGACTGTAATGGAAAAATAGAACGAAGATTTACTACTGTCATCCAAACTGTTCCTGGCAAAAAGACATGATAGAAAAGAACCATGAATACATACATTATATCGTGCCTAAGGGTACTTCATTTGATGGATATACTCAGGAAGATATATCACTTATGATGAGTCACATAAATCAACACCACCGGCTTAGCCGGTGGTGCGCTCTGATACATACAAACTAGCCAATACATATCCTGATGCGAAGCTTGTACTTATTCATTGGGGAACAATGGATTCACCAAATGATAAAGTATTTAATGACAATCCGCAGAATATCTTCGATCATGTAGTCAATCCAGATCGCGTAATTGTGCTGGCACCAGGCAGTAATACAAAATTCGTTAAAAGAGAAACTTCTAAATTTATTAAGTTTATTCAGACGGGGATAGAGATAAATCCCAATTGACCGAGCTGAAAGCGAGGAATGCTTTTTGACTGAAAGTCAAGAAGATGGTTGTATATAGGGCATGTCCTTGAACAAGTTCAAAAACCATCACTCGCAAAAGAGCTCGCTCAAATTTAACAGAGCCTAATCTTTAATTATTGATGCATGACTATACCATTCACTAAGCTAATAGCTTCATCATCATTAGCATAGTTATTCATTTACTCCTTTATTCCATAAAAAGATAAAGTAGCTGGTTCAATGTGAGGGTTACATCTCATAAACTCAGAATATTTTAAATCAAATGGCAATACTTCAAACTTATCTTGTATTCCATCCAACTTTATTTGTTGATTCATAGCTTTTGCTAGCTTGTGGTACAACTCTGAATATTTTTCTAGCATTTTCTTTGGATGCAATTCATCATTGCAATCATTAGGAATAGTAAAAGTATCAAAAAGTATTTCTCCCAAATAAACTTTACTGTCTGGTTTCTTAATCACATCAAGTATTGTTGTTGCAATATCATTCTCAACATCTGACTTAATACAAGCCCCACTCAATCGTCTTCTAACACCTACATAATGACTGATCATTTGCTTAAATCCATCCAGATATATCTCAGAGTCGTCCATGGAAAAAAGAACCATGACCTCTTGTTGTTTTTCTTCTCCTCCTTTGTCTTTCTTCGTGACGGTAACGTATTCCTTCCTAATTTCTAGGAAATTTAACATCTCAGAAGTATAAAACTGCTTGCTAAACTCATATTCTTCATAGCTTTTGCTAATATGGGCACTGTGTTTTGTTGCATTTATGTAATACTCAGAAAATTTAGATTCAAGAAAAAGTACGACCTTTCGATCACTACTAACCAAAACTACATCCATATTGGACGGATATCCGATCACTGGATTCTTAAATTCAAAGGTAGAGAAATTAAATTCTACATCTCGTCCGTTTAAATTCAATGTGACGGTATGGGTTGAATCAATATGATAAAAACATAGTATTGCACACCTTGATGATGAATGCAGAGTTAATATTTTCTTCGCCTCATCTCCATTTCCACTTACAACCTTATGGTATTGATTCTCGAATAGTTCCTTATTATTAATAGAAAAAGCCTTTTGAATTGTTTCACCATTAACCCCTGGTTCACCAGCAATTTTATATGTTGTAGATTTGCCATTAGAAGTAGGCTCAATCTTTAACACCTCAGGAAACTCAAACTTTCCCCACATCCCCTCATATATTACCTTGTTCTTACCCGTTACATTTTTAAATTGCATGTCAAATCCCCCTTAATTTTATTTTATTCCTTTACCCATTACAGATCTAAATGAAAATTCTCTATGACTAATGTACATACGGATATATCATACCCCTACTATCTCACTCATCTTAAGACTGTCCCTAAAGTCATCTTAACTTTAATCTACTGTATTAAAGAATATTAGATCTGTCTCAATATACTTTTTTAATTTGTTTAATTTCTTTTCCGTTATACTTTCGCTATAATGAAGTCCTTCATATGTAGAATGCAAAACTGGATAATTCTCTTTTGTTTTCAAAATGTAATGTTCCTTAATAAGCCAATCCACAATGTTCTGCACTGTATCTCGGGGCATATCTTTATACATTCCGAATTCTGGTAACTTGTCTAGCTTATTATCGAATATTCTCTTATTATTACTACCTTTAAGTACATCCACCAGCATTGTTACACCATAGTATCTAACGCGGCTCACGTTCTGAAGTGCTTTTAATGTATGGTACACCACGTCATTTAAATCCCATAAACTATAAACTACAGGTGCTATATTAGCACGGAAAATTTCAACAAAATTGTCTGTAGGAACTGTATCTTTAATGTTTTGAGTACTTGGTACAACAGGCTTTGTTCTAGTATCAGATACATTATTAGTATTATTAGCAGGAACACTCATCTGTGTGTCTTTTTGCTGTTCTATCTCCATTTCATAGCCCATCTGATCGTAATAAAATTTTTTGCTTATAGAATTATTACAGCCTGTACCATTATTCTTATAATTTGTACATCCAAGAAAATATCCACTGTCCTTGCCCAGTTTAACAATCAAATATCCATCACGGCATTTGTCACATTTTTGTATTGTAAGTTTCCCACCCTTGATATCATTAGTCATGAAACCGCATATTTCAGGCTCGTTAGAACAAATATATAATCTAAGTCCGTAAGCTTTCTTATATTTTAGTTGCATTGGATATCCACATAATGGACATGCCTTCTTTACAAAGCTCTGAGGCTCTTCCTCATTCCAGTTACCACGTAAAATAACATTTTTGTAATCACGCTTTATCTCCAGCAAGAACTCTGATGGATTTTGTTCTGGAGCAACAAAGAAAACACGATTTTTTGTCCTTGTCATCGCAACATAGAATAAACGTCTTTCCTCTGCATAATCAATTGATCTGTCTCCCTTAATAACAAAGGCCAAAACAGGATCATCCTCTATCTTCGAAGGAAAGCCATAGGTCTCATTCTTACCGTTGACTATTATTACATCATCATATCCTAGTCCTTTTGAAGAATGTGCAGTCATAAAAGTAATATCTAATTTGGGATATTTAACACTCTTTATCTTACTACCCTTATTTATATATTCAAAAAGACCCGATTTTTCTAAATGATCACCATCAAATGCATATCGTCCTAACAGAAGGATTGTTCCCGGTTCTTTCCCTTCCTTCTTTTTATATATCAGCAACTGATTTAATGCTACCTCCACAGCATGAGCTACTGAGAAGTTAACACCACTTCGTCTATCTCCATTAGTGCCCTTTGAAGTACTATCATAGGTATATATAACTACTGGATCCGTTATATTTTTAGGCGAAACCAAGCGCTTACCTATCTGTTCAGAATTCTTTTGAATAAAGTTACCTGCTATGTCAATGACATCTTGAGAGTTACGATATGTTTTAACAATTTTAAGCATCTTTGCATAGCCCATCTTCTCAGAAAACTTTGTAAACAGTGAAATATCAGATCCACTAAATGCATAGATGGACTGCCAGTCATCTCCAACAGCAATAATCTTTGCATCAGTCACCTCAGAAAGTGCTTTAGTAAGATCAAATCTCTGTCTCGAAATATCCTGATACTCATCTACAATTACATACTTAAAATCAAGTTTTTGCTTCATTTCCTTAACTTCGCGTAACAATCTTGCAGACTCATTTATCATATCCTCAAAATCTACTGCTTTGTTCTCTTTAAGCCATCTGTCATACTCAAGATAGCAATCATGACAAATTTCCAAGAATAAGCGACTTCTTACATTATGAGTAGAATGATACATTCGATTAAATTCATCCGCATTGTATCCATTCACTTTAAAATTCGAAATAAATCTGCAAATAAGATTAATCAGTTTTCTAACATAACGATTCTCCTCACCAGCAATCAGCATCTCCATTACCTCTTTGTTTGAACGAGTTTTTAATATAAACCCTTTAGCCTCGAGCTCCTCCTTAAGATGCACAGTTAATGGTCTTCGGTCCTTATATGCAGAGAATGTATAAATTAGTGTAGTTCCATGCTGCCTATGAAGCAGAATCTTATCTTTAACTGCTTTCTTGTACTGTTCGATTTCATCCACACTATATCTGTCATGCTCTCCATTTTCCGTGATACCAAAATGCTCAATATACGCCATTCTATCTCCCTGATATATAACAAAATCAGGAGTATACGGCTTATGAGAATACTCAATATGATACTGATAAATTGGCTCATAATCATAATCAATATTATTCAGATATAAATAATTAGCTATTTCTACTTCTTGATGTGAACGTAGGATTTCATTCTGTATAGTCACTGATTTCTTAGTTCTGGCATCTATTACATCTCGTTTGAAGTCTTCTAAATCACTCCGCATAGTAGAAAAATTGGCTTTAGCTATATTGTTAAAAAACACATTTAAATCATCACCCTCATATGGAGCGTCAAAATAAGATGCAAAAAACATTATCAGGTTATTAACAACGCTCTCATTTTGCAAAATTGATCCACGAAAATAATCTCTGATAATAAAATATAATTTCGAATTATCAACAATATTTAACTTTTCATCCGGTGCATTCTTATGAATAATTGCATTTCCAGTAGAATGAAATGTCGCAATTGGACACTGTATGCCTAATGCACCTTGGATTTTTTCCTTCAATTCATTAACAGCTTTATTCGTAAATGAAACAACCAAGATTTGGCTTGGATCTATCCCTTTCTTATCTACAAGATACTTCACCTTCGCAGCAACTGTTGTAGTTTTACCCGCACCAGCTCCAGCTATAACAAGGCAGTAATCTTCATCTGTAAGGACAACATTCCTTTGATCTTCATCAAGTGATACATTAGGATCAACCTTTCGAAGAATATCATCAAGGTATTCTTTCTCTTTTTTCATACAAGATTGAATATACTTTTCATTAGCGTCATCAATAATATGTGTTATATTCTGATAACGGGCGATTGTGTCTTGCACTATCTCTTCTGAAATACCATTTTGGATGCAAAAAACACCAAGCATTCTACTGTTATTCAATACAGTAAAATACTCGATAGTTCCTTTATACTTATTAACCCCTGTCAAATATTCGCTTCTCGGAACATAATGCGTTCCATTCAAAAGCAACTCTACAAAAGTTTTTAATTCTAATAAATTCCTACACTCCGGATTCGTAATTTCTAGTGGAGTTGATTGCTTTACGTTTTCATCCTTACTCTTTCCGAAGAGTTTTGAAAAGATCCCCATGGCTCACTCAGTCACGCCTTTCTATTGTATATAATCTTCTTTCTTCTTACATTTCATCTTCATATATTTTCATATATTCACAAATAATCATTGTAATGATTATTCAAAAAACTCTCTTCTTTAATAACCTCATCATTGTCTACAACTATATAATTAATACGTTTGATTGATAACGCATCTGTCATACCAGAAAGTGATGGTGATCCTGTTACTGGATTTTGTCTTTCACTAACATTATATTGACCTATTTCTCCTAATATTTTTGCACCCTTACCACGAACCGTAAAGAACACTCCCTCTTTCTTTACAACTACCGTATCTGGATATTCTTCAAGCCAATCTGCATATTTTTTCTTCTTTACCTTAGTCTCTACTCTTCGTAAGATATTAACTGCTGGTTCATCACACTCTTCAACAGAATCTCTTAATTCAATATAATGATTAACGATCATTTTCTGCACTTCAAGTGGATACATTAATAAGGTATATGCCTTTCCTGCTTGACTTACCTTTTCTAAGGTAACTATTCCAATTTCTAACCCCTTCTCAGTCTGAACCTTTACAGAAAATCCATCTATATTACGTTCTTCTACCAATCCTTTGGTTACTAGATATTCCAAAATTTTTGTTCCAGTAATCTTTTTGACATTTTCTGCGGATGTAATTCTATTTAGTTCATCCTTGATCTCAGAAATGTAATAAAAATCCTTATAAGTGAATTGATCAGCATCTTCGGCATTTATATAGAATTCATCTTTGCCTTTTTTCTTATTCTTAGATACAACTACTTCCTCAATCTCTTCCTCCTCGCGCATGCTAATCACTGCATCTGGATGTCCATCCTGATAATGAAATATCTCATCCAAGAAACGCTGACCATATTTATCAAACTTGGCTGCACCCACACCTGAGACATTCAACATCTGTGCCTTGTTCTGCGGAACCTTTACGCACATATCAATCAGTGTCTTATCACTGAAAATGATATAAGGTGGCATCGCTTCCTCTCTTGCGATTTCAAGTCGTAACGAACGTAGTTTCTCAAATAATTCATAACCTGCACTAGTAAGGGAATCAGTACTTTTCTTCTTACGAGATTTACTTCTACGGTCAGGCTCTTTTTCCTCATACATGCGAATTATGACTCGTGTAGTCTCATCTTTCAGTGGCGTAATATCTCCCATTCTAAGAACGCTGTATTGATCATTTGTCTGGTAAATGTATTCATCGAGAATCATTTGGTTGATTAATAATCGTAAATCTGCCTCACTTTGATCGCGAAGTTTTCCATATGATCTGTAATCTACTGTACCTAATTCCTTCAGCCGTGCTCTATTCGCACCAAGTAAAGTTCCAAGTACAATATTTAAACCATACCTTCCTTTCGTCTCTGCCAAGCAATTAATAACCCACTTGGCTTGAGTGGTCATGTCGACTTCCTTGTATTCTCTATGACAATTGCCGCAATTCTCACAGGGAGCTCCTGTTTTCTCTCCAAAGTACTCAAGGATATAATTTCTTAGGCAAGAAGTGGTGCGGCAATAATTCTCCATCACCTGAAGTCTTTTTACATCTCGTTGCTTCATCAACTCGATATCTTCATATGAGAAATTAGTAAAATCTTTTTTCTCTAGTAGAAACTTATTAATCATAATATCCTGTGGACTGAATAATAGAATACATTGTGAAGATTCACCATCTCGTCCTGCGCGGCCCGCTTCCTGATAATAATTCTCCATGCTCTGTGGCATGTTGTAGTGAATTACATATCTGACGTTCGATTTGTCGATGCCCATGCCAAAAGCGTTTGTTGCAACAATTACCGGCGCACGATCATAAATAAAATCATCCTGATTTCTCTTTCTCGTATCATTATCGATTCCCGCATGATACTTTGTAACTGGCACCCCTCTTTTAAAGAGCATTTCATGTACTGCATCTACATTTTTTCTGGTAGCACAATAAATAATTCCGCTCTCATCAGGATGTTGATCAATATAATTATGAATGAAATCATCTTTTCTTTTTATGAATTCTACTTGGTAATAAAGATTTTCTCTATCAAATCCAGTTACAACAACATTAGGAACTCTCAGGTTAAGAATACACATGATGTCATTCATTACCTCTTTCGTTGCTGTAGCTGTAAAAGCTGTTAAAATCGGTCTCTTCGATAAGCTATTGACGAAGTCAACTATCTTTAAATAACTTGGTCTAAAATCCTGTCCCCATTGCGATATACAATGTGCCTCATCAACTGTAACCATTGAAATATCTGCTTTGGCTGCAAATTGAGAAAACTCTAAACTTTCCAATCTTTCAGGGGCTACATACATAATCTTATAATACTCATTTGCTGCTAATTCAAGCACTTTTGAAATCTGCGAATCCGTTAAAGATGAATTGATATAAGCAGCATGAATTCCCGCTTCATTCAACGCCTTCACCTGATCTTGCATTAATGAAATCAACGGGGAGATAACAATCGTGATTCCAGGCAACATAAGAGCCGGTACCTGATAACAAATAGATTTACCAGCTCCCGTTGGCATAATTGCAAGCGCATCTCCTCCAGCCATGATTGAATTTATTATATTTTCTTGTCCTTCTCTGAAGGAATCATAACCAAAATAAACCTTTAGCGTTTCATTTGCATTCATTATCTTTCTCCAACTTCCCAACACTTATCTTATCTTAATAACTTCAAATTTGTCTAAATATATGACATATCACTCATTCGTTTGATAAATCTTTTTCCTTCATTACTTACAAACATATAGGAAATGCCGCCTGCCAAACCAAACAATTCACAATCATTAATTGATTCGACCTCTAGGCCTAGGAACATTGTATTAAACACACTCAATAAATCTCCATGTGATACAATAATAATGTTTTCTTCATTATTTGTCATGATTTCATCAAAAAATGGTTTTAACCTATTCCATTCGTCTCTACGACTTTCGGCGTCAGAAAACAATCTATCATCAATCGATTTTTCTTGTTGTTCAATATTTTCACGCAACCATTGAACTGACTTTCCACAACATTTCCCAAGATTTCTTTCCCTCAATTCTTTTCTTAATATAGGGGTTATTCCTAAACACTCTCCCACAATCTCTGCTGTTTGCTTTGCTCGCAATAAGTCAGAAGAATATATTACAAATTCTCTTCCTCCTAATTCAGCCTTTAATTTATCTCCTATATTTTTTGCTTGATTTATACCCAATTCTGACAATTCCCAATCAGTCCATGAACCAACCATTCCGTTTGTGTGATGAACTGATTGTGTGTGTTGTATTGTAATAATAGTTTTCATAAACGCATCTCCAATGCAAATCTGAGTTCATTATCATACATTTTTGAAAATCCACAATAGTGGGTTATTATTTCTAAAAATTCTTCTCGACAAACGTTAGCAATATTTTCCTAATTATATCATATTTCCCACGGCATATACAACACGAAAACACTCCAGCCTAAACCGGAGTTTCCTTTGAAGTTCCAATATAGGACCTCTAGTCTTATTTTTATGCCCTAACAAATAGATGCCAACCGAAAACATCCTGGTTGGCATCTGTTTACGATTCTTTTAACTTTTGAACTTCTAATTAGTAAAAAATATCATTTAATTAGTATTTAATTTCTTAACTGAATCTATCAGCTTGACAGAAGAATTCTTGGAATTATGTGATAAGGTAATAACATCATTTGTCTTATTTAAGACATCCGAAGCCTGAGTAGCTATGTTGGTAATACCCTGAGTACTTTCGTTGACTGAAATAGTAACATCACCTAATGCTGCAAGTATATTGTTAATTGATTCCATGAGCTCTTTGGTAGTTGAGCTAAATTCTCGAACAAAATTATCAATATTAGATGCATAATCACTATATTGTCCACTATTATTTACCTGAAGATTATAATCAGAAATAACAGTTGTTTGGATAAAACTTAAAATCTTTTGGGAGCTTGCAACGAGATCTTCTACTGCATCTAATACATTTGTTGTAACACCTTGAATCTCCGTTACAGCTTGCTTTGAACTTTCAGCAAGTTTTCTTATCTCATCTGCTACGACAGCAAAACCTATTCCAGCATTAAAGATACTATAGGCATTCTCTTTTGATATGATAGCGGTTTCCTTGAGTTTATCTGCACGAGTACTAATATCTTTTACTACCATAGATGTTTCATTCGCTTTTTCTTATCATTTCAAAAACAGCCCATGTCCCTCCTCCCAGGAGTCCACATGGGCCAATTATCATCATATACACTTCGCATAACTCTGATCGTACCAGTTACGCAAAGGATTACTATCATTGTATAAGGTTAATGTATATCAAATTCTGGTGGAATATCAATCTCTTTCGAAATATACTTTCCATTCTTCTTTCTCTGCTTCACGCACTCTGTTAACAAATACTCAATCTGACCGTTTATGGATCTAAAATCATCCTCTGCCCAAGAAGCAATTGCATCATATAATTTTGGTGATAACCTTAAGGGCACTTGTTTTTTGCTATCTGCCATACTTTTATTCCCATCTTAGATTAATATAAACTTCCTGCATTTACAATTGGTTGTGCATCATGGTTTCCGCAAAGAACAACAAGCAAATTGGATACCATTGCTGCTTTACGCTCTTCATCTAATTCTATCGTTTTCTTCTCATTCAAACGCTCGATTGCCATCTCTACCATACCTACAGCACCATCTACAATCAGCTTACGTGCATCCACAATTGCAGAGGCTTGTTGTCTTTGAAGCATGACAGCCGCAATCTCTGGTGCATAAGCTAAATATGTGATTCTAGCTTCCACAATTACAATACCTGCTTCATTTACTCTCGATTGGATTTCGTCTTTGATACGATTGGCAACTGTTTCACTAGACCCTCTAAGGCTTCCCTCATCTGCAATACCATCTCCAGTTGTGTCGACATTAGGAGCTACATCATAAGGATAAATTCTTACAATGTTTCTGAGCGCTGAGTCGCACTGAAGGGATAAGAATTCCTTGTAGTTATCCACATTAAATACTGCTTTTGCAGTATCCACAATTCTCCAGGTCACTGCTATTCCGATCTCAATTGGGTTACCAAGACAATCATTAATTTTTTGACGATTATTGTTTAACGTCATTATTTTCAATGATATTTTCCTACTTCGAGTATCGACTGAAACTGTTTTTCCACCTGTTATTAAAGAAACTGTACTATTATCCTTAACATCACCACTTTGATTCAACTTCGTTTGTGCTGCAGGATTTACTGCAGAACAGAAAGGATTCACAAAGTAAAAACCTTCTTCTTTCAATGTACCGATATAATTACCGAACAGAGTGAGAACCAATGCCTCCTGTGGCTTTACTATTTTTAAACCACACCAAAAAATCCATCCCGTACATACGAAGATGATACATATTATAAATGCAACTGACCATATTGTGTTTCCTTGATCCATCTGATAACCACCAAAAATAGTTCCTGCAATAGCTACCACATAAAGCAATAACGAAAGAATCAAAACAGTCATTCCATTCTTCTTTTTACTTAATATTTTTTCATTCATAGTAAAATCCTCCTTTTTTGATATCATTATGATATCATTGTAATATATTTTCGTCAAGTAATTTTTACCAAATTTAAAACCAAGGGCAATCACAGTCGTCGAATAAAGGCAGGGAACTCTTTTATGAGTCCTCTGCCTCTATTTTTTATAGTAATTCACTTATTCTTTTTCTCTTTCTATTTGATTATCTATCGGGCGTACAGTATGTATACACGGTGCTTCTGTACGGTAAATTTTTTGGTCGTTATATTCAACAGTATCCCTCTCTAACTTAATAGTTCCTTTTGTATCGTTAATGGCTTCTTCTATTCCTTTTTTTATACTTTCATAGAAATTATTCACAATATTCTCTCCTCGTTTTAGATCTATTTTGCCTTATGGACTACGATCAATGAAATATTTCATTATATATTGTCTCTGCAATATCCATACATTGTTCTACTTGAAAATAGTCTGGCTCAAATTCCATACTAAAGACTTCTGATATTACACCTGCTAATTCCTTAATGGATATTCCATCGTATATTTCTTCTGCTATCATCTCAGATTCTCCGTCAAACTCGTTTTCAGGAGCATCAGGCAATAGCCCATATGGATTCCATTCATCAATGCACTTTTTTACTTCAAAAAAGTATTTCATACAAACCTCCATGAACAGGGATTTACTTCCTAAGTATTGATTCCAGATTACACTATCCTCAATATAATATTATAGCATCATCCCCTTATTTTTTCCAGTAAAAAGCACCCAAGCATTTCTGCCTGAGTGCCATAAAAGTCTTTCTTTTATTAAGTTCACAGCCTTTATCTGGTTCCTCGATTAGATTACCAAAGAAGGAGCTGTATAAACACGTGTTTTCATCTCACTATCTAGCATATATAAGCCTTTAGCCTCTGATGCAAACAAGTCAAACTTCTTAATATTGTCATCCGAATTCTTTTCTTCTTCACCCTGTTCCTTAATAAACCAATCCAAAAACTGCATGGTGCGAAAATCTTTACACTTGTAAGCTTCATCATAAATTGCATTGATTGAAGCAGTTACAAACTGTTCATGTTCTAAGGCAGCTACTAATGGCTCACGGAAATTACTATATTTTTTTGTAGGAGCCTCAATAGGTAACAATTCGATACTTTCTCCATTATTCAGTAAATATTGTCTGAATAAAAGTGCGTGATCTCTTTCTTCCTTCACCTGTACATCAAACCAATTTTCATAGCCGCTCAAGCTTTGTTCCGCATAATAATTGGCGATATCCATATACAGATATGCAGAATAAAACTCCTTATTGATTTGCTCATTTAATAATTTAGCTACCTCTTTATTTAGCATCATTATCCTCCTTGTTTACACCTTTTCATAAGCTACATACGATACTGTATGTATTTCAATATTATATCATATTTCTCCTAATATTCCACCCTATTTTTTCCGTTGATTTTAGCTACATACCCCTCCCCTGCTAATTCGTGCCACTCTTCTTTAAACTCTCCTTTAAGTACCTTGCAAGTTTTTCATCTACGCAGTAGACGTAACACCCTTTCATTCCTCTTGTCATAAGAGTCCGATAGGTGTTTTTGATAATTTCATCTGCCAGTTCCTTTGCTTCATCTGGGTTAGATTGATATAGTGATTTTATTCCCTTTAAAGATTGATCAGTTTTTGCTCTCTTTGAAAAATCTGTAACAATACGACCATCTTCATATCGAAGGTCTTCCCCAATAATTACACCAACATAATCAAACTCCAAACCTTGAGAAGTATGAATACAACCGGCTTCATTCACAGAATTCTCGTCGATTGCAAACGTAGTTGTATTTTTAAGATTCCAACTGATTTCAAAATCACCAATCTTAATATCATGGACTTTTGAATCGTTAGCGCCTTCTTTTATCCAATTCCAACAATAGCCCGCTAAAATTCGAGCTCTGTTACTGCTTACCCTATTCCTTTCAATAATGAGATTCCTCATCTCATGAGGGGAATCCATAATCTGAATGTCATAGTCAATCCCTTCCATATCCCAATTTGCTGTCTCACGAATATCCAAGACATGATCGAGCCAAGCTAGATAACCATCCGAACCATTACATCGAAACTGAGAAAGTAATTCCATATGTGTAATCTCTGCATGAAAGTGATTCGCCCACTTTTCAATTTCAACAACGCTACCAATATCATTCAATGTCACTCGTTGACTTTCATCAATAAAGAAAACACTACATTTTCCGGCATGAATAATTTCCTTAATCTGATTTTCTCCAAGATTTTGGAACATTCCAGATTTTTCGTTAAGGCGATGAGCCTCATCTACTATAACAGTGTCTACAATATTAGCACTGGCTTCTGTATAGATCCCAGAGCCTTTAAACATATTATCTACACTACTTTTTCTCATTTCACCTTTTAATTTCTTCTGATAAACATTTCGAGGTGCGCTGTTTTTTGAGACATATTGACAAAACTGATCCTCATTCGTTAACTGAGCCAGTAGATTAATTGCCACTACTGTTTTTCCTGTTCCTGGTCCACCCTGTACGATTAAAACTCGTTTTTTACCATCCTTATATGACTTACGAGATTGTTTCAGAATCTCCTCGTAAATAACCTTCTGTTCATCCAACATTACAAACTCACGATTTCCCTTGAGCATATTTGCAATGGAATCCTGTAAGCTTTTGGATGGACGAATCCTGCCATTTTCTATCAAATAAAGAAGTTTCTTATTGTCACCTTTTGCAATGATTGTTTTGATGAATTTGCGAAGGTCCTCTACCTGACCTCTCGTAAATGCCGGGGCATCCTCTGTGTAAATTGCATACTGTTCTTGATCCAATGGATCATGTTCTCGTCTACGATAATTATGCAAATATGCACATGGAAAAAGACCAATTTTTTCGTTTTGAACAGCCTGATTATAATCATTTATGAGCATCGCATAGGACCAAGCTTGATAGGATGGATGTACCACCTGGCGTAGTGCATTGCCTGTATATGTTTCCACTAATCCATCCATTCCGTCAATTGCTTCAATCTTATCCCACTGCTTTAATTCAATAATCACGACATTTCCTTGATTTGTTTCGTTAAAACCAGAGATCAAAAAATCCACTCTCTTCGAAGTCTGAGGAATATTATATTCAATTGCAATTCCTGCATCCTGCGGGATTTCATCATCATTTAATACCTTATACATATATTCTAACGAATTTTCCCATGAACGAAATTCATTATGCGCTGTATGTCGGTTCATTTTTTGATATATATTTTCTTCAATTTCGTAAGCAATTGTATCTTGCTCAACACTTCGAAGAAACTCTGTTTTTGTTCCATCGTAAACTAGCATTTCATATTCCTCCATGCCTTCTCAACCTTATATTCCATCCCATTCATGTTCTCAACAAAAGAAGAACACTTACAACTCCGTATATTTTTTATTGCTTCCATACGCCATTTCTACAGGATATTTCTCATTATTTCTTTCTATTTTTTCTCTTATGATCTCATCTAAATCCAAACCACATACGTCTGCCATTAGGATGCAATAATTAAGTACATCCGCCAACTCTTCTTTAATCTTATCCTTCTTCTCTTCACATATCGTATCTTGACCGCTCCATTGAAAAATCTCCAACAATTCTGCTGCCTCTAAACTAATGGAAATCGCCAAATCCTTTGGATTATGAAACTGTCTCCAGTTTCTATCATCTCTAAACTTTAAAACTTGATTGATTGTTTCTTGTTTCATTGTTATAATCCCTTCGTTAATTTATTCTTTTGGTATGTTCATATAGACTTAGTACTTTCACACAAGATATTTCAACTAAAATATCTTGCGATCTCATTTTGCAATGGTAGATTGATCATCCATGTTTTCATAGTTCTTATAAATTACATATGGTTATTCTTTCCCACTTACAAATAACAGGCCATAATATATTCTTCTTCGTTCTCATCTATAATATGAAATCCTACTTTTACATACATTTGATAAGCATAATTCATCTTCTGTACTGCTAATGATACTCTTTGATATCCTTTCTCCTTAAGAAGTATAAGTATATTCTTCATTAGTTGGGTGCCTATGCCAAATCCACGATACTCTTTATATAAAGAAATCGCTAAAGATGGGGTAGCATCATCTACATGTCCATAATCATTCATGATTCGAGTCCAAACAGCACCAACCACTTTATGATCCACTTCAGCTACGAAACCAAAGTCGTCTTTCTTCCCAAAATCAGATAGATATATTTGTAATTCTGGTTGCTTAACTATCGTTCTAGGAGGTGCATGTACTCCATCAGGAATAAAAATAGCCTCATATAAAAAGTCTTCTAGAAGTTTGTATTCATTTGCCTTTATTTCTCGCACAATATAATTCATTCTTTCCCTCCGCATTTAAATAATCTTAGTTAGCAGTAGAATACATTCCACACATCTTATTCCCCCTTGAATCTATGTTGATTTTTGATCTTTATGTTCTTTTTTGATTTTTGTGTTCTTTTTTGACCTTTATGTTCTTCTTTATTCACTCATTCTATTTTTTAAATTTTACCACATTATAGTTTATTAATCTACAATTTGATATCTATACTATAATTATAACCGAGGATTACCGAGTATTACTCCACAATTCCACAACTCTATTGATCTGATTGTTCTCAGCTCGTAAGGCGCCATTCCATCTCTTTTTTCCAAAGATGATTGTCTAATATCATCCAATCGTGGTATAATTTAGATAATTTAGGAAAGCGAGTAGGAACATATGAAAGTATATGCAGTCGTTACTATGCAGTTACCTTTTAACACAGCTAACATGCATACAAGTGAATTGAATATAGTGGAATTATTTCAACAGATCTCATCCTCCTATGAGATGGATTTGGTTGGACCGATTGTTCAGACCTCGGCTAAAGAATGGCAGTTTGTTGTTCATAACATTGGGCATTGTTATGATATTATTCGCAGTATACTAACTCCTTTGCAATTGCATGGTATCGATTGTTTTACTGGTATAGGGATTGGGACCATAAGCACGAAGGAGGCCAGTGATTCACGTACTATGGATGGAGAAGCATTCATTCATGCAAGAAATAGTCTCAATACAGTACTCGATTCTTACTACAAAAACACCAAAGTCATTGCATCAAAAGATTGCAAAATCTATGTAACTGGGAACAAAAAAGCTATGAATTCAATAACATTGATATGTGATGATTCCAACGTTCTAGACTTAGATTGTCTCATCAATGGTTTAATTCAAAACAACGAATATATCTATTATAAAATGACAAAGAAACAGCTTGAAAGTATCGCCCTCTATCAAGAAAGCAAAACGTATCAGGGAATGATGAATCATGATACCAGTTTAAGTAAGGGTAAAATATCAAATCGTCTTCAAGCCTCCAATTATTGGCTTATGTCACAGAATACTAAGAAGATTAAAGAGCTCTTTTGCTTGTATCAGGACAATTAGTTGAATCGTATGTTTGGAGGTTTCTTATGTTTATACGTCTCATATTGCTTTTAATCTTTAATCACCTACTGTGTGACTTTATATTTCAAAATGATAAAATAAAAGAGTTACGATTCTATAAGAAAAAGAAAAAAGATACCTTATCTGTTGTATTACATAGCACATTAAAAGGAAATCTCATTCACTCTGGGATTCATGGCTTGAACTTTTTACTTTTATACTTATTAAATAACTACCTCAGTTTTTGGTTTCCTAATTTTAAGTACTATAACGGAATTACTTTACCTATTCCCTTCGTACCAATGATACTAACCATCCTGCTCCTTGTGATCAGTCACTTTGTAATTGATGAACTGAAATCAATCTATCTCTCCTATCATAGTACGCAATCACAAAAGCTTAGCATATTTTTCTTTGACCAGATATTACATTTCCTATCATTGTTTTGTATTACTACTCTTTATTTTTGCCTTCCTAACATAAACTCACTGTCGGATGCTGAAATTTACAAAGATCCAAACTTTTTTCTACAAGGAGACGAATTATTAGTAGCTGGTGTTATTATTCTGATTTGTACTGCTTTTGCAGGCATTTTTATTGATTTCTTTTTTCATTATCTTGATCGGCGTAATGTTAAGAAAGAAAATTCGAATGCAGCCGATCTGTTTCCTGATTCTGAAACAAGCAGCGAGATTAATCGCGGTGGATTTATGATTGGAATCATCGAACGTTTGTTAATCCTTGCAGCAATCTTAAGTTCGCAACCTATGCTAGTTGGATTTATATTTACTGCAAAATCAATTGTTCGCTTAAGTAAATTAAAAGAAGATAAATTTGCAGAGTACTTTCTGATTGGCAACTCATTAAGTTTTCTTATTGCTATCTTAGGAAGCTGTTGCATTAATTTAATGTTCTAATGGAGGATGTTATGAACTACTATATCATAGAAATGGATTTGGTTGATTCAAGAAGTATGGAACAAAGAAGTGTGTTTCAGCAAAAACTTTATCATTTTCTTGAAAGTTTGTCGAACACCTATCAAGATACTCTACTATTTCCTATCACCATTGTTCTTGGTGATGAATGGAGAGTTGTTTGCAAGGAAGGTCGATATCTTTATGAAATCTATTTAAAAATAACTACTTTTTTAGATCAATTAAATCTCTCTTGCTATGCAGGATTTGCGTATGGAAGTTTAGAACAACCATTGATGAATTGTAGCACTCTCACTGGGGATGCCATTACCTCTTCCCAAAAAGCTCTTCAGTATGCAAAATCAAGCAAGAATGCATATCAAAAAGTCGTGAATAAAAATTGCTTTGTTTATTCGATTGGATTTCGCCATGATGAGATCATTAATCTGTTTTTACAAAATAATGCTTTACTAAAGCAAAAATTGACACAAAAGCAAAAAGAAGCCATTGCACTGTATGAGCAATATGGCTCTTATAGCAAGATGCAAAAGAGTACTCATTTAAGCAAGAGTACGATCTCTGAGCGTTTGATTACTGCAAATTACAATTTAATAAAGCAAAATGATGAAATTCTAATGACATTATTTCAGAACAACTAAATCATGGTTTTTTAGCTTTGCATATTCCATTGCCTCTCTCGCCAGATAAAAGGATGGACCATCCAATTGATTGACTGTCAATTCATAATTATGTACTGTAACACTTCCGATTCCGACCGCAGTATAAAACTTGATTCCATCGGGAAGAGTATGACGAAAGAATTCAATAATACTCTCATAAGGCTGGTTTGGTTTTAATAATCCTTCCCACTCATCTCCTATTGTAATTAAGAATGGAGATTGTATGATATGAGAATATTGATGGTTGCATTGTTTAATTGCATCAATTAGCTTATATTGGATTTCATCTCGATTATCTAGCTTACGCGAGTTTTTCAAATCAAAAATCATAGTTATATAATCCATCCAGTCCCGCCTTTCTATAGCATCAACTTTAGGTTCAGATCATAACCCTTACGTCGGACAAGTTCATGTAATTTTCCGGACAACCTGTAAGTTCATGTAATAACCCGAACCTTGGACAGGTTCCTCAATTTAAACGAACCTATAGGCAATTCTCGTTGTATTATTCTATGTTTTTCAATCTAGCTTGTGCCTGTATCACTAAAAAAAGCGTTTTGCAAACAAAACACTCGCGCCAAGCGTGGTCGTATAAGGGATATCTTCCTATTACATAAAAGATGCATCACCATATGCACTTTTTTTGATTATCAATCTATCTTATTATGTCCATTCTGATCTACCTATCATTCACAGGGAATCACACTAAAAAACGCCCCAGTCTAAACCGAAGCGTCAAGTCATATTTATACACCTATTGTTTTTTGATTTTAGTAAATTTTTGAGTCCAACAACAATTTACTAAACATTTTAAGCATCCTTCACAGTGGTACACATCAACAATTAAATCTCTATTCATTCCTCGTTCCCATATAGTACCATGAATAACACCTGCTGGACATACATCTTTACAAATCGTACAGTTCCCACATTTCGGGTTCATGATTGGTTTGTTTTCAGTAGGTAACGGTGCATTTGTCAAAACAGTACACATACATAATGCACTTCCGTATTCCTGTGTTACTAACAAATTACTTTTACCAATCCAACCTAAACCAGCTAAGATCGCTAATTTTTTGTGGGGAAGTAAAGAAGTTTTCGTATTTACATTAAAATTCTCATCGTTTAGTCTTCTTTCTGATTGCGCTAAGGAATGGTATCCTTTTGCAATGAGAAAATCAGCTGCCCATTCTGCAAGTTCATCAGCAAGTTGCTCCTTTTGCTCAAATTCAGAATGATCTATTATATTTTCTATTGACTGACGAAAGATATATTCAGGGCTAAGAACTACTCCTATTATAATAGCTGCGTTATACCCTCTGTTTTCTTCATCTGAGAGCTGTGATATATCTACTACTTTTATTAGATTTGCACCACGGTTATTTAACTTTGTAACTAATTCATTATACATATGTATTCTCCCGAACCAGATTTTGAAATAGAAATTCTGGTAAAATTATAACAGCTTAACATTTGTGCATCAACCTCAGACTTTCTTAAGAACAAAAAATAATCCTACACATATCTTCAATCCATTCTTTTCTCTGAATGACATCTCTCCATTCTACTGGTATGTTGTTATAACCATAATACAATCCAGCCAGTCCACAGGAAATTGCTCCAATCGTATCTGTATCATCACCTAGGTTAACTGCTTTAAGTGCCGCAGTTTCGAAAGAATCTGTTGTAATCAAACTCCAAATTGAAGCCTCTAAGCTATCCACCACATATCCCGAACTATGTATGTCTTCCTCCTTAACGTCCTTAAATTCAGTTAAATGGAAAAGTCTACTGTAATATGACATCTGTACCAGATTAGTAAAATCCTTATGGTAAAAAGTAACCGCGTCATCTACGCCTTTTTGCAATCTCTCAATAAGCGTTCCTTTTTCATCCAAAATAGCTTTTATCATAAAATAGTAGAATCCACACGCCATTTTAGAGCGTAAATGCGCATGTGTAAGAGCTGAAACATCATGTATCATCTGCAACGCCTCATCTTCTGTCATACTACCATTTTTGGTATACAGATACGCATACAGACAAACAGGCATAATTCTCATCAAGGAACCATTTCCATTGGAATGCTCATCCGTTAATCCACAGGTATGTACATTCTTACCTACAACATAATTGTAAATTGCTGCCGTACATGTTCTTCCTTGATCAAAAGCCTTTCCAAATGGAGTGTATTCCCCTTGATATTCCCATGCCACGAAACGCTTCATAATATCTTCACAATCAACTTTTCCAGTCTCGATGATACTACAAAGAGTTGCCAGAGTCATGCTGCTGTCATCCGACCAGGTTCCCACTGGCATATTATATGTACCAAAGCCTTTCATTCCCTCCAATGGTTCTTTTCTTACCTCTTCTCTTGAGAAAAATTGTATCGGCATACCTAGCGCATCTCCGATGACAACTCCCATTACACCATTGAGCCAAATATTTTCTTTCTTTTGAATTTTACTTTCGTTCATCATTGTTCCATAGCCCCCTTTATCTTTATCTCTTGTTTCTAAAGTAATTATATCATAAAGTTATAAAAATAGGTCGCCACAAGAGCGACCTTATAATTGAGGTTTGAAATTCCGTCCTCATCACCAATAGAAATGTCACCTACAGGTGGCACCAACCACCTGATCAATGTACATGAATTATTTTTCAATTCTTCCGAACTTCTTTAACCAAACTAATTTGTCAATTGCCTTCTCAGCTCTCCACCAATTCTCACTAATTGCAAATTCTTTTGCATATTTTTCGTTATGATCGAACCAACTCCAAGTAATCTCCCATACTCCCTTATCCTTACGTGTATCAATAATGTAATCCAGTTCTAATTGTGTAATTTCCTTGTTTTCTTCGTAAAACTCACTATCTGGTGATGCGACCAACTCTTTTGGGGTATGCCCATAGAAAGCCCATCTGGAAGGGTCACGTTCGATTAAGGAATTACCGAGTTTATGGATCAATTGAATGATCTCTTGGATGTTATACTTACCGTTAAAATCAATGGTTTTAATTACTCCTAATAGTTTTATGTACGCAGATACACCCATATCACCAAACTTATCCATTGACTTTAATTGCTTAAGCAGATGGTCCAGTAGCTTTAAAGCTCGTTGATAAAGAGCAGTCTCTGGACTTAGATAACGTAATGCAAAATCAACGATACCAGCTGTAACTCCTATACTTTCATACTGGTTTGCTGCCTCATCATACGTCCACCAAGGTGCATGCGCATAATTATCATTGGAAGGAATGCTAAAATACCATCCAAACTCACCAGAGTTCACGCCACTCTCTAGATACTTAATAATACCTCGAATCATGGGATGTTGCACATCAATTGCATCAATTTCATCAAGCACATTGAGAGCATAAAGTGTTGTATATGGAGAGGAATCTGGATTCCAACTGTCTGGTTCTAATGTATTACCAAAACCCCCATCTTCATTCTGATAAAAAGTTAAGGCATTCAGAACTTCTTCCTTACTTCCATCTTCAAATAAACATTTCCATCTTGCAATCTCTAACTGTCTTGCATTACGATACATCCATTTTCGGATGTCATCAAATTCACTCTTACTTATCGTTTTCATTGGAATCCTCCTTGGCAATATTAAATAATAAACGTTGCTTTCTAACATATTATATCTTATTGATTGAATTCATCCTTGTAAAAAACGGACATATTATTAATGTATTCATTTGGAGTAATGTTACAAATTAATTTTAAATCATTATCCAAATGTGCCTGATCAAAATAACCAGAATTCATCGCAATCTCAGTCAGAGAAGTTTGTGGATTCTTCATTAGATTCAATGCATAGTTAACTCTTACAATTCGCGAAAAAGATTTAGGACTTGTCCCTACATAGTTTAAGAATAATCTTCTAATATGCTTTTCACTATAAAAGCAATTGCTCGCCAACTCCTTCATGCTTATGTTACCATGATTTAAAATGATTTGATTCTTGATAAATGAAATCTTATGCATAGCATCATACTCTTGATAATTCGATAAGAAAATGTCATCTAGTTCAGCAAACAACCCATCTAAACAGTTTGTACAAACGAGCGCATGTTCAATAGACTCCGTAAGGGAAGGGTTGATATCATAAAGAGGGATATACTGATCTCTCAAATCTGACTGTTGTTCTTTTAAAAATGGATATAAACCACTACTTCGAAACTTAATTAATAATAGTAATTTTGCTTGATTGGCGGTATTACCTACGATACTTGCTTTCGTTTCTACCGCAGTTAACCCACTATATATATTGTCATTTGCTGCAACAAGGAAAATCATTGTTGAACTAGCCGAAGGTAAAACTGTATATTCATCTGGAATGTTGAATGGAAATGTAACTGCATAATGTTGAATAAAAGGACGCAAAAGGGCGTGGGGAGCTGCATACACATAGTCCTCTCCTCGTTCCAAGCATATTCCATGATACTTACTCAACTCCGCTAATGTGATCAATTTAATTCTTCCTTTTCTGCAATTAATTAATCTTTACTACTATTATGTTAATAAATTCCTGAACTACCATCCAATTCTAACGTTGAATGAATACTCTTAAAACCTTAAGATTAGGACTCATTGCTAAAGACTACTTGTTTCCATCCACTTGACAATCTTATCTGTAGCGATAGCTGCTGTTTTGTTTTGGATTTCATGTAATACATCATGTCTACCAGGTAAAAGAAAGAATTGAATGTTTACAATCCCGCTATTTACCATTTTTTTATACACTTTGGTTACTCCTTTTGTGAAACCACCAACGGGATCTTCGGTACCTGAAATAATAAGAATTCTAATATTTTTATTCCAGGTTTTATATTGAGAGGTACCACCATTTCGGTTCATAGAGGATAAAAGGTCTCCAAATAACCCAGCTGAAATATTCTGGACACACAAAGGGTCATTGATGTATTCCTGAAGTGAGATTTCATCACTACAAAGCCAATCACATTCGGTCTTACTATTCTTAATTTTTTTATTGTAAGTATCAAACGATAGCTTTTTGATAAACTTTGAGGTTTCATCAAATCCAATTTTATTAGCTTCTTTGTTAACAAGAGCTTTCACAATATTAAGAACCATTTTAGAAGTAGTTCCAGTTCCCATAATAATGGCTCCTTCAATATTGCTAGAATACTGATTCAAGTAATCTCGTGCTAAAAAGCTACCTAGAGAGAATCCCATAAGATAGATTGGACAACTGTATTTCTTTTTGAGGTCAGTTATGAAATGATCCGTAAAATCAACCGTTGCCATCCAATTCCCTTTACCAAAAGATGCGCAGTTACCCTCTGCCTTTTTACTTGCTCCATGACCAGGTAGGTCAAAACCGATAACGGCAATCGATTTACTAGTAAGGTTTTGGGCAAACTTTTCGTACCGTTGCATATGTTCCGTCATACCATGAAGTACAAACAATACACTTTCTACTTCCATATCGCTTGGCAAAAATTCTGTTGCTAAAATACTTATGAAATTATCTTCATCTGGTGTAGGGAACATTTTCAACCAATACTCATTTCTTACCATTTTAATTCTCCCTTATGTACTTAACTTTTACTTTCAACTCTTCTAATTCATCTGATTGCATCATTCTTCTACCTACGATAAATAATTATATCATTTCAATTTTATCACTTACTTAACTGTATTTCCATATAAATGTCCCTTTTTTAATTTAATGAGACAACCTGTAATAATGTTAAGAATCCATGTTTCATAGATATCTATAATCTACAAAACATGGATTCTTATATTAAAAAATATGTCATCATTCCATACTCTATCGACTGGTTAACTTTACAACTTATTTTACCTCGCATCCTCCCCATTCAACCACAGCAAACCCCGTACGATCAAAAGGAACTATGGTAGGTTCATTTACCTCAATCGGTGCCTCAAGTGCTTGATATGCCATAAAAATTCGGAGAACAGAGTCTGGTTTTGGAGTAATCGAAAGTTTTGCACTCTCTACATAACAGTCATTTTGGAATGTAATGAGATTGTAGGCATTTTCCTGCATTTCTGGAAGCCAGTAAACGATGAATTCGTTGTACTCTTTTGGCAATAATCCCATCTTGGTAAGCACATCTTGTAAAAATTCTGCCGTATCCTCACCCTTTACCACATATCCGGTTGTCATATCATACGTGGTATCGGATACTCCTTCCCAGAATAAATAAGAGTACTCCTTGTTTGTCTCTTTGTCGATGAGTGTCCCATCTGGTTTTGCGATAACTTTCCAACCATCTGTATATTCAGGATATGTACAGATTAATTTACCCTTGTAGTCCAATTCTACACTTACTTCAGTCTCAGTCTCTGGATATAAGTATATCACCGGCTTTTTAACCGTCCTATCTTCTGGTATGCATCCTGCAAATGTACACATACAGCTTACCATCAACATCAATACTATAAACTTCCTCATTGCTCCTATCTCCAATCTAGTCTGCTTATGTATTTTAACAAAATTTACAAACTTATTCTGTCTATACAATACAATATTTTCTTGTACATATCAAGCTTAATAACAAGAAAAAGTACACTTCATGAACTTTTCCTTGTCATGAATGGGGCTGTCGCACTAGCTGAATATTGTATAAAAGAATGAAGGGTGATGGTATTTTTCGGAGTGCCTTACAAGTCCCCACACGTACTTTGTGGGGCTTGTGAGCGTAGCGCGCCGAAGAAAATATACCATCACCCTTCATTCTTTATTCATACTGCCCTTAGTGCGACAGCCCTATTTGACTTACGTACTCCTACATAATCGTTCCGACTGTAAGCGAAATATCTTCGTCGTTTTCCACAATCGCCTTGATCGCTAATTCAAGTCCTTTGGAGATCGTCTCAAGTGACATCGCACATGTTCCGAGTGGCTTATCAATCACCTGCTCTAACGCATATGGAACATGGATGAATCCACCGCGTACATTCGCATACTTCTTGTTGATTAAGTAAAGAACGTGATACATAACATCGTTACATACAAAAGTTCCTGCAGTGTAAGAGATATGAGCTGGAATCTTGTGATCACGTAACTCTTTTACGACTGCCTTGCAAGGAAGATTTGTAAAGTAAGCAGTTTCTCCATCTTCATGTAATGGAGTATCCATTGGCTGTTTCCCTTCATTATCCTTGATTCTAGCTTCTGCAAGGTTGATTGCAATCTTTTCGATTGTAATGGAACTTCTTCCACCTGCCTGTCCAACACAGATCACGACATCTGGATTATGTTCTTCCATTGCCTTTTCTACAACTTCCCCACTCTTCGTAAATACAGTAGGAATCTCTAATTTAATAACTTCTGCGCCTGCTACCATATCAGGAAGCATCTTCACTGCTTCATATGCTGGATTTACGCTTTCACCGCCAAATGGATCAAACCCTGTAATTAATACTTTCATATTTTGTTATTACCTTTCTCTATTGTGCCATAAGAGTTTCCTCATCCCAGATGATTTCACCCTTCTTCATAATTAATATTCCATCCACGTAAATATCTGGCTTGTGGAATACAAGATCAAAATGAGCTCTCGCTTCTTGCTTTCCACCAAATCCAATATTTCGTCCAAATCCGATATGGAAAGTTCCATAAGTGGACTCATCTTCTATATAACTGTTTCCCTTACACTGAGAGAATGTGTTGAGGCCAATTCCAAACTCCCCAGCCACATACATGCGTTCATCCTCAAAATCCGCGATATACTGCCTTAGTTTCTGCCCTGTCTCATTCTGCTCAATTTCACAGATTCTTCCCTCTTTTAAGCCGATTCGAACTGGTTCTTTCGGCACTCCTAGATAACCTAGGGACGCATCCACAACACCAGTTCCGAATGTTTGATCTTCTACGATAGGAATAAAGATTTCAAAACTAGAGGAGGAATAACCTCTTCCCTGTCTGGTTGCTCCAGTAAAAAGTTGGGCTTCTCTTCCTTCCATCGAGAACGTAAGATTCGTTCCTGCCGGTGTAGTAACCTTAAGTTTTTTCCCGCCTGATAGTTTGGGCAAAAGCTCATCTGCCATTCTTTTGCTCTCGGCTGGATCCATCTTAAGGAAGTCATACTCTAGTAGGGATCTATGATCATTCGTAGAAAGAGGAAGCGATAAAAAGCGGATTCCCCTTTCAATCGCTCTCTTTGCTGCTTTCGTAGTAACTAATGAATGCATAGTCGCTCCAAGAATCACATCAAAAGAATCAAAGGCATCTTCATGATGATCAAAATAATGACCAACCTGTCCTGGCTGCATTGTAAATATCATAACCTCTGTCAGAACACCCTTCTCTTTGGCATACTGCTCAATCAGTGCCATTTCCTTTACATAATCTTCACTTGTTACAATAAATAATCTTTCACCATACGTAAGCTCTAGCCATTGCTCTGTTATGATGCGCACTCCTCGTTCTAACTTTGTATTCATTATCTTACCCTTACTTATGCTGATTAGCTAAAAAGAAGCATATATGCAATCTGGAACACAATCATAAAACAAGCGATTACAACTTGGTTCTTAATTACACCAAAACGATTTTTCATGTCTAACATGGCAACTGGTACGATATTAAAGTTCGCTGCCATTGGAGTCAGTAAAGTACCACAGAAACCAGTTGTTAAAGCAACCATACCAATAATTGTAGGATCTGCACCATACGCTAATACAAATGGACCACCGATACCAACGGTCATTACAGTGATTGCCGCATACGCGTTACCCATGATCATAGTGAAGAACACCATACCTAAGGCGTATACGATGATACCGACTGAAACATTGCCTGTTGGAATGATTTTTTCCACATAAGATGCGATTACTTCTCCAACACCTGCTTTTGTAAAGACTGCGCCCAATGCGGATAATAGCATTGGAAGTATACATAATGGACCTACGGTAGATAATAAACGTTCGGTATCTTTTAAGAATACCACTGGTTTATTTTCTTTTGACATAATCATTAAGACAATTACACCGATGATAACACCGACTGCAACACCTACGATTGCTCCTAAATCTGTGAAAGTCGCAAACACAATAGCAGAAAGACCGATGGAAAGAGCCGGAATGAATACTTTCATACCATTCTTCTTAAGAAGACGTTCGCTCTGTTCTTGTGTCGGCTTATCAATCTTTCCTGGTTTAACCTTCTTTAAAACTGCAGGTATTGCCATAACAAAGATTAAGACACCTGTAATCACAGCGCCATTTTCCATCCCATTGATAAAACGTCCGAATCCGATGATAATACCTAAAACGATCCAGAAGATACTAGTTAGAATTCGAGAGGAATTCTCTTTATCACAAACATTCTTAACACCAGTATAGATTGCAAGAAGTCCCATAACCATATACACAACTTCTAATAATTTTGTAGACAGTGTAACATCAGCACTGCTAAAAAAAGATACAATTGACATACTAATTCCTCCCCCCCTATTTGTTGTAGTACTTCTTCATTAAGCGCTTGTCTTTTAG
Organism: Bacillota bacterium; assembly: GCA_023439125.1. Lineage (GTDB taxonomy): Bacteria > Bacillota > Clostridia > Lachnospirales > Lachnospiraceae > Lachnoclostridium. Next base: position 297,041 of record JAEXOU010000005.1, on the reverse strand, counting down.
AATGAAGTAAATCATACTTGCTCCGATTGCAACAACAGCAGTTGGGATCGCAACTTTTGCTAATGCACCAAGTTCTACATCATAACCAAGACCTTTTAATGTTCCCTGAATTAATAATCCACCGGAACCACCAACGAATAATACCTGACAGAAGAACCATGCGATATTTTCCATAGCGGACGCCATACCCTTGATTTCTTCCTCATGTTTCTCATTAATTTCATTGCCACTTGCTTCAACTGCACCGGTTGCCATTGGAAGGATGATTGGCTGAACGAAACCAGCTACCCCACCGAAGCTAACATTAAATGCTCCAAAGATACCTCGCATTACACCATATGCTGCAATTACTTTACCTGAGGATGGGTTCTTGATCTTTCCAATCAGCTTTGCTGCTGCTTCTTTAAGACCATTACGTTCTAACGTACCAGTCACAAACATAATTAAAATAAAAATCGCCATACTTCTATTATTAACGAATGTTTCCCCTAATGTAGTTAGAAGCTCTGTTGGCGTAAGACCACCAGCTACTGCAGTTACTATTGCAGAAAGCATGATGATTAAGATTGAATCTAATTTTAGTGTAAAACCTAAAATTATGATTAGAATACCTAACAATTTAATCATAGTTTCATCTCTTTCCATTTACTTTTTTGTGACAGTTTACCAAATTTATTGACAATTTACAAGTTAAACCTTTAATTTTCTTATTATGTAAATATTTCAAATGTATTTTTCTTCTATTATTGGAATATTTTATGTGTTATACAATATTTTCCCCTCCTGTATGAAAAAATGTGTGTTGCTTGCAAAAAATAAGACAGGAGTTGCCTCCTGCCTTATAATTTTGGCTGCTTCTTTTCAAATAAACGATGATAAGTATATTTACGAACTAATTTCTTCCTGGCTTCGTCAATTATATCTTCTTTTATTCTTTCACTATGACTTATAGATAGTCTTTGATATTCCTCAAAGTTTGTTTTAGAAAGCTGATATCTCTTCATACTCCGATAGAATAAATATATTGTACAACACATTAAGTAAGTACCAAGTACAATGAAAAAAATTCCAGAAATAGGGTCATAAGATGGTTCTGTTTTCGGACCTGCAAATTCCCATTTTGCCATCATAAAATTTACTGTAGAGGATAGTAATACCAGAATTGGTATAGCTACTTTTGGCCCTTTCGGCCTAGGAACATGTTTAATGCATTCTTCGCGATACTTCCATTCTGCTAGTTCAATTTGTCTTTTCTTCAATTCTACTTGTTTGATTTTTTCTTGTCTTGCCTGTTCTTGTCTTGCTAATTCTTGTTTTACCTTTTCTTGTCTTACTTTCATTTGTCTGACTTGTTCTTGTCTTACTTGTTCTTGCCTTGCCTGTTCTTGTCTTGCTATTTCTTGTCTTTCCTCTTCTTGCTTTATCAAGTCGTAATATGCCTTTATTCCATAACAACAATTAGGACATATTTCTTCTGATTCCGATATGTTTTTTCTTCCACATTCAGGACATTTTATGAATCCCATAATTATCTTCCTCTTTCTATCTGGTTATTTTCAATTACAGATATACAACTATCTAATACAAGAAGGTTGGAATATTTATTTTTAGTCAAAGATATTCAATTCCACAGGACAATGATCAGAACCAAAGATTTCAGTGTGTATTTTAACGTCTTTTAATTCATCCTTTAAGCTTTCTGACGTAATAAAATAGTCGATACGCCAGCCTGCATTCTTTTCTCTCGCTTTAAAGCGATAGGACCACCAAGAGTACATACCCTCAAGATCAGGGTGAAAATAACGGAAAGTATCGATAAATCCTGCAGCTAATAGATTACTGAATTTTTCTCTTTCTTGAATGGTAAAACCTGCATTCGTTTGATTGGACTTAGGATTTTTTAAGTCAATTTCCTTATGAGCTACATTTAAATCACCACATACAATGACTGGCTTTGTTTCTTCTAACTTTTTTAAGTAGGAAAGGAAGGCATCCTCCCACTCCATACGATATGGTAATCTTGCGAGTTCATTTTGTGAGTTTGGAGTATATACTGTAATCATATAAAAGTCTTCAAACTCTAGTGTAATAACTCGTCCTTCTTGATCGTGTTCTGGTATATCAATCCCATAGAATACACTGATTGGCTCTTTTTTTGTAAAGATCGCAGTACCAGAATATCCTTTCTTTTCGGCATAATTCCAATACTGATGGTAACCATCTAACTCCAACTCAATCTGACCTGCTTGCAATTTACTTTCTTGAATACAGAAAATATCTGCATCTACTTGATGAAAGAAATCCATAAATCCTTTTTGAATACAAGCTCGAATTCCATTTACATTCCATGATATTAATTTCATATTGCACCTTTCTTTATATAACGTTTTATCGTAATCGATCGTTAATTTTGATTTTCGTCACTTTATGACTTTTCGTCTATTCATAATCTAAATGTATATTGTAACCTAAAGTATGAACACCTATCACAAAACAGTATAACATAAACAAGATATTTTTCAAACTAGGAAGCTAAAAGAACTATCTTATGATACAATAAGAGGCTTCGCACTAGTTGAAGATTAAATAAACAAATGAAGGGTGATGGTATTTTCGGAGTAGCTTACAAGCCCACACGCATTTTGTGGAGTTATAAGCATAGAGTTTCGAAGAAAATATACCATTACCCTTCATTCTTTATTCTTTATTCTTTATTCTTTATTCTTTATCCTTTATCCTTTATTCTTCATTCTTAATTCTTTATTCTTGCCGCCATTCGTACGACAGCTCGTTTCATACTATTTTAGTTAATTAATCACACCAGTTCCAGCTCCTACAACTGGTACACCTGTTGCAGTTCCATAGCAATTTGTAATGACACCATCACTATAGCCAGCAATCGTTCCCATATGACAAGAGGAATATCTACTTGTGGAATAAGTTCCGCTTGTATTGCAGTTGATAATTAAGCCATTATTAACAGATGCAATTCCACCGATGGTATGACCCCATCCACCTTGCCCTACGGTCTTGATGGTTACAGAAGAGGTTGAGTTCATGATTTTTCCGCCTGCTTGATTTTTCATAACCAAACCAGATTCTTCAATGCTACGACTGGTAGTCCCAATCATTCCTTCTGCGTGACATTTCTTAACTGTTCCATTGTTATAATATACTAAAGGAGCTGCAAAACCACTTCCTGATTGTGCATTCAGAATCGAACAATTCTCGATTAATCCTTCATTTGTTTGAATAAACATTGCAAAATGACCATCCGTCTTTGAAATGCTATTAACATTCAAATTCTTGATTGCTCCATCTTTTCCTATTGCCATAAATATGGAGGAAGGATTCATCGCAATGTTGGAAATCGTATGACCTTTACCATCTAATGTTCCATTGAATGGACAATCCTCAGAAAATAAACCATTTAGCGTACCATATTCAAGATCTAAATCAGCTGACATGTAGAAGGAACATTTATTATGTGCGACCATCTTTTTAAATTGTTCGATATTCGCGATTTCATAAGGATTGCTCTCTGAACCAGAGCCACTGGCGAATACACTTGTTTCATATGCATAGAAATAATCACTTTTAACACTTGCGGTATCAGAGGTAATCTCAAAATAGTAATTATCTTCCTCAACTAGTTTACCCTTTGTTGTTTTTCCGTTCCATGTTAATGTGTTCTTCTTATTCTTAGATACATTCATTGACTTTTGATATACTACTTCATCCGAAGAATTATAAACGCGAACGGTAGCATTCGTTTTCTTATCTACTACAAATGAAACTTGAACCTTAGGAGAGGAATCTAATACAAAATCTCCATCTAGGGTTACTGCCATTTCAGAAATCGTAGGAACATACAATGAAGTTACTGTAACTTTGCAGGAATATGTACTTGTTTTCTTATTGCTGTCTGTTAGTTTGACTGTGATTTTTGCTGTTCCTGGTGCTACACCTGTCACTTTTCCTTTTGAAGTTACTTTTGCGATATTTTTGTTATCTGTACTGAATTTGATTTTATCAGTTTTTGCAGCATTTTTGACTGCTAGTGTAAAACTTTTGGTTGCTTCAATTGTTTTCTTTTTGTAATTCAATGATTTTGTTGCAGCACTAACTGATGTCACAGGGACAATAAAAACGATCAAACAAAGTGTTAGTACTACGGTTAAAAACACACGAAATAAGCTTTTGTTTTTTTCCATAATTTTCTCTCCTTGTAAATTGTTTTTTATCTCTTAGTAATTGCTGATAACAATGATATTATAACACAATTGTATGGAATCTTCAACCAATTAAGTCTATTTTTATCATATTCGGAGCTAGTAATATTTTCACAGCTAGTAGTATTTTCAGTGCTTGTTTATTCAGAGCTTGTAATAAATGTTTTATTTATCTATCAGGCTTAATAATTGTTGCCATTCCTTTTGATTATCAAAAGCTTTGAAGGCATCAATATAAGGTAGATACTCAACAAACCACATCTGCTCTGTCTCGATTAATTTCATAATATTCTCAATGGTCTCCTCCATGTTTGATGCCTTTGCCCAACACTGAGCGCATAACCAGTAGTAATTTGGCTGTATTTTATTCATCTTTGAATAATATGTCGCCCACTCACACCATTGATCTTTCGTTAGGTCAGTATCGTTTTCAATTGGTGGATAAGGGGTAAAGGAACTGTATGTCTTTATCAATTGAAATCCCACTTTTTCTGCAGTCTTTATGGAACCAATATTGCTATCAACACAATGCCAGCCTATTGTATGAATTCCTTTGGAGATACATGAATTTACTGTAGCGGCTGTTACAATTGCGCCTAAGCCTCTATTTTGATATTCCTTTTGCGTATTAACTCCGATTTCTATTCTGTCATCTACAATACAATCTACCAAACTCATACTTACAATTTTATTGTCGATTCTTATGTATGCTCCAAAGCATTTATCCTTAAATGCACTTATGTCCTCGAGTTGAATCCAATCTCTGATTTTATCACTATTTTCAAAATCCAACTCCTTCAGATTATCTGCATTTACATATTCGATTGTATACTGACGGTCTAAGTTTCTTTTGTAATCAACATATTTAAGTTCTTCTAATTCATAATATCTTCTAACATATTTTCTCAAAGCTATATTAGTATGAATTTCTTCTATCCTAGTTTCCCAGCCCTCATCATCACATGTTACTGTGTCAAAGAAATCAAGCTCTTCCTTAACTCCATCATTAAAAAGTTTATTGTCTGACTTCCCTGCTACTAAGTTGCACTCTGTTGTCTTAATTAGAGTAGACAAAGGTTTTTCCAAATTATCTACATAGATTTCTCCAAGAGAAGTACCACGAATTACGGCTTTTACAGACAACTCATGATTACTATTCTTGATTAAACCTTCCACCTTATAGAAATCGCTTTTTTGCAATTGATATATCATTCTTATCTCCTATTTCCCATTCATTTCATCAACAAATGATGAACTTTTTACCGTCATTTCTACCCAAGCTGGGCGAAAGCCACTTTTTATTGCATTACGAACTGATTTAATATTGGACCATGCAGCGCAGTAGAATGGAACTTTATCACGTTCTAATATTTCAAGTGCTAATCGACTCGTAAGCGCAGATGCGATCCCTTGTCTACGATAATCGTAAAGAACATCTACACCAATTTGCCACATCTTCTCACAATCTGCGGAACATGCTGCCAGAGCAATTAATTTTGTCCCATCGTATGCTCCAACTCCAAGAACATCTAGTTCTTTTCGCTTTTCACACAAAGCATTGCTAAACTGATCACAGTATAAAGTGGCAAAATCACTAGGATGTAATATTCTTAGTTCATAGTTACAATCCAAGGCTTTCAGTTCATCCAAATCTGGAAGAAAATATTCTGCCATAAAACATATTCTTAGGTTATCCTTTTGCATGATATCATTAAGTACATGTAAATTAGGAGTTTCAAAGCAATGCTCAATAGGATATGTGTTAATATATTGAGATACAACGTCCTGATACTTCTCATTTACGGTTGCTACGATATTATTACCATAGGATATCAAATTGCAATCCAGAGGAAGTGTGAGATATTTTCTTGCGTTCGGATTTTCTTTCGATAAGACAACAACATTTTCTTTCCTAAGAAAATCACTGCTATCGCAATTCGCATCATATGCAGATTGTTGCATCGCAATCTGTAATATACTTTTATTTGTAAAATTCATAGGTTACCCCTTTCTAAGTTTCTATCATCTCTAAATTTTAGAAATGATTTATTGTTCGGTTAAATTTGCATAACTCTTTTGAAATTGATCAAAGCCGAGGATTGCTCCTCGGCTGGCTTATAGACACATCTTAAAGATATTTACTACATCCTTCTCACCTAAAGGTACGAATGCATAAGACAGATACCCTAATTCAACGGCTTTTTTCGCCATAACAATAAAGTGTGTTTCATCAATCCCAATCTCAGTCAATGTGCTTTGTAACCCGAGGGTATCAAATAAAAATTCCTTAAGCATCTCAATACTCTTCTTAGCAACTTCCATTGGGGAAAGTGAGGCGTCAATGCCAAATACATTAACTCCAAACTGATAGAATTTGGACACCGTCTTTTCGCTTAACGTATACTCCATCCATCTAGGCGCAATAATTGCAAGTCCTAACCCGTGGGTAATGTCATAAATTGCAGAAAGCTCATGTTCGATTGGATGACAACTCCATGCATGTTGTTTTCCACCCGAAACAAATCCATTAATTGCCCAGGAAGAAGCCCACATCAGATTCGCTCTTGCTTCATAATCATCCGGTTTTTCAAGAGCAATTGGTGTATATTTAAAGACTGTTTTCATAAGACCTTCCATCATCGTATCTAACATGTACAGATCTTGTTCCATTGTAAAATAAACTTCCATAATATGATTTAAAATATCGGATGCTCCACATGCCGTCTGATATTTGTTGACACTATATGTAAGTGTTGGATCAAGGAAGGATACTTTAGGTCGCATGATTTCATAACCATTTCCTATCTTGTCTTGTGTCTCTGGATTACTAATTACACCACAATTGTCCATCTCAGAACCTGTTGCTGAAAGTGTTAGGATATCAATGATTGGAAGGCATTGATCTGCTGGTGCCTTTCCTAAAGAAACATCCCATCCATCGCCATCATAAAATGCAGCTACACCGATAAACTTCGTGCAATCGATCACAGAGCCACCGCCTACTGCTAACAAAACGTCAATGCCTTCTTTCTTACAGATTTCTGCTCCTGCATTGACTGATGAAACTCTTGGATTCGGCTCAATACCTGATAATTCAAAAAGTTCAAGGCCCGCATTCTTGACTTCTGCAACTACTCGATCATAAAGACCAGATTTCTTAATGGAGCCACCTCCATAAGTCATTAAGACCTTCTTTCCATACTTACTAAGTTCTTCACCTAGATGTCCCAACTGATTTTCTCCGAAATATACTTTCGTAGGTATGCTATATACAAAACTGTTCATAAGTAACATCTCCTTTCATTTCATTACTTTCGCCAAAAGTAACAAAGGCTAGTTAATTCTAACAATATTATAAGATGTAGCTCCTATGAATAGGAGTCAACCAACCATTGTTTTACTATAATTTCAAACAGCTCAGGCTGTTCGATTTGTAAATTATGACCTGCCCCATTAATAGCACAGTATGTCGCATTAGGGTAACTCTTCAACAGATCAAACTGGTCCTTATAACCTACCTCTGTATCCTGTTTTCCTACTATAATCAAGCAAGGCGCCTCAAACGGTTGCTCAAGCTGATCCACATCAAAGGTACAGCTTCCATTGAGAACATCATCCAGAAAATGTCTATTCTGGATTTCAATCGCAGGCATAATGTCCTTGCTGTAACGTTCATACACGGATTGAGTCAGAACTACATTCATATATGTAAAACTGTCATATTGCTCCTTTGTAAGTGTGCCTAAAAATTCATCGTCACGCTTGATAACTGTTAAAGGTTCAACTCTGCCTTGTCTTGAACCAGGGTAGACCAAAGGACAAAGAAGAATTACACCGTTTACCATTTGGGGATATTCCTTTACAAATCCTCTTGCAAGGTATCCTCCGTATGACTCACCTGCAATTATGAATTCCTCTCCAATGATTTCTTCTGCAAAGGTATGTAAAATCACCAACATATCGTCAGAACTGGTAACATCACCTGCTGTTGATAAGCCCATTCCTGGCAGGTCTATGTATATTCTGCGATAGTTATTAAGATTAGCGAATACTGGCTCAAAGCACCCCGTCATCATTCTCCTGTCCATACCCCAGCCATGTAAAAACAGTATGGGAGTACCATTACCAATGATTTCGTATTCGATGACAGTCGAATTATATGTAAATTTGCTCATTGAAATATCCCTTTCAAGTTTAATTAAAACTGATGTAATTATATCATACCCACCCACATGATTCAATCGAAAGGACTCTTACGTGTACAAGCTCCATCATGTGCTTTCTACATCTAACATTTTTCTTAGTTTTTCTATCAATCTCTCTTTTAGCTCGATCGGTTCTAGCACTTTTAGGTGCTCCCCATAACTAATCAAACGAGAAATTAGCCATTCGTTATCATTTACCGTATCTTCAACGAGAAAACTTCCATCCTCTAACAACTTATAATTAATAAATTCATCATATACTCGGTAAGCTTCTTGCGGAGCAATCTGAAGCTTTATATGGATCATATTTCCTTCTTCGACATACGTATTCTCAGATAAAACTTGACCTGGTGTAATTCTTAGAAACGGAATATTCAACACCTTCAGTTCTTTGATTCTCTTTAGTTTAAAAAATCGATAATCGTTACGTAACTTACAATAACCATATAAATACCAGGATGCTCCTTTAAATACTAATTTTAATGGTTCTATGATTCTACTCGTTGTATCCTTGATACCTATGTATTGAAAACTAATCTCCTTTTTCTCAAGGATTACTGTTTTCAAAGTTTTGAAAATTACGGCTTCTTTTTTTCCATCGGACCAAAATCCAAAATCAACCTCGATCCAGTCAATATCGTTAATTCCAAACACATTTCTTAATTTCTTTAAGGCTGTTGTTTTTTCTTCTAAACCTACTGTCTCGACTGCTTGCAAGGAGGCTAATATCTCCCTTTTTTCTTCTTCTGTAATTAAGGATTTGTTGAAAACAAAGTTTGGGAGTATCGAAATCCCCCCACCCTTTCCTTTACTCATATACACCGGAATTCCAGAGGCAGAAAGTGTTTCTACATCTCTGTAAATCGTCCTGATTGACACTTCAAAATGAGCAGCCAGCTCATTCGCAGTTACTCTTTCTCGTTCCATTAAGATATATACAATTTCAAACAATCTACCAAGTTGCATCTAATACCCCTTACTTTCTAGTAACATCTCAAATTTCTTTTCTGACAAGATTTCATGTGTGATAAACTCTCCATTATAGAAAAGCGCAAAGGTAGTAAAAGGAGAGGGCACATTTTTAGCATCTACTGCAGTCTTTATGTGAATCGTCTCCATTTTTACATTTCTCTCATCAGCAATCTGTTTTAGTAATGGTACATATTTCGCTGTAAATGGACATTGGCTTGTATAATAAAGTACAAATCCATCTTTCTTCTCTGATTTCTTTTCTTTGCTCTTTAAAACTTCTTTAAACTGTGGTTTTTTTGCAGTTTGATCAAAACTCATACACATTAATACAAAATAAGGTTCCACAAAGTCAACTTCTTCAAAACCTTTATAGACTAGGTACTTATAGTCAGATAAGAACCCCATTTTCTTCTTGGAAGATAAGATAACAACACCTTTCTTTCCTTTCTCCTTTGCATCTTTCATACATTCCTCTAACAAAAGGTTCGAGTATCCTTGTCCCTTAAACTGGCCAGATACCCATAGACAATTTATGTACATATAATTATCTGCCTCTATTGGAGTCCATGCATATTCTGCAGGAACATACTCGATAAAACATTTGCCTCGAACGTTTGCTTTCAGAAACACTAATCCTTCATCGAATCGTTGCTCCATCCATGCTTTTTTTGAAATCACTTGGCAATCCTTGTTATTTGAAATCGCACAACAAATATGCTCTTTCTCTAAATTTTCTTTCGTAACTGATATTAATTCCATATTGATTGCTCCTTCTCTTTTACAGTAATTCGTAAACATGTAATTGAATACGGTTTCTCTTTCCTATTACGATCTTATAGTAGTAATACAATGTTGTTTCTTTACCGTTTATTTAATATGATACACCATCAAATATGACATCGATATGTCATATTTGATGGAAGAAATAATGAATCTTCATTAAAAAGTGTTTTGCATGTAAAACACTCGCGCCAAGTGCGGTCGCTAAGCGACATCTTCCTATCGCGCTTGTGTGCATCATAGCGTCCATCTTTTTGGACGCTTTTTTAATATACGAGGTAATTCAGAGGAATTTCCACGTATATTAAAAAGTATAAAACTTTGTACTTTTTTCTTGTTATTCCATTCGCATACTCTTTCTAAAAATCGCTATAAAACCAAGCAAACAGATACCTAAGATTGCAAAGACAACACTTAACCCCCACTGATCTGCGAATGCTCCTGCAATCGGAAACATTATAATCATACTAACGGAGAAGAACATACTATCAACTGAAATCAACGTTGCTCTCTGCTCTGATGGAATCAGCATGTTGATTGCATTCGATTTCACCGGATATAGTGCTGAATTAAAAAAACTTGCACTCATAAAAGTTAAGATTGAGATCTGTTTGTTTGACAATCCATAGCTAACAAAACAAAGTGCGATAACGATTGTGCTTAATGTAACAATTTTATTCCCATAGCGTTGAAATAGCATTTCACTTTTTAATGCACCAAAGCAAGATACGACTCCAACCAACAATAAGATCACGCTAATTTCAATCTTACTATATCCAAAATCCGCAAAATACTGCTGACTATAAAAGAATAACAACGTATAAGAAGCCATAACCACAGAATAAAATAAAATCAATTTTAAGATACGGATATCACTCTTTAAGATCTGAAAGCATTTTTGAAAATGGCGAGTAATCGTAATAAAAACCGTTTGTTTCTTCTCCTTTGATAATTTATCTATGATTGGAGGTTCTAACATCTTCAAAACCGGAATGAGAGTTAACATAGCTATGATCACACAGGCAGCATAACACCAAAAATAAGAATAATGTGCCAAAACACCGCCAGCTACAGTCGCAATTGCCTGAGAGATTTCAACTAACACGTTACTTTTACTATAGATACGCATATAGTCTTCTTCTCTTCCGAGACACTTAATACTATCATAAACAAGTGCTTCTTCCGAGCCTGAATTAAAGTTATTGCCTAACGCCTGAATCATAAAACTCAACGCAAAAAGCCAAAAACTCTTTGAGAATAGCATAATCACACAAGAAATTGCGACACAGATTCGACTTAGTATCATGCTTTTCTTTCTTCCGAGTAAATCTGCCAAAGCACCCGATGGAATCTCACATACAATACTAGTAGCATGGTAAATGCCTTCCAACAACCCAATCTGCATCAGATTTAAACCACAATAGGCCAGATATAGCACCCAGATAGAGCTCTGCATATTTAAGTTTGTAATAAATGTATTTATGTAATCAAGATAAATGTTTCGATGTAATTTTTTGTTGATTTGTTCTTTTTCATTGGTATATACTTTTATATTGATTTGCTCTTTTATACTAATCTGTTCTTTTTCATTGATCTGTTCTTTTTCATTGGTATGTACTAACTGATTAATTTCTAATTTATCGTTCATGTAATTCCACTCCATTCATATATTTCATACCGTGCATTTTTGTTTTATATACACTAAAAAAACAGCTTAACCCTTTTCTAACATGGTTAAACTGTATCAGGAATTACTTGCGAACTTTTCTTTCTTACAAATCAATATAGCTAAAAAAGGGCGCAGTAATCCTGTAGTATTAATAAATTGCATGTTTTTGACATTGCACTACTACTACAAATTGGTGAATATCCAAGTCCGTTCATACTGCGTACTCCTTTCAAGTCTTTCCTTTTGGCCACTTTTTTGTGTATTAGGAAGACTAAGCGGCTTTGCTATTACACAAGTTAAAGTGGTAATCCATTACAATTAACATGATTCTAAATTATCACAAAAGATTAGAAGTGTCAACCTGTGAAACAGAGAAAAGCAACATTCTTCATATGTCTATATAACTCGACATAACTTTTTATTGTTAATAAATTAGTATTGAATTTTATGTTTAAAAATGTTATTTTAGTATATTGTTTTGGAATCATAAATCTCAATTAGCTTAACTACGTTCAGCTCAAATATACTTATTAGCTTGAACATTTCCATGATTCAAAGGAGGAAAAGTAATGAAAAAAACAAATAAAAAAAGTAAGATAATAAAAGCACTCGGTGTGTTAGTTTTATTATTAGCAATCATAGGTAGTATTAATGAAGATTCCAATCTCGATACTAGTTTGGCTGATAACACTAATAAAACACAAACTAATAATCCAGTAACGAATAGTACTGAAACCAATGATGCTGAAAACAATAATACTGAAATCAATGATACTGAAACTAATGATACTGCAACCCATGATACTGAAACCAATGATACTGAAACCAGTGATACTGAAACCAATGATACTGAAACCAGTGATACTGAAATCAATGATACTGAAACAAGTAATATAGTTGAAATTTATACCAAAAACAACAAAAAGTATGTAAAATACGAGAACAAGTCCTATCCAATAATATCTGTCGATGGTGGTGACCTCTCAGGAGATAGAAAACCAAATGTAGCAGTTGATGTTGGATATGGCGATCGAGTTTACTGGGCATTAACAAATCAGTATGGCCAATTGGTATATGTAATTGCTGATAAAATAGTTCTACAAGATGAACGAACTGAGCCAGTTAATTCCGACGGTCGATATTATAATGATGAGGCTAAAGTACCTGGTACTGAACGAAAGGATTTAGATGAAGGTCATGTAATCGCCGATTCCCTAGGTGGTGTCTCAAGCGCTTACAACATAACACCACAAAACAGCACTTTAAACCGACATGGTGACCAAGCTTATATGGAAAAAGTAATAAGAGATGCCGGAGGTTGTGAAAACTTTATTGCAAAAATTACTTATCCAGATAATGAAACCCAAATACCATCTCATTATCATTATGAATATGTATTAAATGGTGTAAATGTAGTGGATGACTTTGATAATGTAGACCCGGATAAAGCCAATGAGAATTTGAATAATGGTAATACCAATTCGAATAAGGTAGATAACACTAATACTGATAAAAATTCGAATAAAGTAGATAACGCTACTACTGATAAAGATTCGGATAAGGTAGTTAACGCTAATACTGATAAAGATTCAGATAAGGTAGATAACACTAATACTGAAACAGAATTGGATAAATTAAATAAGGTTGATACAAATCGTAATGGCAAGGTAACAATAAGCGAAGCAAAAGCCGCTGGTTACAAAATGCCAATAACGAAAGATCATTGGTTATATAAATATATGATTGATAAAGACGGCGATGGTATGGTGGGTGAATAAGTAATAAACATTACCGGTATTCATACTCGAAAGATTAACAGGAAGGCAGAAAGTTCTCAATGAGTGCTTTCTGCCCTTGTTATATATAACAGTAAAAAGTCCTCTCTTTTCGTAATCTAACAGCATTCCACACCTTTTTTAAGTACCGTGTATTTACTGTCTATAATAACTCAAGAAATCTCTCAACTTATCAGCAGCATCTTCGAGTACTTCCATACGTGGTAAATATACAATGCGGAAATGATCTGGTTTTCCCCAGTTAAAACCACCACCATGTACAATCAGTATTTTCTTATCTCTTAATAGATCTAAGGCGAATTTTTCATCATTTACGATGTTAAACTTCTTAACATCTAGTTTTGGGAATATGTAAAATGCTGCCTTAGGTTTTACTGCGCTGATTCCTGGTATATCATTAAGTGCCTTATAGATAAAATCACGTTGTTCATAGACTCTTCCACCTGGCACGATATAATTCGTTACACTCTGATAGCCTCCCAAAGCAGTTTGAACTATCGATTGAGCTGGTACATTAGAACAAAGTCTCATATTGGATAACATATTGAGCCCTTGCATATAATCTTTTGCTAAATTTTTATTACCGCTGAGAACCATCCAGCCAATTCGAAATCCTGCAATCATATGTGATTTTGATAATCCACTGTATGTAACACAGAATAAATCAGGTGCTAACGATGCAATCGATACATGTTCTTCCCCATCCATAACCAAACGATCGTAAATTTCGTCAGAAAAAATAATAAGCTGATGTTCTCTAGCAACATTTACAATTTGCTGTAATACTTCCTTTGGATATAAGGCTCCTGTTGGGTTGTTTGGATTAATAATTACAATGGCTTTTGTTCGATCCGTAATTTTCTTCTTAATATCATCGAGATCTGGATACCACTCTGATTGTTCATCACAAATATAGTGAACTGCTTTTCCACCTGATAATGTAACACAAGCAGTCCATAATGGATAATCTGGAGAAGGTACAAGTACCTCATCGCCATTGTCCAATAGGGCAGACATACTCAAACTAATTAATTCACTGACACCATTTCCTGTATATATGTCTTCGATTGAAACATTTGGTATGTTTTTAATTTGGGCATATTGCATAATCGCTTTTCTTGCAGAAAAAAGTCCTTTGGAAGCTGAATATCCCTCGCACTCAGTTAATTGTCTTTGCATATCGTAAACAACCTCGTCTGGAGTACGAAAACCAAATGGAGCTGGATTTCCGATATTTAACTTTAATACATGGGTACCGCTTTCCTCCATTCTCGTCGCTTCATCTACGACTGGTCCTCTTACATCATATAAAACATTATCCAATTTCGATGATTTCTTAAATTCACGCATACTGTTTCTCCCTTCTGCTGTACCTTGACTTGATGATTCCTTTGTATGAGCAATGTCTGAGCTATGAGATTTCGATGCTTTGCCATATAACCATTGAACATCGACATTCAGTATTTTAGCAAGGAAATAACCAATTTTCTCTCTAGGAACAGCATCTCCACTTACATATTGACTTATTTGACTCTTACCGAGTTTCACTTTTTCTTCATCCGCTGCTCGTAATAAATCAACTTGTTTCATTCCTTGTCTTTGCATCGCTTCCTTTAATCGTTCTGCAAATGTTGTATTCGCCATTGTTTGCTCTCCTCCCAATCCTAGATCAACCAACAAGTAGATATCGTAATTTTTATGTACTAGTTCATTTAAAGTTCAAATGTTCATTTGTTGTTTATTATGATACCACTCTATTTTATAAAATACAAGTATTTTCCATTAAAAGTTCAAAAAAAAATTAGTAAAAGTTCAAAATGCTAAACTTTTTACCATATAAAGTATATTTGAATTTGATTTAAGGTTAAAATATGCTCGAAAAGTTCATTTTCGTTTTATTCTGATTCTAAAAGTTCATTTTATGCTTGTTTTGAGTGCAAATTTTCGTGATTAGCGTGTTAAAAGTACTTTTCTATAACCTCAATCGTCATTTTGCACATCAATAGACTTGCTAAAAAAGGGATGACAAACACAATTTAGCAACATACTGTTATGAAGTCGTGGGTACTTAGGGCCTGTATTATAGGTCCTTACGTACCGCTACAAACAAACTTCATTCAAGTGAAAGCGTGTTGCGTATAAATTATGTTTGTCATCCATTGCTCATTACATTCCTATGTGCAAAATGACGTCATATTTCTTATAACTTCAATCGTCATTTTGCACATCAATAGACTTGCTAGAAATGGGATGCCAAACATAATTCAGGAGCATACTGTTATGAAGTCGTCGGTACTTAGGGCCTGTACTTTAGGCCCTTACGTACCGCTACGACTTCATTCAAGCGAAAGCGTGTTGCGGATGAATTATGTTTGGCATCCCATACTCATAACATTTATTTGTGCAAAATGACGTCAACCTTCTATCTTAGTTCAATAACCTTCGTTGCAATCTGTTCCCGAAACCTTACATCATGTTCAACTACGATCATAGTAGGCTGATACCGTTGTAACAACTGCTCGATTTGCATTCTCGAAAACACATCAATATAGTTTAACGGTTCATCCCAAATATAAAGATGTGCTGGAGTAATTAAACTTGCTGCTATTAATACCTTCTTCTTCTGCCCCTCCGAATAATCTTCTATATTTTTAAAAAACTGCACACGTTCCATATCCAATTGGCGTAAGATGGAGCAAAACAAGCTTTCATCTAAGTTTTGTTCTTTGCAAAAATCTTTTATCGAACCTCTTAAATAAGAAGTATCCTGATTAATATAAGACACAACTACACCAGAAGCAGTGAAAAGACTTCCTGTCTCTATGAGTTTCAAATTCGAAAGATTCGATTTTGGTTGTGCAAGTTTTTGTAATATGACTTTTATGAGACTTGACTTACCACAGCCATTTGCTCCATTGAAAAATAATCGTTCTCCTTGGTTTAGTTCAAAACTTAAGTTAGAAAATAAGTTAGAATCCGAATCTTCGTATTGAAGTCCATATTCGTTCAGTCGTAGCAAGTTCTTCTTATAGAATTCCAATGGCTTCAGTTTTAAATCGACAGGACTTTCAATATCTTGAAGCAATCCTTCCTTCTCTTGAATCTCCTGATCAATTCGCATTTCCATCTGTTTTACTCGGCTTTGTAATTTCTTTGTTTTTGCTCCAATATAGGCTCTTGTATCAAGACAACGATCATGCTCTTTGATTGGATTAAACCCAATTTTCGTACGTTCACTCTTATCTGCCCATGCTTTCGTACGTTTGGAAGCCTCATTTAGTTTCACAATCTCTTTTCGATGTTTTTCATTTTCACTCATTGAGAATGCATCTTTACGGATCTTGTTTTCCCACCAACAGGAAAAGTTTCCTGCCATTACTTCAATTGTCGCTCGATTTAAGACTAATACATGATCCACACATGCATCCAGAAGATCTCGATCATGGGATACAAGAATAAATCCTTTTTTTGATGCTAAATAGGCTTTTACCACTTCTCTTGACTCACGATCTAGGTGGTTCGTAGGCTCATCAATGAGTAGAAAATCATGTTCACCAGAGAATAAAATTGCAAGCATCACTTTTGTTCGCTCACCAAAACTTAACGTATCATATGGGCGATATAAAATTTCAGCATTTAACCCTAATTTATCTAATTCACATATTACGCGCCACTGTTCGCAACCAACTTTTATGCGATCTAGAAATGTTATTGCTGGTTGCTTTTTCTCTTCCTCATCTATCTGATACGGAAAATAATCAAACACTGTACTCGTGCTGATGTTGCCGATATACTCATATTTTCCAAGCAATAAGTTTAAAAATGTTGTTTTTCCTTTTCCATTCCGTCCAATCAATCCAAGCTTCCAATCGGTATCAATCGAAAATGATACGTTTTCAAATATATTATCAGAACTTCCCTCATAATAAAAAGTGAGATTATTTACGTTAATTTGTGCCATACAAATTTTCTCCTTTCCATCACCAAAAGAAGTTATGCTCGTAAATAATCTCTACATACTCATGTTATAATTTTTTCCACGAAAAAAAGAGGTTATGAGAACATAAACCACTTTTGGCAACATAAAAAATATTCTTCTGCAAAACAGAACAATACAGTCAATACGTTTTATGCTTTCAAAAGTAGACTATCTTCTCATCTTTTCACCTCTTTCTTTTTACTAAACTTATTGTACCATAATATTTTATTTTGTCAATTTAAGATTCCTACTTTCAAGCTTCTCTGATTACACAGAATGGAAAGATGTTTGTGATTTTACATAAACTAAATTAAAAAGAAAGAGCTGTATCTTATATTTTCGGAGTGCCTTACAAGTCCCACACGTATTTTTGTGGGCTTGTGAGCAACGCGCGCCGAAGAAAATATAAGATACAGCTCTTTCTTTTTTCATACTCTTCCCTAAATCACAAACAATCATTCCATGCAAAGGGGACTGTTGCTTTCATTCACAACAGTCCCCAAAGTATTTATTATGAAATTGCCTCTTCTTTCTCCTTGTAATGATGCGTCTTTTCTAACATCATATCCTTCACCTTCATTAATCGAATCTGAGTAGAACGCTCATTCTCATCGAGTTTCATTACAATATATTTGATTTTTTCTTCCATGTCAGGGATCATAACATGTTCTAGTGCATTTACACGGCGACGTGTACTTTCAATTTCCGCAGCCATCAACTGGCAAGCTTTTTCTACTTCCGCCAATCGAAGCATATCCGGTAATATGTCTGCTAAGGATTTAATCGAATCATCTAAATCACTGGATGTATACGCTAAGCCGTAACAGTAAATATCGTTGGGATCTGCTGTACGTGTCGTCACACTATAGACTGGAATATCAACACTCATAATATTTTTGGAAGAAACCTCTAGATTAACTCCCTGGCGTGGGGCCATTAATGCAACATTAAGCACTTCCTCTTCCATTCCAGCACGAGCTAGAATAAGGCGCTGATTGGCACCGGTAATGTTGAGTTCCACTTTTTTACGTAAGGCACGACATTCACGTATGAGCATAAGAAACTGTCTCATTAATTCATCTCGTTTATCCTTTAAAAGTTTATGTCCTCTTCTCGCGGTAATCAGTTTCTTCTTAAGTCTGGTCAATTCCATTCTGGTAGGATTTACTTGTGTTTTTGCCATATCAACTTAAGCCTCCTTTCCTACCATTCATTTAGCTGCATGATAATATTGATCCAAAAATACGTCTTTGATACGTTTTAGTTCCGCACGTGGCAGGATACCAAGAAGTTCCCATCCAAGTTCCAATGTCTCCTCAATATTACGGTTTTGTTCAAATCCTTGAGATACATACTCTTTTTCGAAACGCTCAGCGAATTCAGCATACAGCTTATCCATGTCAGTCAAAGCTGCCTCACCTAATACAACCATCAATTCCTTTGCTTCTTTTCCACGAGCATATGCAGCAAATAACTGATTCATCGTATTCGCATGATCAGCACGAGTCTTACCCTCACCAATACCTTTATCCTTTAGACGAGACAAACTTGGTAATACGTCAATTGGAGGCATAACAGCTTGACGATATAACTCACGACTTAAGATAATCTGTCCTTCTGTAATATATCCGGTAAGGTCCGGAATTGGATGTGTCTTGTCATCCTCAGGCATTGTAAGAATTGGAATCATTGTAATACTTCCTTTTTTACCCTTTTTACGACCGGCACGTTCATATAAAGAAGCAAGGTCCGTATACATATAACCCGGATAACCACGACGTCCTGGAACTTCCTTACGAGCTGCAGATACCTCACGAAGAGAATCTGCATAGTTTGTAATATCAGTCATAATAACAAGAACATGCATATCCTTTTCGAATGCTAAATACTCAGCAGCAGTTAATGCCATACGTGGTGTTGCAATTCGCTCTACTGCAGGGTCATTTGCAAGATTGATAAACATAACTGAACGGTCAATCGCACCAGTCTCTTTAAAACTCTCAATAAAGAAATTGGCCTCCTCAAATGTAATACCCATCGCTGCAAAAACTACTGCAAACGGTTCATTCGTTCCACGTACTTTTGCTTGACGTGCAATCTGTGCAGCCAATTCTGCATGTGGTAATCCACTTGCCGAAAAGATTGGTAGCTTTTGTCCACGTACAAGTGTATTCAAACCATCAATAGCAGAAACACCAGTTTGAATAAACTCTTGTGGGTAAGTTCTTGCTGCAGGATTCATTGGCAATCCGTTGATATCCATTCTGCTTTCTGGAAGGATTTCTGGTCCATCATCAATTGGACGACCAAGTCCATCAAATACACGGCTAAGCATATCAAGAGATACACCGAGTTCCATTGTTCTTCCAAGAAAGCGTACTTTACTCTCTGCAAGGTTGATACCAGTTGCATTTTCAAATAATTGAACCAATGCATTGCCACCATCGATCTCTAATACTTTACAACGGCGTTTCTCACCATTAGATAATTCAATCTCACCTAATTCATTGTAGCAAACATGTTCTACGCCCTTGACGAGCATAAGAGGACCGGCTACTTCTTGTATTGTTCTATATTCTTTTGGCATAATCAGTCCTCTCCTCCCTTACATTCATTTATTTCTCGTGAAAGCTCGGCTACGATGTTCTGATATTCTTCTTCTAGTTTATCTTCGGTCGTATATTTATATCGACCAATCTTTTCACGAACTGGTAAAGATGAAATTTTATCAATTGAGATTCCTGCCTTTAATCCTTCCAAGGATAAATCATAGAATTTAAGTACAAGGTTCATCATATGATATTGCTTTGGTAATGAAGAATAAGTATCTACCTCATGGAATGCATCCTGATGTAAAAAGTCTTCACGAATTGATCTTGCTGCTTCTAGTTTCAGACGGTCCGGTGCAGACAGTGCATCCATTCCGACTAACTGTACAATTTCTTGTAAACCTGCCTCATCACTGAGTAGTGCCATAATTCTGCTTCTACAACCATTCCAGTCTCCACCAGCAGCTTGGTTGAACCATTTATACATGTTATTAACATATAAGGAATAGCTAGTTAACCAGTTAATTGCTGGGAAATGACGTTTATAAGCAAGATTGGAATCCAATCCCCAGAACACTTTTACAATACGAAGAGTTGCCTGAGATACTGGTTCTGAAATATCACCACCCGGAGGAGATACGGCTCCAATAACGGACAATGCTCCTTCTCTACCTTCAGTTCCAAGGGAAATAACACGACCTGCACGCTCATAGAACTGAGCAAGACGGCTTCCGAGATATGCTGGATATCCTTCTTCACCAGGCATCTCTTCGAGACGACCACTCATCTCACGTAATGCCTCTGCCCATCTGGAAGTTGAGTCTGCCATTAAAGCAACGGAAAATCCCATATCTCTAAAATACTCTGCAATTGTAATTCCAACATAGATGGATGCTTCTCTTGCCGCAACTGGCATATCGGATGTATTAGCGATTAAAACCGTACGTTCCATTAACGAATGTCCAGTCTTAGGATCTTTCAACTCTGGAAATTCATTTAATACGTCTGTCATTTCATTACCACGTTCTCCACAGCCAATATAAACAACAATATCTGCTTCCGCCCATTTTGCTAACTGATGCTGTACTACTGTTTTACCGCTTCCAAAAGGTCCAGGAACTGCAGCAGTTCCACCTTTTGCTATCGGAAACAGAGCATCGATAACTCTCTGTCCTGTAATCAAAGGCATATCTGGTGACAATTTCTTTTGATATGGACGTTGCTTACGAACCGGCCACTTCTGCATCATGGTAATGTCTTCAGTAGTTCCATCCTCTTTTTTAAGAGTAGCTACTGCATCTAAAATTGTGTAATCTCCTTCATGGATTGAAGTGATTTCACCTTTCATTCCGTTTGGTATCATAATCTTTTGAACTACAATATCCGTTTCCTGTACGGTACCTATGATATCCCCACCTATGACTTTTGTTCCAGCTGTCACAGTCGGCTTAAAATGCCATTTTTTATTGCGGTCCAAAGCTGGGATCTCCACTCCACGAGTCAGATTACTTCCGGTCTGTTCCATAATCTCTACTAGAGGTCTTTGAATCCCATCAAAAATACTTCCAATTAATCCAGGTCCAAGTTCTACTGACAATGGTGCACCAGTTGATTCTACTGGTTCTCCTGGTCCAAGGCCTGAGGTTTCCTCGTATACCTGTACGGAGGCTTGGTCTCCATGTATTTCGATAATCTCCCCGATTAGTCTTTGCTGACTAACACGGACAACATCGAACATGTTTGCATTGCGCATTCCATCAGCTATAACTAATGGCCCGGCAACCTTTTTTATTGTTCCTGTATTCAATCTATTCACCTGCTTCTTCTATAGTTTTTATACAAGTAAAATTACCTTGATAGATATAAAGACATCTATTGTAATCTTAATGGGACAAAACATATACAATTTTACTTGTCTTGAATAATATCCGAACCAACTGCCTGTTCTACCATTTTCTTTAATTCTGCCATTCCTACTCCCGTATTCCCAGAGGTTCCTGGTATTGGGATGATTGCAGGGATCATGAGTTTCTTGTAACGACTAATTTCATCTTTTAATGCTTCCTGCAGTTCTTCCGTAACATAGATCACGGCATAGCTTCCATCGGCCAGTTTTCTCAACAAATGGGCTGACTCTTCAATCTTAAGTGAGTCCGTAGGAAAGGTTTCAAGCCCAAGTGCTGCCAGAGCATATATGCTGTCCCGATTTCCTAATACAGCTACTCTATACATACATCTCCCTCAGTCTTTCCCGAATGGATTCTTCTGACATATGGTTTAACTTCCCTGATAGAAGAATCCGTACGCATTTGATTTCGTTTTCTCGTGCCAATATGTATGCTGCCAAAGGTTCAATCGTAAATGGATGGTATTTCTGTGGCTTAATATAGCGAATCAATCGATCATCACACCACTTTTCAAATGCGGACGGTGAGGTTTGTATTGCATCGATTGCATCTGCATACACGGTTGTTTTAAGATAATTATAAATTTCATCCATTCCTTGAGGCACTGCAGTAGAAAGCTTCTTAATATCAAGCGAATCACAAGATACCAAAGCCTTTTCTAAGAACTGTGGAGATTTTTTCATCTTGCAGCTTCGAAGAGCAATGTTAATATTGGCTACTGCAACTTTTAATTCCACATATCCCGCAAACAGATCGCTTTTTAGACTTTTTCCTGCAGCATAAGTTTTCTCCAGTGAAGCCTTATCTAGGATTACGTCACATAACTGACTGTCTCCCCCTTGTAGCAAAGCATTGTAAGCATCCTGCCCGCAAGTTTGCATATCGTCTGGAAGTAATGAAAAGTTTTGGGTTTTTACTGCCTCTAAGATTTTTTCCCAAGGTAATGTTCCATTATCTTTGTATATATGAGGTATCTCGCTATGTGTACATACCTGCTTGATTGCAGCCTTTAAATTATGAAAATCATTTTCATACAGGAAAACATGAAAGACAGATTGATTCTCCACCAGTTCTTTCATAAGCGCCCAAGTTTTTTCTCGCTCTGCGATTAGGATTTCTTCTGCAGCTTTTCCTTCACAATCCCAGCCATGGTCGGATAAGATTCGGATACAATCCTCATATTTCTTACAGGACAATAACTGTTCCATGCATTTGAAATCTAGCAAAGACATTTCTTTTGAGCGAATTCGCGCTACAGCATAAATATACTGACTTTCTGCCATCTTGGTTCTCCATTCCCGCACTAATATGTAATCAAGGCTTACCTGTCTGTGCGTTAACAGGTCACGCCTTTATTAAAATATCAATTTTACAATCTGATCTTGAAGATCCTCTCGATTTGCTGATAATAATGCTTCAAAAGAACAATTCTGCTCGATGTCCCCATAGCTTAATAAGAAACCACCATTTAATCTGGCTGACTCTTTTGAAATTGTAATCTGACGTTTTTTCAGTTCATCCATAAAAAACTCTGGTATACGATCTAAGTCTTGTTGCGACAAGTGAATCGTTCCATTCTCTTCTAAGGCATAACGATCAACCATACGTAACAACAACTCGAAGTACTCCTTAATTGGAAGCTGTTGCATTGTTTCGATGGCTTCGTCAAATATTTGTTGTATAATCTGCTGTTTCGCCTCTAGTAACATCTTTCTTTCTTGTAAACTTGCAGCTGACTCACCACGCAAAAGAATCTGTTTTGCATGAGCATCTGCTTGTTCCATTGCCGCTATGTAAGATGATTCTAATTTCTTTTTTGCATCGGCAAGAATTTGTTCGGCTTCCTTTTTTGATTGAGCAATTTGTTCATCTGCAGTAGCTTGTGCTTCCTGCTTGATTTGCTCAACTATTTTTTCCAGTCCGGTCATGATTTTGTCTCCTAACTGTTCGAATGATTCGACAAAAATGTGTCTATCGTTATTTACTTGATTCCTGTTACTGCTAACATAGAGATAAGCAATGCAAGAATTGCATAGGTTTCAACCATGGCTGGTAAAATCATAGCTTTACCAAACTGATCTGGTTTTTTTGCTACCAAAGCTATGCTGGCTACAGATGTCTTTGCTTGGTGAATTGCTGAAGCATAACCAACAAGCGCCATAGGTAGACAAGCAAGAAAATATTGAAAGCCCTGTGCTAATGTAATAGTTACATCACCACCACCAATAATTCCAATTCTTGATAGTGTAATGAATGCGATCAACAATCCGTAAATACCCTGTGTACCTGGAAGAAGTTGTAAAATTAATACTTTAGAAAATAAGGATGGTTCCTCAGTAAGAACTCCAGCAGCTGCCTGACCACCCATTCCAACACCTTTTGCAGAACCCCATCCTGCAAATAAAGCTGCACTAACTGCGCCTAATACTGCTAATACGATACCAAATTCATTCATGTTCTTTCTCCTTTATTATATAGTATTTTGTTTTACTCGAAAATGGCTGGAATACTCGTCCTCCACCATCATAAAATTTTCCATAGAACTCCACGTACTGTAATCGATTTGTATGTACATAAGCTCCAAGAATGTTAATTAAGAAATTCAAAACATGTCCTATTAAGAAAATGACAACAAACATAATAGTTCTCACTATGATATTTTCCGACATGACACCCATTGAATTTACTACAGAACCAATAACACCTGTTGCGAGTCCTAATGCGAGTAATCTTGAATAAGACAAAATATCACTCAAATATCCTGTGATTCCATAAACTCCATAAATTCCTTTTAATATTCTCTTACACCAGTTTTTCGATTCTCTTCCACTCGTCAGCACAATACCTAAGGCAGAAATACCTGCTATGATAGCAGCTGCCTTACCTGTAGAAGCTGATAATTTCATATCTTTAGCTCCAATAATTTCAACAAAAAGATCTGCTGACATTAATAAGAAAATACAGCTAATTACCAACACAATCCAAAACAAACTATCATAAATGGCATCTTTATATTGCTTATTTCTTACACAATTCACAAACTTCATAATAAGTCCAACCATTAGATGTATGACTCCTAATAACATTGCAAACACAAGCATTTTCATTGGGTCATCGTTTGGTGAGAACCAGATTGGTTTTAAAATTACATCAGAATTGAAAAAGCTCTTTGCAACCACACCGACTACATCTCCGAAAAAACTACCAAAGATAAATCCCCAAAAGGCAGTTGCTATACCACAAAAGCAGAACATTTTAATAAACTTTCGCATGCCATATTCCATGTTTTTGTAACGTACAAGTAGAATTCCACATACAATTGCTAAAATCAATCCATAGCCTGCATCTGAGAACATGATTCCAAAAAGCATATAGTAAAATAACGACATAGCAAATGTTGGATCCATCTCATTTCTCGTCGGTGACCCGAATCCTTGTGTAACACTCTCAAGAGGACTTGAAAATCCATTATTTTTTAGTATTACAGGAACATCATCTTTTTTACTTGGTTCCGTTATTTCAACTTCTGCAACATAATGAGATTCAATTAATTGCTTTAAAGCCTCTGCATTCTGAGCTGCAACAAAGCCAGTCAAAATAAAAGTATGTTTTGATTGAAGAAGATTTTGAATATTCTCTAATCGTTCTACTTTCATTGTTTGATAATCGATAAAAAAGAGAAAATCTTGTCTACTATTAGTAAATTGAATAATCTCTTCAATTTCATCCTGTATCTTTTTACCTAAAGCCTTCTTCTCTTCATTATATTGAACTAGTTGTTCTTTTGGTGCTAATTCACAACTGACTGACGGTCTAGCAAAACCATTAGCTCGTAATACCTCAAGTGCTAGATTCGATTGTTTCTTAGTCACCATCACTGATATACAGGTAAATTCCTCCTGCTTACTTATAATATGTACATCGAACGGCCCATAATCATTAAGAATGCCTATTAACTTTTCTTCGTCCCATACTCCTGGTAACGAACCTATGAACACGTTGGTAGTCCTAGTTCCTACATCGTTTAAAGGTATATCTAGTTCCTTCCAAGGCCCAAGTGCAGTAATCTGTAGATCCAATTTCTGTTGTTCTAGCTTTTGCTCACCAATATCCTTGGATAAATTAACAATTTTTGTTGCTTTGTCATATACCTTGCCTTTAAGATCATCGAACGAATCATACTGTTCTAATCCTACTTCTTTTCTTCCTTCTAGCATAGCTAGTAATGGTTTTTTCTCTGGTGCATAATGATTTAATATTTCAAGAGCACTCTGCACCGTTTGAATCTTCTTTTGAAGAATTTCTGTCTTTTTTGACATGTCTTCTTTATAAAATGACTTCTGTTTGGATTTCGTATTCGAAATCTCCAAGACTCCTTTTCTCTGAAGTTCTTCAAGCATCGCTTTTCTGTCTTTTTTCAAGGCACAGATGCTTAATCGCTTCATAGGTAACACCGCCATACCTGTTTGCCCCCTTTCTATCCAATTGTATCAAGAATAAGCTGTATGGCTTCCATTTTTTTCTCAGCTGCATTTTTCTTTAGCTGAGTAATTTTCCTATTCGCTTCTTCCTCTGCTTGCTTCATGACCTCCTGATTTTTTAGTTTTGCCTTCTCTTCTGCCTTCGTCTTATAGTCTATTACTTGTTGCTGTTGCTGTTGTTCCAGAGAAACTACTTCCTGTCTTGCTTGTTTTAACAGGGAGTGTTGTATTTCTTCGGTCTTTTTAACTAAACTAGCTGCTTCACTCTCAGCTTTTTTAACAACCGAAATCGTATCTTTTACCATGATTTTCCTCCTCTGGTTTTATAGATTTATAAATGATATTATACTTAATTACCATCATATTTACAAGCATTGATTGATATTTATCGTTATAATTAACAATAAAACTCCAAAAATTACAAATATAATGAATAAATTGCATGAATATTACTAATACTAGCATACTTTTTATTCTAGCATATTTTGAATTAATAAATCCCTTAGTTCGCAGTAAGCTCGTACCACATGTGGTCAAAAAAAGAGTTAGTTCATAGAATGGTCATTTACGCACTCAATATAGTAATCAAGTAAATCATAAATCCAAGCGTTTAAATTCGAAAACTGAAAGCCAAGTTTACTTGCCTTTTCTGTATTAATACTATATTCAGGTTCTCCATTATATGGAGCCTCGTCATGACTATTACTGAATATAGCGTTTGAACCAGTTTTTCTTTCTATGTATTCAATGATCTCTCTTAATGAAATCGTACCAGAAGAGCTTCCATTGAGAGCTCCATGAAACTCCTTATCTACTAAAAAAGCTAAAAATTTTCCAGCTTCATCAGAAGATATATAGCTCATCTGTGAATCAATGTTATCTATCTTCATAGGAATCGACTTCATCGTGTGCTCAACATAGAACAGCAATCTTTTTGTATAGTCATCTCTTCCAATTGCAAATGGATATCGAACTGCAATCCAATTTCTAGTAGGATACTGTTGCCATAAAGCACACTCAGCCTGTCTTTTGATTTCTTCATAAGGAAAATCTGCCCTAGAACACCATACAAATCTTCTATGAATCCCGTCAAAGTCCTCTTCTTTTGTATTTACTTTTTTCGGTTCATAGACTGAAGTACTAGACATATAAATATATTTATCAAAGTCAATTGACTCCATTATGTATTTAATATCATTAGAGCAATAAGCTATCTTATCATATACAACATCATATTTCTTCCCTCGGAACGTATTTTTCATATCCATGAAGTCTGTCCGATCGACCCGAATTCTTTGAACCAAATTCCCAAATTTATTTGGTGTTTTCTGTCTTGTAGCAATTGTGACCTCATACCCTTGTTCGATCAATTGCTTAACCATTGGTATTCCAAAAAACCTTGTCCCACCTAAAACTAATATTTTCATATTTTATCCTTTCAACACTGTAATCGACAAATCCTATATTCTGCTTTTGTTATGCTTATTAAATTGAGAAAATTTGCAATTACATAGATATGATTATTATACCATAAATTTAATTATCAGGAACAAAAGTGTGATTTGCTAATCTCACGAGCAACACTTTACAAGAACAGCTTTTGTTCTGCACCTTAACGTAGTGGGCATCATAGCGTCCTTCCTTTTGGACGCTTTTTTATTTCAAAGGAAAGTGCAATGAACTTTCCTTTAAAACAAAAAAAGATGTCTAAACTTCAGACACCTTCTCATGCTTTTGACTAATATTATTCTCATAGTTTTCCAAATATCATTCTCATTATCGCCATCAGATGACTTTCCTTCTTGCCAAAAGAATTCAATATTAACCCCCATGCAATGTTATCCATCTCATTACCTCCTTGATTGAAACCATTTTTTCTTACCTAAAACAATTCTAGCAAGGAAAAGGATAATTCTCTCGACTTTTTATGCATTCTTTTGTCGTGAACAATTACTTATGACGTCTGATCTATTTTCTCTTTACAGGTAACCAAATACCACTCTCATAGTCACTATCTGTTGGATTTCCATCTGAGCTATACCATTCCAAATTGAGCCCCATAGCGATTTCATATGAATCATTCCCTGGTAACCATTCCTTAAATATATTAGTATTAACTGATTGAATTGCCCCAGGAATTGGACCAACACATTTAAACTTAGCCCATTCTAACTCAGGTATTTCATAAACTACCATTCCATCTGGTACCTTACCCTCTGTATAAATACCTGCAATCATGTATCGAAACTTACCATTTTCGCCAACGTCATCAATACAGATACCAAACTCTCCAATTCTACAATTTACTATAGTTTCTTCTTCCTCAGTTTCAGGTTTTTCCTTCTTAAATATTGATGTCATTTTTTCTTGAAAAATCTCACTCCAAAATTTAGGAATATTCTCATACCCATTGTCAAAAGTAAACACTCTTTCATAACCAATGACTTTAAAGCCTTTCATCTTTTCAACTACATAATCCATTTCATTACCTCCTTGAATTAACAAACTAATTTTTAATGGTAGAAATGTTTTAATTGCTGTTTTTTCACTTTTTAGTCCACTTGGTGTGATACCGTGAAATCTTGTAAATGCTTTTGTAAAGCTTTCCGGTGTTTCATAACCATACTTAAAAGCAATCTCAATTATTTTTTCATCTCCTGACATAAGATCAAGTGCAGCCATATACAGACGGCGCTTTCTGATATATTCACTCATGGAAACCCCTGTGATTAATTGGAAACCTTTTTGCAGATAAAATGATGAGATATTAACATGTTTTGCAACATCTTCTATACTGATCTCATCAAGTAGATGACTCTCCATATAATTGATTGACTTTTTAATACTCGTGATCCACTCCATAACAGCATTAACTCCTTTCTACTTGTTACAAGTATATAAAAGATAATGAAAATTCTCTTGTCTTTTCATGCAAACTTTTGTCCCGTACACTCTTATGCAATTTATTGGTTATGTTAATAATTCATTGTATCATAACGATGAAACTCTCTGCAATGATTCTTAATGTATTGATCCCAACTTTGCATACATCATAGCAACCCTCCTTTTGCGCAATTTTTTGATGAGAAGTTTGAATCATAATACATAAAAAGGATCAAGAAAGTGAATCTTTACCTTCTTGATCCCTTGAAATCATCCATTGATTTATATTTGTTTAAGTTCTTGTGCCAATTCATATATATTAGACAGATTTTTAGAACACTGGTTCATATTCTCAACAGATACTTCTGCTGTCTTTGCCCCCTCAATTGAAGTTGCCGCGATTTCCTCACTCGTAGCAGATAATTGATTTACACTTTCGGTTATATTACCAGTAGCAGTTATGATATCGCGGACATCCATCTCAGTCTTTAGAATATTATCATTTAGAACAAGCATAGATTCATGGATACCTTCAAATCTCTTACGGGTGTTTTCAATCATTTCGTTCTGCTTTGCTACAGACTCTACAGATTTGACAATGCTTGTCTTCGCCAATTCGGTATCCGAATTTAGCAGCCCAATAATATTAGTAATACGATTCGATGCTTCCTTTGTCTGTTCTGAAAGTGTTCTGATCTGCTCTGCAACTACTGCAAAACCTTTTCCAGCTTCTCCTGCTCTTGCAGCCTCAATCGAAGCATTTAACGCAAGAAGATTTGTTTGGTTCGAAATATTAAGAATTGAGCCAATAAACTTATCCACTTCACTAACTCGCTCTACTAAAAGCTCAATTACACTAACAATTTCGTCGCTTGCTTCGGTAACATTATTAGCTTGATTTTTAAGGGCTTGGATATCCTCTGCCCCCTCATCTAATGTTGCGTTGGCTCTATTGGAAGCCTCCATCATTCTTTCAATACTTTCTTCTGTAGCATTGGTAATCCGCTGAATATCATCACATATTTCTGCTTGCTTCTGAATGGCTTTGGCCGTACTCTCTGTACTGTCGGCAATGTTGCTCATGGCAAAACTACTAGCGTCAACTGCTGCTTTCAAGCTGTTGATATTTTCCTGTGTGGAGTCAAAATAGACTGTGATTTCATCTGCAACTTTATGCAATCTTAAGTTAGAAGCTTCCTGTTGCTGTACTTTTTCCATGATACTTCTTACATTTTCTTCGTTAAATATATATAATACCTTACTTACGCATACACCAATAATCATCATCATTAAGATAACAAAAGAGCTAACAATTAGCTCTGTTAAAAATGAGGAATCATTCAAATCAAATCTGATACTTATCCTAATAATATTCCCCACTACTACAATCAGATCTCCTAAAAACACCAATCTAGCATTCATATATACCATGGAAGCTAAAATAATTGGAAATGCATATATATATGTTATTGGCGTGCTATTAAAGATAACAATCATGGCATATGCTAAAGCTCCACCAGTCATAATCGCAATACAACATGCTTTTGATTCTCGCTTTGTTATAAAAGCAATTGTACTAACGACAATAGCACCTACAGTCACTATAAGTTGTACCCATACTTTCCAAGAAGAGTTTTCAAAAAACACTGATCCCAATAGACATAATACTATGTAGCTAAAGATAACCATCATTGCGATGTAGGCCATACGATTGGCACGCCGATATTGATGTCTTGTGAGATTACTACTAGTCATATTTTACCTCCAACATTTTAATTGCTTTTTTTCTTTTGTTCATTGCTTTTTCCGAGCAACTTAATATAAGCCTACAAAATCCAAACTTATATCTGTATTTAGCAAATTAATAGCATGAACCTCTGGATTTATATGGTAATTTAATTTCACCAAAACCATCGGTTTCATGCTATTATTATGCTAGTTATTGTTGAATTTTAAGGTGCATAGGCACTTATTCAAGTACGAAGTTTAAGTTATAGAATACTATTTGTTATCATTATTTACAGCTTGAGCTGCTGTACGACCAGATACAAAGATTTCAACGATTGCATTACCACCTAAACGGTTACCGCCATGAATACCACCAGTTACTTCACCAGCAGCATATAGACCTTTGATAATATTACCGTTGCTATCAAGACAATGACGTTGTGCATCAACAGCTAAACCACCCATTGTATGGTGAGTAGAAGGAGCCATTACACGAATTCGTAATTGAACGCCATCAAGTGTATAAGTATCTGCTTTGTAAGAACCATCTTCGTTCTTTTCAGCGTAACCGATTAATCTACTAGACTGAGATTTTTCAACATCCGCTGGCTGTTCTCCTGCCATTATTGCCTTATCATAGCTCTCAATAGTTTCACGAACAGTAGCTGCATCTGTAGGCATGCCCATCTGCGTAAATAATTCAGCAAGTTGATCAACAGTTCTTACATACTGTCTCATCTCAACATCTTCATTCTTGTATAAATATGGGCCAGGGATTGGAGCTTCTGCATTAGCAATTTCGATGAATGCACCCTTAGCTCCATTTATTTCGATACCATTTCTAAATTCTGCAAGAGATAATACGTCACGTTCCGATGTTTCATTTACGAAACGTTTACCAGTGGTAGGATTAATATAGATTGCATAGTCACCACCACCAAAAGCCAAGTTACCATCATCAATCCAGCTAATTGGCATCATCTGTGTCCAACCCATACCAGTTACAGCTGCACCAACTGCTTCACCCATTTTGATACCATCTCCCTGTAAAGAGGAACGGTTTGTTGTTTTTGTAGAAGTGGAAACATAATCAGAGGACCAATATTTGTTCGTATCAACAACCTGCTGAAGGTTAGCTGCATAACCACCTGTAGCTAGAATAACACCCTTCTTTGCATTTGCAGTAACTTGTGTACCATCATACATTGTAGCTTTTACACCTGTTACTCTACCATCTGCATCAACGATTAAATCCTCAGCAGTCGTTCTTACCATAATTTGGTTATGATCATTTGCATCTAAAACAGTCTGACGAGGTGCAACAAAGTAAGTTCCCCAACGACCTGCATACTCTTCTTTTGTGCCATCACCATCTGTATCTACGTTAGCACCAATGAACTGGTTTTCTCTGTACCATAAAGCACCGATTAAAGTAGGCTGTGAATCTTCAACAAAAGTAGAACCTTGTGCTGTTAACCACTGTTTTAATTCTTGACCATCTTCAATGAACTGACGAACTAATTCAAAATCACCATAGTTCCATTCTGACATATCAGCACTTGGACGAAGGCCACCATAATAAGTCTGGAAAATGTGTAAATTAACAGTAGAGAATAAAGTTAATTCACCTTCTGTCTTACCAGCTTTCAACTGTGGATCAGCCCAATTTAAATAAGCTTGAATCTCAGCCTTTAATTCTTTTAAAGTTGGAAGATATTCTGCATGAACACCATGTTTTGATAGTTCTTTTACATCGCCTGCAACAAATTCGTTATTCTTATAATAATCAGCATCAAACGCATCTTCTGACCAATTTAAGATAATTCTCAATTCATCAATACATCCCTGAACTGATTTTACTTTGTTGTACGTATTTCCATCATAACCAACACCTGTAGTAGCATCTGGGTCAGCAGCATCCCATACTAGATAAGGCATAACACTTTGATACTGTCCACCAGATACAACGGTGTTACCACCGATTTCAGCATTCTTTTCAATAATAAGAACGGTGTTGCCTTGTTGTGCTGCTTCTGCAGCTGCTGCGATACCTGCACCGCCGGCACCTACTACAACCACATCCCATGTATCTTCAATTGGAGCTTTTGCTTCATATGTAATCGTATTTTTCTTGAAAGCATCTAAATCAGAAGCCGAAGCCTGTTGTGCAGCATCGTTAACTGCATTCTTTACTGCTAAACTAGTGAAAGTTGCTCCAGATACAGAATCAACACCTGTACCATTTGCTTGTTTGATATCCTCAAATAAATAGTCATATGCAACATCACCAACGTGTTCTGTTTCTATTGATTCTTTTACAACGATATCTGTAATTCCATCTGCACTAAATGTAACATCTAAAGTTACAGGGCCATTGTATCCAGAACCAGTACCTGTATAAGTACCTGCTTGATATGTAATTGTCGCATTTTCTTTCTTTTCTGTTGTTGAACCAGATGCTAGACTGTTTATATCAACACCTGCAGATTCTAATGCATTTTTAACTGCTTCCATAATACCATTGCTTGTATTCGTTGCGCCACTGACTGCATCTACTTCAATTGACTGTAACGCAATGATGTCCTTTACAATCTGCTCAAATGCTGGATCACTAAGACCGGCTGTTTCCTTATGTTCTTTAATTGTAATATTCGTAATGGCATCACTTGATAATGTTACCTCTACGATAATGTCGCCATTATTACCTTTTCCTGTACCTGTATAAGTTCCTGGTTTAAATTTTGTGCTCCCTTCAACTGCTGTTGTTGGCTGCGTAGTATCTTGAGATTTTTCTTTCGAACAACCTGCTAAGCTTACCACCATTGAAGTAGCCATTGTAGCAACTACAAGACTTTTAAATGCTCTTTTTTTCATAAATTCCTCCTACTTCTTTGTTAAAACTGTAACATGTAATGTACGGTGTAATTATAATAGATATTACTAATAAGGTCAAGTATTTTAAAAATTTTCTGACAAATGCTTGTCTATAGCATAAACTATCGTTATAGTTTATGCTATAGCTTCATATTAATGAACTAAAATTTAACGATTTCGTCCCGTTTTAGGCCCTTACGTACCGCTACGACTTCATTCAAGCGAAAGCGTGTTGCGTATCAATTATGTTTGTCATCCCCTTCTCAAAACATTTCCTTGTGCAAAATGACGTCAATATATTTCCCATTTTGCACATCAATCAACTTGCTAAAAATGGGAGGACAAGCATAAGTGAGGAGCATACTGTTATGAAGTCGTCGGTACTTTGGGCCTGTGTTTTAGGCCCTTACGTACCGCTACGGCTTCATTCAAGCGAAAGCGTGTTGCGTATCACTTACGCTTGTCCTCCCATTCCCATAACCCTCCCTTGTGCAAAATGACTCAAAACCCCATTGCACAAAAAAATTCCTATGTAATTGTAAACTTGTTGAAAAAACATACTCTTTCATATATAATAAAAATAATGTTTATCAAACTCTAGATTCGTTTGCAAAGCTGATTTTTAATCGCTTACACATACAAATCAATACTGAATACAAAATACAAGGAGGAAAGATTATGTCACAAAATGTTTATGACGTACTCTTAGAGCGCGGTTTTATTGAACAGGCGACTCACGAAACTGAAATCAGAGAGTTACTAGGAAAGGAAAAAGTAACTTTTTATATTGGCTTTGATGCTACAGCTGATAGCTTAACTGCAGGACACTTCCTGACTGTAATGGCAATGATGCATATGCAACGTGCAGGTCATAGACCGATCGCTTTACTTGGTGGTGGAACTACTATGATCGGTGATCCTACTGGAAAATCTGACATGAGAACGATTATGACTCGTGAAGTTATCGAGCACAACGCACAATGTTTCCAAAATCAGTTATCCAAGTTTATTAATTTTGATGATAATAATGCTATTATTGCAAACAATGCAGATTGGTTATTAGACCTTAACTACGTCGATTTTCTACGTGAAATCGGTGTTCACTTCTCCGTAAATAAGATGTTAACTGCAGAATGTTACAAACAAAGAATGGAACGTGGCTTAACCTTCTTTGAATTTAACTATATGTTAATGCAATCCTATGATTTTTGGGTACTTTATAAAAAATATGGGTGTCAGCTTGAGTTAGGTGGTAATGACCAGTGGTCTAATATTTTAGGTGGTGTTGATTTAATTCGTCGTAAAGAACAAGCTCCTGCTTATGGCTTGACTTTCAAATTATTAACGACAAGTGAAGGTAAAAAGATGGGTAAAACCATGAAAGGTGCTGTTTGGTTGAATCCAGAAAAGACTTCTCCTTATGAATTCTATCAGTACTGGAGAAATATCGAGGATGTTAAAGTAGAGGAATGCTTAGGTCTATTAACCTTCTTACCAATGGAAGAGGTTCGTAGATTAGGTTCTCTTGAAGGTTCTGAAATTAACCATGCAAAAGAAGTATTAGCATATGAAATCACTAAGATTGTTCATGGCGAAGAGGAGGCAAAAAAAGCTCAGGACGCGGCAAGAAGCTTATTTGTTGGCGGAGCAACTAGCGAGCATATGCCTACTACGGTTTACCCAATGTCCCAATTTGAAGAAGGTATTGACTTAATTACATTAATTATGGATGCTAAACTCGCAACTTCTCGTTCCGATGCAAGAAGAAACATTGAACAGGGTGGTGTATCTGTTAACGATGTGAAAGTTACTGATTTCAGTCGCAAATTTACATCTGCTGACTTTAATTCAGAAGGAGCATTGTTAGTGAAAAAGGGTAAGAAAGCTTACCACTTATTTAAAGCAGAGTAAAAATTGCAACGAAATAGCAATAGGAGGGGTGGATCATGCCTTGGTGTCCAAAGTGCAAAACTGAGTACAAAAAAGGTATTACTGTTTGTGTTGATTGTAGTTCTGAGTTAGTAGACGAGCAACCTGAAATCTATGAATACTCAAAACTATGTACGCTCGAGAAAAAAGAAGTAGCTGAGAAACTAATGAAATATCTAGAGTATTCTAACATTGTAAGTCATTACGAGTATGAAGAGAATGAGCTAGGATATGTCGTTTATGTACGTGATGATGATATGAAAAAAGCGAAAAAATCCTTTAATGCCTTTTATTTAGTTGAATTAGAGCAACTTGAGAGCAAAGATGCTAAAGCTCAAGTGGATGGACTTTCCATGGATGACCATACTAAGTCAGATACAGATGCAAATTTCATTCATGACCAAGAAGATACTAGTTGTATCGATGTGAATGAAGAGATTCCATCTTTTGATGATATGACATCTGTAGATACAACCGAGGAAGGAAATGATATAATTTCAACCTCCGATATGAATTTAGAAGATAGCAATTATTCTGATTACGACGGCATCACAGAAGAAGAAGTTGAATTACTCAAAAACAAGTCGCAGATAACAAAGATGATATATGACGGTGGTGCTTACGAGAAAAAAAGTGATAAATTAAAAGATTTAAAATCCACAGCAGTAACATTTTTCTTCTTTAGTTTCGTTGGTTTAATTATGACTGGGTTGAATATACTTGGAATCATGCATTTTATTGGTAGTTTTCTTCAATATTGTCTTTTGACTGCAATGACGGTTGGATTTTTCATCGTAGGTATTAATTCCATACAGAGAGCAAAAAAAGTTGCTAAAGAAGCAACTAAGGAAGCTGAAGATATAAAAGCAATTACCGATTGGATGAATTTATATGTTACCGAGGAAACAATCAATGAACTAAAACAATCCTCTCTATCAGATGAAGCGAATTTTATTCACATTATGGAAGGGATCAAACGACTGATCATAAAAGAGTTTGGCGAAATAGACGAAGCATTTCTTGACTATATAGCCGAAGAATACTATAATGATAAGTTTGGTGAAGCGTCCTCTGATGAGGAAGAAGCTTAAATCTATTTGCTTGTAAAAGGGGCTGTCGCACTAAGGGCAGTATGAATAAAGAATGAAGGGCGATGGTATATTTTCTTCGGCGCGCTACGCTCACAATCCCCACAAAGTGCGTGTGGGGATTTGTAAGGCACTCCGAAAAATACCATCGCCCTTCATTCTTTTATACAATATTCAGCTAGTGCGACAACCCCATCTTTTTAATTACTCGATTCCTATTTTTTAATCTATCTTACCCTATCTTCTCTTCTATGCTACGCTTCTATATTCTTTCTTTCGAAATTCTATAGCTACCATAGCAATCGCAACAATACCTGCTAATAAATCAGCGATTGGACCGGAATACATGATACCATCAATTCCTACAATCATCGGAAGTATAAATAGCACTGGTAGTAAGAAAATTATCTGACGTGTTAACGATAAAAAGATACCACCGATTGGTTTTCCAATTGCTGTATAGAAATTTGATGTAATTGGCTGAAGAAAATTCAAAAACGTAAAAAAGAGGAATATCTTAAAGTATTTAATTGAAAATTGAAAATACTCCTCGGAACCATCGCCAAAGATTGAGATTAATTGTCTAGGTGCAAACTGGAATAATAAGAATGCAATAATCGATATTATAAAACCATAGGTTACTGCTAACCGATATGCCTTCTTTACTCTATGATACTGTTTAGCACCATAATTAAAACTAACAATTGGCTGTGTCCCCTGTGAAATACCAATGATAAATGCCATAAATAACATGTTAATCTTAGAAATGATACCAGCACATGCAATCGGAATTGCTTCTCCATATACGGACAGGCTACCATAATATTTTAACGAACGGTTCATAAAAATCTGTACTACCATCATGGCAAGCTGATTACTACAAGGAGCAGCGCCAAGAGAGGTAATTCTTGCAATATACTTTTTTCTCAAACGCAAATGACTTTTCTCTAATTTCACAGTTCTACAATGTGCCAAAAACCAAAGTGCCATAATTCCTGAAATCAACTGTCCTATAATTGTTGCTAGTGCCGCTCCAAACATTCCCCATTGAAAAACGAATACAAACAAGGCATCCAAAACAGTATTGATGATTGCTCCTGTCAGATTACAAAGCATCGTGTACTTTGGTCTTCCATCTGCTCGAATCAAGTGTCCCCCGCCGGTTGCTACGATTAAGAATGGAAATCCAAAGGAAACAACTCTTGTATAATTTTTTGCATATGGTAATACATCATTTGGAGAACCAAAAAATTGTAACATTGGTTCTAAGAAAAGCTGTGTAATCAGCATGAGTACTACGCCACAGCCAAACAGCATAACAATTGCATTCCCCATATAATGCAATGCCTTTTGCTTCTCTTCTGGTATCTTTTCTGCTTTCCCCATTGCGATATTGAACGCTGATGAGCCACCAATTCCAAACAGTAATGCAATTGCGACACAAGAAATTGACAATGGAAATGAAATATTAGTCGCTGCATTCCCTAACTCACCAACACTTTGTCCAATAAAAAATTGATCTACAATATTATAGAGAGAGCTTACAAGCATTGCAATAATACTCGGTATTGCAAACTGTCTCAATAGTTTACTAATTTTAGCGTATGCTAATGGATTTTTATTAACACTGTTACTCATTTTCTTAATGGTTCCTTTTCTTCTCATTAACGGAAGATTTCTTCTAATTCTTCTTTCGTTAACGTATTAATGAATACTTCCTTCGATTGAATAATCGCATCAGAAAGTTCTTTTTTCTTACGTTGTAATTTAAATATTTTTTCTTCGATCGTATTCTTTGTTAGTAGTTTAATGACGTGAACATTGTTTTTCTGACCGATTCGATAAACACGGTCCGTTGCCTGTTCCTCTACTGCTGGATTCCACCAAGGATCATAATGGATTACGGTATCTGCTCCAACCAGATTTAAACCAGTTCCACCAGCCTTTAGAGAAATTAGGAAAATATCACCTTCTCCGCTGTTAAATCGTTTTACATAATCGTTACGTTCTGCAATTGGTGTACTTCCTTCCAGATAGAAATAATTAATCTTAGCCTTCTTTAACTCCTCTTCGATAATCTTTAACATCGAAGTGAATTGAGAAAACACAAGAATACGATGCTCATTAGCCATTGCTTCTTCAATCACTTCAAGCAAAAGTTCAAGCTTTCCAGAGCCACCATTATAGTTATCAATAAATGTACTTGGATGGCAACAAATCTGACGTAGACGTGTAAGAGCAGCTAAGATCTTCATCTGACTTCTTTCCATACCCTTAGTCTGAATTTCACTAAAGATATCACTCCGGATTTCAGATAAATAGGAAAGATAAACTTTTTTCTGTTCTTCTGTCATCTCAGTCACGATCTTCTCTTCTAATTTCTCTGGAAGATCGTCTAATACATCCTTCTTCATACGTCGAAGAACAAATGGACGAATCCTCTTATTTAAACTATCAAGAGCTTGCGTATCCTCTTTTAATATTTGCTTTTCATAGCGATTAACAAATTTTGAATGCGTCATTAAATAGTCTGGCATGATAAAATCAAAGATTGACCAGAGCTCTGACAAGCTATTCTCAATAGGGGTACCAGTTAAAGCAAACCGATG
The DNA here is from genome assembly GCA_023439125.1 of Bacillota bacterium. Lineage (GTDB taxonomy): Bacteria > Bacillota > Clostridia > Lachnospirales > Lachnospiraceae > Lachnoclostridium. The sequence goes on along the minus strand of JAEXOU010000005.1, from coordinate 257,360 downwards.
TTTCGAGTCTAACTGTTTTACTGAAATCGCATTCTGAGAGGAAGCATTCTTAATGAATTGAGCCTCATCAATAAATACCGTATCAAACTTTATCTTTTGATAATGTTGTACATCTCGACGCATCAAAGGATAAGAAGTAATCAATATATCATACTGCTGATAACTTTCAATCTGAGCTTGACGCTCTTGTGGATTACCAGTTATAACGAGTGCTTTCATAAATGGGGCAAAGGTCTCGATTTCATCGAGCCAGTTATAAACCAAAGAGGTTGGACACACAATTAAGAATTTTCTATGTTCTTCACTGTGTGCTTTTACCTTTCCTGCAATATAGACAATTGATTGAAGTGTTTTTCCAAGACCCATATCATCAGCTAAAATACCACCTAAATTATTATCGGCAAGAGAATTCAACCATTGATAACCAATGATTTGATATGGTCGTAAAGTTGCTTCGATCTGATCTGGAATTTCGTAGACTTTTTTTGTCGGATTCAATATATTGTCAATTAGCTCTTCAAAATGAACATTCTTATCCACAACAAAATCCGTATGATTTAGTGTTTCCTCTAAATAGAATGCTTTATTCTTAGATAGCTTAATTGGTTCCTCCGTCAAGGATTTGACAGAAACATTTAAGTCTTCTAACATATTCGATACTTTAGCAATTTTCTCATCTTCTAAGTCAATAAAGCTACCATCTTTTAAACGATAATATTTCTTTTTCAACTGGAATGAGCGAAACATTGCTTTTAATTCATCTTTTGGAATATTCTCAGTCTCAATATCCATTTCTAACAAATCAATATCATTACTCACACGCAAGCCTACATGGAAATTGCTTGTTGATCGAACTCCGATTTTCTTAAAGCTTTCAGAATAATAGGTTTCACAAATTCCTATGAGATCTTGCATCTTTTCGGTTAGAAATTCAAAAATGCTTGTATCATTTTTCATCAGATAGAACGTAGAATGGGGTTCAAAATCCATCTGCTCTAATAATCGCATAATCTCATATTCTTGTTCTTTTTGTCGGATAATAATATATTCTTCTGTACGTGGACTCTCGAAACAATTAAATTCGTATTCCCCATACTTAAATTTTAACTCAGCTTTAATTCCATTATTTAGTTTGTCAAGATAAACAATGCTTTGCAATGGTAATTGAAGATAGCGACTCTTTAATCCCTCTGGAATTTCAATATCCATTGTTTCATGAAGTTTTGGCAAAACCTCTTCTAGAAAGCGTTGTTTCATATCACCATGAAAAGATAATGGTTTCTTATCTTTGCCTAGCGTATTATAAAATGGAACATAATTTCTCGTAAATTTCTGCGTTGGAGAATAAATGTATCCATTAAAGTAGATTAAGGAACCATCCTCGGATAAGGAAACAACTGGTTCCCTCTCTTTATAATCTAAAAGTATCGTATCGTCATAAACATCCAGTTCATAAGCTATATTCGGATTACCCTTTTGGTAGCGAATATCATCAAATTTACGCTGATACAATTCCAATCGAAATGGATTACTACCCATTAAGCTTAAAAACTTCTCTAACATACGTTTCGTCAACATAATCTGATGTTTAGCAAATATTTTTGAATAGGAAGTCTTATCAATTACTTCTTGTATCTCGAAAATCTCTAATAGAAATTCTAATAATTTTGTAGAAGTATTATCAAACTCGCTTTCCCCTGCGATAAATTTAAAATCTTTTCCTAGAACGATATTCTCTCTTCCATAATAATCAGTCAAAAATTTTCTAATTGACTGAACCTTATACATATGCGTGTTCCCAACATGTAACATAATCATTGCATAATTATCTTGTCTCAACATTGCTGGTATCGTTATCGTAGGAAGCACTCGAAATACTTCCCCTTCTACTTTTGTATCATCTTGATTTGCAAAATAATCAAGTACCTGATATGCCTTCTTTTCTTCTGGAGTTTTTGGCTCCTCCATTGTCGATTTTTCTTGGCACTTTAATAAGAACAATAAGCTCGCTACTACATGCTTACATGCTCCTTTTTCTTTTAAATGAGAAGGACAATTACATGCATAATCAAAAGACCCGTCCTCTTTTTCTGCAATGGATACTTGATAGGTATAACTACCTTTCACTTGAAGTTTATATTGATTCGCTGCTTTTGAGAAAGTCGCATTGGTAACACGGTTTGTCTTGTAATATTGCAATCCTCTAGAATATACAATATCACTCGATGCTAAATTTCTGATCCCGTTTCTTGATAGTCGCAACATAAATGTTACTTCCTCCTATGTTATTCTATCCATGAACCTTGTTTCAAGTTTCACCAGTATCTTATTATTATATCACATATTACGAAATAAACTAATATTTTTTTCAATGATTTACTAAAGAAGTTCGTGTTTTATGATTGCTTTTAATCTCTTGAATAAAAATAATGTAAGAATACGTAATTTATGGATACCAATCGTAATATAACGAAATACTGCTTCTGAAGCAATTACAAACACGATGAGTAACATCGTTGTTTTTGTAGAAATATCCGATATGCTAAACAAATGGGACATGAATACACTACAGAACAACAATCCAAACATCATTGTAACAATAATTCCTCTTCTCCAACGATTTAATGGTTTGCTAATTCGATATAAAATCATAAAGCCAACAAATGACATTAATAGAGTGCTCGAAGTAGAAATTTCGCTTGCACTTAGCTCAAACTCAGCTCCAAAAATAACAATACTACTTACAATAATAAAGTCTGTTAATGCAGCTGGAAATGCTTTATATAACACATTCGATATAAATTTTCCTTGAATCGGATTTTTATTGTTTTCCAAAGCTAGGAAGAATGCTGGAATTCCAATTGTAAACATACTAATTAAAGAAATCTGGGACGGCTTTAATGGATAATTTACCATGAATACAATGGAGAAAATCGCCATTAAGAACGAGAAAATATTCTTTACTAAGAATAAGCTTGCAGAACGTTCAATATTATTAATTACTCTTCTACCTTCTAATACAACGGATGGTAGACAGGCGAAATTCGATTCCAACAAGACAAGCTGTGCTGCCTGAGCAGCGACATCACTACCAGATGCCATAGCAATGCTACAATCCGCATCCTTTAAGGCTAGAACATCATTTACACCGTCTCCGGTCATTGCAACCGTTTTACCATTTTCTTTTAAGGCTTGTACCAATTGACGCTTTTGATTTGGAGTTACACGACCAAAAACCGTATATTTTAAAACTGCTTGATCAATCTCTCTTCTTGTTGTAAGTGTTGTTGCATCTACATAGTTTTCTGCGTTTGCAATTCCAGCTTCCTTTGCAACTTTTGATACGGTAACAGGATTATCTCCTGAAATCACCTTAATCTCTACTTGTTGTTCTGCAAAATATTGAAAAGTTTCTTTCGCTTCCTTACGAATTGGATTGGTTAACAAGACTAAACCAAGTGGACGAACTTTACCAATCAATGCTTTTCCATCAATAACTCCTTCATATAAGGCAAACACAAGAACTCGATATCCAGAACTACTATACTCATTGATTATATTCTCAAACTGATTAAATTGTTCTCGCAAGACAAATTCAGGCGCTCCTAGGACATAAGCCCCATCCTCAAACGTAGCACTACTGTATTTGGTTGCGGAGGAAAATGTAGTAATATGAATTGGTTTCTTTCCTGTCCCTCGAACAAAATACTGTGACAATGCATTCATTGTTTCATTATCATTAATCATTCCATGAGTAAAATCACCAATCAAAAGTTCTAAAGAAGGCATCGTAGTAGAATCATAACCATTCAATTCAATTGTATTAGCTACCGTCATTTTATTCTCAGTAATTGTACCTGTTTTATCCACACATAGTACATTTACTCGCGCCAATGTTTCAATACACTTCATATCATGCACAAGTACTTTCTTGCGTGCTAATCTTTGCACACTAACTGCAAGCGCTGCACTTGTTAACAGGTAAAGACCTTCTGGAATCATACCAATGATGGCAGCAACTGTAGAAGTTACGCTGTCTTTCAATGATAAATCTAAATAATGATGTTGTTGGATATATAAGATAATACTGATTGGTATAATTAATATACCAACTCCCTTAACAATCACATTTAAGGAACGAATCATTTCCGACTGTTCTTTCGTATCCATTGTTTTCGCTTCTAACGTTAATTTGGAAGCATAAGAATTCGCACCGACTTGAGTAAGCATCGCATAACATCTACCAGATACAATATAGCTTCCTGATAGTAAGGAGTCTCCAACCTTCTTTGTGATTTCATCCTGTTCACCTGTAATTAAAGCTTCGTTAACCCGCACTTCTCCTTCCATAACAACAGCATCAGCGCTAATCTGATTTCCCGGACTAAACAAAACGATATCATCTAATACTAAATCTTCTACTGCAATTACTCTTTCACTTCCATTACGAATTACAGTTGCTTTTGGAGCATTCAAAACTGATAATTTGTCTAATGTCCTCTTGGATCGTATCTCCTGAATAATACCAATTAAAGTATTCGCAATTATGATTGGTAAAAAAGACAAATCTCGAAAAGAACCTACCATAATTAAAAACACAGAAATAATAGCAAAAATTAAGTTAAAATAAGTACAAACATTAGTAAAAATAATTTCTTTTACAGTCTTAGATGGAGATTCTACTGCTGCATTCGTACAGCCTTGCTGAATATGTAGATTCACCTGTTCTGTACTTAATCCATAGTTAATATTTGGGTAAAATCTTTCCACTTGTTTTGATGAAGTTTTACTTTTGCTTTCCAATACATCCATAAGACTATACTTTCTCCTTTTGCAATCATTTGAATATTATATATGATACGACACGATACCATATTTTTCAAGTTATCATCATATATTTATGGTTAAGATTTCATTAATTTTTTTTGAGTTATAAAAGCGCTTAAATCAAAATAAAAGGCGATTGCAGAATGATAAGCCGGAAAAAAATCGATTCCCGACATACATAGTGTAATCGCCCACTTTCATTTTGAGTTTCTAACCTTTTACTAGCTTACCTTCAAACATTTTCTTTGCAACAAGATTAATTCCAAATGCTTTTTGATATGATTTTAATCTTGGTAATTCCTCTTTCGTTACAATTAAGATGCTTCTTCCCTTAGAATCATTACGCCCAGTTCGGCCGGCACGATGTAGATAATCCATTGGTTCCTCTGGAATGCTAATGTGAAAAACAGTATCAACTCCATCAAAATGTAAACCTCGTGCTGCAAGATCTGTTGCTACAAGATAATTAATCTTATTATTTCTAAAGTTTTCAATTGCTTTTTGACGCTCTTTTTTATCCACTTTCCCATGAATACAAGCAGCTTTAAAATCATGATACAGTAACTTTTGAGTTGTTTCTTCTACCTCAAATTGACCATTTACAAATACCATTACTTTTTTTCCTTTATTGATACGAGCAAGTTTACGAAACGTTTCAATTTTTGATCTTGCATCAGAGATAACATATAGATGCTCAATGTTTTTTGGTATTGTTTGTTTTTCTTCCGTTTTAACAATTACTGCATCCTTTGAGATTTCCTTAGCTTCTTTTATGATTGATGCCGGAATACTAGCAGAAAAGAAAAGTAACTGGCGATCACGCATCGTACATTTGATGACCTCCTTTACCTTCTCCTTGTTTTTCTTATCCAATAATTTATCTGCTTCGTCTAGGACAATTGTCTTTACATTGTGTGCTGCGATTTTCTTCATCTTAATCAATTCATAGATACGATCCGCAGTTCCAACGATAATCTGAGGTTTTTCTCTTAGTCGCTCTATTTGGCGTTCAATATTTATATTGCCAAAAATTGAAGTTACTTTCATACCAAGCCCTGCATTCTCAGCCAATAACTGTACTTGTTTTTGAACCTGCATCGCTAATTCATAAGTAGGAACTAATATGATTACTTTATTTGTCTTTTCTAGTTCTTTATATTTTTCAAACAATGGTACTAAATATGCTAATGTCTTACCAGAACCTGTTTCGGATTGAACAATTAAGTCTTTATTGTCTACGATATCCTGATATACTTTTTCCTGTACCATCGTTGGTTTTGTTATTTGTTGTTTTTCTAACGCGTTAATGATAGCTTCATTCATATTTAACTCTTGAAAATTCATAGTATCTCCTATATCTTATCTAGATAGAATGACAGTTGTTCTGTCCACTCTATATGGAATGATGTTCTTTCTTATATTCTTAACATATCTAGTATACTTGAAACATTAAAAAATCGCAAAACATATCGAAAATTTTTTCCACTTTTAACGAAAAAACTATGGTGTCATTAACATACGTAAGAAATGATTAATCTCACGTAATAGGTGGTCTGCTAAAAGAGGTAGAATTAGGGAAGAAACAAGACAATCATTAATCCCCTTTGTAATTCCTGATTTATAATCACGGAGCTCCATAATTTGATTCATAATCTCACTCATCAAAGAACAATCCATACTACTCTCAAGAGTTCTTACAGCTTCCACTAATTGATTTAATATCGCAGTAAATGTATCAGCCTCTGAAATCAAATCCTCATAGCCTGGGTCCAATAATCCACGGATTGTTGCGGCATGGTCCTTCATTCCTTCGAGCCAAAACATTACCATACTATGACGATCTTCCTTCTCAAGACCATGGTTACATTGTATACTCAAAAGAGTCGTTTGGTACTTCACAGCTTCTTTGATAATATGTTCAATTTGAGCAGGAAAATTATGTGTAGCCATCTCACAGCAAATAATCTGGTTTAATACCCACTTCTGAAACTCGATGAATTTCTCTAGCAAGCATAGCGCATGTTGATTCAATTGCTCAACTTTGTCATCACAATTACAATCCATGCTCTTTGTTTTTCTGTTACATCTGGAAGCAAATTCTTCTTCTAATTTTGTAACCTCAGTATTAATGCTTAACCCTGTTAGTTTACTAGTTTTTTCTTCCGAACAGAGGGTAAATCCAGTGATTGCTTCGCCAGAATCAATTACATCTCTGTCAATTACCCCATCGCTGCATTGAATCACATTACAAAGTAATTCATCAAATTTCTCCTTAAACCACCTTGCATCCTGAATACACTGTTCATTCGCCTTCATAAATCCAGCTTCTAAAAAAAAAGCATGTTCTTTCATTATTCTCACGTAAAACATGTGCAGTTCCAAAGATGCTTCCACATAATCTTTCATATAAACCACCTTTATACATGGGCAGTTTTCAACATTATATAATAGATGAATCGCTTCATATGTATGCTTCAACAGCCCTATGTCTATATTTTGCTATTTCAATATATGTAGATAAAGGTCGTCCTATGATACTTAGGAATTCTAAGCGTTAATTGTACTTGATTTCTGGCATAGTTGTTGTATTCCAATCATCTGTTAGAAAGGTTTTTTCAGATTGCTTCCAATAAGCGAAGCCATCCTTAGAAAGGAATAATTCAAAGTCATATCCTCCCATCGTAGGTATAAAACAACTATAAAACTTTCCAGCCTTTTCTGTTCCATCTTCAAAAACAGCAGTTGCACTCATTGTATCTATGATTCCATACTGAACCGGAGTTTCAAAAAGATCGATATAATCATAACCTTCCTTACTCAACAAGGCTTTCATTTTATTTTGTTCTGATTCAGTAAAATTATCATTGAGTTGATTTTCATTTAAATAATGTACTTCATTTTGTGTATATGTACCGTCAATCCTTACATTAGCTCCAAATCCAAATTCTTCCCCAATACCAATAACTTGAAGATTATCGCCTTCGAAAACTAATAATATCAAGCAAGTTGGATACTCTTCTATCCCATTATACTCAATTACCGCCTTTGTATCGCTAATAAAATAACCCTCAGTTTGTAATAATACCCCACTGTGAGAATAAAAAGATAGTCCTGCAGACGCCTGAAAGCTATCTTCCTTAACATCTGATATCGTAAGGACTCCACTATAGGAATTCATACAATTCGTTCGATTCCAAGTTCCTTCAAATTTTTTAAACTCTTTGCTCGTTGTTTTGGAACTATGTAATAACTGTAATTCTTCTTCTTTCACTGTATCAAAAAAATAGGATTCCTCCTTCGAAATTTCTAAATATTGATCAATTAGCAATTCAGCTTCTGTTTTTGCTTGCGTTTCATTTGTTATTTGCTCACTTGTTGAATCACCCACTGGCTCTGTCGTTGGCTCATCTGTCGGTTCTTTTGTCGGCTCACTTGTCGGTTCATCTAGTGGCTCGCTTGTCGGCTCGCTTGTTGACTCATTTACTGGTTCTTTGGTAGGCTCAATCGTCGATTCATATGTTGGCCCATTTGTTACCATATTATCCACTGGAGCAACTGTTTTAGAGGTTTTATGACTACAGCCATTGAATAAAAAACAAGCGCATAGGAAACAAGCTATGAAGTATCCTTTTCTTTTCATATCAATCTCTCTTTCTATCTGTAAATTTCAAGAATTATTTGGTAAATCATAAACAGATTTATTCTATCACGAAACATACTTAACCGCAATTGTTTAAATAATAATTATTGTATTTCATATAAAAAGATGTTATGCTATTGATTTGTGAAGAAGAAAGGAACGATATGATTAAAATTGAAAACTTATCCTACTCATTTCCACAGAAGGATCTATATAATAATATTTCATTTACATTAGAAGATGGGCAACATTGTGCATTCATCGGAACAAGCGGTACTGGTAAGAGTACACTAATCGATATGATTATGAACCCTGATCATTATTTGTTCGATGGAAAAATTGAGATTGCTCCTAATTGTCGAATTGGTTATGTTAGCCAATTTACATCACTCGATCATATGAAAGATGTAACTGTCTTTGATTACCTTGCAGAAAAATTTATTCAAATACAGCAGGAGATACATGCGATTTGCACCGAAATGGAAACCTCCACGGAATTAGACGCTTTACTTGAGAATTATCAAGTAGCTTTAGATTCATTCCATGCAATGGATGGTGATAATTTTGAAAGTAATATAACAAAGAAGCTTAATTTAGCTAACTTAAATAATTATGAAAATCAGCTCGTATCCAATCTTAGTGGTGGTGAATTTAAATTAATTCAAGTAATCAAAGAGATGCTTACTGCTCCAGAACTCATGATTATGGATGAGCCTGATGTTTTCTTAGATTTTGAACATTTAAATTCTTTAATGGATCTGATTAATTCCCACAAAGGAATTATGCTTGTTATTACACATAACCGTTACTTATTAAATCATTGTTTTAATAAGATCATACATCTTGAAAATCAAGAACTTCAAGAGTACGATGGAAGTTACACGGAATATAATTTTACTCTGCTTCAGACAAAAATTGATTTACAAGAACAAGCAGTTGCAGAACAAGAAGAAATTGAGCGTAACAAAAAAATACTGGATAAGCTTAGAGATGATGCTACCATTCATACTTGTGCTGCAAAAGGTCGCGCAGTTCATGCACGAGTATCCATTATCAAGCGTTTGGAAGCGAATCAAATTAAAGCTCCATTTGTTGATATCAAACAGCCAAGTATTCTGTTACAAACAAATCAGCCTTTGGAAAATGTCGAAGATATTCTGAAAGTTAATAGCTACTCTGTTTCCTTTGATGAACTGTTACTAGACTCTGTTTCCTTCGAATTAAAAGCTTCTGATAAAGTTGCAATCATTGGAGCAAATGGAACTGGAAAAACCACATTACTTCGTGATATTTATAAAAATGATTGTGAATCAATTCACTTACATGAAGATGCTAAGATTGCATTTCTTTCACAACTACAAGGAGAAATGTTGAATGAATCCAATACAATTCTTGAAGAATTCCAAGAAATTTATGACTCTCCTTATGATGAAATTAAAGAATATCTCTCGAACTATGGTTTTGAAGAAAACGTCCTTACTCAGAAAGTCAACTCCTTATCAGGTGGTGAAAAGAATCTACTGCAATTAGCAAAGATTTCTACTAGTAATGCAAATCTTTTATTACTTGATGAACCAACTAGCCATCTTGACACTTATTCACAGGCTGCATTAGAACAAGCAATACGTAACTACAATGGTGCTGTTCTTATGGTATCTCACGATTTCTATACCGTTGCAAACTGTGTCGATTATATCTTGTATATCGAAGATAATACTCTTCGTAAAATGAGCACTCGAAAATTTAGGAAAATAATTTACGCGAATCATTTTGATAAAGATTATCTTGAACTGGAACAAAAGAAAAAAGAATTAGAAACAAGAATTGAACTTGCTTTAAAGAAGACCGATTTTGAATTTTCTAGGCAATTGCTAGAACAACTAGAGGCTGTAATAAAAATGTTATCAAAGCAGTAAGTCTGTAGATACCAATATATGAGTAAAGAAAAGTCTTAAAACTAATCTACTATAATGTGTAGTGAAGAAAAGTCTGTAAATACAGATCTTCTATGATAATGAATGGACAGAAGGCTCGCGCTATGAGCTTTCTGTCCTAAAGTCCTCTTCTATTCTATTCTATCTCATTATTGAATAATTTTTCCATTACTTCTCGACAATATGTTAATGATTTAATAAGTATCACAATGGAGAGTATAGCCTGTCGTCATTTCAAACTGTTCTGCCCACTCTTTTGTACAGTAAAAAACAATACAATTTTGACCACCATCTCCCATACAGAACAAACGCTTCGGATTCCCTTCCTTTAGAAACACTTGATTCATAAACTTAAGCATATCAACGTCAAACCAATCGTACATTAACTTAGCTTCGAACGAATATGTAGTATCATTATATTTAAAGTGAACCGTCTGCTTACCAGTGCCTATTGCAAAATCTTCTTCACTTACCTCTTCGTACACTTCAGATATAATAAATTCATTATTTGAAATCACCTGAATCCCATTTAAAAACTCTGCGTACATCACGGAACAATCAAATACTTCTGTATCAAAGCTATAGATAAATTTCGAAGATGGTATCCATTCGCAAGTATCATAATCATATGTACCATAACCAATCTGAGACAAAAACACTGGAAACATATCCAACTCTTCTCGTAACTCTGCTGACATGCCTTCATAGAATCCTTCCATTGTTTCAATCTGTTCTTTTGTTATTCCTGTTATTCCTAGCGATTCTAATTGTAATGCAAACTTTTTAAATGATACTGTATTTTTTTCCATTATATTTTCTCCCCTTTACCTCACTATATTCCCTTCCCTTTTTATATTACGACATCTACATAACTCCCTATATTTAACAATATATCATATACATGATTTTCTGTCTAGTTAAGTACTAACTTTACAATAGAGACTGTTCACGTCTTTATCAGTATGTGATACAGTCTCTATAAAACGTTTGTATATTTAATTTTTTACTCCCCTAAAAAAAATTCCTCTTTACTTGTAATTATTGCTTCAAAAGGTTTCTTTCCCATCAATTCACAGCTACGTGCATCTGGTTGAGATTCACCAATGTAAACATGATACGTACCTTTATGTAACATAAATTTACCGTTTTCGTCATAGAGTCCAAATGCACGATCTGTTAATTCAATCTCAACTTCTCTTTCTTCCATCGGAGCTAAGTTAATTTTCTTAAGTCCCTTTAATTGTGCATTAGGTGTATCTACTTCATCACATTTTACATAAACCTGAATGGTTGTAGCACCACTACGATTGGATAGATTCTTCAATTTAGTTTTACAGATTATCGTATCTCCTTGCTTAATCTGAGATTGACTGATTGAACTTTCTGTCTGTTCTATCTCTAAATAACTTAAACCATATCCAAAAGGATAAAGAGCTGGCTGTTTCATGTAACGATACGTTCTGTTCTTCATCGAATAATCTGTAAATTCCGGTAGTTCTTCTGAAGAGGCATAGAATGTTACTGGTAACTTTCCTTCTGGAGAGTATTCACCAAATAATAGTTCAGCAATTGCGCGACCACCCTGTGCACCTGGATACCAACCTTGAACAATCGCTGGAATGTGTTCATCTGCCCACTTCACTGCTAAAGCACTACCTGAAAGTAACACAAGTACAACTGGTTTCCCACTTGCATAGATTTCTTTTAAGATATCTTCTTGAATACCAGGTAAATTCAAGTTTGGTTTATCGCCACTAGCAAACTCATTGCCCTGATCGCCTTCTTCTCCTTCAAGACCCGGATCCAGTCCCATACAAGCAACGATGACATCACTATAATCACATACGGCACGAACTTCGGATAAACGGTCATTATCGATCGATAAGCCTTGTATCTTAGATTTGAATAAATGACACCCTTCTGAAGCATAGACACGACAATCATCACCAACATAGTCTTTTATACCTTCTAGAACGGTAATATACTCGGAAGCAGTCCCTTCATAATTACCTACTAAAGCCTTACGGTTATTGGCATTTGGTCCAATTACACCAATTGTCTTATATTTTTCTTTACTTAGAGGAAGTAATTTGCCTTCATTCTTTAATAAAACGATACTCTTACGACTAGCCTTTAAATTTAATTCTTTACTCTCAACAGTATCTACTTGATCATACGCAATATTTGAATATGGTATGTTCTCTGAGTCATCGAATAAACCTAACTTCATTCTTGTTGTAAGAACACGAACAACTGCACGATCAAGTGTTTCTTCTTTCACTAACCCTTGCTGAACCGCATTTAACAGATTCACATAGATATTGCCACAGTTTAAGTCGCAGCCTTTATTCATAGCTAGTGCCACTGATTCTACAGGCGTTTTTGTCACCATATGAAACTCATGAAAGTCTTTGATTGCCCAACAATCAGATGTCACATGTCCACTAAATTCCCACTCACCACGTAAAATATCAACTAATAGCCTCTGGCTACCACAACATGGTTCTGAGTTTGTACAGTTATAAGCCCCCATAACAGCTTCCACATCTGCTTCCTTTACTAGCGTCTTAAATGCTGGTAAATATGTCTCACGTAAATCTTGTTCTGAAACCTGTGCATTAAAACTATGACGCTGATCTTCAGGCCCACTATGTACTGCAAAATGCTTAGCACAAGCAGCCGCTTTCAGATATTTCTCATCTTTACCCTGGATCCCATAGACAAACCTCGTTCCAAGTTTTCCACTAAGATAAGGATCTTCTCCATAAGTTTCATGACCACGTCCCCATCTTGGATCTCGGAATATATTAACATTAGGTGACCAGAAAGTTAATCCTTTATAAATATCATAGTCACCATATTTTTGTTGAGCGTTAAACTTACCGCGGCCTTCGGTTGAGATACAGTCCGCAACTTCTTCGATCAAATCCTCGTCAAAGGTTGCTGCCAAACCAATTGCTTGTGGAAATACAGTAGCTACACCAGCTCTAGCTACGCCATGGAGAGCCTCATTCCAATAATTGTAAGCTTTTACATCTAATCGATCAATCTTAGGAGCAGCATGTAAAGTTTGAAATACTTTTTCTTCTAACGTCATCTGCGCTACAAGCTGCTCTGCTCTTTGTTCAAATTCCTTTTGATACACCTTCTTAATCATAGATCTCCTCCATTAATATATGATGCTTATGATACAATATAGTTAAAATATCATGGGTTTGGTAGCAATTTATATCAATTGCTTATTTACTATACATTACCTATATTCTTCATTTATTGCATATACATTGTTTATATTTCGTAAAAAAATATATACTTTTATAACAATATACTTTATATTATATATTAATATTTAACTTACGCATCCGAAAAATTGCTTTTTAAGATTAGAATAATTGCTTTTCATAAATTAATATAAATTGCTAATTTCTTTCATCCAAAGATTAGATGCATGTGGAAAAGTATATTTCAATAAAAGGACTGTGATTAATCTATGACAATTAATTTACTGTGATAAGAATAGATTAAGTTGGTGTAAATTTAATTAAAAAACTGAAAGAGTTTTCATCCATTATAATAATTTATCATAGCCTAACTTCTAAAACCATTATTTCAATTGTGAACTAAAATCAATGAAAGGATAATCTTTTTGATAACTCTCAATGATCATCTTATTTAAATTAATCCAACTACGGCATCGATCAAGGATAATAGCATCACTTGTTACAACATTATCTAAGTTTTCTAAAATTGAATCTACATTAGAAATCGTTTCCACATGTACTTCAAAATCGAAATCTGCCAACAGTTCTAGGATGCGTTGCTTTAATTTTCCTGAATTCGATACAGGAGAATCTAGATAAAACACTGCTCTTAATATCTCATTATTTTCTAGTATTTTTCCTATGAGTAAGATAGCCATTTGTGTTTTATCAATTAATCGATAGGTACCTCGAAGTCCCGCTAAATCACGAATCGTTCCATCCATACATTTTATTAATAAAGAATCTGATATAGCAATTTCAAGCGTAATGATTGTATTGAAGCCATCGATATTTACGGTACTTTTGATTGGTATCTCATTAATTTCTTTTGTTTTTCTAATCTCGATACATTGCTCTGAAGAAATGGCTCGAGTTAAGGCTAATCTTTGACGCTCGGATAACAGATAATGATTTCCAACAAATACTGATGCGCCCTTCATTTTATAGCCTTGATTTAGTAAATAAAATAGATCTTGTCCCGCCTTATGCAATGTCTGTATTGCTTCTGTACCAAATTCTTTGTCATCAGTCGGCATATTTCCTCGTTTTACAATTTTAGCCACTTCTCATCAATCCCATTTCTATAAGAAATACTTTTATTAGCCTCACTTCTATTAGCTTTGCTTCTAGTACCTTACTTCTAGTACCTTACTTCTAGTACCTTACTTCTATTAGCTTCGCTTCTATCACCCTTATAACTTTCTTACCTTGCTCATAACAAATCCACTCTCAGGCAAAGTTGGAAACTTTTGAAGGGAATACTTCAAGTTTTGTTTTGGCACTTGATAACTAATGTGATTGACCAGATAATCTGCGAATACTTCCATGATTTTGACAGTTAATATATCTCCTGCACAACGATGACCTGTTTGCATATCACCTCCACCTTGTGGAATCAGATCATAAAGACACTTGTTTCTCGCCTTAAACCGTAATGGTATAAATTCATTTGGTTTATCCCAAAGACTTGAATCATGATTGGTACCATATAAATCAAGCACAACTAAAGTATTTTTTTTAAGATAATATCCTTTCCATATAAAATCACGTTTTACTTTTGCTCCAATAAACGGTCCGAAGGGATAAAATCTTCGTACCTCCTGGCAAAACATCTCGAGATTGTCAGAATTGGAATTCTGCAAAATTTCAGCACAATCTGGGTAATCGTTAATTGCTAATGCTTCGAATACAACAAAAGTTGCAATAGCAATCACAGGTCGTATGATATTAATTAACTCAACCGCAGCTATCTGTGCTGGAACTTTAGTACCACATACTTCTTCATACATACTCATACGATAAAGAGGACTGTCGTAAGGTACTACAAGAACACCGTTGCGAACAGCTACGATGCAATCTCTTACCCAACACTCAATTTCCTTTCTTGCGCATTTTCCTTTTCGATATGTTTTTCCTATTCTTCCAAATCCATAAATCATACAACCAAAATATTCTGCATAAATCTTTATCTTCTCTCTCTGATATGGTATTCTAACCCATTGGCATACACTTTCAAATAATACCCTCTGGCTTTCTTTATACAAATTAACAGAAGATTTTTTCTCCCACTGATTCGCATATCGTTCTAAATTTCTAAAGCATATTTGAACTAATTCATCAACATAATCTGGTGTCAGAAGTGACATAAACATAGCTTTACGTTTTTTGTGTTGTTTTCCATCTAAACCTTGAATCGTCTTCTTTCCAAAAAGTGTCTTTTGAACTCTCATTGGAGCAACACCTTTTCTCTTAAAGTATCTCTCATTATAGAATATTTCTGCTGCCTCTTTTCCCATCAGAAATACAACTTTCTTACCTAGGAATCGAGCAGAAAATATATTAGTATTCATTTTTTTCATTCGATTCGAGATAAATAAATATCCATCTTGTAAAAAGCCTAGAATACTATCACAAGGCTTCGCCTTTGGTATCGGTTTTGTTGAAATCATAGCTAATTCCCTCTTCTCAATTTTGAGGTTTATTATCTTCATTTATGCTATTTCAATACATTAACCATATTGGACGAAAGTTCGTAACGGTACATAAGGGCCTAAATTATAAACGAAAAAGACCTCGTACCTCTGTTTAAAACCAAAAGTACGAGATCTTTCAATTAATTCATAAATGTTCCAGAAAATCGCAACAGCCTACTGCTTAATTTATATTCTCCAACCCAAAGGTATCTACCATCATAAGCTAAATATGTTGGCATACATAATGAATTACTTCCTCCAACTCCAATTGAATCCTTATAATACTTATTAGCTCCTGGAATCTCGTCTGATGTATAATAATCGCTTCCATGACCAAGCGTTATAACAACATCATTCCCATTGATTGCATCTTTCCAACTATCCCATATTAAAACATAATTTTCATTGTTATCTGTAACAATTAATTGTCCACTCGATGTAATCAATCCATCCGAAGCATTACTAAAGTTTCTAAGTTCTCCATTAATACGGTAACCATTAATCGATTGACTGCTGACTTTCGTCAAATCAGAAATATCATAAAAGTAAATGCGTTTACAAAGACCTCCATCTAAACCAGTATTAGTTACTACAAGTGTCGAACCATTACTTTGTATTGAACCATGCATATTAGATATCGTATAAATTGGTTTTGTATTTGCATAAGGAATTGATTCATAAATGTAAATCTTATTGGTTGCTGCATCTGAGATATAAAAGTAATTTTGGTCCATAGCAATAGAATCAATATCCGTCATAAATACAGACCCGATTTTTCCACTGACGCTTCGTTTCCATTTTTGTCCCTTTGTTGGAATCCCAGACCAGATGAGTAAGCTATGATTTGTTGCAACAACTAATTTTTCCTTATATAATACAACATCTTTCGGAGATATCAACGGATCTAAAGTGTAAACAATATCTGCCTTAACACTTGATTTATCAGGAATGTTTTTCCATATAGAAATTGTCCAGTCATAATCAGAAACAGCTACAAGGCTCTTTCCGTTTGTTGCAACATTTGGATTCATAATAAGTCCATTGTATGATAGTGTATTCCCATTAACAGTTGCACCAAGAGCAAAACTAGGTTGATCGGTTTCATTCTTTGGCAATTCTTTAAAAGCAACTATTTTATTAGAATTATATAAAGCAGCAAACAATGTCCCATTTGCATAAAGACACTGATTGTAATTCCCCGTACCAAAATAATAATATTGATCCGTATCATCATTCGGTTTACCATTTCCAACTACAACCTTTGGCTGATTCATCTCAGTTGTACTAGTTGGCAAGTGGTCATAGAGGTATAATCGTCCTGAATGGAGTAGAACTAATTGATCATTGACGATACATCCTCCTGGTTGTTCACTTTGAGTACGATATGTAAAATCCTGAAGATCATTGTTACTGGTTGGAAAGCTCGTCCATACTCTACAACCTGCAAACATTCCATTATCATCAATATTATGATCGCCAATTAGCAGATAATGTCCGTCCGTTATAATAGTACGAGGCGTACCACCAGTTGGTATTACCAGATCTGCTACAAAATCGTCTTGTGTTGGCACAGAATTCCATATTAATAACTTACCATCTCTCGTATTTGTCACAATCATCTTATTACCATCAGTCCAAATTGCCCATGGCCAGGAGATATACCCTTCTGAATCATTAGCGAATTTGGTAATTGCATAATCTGCTGGGATTCCACTCTCTGTTGGAATCTGATTCCAAACTAAGATACGATTATTATGCGTATCTGTCACATATAATTTACCCTTTGCAACTGCAACACCAACCGGCCAGTTCATCTCATTTAGTTCATATCCTGCATAGCTCGTCTTAAAGTCTTTCTGCCCTAGAACTAAGGATGGCTTTTCGGAACCATCTGTTGGTATACTATCATAGATTAAAACACGATTATTCCAAGTATCACATACAAAAAAGTGTGTCCCATCTGTAGCAATCCCATTTGGATGATTGTAGGTTGTAGCATTCTTTGCACGATTAATGCCAAAACTCGATAACGCTAAATCTGCACTTTGACCATCCGTAAATGGTTCTGTTACTTTCTTGGAAGCAGTGGAATAAGTCTGGTACTGATTAATTTTTACTGAGTATTTTGTATATTCTTTTACTGTTACTTTACAATAAAATTTTTTTGTATCTAAGGTTGCTGTAATTGTTGCTTTTCCCTTTGAAAGTGCTTTTACTTCTCCATTGGTTGATACACTGACAACATTTTTATTCGAGGTACTCCAAATTGGCTTTTTTGTAGTTCCATCTAAGTATAGTTGTTTGCCTTCACCTACATATAGGGTAATGGCGTTTGGTAAGGAAATTGTTGCTGCATTTACTACCTGTTCGAACTGGAGTGGTAAAAAAATAGTAATACATAAAAAGAATACAAACACTCTCCTTAAGAACATGAACTTATTCATGGAATCCCTCCTTCGTAAACTGGATTTATATACAATCCTTGTCATAATCTGAAATTTCTACGTACAACGAGGACTGAAGAGCAAACAAGTTTTTGAGTTTATTCTTCAGTCCGATTGTCACGTAAACAAAAGAATCGTAGAGCTTAATTCTTTGTTTATTATCTTTATTTTACCATATTATACCACAAAATGCATCCATTTTTTTCTTGTTAATCTTCATGCTATTTTAGTTTAGCTAAAATCTCATTTACATCAAAACCATGAACAAAGCAAGCTTCTTCTAATGTTTCCGCCTGTGCAGATGGGCATCCTAAACAGTGCATTCCCATAGCCATCAACACACTCGCGTTATCTGGATTCGATCTTAACACATCGCCGATGATAGTTGTTTTTGTAATCGTTTCATTGCTACTAGCTTTCTCTTCACCAAAGAACATTTTTATATCTTCTTCCACTGTAGAAATTCCACCTATTCCAAAGTTATCGATTAATACTTTTGCAACGTTTGGAGAAAGGAAAGCAGGAAGTGTTGGTCCCAAATGAATTTCCTTGACTCCTAGGTATAACAAGGATAATAGAACGATCACTGCTTTTTGCTCATACCATGCTATATTATAAATAATCGGCAACTCATTAATATTAGCAAGACCAAATACCTCTTTTAATTTTAAAGCAATTAGTGCTAAGGAGTAAGAATCATTACACTGACCAGCATCTAATACTCTTGGGATTCCTCCAATATCTCCCAAATTAAGCTTATTATATTTAAACTTTGCACAACCAGCAGTTAAGATTACAGTATCCTTAGGAAGAGATTTTGCAAATTCCGTGTAGTAATTACGTTTCGAGGATCTACCATCGCAACCAGCCATAACAACAAATTTCTTAATAGCACCAGCTTTTACTGCATCAATAACAGCATCTGCTAATGCAAATACCTGCTCATGAGCAAATCCACCGATAATTTCACCAGTTTCAATTTCAGTCGGTGCTGCACAAGTCTTTGCTAACTCAATGATCTCAGTAAAATCTTTCTTGGAGCCGGCTTCCCCTTCGATGTGCTTACAACCTGCATATCCCGCAGCACCTGTTGTAAACATACGACTTTTATAAGAATCTTTTGGAGGTACGATACAGTTTGTTGTCATTAAAATCGGTCCGTTAAAGGTTTCAAACTCTTCTTTTTGTTTCCACCAAGCATTACCGTAGTTACCTACTAAGTTTGTATATTTCTTAAGATTTGGATAATAATGAGCTGGCAACATCTCAGAATGAGTATACACATCAACTCCAGTTCCTTGAGTTTGGATTAATAACTGTTCAATATCTGCAAGATCATGACCTGAAACTAAGATACCCGGGTTCTTTCCAACTCCAATATTCACTTTTGTAATCTCTGGATTACCATATGTTGAAGTGTTTGCTGTATCAAGTAATGCCATACCATCAACACCAAATTTTCCAGTTTCCAATGTTAAAGCAACTAATTCATCTACAGTTATAGAATCATCCATTAATTTCATTAGTGTTTCTTGCATAAATGCATCAATCTCTTCGTTATCAAAGCCTAATGCATTTGCATGTTTGGAGTATGCAGAAAGTCCTTTTAGTCCATAAGTAATCAATTCTCTTAAGGAACGAACATCTTCATTCTCTGTTGCCATAACACCAACTTCTTTGGAATCAGCCTTCTCTTTTAAAATTTCATTCTTCTCTTCATCTATATCCCATGTTGCAGCTTCGGATAAATGTGTTTTATCCGACAATTGCTTCATTAACTCATTTTTCAGAGCTAAGGTTTTTTTTACCCTCGCATAAAACACCTCATCATCAAAGTTTGCATTTGTAATTGTTGTAAATAAGTTTAATGTTACATAGTGGTTTACTTCTTTTGGTACTGTTTTCCCCTCACGTCGTAATCTCGTTGTAATTTCAGATAGTCCTTTTGTAACATAAAGCAATAAATCCTGCATATTTGCTAGATCCATACTTTTACCACACACACCTACTTTAGTACAACCTTTGTTTCCTGCAGTCTCCTGACATTGCATACAAAACATTTCCCTACTCATACTCCTGTCTCCTTTCAAATTATCGGACCTTTCAATCCAAATTGTTTCCTTGTTGATGATTGAATTATATCAGGAATGGAGTAAGAGTTTTGTAGCTGTAGCTACAAACCAGAAATAATTTATATCCTTATGCAAAATGACGTTAGACTTCTTACTTCTTAACAAAATATACATCTACTCTATGACTACAGGCAACGCGACAAAATGCTAATACATATCTATCTTGAAGTTCTATTACAACCTTATCGTCCGTTATTCGCTCACAATCGACCATGATATCCTGAATGCGATACCCATCTTCTGCTTTAATTAAAAAAGAAATATCATTTCCCTTTGTAACTTTCACATAACCACATGGACAAATAGTTCCACACCCATGTGTCCAAGCATCCATCGTTACTTTTACGCTCTTCTTATACCTGGAACAATTTTGTTTGCAACCGTATCCATTACAACAATCGCCATAACACTTGCCTTTTCCCACTGTCTGCCTCTTAATGAACACATTAATATATGATATTCCACGAGGATATAATTTGTCACTCAACAAGTGCTACCCACTGCTTCGTTTTCTTTTCATAATACTCTCTCACAAGTAATTCTCTAATCCTAGCTGAATTACTTGTGACTCAATAACTTTCTTAAAGAAAATGAAGCATCTGATCTGTTTTTGAAGGCCTTACAAGTCCCCCATTCTTTTTGGGGGGCTTGTCGAGCTTAGCGTGCCGTAAAAACTGATCAAATACTTCTTTTTCTATTCATAATGCTCCCTCACAAGTAATTCTCGAAACTTAGCTGAATTACTTGTGACTCAATAACTTCCTTAAAGAAAATGAAGCATCTGATCTGTTTTTGAAGGCCTTACAAGTCCCCCCAGTTCTTTTATGGGGGGCTTGTCGAGCTTAGTGTGCCGTAAAAAACAGATCAATGCTTCTTTTTCTATTCATACTTCTCCCTCACAAGTAATTCTCAAAACTTTGCTGAATTACTTGTGAGACTCTCTATTTAACTGTTATGGTTGTTACAAGCTTTAGTGTTTTTCCATTGGATGTGACAACGGTTGCTGCAACCTTACAAGTTCCCTTGTGAATTGCCCACAGATTTCCGTTTTCATCCACACTGACTATCTTACTGTTAGAACTCTTGTAAGTAACAACTGCTCCTATTCTAGACAAATCCTTACTAGAATCAAATTCATCAAGAGAAGATACGAATGCAAAGAAATCTGGGAAATGTACATATTGTTCCTTCGTCTGTCCAACACTCAATCCAAGTTTCTTATCATATAGAATTTGAGAGATAAAGCCAACCTTTTCCTTGCCACTAGCTGCTGTTGGAAGAAGAACATAATCTCCACCTGAAGTTATATTCATAGTTACGTAAGAATCAGCAGCAACAACATATTTATTATTTGGTTGACATTCTAGCTTCTTTGTTTCCTTATTATATTTGTATAAATATACGGTATCTCCTGCTTTGAAGTAACTATTTGCATTAACCTTTAGTGATGTCTCCATAGCCAGTTTTCCAGTCTGCTCCATAGACAAAAGCATACCATCTTTGTAATTCAAATCTTTTGCAGTCCCAATCGTCAGACCAAGCTTAAAATTATTTAAAACAATAGAAGGAACATACTTATCTGCTTTTAATGAAAAACTGTAAAGAAGTTTTCGACTATTATCATTAAATTCAAAAAGTATATTCTTACCAGAAGCAAGAGCTTTTCTCATTGAACTATTAATAGCAACTGCATCTTTTGTTCCTACGCTATAAACTACTTTATAAAGATCCTGTGTTTCACTGTAAACTGGTGTTAAGCTTTGCTCTACGGTTGGTGGTGTAACTGTAGTTCCAGGTGGTGTAACTGATGGTGTTACAGGCGGTGTAACAGGCGGTGTTACAGGTGGCGTTACAGGTGGTGTTACAGGCGGTGTTACAGGCGGTGTTACAGGTGGTGTTACAGGCGGTGTAACAGGCGGTGTTACAGGCGGTGTTACAGGTGGTGTTACAGGTGGTGTTACAGGTGGTGTAACAGGCGGTGTAACAGGCGGTGTAACAGGCGGTGTTACAGGCGGTGTAACAGGTGGTGTTACAGGTGGTGTTACAGGTGGTGATGTCTCTGTCCATTTTGCATAAACTGTTGTTGCCTGCGTAACATTGTCGCTTGCAAAATCCCAAGATGTAGTGCAAGATGCTTCTTTATACCAACCTTCAAATGTATAATTTTCAACACTTGCCGGTATCACTTGATATCCATAGCCTCCATCCACAATTAATTGAGTTTCAGGAGCGATTCCATGACCATTCGCATCAAATGTCAGCTTATACTCATTGCCTAACGGAATTCTCTTAATTGTAATATTATCTACATAAAGATCTGATTTACCATCTGTTTCAACGTAAAGCCGTAAAGTCGATAAATCCTTTGGAAGTTTGATTGCTGCATGGATTGTCTTATACTGTCCTTGATTGGAAGTTGTGTTCACATAATTTGGCCAAGTACCATCAATATCACCAGTCACGCTAATCTTTGCATCATCCGTCTTAACATCCATGGATACTAAAACATCCATACCAAGAAATGAAGTAACATCAAAAGCAATTCCGTAATAATTTTCACTACGGTCCTTTAAAACTGCCACATGATTACCTGCAGTTCCATCCTCTACAATACTTAATGTTCCAGCACCGCCCCATCTTGTCGTTAAAACAGTAGTCGTACCTTCACAATCCTCTTTATAATCAGCCATTGTAACACTAATATCATCAACATAGAAATCTGCATTACCATCTGTTTCAAGATACATAAAAGCAGATGTCAATTGATTTGATAATACATATGTTGCAGTTACTTCTGTCCATTCTCCTGCAACTGTATTAACTTCAGCAATCTGAACTGGAGTATCGGAATCAAAACCGAGACGTATCTTGAAATCCGAAGTTTTTACATATGCTTTCACTATAACTGTGTGTCCGATATATTTACTTACATCAAACTTCATATTAGCATCTTGTTCTAATCGTTGTACTAAGAAAGAGTGGCCACCCTCGTTATGGCTATCTGTATCTGTGACACCAGCAAACGATGGCATATGTCCGATACCTCTTGCACTTGCGATATTGACAGCTCCTTCAAAATCTTCGTTCATACCCTGTAATTTTACTTTCACACTATCAATATAGATATCATCTTTCGTATTTGCTTCAAAATATAATTTTAGTGCTGTCATATCAGATGGAACTTTATATACAGCCTTAATCTGTTTCCACTCTCCATCTGTTGTATCCACTGCTGCTAGATTTGGCCATTTTCCATCAATATCAGCAGATAATTTAACTTCTGTTGCAGTACTCTTAACCCATGCACTTACTTCAATTGTTTGTCCGATAAATCTAGAAACATCAAAGCTTGCCCCATGCCATGTATCACCGCGACCACTATCTAGTAAAGCATTCTTTCCATTAAATACAACTGCGTTCTGTATACTTAAAGAGCCTCCACCACGTACAGAAAATCCCTCTAATTCTACAGTTGCATCTTCAGCATCAAAAGTAGCATTGATATCTTTAAAATCTGGTGCGACATATGCAGGAGGTGGTAATTCTGAACCATCCACTGCAGCTACAAGTCCGTCAAATGCTAACTTCTTCGAGAGATCTCCTTTGAATAATAATGGATTCGTTTCTTTCTTCCATGAATTATCATCGGTTAATCCCCATAAAGTAACTGAGCTTAGATTAACTCCATTCTTCACTTCTGCCACTAAAGCTTTAAAGAAATCTTGATAGAATTTAGCTTGATAGTATTCTGCGTTGACACCACTTGTTGTCTGAGATACATCAAGTTCTGTAATTTGTACTTCATCAACAACCTGATCATATTTTCTAAGTGCTTCAATATAAGTCGGTATACTCGTATTATCACTTAGATGTCCCTGCATACCAATTCCATCAATATAACCTTGGCTAACCATCGAATGTCCCTGTCCGTCGACATCACGAGTAATCATGCTAATAATTGCATCACACTTCACTGCCTGAAATTCATTATAATCATTGTAGAAAAGAGATGGCTGGATTGTTTTTAACTGTTCTGCATTGGATGGGTCAACATTATACTGGGAAGCATACTGAACAGAATATTCATCAACAGCCTCTCTTGCATATTTAAATGCATAATATACAAAATCATTACCAATAATCTGGTACCAATAGCTATTTCTTAGATTATACTCATTAGCCCCTGGTTCTACGGCCTCATTCACAACATCCCATGCATAAATAACATCAGCATAACCATTCTCATACATATATTTCATCGTACTATGAATATAACTTTCCAAACGCTGTAACAAAACTTCACGACTCACTAGGCAACTGGCATCAAGTTTTCCATCCGTTTTTACAGGATTATATCCGATACAGTAGACCGCTTCTGGACACTGACTGTGCCATACAAGTGTGTGACCACGTACTGGCATATGATTTAACTTTGCCCAATCAAGCATCTCTTTTGCTGCCGGATGTATAATAAATGGTAGATATGTTTCTGTAGCACTAGCATCTTTATATCCCATATTAGAATCTGGTTTTAATTCATTACCAAAAGTAATACTTGCGAACTGGCGACTCATGAAATCTTCTTTTACAGGATTACCAATCTCACTTAATTGATTTGGTGTACTCCAATGGCTAATCGCCTCACACGCAACACCCAACTTAAAATAGTCTTTATATAGATCTTTTAATACTGGGTATTGTGAATAATCAACATAACTACTTCCTGACGATGGACTTACATAATCACCAGCTACTGTAATCTCGACATCATCGATTACATATGTAACATTTTCAGGACCTTCAAAATATAGATTATAACTACTAGCACCTTTCGCTACCTCATATTCAAGGCTTTCAATTAATGTAAATTCACTTCCAGTTGTTGTTACGGTTGCAACCTGACTAAAATTATCATCTGCTTTCAATGTTGCATTAAATACATTAGTTGCATCTTGTGCTGCCCCAACAGCTGAAATCTTCGCCTTAACAGAAATCTTATTTCCTGCAAAAGCGTTTAGATTATAAGTGTATCCATAATAATTTGCTGAACGGTTGCTTACTTCTAATGCTTTATTTTCAGCACTACCATTTTCAACAAGAGTAAGCGTTGGACTACCAAATACACCACCCTTTAATGAACTTGTATCAGTTGCCGTATCAAAGTTTTCTTGAATGAATAATGTCTCTTTAATACTGACATTGTCAAGATAAAAAGAATCACAAGTCTGAGCATTGTTTACTGGATGAAAGGTACCAAAATATATCGTAGTTGATGTGGATTCTTTTGGTACATTATAGTAAGCATTAATCTGAGAATATTGACCATTCGTTAATGGAGAATTACAGATCCATGTATATTGATCAGCACCATCGATTGTAGTTTTTACACAAACAACACCATTCAGGCCATCTGCATCAACTCTCATCTGAGCATTAAAGTGAATTGCTTTTCCAGCAAATTCGGTAATATTATAGCTATAACTATACCAATCTTGTTCACGATTGGTTACATAAAGTGCACCCACTCCAGCAAATGCATTCGAAGATAGCTCTAAAGTAGCATTTCCCATACTAGAGCCTAAACGAGTATCCGTCTCAAAATCTTCTACAACAGCTATCGTATCTGCTTTTGCGATGATTGGTTGAAATGGCTGCATGCCAAAGTTACTACCAACCATCATAAGGCTTAATGAAACTGCCATTGCACGTTTCATTATAGCTGATTTCTTGTTTTTAGCTTGTCCCATTACTTCTTCTCCTTTTCTAAATAAAAAATATTGCATTAGTTTACGTGATTAACCTAGATATATCTGATGATTTAATTTTTTTATCCCTCCTTTATAATTTACTGCGTTTTACTAGTGTTACAAACTTTGTAGAACTACCAATCCTAGATTAGCAATAACACCATATGTGAATTGTAAATAATTTACATTTATAATATACCATATCAAATTATAAAAAAAATGCCTTCTAGTTAATCTCTAAATGTTTCGTATTTCTTTTTTTAACAAATTTCAATCATAATAGAACATTTACGTCAAAACTTAACAAATTATTATCAAAATAGAACCAAGTATTATGGGTTTCTAATAGGAATTTCATGGTGTCAAAAGCACTATTCTATAGTTTCATTCATCATTTTGCACATCAATAGACTTAATAAAAATGGGATGACAAACATAATTTAGGAGCATACTGTTATGAAGTCGTCGGTACTTAGGGCCTGTATTTTAGGCCCTTATGTACCGTTACGAACTTCATTCAAGCGAAAGCGTGTTTCGTATAAATTATGTTTGACATCCCATGCTTCTAACACTTCTTTGTGCAAAATGATGTCAAGCTTTCTTAAGAACAAAAAAACTCCTTTTCTTAGGCTTATATAACCTAGAAAAGGAGTTCCCCTTGTCTCAAATGTTCTTGAGCATCAATTTATTCTTTTTATTCTTAAATTATCCACATAAAGGTCTGATTTTCCATCTGTTTCAACATATAATTTTAGTTTCTGCATGTCAGAAGGAAGTTTAAGGAACACTTTTACTGTCTTATATTGTCCAGGTGTGGACGTTGTCAGGAGATAGTTTGGCCAAACATTTGCAATATCACCTGAAATCTTTATCTGAGAATCATTCGTCTTAACGTCGACTGAAATCTCTACATCCATTCCAAGATAAGAAGAGACATCAAACGCTATTCCCATATAACTTTCCGTACGATTCGTCAAAGCTACAGCATGATTACCTGCAACTCCATCCGAAACCACGCTTAATTTACCAGCCCCCTCCCATCTAGGAGCAAATACATTCGTTACAGTTGAGGTTTCGCAATTTTCTATAAAGTCCTCTACTTTCAACTTTACATTGACATTATCAATGTAAATGTCATCTGTCTTTGTTGAAGTTTCAAAATATAACTTTAATGCCTTTTGATCAGCTGGAACCTGGTAAGTAGTCTTGATTTGCTTCCAATTACCATCCGATGTATTCACAATAGCAAGATTTGGCCACACTTTATCAATATCTGCAGAAAGCATTGCTACTGGCGCTGTAGTCTTAATCCATGCACTAATGTCAATTGTTCTCCCAGCAAATCTGGAGACATCAAAACTTATACCATTCCATTCAGCTGTTCTTCCTGTATCACGTAGTGCATACTTCCCTTCATAAACAACAGTGCTTTGAATTGATAACGAACCATCTCCACGTTTAAAAAATCCCTCTGACTCAGGAGTTGCCCCGCTCACTTCAAAAGTAGCATTCATCTCTTTTAAATTTGGCACCGTAATCGTTGGTGTTGGCGTTGGAGTTGGTGTTTTTGTTGGTGTTGGTGGTGTTGGTGGTTTTACTGGTGTTGGTGGTTTTACTCCAACGATTTTTATTTCAATATCATCGATAATATAAGAAACATTCTTTGGTCCTTCAAAATAAATCGTATATTTATTTTTGCCTGTTGGGATATCAAATTTTGCGCATTTTAAAGTAGAAGCCTTTTTCCCTTTTGTAGTTACTGAAGCTACCTGTTTATATTCACTATCACCCATCTTTAAGGTAGCAGTAAAGGTAACCTTATCATTTTTCTTACCAGTTTTTTTTAATGGACCTGATAACTTATCCTGTTTTTTGTCTAATTTCTTCTCTTCAACAATCGAGATTTTAGCCTTCACAGAAATTGTATTACCTGCAAACGCATCGAGGTTATACGAATAACCATAATAACTTTCGGTACGGTTACTAACCATTAGTGCTTTGTTATGTTTACCATTATCTACAATCGTAAGTGTAGGATTACCAAAAATACTACCTTTTAATGATTTTATATCTTTAGCATCATTAAAGTTTTCTTTTATATTCGTAGTTGTAGTAGCTGCTTTCGTAACAGTTGCGTTTATGGACTGTATTCCAAAGCAGCCCCAAAACAGTGCAAAACTTAAGGATACAGCTATAAGACGTTTCATATGCTTTTGTATAGTTGTTTTCTTTCTGTCTAATCCCATCTTTTTTCTCCTTTAAATGATTCGTTACACTTAGATTTTGTTATAAACGTATATAAACTCCCATGGTAACTATGCATTTAATTTATTCATAGTAATTCATATGTATGCTAAGGAGTTTTATATACATTTTTTTCCATTCTGTCTACTACTACTATATCATAATATAGAAAAAAAGAAAGAATAATTTTAAAAGTTTTTAAAGCTAATACATGTTTATCTTCTAATAGCATCTGCCATAACACTAACTTTGGAAATTGCTTCCGTTACTATATACGAATCTAATGAGCATGGTCCTTCTGCTGTAAAGGTGTAGACTTTTATTGTTTTAGACTAAAAAAATACAAAAGAAGATGACTGATAAACAACTTATTTGTCATCTTCTTTTGCATGAATGAATTACTCTACTTTATTTTTTTCAATCAATCCTCTATTCCACTACTCTCTTAATTCTTAAATTATCTACGTAAAGATCAGATTTTCCATCTGTTTCAACATATAACTTTAATGTTTGTATATCAGATGGTAACTTAACTATTGCTTTTACTGTCTTATATTGGCCTGGAGTTGATGCTACACTCGCATAATTTGGCCAAAGGTCTTGGATATCTCCTGAAATCTTAATCTCAGAATCGTTTGTCTTAACATCCATAGAAATTTCAACTTCCATACCAAGGTAAGGAGATACATCAAAAGCAGTACCCATATAACTTTCTGTACGATCTTTCAAAACTGCTGCATGATTACCAGCACCATCTTCTACGATACTTAATGTACCAGCTCCACCCCATCTTGGAGAAAATACGTTAGCTGCAGATGCAGTTTCACAATCTTCTACAAAATCAGCAATTGTTACACTGATATCATCTACATAAAAGTCTGCTTTGCCATCAGTTTCAATATACATATGAGCAGAAGTTAACTGATTAGATATAGGATATGTAGCTGTGATCTCAGTCCAATTTCCATCTGCTTTTACTTCAGCAATTTGTACTGGTTCTGATCCATCAAATCCTAAACGGATTAAGGAATCAGTAGTCTTAACATAAGCTTTTACATTTACGGTATATCCGATATACTTGCTAACATCAAACTTCATGTTTGCATCAGTTTCAGCACGTTTAACTAAGAAGGAATGTCCTTTTTCATTACGGCTATCAGCATCTGTAATACCAGCAAAGGAAGGTACATGTCCTACTCCTCTTGCAGCTGCAATCGTAGTAGTTTCTTCAAATCCCTCATCTAAACCTTTAAGTTTGATACTAACATTATCAATATAAATATCATCTGTCTGTGTGGAAGCCTCAAAATAAAGACTTAATGATGTCATATCAGATGGAATCTTATAGGTAGCCTTAAGCTGTTTCCATTTACCATCAGAAGTATCAGCTACTGCAAGATTTGGCCATACTCCATTAATATCAGCTGAAAGTTTAGCCTCAGGTGCAGCTGTCTTAACCCATCCACTAACTTCAATGGTTTGACCAATAAATCTAGATACATCAAAACTTACACCATGCCAAGAATCTTTTCTTCCTGTATCAAGTAAAGCAAATTTTCCATCGTATACTACATCACTCTGGATTGATAAAGAACCATCTCCACGTAGGAAGAAGCCTTCTGATTCTGCTGTTGCGCCTTCTTTTTCAAATGTAACATCCATATCTTTAAAATCTGGTGCTACGTATGCTGGTGCTGGAAGTTCTACTCCATTCTTAACTCCTGCCACACCATCAAATGCTAACTTCTTGCTTAAATCACCATTAAATAAGAGTGGACTTGTTTCTTTCTTCCATGAATTATCATCAGTTAATCCCCAAACGGTAACGCTTGTTAAATTAGCACCGTCTTTATTTGCCTGAAGTAATGCCTTGAAGAAATCGTTATAGAATTTACCTTGATAATATTCTGCATTAACACCAGTGGTGGTCTGTGCCACATCAAGTTCTGTAATATGTACTTCACCAACTGCCTTACTATATCTCTTCAGTGCAGTAACAAAAGTTGCAATATCGGTATTATCACTTAGATGACCTTGCATACCAATACCATCAATTAAGCCTTCTGCTAACATGTTGTGTCCAGCAAAATCAGTTGTTGTCATCTGAATAATTGCGTCACATTTAACTTCCATGAACTCGTTATAATCATTATAGAAAAGACCAGGTTGGATTTTTGCAAGTTGCTTTGCATCATTTACATCTACATTATACTTCGATGCATATTCAACCGAATATTTGTTAACTGCTTCTTTCGAATACTTAAATGCATAGTAAACAAAATCAGGTCCAATTGTCTTATACCAATAACTTTCTCTTAAGTTATATTCATTCAAGCCTGGTTCAACCGCTTCATTTACAACGTCCCATGCATAAATAACGTCAGCATAACCATTCTCGTACATATATTTCATTGTATCATCGATATAGCTCTCTAAACGTTTTAACATAACTTCACGACTTACAAGACAACTATCATCAAGAGTTTCTCCATTCGTTTTAACTGGTGTATAATCCTTACAGAAGATAGCATCTGGACATTGGCTGTGCCATACAAGCGTATGACCTCTTACTGGAATGTTATTGAGTTTCGCCCAATCTAACATTTCTTTTGCTGCAGGATTAACTACATATGGTAAAAATGTATCTGTTGCTCTATCTGAATTATATCCCATATTATAATCAGGTTTTAATTCATTACCAAATGTAATACTATTAAACTGACGTTTGATCAGATCTTCCTTCGCAGGATTACCAACTTCACTTAATTGGTTGTTCCAATGACTGATTGCTTCACAAGCAACACCCATCTTAAAGTCATTTCTATAAAGTCTCTTTAATACTGGATAGCTTGTAACATCAGCATAGTTAACTGTAGTTGCTGGATCGGAATAATCACCTACAACTGTGATTTTGATATCATCAATTCTATAAGAAATATCCTTTGGTCCTTCAAAGTAAAGAAAATATCCGCTAGCGCCTGCTGGTACAGCATACTCTTCACATTTTAAAGTACTATAAGCTTTTCCCTTTGTTGTTACAGATGCAAGCTGATTATATTGGTCATCTCCAACTTTTAATGTAGCACTAAAAGTATTCGTAGCTTTTTTTGCTACACCAACTGCTGCAATCTTTGCTTCAACAGAAATTGTATTGCCTGCAAAAGCTTCAAGATTATAAGCATAACCAAAGTAATTCTCAGTACGATTACTTACCTGTAATGCCTTATTTTTAGCAGTTCTTTTTACAATCGTAAGCTTAGGATTTCCAAATACACTTCCAGTCAAAGTGCTTGTCTTTGCTTTATTAAAGTTTTCTTCAATGGATACTGACTTTTGAGTACTCTTAATGCTTACATTGTCTAAATAGAAAGGAGTTGTTGTCTGCTTACTGTTATCGTCTGTATTACATGTTCCAAAATACAACGTTGCAGCTGCGCCAGCTGGAATAGTATAAGTTGTACTTAATTCAACGTATTTACCCTTCTTTAATGGAGTGTTACAAATCCAATTGTATTCGTCTTTTCCGTTAATTGTAGTTTTTAAACAGGCAATTCCATTTAAATTTTTAGCATCAACTCTCATAAATGTACTAAATTCAATCGTTTGTCCCTGGAATGCGCTAATATCATAACTATAACTATTCCAATCCTGTTCACGATTGGATACATATAATGCTTTCTTTCCCTTATAAGCTTTGCTTGTTAATTTGGATTTAATTGCACCCATAGGTGCTCCAACACTAGCATCTTTCTCGAAATCTTCAAAAATAGAATTTGTTGCAGCTTTAACAGTTTCTGGTCTTGATGATTGTACACTAAAACAACATCCAATCATCGCAAAACTCAACGATACAGCCAGCGAACGTCTCACATGCTTAAAAAACGCTGGTTTTCTTTTTACTAATCCCATCACTTTTTCTCCTTTTTTTTAGTAATAATTGAATGAATAAATCTTGCCCGTTTCTTTTATCCACCCTCCTTTTTTAAGTCTTATCTTTTGCATCATTCAAAACCATTGATTAACTTATTATGAAAAATATTACATATCTAATATAGCATATCTACACAAAAAAGAAATACTTTTCTTTGTTTTTTTATCTTTTTTGACATTTTCTACGAAATTTACTACCATTTCGTTGTGCTTTTTATACAATTTTTTTACGGCACCAAATTTGTTTAATCAAAGAATAAATAGAATCTAAAAAACAAATACTAACATATACATAGAGCATAGAAAGGATTTGTCAATTAAACTATCATCTTATGATATGTTTTGACAACTACAGAAATGGAGCAAAAAAAAGCAGTAACCAAAGAGAAACCTTCCATTTTTGAAACTATGAAAGACTCAATGAAGGAAGAAGATAAACCGGTCAATCGTCGTTTCGAAGCAAAAAATCATTCTTCACTTATGAAAAGTATAAACAATATAACATCCTTTAAGTAAGCTATATTATGAGAGAACCGGAACAAAGTGTTTTGCTTGCAAAACACTTTGTTCCGCGCCGTAGCGTAGCGTAGTGTGCATCCTGCGGAGCATTTTTTATATATTAGGAAATTCAGAAGAATTTCCTAATATATAAAAAAGGAGTAGTAGGTAAGGAAAGTATTTGTTAGAAACTTTCCTTACCTACTACTCCTTTTTATTCATTCACTAACACAATTATTTTTAATCTCATCCAATAATTGTTCGCATGGGATAACACGTGCATAACGGTTCTTCCATATCTTTTCTTCAAAATACTCCGTCAATTCCTTACCACTAGCAATTGTTGTATCAAACGTCGAGGTTGTTCCCTTTGCAATCGTTATCTTGTATTCAAATTCAAAAGCCACTTTACAACTAATATCAAAGCAGTATTCCGTCTGCATTCCACAAAGAATTAGATTCTTTGCTCCGATCTGATCTAAATAATCTTTCAAGCCTGTCTGTCGGAATGCACTGTTGAAATGTTTATCAATTATTTTCTCATCTTGCAAAGGTGCTATTTTCTCGTAGATTTGCCATCCAGCAGTTCCCGCTTCGAACTCATCACCACTTTTTCCATTATGACGTATGTAAATCACTGGTATATTTTGATTTCTACACTCAGTAAGCAGATTCCAAATGTTAGATATCAAACTTTCCTCGTTATAAGGATGTTCATTTATCAAAGCAGTTTGCATATCAATCACAATTATTGCATCATAACTCATACTATTTCCTCCTTTAATAATACACAATTTGTAATATTTCCATTGGTGTGTCAACAACAATCGTTGCTCCCTGTGCAATCAGCTCATCTCGATCGCGAAACCCCCAAGATACTGATATATTATCAATACAAGTGTTTTTGGCAGTCTGAATATCTACCTCGGAATCTCCTATGTAGATTGCTGAAGTTTTATCTATATGTAGCTTATCTAGTACTTCTAATACAGCATCAGGTGCTGGTTTTCTATGTATGTTTTCTCTCTCACCTACAACGAAATTGAACATATTAGGAAAGTACTGATTACATAACTCTTGTACTGCAAAATCAGCTTTATTGGATACTACTGCTGTTAAAACACCTAGTTCTTTTAATTTATTTACTAATTCTAACACACCATCATAAGGTCTTGTTTTATTCGTACAATGGCTAGCATAATGCGTAGTAAAATCACTCAAAACTTGTACAATCTTATTTTGACTTGTTCCAGCTGGTACTGCTCGGCTGATCAACTTTGCAATTCCATTACCTACAAAACTTCGAACCTCTTCGATTGTTCTTTTCGGAAACTTATTCTTTTCTAATGCATAATTTGTACTATCTGTCAAATCTTCAACCGTATTTAAGATTGTTCCATCCAAATCGAATATGGCAAGTTTGTATTTCATTCGTTTCTTTCCTTTCTTTTTTATTTCCGCATGTTTCTTATGAGTGGCGCATACCTTGCCACATTCACAAATATAAATATTTATAAATTCAACACCATAACTAATACACCAATATTATATTTTATTTCTGTCAAATGTCAATCTTACCATAGATTACTTGTAATATGGTAAGCTTTATAAACTGTGATTTACATAGAAGCGATGCACCTTGCTTCATTTATTTAATCATAACATGTATGGATTATTCGACATCAAACATCATTTTACGCTAATATATTATAGCGATTTATGAACTTTTTTGTAATACCAACATAATATAGTAATGAAAGGAGGGAGAGTTAATGTCACGACCATATATAGATATCAGCATCAACCAAGGGGAAGAAAGTAAAGAAGTAACCAAGGATGTAGTAGCTGAAGATGTAGGTAGTAGACTCAAAATACCTGTTTATCTCTACAATGTATGGCCCTGCCGGAAAATGGTCGTAGGAGTAACGTTATTCATTAACGGAGTACCATATGCTACAAAAGTAAAGACGATATTTACAGGGGGAAGAAGATGGTTTTGTCATAGAATAGCTTGTATTTTTGTGGGTGATTTTATCTTCTTAATGACAGACAATTGCAATGACGAAATTAGTTTTAAAGTATTATATCAATATATTTTTTGAAGGGAGATTATAAAATAATGGATAATCAAAAAATCTCTACCGGCGAATGGAATTATATAACGGGAAGTCTTCGTGTAGTGAATTCTGATTGTAACTATACGTTTTATCTGACAGTAAAAAATTTTGGTGCAATTACTGGCGGGTTTATACGATTTATACTTGCTACAGGATTTGAAAATCCTGTTACGTCTGATCCAGCATTAACTTTTAATACTGTTACCAGAGAGGTAAGATGGAACTTCGGTAATTTAACAGCAGCTGACACTAAAAGTGTAACATTTACCTCTGAATACTCAGGACCTTTAGGTGTAACTATTTATACTGGTCTTGCAGGAGGTTATATTGGTAGAACATTTCCTGTTACTACTACAGGAGAGACAACTACTGCAAATTGTACTACAGCTGAATGTTGTGAAGATTGCAATGATGATGACTTTGTTGATTTTCCAACAACTTCATGTCAAGATATTGCAGAAGATACTGTAACTCCAGAAATACTACAAAAAGGAAGAATGCTGTTTGTGCATTTAAATTTACCAACTACTTGCAATACAAGAGATGTTAATGTTGGAGTATTTGTAAATGAAGTTCTAGAAACTGGCGAAGTAGCTGTTGCTCATAGAGTTATTCGTAGAACTGCTGCCGGATGTACAGGGGAATGTGGAGAAGACAAATCCTGTAATTGTGTAAAGTTTATGATTCATGATACTGCAGAAACAGCGTGTCGAGATAGAACATTCCGAGTTCGTACAGTTGCTCACTATGTTGACCAAGAAGATACACAACATTGTAAATGTGGCGACTGCGATCGACAATAATACAATATTCCATGATATTAAGATGAAACCATCTGTTAGTATATATACCTGAAAGACATTAGAACCAATGTTCATACACTCTGTGAGTGTGAAGTCCCCCCTCCCTTCACACTCACAAACTAATGGCAGGACAACTATATATTACTTGTGCTCTACCAACCTTACCAAAAGCAGAAAGGTTCTCACTTAACAATACTTTCTTTCAAGTTCGGACAAGATGTTAAGGTACTTATTTTGAGTACCAGCTTTCTGTGCTTCATTTTCAAACTTCATAGTATCTGTATTAATCTGATTTACAACCTCTTGGCTAAGATTCTTCTCACCAAATGGATATATTAAATCATCTTCCTTTTTGATATGACGTTCAATTAGGTGAGTGTAGGAAATAGCATTTGCAATTACATCAAGAAAGCTTTCTTCATCGCCAGCTTTCACACGGTCAATTGCAGCTACTAATTCATTCATATGAAGACGGCCAAGATCGTGCTCTACTAACATACCATGAGTAATTAGATTTTCTCCGATATGTCCTAAATGTTCTTGCATTTGCTTAAAAAAGATTTTCTCCTCTTTTCCATGATGATGTTTATCGCTATAAGAGCGAATAAAGTCTATCATCTGCTCGAAATCCTTATCATTCATTTGCTTCTTCTCATATATGAGAAAGCAAGCCTTACGAATTACCTTTACCATACGAAGAATATTCTGATGTTCCTCCATCATTATCTGTACACTATTCATTGAAACGCTCCTTTCAATATCCATCAATAAACTTTTCCGATATTACTAGTATAACTTCAAGAAAAGATTAATTCAGTAGCTATAGCTACAATATATTGTGTATGATTTTAATTTTCATGTTACAATGTTATTACTACCAGAAAGGGGCTTATATGAAGATTTTCAAAAATAGTTTATTACAATGTCCACTTTTTAAAGGAATATCCTTTGAAGACATAGAACATATCATGCAATGTTTTGCTCTCTCTCCCTATCGTTGCAATGCAGATGACTATGTTATTCTGTCAGGTGATCAAGTCAATTACGTTTACATTATACTAGAAGGAAGTGTTGAACTCATGAAAGAAACGTATTCTGGCAGTCGCCATATCATCGCAATTCTTGGTCCCTCTCATATGTTTGGAGAAGGAATTGTATGTACTAGTCATCGCATTTCACCAGTTACTGTTCGAACAAAAGAACCGACCGTACTTCTCAAATTTTCTTATCAGAAAATCATGAAACCATGCTCGAATGTATGTGGTTTTCATACTCGGTTGATATTTAATATGATGTTACTACTTGGTGATAAAAATTATGTTCTAAATCAAAAAATGGAATTACTGATGTTGAAGGGAATGAGAGAAAAATTAGCCACCTACCTTCTCAGTGAAAAGCAAAGAAATAACTGTGATAAATTTGCCATAACAATGAATCGCAATGAACTTGCCGATTATTTAAACGTCTCTCGTCCAAGTATGAGCCGAGAATTGGGACGTATGCGAGAAGAAGGTATTATTGACTATCATAAGAATAACTTTCGTTTACTAGATTTAGAGCGATTAACAGAATGTGCAGAAGCTTGTCCATAAATATCCTTGATAAAAATAAGATGACAAGCAATAATTAATGAGAATACTATTATGAAGTCGTCGGCATGTAAGGGCCTGTATTTTAGGTCCTTACGTACCCCTTAGAACTTCATTCAAGTGAAAGTGTATTACGGATAAATTATGTTTGTCATCACATACTCATAACATTTCTTTGTGCAAAAAGATGTCAGGCTTCTTTCATAAGCACTTTTACACCTGTTGTCTTCTTTTCTCGTTGTAACAATACATAAACGATAAGGAACGTTAATGCTTCTGCCAATGGGATTGCAAGCCAAATTCCATGCGCACCTAAAAAAGCTGGTAATATCAAAACAAAACCGCTGCTTAATATAATCCCACGCAATAATGTAATTCCCATTGCATATTGTGGTTGCATAACTGATTGAAAATAGTTACTACCAAAAACATTTAGATTCACAAAGATAAATGCTACAAAATACGTACGGATTGCTGGAACCGCTAATGTTAAAATCTCATCTGTCGCATGAATAAAAATATGAGTAATGACCTTCGGAAATAAAACTCCAGCGAATACAATCATTATCCCAATCATTGTAGTACAAACCATACCAAGCTTTTGTACCTCTGACACACGCTTCTTCTTACCTGCTCCATAATTAACTGCAAGAATGGGCTGAGCTGCTTGCGCAATACCATTGGCCAATGATAATACTACGATAGAGCTGTTTGCTATAATACTATATACAGTAATACCGATATCACCAATATATTTCACGAGCTGAATGTTAAATAGTAATGTTACAACACCATTTGTCATCTCAACTAAGAAGCTTGAGAACCCATTCGTTACGACTCTTGCAAGTCTTTCTTTACTAAATCCATGACGTACCAGCTTTAGTGTATTTGATTTATGAAAAAAATGAGTAATTAAAATTGCTACTGTTATTGTACTACCAAGTACAGTAGCGATAGCACCACCACTCATTCCTAAATTCAGTTCATAAATGAATATATAATCAAGTATTATATTGGATACACCACCAGAGATTACTCCAATCATAGCAAGTGTAGGATTCTTATCATTACGGACAAATGCTTGTAACATTGAAGAGAACATAAAAATCGGAGTACTATTTACTATAATAAGTGCGTATTCCTTTGCAAGATAAAATGTCACTTCCGTCGTTCCTAACAGATGCAATACGGAGTCTAAAAATGTATGCAAAACTATGAATAAGATGATGGACGTTACTGCTACAGAAATTGTACTTGTTGTGAAATACTTTTTACCTAATTCATAATCATTACTGCCTTGTGCAACGGACATTAAAACAGAACCACCAACACCAAATAATAAACCAAGTCCAGAAAATAAAGCAAAAATTGGTAAGACGATATTTAAAGCTGCAATACCATCGGGACCTACTCCCTTACCAATCATTATGGTATCTGCTAGAATATAGATCGATGTTACTAAGGTTGCACTAATGGATGGCAATAAATAATGCATAAAAATCTTTCTTGTAGAGCCTTTTGTTAAATCAATCTGTTTCATATTACCTCTTTTCGTAATTCAGAATTTCATGTTCCAAACTTATTCTGCGATGTAACATTTTCCTCATAGGAAGTTTATTTTACAAGGCAAAAAAAATGGATAGTCCAGTTAGTTCCCCAACCTTCTTATCCAAGATATATTTAATGAAATCGCCATAAAACGAACATATGAATAATAACATAAGAGTATGTATCCGTCAACACACATCTTCTAGGTAATTTATTCCCTATTAACTATTGATATCCTTCTAAAATTGTACGTAATGCACTTGCACTGCTACTATGGGAACGTTCAATTACAATGTCATTCTTCTCAGATTCAGAAATTGCACATCGAACCATCTTATGGGATACCGTTGATGTAAACAATATCATCAGATCAGGTGTACCAATCTGATCCTTTAAATTAGATGCCATTTTCGTAAATACTTTAGCTTTACATTTATACTCTTTGCAAATTTCCTTATATTGTTTTTCCATTCTTTCATTTCCACCAATGATTACAATGCTCATGAATTCCCTCCAACTGATTTATTGCTTAATCTCTTTCTACTTTATTACTCTCTATGTTCTTATTTCTTTATAACGATTCTTTGAATTTCATCCCTATGAAGATACCCCTTAACACGCAGAGCTTCTTCCATGATAGGTTTTAACTCCATCATAGATAACTGTATTGTATTCTTACTTTTTAACACGATTAACATTTCTTTTTCGAAATCTATTACATGATCTTGTTTTATTGTGAACAAATTGTTTCTAGAAATTGTTCCTAATCCCTCAAGTGTTTTTATCATTCGGTAAACGGTTGCTTTTCCTATCGATGAATCTAATTGACTTGCTTGAGCATGGATTTCTTTACAGCTTAAGCAATTTCCATTTAAAATGATATCAATGAGAATCTTTCTTTGTTTTGTAATACGATACCCTTGTTCGCTTAACTTAGCTAATATCTGTTCCTTACGTAGTTTCAGCGTACTAATTACTTGGCTATCCTGTTTGTTGATTGTCATTCACATAATCCCTTCTAATACAATTGCTTTATGATAACAATTCTCATTTACTTTTAAAGTATAATGGAAGAACGTAACCATGTCAAGACTTATTTGAGAATCACTCTCAATTAACAATAGACCCTTACGTACCGTTACGAACTTCATTCAAGCGAAAGCGTGTTGCGGATAAATTATGTTTGTCACCTCATACTCATAGCATTTCTTTGTGCAAAATGACGACATGGCACCCTAATCCTATGATACAAAAAAAGAAGACATATTTAGTAAATTGCTTACTAAGAATGTCTTCATATATTATTTATATACTCTTATGTTATTAGCATCTCATTTAGCATAAATACCTATTATGCTGCACAAATCTCTGACGCGCGTGATAGTGCGCTATCAATGTTATCACATATATTCTCTATGCCAACCTCTTCAACAAATCCAGCCTTACTCATTGCCTGCATCGGTTGCTCAAGAACATGAGAAAAAATCATTGTGATCTGATGTTCTTTTAGTCTTTGTTGAATCTTCATCAAATGGTTCATAGCTGTAGCATCGATTGCTGGAACACTCCGCATTCGAATAATTACTACTTGAACCTTTTCATCGATTACCTCTGTCAATTGGATTAACTTATCCGCAGCGCCAAAGAACATTGGTCCTGACACCTCGAATACAAGTGTATTCTCTGGAACTTCTTTCAGATTTAATGCTTCCGGGTCATTTTCTTCATCAATACTATCGACTGAATGAAGATATTTCCAACCCTTCACTTCAGTTACATCTGCCATTCGTTTCATAAATAAAACACAGGACATCACTATACCTACTTCAATCGCGAGAACTAAATCAAAAGCAAAAGTTAGAATACAAGATGCCAGTAATACTGCCAAATCGGACTTAGGTGCTTTTCTATAAGAAAGAAAAGCTTTAATGTTAAACATGTTATAGGACACAACAATCAAAATTGCTGCGAGTACACAAAGTGGTACATACTGAATGAGTGGCATACATACCATAAGAAAGAAAAATAAAGTTAGTCCATGAAAAATTGCTGCAATTGGTGTTCTACCATTGTTTTTCGCATTTGCAATTGACCTTGCGACACCACCTGTTGCAGGAATACAACCGAAGATTCCTAGAACACTATTTGCTACCCCCTGTGCTATTAATTCCATATTCGCACGGTGTCTTGAGTTAATCATTCCATCTGTAACAACAGCAGACAAGAGTGCTTGCATTGCAACTAAGATAGCGATTGTAAATGCCGGTTGCATTAAAGCAAAGAAATCATCTAATGTGATTGCTTCAAAGCCTGTAATACTAAGTGTTTTGTTAATCATACCAAGTGTTTTCACATCCAATTTAGCAAAGTACGCAATGGCGGTACCAACTACCAATACAATCAAAGAATTCGGTATTACTTTATTAATCTTTGGCCAAATTACCAAAATTACAATACATAATACTCCAAGTAATACTCCACTCCAATTAATCTGAGATAAATGTGAAAAGTATACCATCCATTTTGCAAAGAAATTCGTTGGCATTTTATCAATTGTCAGACCTAAAAAGTCTTTTATTTCAAGCGTAAAAATCGTAATCGCTATACCACCAGTAAATCCAATGGTAATGGGTGCTGGGATATATTTAATCATACGCCCAAACTTAAATAGCCCCATCAAAATTAACATTACTCCTGCCATAACTGTTGCAATCATTAATCCATTCATACCATAACCATTAATAATACCTTGTGTGATTATAATAAATGCTCCAGTTGGTCCAGTAATTTGTACTCGACTTCCTCCAAGGATTGCTACTAAGATACTTGAGATAATTGCTGAATAAATCCCACGTTCCGCTGGAACACCACATCCAAGTGCAAATGCAATCGATAACGGTAAGGCAATAATTGCGACAATTATTCCAGCCATCATATCTTTCATCAACTGTTGCCCACTATAGTTTTTCATAACACTAAATAGCTTTGGCTTTATTTTTTCCATTGTACTTTAAACTCCATTTCTGTGTTTTTTAACAAACACACAAATTCTAGTACTATCTTATCTACTTGGCAATAGTTTCCGTAAAAGATTTATAATTTCAGCGATTTGTCGATAAATAGTCTTTCTTTTCCTGTTTAATTCGACATTTTACCATATCGTGATTAGTTTATGAAATAGGAACCAAAAATCATAATCTTGGACTTCCTCTGTTGTAACAATTGGAATACTTTGATATACTTCACCATTGATAAAATATGTCAAGTTACCAACGAAAGTACCTTCTTTGCATGGTGCAATTATGTAGTCATCTAACGAAAGCTGCATTGTAACAGTCTCATCTTCTCTCATTAGCATTTTTTCATTTCGAATATCAGATTCTGGACGAATCTTTACTGTTGTTGTTTTACCTTCAATTACTGGAAGTGTTCTTGGTATTTCTACAATTTCATCTTGTTGGATATGATTAAATAAGAAGGATACTTCATAATTATCTAAGCCATAATTCATTAATTTCCTTGTATCTGTCCACTTCAATTCTTTTCTCGGTGGCCAACCAGAACCTAGTACTGTACTAACTAAGGTTTTTCCATTGCTATTGATTGCCCCTACAAAGCAATAGCCTGCTTTTCCCGTATAGCCAGTTTTAATTCCCAATGCTCCTTCCATCATATATAAAAAACGATTCTTATTATTGACCGTAAATGAACGTTTTTTATCGATGGAATCAAACTGATAAGTCTGTGTCTTAATTATCTTACAAAATTCTTTGTTCGTAATCGCATAACTCGCAATTAAGGATAAATCTCTTGCAGTCGTATAATGACCATCTGCATCTAATCCATTTGGAGTCTTAAACTGAGTATGCTCTGCCCCTAAATCTTTTGCGCGTTTTGTCATCATGTCACAAAATTCATCGACAGAACCACCAACATGCTCTGCAATTGCTACGGCTGTATCATTATGACTTTCTAGCATCAAAGAGTAGAGTAAATCACCTAGGACATATTGTTCACCAGTATTTATATTTAACTGTACATCTGGTTGACATGCAGCATTCTTTGATACTGTCACTATCTCATCTAATTTGGCATTTTCAAGAACAACGAGCAATGTCATAATCTTTGTCGTACTGGCCATTGGCATTTCCTTATAGGCATCTTTTGCATATAGAACACGCCCATTCGAAGCATCCATTAAGCATGCAGAAAGGGCGTTAAGAGTAAAAAGCTGTTTATCTTGTGTTTCAATTGGTATTGGTGTATCTTGTATTTCTTGTATCTCCTCGTTTCTCGTTGATTCTTCACCGTTCGATAACTCAACAATATTCGAATGCTCACTCTCTGTTGGTAAGCTTAAGAATAAGTTCATCTTCTCTACCATCTTACTCTTACTTGAAAAACTACCTATACCCATGCAGATCAAA
The DNA here is from genome assembly GCA_023439125.1 of Bacillota bacterium. Taxonomy (GTDB): domain Bacteria; phylum Bacillota; class Clostridia; order Lachnospirales; family Lachnospiraceae; genus Lachnoclostridium. The sequence goes on along the minus strand of JAEXOU010000005.1, from coordinate 213,746 downwards.
ACAGCTATAACACCGAACATCTGATATTGTTTTCTTTTTATACGTTGTATCCGTTTTTCAATGCTTTCTGCCTCAAACTTTTCTTTCATTCCTAACTTCATAGCATATCCTTATGGTAATCCTTAATTCATTTTATTTTAGAATCAATAGATTATTCCTATTGGGAGCATAAATCAACGATTACAATCTCTGAATTACTCGCATTTCGCATTGCCATTCCCCAAACTCCGATACCAGAACTAACAATCGTGTAAAAAGATTGTTCTTTACTTAAGCCATAAAGTCTCTCATTTAAGAAAGATGCAAAGATGGACATCGGAAAGAACTGTCCCGCATGTGTATGTCCGGATAGCACAAGGTCCACTCCAAGTTCTTTCGCACTTTTCAATTCAACCGGCTGATGGTCCACTAGAATTACTGGATACTCTAAATTTACCTGCCCCATTAATTCTTTCAACGAAGAACGGTCCTTCTTCGATACAATGGAATTATATCGATCCTTTCTGCCAACGAGATAAAAGCTTTGATCAACAAATTCTACCTCATCCATAAGTACATGAATCCCTATTTGTTCCATTCGTTCTACAAGTGTCTCAACCTCTCCACGAACATACTCATGGTTACCAAGCACATAGTAAATCTTATATTGATTCGCTAATTGAGAAAATTTCTGATATGCAATTTCAAGCAATTCATCACTTGTACTTTCATCAAAGATATCCCCACCTAAAATAATATAATCTGGTTTTTGTTCCATTGCACAGGTCGTAATTTGATGAAAGGTCGCTTCATTCGTTGTAGTTCCAAGATGCATATCTGTAATTAACATAAGACGAATATCTTTTGATATCTTCTTTTCTAATATCACATCATAATTAACAACAATAATTTTTTTAACATGCATACTACTTAAGGCTGTAACAACGATTGCAAGAATGAAAAAAGCAATTCCATCACCAGTAATCCTACGAAATGCGTGATATATCTTTCGATTCAGATGTTTCAATAGAAAGCAAACAAAATCAAATATAAGATAACATATGATTGCATAAACGACGTATCCCATCATATAATTCCGAAATAATGCAGTCAACATAGAGAGTATTGCCGTTACTGACAAGAAGACTCCCCGATGATGCAAACCCTTACGTAAAAATCGATTCTGTTTCAGTTTACGTAAAATATATAGGATAGGAAAAAAACACAATATAAATGATATAAGAATCTGCAATTACAAATCCACCTTCCGTTCATTTTGCTCGATTGCAACAAGCCTTAATCTTGGCTTATTATATCCAAACTATGGTTAAAAAATTTGTAAAAAAGTGTTTTGCTTGCAAAACACTCGCGCCAAGCGCGGTCGCGTAAGCGACATCTTCCTATCGCGCTTGTGCGCATCATAGCGTCCTTCCTTTTGGACGCTTTTTTATATACGAGGAAATTCACTGGAATTTCCTCGTATATAAAAAGATGCCAATATACCTTAATTTATAGATATATTGACATCTTGTTCTCTTACTCTCTACAGCATTTTCGCACGTAACTCAGCTCCAGATTGAGGAGAAAGATACGCTGGTGCAATATCAAAAACTGTCTTACATCCGCAAGCACCTTCTTTTGCTAAACGGACTGCTGCTCTTGCATATGCTACAAGAACAGATGCAGTGAATTCTGGGTTAGAATCTAACTTTAAGCTATATTCAATAATATGGTTGTTTTCTAAATTAACTCCGGTCTTTCCACTACGGATGACAAAACCGCCATGAGGAATTCCACTGTGATTCTTCTTTAATTCTTCTTCGCTAATAAAATGTACTGTTGTATCATAATCAGCAAAGTAATTCGGCATTGTTTTGATATCCTGTTCTATCTTTGCCTTATCAGCTCCTTCCTTCGCAACAACGAAACATTCACGAGTATGTTTTTGTCTTGTTGTTAACTCTGGATTGCTGCCTCCTCTTACTTGTGTTAATGCTTCTTCCACTGGAATTGTGTATTGTTTTGCATCCTGTACACCTTCAATACGACGAATTGCATCTGAATGTCCCTGACTTACACCTTTTCCCCAGAATGTATAATCCGTACCATTTGGTAAGATTGCGTTTGCATATAATCGATTTAAGGAGAACATGCCTGGGTCCCAGCCTACAGAAATAATTCCAACCTTTTTTCCAGCTTTTGAAGCTTCATCTACTTCCTCAAAATGAGTTGGAATATTTGCATGTGTATCAAAACTATCAATTACGTTAAAATCCTTTGCGAGCATCTTTGTCTGCTCAGGTAAATCTGTTGCACTACCACCACAAAGAATCATAACATCAATTTTATCTTTATAATCTAAAACATCATTTACATGAGCAACCGTAACGTCTTTGCTTAAAATCTTTACTGTTTCAGGAGCTCTTCTTGTAAATACTGCAACCAATTCGCAATCGTCATTTTGTTTAATTGCACATTCAACGCCTTTTCCTAAATTTCCATAACCATAAATACCGATACGTATCGACATAATGTATTCTCCTTTTCTTTCTCTGTTCGCATATTATTCCGATATATGACCTCGTTTAGTATAGCATTTCATTCTATATTTATCAATATTTCACTTTATATTTTTTTACATTTTTTTAGCAGCAACTTACAATCTCTACACTATTTACTCATGATACATACACAGCTTCCGTTAAGTGTATGTATCATGAGTAAAAGCACTTTTATAATAGTTTTTTTGTTTTTTGATATAAAAAGCTTGTAACGAACAAATTGGAAAAAGCCGTGATTAATAAAACAACAGCCAAAGGAACATTCCACTCGATCATCCAACCGTAAAGCATCTGCCCTGGCGCAACACTAATCGTTGCAATTGCTGTTGAAAATGCACTTACTTTCCCTAATCGTTCTCTATCAATTGTACTCTGAATGTAAGAGAATGAGATGACATTCGTAATACCAAGAGACATAAATACTACAAATCCAGCAATAGCAAATACAAAAACAATTAACCATTTAGCATTTTGACCAAATAAAACGACCAATGCCATTGCAAGAAAACTTGGAAACATTGGGAATAAAGCTGCTGGGAGTCGCTTCATCGTAAACCAACTCGGTCGTATTGTAATGATGAAACCTCCTAGAATCATTCCTAGTACGACAATCGCTTCAATTCCTCCATATACAAAAGATGGAAGGCCTAACCAAAGATTCATCACATAAGGTGTCACAATCGTAAATGCTGGTGAAAAACTTAGGTTTGACATTCCAAAGGAAGCAATTGTAGCATAGACCATCGGTTTTGAAGTTTTCACATAATGATAGGTCTCCACCATTTCATGAACTGATTGTCGAATCGAAAAATGAAATTTCTCCTTTTTATGTTCTGGTAATTGTAAAAATAGTTCCATGATTGCAGATAACAAAAAACTGATTCCATTCAACAATACAATTACCTTGATTCCCACCATACTATATAAGATACCTGCTAACACTGGGCCTAAGAAATTAGCAATGGAGTTTACCTGGGAAACGATTCCGTTAGCAGACACTAATTCACTTCCTGTAACAATTTCTGGTAATGTGGCAGAAACAGTCGGAGCATACAAGGTATAAGTTACCGATAATAAAAACATCGTAACTCCAACTATCCATTCGGAATCGTTCCCTTGAAATAAAACGACTGCATAAAATCCGATGATGATACTACTAATGAAATCTAAATACACCATTACTTTTTTTCGATTCAGTTTATCTGCAATCGTTCCGGCAATTGGAGCACAGATGACATATGGGATTGTGGAGATTGCTAGAATTCTAGAAAAAGAGCCAGCGCTCCCTGTGAATTCTAATAAATACAAAGACATACAAAATCTTTGTATTGCACTTCCAAATAAAGATATAATTTGGCCAACAATTAATATAATAAAATTACGATTTCTTAACATTACTCTATATCCTGTACTAATTCAAAATCTACACAGATTGGATAAGTATTATCTTCATTCATTTTTAAGATTGCTTGAATTTGATATAACTCTTTTAGATTTTCTTCTATAATTACATCCTTCGGTGCACCTTCAAACACTAAGTTACCTTGCTTTAAACCAATGATATGGTCAGCGAACTTACACGCATTATTTAACTCATGCAATACCATAACAATCGTTGTATTATTTTCACGGTTTAACTTCTTTAACAATTGTAAAATCTCAAGCTGATGCGCCATATCAAGATAAGTCGTAGGCTCATCAAGTACTAAGATTTCTGTTTCTTGTGCTAATGCCATCGCAATCCAGACACGCTGACGCTGTCCCCCTGACAAGGATTCAACATGACGCTCTCTTAAATCATATACACCTGTTGATTTCATGGCCCAATCGATAATCTCAAGATCATGTTTCTTTAACCCCCCCATTGGACTAAGATAAGGAAATCTTCCATACCCAACAAGTTCTTTCACTAATAATCCTGCTGGTGCGGTCGGACTCTGTGGTAATACTGCCATCTTCTTTGCAATCTCACGCGAAGCCTGTTCTTTTATTAAAGAACCATTCAATGAAATTTCACCCGAGGATGGTTTTAGCATACGAGCAATCGCTTTTAATAATGTAGATTTACCACACCCATTGGATCCAATAATCATGGTAATCTTACCTTTAGGTATTGCTAGATTCAATGACGGAATAATTATATTCTGATCATAAGCAACTTTTAAATCTTTCACTTCTATACTACTCTTCATGTAACCTCCTAACTGATCAAACAAGTCCCACATGCTCCTTGTGGGCATGTTTCCATCACATGCCGGATAAAATAGATCGGCTATTCAATACCAAAATACGAATCACAAGTGATCCATAAAATATTTACTCACGCATCATCAGATAGATAAAGTATGGAACACCGATGATGGAAATTGTAATACCAACTGGAATTTCAAGAGGTAGAAACAGATTACGTGATGCTGTATCTGCTACAACGATCAATGCAGCACTGATGAATCCTGCCACTGGTATCAACTTCAGATGTTTTGGTCCAACTAATTTACGCGCAATGTGAGGTCCTAATAATCCTAAAAAGGCAATATTTCCCGATACAGAGGTTGCTACTGCCGATAATGCGACTGCAAGGCATAATAAAATCGTTGTTTCCTTACCAACTTTAAAGCCTAAACCAGTTGCTAGTTCCTCTCCTAACATTAAGACATCTAATGATTTACTACGGTATAAGATTAATAATAATAACACAATCACAGTAGGAGCTAACATCTTGAAATAAGTCCAGCTACTTCCCCATAAACTGCCACTAATCCAAGTTAGTGCCTGATTGTAATCCCCTTTCGACATATTTAGCTGATATAACGTAATTACTGCATTAATCCCTGCATTTACTCCAATTCCAACCAAAATCAATCTTATCGGTTTTATTCCTTTTCGATAACTTAATAAGTAAATCAGAACCGCAGCAGCAAATGCACCGACAATCGAAACGATAGGCATTAAATATACCGTTGATAGTGAAAGTTCTGAATAATAAGCAGTTGTTCTCATCGAAATAAAGATCACGATAGCAAGTGCAGCACCTGCATTGATTCCAATGATACCTGGTTCTGCAAGTGGATTTTTTGTTATACTCTGTAAGACACAGCCTGCGGTTGACAAAGCAAGACCGACAAGGATAGCAACTAGTATTCTTGGCAATCGTAATTGCATAATTGCGATCGTCTGTGCCTTTGTTCCATTCCCGATTAACGTCTGAATTACGTTAGAAAAAGAAATCGAATAACTACCACTCATTAAGGCAATCACTGACACAGTTAATAGTGTTAGTATACTAATTGCTAAAACCACTCGATAGCGTTTCATCAGCTTCTCTCCTTTCGTACCAAGACAATAAAGATTGGGACACCAATCATAGCCGTAAATAATCCTATTGGTGTTTCATATGGTGCATTGATCATTCTTGCTACGATATCTGACCAGACAAGAAGAGCACTACCAAATAAAAAGGATAACGGCATTACGACACGATAATCAATTCCAACAATACGACGTATGATATGTGGCACGATTAATCCAACAAAGGCAATATTTCCAGCTGTAGCAACGCTGACCGCACACATAGGAATCAAGAGAATAATTATGATAAAACGAATTTTAACTGGATTAACTCCAAGTCCGATTGCAACTTCCTCTCCTAAACTCACAATATTGATTTTATGAGCAAACAATAAAGCAAGTACTACCGATATCCCGCCAATAATCACTAATAGTTTTACTTGACTCCAACCGGCAGTTCGAAATCCTCCTGCAATCCAAAAGGATAATTCTTGAGAACGGTTATTTAACATTGCAATTACGGAGGCCATAGAGATAAAAAATGTACTCATTGCAGTACCAGCAAGAAGTAAGCGGGACATACTCATATTAGAAGCCTTTTGCATGCTAAATGCTAAAACTAAAATGCCTGAGAAAAGCGCTCCACATAATGCAGCAATTGTATTTCCAAATAATCCATAAAGGGAAGCATTCGTACTCACAATCGCAACTGCAAGGGTAGCACCTTGTGTCATACCTAAGATAGAAGGTTCTGCAATTGGATTACGCGTCACTCCTTGCATCATAGCACCAGCGATTGCAAGTATTCCACCTACTAAGGCAGTACTGATTGCTCTTGGTAATCTGGCATTTCGCACTAGCTGCATATCAAGCGTATCCTCAAAATGAAAAATACTATCAAATACAGTTGATAATGAAATCGTTTTGGCGCCAACACAAATGGCAACCAGTAAACCGGCTGCCACAAGTAGTATTCCTATTAAACTTAGTAAAGGAATTCGTTTATTCATTGATACTCTCCATAAGTGGATTCACTTCATTTAAGAATAAGCTACGTCCAATTGAACTGTAACTCATGTTAAAGTAAGGACTGGATGGTAATTCAATCACTTTACCATTCTTAACTGCTTCCATACTATTGTAGATAGGACTTTCATTTAAAAGAGCTAAATCTTCTTGCGTACCAACAGCAAAAATTACATCAGCATCAATTGCAGCTAATCCTTCATACGTTACGACTGGTAAACTCATATCTGTCTGCTCTGGTAAACCAGCTGGACGAGCTAAGCCCATATCTTCATATAAGATGCTTCCAACGCCTGCTTTATCAAAAACAAAAATAGAACCACCACTTGCTAAAATGGAAAGATAGGTTGTATCTTCACCATAGGTTTCTTTTACAGAATTTCCAATCTCAGCTGCTGTTTCTTTATATTGTGCTAACCATTCAGTTGCTTGCTCTGTCTTATGCATAACAGTTGCAACGTTCATCACATCTTCTTTCCAATCCGTTTGTGCTAATTGGAGCATAACTGTTGGTGCGATTTCTTTTAACTGATCATACATCTTTTCTTGAGTAGAAGACATAATGATTAAATCTGGTTCCAATGCAAGAATCCCTTCAATATCCATCGTATCCTGGTAGCTATAACCTAAAATCTCAGCTCCAGTTAATACTTCTTCAAGGTAACTTGGGAAACGAGTATAGTCATATGCATCGGAGTTTGCTGTTCCAATTACTTTATAACCAAGAATAGAAAGAATATCACTATTACCACTAATGTCAACAATTCTTTTTGGATTTGCTGGAATTTCAACTGTGCCTTTGGCATCTGTCACTGTAACCGTTTGGTTCGATACACTTTCTGTTGGCGCTGGAGTTTCAGTTACATCGTTTTTTGGTTCTTCTGCTTTCTTACCGCAACCAGTTAATATCATAGAACTTACACAAGCCAGTGCAACACATTTTCTAAATAAATTCATCTTTTTCATACTAATACCTACCTACATGTTATATCTTAATGATACTGATTTTCATTACCGAGTTATTATATAATAGAGGGATATGTGTGTCAATATTTTAATAATTCTTTAATAATTATAATATTTGTATATAACAAGAAGGAAGGGTGAAGGTATATTTTTTTCGGAGTGCTTTACAAATCCACATACATTTTGTGGACTTGTGACATAGCACACCAAAGAAAATACCTTCACCCTTCCTTCTTTTATTCATACTGCCATTCATGCGACAGCCTCTTTATCACAATAAATGTGTTTTGTAGAAAATACTCTGCTGATAATATTAATATGAGTAATCATCGCTGTTGATTATAATCTCACAGCCTTCCATTAGGAAGTCTTCTATAAGTTCTTCCTTACTCATATCAACCGCCTCATCCGTAGTTGGATTATCAAAGTAAATAATACTACCATCATAATTAAAGTTAGTAGCGTCTAATTCTTCTTGGAAGCTACTAGTATAAAAATCTCTATCTTCTTCTGCTATCTCTATGCCTACATCCATACGAAAACGCATCTGCACAAGCTTACCATTTTCATCATAGCTAAATAAGATTATTTGTTCATACGAATATGACGATAAACTAATTACTACATAGTTATCAGTTACAGGAACAAAATATAAATCATCAGCAACAGTAAATGTAAATCCATCGCTTATCTGAGGAATTGGTGTTGGCGTAATATTAGAGCTAACATCATATACATCGCAGAAACATAAATTTGGCAATAGAGACAAACAATAGAAATCTTCCACCATAGTATCAGCAACATACAGATATAGAAGAGATTCATTATATATTAATGGGGATAAATCAAAGACATCTGTGCCAATTATACTTAGATTAGCTAACGTTTTAATGTTCTGTAGTGGAGTTAAGTCAGAAATCTTAGTATTATTTAACTCAAGTGACTCTAAATTTACTAAACCTGATAAAGCATTAATGTCATAAATATCATTATCGGAAGCATCTAATGTAATGAGTGTATCATTATCTTTTAAGTAATCCAAGCTTGTAATATTATTACCCTTTATGTTTAAATACTCTAGATACTTCATATATTTTAAAGGCTCTAAATCATCATTCGTTAACCCCCTATATTCGAGGCTTAATTTCATCTCAGTCGTAAGTATCTCTTGATTTGCAATGACAATATAATCTTCATTCAGAATGCCCAGAGGATTTACTGGCACTTCTGTAGGAGTTGGGGCTAGGGTTACTGTAGGAGTCACGATTTGAGTTGGAGTTGGTGTCTCTATAACAGCTATTTTATCACCACCTGATGTTTCATTTTTACCAAATTTTATCCATTCTAATTGCCAAGCACAGATTCCTAAGCCGATTACTACAACGATTGCGATAATGATTCCAATCACTAAACCTGTCTTTTTTTTCTTCGGTTTTATCTGTGAATAGGATTGTTGCTGTTGATATGTATTTTGCTGTCCATAACTCATATTCTGATTCATCTGAGTATTCTGATTCATCTGAGTATTCTGAATACTTTGCCCGTACATGGCGCGAACTTGGTGTTCTGACATTGGATATTCTTTTACTGCTGTTTTACCAGTCGTCGGTTCAAACCACGTAATTTCATTAACAAATGCGCCATTCAAAAGCTGTTTTGCTTTGCTTTTATAAAACCATCCACTTGCTGGATCAAGTACAAAACCCGCTGGAATCGCTGGTTTTTCCTGGACAAACTCTGGTTTGTTCCTATCCGAATTTTGAAATGGTGCTGTATTCGTAGATGTATATTGATTTTGCGCCTGTTCTTGATTTTGCGTCTGTTCTTGATTTTGCGTCTGTTCTTGATTTGCAGTCACATCGCTATTTAGTGACTGTTCTTGGTTATGTATAACATTTGTAAATTGTGTTTCTTCTTGCTTTGAAACAGCACTCTCTTGGGACTGTTCTGTGTTTATTGTAACATTAGTAACCTGTGTATCCTCAACATTCACTTTTGTAAGACTTACCGAATTTCCACTTGATTCCTGCTTCATATTATCAACAGGAATTTTAATTCCTGGACGCTTTGCACCACAATTTATGCAGAACAATTGCTCCTCATCATCGAATTTTGCACCACATTTGCTACAAAACATTCGTATCCTCCCTTACCATACCATGGTTCTATATTATACATTTATATTATAATCTATATCTAAGATTATTGTTACTTTCACTTTACCACATTTATCTAAATTTTGTCAATGTAACATACCAAATACAGTCAGTAAAAGGCCTGTTATTATATCCAACAGACCTCAACTCTAAATCTAAAGCAAAAGATACCTCTCTAGCAAAGCTTCTAACTGATGATTGATTTCTTCTTCTTTAGTTTTAAGTTCCATTAGTTTTACATAGTCTATGCTTTCAGTTATTATATCTTTTTGAATCACTTTAAGAGCTTCTTCTAATGACTCGATCTGAGCTTCGAGCTGTTTTTGGAGATACGTACTTTGAGACTTCTGCTTATTTTGATCCTTACTCTTTTTCTTCTCTATCGATTTTACTCCTTGTTTCGACTGACTCTCTGTCTGTCGATTGGCTATTTGCTCCGTCTGTGTTCTATCCCTTGCTTGTAATAGCTCTACTTTCTTTTCTTTATAGTACTCATAGTCTCCATGATAATTCATGATTTGCTCTACTTCCAATTCACAGATTCTAGTTGCGATACGGTTGATAAAATATCGGTCATGAGAAACAAATAAAATCGTTCCTTCAAACATCAGTAATGCCTCTTCTAGACTTTCTCTGGAAACGATGTCTAAGTGATTGGTTGGCTCGTCTAATATAAGAAAATTGATTTCTTGTTGCATCAGCATTGCTAATTTCAAACGACTTTTTTCTCCTCCTGATAGATGCTTCACTTTTTTATATACCTTATCACCATAGAAGAAATATCTTGCTAAGAGCGCTCTCCCATTTTCTTCTGAAAGGACTAAAGACTCTCGAAATGTTTCTAATACTGTCAGCTCCTCCTTCTCAAATGTTACCACCTGAGGTAAATATCCAATTTTAAGACTTGAACCAAGTTGAATCGCACCTTCTTCTACGATTTCTTCTCCTAGTATCATTCGTAATAAAGTACTCTTTCCACATCCATTTTTACCAATCAGAGCAATATGTTCTTTAAAGTACACCTCCATTGATATCGTTTGAAACAATCTCTTATCTCCAAACGATTTACCTACTTCGTCTAGGAATAAAACATCCTTCCCCGAACGATCATTAGCCTCAAAGGAGAGCTTTAGTTGATTTAACTCCGATTTTGGGCGTTCGATCTTATCCATTCGCTCCAAACGCTTTCTCATGTTCTCGATACGTCGATACCCCTTTTCACTGTCCCAGACTCTCATATCACGAATTGATTTTTCCATTGCCTTGATCTTTTTTTGCTGTTCTTTATATGCCTCTAATTGTTCCTCTCTTCTTTTTGCTTTCTCCAAGACATAATTGCTATAGTTTCCAACAAAAGTAGTTAACCTATATTCTTCTAGATCTGCTACTTTAGTAGCCACCAAATCAAGAAAATATCTGTCATGTGATACGATAAGAATACACCCTTTGTATGTTTTTAAATACTCTTCTAACCAGTCTAACATCTCCATATCAAGATGGTTTGTTGGCTCATCTAACACTAAAATATCTGGTTCTTGTAGCAATACCTTCGCTAGCATGACGACTGTCTTTTCGCCACCACTTAATTCTTCAAAATTCTGACTAAGGAAGAAATCACAAAACTTAAGTCCCGATGTAATCTTTGCTAAACGCTCATTGATCTCATACCCACCTAGACATTCATACTGTTCCGTTAATGCGCCATATCGGTTTAGTATCTTTTCTAATTTCTCTCCATCGTTACATGTCATCTTTCTTTCTAAATCATCCATCTGTTCTTTTAACAACATCTGTACTTCAAAAGCCATGATTAATACTTCCAGAACCGTCTTATCCTTTGTATTAGTAGGAATTTGTTCGAGATAACCAACCGTTGCTCCTTTGCGTATTGCTACCAGTCCACTGTCACACGTTTCTACTCCAACTAATATTCTTAGTAATGTGGTTTTTCCACAACCATTCTTGCCAACCAAAGCAATTCGCTCTCCATCCTTTACCTCCAGACATACTCCATCGAGTACCAGTTGACTACCATAGTATTTCTTTATATCCTGACATGATATCTGTATCATAACAACCTCCATAATTTTAATTTCACACAATTTTCAAGGTCTTATTTCCACAAAAAAAGATACGAATTGTAGTCACCTACCCGTACCTTTCGACATCATTTATGTTATATGCAAGAGCTATCCTTATATCACTCTTCATCTACGTTGCTTATTATAACCCCATAGATTCATACACCCTGTCATTGAGGGTTGTTGTATTGAATTGTATTGAATCAGTTTTCAATTGCTTCAATTCTTCACAACAAAAAAACGGGTAAGACGACTTACCCGTTAAACTCTTTTTTTTATTGGTTAAGGCACCTTACTTTCTATTTATTTAATTTTGGGCAGACTTCTAGCGTAACTGCTGAAACTACATGTGTAATTCCAGACAAAGACATCGGTAATCTGTCTATCATTAAATTTTCAAATAGAAAATTAAGCATCTTAAACTCCTCGTAAATTATTTATTGTTAAATAGTACCATATTACTTGTAAATAATCAACCCCACAATATGAATTGTTTGTGTCAAGTAATCGTTAGTGAATTGCAAAACTAAGTTCCATCCCCGATCTATCTATTGAAAGTTTATGTATCATATTTATCAACAAGGATACTTTCTCCTCGTTCAATATGTCCATTTATGAGTAATTCTCTACTAAAATTCTCTACTACTGGTAAATCATAATATAACACATTATCATCAGTATTAATGTTACTAATATTTGTTTTTTGAAAACTTTCTTTAAATGTTTGTTTAAGACTTTCTGAAATGGTCTCTTTAAATGTTATTCTACAACGACACTTAATATTAGCTCCTGTTTCATCAAATGAATATAATATATAATATTCACGATCTTTATACTTAACAATAGCATAGTTTTCAGAAACAGGTATAAAATATTTTTTATCGCCTTCTGTATAAACATAACCATCTTGTTGTAAATAATCTGTTGATTGTTTATCTTGTATCCAATTAAGATTTATTGCGCAATAACCCAAACTAATACATATAGTAACAACAACGAATGCAACTAAAAAAGATTTCTTTTTTCTCGATGCGCTTTGCGCACGTTCATTTTTTAAGTTATTACTTAGAATGCCGGGTAAAGAAATATTTTCATTTTGCTGACTAGTCATAGATACAATTTCTTTACTAGACATTAAATAGTCTTTTTTGGCACTTTTTCCTGAGGTAGAATCAAACCAAGTAATTTCATTAACATAAGTCCTATCAGAAACTTGCTTTTTCTTTATACTATAATAATACCCACTTATTGGTTCAAGCATAAATCCCTGAGGCACTAGACGTTTTCCTCCTTGCTCATCCTTAAAGAACTCACTTGCCAAAGGAAGCTCGACATTCGGTGATTTAGCTCCACACATTGGACAAAACATAAGATATTCACTATCATAATTGCTCCCACACTCAATACAATTCATATTAATATCCCCTTTTAATACAATCCCCCTAGTTTACATTAGTTTAGTTTACGTTTAGCTTATACTAACTTGTATTTCCAATTTAATGCTATGATTTTACCACAATATGGATTTACAAGTCAATATTTGCTATTTTTCTCCATCCGTAATCCAATCAACCGCTTAACAATCCAAACGCTATCCAAACCTTTACTTTTGCTTAGAGTTCCTCACTCTTAATATCATAAATATCTTCAAGTTTTAATCTCTTGTCCACAATCTGAATCATTCGGGAGGTTTGATTAAGCTTAGCAACCATTCCAGTAAACTGAATATATTCTCCACCTTCCTCACTACTATGCTTATCCTTCAAAAAGTATACAACTGTAACAATAGGATGATGTCCACTTATTAGATGTTGCTCAATTTTACTCAATTGCAAATCAAGATATTCCTTCACTTCCTCCGACAACTCAATTCGTGGTACGACTATTTTTTGCTTTGCAGCAATTGCCTCCTCATACCCCTTAAGTGCAGCAAATGGAGCGAATATCTTTGCTCGATCCTCTACAGGCATTCTCGGATGTTTCACCTGATCTGAACTTTTTAAAGGATACTCCATATCAATTATGTCATCATATTGATGTGTTATGATGGAATTGGATGATAATTTCAGATTTTTCATTACAATCTCTCCTATGCTTTATGACCACCAATCTGGTTGTTACGTTCCATTGTCGTTGCACCTTCTTCTAAATTCATTCCTTTTAGAATTGCGTTTTTACCAAACTTCTTCTTAATGTTAAGCATTGCCTCTTGTAGCTTACGCTCTTTTGCTAATTCCATTGGATTTGTAAATAAATCAAATTGTTCGCAACCCTCTTCAACAAGATTGTTCGCACTTAGAGTAACACGTCGTACCATAAGGTCTTTTGATATAATATTGTCATACAGATTTAGCACTGCAGCAATAATCTTCTTTGTACTATTACTAGAAGTTCCAAGATTTGCAGTCCCATGAGCTGATTTTGGTACTTCTCTTCCATAACGATCACGCGTAATAACACCATTATAATTTCCTTCATCAATCGTACATCGATCATAACCTATGGTAAGTGTTAAGCTATCGGTTGCCATCTTCTTATCAACAAGGTCAAGTACTAACAAATCGGTCATCTCTTGCACAACAATTCTAGCTTTCGTAAAATCATAAGGATATTGTAACACTTGACCAGAGGAAATGCTGTTCGTAGATGGTCGATACGATTTTATCTCTTTCATCCCACATGGTTCATATCCCCAAGCATGGTCAATTAATAATTCTGCATCAATACCTAACATCTGATATAAGATATCCTCTTGATGAATGGAAAGTCTTGCAACGTCTCCCATCGTATAAATCCCACTTTTTTCGAGCCTTTGAGCGATACCGCTGCCCACTCTCCAAAAATCTTTGATTGGCTTATGCCCCCACAAGAGTCTTCGGTATGAGTATTCATCTAATTCCGCAATCCGCACACCATCTGCATCCGCTTCTACATGCTTTGCCACAATATCCATAGCAATTTTACTGAGATATAGATTTGTTCCAATTCCTGCAGTTGCGGTGATCCCTGTTTCTGCTAATACGTTACGAATCATTTCAACAGCCAATTCATGCGCTGTCATATGGTAGAGATCTAAATAATTAGTGACATCAAGAAATACCTCATCGATACTATATACATGAATATCCTCCGGACTAATATACTTTAAATAGATGGAATATATATTCGCTGAAACATTAATATAATGAGCCATCTGTGGTGGAGCTATGATATACTCTATCTCTTTCCCGGTTCGTTGCTTGATCTCACTTACTTTCTGCATCACCTCGAATAACCTAGCTCTTCCAGGTATTCCATAAGCCTTCAAGGATGGGGATACTGCTAAACATATTGTCTTTTCTGTACGAGTTGGATCTGCAACGACTAGATTCGTAGTTAATGGATTTAACCCTCTCTCTACACACTCTACAGAGGCATAAAAAGATTTTAAATCAATTGCTATATACACACGATTCTTGCTTTTTGTTTGCGATTCTTTCATCCTTTCATCCTCCTTCAAAACTTGGTAATGTAAAGTATCTCACTACTCTCCACCCCCTAAAGCAATGTATTCATGATGATTCCCACTCTCCCGATACCCAAAATTCAAGGTACATACTCCCCCTGTCATTGTAATACAAGAGAGGTTTGATTACTAAGAACTGATTGAATACTTCTACACTGCCTCCTACACTTTTATTTCATGAATTACAGATCGATTTACGTGGTTTAAAATTTTTGATGGGTAATTTTCTTTCTTATCTCCCATCTGCCAAACTTTTTTCATGTTTTAGGCCCTTACGTACCGTTACGACTTCATTCAAGCGAGAGCGTGTTGCGGATGAATTATGTTGCTCCTCCCATTCTCCAACATCACACTGTGCAAAATGACGTTAAAATACAAAAACAGGGCTGCACACTATGATCTAATGTTACAGCCCTTCTATAAAGTCTATATTCGTCATTTTACATATCCCAATTCCATTTCATTACTAAAATTGAGAGTTTATTCTATCTTGATTAGATAATCAATTTTTAGATGTCGAGCTGTAACTGTACTTCCTCTTCCGCTTCTTGTTTAAAATCTGCAACTTTCTCAGGATTTAAAACAGGTAAATCTTCCAGAGAAGCAATTCCAAAATTACGAAGGAAATCTTCCGTTGTACCAAATAAAATAGGTCGTCCAGGAGCATCCATTCGACCAACTTCACAAGCAAGATTATATTCTACCAGTTTATTGACTGCATGGTCACATTTGACACCACGAATATGTTCAATTTGCTGTTTTGTAATTGGTTGTTTATATGCGATAATTGAAAGTGTCTCCAGTAATACATCGGTTAATACATGCTTTTTTGGCACATGAGCAATCTGAATAATCGATTCATACATACTTGCCTTTGTACAGAGCTGAAAAGAATCCCCTACTTCAATAATCTGAATCCCTCGGTCTTCTTGCTGATACATGTCCATCATATTGCGAATGATACGACGTATGGTATCCACATCATGTCCTAAAGCGGCCGCGATTCGGTCAGCTTCCACGGCATCGCCCATTGTAAATAATATAGCTTCAATATTAGCCATCAATGTCTTAATCTCCATATGTAGCCATACCTTTCTCTATTTTATATCAAATATTTACTCTTTGTTTTTACCTATTCAATCGAAAATTCATCCACTGGCGCAATGTCATTTGCAAGATAATTAATTGTAATATCCTCAAAGATTTCATCTTGATGAATCTGAATCCTTTGCATCTTCATTAACTCAAGAATACCAAGAAAAGTTACGATAACCTCCATCTTTGTAGCAGCAAGTTCTAGTAATTTGCGAAAACTGAATTTACGATGCTCTAATCCATACTTTTGAATATCGATAATTTTTTGAGTTAAATTGAACTCTTCTTTTTCAATTTTACCAAACTTGCTTCGGATTGGGTCGATCTTGTCCACTTGCTTTCTCATCACTGATTGAAAAACCTCATGCAATTTAGCAAGCGTTAAGTCTCCTAATAATTCCTTAATATCAACTTCTTCTTTAAAGTCGATAATTTCTTCTGGTACAGAATTTTCCTTAAATAACAGTAACTCCGCATCCATCTGCTTGTCCTTTAATTCATAAGAGATATACTTATACATCTTGTATTCCAAAAGTCGTTGTACTAATTCCGAACGTGGATCCAGTTGTTCCTCTTCCTCCTTTTTATCGATTGGGAGAAGCATCTGTGATTTAATTCGAAGTAATGTTGCTGCCATTACAAGGAATTCACTCATAATCTCTAAGTTCTTTTCCTCCATTGCATGAATATACTCCATATACTGCTCTGTGATTTCGACAATTGGTATATCATATATATTAATTTTATTCTTATCAATCAAGTGTAGCAAAAGGTCAAGTGGTCCCTCAAATGCTTCTAACTTTACTGGTATTCCCATAAATAGTCTCTCCTAGTTTCTAAAAAGCGCCCACGCCTAAGAATGTTTCAAAGATAGATACGCTTAAACTTGGTATCACTCGCAATACAACAAGTAACAACCATACCATTTTTACTAAATAATCACTTTTAAGTAAAGCAACAAATGTCATAGGTTTTGTAGAAGTTAATATCCAAGACATATCTGTTGTTAACAATGGAAATAAATTCGTGATTAGCATACCTACGCATATTATAGCATAAGCAGTCAAGAAATACATGAGAAATTCATAGGAAAAGGAACAGTTTTCTGGTAATAAAAGCTTAGCATTCATACCAAAAACAAAGCGCAGGGTACCTACTACAATTAAAAATTGAAGGATTAAAGATAATAAACCAACAACTCCAAGTGATTGATTTATCTTTTTCCCCGTCATTCGATAGTAACTTGGCTTTGAAAATCCAACACGGAATATTGCGCAGAATAACAGTCCAATCGGATCGATAAAATGAATCGGATTAACCTTTCCTTGGGCTGTTATCTGCATTTCACTCTTATTCTTTTTAATATGTCTACGATATAAGACCACTTTTGGTGCCTCATGAAGTATCATGCATAGTATTCCACCAAGTAGTGATGTTACTAATAAAATTATTTGCTCTCGCATAACAAGACGCTTTCTCCTACTTTGTTTTTTGTTTCATTTGAACACATATTAATTCTGGACGATTAAAAATCCGTATTGGTATTGTATGTGTTCCCAAACCCCTTGATAACAACATCACAGAATGTCCCCTCTTAAAAACACCTGCATCATACTTAGGAAAAATTTCATATCGTGGTGATATAACGCCTCCTAGTTTCCATAATCTCATGATTCCACCATGATTATGACCAGAAAGAATGAAATCTGCTCCCCAATCAACATATCTTTCAAAATAATCTGGTACATGAGCCAGTAAAATAGTATAAGCATTCGCATTCTTATGGCCGATGCAAGAAGTTAATACCTCATTGGACAGTGGCCTTGCTTTCCCACCTTTATTATAGTAATCCATACTTAGATTAAGACCAACAATCTGCAATATATCGTTTCCGCGTTTTTCTACAATCTCAGAATTATCCAAGTAATAAACTCCTAGGCTTTCTAGTTTTTCTTTATATTCAAAAAAGCTATGATCTCCATCCTTCGCACGATTCGCCCATCGTAGCTCGTGGTTACCAGGAGAATAGTAAATCACATATTTCTCTGCTAATTTTGTAAGCAAATCAATTACAATATTGGACCGTTTTGTTGAAGTAATTGTTACCATATCACCTGCGATTAGGATAGCATCTGGATTACAAGCATATATCTGCTGAAGAAGTTTCCTATTATTTTTCCCAAACGTATTCAGATGAAGATCTGTTAAACATACAAACCGCATCCCATCCAATGCTTTTGGAACAGTCTCTTGTTCAATCTGATAGTGTGTGGTTGAAAGATTTTTATTTTCAAAGATTATATAGATGATAAAACATATCATTAATAAAATCAAAGCAATTACATATGGCATATATGATTCCTTTCTGATGAGTCTTACCCATAAGTATTCCTTAATACTATATCTTTTGCACCAACTATTGTCAATAACAAGAACACATGAAATTAAGAGTGAGTGTGCATCACAAAACATGTATAACCTCAATTTTCTTATGAGTTTAGCTTAGTAATGCACATTCTTTCTTTTCTTATTCATGACTAGGGATTAGCATCTAAGCCAACCTTCTCTAAAAATACTTATGGATTAATAAAGAAAAATAGTCTCCATAACCTGCTTTTTTCACTTCATTAACAGGTACAATATTCACCTTTCCAAGCTCAGTACCATTACAATAATATACGATCTCACCAATCGAATCGGTAACTTTTAACGGAGCTTTACAGGAATCGTAGATCTTTACTTCTTTCGTAATGTCTGCAGGTTTGATATCTCCCATACAAAGATAAGAAAAAGGTTTTGACATTTTTCCAGTTACACTTTCTTTAACACCCATTTTTACAGGTACCTCTGGTATCTCTAAATTCTCTCCATTATCCATATAAATACTGCAATTTGCATAACCATAATTTAATAATTTGGATGCCTCTGCAAAACGTGTTTTTGTATCTGGAGCTGCCATGACTACAGCGATTAGGTCCATATTGTTCCTACGAGCCGTTGCCGATAGACAGTATTTTGCCAAGCCTGTAGAACCAGTCTTTAAACCAGTGATACCATTATAGGATTTGATTAACTTATTCGTATTTGTAAGTCCAAATTCAGTTTGACCTTTTCTAGTTGTATGTACAAACGTATCCATCCAAACTGTTGAGTAGTTACTAATCTGTGGATATTTTGTAATTAATTCACGCGACATAATTGCAACGTCCATCGCACATGAATAATGGTTATCTTCATCAAGTCCATAACAATTCACAAAATTGGTATGATTCATTCCAAGTTGTTTTGCTCTCTCATTCATTCGAGCTACAAATGCTTCTTCAGAACCAGCAATAAATTCTCCCATTGCAACGCTTGCGTCATTCGCGCTAGCTATACTAATACATTTTATCATTGTATTAACATCTTGTGTCTCATTTGGCTCAAGATAAACTTGGGAACCACCCATACTCGCAGCATGCTCACTTACAGGTACCATATCTGTCAGTTTAATCTGACCACTGTCAAGTGCTTCAAAAATCAGTAGTAGTGTCATGATTTTAGTAATGGAAGCTGGTCTTAATTCTTGTGTCGAATTCTTTTCATAAATGACTTGCCCAGTAGAGCCTTCCATTAAAACTGCCGCAACAGAGCTAATATCAAGTCCCGCAACTGAAGTTTCCGAAATTGGGTCATTCGCAATTTTATTAAGATACTCATCATCAATTTCTGAAAGGACATCCTCTCCCATGTCTTCATAACGTTCGCTCGTTTTCTCGCCAGTTTCTGGTGTTGTAACTGTCTCCTTTGAATTTTCTGATTTTGCTTCAGGCGTAGATTCCTCTTTTGCGAATGATACTGTTCTCCTTGTATCGTCAGCTCCAAGGATAATCGCAGTCTGACCATGCATAACAAGTAACACGAATACAAAACTAATTCCTAATATCTTTCTTAGAACGCCCTTTGTCTTTAAAACCTCCATACAGACTCATCCAATCATGTTAATTAATACTATTTTAGTCAAGCAAGTCTAAAAATATGACAAGTAGATAAGTAAACTTAAAAACAAGTTAAAATACAGCGTTGAAAGAAATTTATGGTACTGTTACAACACATTTCATCGTTTTCCCCTTTGCTCTTACTGTAATGGTAGCAGTTCCAGAAGCTACAGCAGTAACGGTTCCATGCTTTGTTACTTTAGCTACTTTTGTATCACTACTAGAAAACGATTCAAAAAACCAATTTCCTAATACATTCAATTTTTTTGTATGACCAATTTTAAGTGTTATCTCATCATGATTCAATCGGATGACTTTTACACGACAAATAAGCCTTTCCTCTCGAACTTTGACTTCAATATATGCAGTTCCGGGCCGGTAGGCAGTCACCTGTCCAAACTCATTGGCATAGGCAACCTTAAAGTCAGTTGATGTATAAGAAAGCCTTTGATTAATGTTTTTTACACGTAAATGAAAATGTTCTCCACTAACTAAAACGGCATCATATACATTTAGATAATTACCAAACTTCGGATAATACATCCAGTACCGAAAATATATAGATGTCCTCGGAACAATAATTTTCATAAATAAAATTACCATTACGAGGACAAATATTAAACGAGCTACACCCTTTGACAGATGACAAATGATTTCCATGCAGCGACCACATCACTTTGATTCTTGTTCTATCTTATGATACGAAGCTTCGTGTTATTCAACACTCTTGAGCGATTCGATCATATCCACTTTCTTTAATCGAAAGTAAGTAAAAAAGCATATTATGAAAGAAAAAATTAATGTTAATGCAGCACTATAGAGGTAACTTGGTAATTTAATGAGTCGTCCAAACATGACAGCTTCAATTTCACATGTTCCAATTACAAATCCATGAAGAACTTTACCTAAGCCAACGCCAAGTATAATTCCAATCACAGTCAGTATTATATTTTCACGCATGACGTAAGAATTCACCTCTCCGTCATAAAATCCTAGTACTTTTAATGTAGCCAGTTCTCTCTTTCTCTCATTGATATTTATATTGCTTAAATTGTAAAGGACAACAAACGCAAGCAAGCCTGCACTAATAATCAAAACATACGTGATAATATTTAAACTCTCGAGCATCGAATCAATTCGCTCATTTAAACTACGTGTCGATGAGATTGACATAACTTCATTGTAATCCGATAGGATATGTGAAAATAATTGTTTCTCAGTAGTCTCATCTTCAGAAACAATACGTAATAAACAGCCATTGTATGGTAGGTTCTCTTTTGTTAACATCTGATAGAGTTCTTTATTCATAAATACATAATGGCCAAGATAGTTTTCGCTAATAGCTTCTACTGTAACGTTAACTTTCTCGTCATCATTGATACTTAATACTAATGTATCTCCAACCGTGAGATCTAACATAGAAGCATACTTCTCTGTCACTATGACACCCTTACCAGATAACTTATATTGCTCTTTTGTTTCACGATTTCGAAATAGGAAGAAGTTATCAAACGCAATATCGTCCTCAAGCACATACAAAGTAATGCTTTTCTTAATATCGTTATGCAAACCTTCCACTGTCTTTTTATAAAAAAGTTGTGCATTCGTAATGTCTTTCTCTGTTCTTAATCGATTAATAAAAGCTTTTAGTTCTTCATCAGACAAGTTATCTTCTAGTACAATCTCTCCATCTTGTAGCCATAAATCCTCATATTGTAGATCTGCCATTACTCCAATGGAATCCTTAATACCAAAACCAACAATAATCAATCCCATACATCCCGCAATACCGATTACTGTCATAAAAAATCTTTTTTTATAACGGAACAAATTGCGTAATGTTGACTTCTTAGTAAAATTAAGATGTTTCCATATGATAGGAATACGTTCTAAAAATATTCGTTTTCCAGCTTTCGGAGCTACTGGACGCATTAATTGTGCTGGTTGTGCTTGTAAATCTCGCATACAAGCAATGTAAGTTGCCATCATTGTACACCCAATTGCAAGAACGCCTGCTAAAATCGCATCATATGGTTGATAATTAGTTATCACGTATGGCAATCCAGCATACATGATTCGATAAGCATTGATAATAACTAATGGAAAGATTTTTTGTCCGAGTAATGCACCAAAGATGGAACCACAAACCGTTGCCAAGAAACAATACTTCATAAATTTACCGGCAATTGAAAGTTTTCCATATCCTAACGCCATTAGGATACCGATTTGAGTTCTCTGTTCATCGACCATACGCGTCATTGTAGTTAAGCAGACTAATGCAGCAACAAGGAAAAAGATGACTGGAAAAATCTTGGCGATTGCATCTATTCGGTCTGCATCTGTAATATAAGAGACATAAGATTCCACCCAGTTACGATCACCAATATACCATTTTGGTATTTGTACCAAGGCAAGCTCAGCTTCTTTTTGAGTAAGTTCTGTTTTGGCTAATTCTAACTTCGTCTCAGCTTCAGCAAATTGTACGTCAATGTCCTCTTTTTGTTGATTGAGCTCTTGTAAAGATTGCTGATATGTTTCCTTTTGGGTATTAAGCTCAGTAATCATTGGGGCTAATACACGCTCGATGTCATTTTCTCCATAATGAATTACAGCAAGCGCTTGTTTTTTTTCATTAACTTCTGCCTCAGCAGCATCAATAGCCTCTTTCAATGTTGCTAATTGTTGCTTTGCTTGGTTTATTGTTTGATATGCCTCTGTTTTATTCTTGTTAAATTGTGCTACATTCTCTTCATACTCAGTCGTTGCGTTTGCAATCTGTTGTTTAGGTTCTGCCATAATATCTTCATATCGTTTTGAACACTGCCCATTTGCAATCTCCTCAATTTTTACTCTAAGGTTTTCAATTTTTGTTTCATATTCTTTACTATAACAATCTAATGTAATTGCACCTTCTGCTTGAATATATGCCTCAGAATAAACATCTTGGAGGTAATTTGATTTATTGAGCACAATAAAACTGTTGATTGTTCCATTCCCAATATCACCATTACCACGGAAAATGGATAAATATCTTGCATCTTCACAACTTCCAACAATGGTCAACTGCACTTCCTTTAGCGAAGCCTTTAAATCTTCCCCTTCTGTCAGAAGTGTTATATTATCTCCAATCTGATAACCTGTGTTTCTTAAAAACAAGGTATCTACCATACATTCATTATTAGCACTTGGTTTTCGTCCTTCGACTAAGTAAAATTGATTTATCTTTTGATTATCCGAATACGATTTTACAACAATATCCTGATCTTCTAATTGAACAAGAACATCCTTCGTATAAGCGCCCTCTACATTAGCAACTCCATCCAAGGAAGCAATCGCCTCTAAATCCTCTTGAGTAATCCCGAAGGTTCCAACGACATACAAATCCATAAAATTAACATCATCATAATAAGCATCACTTGTTTCGAGCATATCAGCTTTACAAGCTCGAAGTCCTGAATAGAAGGAAACCCCCAATGCAACAATCAGTAATATGGATAAAAATCTCATGAAGGTTTTCTTTACTTCAATTCGAAAATCCTTTTTCAATGCACTCTTTTTCATGCTCTACTACCTACCATTCAATTTTCCACATCCACTGTTCGTATGAAGCAACAGTCTCACACTTTATATTACCACTTTTGAATACCATCCTTCGTAACGATTCCATAGATATGATGAGGTGCTTCTACTTTTTCGTCTGTAATTAAATAAGCACTTAAGAAGCGTTTCTTTGCTAATTCAAGTTTCTCCTTGTCATTTGCATATAACGTAGCTAATGGTGTACCAGCCTCTACATAATCACCAATTTTTTTGTGTATTTTCATACCTACAGTTAAATCAATTGTACTTTCTTTTGTTTCTCGTCCACCACCGAGAATTAAGGAAGTCATACCAATCTCATCGGTATGAATATTTGCTACATATCCTGCCTTCGTCGCACAAACATCTTCCACAATTTCAGCCTTTGGAAATTGATCTGTATCAAACACAGGTGCATCATTACCACCTTGGCAACGTACAAATTCCGCCAATTTTGCTAATGCGCTACCATCTTTAATCGTTCCTAATAACTTTTCACGAGCCTCCTGCGCTGTCGATACTTCACCAGCACCTACTAACATATAAGAAGCTAATGTTAAACTCGCATCTAATAAATCCTCTGGACCATTGCCCTTTAATGTCTCGATTGCTTCAATTACTTCAAGATTGTTACCAACTGCGCAACCTAATGGCTGATTCATATCTGAGATTACCGCATAAGTCTGACGTCCGACGCCATTACCGATATCAACCATTGTCTTAGCTAATTCGAAAGAACCATCCAATGTCTTCATAAATGCACCGCTACCAGTCTTTACATCCAATACAATGACATCGGATCCAGCAGCAATCTTCTTACTCATAATGGAGCTAGAGATTAAAGAAATATTATCTACCGTCGCTGTTACATCCCTTAAGGCATAAATCTTTTTATCCGCTGGAGCTAAGTTCGCTGTTTGTCCAACAATTGCCAACTTCATCTCATTTACATTCTCGATGAATTTTTCATCACTAAGTGAAGTTGTAAAACCTTCAAAACTCTCTAATTTATCAATCGTACCACCAGTATGTCCAAGTCCACGTCCTGACATCTTAGCCACTGGCACACCAAGAGCCGCAACCATTGGTCCTATGATAAGCGATGTTTTATCACCAACACCACCTGTACTATGCTTATCTACTTTTTTCCCATGAATCATGGAAAGATCAAGCATATCGCCACTCTTAGCCATTGCCATTGTAAGCTGCGTTGTTTCTTCCATATTCATTCCCTTCCAACATACTGCCATTAAAAAAGCAGACATCTGATAATCGGGAATACTTCCTTTTGTATAACCATCTATAATAAAATGAATTTCTTCACCTGATAATACTTCTCCATTCTTTTTTTTCATAATCAAATCATACATTCTCATAGTATACACTCCTTATTTCTCTCAAAATTACAGGTAATGAATCAACAATTAGTTCCCCATAATTCTCTCATGATGCATAATATTAGTATACTCATTTTAAGTTGGAAGTACAAGTTTTTTATAAGATCTGAACTTTATACTATAATCTATTTCCATATTTCATTGACATTTTAAAAAAATACGATAGAATGGAAAGAGTATATTTACATAATTATAGACTATAACGAAAGAAAGGTCGGGTAACAGATATGGGATTTCACTATGTACAAAAAGTCATGACACCTGAAGAACTAAAAAGTACTTTTCCTATGACTTCTTATGGCATTCAGGCAAAACAAGAACGTGATCTTAAGATAAAAGATGTATTTACAGGAGCCTCAGACAAGTTTTTAGTTATCATTGGACCTTGTTCTGCTGATAATGAAGATGCAGTTTTAGATTATATGTATCGTTTAGCACAAATTGCAGATAAAGTTTCTGAGAAAATAATTATAATTCCTAGAATTTATACAAATAAACCACGTACGACAGGAGAAGGCTATAAAGGAATTGTGCATCAACCAGATCCAGAAAAGGAACCAGATTTACATGAAGGGTTAGTTGCCATGAGAAAGATGCATCTTAGAGCGATTAATGAAACTGGATTAACTGCAGCTGATGAGATGCTTTATCCAGAAAACTGGCCATATGTTGATGATATGTTATCTTATGTTGCAGTTGGTGCTCGATCGGTAGAAGATCAACAACATCGACTTACCATTAGTGGTATGGATGTACCAGCTGGTATGAAGAACCCAACTTCAGGTGATTTATCCGTTATGTTAAATTCCTGTGTTGCAGCACAAGGTTCTCATGCCTTCTTATACCGTACCTGGGAAGTACATACCGATGGCAATCCACTTGCTCACACGATATTACGTGGTGCTGTTAATAAACACGGACAATGTATTCCAAATTATCACTATGAAGATTTGATTCGTCTGTTGACAATGTATCAGGAACATCCTCATTTGATGAATCCAGCTACAATTGTAGATGCAAACCATGCTAATTCGAATAAGATGTATACGGAGCAACCAAGAATCGTAAAAGAAGTTCTTCATTCCCGTAGAGTCAATGATGAAATTGCTAAACTAGTTAAGGGCGTTATGATAGAAAGTTATATTGAAGATGGTTGTCAGAAGGTTGGCACTGGTATCTATGGCAAATCCATTACCGATGCTTGTCTAGGATGGTGTGAAACAGAACGTCTCATCTATACGATTGCTGATAGTTTATAGAGTTAAAGTCATTTTGCATAAAGATAGGATGTAAATATGAGATGCCAAACATAATTCATTCGCAACACGCTCTCGCTTGAATGAAGTTCGTAACGGTACTAACGACGACTTCATAACAGTATGCTACTGAATTACGTTTGGCATCTCATTTTTAGATAGTCTAATGCTGTGCAAAATGACTTATGAAGATATAGAAACGTACTTTTGACACCTGAATCCTAGGTTTGCTCCAGTGAATTAACCTCTTGGATGAGTACGCTTATAAACTGAAAATGTGCTTGATTTATCTGTATGCAAGAATTTTTGAGCAGCGATTACATCGGAGATTCCAAGTAGTTCTTGCATACTGTTGAGATCTGCACCATTGGAAAGCATATGAATAGCAAAGGAATTGCGGATGATTTGTAGTGATATAGCATCTTCAATTCCTGCTTCTTTTGCATATTCTTTCACCAGCTTATAAATTCCTTGACGGGTAAAACCAGTACCCATACGATTGCTAAATAAAATTTTCTGATCCGGCTGCACTAACTTCACATCTTCAAGATACTCAATCAGTGCTTTTTTTACTGTCTGGCCAAGTGGTAACACACGTCCCTTTCCTTCATGGTCAATACGAATACTTCCGAAACTCAAATTGACATCTTCTATTCTAAGCTGAATTAACTCAGAGGCTTTGATTCCTGTTGCATAGAGTAGTTCTAAAATTGCACGATCTCGCCGTCCAGCCATTGTACCTAGATTCGGTGCCTCTAATAACGCAATCATCTGTTCATAGCTAATGGACTTTGGAGTGACTTTATCCACTTTTGGTGGATGAATACATTCGGTTGGATCTTCTTCCATCACTCTTTTTCGGATTAAAAATGAGATAAAGTTTTTAATTGCAGCAAAGCTTCGAGAAATCGTTGCTGCTGATTTTTTTTGTTTTTTTTGATATAAAAGATACGCTTGCATTCGAGTATCTGTGATTTTAGAAAACTCGGTTATCTTTTCCTTTAATAGATAGGAAAGAAACTGTCTTAAATCAGTTGCATATGCTTGATATGTATTTTCTGATACAGACTTTACCTCTTTGAGATAAATCAAATATTGTTCCAACCAGTTTTCCATCTCTACTACCCCTTTCGTATCTTAAAACAAACTTAACGCTTTTCGAATAAAAAAGCTTCCTAAAAATGTTTCCATCAAAGCTCCAACAAACAGAGCTAATAGTAACATTATAATTAATTTAGCATACTTTTTCAATAAGCTTATATTATGTAAACTTGGCGTTACTTGAC
Organism: Bacillota bacterium; assembly: GCA_023439125.1. Classification (GTDB taxonomy): domain Bacteria; phylum Bacillota; class Clostridia; order Lachnospirales; family Lachnospiraceae; genus Lachnoclostridium. The sequence goes on along the minus strand of JAEXOU010000005.1, from coordinate 185,594 downwards.
CATGATTCATCTCCATCGTTAGTTGATAACAATATTTTAAGCATAGCAATGCCACTGGTACATAAACAAGGCTATGAGGTAACTGATAAGATAGGTATAATACAACTCCCTTCCAATGATACGTAATAACTAAGGAAGTAAGCAAATATCCAATTTGAAACCCTTTACTTATGATGAGCCAGCCTAAATATGGAATACCAAGAATCGTAAGGCTAATCACCCATATGAAAAAAAAGCTTTTCCCACAGGAAAAAGAGATATATCGAAACAAATCCCAATACTGTATGTCCATATTCTTAATAGTATTAAAATATCGACTACTAACACTATCAATCCCAATGGATAATAAATTTTGAGTAATCTTAGCATAAACTCCACCAATTAATAAACTCAACAAAAAAAGAACTAATGCTAATTTCATTGGTTCTTTTCTTCTTAATTGAATTCCAAATTGTCTCATAGTACCTACCTCCCCATCATGAGTATCCTAACTTAACATATGATACTATGATGGAGATTAGTACATTATTTCTCTGTGATTTGTTTGTAAGCTAAAATTGCAGCAATCGTCTTAGAGTCTTGAATCGTTCCATTTAAAATCATAGCAATTAAATCATCTAAGGTGTGTCGCTCAACATTTAAAAATTCATCCTCGTCAAGATGCTGCTTGGAAGGAGACAAGTCCGTACTATAATATATACTGATTAATTCATTGCAAAATGCTACCGTTGTATAAAGATCGATTAAGTGTTTCACATTATTTGCACGATAACCAGTTTCCTCTTCGCACTCTCGTGCAGCTGCAATCATACGGTCTTCACCTTCATTTAAGCCACCAGCTGGAATCTCAAGCGTATATCGCTCTAGTGCATTACGATATTGACGAACCATAATTATGTTGCCATTATCATCAACCGGAACAATTGCAGAAGCTCCACGATGCATAATAAAATCCCATTCTGCTGTTCTTCCATCTGGAAGTTGCATTGTATCTTCGTAATAGTCAATGATATGTCCCTTATGTATTAATTTACGATTAATTCTCTTATATTCATCCATTGTAACTCAGCCGCCTATCCTAATTCTATCATTCATCTGACTCAAATAAATCCTTGATCTAATTGAGTCAGAAAAGTTTACAATGATTACTGTAACATGTTCCAAGCAAATATTCAACTATTTTAAGTCCTTTACGAATGCTTCGATACGAGATACACCCTTATCAATTGTTTCAATTGATATAGCATACGAAAGTCGAATATGATCATCGAATCCAAAATCTTCACAAGGAATAACCGCTACCTTATAATCAGTGATTAAGATGTCTGCCAAGCGAGAAACCTTCTCAACCTTTTGACCTTGATACGACATTGTAAGAAGTTCACTAATGTCAACAAACAGATAAAAAGCTCCCTGAGGCTTGAGTGCATGAACATGAGGTATTTGGGACACTTTCTCATATATGAATTCTCTTCTCTTATTAAAGGCTTCTCTCATCGAATCGACAGTGTCTTGCGGTCCTAATAAAGCTTCGATTGCAGCCTTTTGCGCAATTGAATTCGGATTGGATGTCTGATGAGATTGTATACTTCCCATTAATTTTGCAATTTCAGGCGTGGATCCTGTATAACCAATTCTCCAACCAGTCATTGCATAACTCTTAGCTAATCCAGAGCATGTAATCGTTCTTTTATATATTTCATCATTTAAGGATGCAATACTAACAAATTCTTCGTTATCATAGACAAGATTCTCATACATCTCATCTGCAACAACATAAATATCCTTTTCTACAACTACCTTTGCAATTGCTTCCAATTCAGCTCTTGTATAAAGCATACCCGTAGGATTATTCGGAGTGTTTAACACAAGTGCTTTTGTCTTTTGAGTACAAGCATTGGCAATCTGTTCTGCAGTTACTTTATAACCTTGTTCCTTTTCTCCACGAATATAAACTGGAATACCATCGGCCAATCGAATGATTTCTGGATAACTCAACCAGTAAGGTGCAGGAATAATGACTTCATCGAAAGGATTCAGAATTGCTTCAAAAATATTGGTTAATGAGTGCTTTCCACCATTACTTATTACAATTTGATTTGGTTCATAGTGTAAATGATTAAAACGTTCAAACTTCTCACAAACAGCTTTTTTAAGCTCTGGCATACCTGAAGCAACCGTATATTTCGTAAAACCTTCCTTAATTGCTCGAATTGCTGCGTCATTAATATTATCTGGCGTATTAAAATCTGGTTCTCCTGCTCCAAAACCAACAACATCAATTCCTTTTGCTTTTAACTCCTTTGCTTTTGCTGTAATTGCTAATGTTGAAGAAGGTTTTACTGCTTGCGCTTTTTTTGATAATGTCAATGCCATATTGTTCTCTCCTGCTCATTCTTTATTTTTTTTATGTGTTGCTAATTCCAGTTCATTCTCTTATGCATGTATATCCTATTTTTCTTGTTATGTAAGGAAAGTCTTTTACTAAATGCATCAAATATTAAATGAATCGACATCTAAGTTAGACTTATGTTGATATGTATGATTGTATACACGCATTATCAAGTACATTATATCAAAATTTTATCTGAATGCAAGAAGAAATTAAAAAAAACCTAGAAACATTAAGTTTTCTAGGTTTTTCATTTTATTCATATTACTTATTTCGCGTAATCTGTGACGCGTGACTCACGTATCACATTAACTTTAATCATGCCTGGATATTCTAATTCGGATTCAATCTTCTTTGATAAGTCACGAGCGAGCAATATCATATCATCGTCATTCACTTGGTCTGGAACAACCATGACACGTACTTCACGACCTGCTTGAATTGCAAAGGACTTATCAACCCCCTTAAAGCCGTTGGTAATATCTTCTAACTGTTTTAATCGGTTAGTATATGTTTCTAATGTTTCTCTACGAGCACCAGGTCTTGCTGCAGAAATTGTATCAGCAGCTTGGACGATACATGAAATTAAAGAAGAGAATTCAACATCACCATGATGAGATTCCACTGCATTTATAACGATTGGAGATTCCTTATACTTACGGCATAAATCAACACCAATCTGTACATGTGTTCCTTCCATTTCATGATCAACTGATTTACCGATATCATGCAATAAACCTGCACGTTTTGCCATTCTCACATCAACTCCTATTTCACCAGCTAATACGCCAGATAACATAGCAACTTCGATGGAATGTTTAAGTGCATTCTGACCGTAACTTGTTCTAAACTTCATCTTACCCAATAATCTTACAAGTTCTGGATGAATTCCGTGAACACCAACTTCAAGAGTCGCAGCTTCACCTTCTTCACGAATCATTGTTTCAACTTCTTTTTGTGCTTTCTCCACCATTTCTTCAATACGTGCCGGATGAATACGTCCGTCTACGATTAATTTTTCAAGTGCTATTCTAGCAACCTCTCTACGAATTGGATCAAAGCCTGAAAGAATAACTGCTTCTGGAGTATCATCAATAATTAAATCAACACCAGTCAAAGTCTCAAGAGTTCGAATGTTTCGACCCTCTCTACCAATAATTCTACCCTTCATCTCATCATTAGGAAGCTGTACGACAGAAATTGTTGTCTCAGCGACATGATCTGCTGCACATTTCTGAATAGCGGTAACAACGATATCTTTTGCTTTTTTATCAGCCTCTTCTCTCGCTTTACCTTCTAATTCTTTAATCATCATTGCAGTTTCATGTTTCACTTCATCTTCAACAGTTTTAATTAGATATTCCTTTGCTTGTTCGGAGGTTAAACCGGAAATCTTCTCAAGTTCAGCGACTTGTTTTGCATGAGACTCTTCAACTTCTTGATAAAGTCGATCAAGTTCTTGCTCTCTGGTCACCAACTTAGCTTCCTTCTTTTCCAGTGCTTCCGTTTTTCTATCAAGATTTTCTTCCTTTGCTAAAACACGCTTTTCATAACGCTGAACTTCAGCTCTGCGTTCCTTTGCTTCTCTCTCAAGCTCATTCTTAGTCTTTAATGACTCTTCCTTTGCTTCGAGTAAGGCCTCTCTTTTTTTCGTTTCCGCTGTTTTTAAAGCTTCATCTATAATTTCTCTTGCTTTTTCTTCTGCACTACCAATTTTACTTTCAACGACTTTTTTGTAATAACTGATAGCTAATTTCCAGACAACAAGAGCTACAATGATTGCAGTAACTATAACAGAAATTATTATCTTAAAAACTTCAGTCACAGGAGCACCTCCTTCTTTATTTAGTTTTCATTGTACATAGATACAACATATAAATTTTATACTGTTTTTATAATTATGTCAAGTATACATTGGAAAATTTTATGCATTTTGTAGTATAATGTTACAAAAAGTCAAAAGGGAATATATAGTTTCGTACATATTCGTTATTTAAACACCATTTCTATAATTATCCAACCTGTTCTCCAAATTCTAGAATATATTTCTCCACTGCAATTGCTACTCCATCCTCATCATTGGATTTTGTAATCACATCTGCTTTTTCTTTAACTTCCATACAAGCATTCTCCATTGCAACCCCTAAGCCAGCGTAATCTAACATTGTTACATCGTTAAGTCCATCCCCACATGCCATAAGATGAGAACGATTTGTTTTTAATAACTTAAGGAGACGACTTAATGAAGATGACTTTTCAACTCCTAATGGCATAATCTCAAGAAAATATGGCTCAGAAAAAAAGATATTCAGTTGGCCCTTAAATAGTTGTTCCAAACACTGTTTTACAGGAAGTAATTTTTCATGTTCTCCAACAATTAAGCATTTTGCTACAGGTGAAATAATTGCGTTTACTAAATTATCAACCTTATGAGCTTTCGTCCTATTAATAAAGCATTCCTTTAATACATATGGATCTGTATCATCCTCAGTAATCACATCATTGCCACGATATGATAGAATTGCAACTCCGTACTCCTTTGCAACCTTGCATAATGTTTCAATACAGTCCATTGGCAAAGCATTTTCATAGACTACTTTTCCACTTTTACAGTCAATTATGATCGCACCATTATAAGCTAAAATATAGCCTCCATATTCTTTTAAGTTTAATTCTTTTGCTAAAGGAAGGATTCCAATGGTTGGTCTTCCAGAGGCCAAGACAACACTAACTCCTTGTTTCATCGCCTTCTCTAGTACATCCTTTGTCTTTTTTGTTATCTTTTTTTCACTATTTGTTAATGTTCCATCCAAGTCAAGTGCCAATACCTTTATATCCATGAAAAAAATCTCCTTTAAACCTTAAAGCTTATAAATTGACATTATTTTGCAAACCCGTTGCAAGAAAATGCCACAATATGTCTATATTACTTGATTCCAAAAATTCTGTCAAATAAAAAACCTCTATTTTCTAACAAAATGCCATAGCAACATCAACTGATGTCGCTATGGCATTTTGTTAGAACTGTTTTTATACAGCCCCTTAAAGTAGAATAATTATTCCTTCTGAGTATTTTCTTCATTCTTAATTTCCCAGTGAATCAAAAATGTCAGTGCTGCTCTTAGTAATATAATACCACCAACAGTTAAGATTTCTTTATAATCTCTAACTATTACGGTTCGTAATATCTCACTTCCCAATTTGAATTCCAATCCCATGGCCATACCTTTTGCAAGATTTAGTCGAGTCAAAGGTTTTTTAGATAAATATTCATATGTGCCACGAATACCTGACAAAATCAAAACAAAAACACCAACATACTCAAATAATAAGATGGCGGCATTTACAACCCATTCCAAGCCTCCATGTAATATTTCCATTATCTTCTCCTATCATAAAATATTTATATCAAGGTAGAAGTACTTTATTTACTTCTACTCGATATCTACTACTTTCATAATAACTATGTTAATACAGAAATCATCCAATCAATTCCTGCAATAACTGTGGGACTTTCTCGTCCATATTTTCATCTGTAAACTGGCAAGTACCAACTTTTTTATGGCCTCCACCACCATATTTTAGCATAAGACTGCCAACATCAAGTGTTGCGGATTTATTTAAGATGCTATATCCAACAGCGACAGAGCATCCTACTCCTCCACGACCACTTACAATCCAAGCAGAAATGTTTTGCTCTGGATACAAGCTATAAATCATGAAACGATTTCCTGTATAAATCGGATTCACACCACGTAAATCAGTAATGATAACATCCTTCTCTATTCGTGTATGTGCTTTTACCATTTCTATGAATTTTTCTGTCTGTTCTCTATATATATCAATTCTTTCCCTAACATCAGGAAGTTCCAAAATCTGCGCTGTGGTCATTGTATTGCAAGCAACCATTAATTTTTCCATTAACTGATAATTTGATATTGTGAATTCTCTCCATCTTCCTAATCCAGTTCTAGGGTCCATTAAAAATCCGATTAAAACCCATCCCTTTGGATTTTGCACATCATCAATCGTAAGATTACCAGAATCTACTTTATCAACTGCTTCCATTAATTCATCATACTGTGGAAACCTTTCTTTACCACCATAATAATCATATATAATTCTAGCACAAGATGGAGTCATTCTGCTTTCTCCTTTGTACTTACCTTCCAACTGAATCCTTTCATGCTCACTAGAATGATGATCGAACCATAATCCACATCCTTCAACAAATGGAACGTTTGCAAGACAATCATTCTCTGTAATTTCTACTAAGCCATCTTGGATATCTTTCGGATGCGCAAACTTCCAACTATCAATAATACCAGCCTCTAATAATAATGCACCACATGCTAATCCATCAAAATCTGAACGCGTTACTAATCTCATGAATTTCATCCTCCATTTTTGAAGTGCTAGTTTTTTTGCTTATGTTGTACTCACAGATCTTTGTAAAACAATAAAACATTTTGTAGAAACTTGTTACTTTTATTATATAAAACTTTAAATAAAATCTCAATGTTTAATTTTTTTAGTTGATTATTTCTTTGTTTCAAAAAAATTATAAGATGAATTATTTATTTACTCGTGTTATAATAAGTAAATAAATCCTTAAGATAGGTTTAAATGGAGGTATAAGATGATATTTCGTGAGAAAAAGGAAGTTAATGGATGGTTCATACTTGAATATAGTACAACCTGGCGTTATGGTTATGATTTTATGCTTGATGCAGCTCAGACACTGATTGATGTAGATTTTCGTGAAAATCTAGAAAGAATTGCAACTGCTGAGATTATTGGGGGTAAAGACGTAGAACAACTGAAAGAAGTTGTGGAAGCTGGCTATATTTTAAAGAATTGCGATAGCATGAACAAAGAATGTGGTGCATTAACGATTGCCGGTCAAAGTCAAACAATGTCATGTCCAATTCAGATCTGTTTCTTTAATCAGACCAATGCCCTTAGATTGTTCTGCCCAAAAAAAGAAATGTTTGAGGAATATGGAGATCATGTTTTTGATAATTATCTTAACAGTATTGAAATTAAGGCATACTGTAGAGATGCAAAACGTAAAGCCATTGAAGCAATGCAAGATGTTTAAGTGAAGTTAAAAAACATATTGTAAATAGCGTACATATTAGAGTGGGGAGGTTGCAAAAAGAAAAGCAACCTCCCCATCTTATATTTTATTCCTTACTCTAAATCGTCAAAGTCGAAAGCTGCCGCCTTAGTATAATTCGTTACCTTTGCTTCAAAAAAGTCTGTTTTCGTATTATTTAAATTTGAGAAGGATTCAATCCAGCTCATCGGATGTTCTGTAATCTCAGGATACAGCTCCTCAATCCCAATCGCACGCAATCTTAAGTTCGACAAATACTTAATGTACTGGTCGATTAAATCGTTGTTAATGCCTAATATCTGATTATTCGTTACATACTGTCCCCAAGCAATTTCATGTTCTACACCAGTACGCATCATTTGCTGAATTTCTTCTTGCATCTTAGGTGTAAATAAATCTTTATTCTCCTTCTTCAATTCCTTAATAATATCTTGGAATAGCACAAGATGTGTAATCTCATCACGATTGATATATTTAAAAATCGTACTAGTTGCAGTCATCTTTCCTTGTCTTGCAAGTGTGTAGAAAAAGCTGAATCCAGAATAAAAATAAATACCCTCTAAGATATAGTTTGCAATGATTACACGCAAGAAGTTCTCATCTGAAGCCTCTTCATTAAAGCGCTGGTAAATATCTGCTATAAATCGATTACGCTTTAATAAATGCTCATCTTCTCGCCACATATCGTAAATCTGATCTCTTGTAATTGGATTCGTTACTGTATCAAGAATATAGGAATAGCTTTGGGCATGAATCTCTTCTTGAAAAGCCTGTATGTTTAACAGAGAAGAAACCTCAGGTGCCGTAATATAACGAGACAAGTTCGGTAAGTTTTCACTTTGAATCGAATCTAAAAAGTTCAAGAAAGAAATAATTTTATCAAACGCATTTCTTTCGCCATCTGTCAAGTAAGGGAACTGTTTTACATCTTCTGTCAAAGAGATTTCTTCTGGAATCCAAAAGTTATTTAGCATCGTTCGATACATAATTCGTGCCCAATCGTATTTAATTCGATTCCATTCTCTTAAATTTGTTGTATTTCCATGAATAATGCTTTGTGTTCCACGATCACCAAATTCATTAAATATCTTCTTTTTATCCATAGCTTTCTTGTATGATCAATCATACATTCCTTTCATTTATAATCATATCTGATCATTTTGCACATTAGTAGACTTGTTAAATATGGGAGGACAAACGTAATTCAGAAGCATACTGTTATGAAGTCGTCGGTACTTTGGGTCTGTACTGTAGGCCCTTACGTACCGTTACGAACTTCATTCAAGCGAAAGCGTGTTGCGGATGAATTATGTTTGTCATCCCATACTCATAACATTTCTTCGTGCAAAATGATGTCAGACATCCCTAGCTAGAACAGCTTGTACATTCATCCATCTCTAGAGATTGATTTCGTATATAATAAATTGTTTTAACACCACATTCCCATGATAACACATATAGATTCAAAATATCCTTTGCTTTATATTCTGGTGTAATATAAAGATTAAATGATTGTGCCTGATCGATATGGCGCTGTCGAATACCACATGCCTTAATACTAAACTCCTGATTAATTGTATGAGCTTCTTTGTAATACCAGAAATTCTGTTCATTTAAGTCAGGTGCAGTCTTTGGCATGAAACTTCCCTTTTTCTCTTCTATAAAGTAACGTTTAAAGATTGGATCGATACCTGCTGAAGTATTTGCAATATTAGAAGTACTTCCCGTCGGTGCAATTGCTGTAATATAACCATTTCTTAACCCATAGGTCTTAACGTCCTTAGCAAGCTTTAACCAACGTTCCGATTGATATCCTCTTCGCGTAAAGTATTCTCCTGTTTCCCACTCTGAACCTTTAAATTCAGGATAACTACCTTTCTCCTTTGCCAATTCCATCGATGCTTTGATTGCATGATAAGCAATTTCTTCAAACAAGCGATCTGCTTCTTCCAGATGCTTCTCACTTTCCCATGCAATCTTATGATTCGCCAAGTAATGATGATATCCACTAGTACCAAGACCAATAGCACGATATTTGTCACATGTAATTCTCGCTTCTACCACTGGTGTTTGATTTATTGTAATTACATTGTCTAGCATACGAATTTGCAGTGGAATATTACTTTCTAAATCAGTAAAGGAAACCTTTCCAAGATTAATTGAGTTGAGGTTACAAGTAACCATATCTCCTGGAGCTGTCTTTGTATGAATTTGTAAGCTACCATTTTCATCTACGATTTCTTCTTGCAAAAGCTTTGTTTCGCTCATATTTTGAGCAATTTCTTGACATAAGTTGGATGCGTAGATGATACCTGCATGCTTATTCGGATTCGCACGATTTACTGTATCACGGAAGAATATAAAAGGAACTCCAGTTTCTACGGCACTTTTCATCACTCGTTTCATAATATCTAGTGCTGGAACTGTAATACGTTTTAACAATGGATTTGCTTCACAAGCTAAATAACGACGGGTAAATTCCTTGTCATTTTCCTCATCATAGCAATCTTCTAAACAAAATCCCATCAATTTCTTCACTAGATATGGATCAAATAAAGACCACTCTTTTCTTTCTTTTAAGCGTTGCATAAATAAATCAGGAACACTTAAGCCAGTAAATATATCATGTGCCTTTCTACGGTCATCACCATTATTCGTTTTCAATTCTAGGAAATCATATAAATCGGCATGCCAGATATCAAGTGTAATCGTTGCACCACCTTTTCTTCTACCAAGCTGATCCACCGCTACTGCAGTATCATTATAGAGTCGAATCCAAGGAATGACACCACCCGAAGCATTCTCAACACCACGGATTTCACTATTCATAGCACGTACTTTACCAACATAGATTCCTAATGCGCCACCATGCTTGCTTACTTGAGAAAACTTCTGATTTACATCATAGATTGACCATAAGTTATCTCCTGCAACAGAGATAAAACAGGAACTTAACTGATAAAATGGAGTTCCAGCGTTAGCTAACGTTGGCGTTGCAACAGTCATCTGAAGTTTACTTAGAATGTCATAGAACTTCTTTGCGTACTCTACACGACGTTCTCCTTCCGGAATTGCTAGATGCATTGCTATTACCATGAAACGTTCTTGGAATAATTCATATACTTCTTTCTGAAAACCCTTGATCAAGTAACGGTCGGCTAACAGCTTTGCGCCCTCATAATTAAATAAATAGTCACGCTCTGGTTTAATATAAGCACCAAGCTCAATGATTTCTTCCTTAGAATAGTTTTGTACAAGATAAGTACCATACAAATTTAGTTGCACTAATTTCTGAACTAATTCATAGAAGTCTCCATATCCAAACTTTTGATAGTTACGTTGGATTGCCGCTTCTTTATATAAATCATAGATTAAGAGGCGTGCTGCAACATATTGCCAGTTTATGTTCGTTTTTTTTGTCTGATTACCATCAGAATCCTTTCTTGTATCAATCACTTTTTCAATCGCGGTTTGAATTAAGACCTTCTGAATCTCTTTTGTGCTCATTCCATCCACAAACTGAATTTGAGCATCTAGCTCTAACTCCACCGGGTTACAATCCTGTAATCCCTCACATGCAAATGCTATCATTTTTTTCGTTTTTTCCACACAAAGTGGCTCAATCGTTCCATTTCGCTTTTTAATTGTAATCACTTTTCTACCCCACTCAAATTTTAGTTCGTTAACTGTAGTTTTAATTTCAGTATTTATATTACTAAATCTGTTAGTCCCCCCGACCAAAGAGCACTCCCTTAGTCATTTGGATTATTTTGCTATATTAGTAATTATTATCATTATAATCAATATACACCTACAACATATTGTATGTCAAGAATTATTATTACAATATATAGCTATGTTCAATTCAACTCCAAGTAATTATTACTGATAAATAATATCATATTATTCGAATTAATCAAGTTGAAAAAAATATCAATTCTTCGATTGCAATGCGTTAGCTATATTTCCCTAGAATGAAACGAATTATTAGTAAAAGCCTCTTGGCCAAATTGCCAAGAGGCTTACTCTTAATTATAGTGCATGATTATAATGTTATTGAAACAAATCAGGTAAAATATCATAAATATACTGATTTACAAAGTTCCAAGCATGGGTACCACCATCGGCAACGATAAAGTAGAAATTACCTTCCTTTAAGTTTCCTGAATATTTAAATGTACCTGTTAATGTCTTTAATGCCTCAATCTGAGGGTTGACATTAGGATAAGCAATGTCTTGACTTCCAGTTGCACATAAGACATAAAAATCCTTTGAAGTATAGCCAGCATTCTTAACAACTTCTTCTAGCTTCTTTGCTATTGCTAAAGGTTTGTTCTCTGCATTCTTAACACTCTCATCCTCGTTAAACGCCCAACAATCTCCACTAATTGGTAAGAAGTATTTGAAATAATCCAAATGATTAATAAATACCGTCCATGTACATACAGAACCCATAGAAAAACCACCAAATGCTCTATGTTCACGCGTAGCCGTAATATCCTTTGCATCACCAGTTGTCAAATATGTATTATACTTTTTCTCTACTGCAGGTATTACAGTATCGATTTCCTGATAGAATAAACTAGCATCATTATAACCTTCGTTAAAACTTGGAGTTACAACGATTAGTGGATCAATCTCTCCCTTTGCGATCATATTATCGATGATTCTCTTTAACTCTCTGCTCTCACCTGCTCCACCAAAGATTGTTGAAACGTTTTCTCCACCACCATGCATCAAATATAATACATTATACTTTTTCGTAGTATCCTTCTCATCATATCCATATGGTAAATAAACATTCACAGGTTTTGTAACTGTTTTTCCATTCATGGTTAAATCATAAGTCATGCTGACAATCTTTCCAGCTTTCTCACTCTCACCTTTATATTGCGTAGGAACTGGTACATATCTCTTCACTTTTGCTGCTTCTGCGGTATAGGTAAGTCCTTCAATTGCTTTCTGAATTGCTTTGTATTGTGCGTCTACTTGTGCTTGAGTAACTTTTTTATCTTTGAGTATTTTCCTTGCTTTAGCAATTGCAGTCGTCAGTGTATCCCCATTCGTATACTCTGACAAATCAATTTTCTCTGTACTATCAATTAAACTTAATAACTTATAATGATTAACTGTTTCTTTTGCGCCAGCCTTCTTCCCCTTTAAGATAACGTTTCCAAACAATGCCGTGTTATTCCATGCACCACCTGTTAAATCAAATACATTTAAGGTGGCAATTCTGCCTGTATCTTTGCCGTCATTGATTTGTAATTCAATTCCTAATACCTGATTATTCGTAGGGGCTTTTTGGAACTCAATTCTTGCTTCAATCACATATCCATCTTTTACTTTACTCGTTTGTGAATATAATCTTGCAATATCTCCTTTATCAGCAGTTTTCTTATTTTCATAGTTGATACGGAACTGAAGGTCATCGACTCCAAATTCCTGTGTCTTATCATTATTCCCATCTAAGAAAACTTCCAGAGAATCCTGTTCATATGGATTTCCTGCTGCAACTGACATGTTTGCATCCTTAACCTGTGCTAATATGTAGAATGCATTATCATCCCACATTGTCTTAAATTTAGCTGTTGTAGTTGTTTGTCCACCACATACAGTTGGTACTACTTCTAAAGCCTTTTTCCATACGGCATCCACCTTACCATCGATCTCTGGAGAACCATACATAGCAGTTATTTGTGAACTATCCGATATTTTAATCTTAACTTTATCATTCGCTTTTCCAAACAACGCAGCTGCCTTAATCTCAACAGTTCCAGTTGATTTTGCGGTTACGACTCCGTCTTTATCAACCGTTGCTACTGCTGGGTTACTTGAGATCCAGTTTACATAGTCAGATGTGGTCTTTGGAGCTAAGGAACGACTAAAAGCATATGTCTCACCAACCGACATAGAATCAATTTTATTAGTAATTTTAACGCTAGTAGCAGGCTTTTTTGAAACTTTCTTAACATAAACAGTTGCTTTTAATACAGTATTCTCTCCATTACTGGTCACTGTACAAGTGATTGTTGCAGTTCCTTCTGCAACTGCTTTTACAACACCTTTTTTGCTAACTTCAGCTACGGAAGGTTTGCTACTTTCCCAAACTGCCTTCGAACCCTTACTGCTATTGAGTAGCTTAAAATTGTAAGTCTGACCAACAGCCATAATTCTGTAATCTGCATCCTTAAATGTAATCACATCTTTGGTAGTTGCAGCAAATGCTGTTGTCGATGAAACTGGCAAACAAGTTAAGGTCATAGCCATAACAATTAGCATAACTACAAAACGCTTAATCATACTTTCTTTTCTCTTCACCATTTTAACACTCCTTATGTATTATCGTATATGATTACAAATCTAGATAAGATAAATCATTTACTGTCATTCAAAGCATATTAATATGTTATATTATGACTTTTAATAACTTACTTTTCTATTTTTGTAATATATTGTAAGACAAGTATATACTTTATTTTCTCTATGGTCAATATTACTTATGTACTATTTGTATAATATTCCATCATTTTTCGCTGAATTTCGAGCAAAATGACCACAAACTTCCTTATATGTATATCATCCCATATAGGATGAGCCCTGTTGAATACAGACTCAGTCTCTTGTCAGTATAACGAAAAAGGCGAAGTGGAAAAATCCACTCCGCCATAAAGTCTAACTTCTAGGGGGCATATCATCCTAATGTATCTTTTAATATCATGTCCCTATATATCTACAAATTTCAACTTCGAATGTTGTACCCTTGCCCATCTCACTTGTAACCGCTATTTTCCCATTGTGCTTATCAATGATATTCTTCACTAACGCTAGCCCTAAACCAGAACCTCCAATTTGACGAGAGCGCGATTTATCCACCCGGTAAAATGCATCAAATATATGTGGCAATGCTTCTCTTGGTATTCCAACCCCATTATCCTCAATCACAACCCTCACATACTGACCTTCTATTTTCGAAGTAACAAATACCATTCCATTTTCACGATTATATTTGACTGCGTTCTCCATGAGATTAAATATTGCTCGATAAACTAATGTATGATTTCCGAGGATTATTCCCTCACAATTTCCAACACGTACTGTAACACCACACCTTTTGGTAATCGATGAAAGTTCTTTAACACAATCTTCAATCACTTCCGTAAGTTCAATACGGTCTGAAAATTGCAAGTTATCTTGTTTCGTTAAATTCGTTAAGTCCTCAACAATATGAATCAAACGTTCTGTATTAACCTTTACTACTTCCACTGTCTCTTGATAATCTTCAAGACTTGGTGTTTCCTCCATCTCCAGTACCTGAATTCCAGCTTTCATCGTTGCCAATGGAGTCTTTAATTCGTGCGCAGCATTTGCCGCAAAGTTCTTCTGTGAATCAAACGAAGAACTTAATCTTCCCAACAAATGATTAAACGATTTGGTCAAACTTCCAATTTCGTCTTCACATTTTGGTTCTTCTAGCTTCTGGCATAAATTATTCGTATTAATCGTTTCCATCGACTTACTCAATTTCTGAGCTGGCTTTAAGGCAATCCCAACACATACATAAATAATTAATACCCCAGTAAAGACCAAAACTGCCATAACAATAATACTATTTCTTGTAAACTCACTCGATGCATCTGAAAAAATCTGATTCACGCTATCTTCGCTAGCGTAATCTTCTAAAAATGCATCTTCTCCAACTTTGGCAACTTCACCAGCGAATTCCAAGATTTCACCTAAACTACTATTGCCGTTTTTTCCAAATTCAATTTTCTTACCATTTAAATTTAAACTCATTCCATCAGACAAAGACATATCAAAATGATTCTCGTAAGTTGTCTTTGCATCTTTCACAGAAATCACTGTAAAAGCACAAGCCATGCCAACCAGAATCAATGCACTAATTAAAGTTATCTTCGTTCTCAGTTTTAAAAATTTCATTCTTTTCACCAAATTTCAATTGACCTTTCAGATCTATGATTTGCTGTATCAGTACCTTGTCAATATTTATCTAACTTCCATCTGATATCCCACTCCACGTATGTTCTTAATCCAATCAATGCTTGTTTTCTCCAATAATTTTTTTCGCAAGGAACTCATATGGAATTTAAAGGTATTCGAGAATAGATCAACCTCACTATCCCATACATGTTCAATTAATGTTTCTGCACTGACTACTTCCTCTTTATGTACCATGAGATATTCTAAAATCCCATATTCTTTCTTAGTCAAGTCCAACTTAAGTTCACCATAGCATACTGTTTTATTCTTTGTATTTAGACTTAATTCTCTATGCGTTAGAATCATCTCTTCCATAACGACACGCTGACGCAATAAACAACGTATTCTCGCCTCTAATTCCAAAAAGTCAAACGGTTTTACCAGATAGTCATTGGCACCATCATCAAGTCCTGCTATTCGATCTTCAATATCAGATCGAGCAGAAAGAATCAGCACCTTAATTTCCTGGTTCTTTTCACGAATCTGATGTAAAACCTCCATACCATCTACTTTCGGCAAGTTAAGATCTAACACGATCAAATCATATTCATTTTCTCCAAACATCTCAAGTGCCATTTCACCATCATCTGCATGATCTACTGCATAACCACATTTTTTAAGACCTTTTGTAATAATCTCTTGCAGCATTTTTTCATCTTCAACGACTAATAATTTCATAATATCTCCATCTTTTAGGTAAACAAACTTAACCTCAGAAACCTTTAGTGATAGATACGAATCACGTTTCCATTCTCATTCTTTGTCTCAACTAAACTGTAACCTTCTACAGTCAGATTTTCTTCTGGAATATTCATTGTCTTTAAATATCCCTCATCAAACCATATTTTTGCTTGAATTTCTTTTCCATTGATTGTTTCAACCGTATTCATTATTGTAACATTATCCCAAGACTTCCAGTCTTTATTATGTATAAAATCCAAGGAATGGTTCACGATATCATTTACCGTAGTACAAAAGAAATTGCTCATATTTTTTGAAAACTCATTCCATTTTTCTTTGTCAGAAGTATCAATTAAACTAGTTTTTTCTGTCTCGTCACAATCTTCAAAACTTGGAAATGTAACGTCTAGATTTAGCTTAAAATCATCTGTATTAATATGTAAACCTTCTTCATCCCAGCTAACTACATTATCGCTAACATGTAAACCACTTTGATCAAATCTTACAGCTTCTAAACCGGTTAATTCATCCTTAATTACCAATTCTTCATTATTGAGCTGGATGTTACCATTTTTATCTCTTATATCAATCTTACCGTCAAAAATAATTGCCTGACCATTATCGTCTTTGACACTTATGCCATGATTATCTAGGATTAACTCGCCATCATCAAAGGTAGCCTTTAACGAGTAATTATAATCCTCATCTGTATCTTTTTCAGAAGCTTTAACTGAGTTTTCGTTTTGAACTGACTCTGATTTTTTTTCTGTATCTGACTCATTTTCAGACTCATTATTTTTATCTTCTGTACCTTGTTTTTCTAACTCCTGTGTCATCCTATATGTACTGTTCGTATCCACATCTACGTCATCTGCTTCAGCTTGATTGGATACAGTAACTTCTTGTTTTATTGCACTATCTTCACTTAATCTATCCCTTGACTCATTTTTCCCACATCCAGTTACTACTAAACTTAATACAATAGCTCCTACAACTGCTGATTTGTTCCAATTTTTCTTCTTCATTTTCTATCTCCTTCTTTATCATTTATTTGATAAAGCGAGTATACCAAAGGAAAGGTTAGATAAAAGATAGATTTCATATAAAAATGAGATGACAAAAAAATTATGTTTGTCATCCCATTTTCATAATATTTCTTTGTGCAAAATGACGTCGATTAAATTAAGGAACGCTGATTTATACTAAATCTCCAAGATAATAGAAGCCTTTGCATTCGGTTAATTTAACCATCTGTAATGTTCCAATTAAGGAAGCATCTCCTTTAAAATGAACTAATAGATTATTGCTTAATCGACCAGTCACTAACGAAGAATCTTGTCCGTTGATTTCTTCTACAAGAACCTCCTCAATTTTACCTTCATCTTCTTGTGACAATTCTCTTGAGATTTTTTGAACTTCCTCTAATAAACGGTTAAATCGCTCTTTTGCAACATCATCTGGAATCTGGTCTTCCATCTTTGCTGCCGGAGTACCTGTACGCTTACTATAAAGGAAAGTATACGCACTATCGTAGCGAGCTTTGCGAACTACATCTAAGGTATCCTCAAAGTCCTCCTCTGTTTCTCCTGGGAAGCCAACAATAATATCTGTCGTTAAGGAGATATTCGGCATTGCTGTCTTTACTCGGTCAATCAATGCAAGATAATCTTCCTTTGTATATTTTCGATTCATAGCTTTTAATAACTTCGTACTTCCTGACTGTACTGGTAAATGAAGATGATTACAGATTTTTTTACTGTTCTTCATTACTTCAATTACTTCATCGGATAAATCCTTAGGATGTGGTGTCATAAAACGAATTCTCTTAAGACCTTCGACAGCTTCCACTCTCTTTAATAACTCAGCAAATGTAATTGGATTCTTTAATGTCTTTCCATAGGAATTCACATTCTGGCCAAGTAACATAATCTCAACGACACCATTCTTCACTAATTGTTCGATTTCATGAATGATATCTTCTGGATTACGACTTCTTTCACGTCCACGAACATAAGGAACAATACAATAACTGCAGAAATTATTGCAGCCATACATAATATTTACGCCATCTTTAAATTTAAACTTTTTCTCGCTTGGAAGTTCCTCAACAATCTTGTCGGTACCTTTCCATATGTCAATGACCATCTTTTTACTATGCATTCTCTGATACATTAATTCTGCTAATTTAAAGATGTTGTGTGTACCAAAAACAATATCAACAAAGCTATAGCTCTGCTTAATCTTTGCAACTACATGTTCTTCCTGCATCATACAGCCACACAGAGCAATTTTCTTATTTGGATTTTTACTTTTTAAGTTACCTAAATATCCAATACGTCCATATACTCGAGTATTCGCATTTTCGCGGACTGTACAAGTATTATAGATAACAAAATCCGCTTCTTCCGAATCAGTTGCTACATAACCAACCGTTTCTAAGATACCTGCTAACTTTTCGGAATCTTTTGAATTCATTTGACAGCCAAATGTTTGTACGTTATAAGTTAAATCACGTCCAAGTGCCTCTTTTTCTTGCTGGATTGCTTTTTTCATCAACTCCATGAAGTGGTACTGACGATTTGGTTCTGTACTTGGTAATACATCAATCCAGAATCTCTGAAGAATTGTATCTTCAATCAATACTTCATCTTCTAATTCTCCACCATTTGCTTTTATCACTTTATGAGCTGGTGCATTGTTCTTATCGCAGACAAGCAATGCTTTCTTAATTCCAAGAGTATCTGCAATTTTAAGCGCTTCATCTAGTAATTTCTTACCTAGTCCTTTTCCACGATGGCTAGGACGGATACCAAAGCTAATGTGTCCTTCATAGGATAAAGTGTCATTTAATTCATGACGAATCTGTACTGCACCAAGGATAGAGTTTGAATCTATATCTACGTAAAAGTACACATCGGATGGAACCAAGCCTTGCTCTTTGCAAAACTCAATTTCATTACTTCTTACGATTTGTTCAAACCATGCTTCATAAGAAAGTCCACGTAAACTGCTTATTTGTGGAATCATCTCCTGGCATTTTTCATTCCATTCACTCGAATAAGCAAGATACATATCTTTCATTTCTAATGTCGGATTTAATAATTCTAATTTCATGTTTCCTCCCATGCACATAAATATCGAATGTGCAATTATCTATGTTGTCGTACCTAATAATCGTGTTATACATAATGTTTTTTACACTTCTTCTATTCTATATGCGCAAGGGAAACAATGCAATAAAAATTTGATAAAATCCTAAGAATTCCACATCTTCTACTTAGGAACCACAGGATTCATAGTGTTTCATACCGAAACGCCATATTCCGTAACATATTATGAAAAAGACAATAATAGCGAAGGGATAAAGCATATATACCCATTGTTGTGATTTTCCTATTAAGTACTGCAATGGATAGTATTGAACCATGGTATAAGGAATTACATACGTACAAAATTTCATAATACCCTTTCCATAAATATCAAATGGATATTTTCCATGCTCTTTTGCACCATAGGTAAACATATTCATACTACGGGTATCCTCAATCGTGAAAAAACATATACTAGCAGCTATCATAAATAAACCAAGGAATAGCATAATTCCACCAGTAATCATAAAAACTAGAGTTAGCACACGACTGATTGACCAAGTAATATCACTATTTTGTATACCAATCACAAGCATAAGAACTGCAGTAACCATTGGCCCAATTCTTCCTAGTTCAAACCGTGTTCCTAACACTTGCAAAATCGGACTGCAAGGGCGTAATAGGATTCGATCAAACTCTCCACGCTTCACAATACCAGAGAAAGATCCAAACCCGCTTCCAATACACTCTGTAATTGCAAACGATAATTGTAAGATCGCATAACATAAAAGAATATCACTATAGGAATAGCCTTTGATATCCTTAAAACCAGAGAAAAGAAAAAAGATTCCTAAAAAACCACTAAAGGATAGAATAAATCGTCCAATTATCATTAAAAGAAACGATAACTTATATTGAAGGCTACTTCTAAGCACAATTGATATGTACATACGATAAAGTTTCAACGTTTTCTTTAATCTCATACTCTCAGCCTCCTTGCACAACAATTCGATGTTCTGCCCTTTTGCATAGATAATTGCCAAAAAAAATAAGCACAACTGACCAAAATAACTGTAATCCGATTGCTTGTATCATAGAGCTTCCTGCCAAATCACCACTGTAAATTCGAAACGGAACATTTTGCATGGAAGCAAATGGTAGCAGTTCAATGATCGTTCGATATGGATTTGGTATAAATGGTAATGGTATGATTGAACCTGATAGTAATTCAACTGCTCCAGTTAATAGCATTCTCCAACCGCTAGGCGAAATTGTAAAGAATGATAACATATAAACAACCATACAAAAAGCGACTGTAACAATTAATGCCAATATCATCGTCAATAAAAAGAAAATGAAAGCTAATACACTCACTGGTGCTCCAAGCTTATAAGGTCTTGGTATCAGTGCTGCTGCAAGTAGAACAGGACCGAACTTTAGAGTTGTAATTGCAATTCTTCCACCCACATTTCTTGAAAACCACATTTTATAAATAGAAACTGGTCGACACAGTTCATATGCAATACCGCCATCCAAAATTAAGCTGAATAAATCATTATCGGTTGCCCATGTTGTAAACAATACTAAAAAAGCTTCTTTCAACCAGATATAAGATACAAGTGCGGAGTATTCCATTGGAAATGTGATTGCACTGGATTCTAACAATGCTTTGTAAGCAAAACACTCCATCATCCCCCATATAAATTGTGTCGTAAGTGCAGTAAAACTCGCCGACCGATACTGTAGCCCTGTAAAAAACCGTACCTTAAAAAAACAATAGTATTTTTTCATTGTTGGCCTCCTACAATATATCTAAGTTTTTATACAGATTGGCAACAATTTGGTCCAAGGAGGAATTACGATCCTCCACATCTTCTAGAAATGAAAACTGTGAGGCTTGACGCATTTGTTCTAGCGAACCATCTAATAGCACTCTTCCCTTTCCGATTAAAATCACTCGATTTGCTAAAGCTTCGATATCTTGCATATCATGAGTAGTCAAAATAACAGTCGTATTATGTTCTTTATTTAACTTATGGATAAATTTGCGTACTGCCAATTTGGATACAGCGTCTAACCCAATCGTTGGTTCATCCAAAAACAGAAGCTTTGGTTCGTGAATTAAGGAAGCGGCAATCTCACAGCGCATCCGTTGACCAAGTGACAGCTGCCTCGTTGGCGTCTTTAATAGCTCCTGCAATTGCAAAAGCTCTGTTAATTCTTCAAGTTTGTTGTTATAGTTTGGGGTTGGAATAGAATAGATTTCTTTGAGTAATTCAAAAGAATCTATAACAGGAATATCCCACCAAAGCTGTGATCGTTGTCCAAAAACAACACCAATCTGTTTCACATGCTCGATTCGATTTTCCCAGGGGATTCGTCCATCAATAACACAACTCCCACTGTCAGGTGTTAATATTCCACTTAGAATTTTGATGGTAGAGCTTTTACCAGCTCCGTTAGGTCCGATATAACCAACCATTTCACCATCTTTGACTGTGAAGCTGACATTCGACAATGCATGAATTGTCTCAGTCTGCCTTCGAAATAAAGATTTGCAGGCTTCTTTCATTCCTGCATTACGCTTTGCAACCTTGTACGATTTACTCACATTTTCCATCGTAATCATTGTTACTTCCTCCTGGTAGTTATATTTTCATATCTTTCCAAGTCGGCCTCGTTTTGCTGGGTTTTGCCAGTCAAATACCGAAGGTAATACTTTGAATTTCTGCAGATGCAGAATTTCATTATATTACCATAACCAGTATCTGTCAACAAAGATATTCCTCATTTATTTTCCTACCGTAACAACACGATTGCAAAGATTCTTAACCGTATCACGGTGTGTAATAATAATAACTATTTTGTTTTTCATTATAGTACGAATTTGTTTCCAAATCTCATATTCGCACCTCGTATCAAGTGCAGAAGTCGCTTCATCTAGTATTAATACATCTGCCTCCTTTAGAAGTGCTCTAGCAAGACAGAGTCGTTGCCTTTCTCCACCAGATAGCTTCATTCCTTTTTCTCCAATCACCGTATCAAACCCTTGTTGCCAACTTTTGATTTTCTCGTAAATACCTGTAATCTGACAACAAGAAATCAGCTCTTCCTCTGTCGCTTCAGGCTTTGCGTACAACAAATTTTCCCGTATTGTACTATCAAATATCATACTTTCCTGCATAACGCATGATATCCTATGATAATAATGTTCACGCTGAAATTCATTGATATCAATACCATTGATTCGAATAAAACCACTCTCTGGTTGTAGTAAATTTAAGAGTAGCTTCAGACAGGTCGTCTTTCCACGACCACTTTCTCCATCTAGTGCCACCATATCTCCTTGAGACAGCTCGAGATTCCATCGATCAAGTACTTCCTTGGATTCATATCGAAAACTAACCTCTTGCATCTCAATTGATGTAATTAAATTCAATGGTTTCGATTCTTTTTTCACCTTTTCTTCATTTAGTTGCTCAAATACGCGGTCCATTTGAGGAGCGTCCTCTAAAAGAACTGCATTCTTATTCGCAATTGATTGAACTGCATTCGAGAAATAACTGTAATACATAATAAATAAAAGCAATTGTCCAATAGTTAGCTTTCCTTGGCTGATCAAGTAACCACCAACAAGATAAACCATAAGCTTCATCAAAAACTCATTTTTTAGCTCAGGAATAATTAACACCCGTGCAACCCAATAGTTAATCCAACGTATATTGTAAGCAGCAAATTTATTCTGAAACTCGTCGTACTCTCTCTTTTGTCGCTGCTGCAACCCCAAAAGTCGATAATCCCTCCAATTGTCCATGCTTTTATGTAACCATGCATTCATATTCGTATCATTTTGACGATTATCTTCATTCATTACTTTCTCTTTTTTCCCAATCTTATAATCGATATAAAGCGTTATCGGAATGCTAAAAAAACTTAGTATAGCCATGCCTGGGTTAATGTAGAGCATCATAATAGAAGTATATAATATCAGTAGAATAGAGACTATATATTGAATACTCTGTTCATACACTAATGTTCCAACCTTCTCTACATCATTTTCTAGAATGAGTTTTTGGTCTGATGGCAAAAGATTGGAATTCTCACTATCTTGATGCTCATACTTATTCCAAATTACTAACTTAATATTCTTTAACAGTTGAAATAAAACTCGATTATGACAATTCACCCGAAACCATTGAAAAATCATTTCAAAAAGCAATAGAACTACATAACCACCTAATACATATGGTAATAACTTTTTTGCCTTATTTCCTATGATGTCATCAATAAAACTTTGGTAAAGCAAAGGTTTTAACATTTCGATCATTAACAGTAGTAGCTCAAGTAATAGCAAGAACATTAGAGTATGTCTTTTACCTGTTAAGAAACACATGATTTTTTTCAACATATCATGGCGATGGCGATATTGTTCTCTCATAACTTTCCCTCCTGAATGCGAAATAACTGATTGAAATAAGTCCCCTTATTTCTTAACTGACTAAGTGTTCCTTGCTCTATTATACTCCCATCCTTCATGACAAAGATTTCATCACAACATGATAATGTTGTCAGTCGATGCGTAATTATAATGGCTGTATGATTGTTTAAAATATTATCCCAATACCCCATAATTTGCTTTTCTGTTTCAAAATCTAAAGCCGAAGTGGACTCATCAAAAATGATAATTTCCGGCTGTTTTAAATAAATTCTTGCAATCGAAAGACGTTGTTTTTCTCCTCCCGATAGCTCAATTCCATTTCTCCCAATCATTGTGTCAAGTCCTTGTGGTAGCGACTGAATATAATCCCATATTCCAGCGTACTGACAAGCTTTCATCAATTCATCCAAAGTTGATTCTTCCCTTACCGCGCTTAAGTTTTCTCGAATTGTTCCGTCGATTATACTCACCTGCTGACTGATTAAACCAATTCTCTCTCGTAATGATTCTAACCGAAATTTTCTCATATCCTTGTTTTGTATGCGAATAACTCCCTCTTCTGGCTCGAATAGGCCCATGAGTAAACTGGCAATCGTGGTTTTTCCACACCCACTTTCTCCAACTAAACCGATTTTTTCCCCTGGTCGTATTGTAAATGCTATTTGATTCAGTACACGTTTATCCTCATAGCGAAAAGATACCTCATCGAATTGAACCGAAAGCAAATCCTTTCCTAATTCCTGAGTTCCAGTCCATTCTTTCTCCGTTGGTGTATTTAAAAACTCCTGTATTTTCTGAACAAAAGGAACTCGCTCCACTGCATTTTTCCAGTTATCATAAACATTTGCAATACTAATCATTAAGGATGAATGATAAGCTAGTATTGTAGTTAGTTCTCCAATTGTGAGTTTGCTTTGGAAGCTTAGGAAAGCAAGATAAGCATATAGTAATACTAGTAATAAGGTCCTAGACGCAAGAAGTAAATTGGAATATTTAACAGTAATCTGATTACTCTTTGCTCTGATATCAAAAACATGCTTGATGTTTTCCCCTAGCTTCTCCCTTACATAAGGTTCTGCACTGAGTAACTTAATTTGCATCATACCAGACAGCATTTCAAGAATCCAACTTTGATTTTTTTCGTTTTGCCTACGAAGTAGTAATGCTTGATGATTTATTTTTTCACCAGCCATCTTTGATAGAATAATTGAAATACATACTATGGATAAAACAATAGCGCCCATAAGAAGATCAATTTGTACAATTGCAAAAACAATTAGTATAATACTTATCATACGATTGATCTGATGGATAACTCCACGAACTAATAGATGGACACATTCCATTGGATACCATGTGATTAAGCTCATCCATTCGCCTTCTTCCATATGATTAAGCTTCTCTGCTTTCATTATTAGGAAATGTTCAAATAGCTCCTTCTTAATTTGATATGCAAACTTTGTCATCAGGTAGTTATGTTGTCGATAGATAAAAAAATAGAGAATCCAACAACAGAGATACAATCCAGCAACAAGAAAACCAATCTGAAAGAAAGTCTCTTGATTATTGTTATATACAACCTCATCAACCATTTTTCCAAAGAGAGTTGGAGTGATTACCATAATAATTGATTGGAATAACCACCCAAGATAAAATTTCAAGAAACTACCCTTATGAGCAAACATATATTTTTTCAGAAACTTTAGAGCATCAAATAAAACATACTGATTTTTCATAACTACCTCCATAAAAACTTTCCTATTCAACAAAAAAGGAATAGAGTTTCCTCTATTCCTTAATTCTATCAATTTTGTTTTATTTAACAATCAACTATATGCAAGGTTATGCTATAAAATCTGCAATCGAAACTAAGATGATTTACCAAACTTCTCCTCCAGTTTTTTCTCGCGATATTCCGAAGGAGTTAATCCAACTTTCTTTGAAAACTGTTGCATAAAGTAAGTCTCATAATTATAGCCACAACATACTGCAATTTCAGAAAGCTTTAGATTTGTATGAGTTAGCGTAGTCTTTGCCATCTTAATGCGATAATCTGCTAAATAATGCATTACGGTTACACCTGTTCTCTTCTTAAATGCTTCATTTAATGTTGTTCGATTCACATTCGCATACTGACACAAATCTTGCAAGAGAATTCCCTGATGATAATGAGTATGAATAAATTCCATAACAATTTCTACTGTATCTTTTTGTTCCTTCTGGCCATTTTTAAGTTCATAATAACTATCCTCTAAAAGATACAATAACTGTAATAAATATCTGCGTATTCTGCAGGTCCACATTCCATCACTTTGGGATAACGTTTCACTTCCCATGATTCCAACCCATTCATTCACTTTAAGAGAAGAAAAATAATCCAACATAATAAGTCCGTCAAAGTCTTCCATGTGATAACGAAACATTAACATTAGATTACTATCATGCATATCCTCGATATGATTAAAACTGTTTTTTTCTAATGCCTCCTCGGTAAGAGCTGAATTAATAAATAGGGGTGAAAATGAGAAGGAAGCTGCTGAACAATACCCCTCCTTACTCTTTAACTCAATCTTATCTTTATTTGTTAGACATAAAATAAACGGAGCTTGTTTTTTATACCTATTGTTATTTAATTCAAACTCATAGCTACCATTTGAGACAACGGTCAATATCATGCTCTCTTTTTGTGAGTTATCTTTAAATTCTTCCTGTGGTTCATATGTAATAGGTATAATTCTATCTCCTCTTCGGTCTTTTACTGACATTTGATCAATCCCCCATTACCAGATTGTTCACTTGATGATTACTCTCTACTTAATGATTCAATTACTCAATGTTAATCACAAGTGCATTTCCACACAAGCTCATTTATTTACGAACCTGACCATTCCCAAAAATCACATATTTATTAGAGGTAAGTGCTAGCAAGCCCATTGGACCTCTCGCATGGAGCTTTTGTGTACTAATACCAATTTCAGCACCAAAGCCAAACTCTCCACCATCCGTAAATCTTGTAGAAGCATTCACATAAACAGCTGCAGAATCAATCTCATTCGTAAACTTCATCGCATTCTCGTATTCTCTTGTTATGATTGTTTCGGAGTGACCTGTACTATATTTATTAATATGTGCAATTGCTTCATCAATGTTATCAACAACTTTAACTGAAATCAATCGGTCCAAATATTCTTTGCCAAAATCCTCCTCGGTTGCTACTTCCATCTGTGGACAAACTTTACGTGCACGCTCATCTGCACGGAACACAATCTGTTTTGCAGTTAAGCGCTCATAAACCTTTGGTAGAAACTCTTCTAAGATTCTACTATGAATAACTAAGGACTCTAAGGCATTACAAACACCTAAACGCTGAGTTTTTGCATTCTCAATAATATCAATTGCCATAGCAAAATCTGCTGATTCGTCGACAAATGCATGGCAGTTGCCTGTTCCTGTCTCAATCACTGGAATTGTACTATTTAAAACGACGGATTGAATCAAACCAGCACCTCCACGTGGAATTAATAAATCGATATACTGGTTCATCTTCATCATCTTTGTTGCGGTCTCTCTTGAAGTGTCCTCGAGTAACTGTACCGCATTTGGATTAATTCCGATACTAGCCAATGCTTCCTGTAATACTTTCACAATCACAATGTTCGAGTTGATTGCATCAGAACCTCCTCGAAGAATGACTGCATTACCTGTCTTAAAGCATAGTCCGAACGCATCTGCAGTTACATTTGGTCTGGATTCATAGATAATCCCGATTACTCCGATTGGAACACGTTTGTTCATGATTTGAAGACCATTTGGATTGTTTTCCATCGAGATGACTTCACCAATTGGATCCTTTAACTTTGCAACAGAACGTAGTCCATCTGCCATACCTTTAATACGTTCCGTTGTCAAACGTAGACGGTCAACTAAGGATTCCTTCATCTGATGATCAATTGCATTCTTAATATCTACTTCATTCCCAGCTAAAATCTGTGCTGCATTTTCTTCTAGAGCTACTGCACAAGCAAGCAATGCATTATTTTTTTCTATTTGTCCCAAACGATTCATCATCGTTGATGCTTCACGAGCATTTACACCTATCTTTTCTAAATATTCCATATCACTTTCCCCACTTTCTATAAATTAACTTATATGTTCCGTTCAATCTTTTATGAATAAATTCCTGTTTCTTCCATCTTGTTTCGAGTGAAAAAATGAACTCCTATATTTAATAGATTCTTTGTTCGGTCACAATAAAATCCACTTTTTTGTCATATTCATCAGGTTCCAATGCTTCTATCATCTGAAGTTCATAACATAAGGCAATCTTTGGGCTAATTTCTTGATCATGTTGTTCTAGATAGCGGTCGTAATAACCACCACCATATCCAATCCGATTTTTATTATAATCAAACGCTACGCCAGGCATAATCATTACTTGATCATGACTCTTCCCAAACACTCCAATTTCATCTGATATTGGCTCAAGAATCCCAAATTTACCGGGGACTAGTTGCTCCAATGATTGGATTCTATAAAAATCAATCATACCATTTGCTATGATTTTTGGTACAAATACCTTTTTGCCATCTTGTAACTCACTACGAATTAATTCAAGAGTATCTACTTCCGTTCCAAAGGATACATATGTATATATTTCATGAGCTGAAGCAACAGGTTCCAAACGATACAATTGCTCTAAGATACAACGTGATTTCTCTTCCACCATCTTATCGGAAAGCTGATCGCGGCGATTTAATATTAATTTTCGAATTGTTTGCTTATCCATCATGCTTTCCTCCTTCTGGTGTTATAGATATGAAAATTGCTTATGATAATAAGACAAGTCCTATCACCATAAGCTTTATAAATATTTCTGCGAGAGCGTGTTGCGAATGAATTATGTTTTGGCATATCATGCTCACAATACTTCCCTGTGCAAAATGACGCCCTAGTTAAGCTTTTTTGCTTTTTCTGAAAGGTCCGTTACCGAACCGTCCTGTTCTAAAATTCTAATATTATTTAGCTGACCACGCATATTGGCACGAATTGCTGCCACGTATTCTGTACGTAATCTCACTTGTTCTGCTTTTTCTTCTTCTGTTAATCCCTCTGCTTGTGACTTATGATATAATTCATTTATTCTAGTGATTCTTGAATCGTCCATATTATTTACTCCTATATTACCTTTTCGCATTACGATAGAGAATATCAATCGTATTAGCTAGTATACCTCTTTGGTATCTATTTATATTTTGCATTCTATTTTACCGAAATACTCTTAAAAATGCAAACAAATTTCTTATTTTTCAATCCTTCTTTCATCTTTTAAGAAATTTCACAATATTCTCGTCCTTTTATTCTCGTGGGTATTGAGTCGTTACTATGTAATCGATGAGATGAAAGTTCTTATTTTTATGGGCACAGAACAAGGTTCCAACATTGTCCCCATCAATAATATGTCGAATTGTACTGATATGTTCTCCATTCGCAATGACCATATCAGCACCAGAATCTGTTGCAATTTGAGCTGCTGATATCTTTGTAGACATCCCACCAGTACCAAGTGAAGAACCTGCACCTTTTCCCATTGCCAAAATCGAATCATCAATTTCATCCACTTGATCAATGAATTTAGCATCTGGATTTTTTTTCGGATCATCGGTATAAAGTCCTTCAATATCGGATAATAGAATCAATAAGTCTGCATGAATTAATGCAGCAACAATCGCTGATAATGTATCATTATCACCGAAGCCAAGTGCTTCTATCTCATCGGTAGAAACGGTATCATTTTCATTTACAATTGGTATTACACCAAGTTTTAATAATTCGTCAAATGTATTTTTTGCATTTTTACGACTAATATCATTAATCATTGTATGCTTTGTCATTAAAATCTGAGCTGTCATCTGATTATATTCAGCAAATAATTTCTGATAAACCATCATTAACCTTGCCTGTCCAACGGCTGCACAAGCTTGTTTTACCGATAATTCTGTTGGTTTTTCTTTTAATCCAATCGACTTACGACCCACAGCAATCGCACCAGAAGACACAAGTACCACTTCTTTTCCCTGATTCGATAAATCAGTTAATAAACGAACTAGTTTTTCCATCTTCGTTAAATTTAAATCTTCTGTCGCCTCATGAGTTAATGACGAGGAACCAATCTTAATAACAATACGCTTTTTATCCTTAAGGCTAGATCTCAACATTTGTATGTCCCCTTTACTTTACTATACATTGTTATAAATAATTAGCATTATTGTAACACTCAACTAAATTCTTAACAAGTAGATAATTAAACTAATGGAACAAAATTCTGCTTCATAC
Source organism: Bacillota bacterium (assembly GCA_023439125.1). GTDB lineage: Bacteria > Bacillota > Clostridia > Lachnospirales > Lachnospiraceae > Lachnoclostridium. The sequence continues at coordinate 155,541 of JAEXOU010000005.1, read as the reverse complement.
ACTCCCTAGATAAACTGTTTACGAAATTCTATTACATAATAAAAGAGATTAATACATTAGATGTACTTAACGATGACTTAAAAGCTTTACCGTCATTGTCCAATCATCCTGTATTAATCTCTTTCTCTATCTTATTAACTAGATAAAGTTTTTTACGCGCACTTTTTCTTGTCCATGACAACTAAAATAGCTTGTCTCTTCTTCTTATTAATTATGATATCTCGCAGCTAACACTTCGAATACTTTTAAACCATCAACCGCAGCTGATGTAATACCACCAGCATAACCAGCACCTTCTCCACAAGGATAAATACCTTTAATTTCACTTTCAAGATACTCATTACGATTCATACGTACAGGTGATGACGTTCTCATCTCAACCCCTGAAAGAATCGCATCGGAATCTGCGAATCCAGGAATCATACGTTCAAATGCTAATACACCCTCTACGATGCTTTCACTAACCTCTTCTGGCAAGCATTCATGTAAATTAGCTAATTCGTATGCTCCTTTCAGATTTGGTTTTATATGACCTAACTCAACACTCTTTTTCTTTTCCTTAAAGTCTATAAATCGCTGAACTGGAACTTTGCCGCGTCCAGTTTGATAGGCTAAAGCTTCATAATATCTCTGAAACTCCATACCACTTAATGGAGTATCCTTCGCCCCAGGAATATTTAAAAAGTCTTTATCGCCAACAGTAACAATGATCGCACTGTTCGCATTTTCACCAGCACGGTCATGATAACTCATACCATTGACAACAAGTCGTCCCTCTTCTGACGATGCATTTACCACATAACCTCCTGGGCACATACAAAAGGAGTAAACTGCACGACCGTTACTTGCCTGATATGTTACCTTATAATCTGCTGCAGGTAGTTTGGTATAATCATCTCCATATTGATTTTGGCTAATAATCTCCTGTTTGTGTTCCATACGCACACCAACGGCAAATGCTTTTCTCTCCATCGGAAGTTGGTTGTGATAAAGCATCTCAAACGTATCACGGGCACTATGGCCAATTGCTAAAATCAAATCAGAACAAGGCAACGTAAATGTTTTCTTTTCCTTAAGCTGTTCTAAAACGACTTCTGTAACTTCACCATTGACCGTCTTAATGTCTACCAACTTCGTGTGAAATAAAACCTCTCCTCCACGTGACTTAATATCTTCACGCATATTTTTTACTACTTCTCGTAGATGGTCAGTTCCAATGTGAGGCTTATTCAAATATAAGATTTCTTCATTTGCACCATGCTCAACCAAGATCTCTAATACTTTTCGAATACGGCCAAATGTATCTTTTACCATTGTATTGAGCTTTCCATCGGAAAATGTACCTGCCCCACCTTCACCAAACTGAACGTTGGATTCTGGATTCAAAACATTTGTCTCCCAAAACGTATCAACATCCTTTACTCGTTCCTCAACAGTACCACCGCGTTCTACTAAAATAGGACGGTATCCATAAAATGCGAGCTGATAAGCACAAAATAGTCCTGCAGGACCACTGCCAACAACAATTGGACGATGTTTCATCGGCTCTTGCCCAGTTACGATAACTCGGTATGCTTTATCATTCGATATCGTAACATTTGGATTTTTTGCTCGTGCTACCACTTTCTCTTCATTTTTTATTTTCACGTCTACTGCGTAGATGTATTTAATTTCATTCTTCTTTCTTGCATCAATCGAACGTTTTTTAATTAAGAGTTCACGAATCTCCTCTTTTTTTACTTTCATCGCCTTTGCGACTGCAAGGACTAATTCTTGTTCTTTATGGTCGATTGGAAGCTTTACTTGGTTTACTCGAATCATTCTTTTACCCTTCTTGTTGCTTATATATGACAATATAACCATTTACTCATAAATGTATCAGTAGAATTATAGCATAAGAAGGATAATTCGTCTATGAATTCAGACATTACAAATCATCTTCCATAACGTGACTTAATTTATTTACTTTGAGATCGCCTTTATAAGAAACAATATATGCGTCATCAAATACTGCCAATAACTTTCCATCATTGCTCTCATCCAAGATTACATCCCAACGAATCTTACCCTCATCCGTAATACAAATGAGTCTCTCGTTAATTTGAATAACAACGTCCCTGTTTTGCCTATAAATCATCTGAATGTCTGGATATGTATAAAGTTCTATCAAAGAATCCTGCATAATAAGAGTATCCGTATAATAAATCTTGAATTGCTCCTTCATTATGTCAAAATATAAAACAATCTCTCCATATTGTCCGACTATGCTTTTATCAAGGCGATTCTTGTCTTCCATCGGAATAGATACCACTTCATCTCCTTCTTCAGTAAAAATATGTAACATATTATTTTGAAAACCATAGAAATTACGTCCATCTTGAGTATCTATCATACCATTCGCAATGATTCCACTTTTTGACTTGATTTTCTTGCCCAAAAGATCGTATACTTTACAATCCGTAAAGTTTCCATCACTACCACATAAATAGTACGATCCCAGTTTGGTTATTCCAACCCCAGCAATGTTTTGATGGTATACTTCCTTGTAATCCTTCGTAATAATATAGTCATCGGTTTCTTGATATCCACAGGAATCGTTTGGTGCAATATTACATAATATCGTTGCTTCATCTTTCGGCCAACATAAAGCTTCTAATGTTAAATAAGCTTTCTTTGGGTTTTTAATTCCTAATGACTTCAGTACTTTCTCTTTTTTTACACGTACCTTACCATCTTCATAATAGATTAGACTATCATCATATTTAACGGTACGAATCCATTTAAAATCCTTATTGTAAATTTCATATTTATTTTCTCCATTTTTAAACCAGTAGTACTTCCCATAGGAATATACCATTTTCATATCGGAGCCTAAATCGTTGCTCGTTTGAAGACACTTTTTGTTTCTTAAGTTATAAGCTTGTACTGTTTGTTTTGATCTATCTTTCCAAGCATACGCTAGCACAAGGTCATCTAATTTCTTAATTTCGCTATATTTACAGGATAAAAGCCATTTCTTATACTTTGGTTGATACCAACCGAAAAAATTCTTATCTTCATCATCGCTTTGTTGTGATAACAAGCCAATCTCTACAGGTTCATCCCCATGAATTACCTGAACATATTCTTTTGTTACAGCATTAGGATATGTTTTAATCAAGTCATAATCTTGATCCAAGATGAAAACATTAGCTATAGAATCATTGTCTTTATACTGAACCCTATTATACTTATAGATAGCAGTACTAACAATATAATATGTCTCACTAGAAGGTCCAAACTCTACATTCAATTTCAAGTTTCCTTTTTTTACACCTTTTGATTGCGTACTCTTCGTATCTGTAATGCTTGAAGTCTTTCCTAATGGAACGATTACAGGTGATAAAAACGTATCATCTATATATTCAGCGTTTACTGATGTCGCTAAAGATAATGATTGACCTCCTGATATCGAATTTGCCATAACCTTTACATTTCCTACACAAAAAAACAAAGACAATGCAATTATTATTTTTTTCATAACCCCTCCATATTATCTTCGCATGATTTTATTACCATTTCAGATAAAGATTGTAGACTCGTTTCACAAGTACCTATTAATCGCGAAAACATCCTCCTATATTTTCCTGTTAAATTATGTCAAAGATATGTTTAACTTCTAACATACTTCTTAATAGTACCGCTACGAACTTCATTCAAGCGTAAGCGTGTTGCGGATAAATTATGTTTGTCATCCCATACTCATAACATTTTTTTGTGCAAAACGACGTCAGACTTCTTTCTTAAGGACTTTTGACACGTGAACCCTATGAAGTCAGGGTCAAAAGGCCATTCGACAAATTTCATTCGTCATTTTGCACATAAGTAAGCTCGCAAAAATGGGATGTCAAACATGATTTAGGAGCAACTGTTATGAAGTCGTCGGTACTTGGGGCCTGTATTTTAGGCCCTTACGTACCGCTACGGCTTCATTCAAGCGAAAGCGTGTTGCGGATAAATTATGTTTGTCATCCCATACTCATAACATTTATCTGTGCAAAATGACGTCAGACTTTTTCTTATTTTGCGATACCATAAGTCTGATTTACATCTTGAACATAGATAATTCCTTTTCCTGGTTCATCAATCTTTAATTCTTCACGGATTACTGAAACAATTCCTTCGGTCATCTCATGCTCAGAAAGGATAATAACAATCTCTTTTTCAGGCTCAATGTCCATATGGAATACCTTACTTGTCTCATGAATACCAGAACCTCTACCATTAATGATTGTACCACCCTTTGATCCTGCTTTTCTGGCTGCATCAATTACATCCTCAGCTTTTCCTTTATCCACGATTGTTGTTATCACTTGATACATCGTTGTCTCTTCCCTTCCTTCTACTTCAGTCTTATGATCACCCTTGGTTCCGATTGCCGACCCGATTGAGGTCGTATATGCAATACCGTGATTTGGTTTGTACAATTTGAATTCCTCGTTGAGTTTTTCCAAGACCTCATATGATAATTTTTTTTCTGCAACCATATATACGATTTCTTTTTGAATATCCGAAAGACCAAGGTAATCCCAGATTTTACTATTAACGGTACCCTTAGCTAATAAGATCGTTCCTCCATGAATGCCATAAGATTTTGCTTTTTTTAGCATTTTACTACCCATACCAATATTTACAATCAGACTAATTAATTCCAATTCCATACATTCCATTTTATTTTCCATCATCGTTAAGCCCTACTTTCTTAGACTTGAATTTAAAGATTAATCCCAAGATCTGTAACGCAATGAGTGGAGCCATCGCCACCATTGCAATCATACCGAAGCCATCGACTAATACATTCGCACCTTCAATCGCCTCAGCAGCTCCTTGTGCATATGCTAGAATAAAGGTCGCTGTCATCGGTCCTGAAGCAACACCCCCAGAATCAAATGCAATACCAACGAATAATTTTGGTGCAAATAAAGTCATTCCAAGAGATATCAAATAGCCTGGAAGCAAATACTGCCATAACTGTAATTCCGGAATTAGAATACGAATCATAGATAATGCAACTGACACTCCAACTCCAAGTGCTAAACTAATCATTACAACATTTCGTTTTACGTATCTGCTTGTAACATCTTCAATTTGATGAGTTAAAACATAAACTGCTGGCTCTGCAAGTATCGTTACTACACCAAGAACAAATCCAATGATAACGACATACACTTTGCTATCCAAGGAAGCTACACTATGTCCGACCACAGTTCCTACTTCCATAAATCCAGCATTTACGCCAACCAAAAATAACACTAATCCAATGAAGGTAAAAAGAACGCCAAAAAGTATTTTTCTTACCTCTCTTTTATGTAATTTTAATTTAAATAGCTGAGCAAATAGAAATACAATTAATACTGGTAACAAGGCAATTATAACCTCTCCAGCTAACTTAGGAAAATGTTTAAAAAAAGGAGCTAGAATAGAATCTGATACTGCTTCTTGTTCTAAACTACCTGTAATTTCGTTTGTATTTTTAAGGATACTCATGATCATTACGGCAAGAATTGCACCTGTCGAAGCAATTGCAACTAAACCAAAGCTATCCTTTTCTGATGCTTTACTATCTTTCTTCAATTTTGATACACCCAAAGCAAGTGCTAAAACAAACGGAACTGTCAATGCTCCTGTTGTAGCACCAGATGCATCAAAGGATATTGCCAAAAACTCACGTGATGTAAAAATGGCAAAAACAAAAACAATCCCATAAATTATCATTAGTAATTTGTATAATGGGATATTATATACAATTCTTATTAGACCAATGGTTAGCATTAATGCGATACCAAGTGATACGACGATAACGATACTACCTTTCGATATCAGTCCAGAGGAAACCGCATCTACCTGTCCTGCCAAAATATGCAAATCAGGCTCTGCAACTGATATAAAAAAGCCAAGTAACAAACCAGCAATTCCTACAAACCAAAGCTTATTCGTCTTTGCGATTGTTGAACCCATATGATTTCCAATTGGAGTAATGCCAGTATCAACTCCAACTAAAAATATAGTTAATCCTATAATGATGAGTGCTGCACCAATTAAAAAGCGAATTAGTAACGGCGTCTCCAGTGGTGTTAGTGTAAAATGTAATATTAGTACTATGATTGTGATTGGGAGAACAGAAGATATAACTTCTTTAAATTTAGTTTTAAATACATTCAAATATCATTCTTCCTTTCATATTTATTTTCCATCATGGTCAGTTTCATTAACCACCTTATCTTCGTTATTGAATCCTCCTTTCTTCTTATCCTTCATATACCCTACCTATAGATTACCATAAGTGGTAACTAAAAGGCAATGTACTAAATTCTGTTAAAAGAAAAAGGAGCTCGCACAAACTAAAATCAGAACAAAAGTGTGCTTCGCACACTCTCACGAGCAACACTTTACAAGCACAGCTTTTGTTCCGCGCCGTAGCGTAGTGCGCATCCTGCGGAGCATTTTCATATATTAGGAAATTCAGAGAAATTTCCTAATATATGAAAAAATGAAGGGTAATGCTATATCTTCATCACCCTTCATTCTCTTATTCAATATTCAGCTATCCCATAGTAGGATTAAGGTGTCAATAGGACTTTTCTATAACTCCAATCGCCATTTTGCACATTAGTAACCTTGCTAAAGATGGGATGCCAAACATAATTTAGGAGCAACTGTTATGAAGTCGTCGGTACTTTGGGCCTGTATTTTAGGCCCTTATGTACCGCTACGGCTTCATTCAAGCGAAAGCGTGTTGCGAATAAATTATGTTTGGCATCCCATACTCATTACATTACTTTGTGCAAAATGACGTCCAACTTCTCTATTCTACACTCTTGAGTGCCTCTACTGGTTCAATACCATCTAGAGATCGATTTGTCATCAAGTTTACTACAAGTGCAAAGATAAATGACATGACTGCTGAAATAACATAACTAATTGGATAGATCGACACTGCAAAATGAATCGAAGGCATTCTTAGCACTAGGGTTAACCCATTGCCGAGAAGATAACCTAAAGGTAGACCGAACAAAATACCAATTCCCGTCAAAATTAAAGTTTCTTTATTTACATAGGAATATACTTCTCTGTCATAAAAACCAAGTACCTTTATCGTTGCAAGCTCTCTCTCTCGTTCTGAGATATTGGTTGTGGATAACGTAAATAAGACAGTAAATGCCAACCCTGCTGCCAAAATAATTAAGATATAAACAACCATATTAATAAGTGCAAAAGCCGTCGCAAATTCTTCTTTTAGACTTTCCGTACTTACTACGGAGATCACACCATCTTGTTTACCTAATTCATCGGAATACTGTACGGAATCAATATGATCTTTGAGGTTTACAAGTACACCGTTTGGTTGGAATTCACCAAAGAGCTTTTCATATGTCCTTTGAGTCATATAAATCGTGTTACCAAGATAATTCTTTACTAAATCCACTACTTTTACATTCGCTTGTTCTAAGTTTAGTGTTTGTAAATATACATAATCGTCTGCTGCAAACTCTAGCACCTTGCCTGCGTTTTGTGTTACTAGAATTCCATCATCCTCTAACGTGATTTTCTTATCGTTCGTACTCTCAAGATTAATATAATTTTCTAACGATTGACCTTCTGGTACTACAAATAACTGGACTTTGATTTCATCCTTATCTTCGTTCATAATTTTTACCGAATCAACCTGGATATTAATAAAATCATCGATTCTGTCCTCTTCGAAAAGATAAGATAACAGCTTATCATTCTCTTCTGTTTTTGCTACTGTCATTAAATCATACTGATATGTCCTCTCATATTGTAATGGTAAAAGTTCAGTTACTGAATCCTTAATAACAAAACCACACAATACTAAGGCAGTACAACCCATAATTCCAGCGATTGTCATAAAGAGACGCTTTTTATAACGAAATAAATTTCTTGCTGTCACTTTATTTAAAAAGGAGAGTCGCTTCCAAATTGGTGTGAAACGCTCTAGCAATACTCTAGACCCTATTCGTGGAGCTTTTGGTCGAATTAATCTTGCAGGCATCTGTTTTAATTCATGTCTACAAGATAAGATGGTAGCAATCACAATACCTAGAGCAAATAATAATACTCCTCCAAGTCCATAAATCGTATTATACTGTAACTGATATTCTGGTAATTGATACATGACACCAAATACGACAAATATAATGTTTGGTAGTACAATAAAACCAAAAATATTACCTACAATACCTCCTAATATACAAGCAGCTAGTGCATAGACTAAATATTTTCTTTGAATTTCTCGATTGCTAAATCCAAGTGATTTATAAGTTCCGATTAATCCTCTCTCTTCCTCCACTCTACGAGTAATCGTTGTCAAACTAATCAATACCGCGACTACAAAGAAAATAATTGGAAATACAGTTCCTATCGTTTCAATACATTCTGCATCCGTTTGTATATTTGCATAACCACTTAAGGAGCTACGATCCTGCACATACCATCTTGGCATCTGAATCTTAGTTAACTCATTATCTATTTGCTCTTGTTGTGCTAGCTGCTCTTGTTGGGCTGCTTGCTCTTGTTGTGCTAGCTGAGATAACTGAGCTTGTGTTTGAGCGATAATCTCATCATATCTCGCTTGTTCACGCTTTTCTTTTAATTCAGATTCGATTGTTTTAACCACTTGTCCTACATATTGTTCATATTCTTTAGAATAAGTGTTAAATTCCTTTCCTTGCTCAAGAATAAGATCTATCGCTGTATAAATTTGATGTTCGATTGCTTCCTCTAGTACAAAAAAAGTATAATCCGTCGTAGCTGTCGAGCGAAAAGAAGCCGCACCCTCATCACTATTAATATCCATTACATCGATTACAACTCCAGTAATGGTATAGGTGGTAGTTATCATTTCCTCAGTATCGTCAACCTTAGAATTTGAGTTTTCCATTGTTACGGTATCGCCAATCGTTTTTCCTGTTTTCGATAGATATTTTTTTGTTACTGCTATCTCATCTACTTGTTGTGGAAGATTTCCTTCTAGCAGATAAGGACGATTGATTCCATTTTCTTTGATTGTCTTTAACTCAACGGTATTTTTCTTGTCCCCTTCCTGTACATACCTCGTTTCACTATAATCTCCCTCAACCCTTTGCACAGCTTCCACTGTTTTCAATACTTCTAAATCATCTTTCGTTAAGCCTAAGGTTGAAACAACACGTATATCAAATAATTCTTGTTGGTCAAAAAATTGATCTGCAGAATATCTTAAGTCTACACAAGCTGCTTTAATACCAGTTAACATGGTAACTCCAAGTACCGTAATTAATAGGATGGAGAAGAATCTTTTTTTCTCTTTTCTGATTGAACGCCAGATGTCTTTACTATAAGCCTTCATGAACTTCACCTCTTATCTTACCATTCAATCTCTGATATTGGTTTTGGATTCTCATTCACTGTTATCTCAACCACTTTTCCATTTTTAAATCGAATTAAGCGGTCAGCCATTGGCGCTAATGCCGAATTATGCGTAATAATTAATACAGTGATTTTCTCTTTTCTGCAAGTATCTTGTAATAACTGTAGTATCTGTTTACCTGTATTATAATCCAAAGCACCTGTAGGTTCATCACAAAGTAAAAGCTTTGGATTTTTAGCTAACGCTCTTGCAATCGAGACACGTTGTTGTTCTCCACCAGAAAGCTGTGCTGGAAAATTATTTTTACGATCCGACAGTCCAACTTGTTCTAAGACTTCGGAAACATCGAGTGCTTGTTTGGATACCTGTACTGCAAGCTCAACATTTTCCATTGCGGTAAGATTCGGTACGAGGTTGTAAAACTGAAACACAAATCCAATGTCAGAGCGACGATATCCGATCAGTTTTTTTCGATCATATTTTGTTATTTCAATCCCATCGACTAGAATCTGTCCAGACGTCGGAACATCCATTCCACCTAAGATATTAAGTGCTGTTGTTTTTCCGGCTCCTGAAGCCCCTAAAATAACAGCCAATTCTCCCTGTTCTACCTGAAAGGATGCCTCATCCAATGCTTTAATCGAAGTCTCGCCTGTTTTATATTCCATACTAACTTTATTAAATTCAATATATGCCATTTATTGTCTACTCCTTTGTTATCTAACACTTTAGTGATTAATTGATAGTATACCCTAACTAAAATACTACATCAATCAACAATTCTTGATATACTGTTGATTGACTTGAACACAACACGTTGTCGTGTTATTATAAAGCAAAGGAGGCATCTAAGATGAAAAAACAACCTCATATTACAGAACAGACAAAGTTAAGTTTACGAAATGCTTTTTGGCAACTTTATAGCGAAAAGCCAATTGAGAAAATATCAATCAAAGAGATTACAGAAGTTGCAGGATATAATCGTGGAACCTTCTATTTATATTACAAGGATGTTTACGACATCCTCTCACAGATTGAAAATGATATACTAGATAAGATAAGTAGCGTGATTAATAAAGCAATTCAACAAAAAGATCCTCAAGATTTTATTAATAATCTAAGTATCTTTTTAGAATTAATGCAAACTTATTCTAAGTACTCTACGGTACTTTTAAGTGATAATGGTGACCCTCAATTCACAACCCGATTAAAAGAAATTATTTGGCCGCTGTTAAGTCGGTTTTTCATCCCTACAGAAGGACTGGATGATTATCATGTCGAACTTTTGTCAGAATTTTATCTTTCTGGAATTCTAACCGCTGTTTTAAAATGGAATCGTAATCCTCAAATTACATTAGATGATTTTATAACGTTTATGGTGAGCCAGATTTTTCCGATGAAAATAGTGAATTAATTAGAGCAAAATGTGCTTCAAAATGACGTCAGACTTCTTTCTTAAGGACTTTTAACACCATAATCCTAGGATGTCGGGATCAAATGTCCATTCGAATATTTCATTCGTCATTTTGTACATAAGTTACCTTGCTAATATGGGATGACAAACATAATTTAGGAGCATACTGTTATGAAGTCGTCGGTACTTTGGGCCTGTACTTTAGGCTATTACGTACCGTTACGAACTTCATTCAAGCGAAAGCGTGTTGCGTATAAATTATGTTTGCCATCCCATACTCATAACAATTCTTTGTGCAAAATGACGTCAGGCTTCTAAAAAAAACCTGTCCTCAAAGATGAGAACAGGCCCTTGAATTAATTATATCCCTGTATGCTTTCCTTCTGATTTATAATCGTCTCTTGCCCAATTAGGAGCATTGATTGGTCCTGCTTTTGCATTACCAGTTTTGGCTGCCCCTTGAATTTCAGGAACTTGTGTTTGAACATTCTTTGGACGATTCATTTTGTGATGATTTTCAGTTCCATGATTTTTTGGATCATATGGACTTGGTCTTCTCATACCTGCTTTTGCCATTAATATCCCTCCTATTCATACTAAGAAAGAATTCCAATCATTTTTTAAATGACTTAAGCATAGTATTTGTACCTTAAAAAGTTGCATACATGAAAGTTATGTCATCTTTCTTTTTAAAATTATAGACACAAACGGTAAATGTTTTCGATATCCTCTTTATATAATGGTTGGAAAGCTTCCATAGTACCATTTTTACTTGCTTTTTCTGCCATGATTTCAAACTTCGATTCGTCAATTCCAAGCTCGCTTAGATTACTCTTTAATCCGAGTGTCTTAAAAAAGAATTCGCTAGTCATATGAATTGCTTTATTTGCAATCACCATTGGATCTGAGTCATTTTTTATATCAAAAACATTGCGCCCATACTGTTCAAATCTAGAAACAGTTCTCTCATTTAAAGTATACTTCATCCAGCGAGGAATTAAAATAGCAAGTCCCAATCCATGTGTCATATCATAGTAAGCAGAAAGCTCATGCTCCATTGGATGACAACTCCAAGCTTGATTTTTTCCACCCTCAATAAATCCATTAATAGCCCAAGAAGAAGCCCACATAAGATTTGCACGAGCCTCATAATTCTCAGGTTCTTTCATTGCAATCGGCGCGTACTTTATGACTGCTTTCATTAAGCCCTCCATAAAGTGATCCAACATATATAAATCTTCATTTAAGTTAAAATATACTTCGAGAACATGCGAAAAAATATCTGCACTTCCACAGGCAGTTTGATAATGATCCACCGAATAAGTAACGGTTGGATCAAGGAAAGAAGCTTTTGGTAACATACATGCGTTGCCAAAACCAATCTTATCCATCGTATCCAAATTACTGATTACCCCACCTGCATTCATCTCGGAACCAGTTGCCGCTAATGTAAGGACAGTTATAATTGGTAAACAATGGGTAATTGGTACTTTTCTTGTTACAAGGTCCCATACATCTCCATCATAATATGCTGCGGCACCGATGAATTTGGTCGCATCAATAACTGAGCCACCTCCAACTGCTAAGAGAACATCAATATTCTCTCTCTTGCAAATGTCTGCTCCTTGATTCACTGAGGTATGTCTTGGATTTGGTTCAATGCCAGAATATTCGAATAATTCTAATCCCGATTTTTCAATTTCTTTCCTTATTCTATCATAGAGACCATTTTTCTTAATTGAACCACCACCATAAACAAGCAATACCTTCGTTCCATATTTTCTTAACTCTTCGCCTAAGAACTGTAGTTTATTTTCTCCAAAATATACTTTTGTCGGAATGTAATAAATAAAATTGGATTTCATCAAATTCTTACTACTCCTTTTAATTTCACTTATCATATCCGTGTATTATATCCATTTTGCAGGAAAACATTACGAGACAGCCATTTTAACTAATTCTTTCATGACGGCTAATTCTCGTATAACCCATGGAATCTTTTTGTTATCCTTAACCATCTCATTTCTATCAATCATTTCCTCCAACGATAATAATTCTATATGTAGTTCTAAATCCTTTTCATAATCTTCTAGGTTCAGTATATCAGGTTCTCCAATTACTTCACATGTATAATAATGAGCCTCCATCTCTAATAAATCATAATTAATACCTAACCGTTTCTCATACTCTAATATTTTTCTTTTTTCAAAAGCTTGTATTTTTTCTTTTATACTACTAGGTATTACTTGATAACCACTTTCTTCCTTAACTTCCCGTATCAATGCCTCCTCATATGTCTCACCTTGTTCAACTCCCCCGCCTGGAAACATACAATCTCCATACTTACTACAAATCACTAAATATTTTCTCTCCAATTTTACGATTCCTCTAACAACTGTTCTCTTAAATATCGTACCATTCTCATCATAATCGTTATGATCGACCAGTACTTCTCTCATCTTACAGTCACCTCTTCTTTACTATTTTCCTTTTCGCTTATATACATAATAATATCTTTTCGAACACTAAATCAAGGGGCTGTCGCACTAGCTGAATATTATATCATAGAATGAAGGACGATGGTATTTTTCGGAGTGCCTTACAAGTCCCCACACGCAATTTGTGGGGCTTGTGAGCGTAGCGTGCCGAAGAAAATATACCATCGCCCTTCATTCTTTATTCATACTGCCCTTCGTGCGACAGCCCCTTGATAAAATATCATTTTCCAATGGATGTACTAGTTACATTTCTACCTGCAATTGCACCTGAACTCCAAGCCCATTGTAGATTATAGCCACCACATGTTCCATCCACGTCAACAACTTCTCCGACTAGATAAAGTCCCTTAATTAGCTTTGATTCCATCGTCATTGGATTGATTTCCATAGTGCTCACTCCGCCTGCACTTACTTGCGCCTGGTCAAATCCATTCGAGCCAACAATTGTAAATGACAGCTTTTTCATCAAGCCAGCTAGACTGATGATCTCCTTCTCTCTAATTGAGCTACTCTTACCATCCAATGCAACATTAGCTTCTTTTAAGATAAGAAAACTTAGTTTGTGGTTTAGCATACCAACCAACGTTTCTTCTACCGATTTATAATAGTTTTGTGAAAACCTATTTCTAAGAAACTCTATTAACTCTACTTTTGTAAGGCCAGGGAAAAAATCAAGAGATAAACAAGGAGTCTTTCCTTGTTCTACAAGTTCAATTGCGTATCGACTCATCTGAAACACCGGGATTCCTGAGATGCCATAATCCGTAAATAAAAACTCTCCTGTTTCACAAGTAACTTCTTTTCCCTGATTCGTTAACGTACCTTTCGCTTCACATCGCACGCCAGCAATTGTCTTTCCATACTTTTCTTTTGACTTTAATTGAACTAAAGCAGGAAATGGCGAGATGATCTGGTGCCCGAATTCCTTAGCGATTGCATATCCACTTCCATCAGAGCCTTGTTTTGATGCCGCACATCCACCGGTTGCAAGTATTACGTTCTCAGCTACATAATATCCAGAGTTAATGAAAAACTGATCTTTTTTCTTCTTTATCTCATTTACATGTTCATTCACATAGATGTCCACTCGATAGCGTTTACACTCCATAATCAGAACATCTGCGACTGAAGCCGCCTGCTCGGAATTGGGATAAACATAACCATTGCGTACCTTTGGTAGAATACCCATTGCTTGAAAATAATCAATTGTTTGCTTCTCATCAAACTGCTGAATTACCTGCCAAGCAAAATCAGGATGATTGCCACGATAGCATTCCTTTGTTTGATATAAATTTGTGTAATTACATTTCCCATTACCTGTGGCTAAAATCTTCTTTCCAAGGCGATCTTTATGTTCTAAAATTGCGGTAGTACACCCTCGTTTTGCAGCCTCAATTGCAGCTACCATCCCAGCTGCTCCACCACCAATTACAATTACCTGGTACTTTTTCATACAAAATCCTCTCTGTATCTATCATAGATAAAATTATACTTTATCGCTTTACGCTAAAGCAAGGGCATGAAACCTATTACCTTTATTATACAAGTTGGCAATAAATATTCAAACAAATAATTTACTTTATAAACTTAAATCCTATTCCATAATAAAAAGTGTTGAAGTTTAAAGGCCTTTTCTTACAAAAGGAAAGGTCGCTTACAAACAATGCATTATCGCTAACTTACTGTTTGCAACCGACCTATTATTAAACCATAACTATCATTCTCAACTTGAGTAGCTTTCTAACAAGGAATACAACTCATCATCTGTCTTTACGTAAACTCCCTCCATTAATTCATTACGGTCCGACTCTGGTAAATCCATTACTTCTATCGTCGTATATTCATAGATTGTAGATAAATCACTATAATAAACGATTACTTTGCCATCCTTTACAGCTACATAATAACGAAAAGTCACTATATCTTCATTATAACTCTTACGTATTACGATCTCTTTCTTAGAAAACTGTAGCAAATCGTATGCGTAAAGACCTTTATTTTTTTCATTCAAAGGCATACTCAACATATAATTCGCAAGATATTGAATTACTTGACTACGATTCATTCCTATTAGCTCACTAGTTGGATTGAGTTCGTTTCGAGTCA
The DNA here is from genome assembly GCA_023439125.1 of Bacillota bacterium. GTDB lineage: Bacteria > Bacillota > Clostridia > Lachnospirales > Lachnospiraceae > Lachnoclostridium. The sequence goes on along the minus strand of JAEXOU010000005.1, from coordinate 140,114 downwards.
TTTGATTTGTTTTTACGTTGTAAATTTCAAGATAATATTTTGTTGTCGGCCCAATCACTTCTTCTTGAACCGTATCAGTACGTATTACATTGGATTCTTCCGCATTCCCTTGTCGTAAAAGTGCTGCTTGCTTTTGATACTCCTCAAAAGATTCCAATATTTTAGAATCTCTCTCAATCGCACTTTCATTAAATCTATTTAGAGCATTCTGAAAACTTATATAATAACAAGTTGTAAAGAAAGCACATAAGCCTAAAAAACAAATCGTATATCCAATCCAACGCTTCATAACATGTCACACTCCTTTACAATGAGTGTGTCCCATATTTTGTTATTTTATACACATTAAGGATATTAAAAAGGAATTTAAAACAAATAACCCATTTACTGTAACATAATTCCTTACATTAAATGAAGTTTTTTAGCGAGACGAATTAGTGAACTACCCTTTGGCATCTCAAGCAACTCTTCTTCGTCCATTGTCTTCATTAAGAATACAGATACTCCATAAACAACAATTGCAACACAGATTGCAACTATAACACTAATCATATTAGAATGAACGAATGAATAAACTAAGGTATATACACCATATGCAGTAGCACCCATGATTAACGAAGCTACCAATGGTAAGATAAATGTTTTCTTAACTTCTTGTTTATAATCTAATGATTTACCAATTCGTATCCAGTTTAAGATACAAATAACAAGTGCAAACATAACATTCGCAATTACAAGACCATAAATTCCTGCATCGAATACATATAATAAAACCAATAGCAATGGAATATGAATTAAAATTGAGATAAATGCATGTCGAACTGGAGTTTTCATCTGATCAATGCCCTGTAATATACCATTTGACATCGTTGACAATGCAAAGAATACAACCGCAATACATCCAAGACGTAGTGTATTCGCACTCATAGTCACATCGCCATTGCGACCAAACAACAATTCAACCAATGGTTTTGCAAGTACTCCTAACCCAACCGCAGAAGGAAATGCAATTAGCATATTGAATTTTATCGAGTTTGCTACTTTTCTCTTTACCTCTTCGATATTATTACGTACATAAAGCCCAGATAGTGTTGGAACAATTGCAGTCCCTAACGCAGTTGCAATAGCAACTGGTACATTCGTTAAGATTCGATACTGCCCTGTATATATACCTAACATGGACTTCTTTAATTCATCTGACATTCCCTGGCTATTCGCATAACCACCCCATATATTTGTATCAATAAGTCCTGAAATCTGGAATGCGGTCTGACTTACGATGATTGGTAATGCCGTAAAGATAATTGCTTTTGCTGCATCAGCAAAGCTTTCCACGTTCTCACTCTGATCCTTAAGCACACGTTTCTTAAGGATTGGACGGTTTAGAATAAAAATAAAGATTAAGAATAACAGACCAAAGACTGCACCCAATAAGGTACCCAATGTACTGCCAGAAGCACCATATGTTGTAATTTCTGGTGATGCATTATGTTCTTTCATTAACAGATAGGCTGCAATAATAGAAACACCTGCATTTACAATCTGTTCCAACAATTGAGAAATTGCGGTTGGAATCATGGTTCGTTTGCCTTGGAACAGACCACGTAGCACTCCCATAATGGACATCACAAAAATTGTTGGTGCTAAAATCTTTAATGGCATCTCTATACTTGGGACAGTAGAAATCTTTGCCCAAAAACCAGCACCAAAGAAAACAACAGCACACATAAGTGCTCCAACAGATGCCGAAATCACCATTGCAGTTTTAAAGATCTGATAAGAATTCTTGTACTCTTTATTGGTTTCTCGTGCTGCTACTAATTTTGAAACAGCTAATGGAATACTATAAGAAGATAATAGTAATGCTATGTTATACCACTCGTACGCAGCACCATAGGTTCCATTCCCCTCATTTCCAATAATACGTGTCAGTGGTATTCGATAAAGCATTCCAATAAACCTTGATAGAATCGAAGCAATACCAAGAATCGACCCCTGCACAAGATATTTATTATTTTTGTTACTCATATTTTCCTCCCAAAGTTAGCTACAGTACCAACCACTTATGTTTTGTACCTTCAAGTACTTACCCCTTCAATTATTCTACGATTACGTCCTTAATACGATTATTTGGAAAGATTGAAATCATCGTTTTACCTGGGTTAATCGTTAGCTCCTTACCATCTGCATCGTAATAACGCATGAACTTAGTGCTTTCGTTCTTCTTCCAAGTGATCTTTGTTAAAATACCATTCGTTATATAGTAACCTTCACCCGATGCATCATCCAGCTCCATTGTCTGATATCCGTTAGAATCAATGTTCCATTCCTTAACAAATTGAACAATTATATTTTTAAAACGTAACTGCTCCTTTGTATTATAATCGATATGAGCATCATTGTATTGAAAGCGTAAATACTCTTTTGTTGACTCATCATATTGTAACACCGGAGCTATTACTTTGGAATACTTTAATTCTATTTTTTTTGCTGGTTCACCACTTGGAGTGGTATCCTCATCATAAAACTTGAAATGCCCCTCATAACCTTCATTATATGTTGTCCGATACTTTCCCTTTTCCACTGCTTTCTTTAAACCATCTAATTTAGCAAATGCATTATGTGGCATTTTGATTGAATTATCTCGATAAAAAGCTTGTTCTCCAATACCCATCATGCCATTAATTGTATCAATTCCAAGTTTGTTTATCTTCTTCACTGCATACGAAGTTTGACCATAATGAACATAGATTGCATCATATTCATCTGCAAAACTTACATAATAATGTCTAGCACTACGAACCGAACCAAGACGTTCTGCAGTTTTTGATGTCGAATCAATATTACCATATAGTCCCATTAAACGAGTTATTCCACCTTCTACAATTGCTTCATATAAGATGTCCGCATCCCCTACACCACTTTGTGGATTTGCAACATCAATATTATTTAACATAACTGCATAAGGTCTTTGCTTTGCAATCTCTTCATCCACCCATTCTCCAGTCAATAAGCTTTTTGCCATCCCTTCATGAGTAGGATCAATGGAAGGAGTGGGTGCTACCGTTGGTGTATCTATAATTACAATCTCTTCCTTTTCAAATATGATTGGTTCACTTGTAACCTTTTCTTCATTGGCTGATGTTTTCTTCTTACCACATCCTAATACACTTACTGATAAAATAAACAAGCCAGTTATGGCAAACAGAATCTTCGTTTTATGTCCCATACATCATATCCCCCGATCGTCAGCGCTTTAGTTCGACAATGTTCATAATTTCTCTTTGCTTTTCTTCCATCACATTGCGTTCATCCTCTTCCATATGATCATAACCACATAGATGTAACATACTATGTGCGATTAAAAATCCAAGTTCTCTCATTGTTGAGTGACCATACTCCTTCGCTTGACTGATCACCTTTTCTAATGAAATAATGATGTCTCCGAGCATTAATTCACCTGTCTCTGGATGAAAGCAGTCCTCTTGCTCCTCTTCAAGATGATCAAAATCAGAAGGGGTCTCATAATAAGCCATCGGAAAGGAAAGTACATCCGTTGGTGCATCAATCTGCCTTTGTTCTCTATTGATTTCCTGTATTGCATCATTATCTGTCAAAACAACATTGATTTCAACCTCATATGGGCAATTTTCATAATCTAAAGTTGCTTCAATTACTTTTTTAATTAAGGAATCGATGTCAAATCCTAAATTGATCTCTACTTCATGTTCTATATGAAATGTCATTCTAATTTCCTTTCCCCTACTAATTTAGGCCCTTACGTACCGTTACGAACTTCATTCAAGCGAAAGCATGTTGCGGATGAATTATGTTTGTCATCCAATTCATCTCTTTGGCAAAATGACGTCACTTCTTTCTTAAGGACTTTTGTCACCTGAATCATTATAGACAATAAAACTGCCTATATGTAGCAATATTGATTATATTATATATCAAACTCCTTCGTACGAACCAAATCAAGATAAAATTCTTTCAATTTCATAAATGATGCAATATCGATCTTTGCTTCATTAAAGGTTCCTTTATTCATAAGTACAGAAAAGGTATTTTCAACAACCTTTTCTGTACTTATCTTAGTATCCTGCTGATTTTTTAGATACGTAATCGTCGATACAATATTATCGGTCAGCATTATGATGACAGCCTCAACACTATGAGGATTTTCAACTTTATAATTATGTTGCTGAATTAATTCACTTATTTTTTCTGGTAAATGATTCTCTTTGATTAATTCAACACCATTTGGCACATAATCTTTCCCTTTTAGACGGCCAATTTCATGATACCAACCGCCTGCACAAGCAAGATTTTCATCTACTTCAAGATATTGAGCTGCACGTTTGGAAATATTACCAACTAATTTGGAGTGTTTATACAGCTTGTCCGATTCCTGATGTAAAAGCATAAGTAATGGTGCATCTTCTGCTACTGCAGCGATTAAATCGTCTCTTTCTTGAAGTGCTTTTTCTTCCATATTCTTTTTTTCATCCTCAAGCTTTTGAAGATCTAACCTCTCGCCTTGTTCGAATACCTCTTCATTCTCTTGCATTTCATTCTCTTGTACAGCATCTTCTGGTTCTGCTTTAATCTTAAATACTCTAACAATGAGAAAGAGGATAAGTAAAATAAAAACATTCGATGCTATCATCGTATAGTTTTGATGAGTGAATACTTCATTAACACTAAATCCATTCATTACAAAAAGTAATGAAATATTCATCGAAACGATTAAAATTATAAGATAAAATAAATATTGAACACGTATTAATAATTTTCCCATTAAGCATAGTAACGTTCCAAGCACTAAAGTAGTAACTAATTCATCAAAGTGATATAGTTCTAAACCTATAGCCATAAAAAGAACACTGTAAATCATAATCAAACTGAGATTTCGATCCACATAAATTGCAATTAATAAAATACCAAGTAGCCAAAACGGATACCTGCCAATTTCAAAAGGATTGCAAAGTAAAACTATGGAATAAAAATACCCTACTCCTAAAATCCACCATGGAAATCTCTTAATTATAATTTTGGATTGAAATAACTCAAGATAATAAATAAAGATTACATTGAATATCACTGCGAGTAATCCGAATTTCATTATTTCTTTTATTGGTTCTTCACTTAGTAAGCCACAAACAAATACTCCAAGAATCGTAGCTACCCATAATGACGTTATGGACAACATTAATCGTGTTTTATTTTCTTTCATTTTTTTGTAGAGCCAGATTTACGTATCGACTTTTTCTTTCCTCGAACTCCTGGCTTTTCATCCTCCTTATGTTCTTTGGTAGATCGTTTTTCATAATCTTCATATGCTTTCACAATCTTTTGAACTAATGGATGACGTACCACGTCTTGACTAGTTAAGTAAGAAAATCCGATGTCATCCATCTTTTCTAGTACTTTAACTGCAATATCTAAACCAGAAACCTGACCTGATGGTAAATCTTTTTGTGTCAGGTCACCAGTTATAATCACTTTAGAGCCAAATCCGATACGTGTTAAAAACATTTTCATCTGTGCCGGAGTTGTATTCTGTGCTTCATCTAAGATAATAAAGGCATTATCTAAAGTACGACCTCTCATATAAGCAAGCGGCGCGACTTCAATTAATCCTTTTTCTGCATTACGTTGATAAGATTCGGGACCCATAATCTGATATAAAGCATCATATAAAGGACGAAGATATGGATCGACCTTACTTTGCAAGTCACCTGGTAAGAAACCAAGCTTTTCTCCTGCTTCAATTGCCGGTCTGGTTAAAATAATTCTGGAAACCTCATCGTTTTTAAAGGCTGTAATTCCCATTGCCATAGCCAAATATGTTTTACCAGTTCCTGCAGGTCCAATACCAAATACGATCATTTTCTTGCGAATTTGATCGACATACTTCTTTTGACCAAGAGTTTTAGGTTTTATTGCTTTTCCATTAATCGTATGGCAAATCAAATCCTTATCAATCTCAACTAATACATTCTCTTTGTCTTCAAAGCCAAGAGATAATGCATAATTGACATTCTGCTCTGTAATTGTATTACCTCTTTTACTTAATTCTAGTAACTTAAGAAACACTGATTTCGCCTTTTCAACTGCATCATTTTCACCAATTACCTTTAATTCATTCTCACGAAGTATAATAGTTACATTTAATGTTTTCTCAATAATTTTAGCAAATGCATCACATTGACCGAAAATATTCTGAGTATGTTCCATTGGAATATTAATTATAGTCTCCATTATGCTCATCCGTCTTTAATATCCTCCACTCGTCATCTTTAATTTCTTTATATCCCCAAGTATCTGAAATAATTATGATCTTACCTGAGGATTTACAAACACCATCCATAATCCTTGATTCCACCTGATTCTCAATGATAGTAGTTCCATTCTTCTTTAGTATCTCTAAATATCGAAGAAGGATACGATTCGCTTTCGCAAATGCTTCAGATTCTGTGTATGTAGCATTTATCGGTGTATATTCATATGATTCTACTTTCGTAATCTTTATTGGAAGGTAAAAATTACGAACCAATTTTAAGGTTTTCATATCTTTTATTATATCATAGTGCTCATAAGAATTACTAGGACCTACATAAAAAATTTTCTTATTCCTAAAGTCAAGTTGATAACCTGTCTTTTGTCTTTGTGTATATTGTTTGGTTTGATAATCCATAGAAAAACTATAATCATAATACATGTTACTCTTTAAACTGATATCTGCATCTGCCACTACTGTTTTATTCATAATCGTATTTCCATCGTCTCCAATGACTGGAATAACACCAGAGACTAGAATCTCTCCCTTTCTTACGACAGCTCCTATTTCAACCATTGGAACACCACTCCTTACGATCATGCTCGTAACAATCCCATCGCAAGTAGCAACAATATGAGCGCATGACAAATGTGTCTCTCTTTTCGAAGTGACTAAGATTGGTACTTCTGTTTCAACAATATTTATAATTAATCTTGTTCCTTTAATCTGCGCTGATACCCACCCAATATCGTTATAATCTCTCCGTATCTCTTCTTCAATCTTAGGACAATCAATATCTTCAATTTTACATCCACTATAAACTCCAATAGAATTTAAATAAGCAAGTAACTCCTCAGACGTATGTTTATAGCCACCTTCAATGCTAATATCCCATATATAGCGTGACATCGTAAAAATAAGAATGCAAAAGAGAAGTATACTAATAAAGTATACCTTTCTTTTGCATACCTTCTTTATAAAAAATGGAAAGCCATACCGTTTCTTTATGTATGGTACAGTTTTTGTTTTTCGAGCAATATCTTTTACAGTTCGATATTCTTTTAGTTTCATAAAGCAAGAACATTGCTTGTTCTCACAGGCAATACCCCATAATAAAATATTTCGATTTTCGCACAAATTCATAAAGTGCTCAGGATAATCACCCTTTAAAGTTATATATAGATAGCCTAACAGCCAGCGTACGAATCGTTTTAACATGTCTAACCTTCTAGCTTTTATTATCTTTATATTTTATGCGATACGAAAAATATTAGAATTTATTCATAATATACCTTATGAATTACCCCTACAACTTTCAATTCCTCCTTTGTATAAAATGATATTTTTAAGTTCTTTCCTTCGATGCATAAACAATTGATCTTTGTTGAAATACGTATCTTCTCACCTGAATATTCCAAAATTCGTCTATGATTTTCGATACAGATTGTATTACGCCCATGCATTGTTATGATTGGAGCACCTGCTATAATATCAGGAGGTAGTAGTAGATTTTGAGAAATGATTTCAAGATAAGTTAATCGTTCTGCCTTACGTTCTTTTTCCTTAAGCTTGTTTATCTCGTAAAGCTCTTTATTAGCCTTTCCTTTGTATTTATCATGTTCGGATTTTGGAGATTTGTGTTTACCAAAAAACATGAGATCCCTCCAACGGAAACCTCCGTGTTTCCATATTATATGATATTTATATGCGAATTAGACATAATCGTTACACTACAAAAACTATGCATCTCTATAGACTATTTTACTTTAATGTAGTAAAATGTTGATAATTGATTCAAAAAGAAGACAACTAGAAGGAGGGATTTTTATACATACAATTGCGATCTGTGATGATGATCCGATTTTTCTATCTGTAATAACGAAAAAAACACAATCTTTTTTTTCCAATCTTAAAGAAAGTGTAGATATTCATACATTTCCAAATGGGGAAGCGTTTTTTACGACCTTGAGTACATTAAGTTATCAACTTGTACTATTAGATATTGATATGCCTGGCAAAAGTGGAATTGAAATATCCGAATTGCTACGTAGCCAAGATATAAACGCTACGATTATTTTCATCTCTAGTCATGATTCTTATGTATTTCAATCCTTACACTATCAACCCTTGCGCTTTATTCGTAAAGATTACCTAGAGGATGAGTTACTGGAAGCATTACATGCGTATCATAAGCTAGTGAATAAGTCAGAGCCTCTGTATACGCTTAAAACAACGAATCAAGACATCATTTTACCTATTAAAGAAATCTTATATTTTGAGGTTTATACTCATAATACAACCGTACATTGTATCCACGATTCTTTCATCACAAGAAAAACATTGAACTATTTTGAATCTGAGATGAAGCCACACGGATTTATAAGAATTCACAAAAGTTATTTAGTTTCTTTTCGGTATATTTACTCGATCAATCCAAATTCAATCATACTAACCGATCAAACCGAGCTTCCAATCAGTCGTGGAAAAAATAAATATATTAAAGAACAATATATGCATTACTTTCGTGAACTCAATTAAAGACTTAACAATCAAAAGAGGTGTTACACATGTCACTACCGATAATGAATCAAATTGCATCTATTTCTGAGAGTTTTATCATTGCTAATTTTATTGTTGCTTCTCTTAGCCCGAAGTCAAAGAAGCATTCTTTAATTTACACTTTTTTCCTCGCATTATTACTCTATATTGATCTTTACATACTTAATGGTCGTATCATCCATAATGAAAACATTATTGCAATCATTCAAATTGCAATTTGTTTTATATTCGAGGTGTTGTTTCTTTCCGGGTCATTGTACAAAAAAATTCTACTGCCACTCCTAAGCACTGTATTAACTTTATTAATCAATATGTTTTTGCTTATATTCTATAGCAATATATATCAAATTGATATTCCATTCCTTACAGCAAGTGTATCCGCTAGTACTATTATGATGATCCTATTTTCTAGAATCTTATATTTTTTCTTTAGTTCTTTTATTATATCAATTCAGCATAAGAATGACTTTCATCTATCCAAAAGCGAATGGATCGGAGTAATGGTTATTTATATTAGCACATTGTGTGTAGGCTGCTCAGTTTTTGCAATGAATGTCCAAACTGGTAAATATACCGACAGTTATATGATAATTATCATCACTGGCCTCGTCTTAATTAACCTATTCTCTTTTTACTTTATTCGAAAAATAAGCAAGGAAAAAGTAGAAAAAATAAAATACTCGATTTTAGAATTACAGCATGAAAACCAAAAAAAAGATGTCATCACACTAAACAAACAATATAACGAGATTATGAAACTACGTCATGATTTTAAAAATTATATCCTATGTTGCCAAACACTTTTGAATGAGAAAAAGTATGAGGAAGCAGCGAATTACCTTAACACCTTATCCCAAGATAAATTAAATAAAATGAACTTTACATACTACTCAGATAATAGTGCTTTAAATGCCATCATCAATGCGAAACTCAATGTATGCGAACAATATAATTTTCACACTTCATGTATCGTATCCGATTCTTGTACTGATATCGACGAGATTGATTTGAGTATCCTACTTGCAAACTTATTAGATAATGCGATTGAAGCTTGTCAAAAAAACAAAAAAGAATCTTTTATTATTACTACAATTTCGAAAGAAAAATCATATATTCATATACAGGTAAAAAACACCATTGAAAAATCAATTCTAAAAAAGAATCCCAATTTAATTACAAGTAAACATGATAAAACGAGTCATGGTTACGGAATACAAACGATAACAGATATTACAAAGAAATATGATGGTATGCAAGAATTTTTTGAAAGAGATAATAACTTTATTGCTGATATTTGGCTCAATACATTAGCAAATTCACATTTAAATGTGAAATAAACTGCATTTTGTGCCACATTTCTGCATTATATGACACACCTATTGAAATTATTTGAAAAAACAGCTATTTTCTACTTAAGGAGTGAATCGGATGATCGACTTTTTAAGTATAAGAATAGCTGATTTTTTATGTAGAAAGGGAATTATTAAGGCGGAAGATAAAGAACTATATATTTATGGTTATCAATTATTAATATCTAGCTTCATAGGAATTCTATTAACGTTAATACTGGGAATTGTATTTGGAAAACTATTTGAAACCATCTTATACTTAGTTATTTTTATTTCTACTAGACAACGTTGTGGTGGTTACCATGCCAAACATTTTCTAACATGCATCCTCTCCTTCCTTTCTGCCTACTTAATGGTAATGTTATTAGAGAGTTACCTGTTACAAATGGATTACGTGCTATATTGTATCTTAATGGAATTAATATATCTCATCACAGTGATACGATTCGCACCAATGGAACATAAGAATAAACCACTATCTCAAGAAGTCAAACTAGTAAATCGCAAAAAATCAATTCAGTATAGTGTAATCTGGATTACGTTAAGTATTCCAGCGTATTTTCTTCTTGGTGAAATGGCTATCATAATTGCATTAACTTTAGTAACAATAGCAACATTTATGTTGCTAGAAAACATTCTTAAGGAGGTGAATGAAAATGAAGAATAATTTATTAACAGCTATTGCAAAAGCAAGTGAAACTACAGCAAAAAAGGGAAGTGGATTCTCATCTCTATTCCTTTTATACCAACCAAAAGAGCCGAAATGTGTTAAACGTTAGTCAGATTTAGGTTATAAAAACTGAGGGGTTTTTATACAAGCAGAATGCAATTCACTATTGTATTCTGCTTTTTTAAATCATTACAAGAAAAATTTTCGAATTAGAATCAAATGACGAACGAATGAATTAATAAGGGAGAGTCTAGTATATGAGTATATATCCAATAACAATGGAACGCATATTTTATCGTAGTCCTGCTGCTCATGTAATCATGAAGGCTACGATATTAAGTTCCTTTCAGAAGAAGGAATGTGAAGAAGCACTAAGGCAATTATTACATGTTCATCCAAGATTAACATGTACAGTAAAAGAAGATGAAAATCATCAGATTTATTATGAGACAAATGAACATATGAGTATACCAGTTAGTTACTATACTCGATCGAAGGAGTGTTGCTGGGAATCCGTTGTGAAAGAACAACTACAAAAGCCTTTTCTCATGGAGAAAGAATTATCCATTCGAGTTTGTGTTATTGTAGATTCCAATGAATTCGATTTCGTAATGATTGCTCACCACCTACTAGGGGATGGTCTATCTTTACAATATGCATATGAAGATTTTCTACAGATTTATCTTTATAAAAGTAAGTTATCACCTAAAAGTAGCTCTCCAATGCAATGTAGCGATTTACCAAAAGACAGTAAACTAAGTTTACTTACAAGAATAATGATTCATCGTATCAATCATATGTGGAAAAAAGAAAATCCTAAGTACACAAATGCTGATTACCCATCTATGTTTCATCGTTTTCAAGAACAAAACAGTACATCTTTTACATATGGATGTATTGACAATATCACATTACAACAGCTATATCTTTTGACTCATGAAAACGAGATTACTATGAATACCTTATTAATAACGGCCATATTGTATCAGATAACTAAACTAAGTCATGTATCAAAACAAGAACAAAAGGTTATTATTGCTACAAACTTAAGAAGTATGTTATTGAATCACCCAAAAGAAAGCTATGGCAATTATTCTGGAGGTATATCACCTACGATTACATACGAACACGACCTTGATTTTTGGATAAATGCAAAACAAATTCATAGACAACTAAAAGAACAATTCTCTTCAAAGAAGTTAGTATTTATGCTATCTCAAGTTTTTGGTTTGATTGACACTAGTATTTTTGATGGTATTTTCTTTGATGCATATTCTGACATTCATTGTGCAACATCAAAAAAGGTTGGAAAAATACTAAAGCTTAATCATCGAGAAGAGGGATTTGATATCTCAAATCTTGGACGGTTCTCAATCAATGTGAACTCAAAGTTAAACTTAGTGAAAGATTTTGTTTATTTGCCACCAGAAACAATCAATTGTGATATTACATTTGGAGTTATTACTGTATCAAACCAAATGTGTATCAGCTTATCTTACAATGAGCATCGAATTGATTTATATACTATTACGATACTTTTAAAAAACATTTTAGGGTTACTTAAAACAATAAGTAATCCTATGAGCGAAGGAGATCATAATGAAAAAGAGCCTGAAAATGAAAATGTTATTTAGTATTCTTATACTTACTACTTTTAGTATATTTGCTAATCTATCAAATCTGTTTAACATAACCGACCTTTACGACAGTATAAAAGAAAACGTCGTCAATCAAGACACAACAGCAATCGATCAAATACATCAGCGAACATTAGTTAATAATATTGGGGGCATTATAATACAAATATTGATTACAGTACTTATCATGTTTATTATCAATAAGACAATTATTAAACCCGCAAAATTGGCAAAGCAACATCTAGATGAATTACAGAATGATATCGCACTTCAAAGGGCAGATTTGAGTAAAAAGATCTCAACGAATAGTAAAGATGAAATTGGTCTTCTAATTGAAGGAATTAATCTATTCACTTCTACGCTAGAACATATCATTAAGACGATTTTCGTAGAGACAAATTCATTAAATCAGAATACAAAAGATGTTTTAAATAGTGTTATCCTAGTGAATGATAGTTCCAGTAGTATTTCTTCTACTACGCAAGAGCTAGCTGCTAGCATGGAGGAGATTTCAGCTTCTATGGTCGATTTATTCCATGAAAGTCAAAATATTAATTCTTCGTTAGATGAAATGACTTCTACTGCGATAAATATATTAGAATATACAACTACCATGGCAAATCGATCGAATATAGTTATGCAAGATTCTACGAATAATAAAAACTCAATTGAGGTTACAATTTCAAATACAACAAACAAGATTAAACAAGCTATTGATGATTGTAAAAACGTAGAGCAAGTTGATGAACTAACGAATGACATTTTGCATATTACACAACAAACCAATTTACTCGCTTTAAATGCTTCCATTGAAGCAGCACGCGCTGGTGAAGCAGGACACGGTTTTGCAGTAGTAGCGAATGAGATTCGTGAATTAGCTGATAGTAGTCGGCTTGCTGCAACAAAAATACAGCAGACGAATAAAACCATTAGCACAGCTGTCCAAAATATTGTGGGGTGTTCCAAGCAAATATTAGAGCTTGTAAACGGAGATATTTTATCAGATTATGATAAACAACTTGATAATTGTGTTCATTATAATACACAAGCAGAATACGTTCAGACATCAATAAGTGATTATACTAAAAAAATTCAGCTAATCAAAGAAACCTTTGATCGTATGAATGAAGCTTTTAGAGATATTAGTAAAGCTATGGAAGAAAATACGACTGGTGTCACCTCAGTTGCTACTGATACGACAGATCTAACAAGACAAATAGGATATATTCAAGATCATATGGACTCCTGCAAGAATATTGCAGTCAATTTACAAGATGAAACAAAAACCTTTGTCATCACCTGATTATGTTTGTCATCCCATACTCCTAACATGTCCTTGTGCAAAATGACGTCAGATTTCTACATGAAATGAATAAAACCTCGATACCATATGATATCGAGGTTTTTTACACTTATTATTTAAACTTGCGTTTACGAGCAGCTTCAGACTTTTTCTTACGCTTTACGCTTGGTTTCTCGTAATGTTCTCTTTTACGAATCTCCTGCTGGATTCCGGCCTTCGCGCAATTTCTTTTGAATCTGCGGAGAGCGCTGTCTAAGGATTCGTTCTCTTTTACGATTACATTTGACATAGACTCACACCTAACCTCCCTCCAGTTGTGAATTGTGCTTTTACAACTGTTTGGGTATTTTTTGAATAGCACTAAAAAGATTATACAGATTGAGAGAACAATTGTCAATACCTTTTTAATACTTCTTCAAAAAATTCCTAAACTTTTTCATATTTCTAAATTAATTACTTAATTTGACTTTCAATTACAGAAACTGCCTTTGCAATTGCCTCGTCAATACCTGCTGGATTCTTACCACCAGCCTGTGCCATGTTTGGACGTCCGCCGCCGCCGCCACCAACGATAGTAGCAACTTCCTTAATTAAGTTACCTGCATGTGCACCTTTTGCCATTGCTTCTTCTGTAGCCATAGCAATTAAGTTAACTTTACCATCTAAAGCTGAAATCAATAAGATAACGCCTTCACCAAGTTTTGCTTTTAACTGATCTCCAAGGTTTCTTAGACCATTCATATCGACATCAGGAACTTTTGTTGCAAGAAGTTTAACACCCTTAACTTCCACTACCTGGCTCATAACATCACCTAAAGAACTGTTTGCTATCTTTGCTTTCAGTTTCTCATTCTCTGATTGTGCTGCCTTTAATTCCTCATATAAAGTCTCAATTTTCTTTACAAGGCCACTTGTATCTGATTTCGCAGCTTTTGCAGCCATATGAAGCTGTTCTTCGATACTCTTATAATATTCAAATACAGCATTTCCTGTGATTGCTTCAATACGACGTACACCTGCCGCAATACCAGTTTCAGATAAAATCTTAAACACAGATATCACACCAGTATTAGCAACATGAGTACCACCACATAATTCTTTACTGAAGTCACCCATGCTAACTACACGTACACTCTCACCATACTTTTCACCAAAGAGTGCCATTGCGCCACTCTTCTTGGCATCTTCAACACTCATAACATCAGTTACGACTGGAAGATTTGCTGTAATCTCTTCATTTACAATTGCTTCGACTTTAGAGATCTCCTCTGCTGTTAATGCGGAGAAATGTGTAAAGTCAAAACGTAAATGATCAGCTGTTACCATTGAACCTGCCTGCTCCACATGGGAACCTAATACCGTACGTAATGCCTTTTGAAGTAAATGAGTTGCACTATGGTTTTTACGAGTATTATTTCTTTTCGCTTCATCAACAGTTAAGGTAACTGTATCACCAAGCTGAAAACTTCCTTCTACTACTGTTCCAACATGTCCAACTTTACCGCCTTTTAACTTAATGGTATCTTCTACTTCAAATATAGCTCCATCCTTTGTAATAAAGCCTGTATCTGCAGCTTGTCCACCCATTGTTGCATAGAATGGAGTTTCATCAACGATTACTGTTGCAGTCTGTCCACCAACGATTTCATCTGTAAGCTCAGTTTCTGTAGTTAATACGGTAATCTTTGAGTTGTAGGTTAATTGATCATAACCTACGAATTCAGAAGTAATTGCTGGATCAATCTCATCATAAACGGATGCATCTGCTCCCATATAATTTGTTACAGCACGTGCATTTCTAGCAGTCTCTCTCTGTACTTGCATTGCTTTCTTAAAGCCTTCTTCATCAATTGTGAAACCTTTTTCTTCTAAGATTTCCTTTGTTAAATCGATTGGGAAGCCGTAAGTATCATATAATTTAAATGCATCTTCACCCGTAAGTGTCTTTTTATTCTTCTTTACAAGGTCTTCTTCCATGTCAGCTAAAATACTGAGACCTTGGTCAATTGTCTTATTAAACTTTTCTTCCTCAATTGTTAATACTTTTAAGATATAATCTTTCTTTTCCTGTAATTCTGGATATCCATCCTTGGATTCTGCAATTACAGTTTTACTTAATTCTGCTAAGAATTTACCCTGAATGCCGAGTAATCTTCCATGACGAGCTGCTCTTCTTAATAATCTACGAAGCACATAACCTCTTCCCTCATTGGAAGGAATAATCCCGTCGGAAGTCATGAATGTTACAGAACGAATATGGTCTGTAATTAAACGAATTGACATGTCAGTCTTTGGGTCTACTTTATATGTTACATTAGCTACTTGACAAACTTTGTCACGAATTGCCTTTACGGTATCCACATCAAAAAGAGAATCAACATCCTGTACAACAACAGCAAGACGCTCAAGCCCCATACCGGTATCAATGTTCTTATTCTCAAGCTCAGTATAGTTACCTTCGCCATCACCGTTAAACTGAGTAAATACGTTATTCCAGATTTCCATATAACGGTCACAATCACAGCCTACGGTACAACCTGGTTTCCCACAACCATATTTCTCTCCACGGTCATAATAGATTTCAGAACATGGACCACAAGGACCTGCACCATGCTCCCAGAAGTTATCCTCTTTTCCAAATCGAAAGATTCTCTCTGCTGGAATGCCAATTTCTTTATTCCAGATTTCAAAAGCTTCTTCATCGTCCAAGTAAATAGATGGGTATAGACGATTTGCATCTAATCCAACCACTTGAGTTAAGAATTCCCAAGACCATGCAATTGCCTCATGCTTAAAATAATCTCCAAAAGAGAAGTTACCAAGCATCTCAAAAAAAGTACCATGTCTTGCTGTCTTTCCTATATTCTCTATATCACCTGTACGAATACACTTCTGGCAAGTTGTTACACGTCTTCTAGGTGGAATCTCTTGTCCAGTAAAATAAGGCTTAAGTGGTGCCATACCTGAATTAATTAGTAATAAACTCTTATCTCCATGTGGTACCAATGAAAAACTATTCATCTTAAGATGTCCTTTGCTCTCGAAGAACTCTAAAAACATCTTTCTCAATTCATTAACGCCGTAAGCTTTCACTATTCATCCTCCTACTGATTGCTTTCATAATAAATTTATCATATCTTAGTAAGCTCTCTTTTTTATTCTAAATCATTCCCCTAGAATTCATTCAACATACGAACTTACGATACTTCATGCTAAAAATTTATTATAAGGATTTGAGGCGTATTTGTCAACTAAAAGCGAACCATGTCAACTACATTCCAAAGCCTATTTTCTGCTTCCACAGGCTTACATACTCTTTTCTTTCTCCATCATCAAGCGTTGTATACTTATCATAAGAAATATCACACTGCTTTAATTGTTGATTACAATGAAGACACACAGCATTGGGTTTTTTAGATACCATTCTGATGTTGTAACATCTTGGACAAATATATATTTTCAGCATGGTTTTTCTCCTTTCTTACAAAAATAAGTATAACTTATATGGAATTTTTTGTAAATAGTAAAAGGATATTTTTTACATTTAATTATTTTCACTTTTTTTCTTGATAGTAATACAAAGATGTGCTACGCTCAAATTATTAACGTGTTTGGCTTCCTTGTAAGGTACCTATTTTATAGTAAAAGAAGGGATAAAATAAATGATTATCGATTTTCATACACATATCTTTCCAGAGAAAATTGCTACTAAGACAATCTCACATCTCGAGCAATTCGGGAATGTTACTGCTCATACGGATGGCATGCTCACGGGGCTCAAAACCTCAATGAAAGAGGCCGATATTACAACTAGTGTAGTTCTCCCAGTTATAACTAAACCATCACAATTTGGAACAGTTAATAACTACGCTGCCTCAATCTCTGGACAAGATGGAATTATTTCATTTGGAGGAATTCACCCGGATTCCGAAGATTATAAGAAAGAACTAGATACAATTCTGTCACTTGGTTTAAAAGGAATCAAGCTTCATCCTGATTACCAAAACGTTTTCATCGATGATGAACGCTACATAAGAATAATACAATATGCTGTTGATCATCACTTAATTGTATCCATCCACGCAGGAATTGATATTGGATTGCCTGAGCCTGTTCACTGTCCGCCAGAACGCTCCCTTTCTATGTTACAACAGGTTCTTTCTCATACGACAAATCCTGATCCAAAGATTATATTGGCTCATACTGGCGGATACGGTCAGTGGAACGAGGTAGAACAACTTTTAGTCGGACAAAAGGTGTACTTTGATATCAGCTACTCGCTACCGATAATCACAGCGAATCAGCTAATCCGTATCATAAGAAAACATGGTTGTAATCGTGTTTTATTTGCTAGTGATAGTCCTTGGGGTGGACAAAAAGAAACAGTGGAATATGTGAAAAGCTTGCCACTAACGAACGAAGAAAAAGATGCAATATTTTTTAGAAATGCTATGGAATTACTACATATATAATTAATACGGTTCACGTATCAAAAGTACTTTTCTATAACTTCATTCGTCATTTTGCACGTAAATAGACTTACTAAAAATGGGATGACAAACATATAAATTATGTTTGTCATCCCATTCTCAAAACATTTCTTTGTGCAAAATGACGTCAGAATTTTTGCTTAAGGACTTTTAAATCTTACACAATCTCCTAATGATGGAATAAACGAATTCCAGTAAAGCACATTGCAATACCGTATTTATCACAACAATCGATGACAGCTTGGTCATTTTTAGAACCACCTGGTTCGGCAATGTATTTTGCACCACTCTTGAAAGCTCGCTCAACATTATCGATAAATGGGAAGAAAGCATCAGAGCCAACAACAACATCTGTTAATTTGTCTAACCATGCTCTCTTTTCTTCCTTTGTAAATACTGGTGGTTTCTCTGTAAATACAAGTTCCCATGCGCCATCAGCTAAAACATCCATATACTCATCTCCGATGTACAAATCAATTGCATTATCACGATCCGGACGTTTGATATCTTCTTTAAATGGAAGATTTAACACTTGTGGAGCTTGGCGTAAAAACCAGTTGTCAGCTTTTGTACCTGCAAGACGAGTACAATGAATTCTAGACTGCTGACCTGCGCCAATACCAATCGCCTGACCACCCTTTGTATAACATACGGAATTGGACTGAGTATATTTTAAAGTAATTAACGAAATGATCATATCAATTTTAGCACTCTGAGGAATTTCTTTGTTCTTTGTTACCATGTTACTGATAAATTCTTCATTAATTGTAAGTTCATTACGGCCCTGCTCAAATGTAATACCAAATACTTCTTTATGTTCGATTGGAGCTGGCTTATAATTAGGATCGATTTCGATGATGTTATAAGTTCCTCTCTTTTTCGATTTTAAGATTTCAAGTGCTTCTGGTTCATATCCTGGAGCAATAATCCCATCAGAAACTTCTCTTTTAATAATGTTTGCAGTACATACGTCACATACATCACTAAGTGCAATAAAATCACCAAAGGAAGACATTCTGTCAGCACCTCTTGCTCTTGCATAAGCATTTGCTAATGGTGTTAACTCCCCCAAATCATCTACCCAGTTAATCTTACGCTCTACCTCACTTAGTGGTAAACCAACTGCAGCACCTGCAGGAGAAACGTGCTTAAAGGAGGTTGCTGCACAAAGATTGGTAGCTTCTTTTAATTCTTTTACTAACTGCCAGCCATTAAATGCATCTAAGAAGTTTATATAACCTGGATTACCATTTAACACTTTAATTGGAAGTTCACCCTCATTCATAAAAATTCTAGATGGCTTTTGGTTTGGATTGCAACCATACTTTAATGCTAATTCATTCATTCTCTCATCCTCCTACTTGTTTTTATTTACGATACGTGTTTCATACTTACCTGTCTCAATGTTAATATATCGAACAAATAATGATACTTTGTTGTCTTCATTCAGGCTATTCCAAATCATGTTAGTAAACTCATCGATATCATCGAAAATTTCTACAACGGTAGGTTCCCCAACGAAACTAGGAAGTGGGTTGCCATCGCACTGATATGTATGGATAAAACGTCCAAGCCCTGCTTTTGCATTGTCATAAGAATATGTATAACGATTACAGCAAGAAGGATCACCATCATCGCTCTTTAAGATACTCATTGTATAATCATAATGACTTTTTTCAATATGCATCACACCCGAGATTCTTGGTGTATAATTGGGACCATCAGGTTCGAATTCTCTTGTTCTTAATGCCTGTTCAAATGTCATTTCAGAATCCATCAAATCATAAATCGTATCCGTTTGATCACCATTCGTTACGATTGTTCGATTGCCAAGTACACGAACTGGAGCATAAATGATCAGACTTGGATCACTTAACTTAGATGGATCAAATGCCTGTGTACGAATGCCTTCGCCCTCCTCAACAAATACACGGTTTCTGCTATTTTCACTACGTCCCATAATAAAATATGCAGTAACAGCACAGCTTCCATCTTTGGTTCTACCGATTACAATTCCTCGCCCAGGGTATGCATTGCTAATTAATTCTTGTTGTAATGACTTCATATTCCTATCTCCTTTACATTGTGTTCAACTACTAACCTAAAAAAACCGCCTGGACAACCATAGTACATCAATGGTTTGCCCAGGCGGTCGGCTTCTTAAGGAACGTATGCTTTTCACATTTTCCTTGTTCATACTGTGCTCCCTATGGGTTCACCCACTTTTCCGCCAGTCACACAGCTTCTATAAATAAGGTACCTTATTTTATAACAAAATACAAGAGCTTTTTTGAACTTCGTTTATTATATATTTTAAACTATTTTATTTGGATTACTTATGTTTGCACCGTCTTGCTCAATTTTCTTTAGAGACTCTTCTTTGATTTCTTCTCTTAGAGATTTTAAATAATTAGAAAATTCTACTTCTTTCGAACCATGTGTTAGATTTAACGTATATTCAAGCTCAATCCATGTGGACAAGTCCGCTTCATTATGCTGGATTACAACTTCCAATTTATCAAGTGCTTTATATAATTTAGCTTCTAATGTTTCCTGTGCCTCCATCTCCTGATAAAGTTCCAACAGCTTAGTCTGATAAGGCGCTGGTAAAGATTGAATCCAATTCATCACACAATCCGCTTCTACGTCCTCATTCTTTTGACTCTTTTCAAAGCAAGGGATATCCCCAGTGAATGCTTCTCCAATATCATGAAACATACACATCTGAATCACTTTATTAATATCTGCTTCTGGAAATTCATCCTGCATAAAGTAAGCCATCACGGTTAATCTCCAACTATGCTCTGCCACACTTTCGTGTCTACCTGTGGATGTCCAAGAGTGTCTTGTATTATTCTTTAAATTTTCTGCTAACCTCATCGTATTTAATAAATTCTTTATTTCCATATTGATTTTTCTCCTCTGTCATTATTTTCTCACAATATTATATATGTTCTTGGATATCACTTTCTTTCAAGGTTGATTATTTTCTTTGGTCCATTCTACTCTATTTTACATTATATTTACGCTTTAGTTCTTGTGAGATTTCGTAGCCCTGCAACATTTCATCCGCCGTCTCTATAAGCGAATCATAGGAATAGTATGGTATCATACTAATTTTATCATGATCAATAATCATGAATTTCTGATTCTTGGCATCAAAGTTATGATAATATTGAATTATACCAAGCAGACTAAAGTTTTCATCTAACAAATATGCACCATCAGAGCACCGAATAACATACTTATTAATTTCTTCAAGATATTCAATCCCATTTGGATAACCCATATTAATATCATAAATTACTTTAACTAATTCCATTGTTTTAGTGGAATAAAATGATGGATTACCATTATAATCGAACACACACAAATACTCTCCATCCTCGGTAAAAAAGAGTGTTCGTATATCAAATATTCGAAGCTGCTTTGTCAGATATGGTTTTTCTTCTCCTGGACGATAAAGACGTATCTCATCTTTGTCCGTACTATAGCAGGCAAATATCGACTGGTTATTAGCATAAATTGTAGTAATGTTTCTTCCTAGTTCAGTTTCTGGTGTCTGCATTACTAAATTACCTGTTTCTATCGAATATGCTTTATTCGGCTCCTGCCCCGAAAATGGTTCTACGTATAGCAACTTACCAAGAAAGGAATACCCTTGTATGCTATTGTTACTACCGTCAATTTCAATCCTTCGCAATTCTTTCCCATCCTCAGTATCATACACAGTACAATCCTTATCCAAAATAGCAAATTCATTCAATCCGTTTCCTACAAAAAAATATTCTTGGTATCCTAGAGTATCTTCTATCTTTGCTTTCACTTTTCCAGTCTTTATCTCTTTCAATACAATCCAAGTTTTATCGCCCTCCTGACTGCGTAATAAAACTAGAGTTCCATCTGCATTTACTTTACCATAAATATCTTCCCCAGATAAAGTATAACTTACTACTGCTTTATTGTTGCCATACATGTTATAAACAATAACCTGGTTCCCCTCCTGTGGTTGAATATACAGTGTTCCTGCATTCCAAATACAATTCTCCAACGCATAGTCCGTATCATAAAGTGTCTTGCTGATATCCGTAATTTGGCTAGTAGAAATATCATAAATAAGTAACGTACCATCGTCACATATAATCAATTGAGTACTTCCATCCTTAAGAATATAGGAATTAATCATTCTTTCGTTAATTTCACTTGAGTCGATCAGTTCCCCTGTCTTTGCATTATAAGTAAAAATTTTAGATGAGTTATGAAGAAAAAAGTATTCTTGATCCTCTATTCTCGTATACCTTATACTAATTGACCACAATTCTTCTTCATTTTTGTTCCACAAAACCTCATAAGTATTGACATCAACACAAGTAAGAGTAACGACATACTCATTATCCTCATCTTTGTCATCGTAAGCTTCAATTAAGACTTTCCCATTACTATAATAAAAGGAAGCGAATTGAAATGTTAACTTCTGATGATATAGGAGTTCCCCAGTCATCGCATCGATCACATACAGCCCTTGATTCGTCGTATGCTCAGCTAAAATAATTATCTTTGAATTATCTTCTGAAAATAAGAAGTTCTCTACCATTGCAGGAAAAAATGTACTGTCATTCTTTTCAAAACATATCGATTGATCATTTGTGTAATAACATACCATTTTGTTATAATCAATTTCTAAGTAACGTTCTCCATCTGGATAAGGTATTATCGTATTTTGATCCTCACTTAAACAATTTGAATCACCTGTTACTAAATCAATCATGCATATACCATCCGAAGAAGGATAAACTAATTTGTTATTTCCCAAAAACTGAACCATATCTAGGTACATATAATCATTTGCTTGGACTTTAATTAATAATTGATGCGTCTGTGTATCCCATACATAAATCTGATTTCTACTATCAATTAAAAGCATTCGATTGCCGTCTTTGGACATTTCCATATCAAGCATTTTGCTATCTGTGCTATAAATATGATAAGGTAGAAAAACTTGATCCCCATTATAAACATACATAGCATTGGTTAGTGCATATTCACACTCCGTAGTGTAAGGTATCTCTGGATTCTCTAAATTTGATGGTAGTCCTTTTCTTGCAGTATAAATAGCAGCCATTCGATCACCTTTTTCTAAAATACGTGTAGATGCATCCGCTAAAGACTTCGAATAATTCATCTGAACTTCTTCATATTGTTTCTGAATCTGATTGGATTGTACTACTATCTCATGAGTTTTTGCTGAGATTTCATCACTCTGAACATTAATCAAATTATTCTGTCGCATTAATTGATCTGACTGCTTTTTTATTTCGATAGCCATATACGTACTAACCGCTGAAAACGCCAATAAAACAATAGCAATTATTGCACTGATTGATAATGCTTGCTTCATCTTCTGCTCTTTATGTCGCTGTTTTAGGTCATCATATCCTAACCCAAATATCGGCGCTAAAATTCTAAGCTTTTCGCGTTTAATTTTCTTCTTTACTTGCTTAAAATTCTCTCCACGCACATCAGCAGCTAAAGGCTCGATTGCTTTTACCTTGATTACCTTATCACCTACATCATTGAGTTCCTCAACTTCTTCATATAGCAACTGTTTTGGAAAGGATTCCTCTGGCTCACCTTCAGCTAATACGGTAAAAATATTCTCTTTACCATGAAATGCAATAAATGTTTCAATTTCTCGCCTACACCATTCAGATTCTAATAATCTTGGTGTGCAAATCAAAATTAAATACTTAGAGTTTTTTAATGCCTCAGTGATTGGATTTGCAAGATTACTTGAAATCGGAAGTTCATCTTGATCACGAAAAATCACGATGTTTTTTCTCTCAAACCCTTTATCTTTTCTAATCTGCTTTGATATTATAAACTTCTCTAGTTGTTTATGTAACGTTTCTGCAACGAATTTATCTAAATCGGTATGTCGATAACTAATAAATGCATCATACTTTTTATCTTGTAAATCCATGATATTCTCCTTTTAAACAAATTTCTAGAATATGATAGTATATCTCTAATATGATGCATTTTATGGTTTTTGTCAATATTAACCTATTTTTGTCGTAATTATAAGTAAGACGGAGATACCCAATTTACGAGTATCTCCGGATAAATCATGCTTTGATTTCCTTATGAAGAATTAATGTCGTCAGACTTCTTTTTTTAGACAAATTGATTCAATCCATAATCCTTTTTTATCTTTAGTTGCCTTAGCCAATTTAATCTCCACTTTTGTACCTACTTCTATCTCGTTTGGCAATTTCTCATAATTTATAGAGAAATAAGAATCTGATTCATCATCTCTACCAACGCTAATTTGGTTTTCTGTAATTCTATAAACCTTAACTTCTATTATATTGGTATTATGATTTAACAAAAAGCTTACATAAGAATATAATTCATTATCTAAAAAATAATGTTCTTTATTATTACCATCGTCTATTGTAATACATGGATCTCCCAGATAATCTAATATTGTATTATCCAAATAATTACCAAAGTATATGTTATATATCTTATCTGAGTTTATTTCAATTTGAATTTCTTTTGTATTAAGATAATTGATAGCTCCCTCTTTACGTACTTTAATCCTATTACCATTTAGTGTTTCTACTATTAAATTTAGAATATTGCTATGTATAATTTCATCTGTGATTAACTCATATTCCTTGTCAACACCATCGCGTATCATAATATCACACTCTGTATCTAAGTTGAGTTCTGATAAGGAAATTCTGTTGCATCCAGGCAGTATAAAAATAAGTACTAGTAAAAAAAGTTCTGATAATATTTTTCGCATATAATCTCCTATCTACGCACAAAACAGATCACTTGTTTGTCAAAAATAAACAGCATACTATTGTGTATAAATCTTTTAATAGATTACTACTCTTCGTATAGTTTTATCATAAGTATTTAGTGAATATGATTAAATGACATAGTACTATTTGTTCCATCAGCGCTACAACTTCTAAAGCATATAATTAAATCATTAATTTGATATGTTAGACTATAATATTTTTCATCTTCTGCAATATCATCACATTGTACCTCTTCGTCTCCTAAGAATTTCATTATTTCATCAAATTTCATTCCACCATGTACACCATTAATTATAATTGAATCTTTACAATCAATTCTAGATAAAGTTTTCTCATCATCACACACAACAAATATTAATCCACTAGTATATTCATATCCCTTTTCTGTATCCTCAATTCCAGTATTAATAACCGCATATGAATCGCCATATTTTTTAAGAATCTCTTCAATCGGTAAATTAAAACAATTTGCTATATCTATTGCATCAACTTCCACCATTTCATCCTCTAATTTTTTTTCATCATTAGGAAGTATTGTGGCATCCTCAGTATCACTACCATAAATAATTATATTATCTTTATCAAGTATCTCACTATTTTCTGGATCTTCTGTAACATATGTTTCTACTTTATTATTATCCTTTTTTCCACAACTACAAATGCTAATACAACACAGAAAACAAACAATTCCTATAGTAGCATAATTTTTTTTCATATTGTCTCCTTTTTAGTTTCTAAACTCTTCTCAAGTTTAGCGCTAAAATCTGTTAATTTCTTACTTTTTTATTGTATCATTACATACTATATTTTATCAATATTTGTATAATGTATTTTTTTGTATGTTCACAGTAATATAAAAACACTTCACAACTATACGCTTGTTACTCAAAAAAATAAGAGCTTGAAGACGTTAATCCTCAAACCCTTGTATTTCGTGCATATAATAATAGCAGCTCGTAGGGGAATCGAACCCCTGTTTTCGCCGTGAGAGGGCGACGTCTTAACCGCTTGACCAACGAGCCATGAACATTTATTAATATACACTATAGAAAGTAAAAAATCAAGTACTTTTTTCAAACTTTTTTGTATTTTTCTAATTGTTTGCATATTTTATGGATATACTATACAATTACAAATCTTTTGTAATTGTATAGTACTGCTTTCTCCAGATAAATAACCAGTTATGGAATTAAGCGATTGATATCACGTGGAAATAAAGTAGCATAACGGACATTATTCTGTTCCAGTAATTTCGATGTGAATCTCTCTAACCCTAGACCAAGTCCTCCATGAGGTGGCATTCCATATTTATGCATCATCAGATAACTCTCAAACAAGCTAATTTCCATCCCACGTTTTTTCATCTTTTCCACCTGCATATGATAGTCATGAATTCTCTGACCACCGGTTGTGATCTCAAGCCCGCGAAAAATTAAGTCAAAGCTAAGTGTCTCCTCTAGATTTTCTGGGTCCTCCATCGCATAAAAAGGTCTTTTTTTGCTTGGATAATGGGTTACAAAAACAAACTCACTTCCTGTTACCTTTTTGATTACTTCTGATAATAACTTCTCCTCTTCTGGTTCAAAGTCCTCATAATCACGAATCTTACGATTAAACTCTTTAGCAACCAATTCTTTTGCTTCCACGAATTTAATCACAGGAATATTCTCTGTCGAAGGTAACTTCACTGATAGTAATTCTAATTCCTTTTCATACTCATTTTTTAGCATTGTGATGGCATAAGTTAATGCTCCAACCTCTAACTGCATAATTTCTTCAAAACTATGAATGTAACCAATTTCAAAGTCAATGCTTGTATATTCATTTAGATGTCTACTTGTATCATGCTTCTCTGCGCGAAATACTGGTGCTATTTCATAAACTCGTTCAAATACACCAACCATCATCTGTTTATAAAATTGAGGGCTCTGCGCAAGATAGGCTTCCTTTCCAAAATAGTCTAATTTGAAGATGTTAGCTCCCCCCTCAGCACCAGCTTCAACAATTTTAGGACTATGAATTTCGGTAAACTGATTCTCTTGAAAGAAGGAACGAAATCCACGAACAATACCTTCTTGGATTTTAAAGATTGCACGCTCTCTCTCATTGCGAAGTGTGATCGGACGATAATTCAGTAATGTTTCAATGGAAGTCTCAACTTTTTTATTATGAATCACGACTGGACATTCTTCCACTGGAACAGATAGTACTTCTACCTCCTTCATTCTCAGTTCATATCCCACTCTGGAACGTGCTTCTTCGATCACTTCTGCAGTTACAACAACACAGGCTTCCTCTCTTAAGACATCCAATGTAAAGTTAGAGAATTCCTCCGAATAAACGCATTGAACCACTGCTCGTTTTGTCCGTAATAAAACGAAGGCAAACCCACTCATTCGACGAATTTTATATATACTTCCATGAATCTTTACGATACTACCAATTTTATTGTGTAAATTCTCTGCTTCGACATGTACTTGTAACCCTAATTTTTCTATTGTTTTCATAATGAATCCTCCATTCAGTATTATGTAACGATATCTCAACTATGTATGGATATCATAAACTATGCGATGACACCAAGCGATATGGCGAAATCCCATACGATAACGATAACTAACACCTATCATGTAGAATACAATTCGAAATTCTTAATATATAAAAAAACCACATTAGATTCTCCTCTAACGTGGACGAAATTCAATCTTTTCTTCAGTTTTTTTGACAGTATAGCAAACTAGAAATAACACCAAATTCGTCATTCCCATTATTAATAAAAGTTTTCCTGTCAAAAAAAGCTGATCAACAATTGCATTCTTTCCACATAGGTGCATCGCAAGAAGCGCTTGCCCCCATATAGAATTGCAGTTGTTAATCAGCTTATCATCTTAATCATGACAAGTAAGATATAACTACTTAACTTGCTTCTTATATGGTTACAAGCGCTATCAATCATCGTCCCTATTTGGCTTAATGCAAAAGTGATTTGACATAATAGCTACCTTCCTTATTTATTTTCTAACTAATATAGCATTAAGAAAATTATAAGTCAACCATTTAAGAAAATTTATTTACTTTTAAAGAAGTTCTGTGTTGCGTAATTTCCATAGGAACCACCAAGGACATAACCAACTCCCAGGTGATTATATGAACTATTTAACATATTACTACGATGTCCGCTCGAGTTCATCCAACCATTCGAAGAATAGAGTGCATTTCCATAGCCACCAATAATGTTCTCACCAGCCATAGTAAAGCTAATACCTTGAGCTTTCATACGTGAGGACGGAGTAGAACCATTTAATCCTGTATGATCAAAATAGTTGTTGTCCGCCATATCTTGGCTATGAAGACGTGCTGCTGTTGCAGCCTGTACTGACCAATTAAGAGCGCTTAAATTATTACGAGCTCGAAAAGAATTGGTTAAGTCAAAAACTTCTTTCTCCCATGCTGTTAATACAGATGATGTCACACCATCAGTTGAAGCTCCTTTTGTTACAAGAATACCGTCAATCGTATTGTCACCTAACATATCCATAAAGAATACAGATTTTACTCCGTCTTTTGTTACAGATAATGTTTTTTTCGTGCTAAAGCTCTTATTAAAAGTAGTATTGATTGAGGATACCGAAGAAGAAGTTGTTAAACCTTGATAACTAAAGTCTGTAGCATCTGTATACCAACCAACTACTTTATCATTCTCAACAGCAATCATTACAAACTTTTTGTAGTTATCATTGTATACCATAAAGCTATACGTATATTCTGTTGCATCTGTACGTGCAGGACTACCTAATTTACTTACCACACTTGATTTGCTCTCTCCTAATGAGATTGTAACACCACGAACGGATAAACTAACGTCCTCTGTTTGACTTGGTGTACTTGTTGGTGCAGGTGTGGGTACCTTCGTCGGTGTGGGTACCTTCGTCGGTGTTGGTGTCGGTGCCTTTGTCGGAGTTTTCGTTGGTCTAGGTGTTGGTACCTTCGTTGGTGTCGACGTTGGGATAACTGTAATAACCGGAATTTTTGTAGGTGTCGGTTTTTCCTCTGTATTTGGCACCTTAGTAGGTGTTGGTAATACTGAGTCTGGTTCCTTTGTTGGATACGTTTCTATCATTTCATCTGGTGTTTTCGTTGGTGTTACCGATGTATCATCATCAGAATCTGATGGTGTTCCTACTGTTGAATCACCATTCGTACCATTCTCTTGTTCTGGTACTTCATATGATTCGCTATGTCCCTGCGTCATAATCATATCATCGGATGGTGTGAAATCTATTGTATCAGAATTAATGTTTTTTTCATCTTGATCATGTTGATCTGATTGTTGTTGGATTTGCGTTTCAATCTCTTCAACAAGATTATCCTGTGTGATTTCATTCTCATTTTCTGAATTAGCTGCAAGTTCTTCATTCGTTTGTTGATTAAATCCTGTATCAGATTGTTTGGAACCACAACCTGAGAAAAGACACGCAATCATCACAGAAACGAGAAGTAATTTGTATTTCATAAATGCTCCTATCTATGTTATAACTTTGTCTCATGTTTCTTGATGGATGAGCTTTTCATAGCTGCGCATGCTACTACTTTATCCACCATAATATCTCTACTATCGACAATAGGATTACGGTAAGTATAAATGATTTTGTGGTAAGTTACAATGCTTTCCACCAATCCCCTATTATATTTACCATGAAGCACCACTTTATCTTCTAAATGTTTCCGTTATTTCCTTTATCTTTTCACATAATTCTAGACTAAATTCACCATCTTTCATTCTCCACTTCCAGTTTTGTCCAATCGTAGATGGCGTATTGATTCTTGCTTCGCTACCTAAACATAAATAATCCTGAACAGGTATGATACATAAATTAGCAGCACTTCTCATTGCCAATCGAATGAATTTCCAAGGAATCTCTTTCTCTGTCACATTATCAATATCTACATAAGCATCAGCAAATTTCTTATCCTCATATGATAATTTTTGATACCATCCAAGCAGTGTATCATTATCATGAGTTCCAGGATAAACAATACAATTCTTCTCATAATTGTGAGGCAAATAAGAACTATCTTCACCTGCACTAAAGGCAAACTGTAATATTTTCATCCCAGGAAAACCAGTTCGCTTTACTAATTCAATCACACTTGGTGTCAAAAAACCCAGATCTTCTGCAATTATGTCAAGTTTTCCTAGTTTATGTAGTAAAGTTTCGAATAAGTCATACCCTGGCCCCTTCATCCAACTTCCATACTCTGCTGTTGCATGACCATATGGAATTGAATAGAATTCATCAAAGCCTCGAAAATGGTCTACACGCACAACATCATATAATTGAAAGTTATGGGCAATTCGTTTTGTCCACCAATCATAATCAGTACTTTTATGATAGTCCCAGTTATAAAGTGGATTTCCCCATAATTGTCCTGTATTAGAAAATGCATCTGGTGGACAGCCTGCAACTGCGATCGGGAGTCCATCCTCCGTAAACTGAAACAGTTCTTTGTTTCCCCAACTGTCAGCACTATCTAGTGCAACATAGATAGGAATATCACCGATAATCCTAATTCCTTGCTCATTCGCATAAGCTTTTAACTTCTTCCATTGTGTTGAAAATTGAAACTGCAAAAAACAGTAGAAACGAATGTCTTCTTCACATTCTTCACGATATCGTTTCACTGCTTCTGGCTTTTTGCATTTAATTGAATCTTCCCATAGATTCCAACTTATCCCACCATGATAATCCTTAACTGCCATATATAGAGCATAATTGTCTAACCATTCTCTCTCTTCGGAAACATAGGCTTGATACTGTTCATTCTGACAATCAAATCGTTGAAAAGCTTGTCTTAAGATCTTATATCTCGTAAGACTTAATCTTTCATAATCAATATAACTGTTCTCTTCTTCAGAGTTACATGATTCACACTCTTTTTCAGTCAATAAGCCTTGTGTGATTAAATCCTCTAAATCAATAAAGTAAGGGTTTCCTGCATATGCAGAGAATGATTGATAAGGAGAATCTCCATAACTCGTTGGTCCAAGAGGAAGAATCTGCCAGTACTTTTGTTTTGCTAAACTTAATTGCCGAATAAATGTATACGCTTCTTTCGAAAAACATCCAATTCCATACTTTGATGGTAAACTAGATATCGGCAACAATACACCACTTTCTCTCATGTTTAACCTCACATATTATGAATTTACTTTTTGCGAATCTTACTAACAATGAAACTATCAACTAAATGCACTAAAAATGCAGTTAAGACTGTACCACCAATGACTGCTGCTACATACAAATCAGCATTTTTAATTGTTATTGTATTACTTGAGCGAAGATATGTTAAAAAAAGATTCTGAAGAAGATAAATCTCTAAGGACCGTTTCCCTAAAAATAAGAGTGCTGGGTTTCCAATCTTAACTTTCATCATTATTAGGAGAATGGAAAAGACAAAGCATACAATCATTACCACTTGAGCGGACAAACAAGTCAACTTGTCCCCATATGCAGGATTGCCTGGTGTTTCTGACCAATAAGATCGAGTTTCAAGAAAGTATACGTTCAAACGGTAAAAAACACAAGTTGCTATAAGAATAACGGGTAGCAAAATAATATATGTCTTCTTAATAAATTTGATAATGCTAGCTTCAAACGTTCCAAACGCAATACCAATCACAAAGAGTAAGGAAGAATTGTACCACCATTCTCCTTGAAACCAGTTATAACCATGCCCACGAGTTAAACAATAACCTATAAAAGCAATGATAAAGACAAACATACCAGCCAATGCTAACTTGTCATTCTTAATAAAACGATAAAGCAAGAAAAATACTAGATAAAAGATTACAAGCTCTATCACAAACCATATCTGGTCATTGATTGGATGATATCCGATGATTGAGAGTAATACTTCGGAAAATGGAAGCCTTCTACCCAATATAGTAACAAAAATATAGTAAACAAAATTACATACAAAAAAAGGTATTAATAATGCTATAAAGCGATTACGTAAGAAATGCTTGAAGTAATCTGGCTTACTTTGATAGCTTTTTATTAAGCCATATCCTGAAAAGAAGAGAAAGATTCCAACAAATAATACACCAAAATCACGAAATGGAGCTAATGCACCTGGATCAAGTTGCGCATTCTCTAATTTTTGTGTACAGTGATGTAAGATAATACCGATTGCACTAATTCCTTGAATCGCCTTTGCCGCAGAAAGAGACCATGGTGTCTCGATCCATTCTCCTTTTTTCTTAAATGATAGCTTCCAAACAAATAAAATAATTAATAATACTATGTACTCCCACATGTTCATTATCTCCTTTTTAGGATTTTCTTCAATAAGGTAAAAACTCATGATATGATGAATAACGATATCTTACAACCGTAACCTCTTCATATCATGAGTTTAAATTGCCATCCATTCTTCAATTTAACTTTCACTTGCATTTAGATACTTGCAAGCTGTCATCTTCTATGTTAGTTTCTTCTTCCCATGATACGAACGATTCTTAGGAACAAATTTATGAAGTCTAGATATAACTGCATACCAGTAAATAATGCAATACGGTTCGTTTCTTCTGCTCCATAGTTAATTGCCTGTTGTTTCATACGATACATATCAAAAGCGGTCAATCCAATAAAAATAGCTACTACAACATAATCCATAAGCAAAACCAAACCTGAACTACGGAAAAAGAATAGATTTGCTAAAGTAACAATAATAGCACCAATTAAAGCCATTCCACAGATCGAACCTACCGTACTTAAATCACGTTTCGTAAAATATCCATATGCTGAAATTGCACCAAATAATATCGTAGTTAAAAGAAAGGCTTCTTGAACCTGACCAATATCGTATACGATAAAAATAACAGATAACGTAATACCATTAAGTATTGTGTATGCAATATATAAACCAAGTGCCAGTCCTAATACGTTCTTTCTAATTGCAAAGCTACATCCTAAAACTACTACGATTTCAAAAACACAGATAATAATTAAAGTTGGGGCTGAAGAAAAGATACTTATCATAAAAGCTTCATCACTAACAGTTATAAAAGCAGTTATCGTAGTTAAAATCAAACCCAAAAATACAATAAGAAATGATTTTGAAGCAATTTGAGAGATTACATCTTGCTGAGTCTGACTATGATCATTAACTACAACATATGGATCTTGATTCCAATTCTGATTCGTATTCTGATTCCAATTTTGATTCATATTTCCTCCATATTCTTATTCACATATTTCTCAGATTTATATAGATCTGATTTCATAAATTCAATATCCAGTATGTATATAAATCAAAGATTAAACATACACATTATACCATATTTTGTTATTAATGCAACTAAATTTACTTAATATGGATGAGTATAGTTAGCTTTACAAACTACATCTTATCGATGATTCACAAATATTAAACTTTTTCTCCAATGATATAATAATTCTTCTCTTAAATTGGATATAATACAACTAGAAAAGATAATAAGCATTAGTAATAAAGAGTAGTAATCATGATATAAATTCATTGGAGGATAGATTATGTCTTCTTACGTATCACCTACATTACGTACCAAATTCGAATCACTTTCGATTGACCTTAAAAACACCATTTTAGAGCGAGATGTGCAACTCAACAATCTAAACGATTTAATTCAGGTTCTGGAACAAATTGTAGACGAAGCATCCAACAATAACCCGATCTACAATCATTCTGATACATTTACTTGAAAACAACTAATTCTAATTGATATTATATGAATTATGTTCTCTACTTAACAATAATCGTTTCCGCATACAATCCATTCTTATCCGCTAATGCTTTTGCTAAAGTTATCTCAAGGACGGATTCTTTATTGATATATTTTGGTAAGTCATTATAATAGATATGCAGATCCACCTCAGACTCAACTGGAATTGTAACAATACTTTTCCTACTAGCAATCGAGTATTTATCAGTCGTTATAGTTTTGGAATCACTTTTTAAGGCATAAAATCCTTATAAGACTCTACGATACCATTACCTAGGTATCCGTAATCTTTCATTAGCCTTTCCACTTCCTCTTCTATCCTTTGCTGATCTTGATACCTTTGACGTTCTCTTCTTTCTTCGCTTGTTTCAGCGTAACATCCACTGAATAATACTATTATGATCACTCCAATGAAAAGAACTATTTTCTTTTTCATAATACCTCCTTATTTTACCTACACCCATCGTTAAGGAAAGCATTAAGGTAACTTTCTTCTTGATTAAGTTATAGGATAATCGGTCTAATCTTAATTGTATTATACATTTTTTCCCACAACAGTGCAATAACAATGGAAACTGTTCCTGACAAAGTGGAATTTGCTTACATACCCATAAAATGCAGAAGTGCATTATATTCTCTAAAATAAGCACCTCGTTTCATCTCATTTTCATTGACATAATCTTGATGCTTAGAAAAAATATCAATTGCTTCTTTTATAGTTATCCATCTTGGTTCTAGTCCTACCTCTAATTCTCTTTCTGTTAATTCTCTTTGTGTTTCTCCAATATAATCACATATGTAATAATGACTTGTAAAAAGCCATTCCTCATAATACTCATTTATTATCAAAAACTGTTTATAAGTATTCACAATGCACCCCGTTTCCTCAGCCAATTCTCGAATACAACATTCATCAAAACTTTCATTGTTTTCTAATCCTCCGCCTGGAATAAACCATTGGTCAGTATTAACTTCATAAGTCAATAATATCTTATTATTTATTATTACAACTCCACGACAAGCCTCTCTAAATTTGGTATGTTTCTCAAGATAATATTCACCATAAATATCGATTGTTTGCATATATCATCTCCACAAATTTACATTTATTTGTATCAAGTATAGCACAAACACCCCTTTAGTAAAACTACCATTGATGATTATTTCAAAAAAAATTACTCAGTAAAGTATCCCTTAGGAGTACTTTCACTGAGCATCATGAAAAAGAAAAGCTAGCAAAAAGATTAGACAAAAAAAAGGATCTGAGATTGGTAACTCTCAAACCCTTAAGTTTCGTACATCTAATATTAGCAGCTCGTAGGGGAATCGAACCCCTGTTTTCGCCGTGAGAGGGCGACGTCTTAACCGCTTGACCAACGAGCCATATTTGGTACTCCCCTATGATACTATATAACAGTAAAAAAGGGAAGTACTTTTTTCACATTTATCTCATGTAATTTTTACCATGAAATCTGATGTCATTTTACATAGAAAATGTTATAAGTATGGGATGGCAAACATAATTCATCCGCGACAAACTTTCGCAATGCTATATGTACATTTCACTTAAAATTTCATTATAAAAGCTTCCTATAAATGCTCCTGCAGTAATAAAAAGAATTATCACTAGAATGATTCCGATCATCATCATGATTAAATATGACCTAGCAAAATTTCTTAAATTATAATTTCTAGAACCACCAAAGGAGAAAACAAATAGTAGAACAAGTCCAACAAGTGGTATCGCAAATAAGAACATATAACCAATATATCCCCAGGCACTGATTGGAGTAAATTCTTCAGGAATATCACTCGTAGTTTTTACAGTATATGGTCCTTGGTTTTGATAATTATACTGATTTTGACTTGAATATGCATTGGAATTTTGATAGCCGTAGGAATTCTGATAGCTATTCTGATTTTGATATGTATTTTGATTTTGGTATCCGTTCGTGTTCTGATATCCATTGGAAGACTGGTATCCGTTTGCATTTTGGTATCCATTGGAAGGCTGATATCCATTGGTATTTGAATCCTGACTGTTTGCTTTTTTCTCAATACTAACTGGTTTACGTTCTTCTACAGGTCTTTCCCCATTGCTTTGATTGATAGTTTCATTATTCCCTAGTTTTTTCAAAGGTTCATTACAATTGACACAGAAGTTATTTTCATCTTGATTATATGTACCACATTTTCTACAATACATAAAGTGCTCCTTTCAATATTGATATCAAAATATGTGCTTCTATAAAATAATTATAGTATAAATGATACAAATTGTCACCGTATAATTTACAAAATCTTTCAAAAATTGATATGATTAGATACTTTGATATGGCTCAAAAAAACCAGGTAGTAAACCTGCATCCATTTATTGTTGTATGTTGGTATATAATGGTTGAATTGCATAACTTTCCCAATTTTGTTATACTTTATAATTATATAAAGAGGAGTAAAATAAGTCATGAATAGAAAAGATTTAATCGAAAAAGTATGTGCAACAATATTATCGTTTTTATGTCTTTTACTTAAAATTTTTGTAAGTGAGAATATTGCTAGTATTATTGGACTGGTGGGATTGTTGTCTTTATTAGCCTATTATATTATAAGTGCTATTACAAAACAGAAAAGTAAGAATAGAAGCCTACCATTTATTATTTTTTTATTCTTTGGGATAAGTATCTGCATTTATGTTATTTTTATCTGATAATACCCTAAAAACATGTACAATATTTCTTCTCTCTATTCGATACACTCACCAATGAATTCCTCCAACCTTTACCAAAATGGTAAAGCCATGATTTCTCATATGTGCTTTTAAAATACTCATATTTTCTTGTGGGCGATATCATATTTACTTAGATGTTATAAAATACAGTAAACTTGTGATCGCCCACTTAAAATTAAGGTTGCTCCACTTAAATCAATGTTATATCCACTTAAAACTAAGGTTATATCCACTTAACTCAAGAAATCCATCAAAGAAATCTGATTTGTCAACGGTAAGTCTCCCATCAAGCCCAGATCAGCCATTAAATCAACAACTGTTCCACTGACTTTACAACGAGTCTTAAAGTCATCACGAGATAAAAATTTACCATCTTTTACAGCCTCTACGACCTGATCTGCTGCCTTATCACCAAGACCATCAATCGTCGAAAGAGATGGCATTAGTTTCCCGTCGACAATCTGAAAATGATGTGCTTTCGCTGTATAAATGTCAATTGGTACAAAATTAAAGCCACGTGCATACATCTCCTGCACAACCTTCATATCCTTATAAATATCCTCTTCCTTCTTCGTTAACTTTTGAGTATTGTCATTGGAAGCCATGCGACGCTTATATTCACTCATATGATATTCGAGTCTCTCCTGACCAAGACACATTAACTCATAATTGAAGGCGGAGGCACGGATACTAAAGTAAGCTGCATAATAAGCTAATGGATAATATACTTTAAAGTATGCGATTCGAAATGCCATCATAACATAGGCAACTGCATGGGCCTTTGGGAACATGTACTTGATCCGTTTACAAGACCAGATATACCAGTCAGGTACATCATTTGCAAGCATCTCCTCTTCCATCTCTGGCTGAAGTCCTTTTCCCTTTCGAACACTTTCCATAATCTTAAATGCATGGCCATTTTCAACACCTTTTTGAATTAAATAGGTCATAATATCATCTCGAGTACAGATTGCCGTCGAAAGGGTACATTTTCCCTCAACAATCAACGTCTGTGTATTATTCAGCCATACATCAGTACCATGAGAGAGACCAGAAATACGAACCATGTCGGAAAAGCTCTTTGGTTTTGTATCACGAAGCATCTGCATAACGAAATCTGTACCAAGTTCAGGTAATCCAAGACTACCAAGATCACAACCACCAATATCGCCTGGAGTAATTCCTAACGCTTCTGTCGATTCAAATAAAGAGATTACCTTCTTATCATCCATCGGAATCCCCTTGGCATCCACTCCCGTCAAATCCTCTAGCATACGAATCATCGTTGGATCATCGTGTCCAAGAATATCAAGCTTAAGCAAGTTATGATCGATGGAGTGGTAATCAAAATGAGTTGTTACCGTTTTGGTCGTCATATCGTTCGCCGGGTGCTGAACTGGTGTAAAAGAATAGATTTCTTGACCAAGTGGTAATACAATAATTCCGCCTGGATGCTGTCCTGTCGTTCGGCGTACACCAACACAACCACTTGCCAAACGGTTTACTTCTGCATTACGCTTGTGTTCGTCATGCTCCTCATAATATTTCAAAACATATCCAAATGCTGTTTTATCTGCTAAGGTACCAATGGTACCTGCCCGATAGGTCTGCCCTGCACCGAATATTACTTCAGTGTATTCATGCGCCTTACTCTGATACTCTCCCGAGAAATTAAGATCGATATCCGGCTCTTTATCACCATTAAAACCAAGGAATGTTTCGAATGGAATATTGTGACCATCCTTCATTAACTTTTCTCCACAGACAGGACAATCTTTATCTGGCATATCACAGCCAGAACTTGCAATGTATGCCTTTACTTCATCAGAGTCGAAATCAGAATAATGACAATGAGCACAATAATAATGAGCTGGTAAAGGATTTACTTCTGTAATACCAGACATCGTTGCTGCGAATGAGGAGCCTACCGAACCTCGAGATCCAACTAGATAACCATCTTCATTCGATTTCCACACAAGTTTTTGCGCAATAATATACATAACGGCAAATCCATTGCTAATAATTGATTTCAGCTCATGCTCTAATCGGTCGGATACGATCTTAGGTAAATGCTCTCCGTACATCGAATGTGCCTTTTCATAGCAGATTGTTCGCAGTGTATTATCCGAATTCTCAATGACTGGTGGACATTTATCTGGACGAACCGGAGAAATCTTTTCAATCATGTCACAAATTTTATTCGTGTTTGTGACAACAACTTCAATTGCTTTTTCTTTTCCAAGATACTTAAACTCCTCTAACATCTCTTCTGTTGTTCGAAGATAAAGTGGAGGTTGTGAATCCGCATCAGAAAAACCTTTTGCTGACATAATAATTCTTCGATAAATCTCATCTTCTGGATTTAAGAAATGCACATCACACGTTGCAACAACTAATTTATTATATTCCTCACCAAGTGCACATATTTTTTTATTAATATCAATTAAATCTTCCTCCGACTCAATATCATATCGATCACTTTCAATCATAAACTGATTATTACCAAGTGGTTGAATCTCGTAATAGTCATAAAAATTAGCAAGTCGAGCGATTTCAGAAGGACCTTCATGACGTAAGAATGCCTGATAAAGCTCACCCGCTTCACAAGCAGAACCTACTAATAGACCTTCGCGATATTTCATTAGTACAGATTTTGGGATACGAGGCCTTCTTGCAAAGTAATCTAAATGAGAATAACTTACCATTCGATATAAATTCACACGTCCGATATCATTCTTACAAAGCAAGATACAGTGATATGTTGGCATTTTTTTTATAGCTTCTGGTGTTGCTTTCTCTTCTTCATTAATTCTCGCTAACGTATCAATCCCATTTTCCTCAAGCATCTTCATAAATTTAAGATAAATCTCTGCGGTACATTCTGCATCATCCACCGCACGGTGGTGATTTTCAAGTGAGATATTTAATGCTTTCGCAACCGTATCTAACTTAAAGTTGTGTAACTCAGACATTAACGAACGTGCTAGGCCAACCGTATCAACAGAAGTAATATCAATCGTTAATCCTAACTGCTCTGACTTTTTTGAGATAAATCCAACATCAAATGCTGCATTGTGGGCAACTAGATAGCAGTCTTTACAAAACTCGATAAATCGAGGTAATATCTCTTCAATCGTAGGTGCTTCCATAACCATCTCATCGGTAATGGAAGTCAACTTTGTGATATGATATGGAATCGGAACCTCTGGATTCACAAATTCTGAAAAGCGATCTACAATCTCACCATTCTGAATTTTAACACCACCAATTTCGATGATTTTATTCGTAACAGAACTAAAGCCCGTTGTCTCTATATCAAATACAACACATGAATCTGAGACCATCTGTCCTCTTTCATTCTGAACAGTATTCTTCATATCATCTACTAAATATGCTTCCATACCGTAAATAATCTTGAACGCTTTTGCACGGGCCATCTTTTCTTCATCCCCAGCATAATCCTTGGGATTTAACGCATGATTTGCTTCTGGGAAGGATTGAACTACTCCGTGGTCAGTGATTGCTATCGCTGGATGTCCCCACTCAAATGCAGTTTTAATCAATGTCTTTGCATCGATTACCGCATCCATATCGCTCATTACTGTATGTGCATGTAATTCAACACGCTTTAATTCTGAGTTTTCCACTCTTTTTGTCAAGAAGCTTGGAATCGTTTTCACACCAACAACCGAAGAGATCGTTATCTCACGGTCGAACTTATCATAAAGGGCCATACCTTTTAATTTGACAAAGTTACCTTCTTTTAGTGCCTTCTTTACATCATCAATTTGCTCTTTCTTTACAAATAATTTAATTGCAATTGTATCAGAAAAGTCAGTTACCGCAAAACTAACCAAGAATTTATCATTACGGATTTCACGGTCCTCGTAACTTTCAATCCGTCCACGAATTACTACCTCACCGATTTCATCTTGTATCTCACTGATTGGAATGGTTTCTCCATCAAATGGTCTACCGTAGACAATATCTGGATCATCTGGTAACTTTTTAGGAGCCGTATACTTCTTCTCAAAGGAAGGTTTCTTCTCTTCTTTCTTATCTTCCTTAACTACTGGCTTTTTCTCATTTTCAGTATTACTTTTCGTATTTTCTGACGGTGTTTCTTCTTTCGATGGCTCACCTTCGTTCGTGTAACGTTTTTGCATCTGCTCACTGTAACGTCTTGGTTCCTCACGATCTTCCTCGTCGTCACTCGTAAGCTCTCGCTCATAAAAATCAAATTCAACTTTTAAATCAAAGCCATATCGCTCTCGAAATATAGGTTCAAGGAACCTTTGAATTTCTTTTCCCTTTGTCTGATTTAAGAAAGTATTTTCCAAACGAAGTACCATAGAATGGCCGGAAAATGTAAGCTCAGCCGTTCTTAGGATATTATAATTCATAATACTTTCTTCCATCAATTCTTCATAAATACTCTCTTGATGCATTTCCCAAAGGTTTTCTTCGGTATACTGCGCGGAAAGATCATAACGTTCTACAATTGCAACCTGATTCTTTCCAGAATTAAATAGCTGCTTTTGTAATTGAAATTCCATGCTTTTTATCTGTTTTCTTGTCAACAAATGTGTACTTTCAATGTAAACAAGTGTCTGACCAGTTTTTTTCGATATCGTAACTTTAATGACTTTAATGTCTTGAAATATTTCATTTAGTTCATCTACGACTGAAAGTGTATCAAACACTTCAAAAAACAACATATTTCCTCCTCCAAATATCACAACAGAATGCGATATGGTGCTCTAGCAGTTTCTTCTATCGAAAGCTATCTAGTTCCTTCTTTAATTCCTCAAGCAACACTTCTTCAGGGACTGTTCGAATGACTTCACCTTTTTTTATGATACATCCAACCCCTTTACCACCAGCAACCCCCAAATCAGCTTCCTTTGCTTCTCCTGGTCCATTAACTGCACATCCCATAACAGCAACTTTAATATCTAAATCATAGGACTCAACTAATTTTTCTACTTCTTTTGCAAGCCCAATCAAATCAATCTGGGTTCTTCCACAAGTTGGACAAGATACAACTTCAATTCCACCTTTTCGAAGACCTAAAGTCTTTAAGATAAGTTTTGCCGAGCGAATCTCCTCAATTGGTTGATCCGTTAAAGATACGCGAATTGTATCACCAATTCCTTGATTTAATATCAAACCTAATCCAATGGAAGACTTAATATTACCAGCAATAATAGAACCAGATTCTGTAATTCCAACATGAAGTGGATAATTGGTTTGCTTCGCAATCAGTTCATGAGCTTTTACACTCATCATAACATCTGACGACTTTATACTAATCACAAGATTATCGTACCCTAGATTTTCTATCATACGAACCTTGTTTAATGCACTTTCAACGAGGCCTTCTGCAGTTACATGCCCATACTTTTCTATAAGATGCTTTTCAAGAGAGCCTGAATTTACGCCGACACGGATTGGAATGTTTCTTTCTTTCGCAACATCCACAACTGCTTTTAAGCGTTCATCATCCCCAATATTGCCAGGGTTAATACGAATCTTATCCGCACCGCTCTCCATTGCTGCAATTGCCAAACGGTAATCGAAATGAATATCAGCTACCAATGGAATATGAATCTGCTTCTTGATTTGTCTCAATGCCGCTGCTGCTTCCATTGTTGGGACTGCACAACGAATAATATCGCAACCTGCCTTTTCAAGTTCGAGAATCTGAGCAATGGTTGCTTCTACATTCTCTGTCTTCGTGTTTGTCATCGACTGAATGAGAATTGGATTCCCACCACCGATTTTTCTATTTCCAATTGCTATTACCTTCGTTTTACTCCGATACAT
Organism: Bacillota bacterium; assembly: GCA_023439125.1. Classification (GTDB taxonomy): domain Bacteria; phylum Bacillota; class Clostridia; order Lachnospirales; family Lachnospiraceae; genus Lachnoclostridium. Next base: position 97,672 of record JAEXOU010000005.1, on the reverse strand, counting down.
AATAAACTTCCTTTCTCAATTCAAAGATAATCCTATCTGTTATTATAGCCCAAAGATTTCTTTTTTTCTACTAGAAACTATATCAAAAGAAAATGCGCGTCCATCCTTTTGGACGCTTTTTTATATACGAGGAAATTCCGAGGAATTTCCTCGTATATAAAAAGAGGTCCCCCATTAATTACATAATGGTAGACCTCTTTTCAGCGCTAGTACTTTGTCTCCCGATCAATAAACTCAGGGCGCTTATGTTGTTAAACTGCAGCAACTATGTTCATTTCATCTCCTCATTCATTCCATGGGATAGATTGAAGTTACAAAGTACTTCTATAGTTTATGGTAAATGATAACATATTTCAACAGGTATTTAATGGTTCCAGGTTGGCTTTTTATTCTTTGACCTCATGCTCTGCGATATTACACAATTCTTCGCATAATTTACGATATTCCGCGATGGATTGTGGTATCGTTTCACTCCTTGCCCCATTTTCAATTACTTGAAGCAATCGTTCATAGCAATTCTTTGGTATCTTTTTAAAGTTCTTTATGTACTGCTCACTTCTCTTGCGACTTGGAAAATAGGTACGATTTACTGCATACAGTGCTTGTAAAAAATGATCTATCCCTTTTTCAAGTACTTGATGATAGAACAATACATCCTTTCTTAAATAAGCTCTTCCTATATCTTCTTCATTGATTGCCCAACTTAAATGACTATGAATCGTTACTTCTGCTAATTCCTCAGGATACACTGCTACCTTTTCTTTTAGCTTAGACATGACGCCATCCTCTTCATATAAGATATGGATACTCTCAATCGTTGCCAAACGACCGAATGGATAAAATTCTCCCTCCGCATAGATACGCTTACCCGCTAAAACCTCTTCTACATATGTAGTCATCTCTTCCATCGTAAAGAACATGAACATTGTATCAATGCCATCTACGATAAGAATATCTCCTGTCCCCCAGATACAATTCTCGCAAACATTCATATTACATTCAGTATACAGCTCTTTACATGTTTCATATGCATTATGGCGCTCCATTGCGTCTGGAACTCTATCACATAATACAAACATATCAATATCGGAAAAACCAGGAATTAAGTCTTCCTCTAGACTACCTGTCTGCCCAATTGCCTTAACATTAGGAAGCTTTAAAACTGCATTGACAAGTTGATTCTTTTTTTCATTTACTGTGCTCATCTAATTCACCCTTTTCTATCGTTGTAATACTTCCAGGCCTCGTCTGCAATTAGATAAGAATCCTGCATTTTCTTCATATACTACATAATATATCTAATACTGTAGGAATTCAATTCAAAATAATAATGAATGTCGCTACTCCGACAAATATAGCTATAATACCGAAGACAACATGAAACTTATTTGATGTTTTCTCATTACCATCTACAAATTCATGTATATCATTTGGATTGACTTTGATTGTATAATACTCCCCAAGAACCCATCGACCTATATTCGTATATACATCATTTTGTAATGTATAAGTCTTACCACAATAAGATACTTCATATATTGGCATATAAGTATCAGGCTCATCTACTCCAGGTAGCGTAACAATCTCTTTGCATTGTGCATCCAATTCTATAGTGTAGTATTTTTTTATTCGATAATAGCTTTGTAATGACGTTGCAATAAATAAGATTCCCACAATAGAAAAAGCAGATGCAAAAAGAAAGGGGACTACTACATGAACATATTTATTAATTTGCATTTCATTTGCAGTAAGCATATAAACACCGCTATAAATTAATGCAATTCCTGCTAACGGAAAGATAAACAATAGAAATGGAAATGATTTTTTACTTAAGGTTTTACCAATCCCTATGATCCCACCAACAAAAAAGTATTGTCCAAATAAAATAAGCGACCACACTTTAGATGCGTCTCTTTTTGCTAAATAGAAGAAAGCTCCAAATGATCCAATCAACCAGATTAGAAATAAAATACCCAGCAAATTGCTAGTAAAGCTATTCTTTTTTCTATCCATAATTTTGACCTCCTTTAAGGTATTTCTTTTACCTTTATTTGGATTGACTTTAATTAAAATTATAAAAGTCGCTACTTCGACTAAAATAGCTACAATACTGAAAATAACTTGAAACTTATGAACTTTTTTTCTCATTGCCATCTACATATTCAGATAAATCATTTGGATTGCTTTGATCGTGTAATACTCTATCAAATATAGTAATTATTTTCTATATCCTACCATATTAAATGAGGTTTTACAAATATCTGTTTTTTCAGGATTCTCCTATTAGTTATGTAACAGCCCTAGCAACTTTATTGCGTTTGTGATTTCACCTCCTTTCCCGAAAAAACACATGTATATTATCGAAGGCCATACAAGTCCCACACGCTCTTTGTGGGCTTGTAAGCATAGCGCGCCGTAGAAAATATACATGTGTACTCGTTCTACTTCATAGCAAAAATCACAAACTCCGAGCAAACAAACAGGGCTGTTGCATTATGCAACAACCCCGTTCTGCCTTTAAAAGAATATATTTTTAATATCATTAAAGAATATGAATACCATCAAAATCATCAATAGTATAAATCCAATGCCATGAACATAACCTTCCTTTTCGCGGCTGATTGGCTTACCACGAACTGCTTCAATGAATAAGAATACGAGTCGCCCGCCATCGAGTGCTGGAATTGGAAGTAGATTCATTACACCAAGGTTAGCACTGAGTAGAATTGCCCACTCAAGCAATGTAAGAATCACATTACTGATTCCTATCTCATCTTTTAAATCAACTACAGAACCAAGCTCATCTACAATACGTACAGGTCCACCAAGTTCACTCGTACCGATCTGTCCAGTAACTAACTTACCAAGACTACGTACGGTTATTTCGATCCAATAGCGTACATTACTAAAGCTATAACGAATTGTGCTCCAGAAGTCTGTCTTCACAAATCTGTCATTGTAATTAAAATCAAGGTCGTAAAGTTCTGTCATTCTTGGTGTTAACTTTGCAGTCTTAATATTATCCTTATGTTTGTATTCAATTTCAACTTCTTCCCCTTGTAATGGGTATTCTTCTAAGTAATCTGATAATGTATAATCTGCGCTAAGTGCAACTCCATTCATTTTTGTAATCGTATCACCTGCTACTACACCAGCATCTGACATGGCAGAATCTGCTTCGACAGAGACTATTTCCGAAGTATTTGGAGAGTAAACAAAACCAAGCATATACTTTTTCACATAGGATGGAGTATACGTTATCGTTTTTGATTCACCATTTCTTATAATCTTAATTGTAAATGGCTCCTTCGATATCCCAATCAGATCCGTATACAAAGCAATATCTCGTGAAAACTTTACACTCTTACCATCAATCTCTGTAATAATGTCTCCAACCTGCAATCCGGCAGTTTTTGCGTTACTTTTTTCTGGTACAACCGTAACCTCTGCTGGATCATAGCCTGCAACTCCAACAACAATTAAGGAAAGCAAAAAAGCTAAGACAAAATTGAAAAAAGGTCCAGCAAAAATCGTAGATATTCTTGCCCAAACATTTTTAGTGTTAAATGCTCCTTCATCTAAGTTTTCTGGGTCGTCTTCTCCCATCGCACAGGAACCACCGATTGGAAATAGCTTTAATGAATATCTTGTTCCACGCTTCACAAAGCTAAATAATCTCGGTCCCATTCCGATAGAAAACTCAGAAACTGTAATTCCATTTTTCTTCGCCAATAAGAAATGACCAAGCTCGTGGATCATTACAATTAGACCGAATATTAATAATGCTACTACAATCTTCATATCAATTAGTTCCTTTCTCGATTCTTATCGAACATGCTTTGCACATTCGCGTTCTATTATATCATATGTTTCCTGTTCTATATTAAGAATTTGAGATACATTTGGATTCTGAATCAGTGAGTGAGAATCTATCGCTGATCGAATCAAATCCGTTATCTCCAAATATGAGATTTCTCGGTTCAAAAATTTCGCTACTGCGCGTTCATTGGCTGCATTATATACTGTTGGAAGACTATGACCAACTCTCATAACCTCGTAAGCCATTGCTAACCCTGGATAATTTGTCAAATCTGGTTTTTCAAACGTAATAGACCCAAGTTCAAAAAAGTTAACACGCTTACCTGGCAGATATCTCCTAGCGTTCGGATAGAAAATAGCATACTGAATTGGTAGCTTCATATCAGGAGTACCCATTTGCGCAATAATGCCACCATCCATATATTCAACCGCAGAATGAATGATACTCTGAGGATGAATCACTACTTCAATTTGATCCACTGAAACATCAAATAACCAGCGTGCTTCAATTACTTCAAGCCCCTTATTCACCATTGTTGCGGAATCAATCGTTATTTTACGTCCCATCGACCAATTTGGATGTTTTAAGGCATCTTCTACCTGTACGTTCTTTAATTCTTCTCGTTTTCTTCCACGGAAAGGGCCACCAGAAGCAGTTAAAATAATTTTAGAAACTTCAGAACCATGGCTACCCTGAAGTGCTTGGAAAATAGCAGAATGCTCAGAATCCACAGGTAATAAAGAAACTTGATACTCTTTTACTAATGGCATAATGATATGTCCAACAGTAACCAAAGTTTCCTTATTAGCAAATGCAATGTCTTTTTTAGCTTTAATTGCTTCAATTACTGGTAAGATACCAATCATTCCAACGACTGCACTTACTACTAATGATGCACTCGGAATGGTTGCACACTCAATGAGTCCCTCCATACAAGAAACGACTTTAATATTTGTATCTGCTAATTTTAACGATAATTCCTTCGCACGAGTTTCCTCGTAAACACAAACAATCTCTGGTTGAAATTCTCTTGCTTGTTCTTCTAACAATGAAATATTTTGTAAAGCCGCTAAAGCAGCAACTTTAAGATCCTTGTTTTCTCGAACTACTTCTAGTGTCTGAGTCCCGATGGATCCTGTAGAACCCAATATCGATATTGTCTTCATGTTGTCTCCTAAATCTATTCAACGAAGAAAAGTATACTGATTAACTCTTCCTTGTCTTGGATAAAATAACCCAGCAAACTGACTTATTTTATTGTTAATAGTAATTACAAAATAGATGCCAAATAAAATACAATTGGTGCAGTAAAGATAAGACTATCAAAGCGATCTAAAATCCCACCATGACCAGGAATTAAATTACCATAATCTTTGATTTCATGATTTCTCTTAATAGCAGATGCAGCTAAATCACCAATCTGTGAAATAACAGCAGAGCATCCACCTATGATAGCAAAACTTAATTGTGGATTTGCAAAGCCTTCGATGTACTGTTTTAATAAGGTAGCATAGAGAAAACCTATGAGTGCTGCTCCTAAAATGCCCCCGAATAACCCTTCGATTGATTTCTTTGGACTTAGAATCGGTGCCATCTTATGTTTTCCAATTTTTCTACCGACAAGGTAAGCACATGTATCGGATCCCCAAGAACCGATGAATGCTAACCAAACAGTAAACGCTCCACCCTCCATAATTCGGATTCTATAAATAAAAGAAAGCATAATTACTACATAGAACAATCCGAAAAAAGTAAGCGTTGCATGCTCTGTTTTATATTTTGGAAATGCAAATACATAAACAGCCATAACAACAAGTAAAAATCCAACACAATACGGAAATAATAAATCCTTTTGATTAAAGTAGATTAGTGCATAATAACCTGCACATGCGATATAACCTGCAATTGCAAATACACTCTTTTGCATATTAAGAACACGGTATAATTCCATTAATCCAATGAACGAAATCCCTAATAAAATGAAAAATAGTACTTCTCTACCGATCACCATAGCTGTTATGGTGATACACATTAATATGATGGAACTACGACAACGTATCCAAAATGACGTATCTTTCATCAGACTCCTCCAAATCTTCGCTCTCTTCCATTATAGTAATCAATCGCTTTTTGAAGTTCTTTCTTATTAAAATCTGGCCATAGCACATCTGTAAAATAAAACTCGGTATATGCAAGCTGCCAAGGTAAAAAGTTCGATAAACGATATTCACCACTCGTACGAATTAATAAATCAGGGTCTGGAATTGTTGCAGTATCAAGATGCTCGCTGATTAACTGCTCTGTGATTTCCTCTTTTTTAAGAGTACCATTCTCCACTTTCGCAGCTATTTCTTTCATCGCACGAGTAATCTCATCTCTCCCACCGTAATTAAGTGCTACTTGAAAATTCAATCCAGTATTATCTTTTGATATTTCCTCTAGTTCTATGATACTTTTTTGTAATTCCTCTTCAAGTCGAGTGATATCACCAATGACACGAACCCTCATATTATTTTTCTTACTTTTTTTAATACAATCTCTCATAAAGTCATGTAACAACTCCATAAGTTTATCAACTTCTTCTTTCGGACGAGACCAGTTTTCCGTTGAGAATGCATATACGGTCATGTACTTTACACCCATATCAAATGCTTCTTTTCCAATCTTTTCAACAACCTGGCTCCCTTTGGAATGTCCATAGTTACGAGGCATATGCTTCTTCTTTGCCCAACGTCCATTCCCATCCATAATGATTGCAATGTGTTGTGGAATCTTATATTCCTTATCTTCCATACCGAATACCTTTCTAACGCTAATGAGGGTGTTGCGAAATTCATACGAAACAATCGTTGAATTTTCAACACCCTCTGATGTTTTATACTGTTAAGATTTCTTTGGACTTCGCTTCCATAGCCTTATCAACTTCAACTACAAACTTGTCCGTAACTTTTTGAATCTCATCTTCGATTTGCTTCTGTTCATCCTCGGAGATTTCATTCGCTTTTGCTGCTTTCTTGATTACATCATTCGCATCACGACGAATGTTACGAATTGCAACTTTTGCATTTTCAGCCTTCTTCTTAACATCTTTTACAAGTTCCTTACGTCTTTCCTCGGTTAACTCTGGGAAAACTAAACGAATCACTTTACCATCATTACTTGGTGTTAAACCTAAATCAGAAGTTAAAATAGCTTTTTCAATGTCTTTAATTAACTTAGATTCCCAAGGTTGAATCTGGATAATTCTTGCTTCTGGAACACTTATATTAGCCACTTGTTGAAGAGGACTTGGTGTACCATAATAATCAACCTTTAATTTATCCAATAGATGAGGATTCGCACGACCAGCACGAATACCTGTGTATTCATCTTTCAATGTATCTAAGGATTTTTGCATCTTAACCTCAAAAGGTTTTACTCTTTCATTCATAACGTTACCTCCAAAAAATTATTACGGTGTGACAATCGTACCTGTACAGGCACCTTTCACATTATTTACAATGCTGTTCTCCTCATTTAACGAGAATACTAAACATGGTTTCTTATTTTCCATGCACATAACAGTTGCTGTTAAATCCATGATTGCCAGTTTTTTGTCAAGTAATACCTGATACGATACAGAATCATATTTAATTGCATCTGGATTTTGCTTAGGATCACTATCATAAACCCCATCAATTGCTCGTGCCATTAAGATAACATCAGTATCTAATTCAATTGCTCTTAATGCTGTTGCTGTATCAGTTGAAAAATAAGGATGACCAGTGCCACCAGCTAAGAAAATTACTTTACCTTGCTTTAAACATTCAACTGCTTTATCCTTACTGAATAACTCTGTCATGCTTCCACAAGCAAATGGTGTAAAGATGGCTGTCTCCATCCCAACAAACCGAAAGATTTCTGACACATAGATGCAATTCATCACAGTCGCTAACACACCAATCTGGTCTGCTTTTGTGCGATCAATCGTTTCAGATGTTCTGCCTCTCCAAAAGTTACCACCACCAATTACAATAGCTACTTCAATTCCGTCATCAACTAAAGATTTTACTTGCTTACCCACTTCAATACAGGTAGCTTCATCAAACCCAGTCTTTTTATCGCCCGCCAATGCTTCGCCACTTAATTTAAGTAATACCCTATTATAGGTTTTCATTCTTCACTACCTCACACCTTTTTTTGTCCCAAAAATTTTACCACATTTCTTTCATAATTTCTACTCAAAAATATTGTTAATGTCAACATCAGAATAACTTAGGGAACAGAAACCTTCTACAACAGCACCATTGTTCATCTGAACTGTCTTTGCCTTGATGTTTCCTTTGATAATAGCAGTAGAATCGATAACAACTGGGCCACTAACATCAATCTCGCCCTTTACAGCTCCTGCAATTACACCTGAAGTTGCTGTAATATCACCAATAACAACTGTTCCGACTCCAACCTTTACACTTCCCTCACTGCTAATACTACCTTCTAAACGATCCGTATTAACATATACTTCACTTGCCATTGAATTACCAACCACTTTTCCACTGATGGAAAGTTTTCCAAGACATTCGATATCTCCATTGATTGTACCCATTACATCCAAAGAGCAATCAGATATAATACTACCGTTAATCGTTGTTCCTCTTGTAATCACAGTAACTGCTTCTTTATCCTCTTTGGTTAATTCAGGGTTAACCTCATGAGTTTTCTCTTCCACATGCTCAGACTTTTCTGTCTTCTCCTCATCCTTTAATAATGTATCTAAGATTTCGGAATCTACTGCATTTTCATCATAATCAACCATAGTATTCTCCACCTTTTCCTCTTCTTTATTTACATCCGTTCCCATGTTTTTTGTTTCAGATTCCATCGTTTCCTGATTGTCGTCAGTTTCTTTTAAAGTAGCTTCCTGGCTTGAGTTTATCTCTTTTAATGAACCAGTTTCATCATCTAATTTCGAGCCTTCCTGTGAACTGGTTTCAATTGAGTTCAACTCCTGTGAATCATTATCATCATCCTCTGTAAGTAACTGTTCTGCAGCCGCCAATATATCTTTATACATGTTTTCATCTATAAAGTCTTCTGTTTCTTTTTTACTCTCCTCTTGCTTTTGATCGTTCAATTCTTCTAAAGTATCAGAGTTTTCTTTCTTGGCTGTTTCTTCACTGGTCTTGTTCGTATCTTGTTTCATATCCTTAAAAAAGCCCATTAAGCTACCCTCCTGTAACTTTTCTTTCGAATTATTCTTTCCCTTTACATAATGTATCCGTTCTTATTTATTGTAACAGCAAATTACATATATACTTTATGATAAAGTAATTTATATAATTTGTAAAGATGTTTTCTGTTAAAATTGTCCATACTTTGTCTAAAAGAATGAGCTTGATCATATTTTCAGAGTACTTAAAAAAGCACTTCTACTTAGTGGATTTTATTCCTCGTCCCACTAAGAAAATCATGATCAAGCTCATTTATTAACGAAAATTAGTTGATTTAACTAAAATCACGTTCAAACATACTACTCTTTTCAACTAGTTCGTGTTTATCCTTAATACCTAACTGTTGTAATGTTTCTTCCAATACTTCTGAATTCACTGGAATCTTAATCGCCGAATCGTAGGCGACTTCATTCGCCGCAATTCTTCCTTGTTCTGGGTCAATGTTTGCTTTTGGACCACCAACACATCCACCAACACAACCCATACCTTCAATAAAACTAGCTCGGGTTTCACCACGCTCTAATTGCTCTAGAATTGCTCGACACTCTTTAACACCACTAACATATTTTGATTCAAATAGATCTCTTTTTTCTGGAAACATCTGATCCACAATATCGTAAACGGCTTCTGATACACCACCACTACGTGCATATAATCGGCCTCCAGTTGCTGCATAGTCTACTGCAGGAATGCCTTCTAATTGATCTGGTTTAATATCAAGTGCTTCAAAGATGAGTTGGAGCTCTTGAAAGGTCAATACATAGTCAATTGTCCCCTTTAAATCTTCTTCCCTTGCTTCTGCCTTTTTTGCAACGCAAGGACCAATGAATACTACTTTTGCTTCAGGTGTTAGATGTTTAATAATTCTTCCCATTGCAATCATAGGAGAAACGGATGGTGAAAAATCAGGAATTAAATCATTGTAAACACGTTTTAACAAAGTAACCCACACCGGGCAACAACAAGAAGTAATCATAAAATCATCTTTTGATTTCACATGATGGTTAAACTCCATTGCCTCTTTGTAGCTTAGAACATCAGCTGCCATTGCTACTTCAAGCATATCCGTAAAGCCTACGCGTACCAAGGCTTCTCTTAATTGATCTAAGGTGACGTCTTTTCCAAATTGTCCTGCAATTGCAGGGGCAACAATCGCCATGACGGTTTCTTCTTTTAATAAGCTAGCGAGAGGTAAGAACTGTGGTATATCCATAAAGTTATGATTTTCGCATACAGTAATGCATTGGCCACAAGTAACACACTTATCATCATCAATCCATTTATCGTTCGTAATTGGATCTTTCATAATTGCATCCATTGGACAAACCGATTGACATTTTGCTTTTCCTTCCTCAACTGCACAATCTACCTTGCAACTATTGACTTTTTCCATAATCTTTTCTCTGACACGATGATTTACAATTGATTGTACAATTGCTTGCATAAATTCAAAATCATCTTCCGTTTGCTCTTCCTCAACACCACATAAGATAGCCAATATTTGTCTAGCCTGTTCTTTTGATTCAAACTCATGGCTCATAATGTTCATGAATTCTTCCTCAAATCTCCGAGAATAATAGGCATCTACTAATCTTTTATATATATCCTTATATTGTTCTTTCATTTTAGCCTCCAATGTACGATAATAATTAGTAGTTTTTACAAATATAAAAAACCTATACGATATATGTTAAGTTTTCTCTAGTAATCAACTTAGTGCATATAGTAAAATCCGTTTATATGCCATAATATGACTTATTTTAATAAGTTATTGTCATTTTTTTCATATTCATATATAATATGATATAGTTTTACATACTCTTTTTCAAATTAGAATGAAAGGATGGATATTGGAATATGAAAAAAGGAAATCCACTTTTAGAATTTATAGCAGGTATTGCGCTATTTGCACTTGGTCTCTTTTGGTTTACTTCACTAGTTACTGTAACTACTGGTTTTGGATTCCGCTTTGGAAGATTTAACATTACAGGTGGAGTTGTTGTAGTACCATTCTTAATTGGTGTCGTTTGGTGGTTTATTGATACCAAGTCGATTATCGCAAAGGTTTTGACTGTATTGGGTGTCCTAATCATTATCGGATCTGTTATTGCTAATACGACATTTATGATACGTAATACAAGCTTATTTAACTATCTACTCATGTTAGTTTTAGTGTGTGCAGGACTTGGATTGATTGCTAGAGTTCTTTTTAAAGGAGATAAAGAGGAAAAATAATATGATATATCTTTTCCTTTCTTTCTTTTCTTCCTAAATGAAAAAGTGATATAATAAATATATGATTTACATAACTCATATAAATATAATAGAATACTGTCATTAAAGGAGAGGTAACATGCCCGAAACGTTGAACAAAAAAATTATATTAACTGGATTCGCATTACTTTTATTTAGTATTGTAATCGCAATTATTAGTCAATCTACTTTTTCTTATATCTGGGGTGGTTTCGGTCTATTTTTTGTGATTGCCGGATGCTTTATTAAAGATGAAATAAAAAAGAAATGATAATGCCTCATAGCGTCCATCCTTTTGGACGCTTTTGTTCTATAATAAGGAAGTTCAAAGAACTTTCCTATTAAATGAACAAAAGAATAAAGGGTGATGATATTGTTCGGAGTGCCTTACAAGTCTACATACATTTTGTGGGCTTGTGAGCATAGCACTAGCGATAATATACCATCACCTTTCATTCTTTTATTCGATTTTCTTACAATCCATTTAAACATGAGTTTTTAATTCTTGACTGTATATATTTTTCAACTTCATCCTTTGAGATTTCCAGAGGCACTGCTAATTCGGAATATAGATTATCTTTTGCTATTTTAAGATAACGTTCGTCAGTAGCTGTTGTTTTCTTCCCTTGAACTATACGTTCCTGTCTCCTAAGATAAGAAGTTTTAATCATTCGAATCCATTCACGACATTGACATCTACGTATAACCTCTTTATACTCTTCTTCTCTTAACTTGTCATTACTAATCCAAATCTCTTGTATATTTGGAATGTCGTCAATTAGGTTCATAGCTTCTTCTTTTGATATTACTTCACGCATCACCGTTTTTTCATTATTCACTGGCGAAAAAACTTTGCTACCTTTTTGGTAATATGGTCGTAATACATAGTATAGCCTATCCTTGGACACCTCTGGCATATTTATTGTCGTTATATCCATAACTTCACATACGCCTGTTGTACCATAAACTATTAAGTCACCTTTTTTAAACATTCTTTACACCTTCCTTAATTCTGCCACGTTAAGGGGCTGTTTTATCTTAACAGCCCCTTAACGTGAATAATATCCATTTGTGAGTAACAAGTAAATCCCTAGTAGAACAAAGCCTTTGGTATTTCCTATTATCATTATTGACACTATATTCTATTTTAATCAAAGATTGAGTTGATTTTGTTATAATTAATTTTTTATGGATCACCAACTACTTTAAAGCAAAAAATGATACTTCTTATGTCCGATTCTAACAGTGCGGAAATAAAAAGTATCATTTTCAATTCGTTATTTATTGATACGTGGCAAATTCCATTCAAAATAAGTTGCTAACATACGAACTGTAAGTGTTAAAGCAATACCAATGAGCATTGCCATATTGGTTCCAAGCCAACCACTTATGTAGTAATAAGCAGATGCACCTATAATTGCAGCAACTGCATACACTCTCTTATGAAAAATTACTGGTACCTTTCCTGCAAGTATATCGCGTAGAATACCTCCACCAACTCCAGTTAGAACGCCAACAAAAATCGATAGAAAAGCTAACTCTGAAAATCCATTGTTTGTTGCGGTATTAACTCCAGTAACTACAAAAACACCTAAACCAACTGAATCGAATACGTTAAGGCAATGATCCATCTGTTTTAAATAACGGATGCCCTTTCCTTTCAGCAAATACATTAGCAAAAAGACAAAAATTGATGTTAATACAGCTAAAATAACATAGATCGGGTTCAAAAACATCGTCGGTGGTAAATTATCAAGCAGCACATCACGAATCATGCCGCCACCAACAGCAGTTGTTACTCCTAACACCATAACACCAAAAATATCCATATTCTTTTCAATCGCAACAATTGCACCCGAGATTGCAAAGGCGATCGTTCCGATAATCTCAATTAAGTAAACAAAATTCGACATATAACTACATCCCTCTTAAGTATTCATTTTATCACTTAAATTATTATAATATACGAATTGTTTACTGTAAAGAGACGTCTGCTAAAGTAACAGAAACCTTTAACCATTAATATGTTTATCTAATTTTGCTATTAACTCCTCCACATCCTGACCGTGAACTTGACAAGCCTGTTCCAAAGTTTCTCGTGGTGACATATGACACGACATACAATGCATTCCCATCTCTTCAAAGCATTCTGTCGCTGTAGGATAAGATTGTAAAATCGCTCCAATTAGTGAGTATTTTGATATAATCATTCTTTCAATCACTCCGTATTTTCATAAATTTAATTATCGCTTCTTCCCGTAATAAAAAATGCCTAAAATGCCTGGCCCAGAATGTGAGCCACATACTACACCAATATAGTTAATAAATACTTTTTTTGCTCCCACCTGCTCTTTTAACATCATAGCTACCTGTTCTGCTTCATTAAGGCAATCTCCATGCCCAATAAAGATTGGCATTTCTGGATTTGTTATTGTCTCCTTTACGAGATTTACTAATTCTCTCAAGGCTCCTTTTCTTCCACGTGCCTTACCGATTGTGTTCATCAATCCACCTTCATCTACTCGTAAAATTGGTTTAATCCCTAAAATAGACCCAAATATTGCTGTAGAGGATGAAATTCGCCCACCACGTTTAATATGAAACAAGTCGTCTACTGTAAACAGATGACATATATGCATTTTATTAGCCTCTGCATAAGCCTGAAGTTGTTCGATTGTACTCCCTCTCTTTTTCTCCATTGCACATAAATAAACTAAAAGCCCTTCACCAAGTGATGCAGATAACGAGTCTACGGTCAAAATCTTTTGCTTAGGATATTTTTGCAGCAATTCCTTCGTTGCCACGCAACCCGCGCTAAAGGTACCGCTCATAGCAGAAGAAAAACCCAAATATAAGATATCCTTGCCCGAAGCTAAGATTGGTTCCATGATTTCTAAAAAATCAAACACATTCACTGCTGAAGTAGTTGGTAATTTCTTGTTTCTCATGCTATCATAAAAATCCTGAAAACTCAACTCTCTTCCATCTAAGTAGTTCTTATAATTTTTTTCATCAAGTAATACTGACAATGAAATAACAGAAAGGTTTAATTCCATGGCCATATCCGCTGGTAAATCACATGTTGAATCCGTTAAAATGACATACTCGTTCATATTCTGCTCCTTATTTCTATTATTCGACTCTGCATTATGTAGTATTCATTACTATATTAAATCATAACTTTTACGTTGTAAAGTAGTTATTTTAATTTTATTCCATTTTTTTTCAACATAGAAAGCAAAAAATAATACATACTATGTCTGTACTAAAATTCATTAAAATATTCTATTCAGTACTTGTATTCTTAAGAAATATAACTTTTATTAGGAGGTTTCCATTGAACAATAATAATTCAAAGAAAAATCAATCGAGCACGAAAGATGGGATAAATTATGATTATGATTACAATACAGAGTATGGTGATGGTGATATACCTGATATTGACAAAAACTGTTCTAAAGACGTCATTCCAGATGAAGTATCAAGACGTAATGGTCCGGGTGGTGAATAGAGGCAACTGACGTCATTTTGCACAAAGAAATGCTATGCGTATGGGATGACAAACATAATTTATTTGCAACACGCTTTTGCTTGAATGAAGTCGTAACGGTACGTAAGTGTCTAAAATACAAGTCCTTACGTACCGACGACTTCATAACAGTATGCTCCTAAATAATGTTCGTTATCATATCTTAAGTGTTGCTTTTTTCCCCTACTAGATTTAAAATAAAGTATCAAAACACAATAGGAGAAATAGATGAAAATAAGAAAACATAAGATATGGCCATTGATCTTTTTTGCTATTCTCATTACTTCTTTATCCGTTGCGTTAGGTACTGAATACATCGCTGCCTTAACAATTGATAATTATCAAAAAGAGAATAAAGACTTTAAAAAGGATTTTGAAAACATCTCGTCTCTCATTGAAAACGAGATTAATGTCTTAGTAGATTCATTGCAGTCTTACGCTCACATATTATCAGATGCATATACGAATAAAGATGATGAACAGATATCAAAGCTAATTGATACAATGAGGCGAACAAATCAATTCGAAGAATTACAGATTATAAAGGACGAAAAGATTCCAAAAGAAATCTCAGAAAGCCTGATTATCCAGACAGAGGATGCTTTCTGTTTTTATTCTTACATACCAGCAGTAAATGGATATTTACGCGGAACAATTTCTCAAAAACGAGTATCTCTATACTTCAAAGATTTAATTGGAGATGAGGCTCCTTATATCTATATATTAGATCATAAGAAAAAAGTTGTATTTACTACAGATAATAACGATTTTTCTTATGATAACATTGACGCAAAAGATTTCTATACGGAAACTTCCTTCCATTATGGTATAAAAGATAAACTATATCAATTAATTGGTTCAGAAGATATGACTACTACATCTTCTAATCTACCAAAAGAGTCATTATCATTACCTGACTTATTTCAAAGTCTTAAAAAATATATATCCTTGGCTGAATCGGAAAGCTATATTTGGTATGAAACACCAATTTGGGTAAACAACATAAACTTTTCAGTTTTAACTTCGAAAAAGGCGGCTTTATCAGAAGAAACAATCATAACCTCGATACAAGCAAGCTTAATCGTTGTTGGTGTGATTGCAGTTTGTTTTATTTTATCCGTTTACTTCATCATATACCAAGGAATCTCGAATCGACGACTTTATAAAGTGGCATTTGTCGACCCGATTACAAAATTTAATAATGCTGCAAAATTTCGGATGGAAACTAATAAGAAAATACGTCACCATAAAAAACAGTCTTACGCATTAGTTTTACTTGATATTGATAATTTTAAACTGATTAATGATATCTATGGTTATGATAATGGTAATGTAGTTTTAAAAAATGTTTGTGATTCCATACGTCAGCAATTAAAGAAGAAAGAAACTTGTACTCGATATAACTCAGATGAATTCATGATACTCTTAACTTACGTACAAGAAGCGGAGATTCACGATAGAATCCTTCAACTAAATCAATTCATGATATCGAGAGCAACCATTCCGAATATAAAATTTTCCTATGGTGTTTATTATATTCAAGATTACACACTTTCTGTTGAGCAGATGAGTATATATGTTGCCATGGCAAAAGATACAATCAAAGGGTTAAAGGAGCAATTTATAGGATACTTTAATGAGTCGATTCGACATGCTATGCTTCGTGAAAAGGAATTAGAAAATGCAACCGAACTTGCATTTACGAATAAAGAATTTACTGTGTATTTACAGCCAAAGTATAATGCGATAACGAATGAAATTGGTGGAGCCGAAGCTTTAGTTCGTTGGATTAGTCCAGTTCTTGGTTTTATCTCTCCTAGTGATTTTATCCCTCTTTTTGAAAAAAATCATATGATTGTACCCTTAGATAATTATATGCTAGAAGAGGTTTGTCGTCAGCAACGTAAATGGATGGATGAAGGGAAAAAGTTATTCACGATATCTGTAAATATATCCAGAGTTCACCTTTCGACTGGACATTTGTTAGAGGATGTACTTTCCATTGTAGATCGCTATGAGATACCTCATCAATTCATTGAATTAGAACTGACTGAAAGTGCATTTTTTGATGGAAAAGATAAATTATTAAAAATGGTGTCGGATTTACAAAATAACAATTTCCTTGTATCTATGGATGACTTTGGGTCTGGTTATTCTTCCTTAAATTCCTTAAAAGATTTACCTCTTGATGTGATAAAGCTTGATGGTGAATTTTTTAGAACAAGTAACAATACGCAACGAGGTGAAACAGTAATCCGAGATACGATTAACCTTGCCAAACATCTGCAAATGAAAATTGTAGCAGAAGGTGTAGAAACAAAGGAACAAGTAGAATTTCTGAATGGTATTGGTTGTGACTTAATCCAAGGCTTCTATTTTGCAAAACCAATGCCTGTGAAGGAATTCGAAGAAAAATATTATTCCAAAGAACTTTCCAGTTACGAATAGGGTTTTATGAAGTTGTCGGTACGTAAGGGCCTGTATTATAAGTCCTTACGTACCGACAACTGTTAATTCAAGATCACTTTCATGATTTACCATAAACACCTTGATATTTTTCAGGAAGTAATTCAGCAATTTTTCCCATAACATACATAATGGTTGCCTCCTCATATTCTTTTTTATCCTGTTCCTTAGCTCTCTTTGGTAATTCGAACTGATTACCTATGTTAATATTAACCTCTGCATGATGAAATGTTTCTCCACTCATATCACCCTGCTGATTAATTGGCATCAATATTTCTGTTCCTGTTATCCCAATTGGAACGATTGGAACTCCCGTCATTCCTGCAATCAATAGAATTCCTTTTTTTGCTTGAATTAAGCTTCCTACTCTACTTCTAGTCCCCTCTGGAAAGATAAGCAGACTTTCTCCCTGTTTTACAAGTGAAATTATTCTCTTAATCCCTTCTTTATCAACGGTATTAGGTTCTATATTCGTAGTTTTAACAACATGGATTCCAACACTAGTCACTGCATTATTGGACAACTTTACACCTGCTACAAATGTTGGATTGATCTCTTTTAGAACTTTGCCTAGAACCAAACCATCTGAATTGCTCAAATGATTGCATATAAAAATAGTTGGCGCTTTTATTTCCTTTAGTTTTTCACCACCTGTTATATTAATTTTGGCATACTTTTTTAGATACATATCCACCATCTTCTTAGAGATATATGTTTTAAATCTTTTTGGAAAAAGATTGATTATTTTTGCTGTTGTATTTGAAATCATGTAAAACTCCTCCCTGTTAATCACTGTTGCACTTATCATAATATACTATATCCTTTATTTTACGCAACTCATAAAATTAAAAGTTTTCATAATCATAGCATCCTTCCTTAAAGTGAACCTCTTTTGGACGCTATTCAAGAACAAAAGTGTGCTTCGCACACTCTCACGAGCGACACTTTACAAGCTCAGCTTTTGTTCCGCGCCGTAGCATAGTGCGCATCCTGCGGAGCCTTTTTTATATCATAGGAAATTCGGAGGAATTTCCTATGATATAAAAAACGTACTTCTTTCACAACAATCAATGTTTTGAAAGAAGTACGTTTATCAAAATCTTATTTTAAGAAAAAATGCACTAATTTATTATTACAATCTTTATATGGTTGATAGCGCATAGGAAGGTCGATCCATGTCTTTTTATCTACAATACTTTTTGTATGACTGAATGTGTCAAAGCCTGTTTTTCCATGGTAAGAACCCATTCCGCTTTCACCGACTCCACCAAATCCCATCTGGTCAGTAGCAAGATGAATGATTGTATCATTTACACATCCACCACCAAATTGAATACGTTCTGTTATAAAATTAATATGCCTCTTATCTTCGGAAAACATATAGAGTGCCAATGGCTTTGGTCTATTTTTTAGAATTTCAAAAACATCCTCAAACTTATCAAATGTCAGAATAGGTAGAATAGGTCCAAAAATCTCTTCCTGCATCACTGCATCTTTAAAAGTAACATGATCCATAACTGTTGGTGCAATCTGCAAGGTTTCTTTCTTTGTTTCTCCTCCTGTAACAACCTTTTCTTTATTGATCAAATTGCAAAGTCTTGTATAATGCTTTTGGTTCACAATGTGTCCATAGTTTGGATTGTCTAGTGGCTTTTCTCCAAGTTGGTGCTTGATTTGATACATAATTTCTTTTACAAGTTTATCCTTGACTGCCTTATCACATAGGACGTAATCAGGTGCAACACAAGTCTGACCGCAGTTGATGATTTTTCCAAATACAATTCGTTTTGCTGCAAGAGGTATTTTTGCAGTACTGTCAACAATTACAGGACTTTTCCCACCAAGCTCAAGCACGGTAGGAGTTAAGTGTTCTGCCGTGTGACGAAGTACTACCTTACCTACTGCTTCACTTCCTGTAAAAAATACAAAATCAAATTTCTTCTCTAAAAGATGCGAATTTTCTTCTCTACCTCCCATTACAACCGTAATATATTCCTTTGGGAAACATTCGCTTATTAGTTGTTGTATTAATTTTGCTGTACTTGGTGAATACGCACTTGGCTTTACAATTGCTGTATTCCCTGCAGCCATAGCATCCACCAGTGGTCCTAGGGTTAAGAGAAATGGATAATTCCAAGGACTCATAATCAACACATTCCCATATGGGACAGGTTTGGTATAACTATGGGATGCAAACTGAGCAAGAGGAGTTCGAACGCGTTTCGGTTTTGCAAACTTTTTTGTGTGCTTAATCAAGTATGTTAGCTCCGATAAAACCATACCGATCTCGCACATATAGCTTTCGTATTTACTTTTACCAAGGTCAGCTTTCAGCGCTTTAGCAATATCTAACTCGTGGTTTTGTATGAATGCTTTTAACCTTTTCAGCATTTGGATACGAAATCTCACTGAATATGTTGCACCAGTCTGAAAGAATTTTCTTTGATTTTCTATTAATTTATCAATTTCAATAACAGTCATAATTACTTCTCCAATCTCGTCTTTCCATTTGGACGTCAAAAACACCCTAAAACGCTGTAAACGTTTTAGGGGTGTTTCAATCGTACTCTCAAGATATGAACATAAGGTATTACAGTTTATGCGAATATTTACTTATTATTCTATCATTGTAAAACTATAGTGTCAACCATACTCGCCCTTAGGAAAGTTTCATCTTTTTACTTTTTTAACTAATAGCTTGCGATACGGAGAATACTCCCATCAATCGTTTTTACTGTAAATTCTTGTCCGCCCCAAGGCTGTTCGACTAAATCTGAAAACTCTTTCCATCCACTTCGTTTTACATACTCATATGCCTGTCTAGCCTGATCTACAACAAAATATGCATTTACACGCTTTGATGGATCTCCCAGTAGTAAACTAAATCCTATGTAAGTCAAATTTTTTTCTTTTGTAATCTCATTCGGTATTGGAGCAATACCTGCAAAAATGGCCTTTCCATCAGCATCCCTTGCATCAACTGTTCCGTACCAACCAAGAACATTTTCAAACCATTCTATGGTACGGTCCATATCCTGAGTATAATAAACAGGACCATTTTCTAATACAACATAACCTCTTGCTTCATAATCTGCTTTCATAAGCACCTCCATGATTTTTATATCATAATAATACATGAAATGCTTTCAGAAAACCTGACACAATTCGCAAAATGCTGCTATGTTATTAAGTATCATAACTAGAAAATATGATGATTCCACCGTCTGGAGTTGTGACAGAACACTCTCTCGCTCCCCAAGGCTTACGTATAATATCAGTAATCTCCTTCCACCCATTGAATACGATATAATCATGTATAATTTCGACTTTATCTACTGTAATATATCCGACAACTCGTTTTAATGGCTCCCCATAGAATAATGAAAAACCCATAAATGATGTCAATTTATCGCTCACAAGATTCTCAGGTATCGGCATAGCACATCCATACATTCCTTCACCCAATTCATTTCTAGAGTCAATATTTGCTACCCAACCTAATACATTTCGAAACCATGCCACAATAGCATCCATATCATTTGTATAATAAATTGGTCCGTTTTCTAATACACGATATCCCTGACAAACATCCATTCCAACTACATCGCTATTGATAAATTGAATCTTACTTATTTCTTGTGGCTTTTCCTTCCTGCTTCGAAGTTGTTGAGGCGAAAGTCCATGAAATCTTCGAAATGCTCTCGAAAAACTCTCTTGTGACTCATAATTATATTTATATGAAATGTCAATAATCTTTTCTTTCGAATTGAGAATATCATATGCAGCTAGGGTAAGTCTACGTTTTCTAACATATTCAATCACTGGAAAACCCACAATCGATGTGAATAATTCTGTTAACGTACGCTCAGATATATATGCATAATCTGCAATTTCAGATATACTCATTGTATGATAAAGATTTTCTTCTATGTAATCAATTGCTCGTTGTAAACATTCTAAATTTTTCATAGTCACCTCATGAAAGCGATTCAATTATTTTATATCATTACACTACTTGATAAAATAGTAACCTAATAACCGCTATACCGTCAACCTAAAAAAGTTAGAAATAGAGAGCATCTTTCTTTTTGAATTTCTGTTGGTCCTTCATTCAAGACAAGAAACATGCTCTCTTTTCTTTTATTTTGATTATATTAACTATTTCAATGCATTGTCTTTACTCCGTTTCTCTTAACATAGCTAATCGAATTAATTCTGATAATTGAAGTCTTGCTCGTCAAGATACGGAAATGAAATCACATCGGATTGATTTGTGTTAACCTTTCGAAGATCGACTGCATTGATTCTACTATTCTCATATGTTTTATAGTAGTAGATACCTTGATCTAAATCCATACAGGAACTATAAATTGTCATATCTTCGATTCCATCTTGTGTTTTAACTCCGCCTCTGACCATCTTTACATAGTCAAGCATATTGAAAAACTGAGCGATTGCTTGCCCGTCACTCTTTAGTTCTGGAGTATGCGCTCTGATATATGCAATTCGAACAAATCTTGATACAGAGGCGAAATCACCTGGTATCCCAAGCGTTCCACTTCCAATTCCCAAAGATTCAAGTTCTTTCTTACTCCATGTAGTCTTCTCATGATGTTCTGGAGCAAGGTATAGATACTCATTTAAGTTCGTCAAATGCCAATCAAAAGTAGGATTGTTCGTCATAACACCAACCGGATTATCATGAACTCGAATTTCTTCCTTTGTTCTTTCAACAACGATAGAAGCTCCACTCACATCCACCACCATCCAATGCAAATACGGAATTGGTGTATTCTGATTGATTGGTATTGCAACCATTTCGATCTCTTTGATGGCTGTTTTTGCTTCCTCCACTGTTTGACAATTCGATAATATCCACTGAATAAAATCATATGGGGCTATATTGGTTTTACCTTCGACTGGTTGTTCTAAAAATTGAGCGTATCCTGCAAAATTTAAGCCTGCACAAGCCAATCCTTTTTCATTCATTGCTTCCGCAAATGTCGCATGATTGTCGATGATGGTACCAATACCGATGATCGTCTGTTGATTTGTAACTTGATTCGAAGTAACCTTGTCTTCATATTGATAACCAACTGGCATTACCATAACTCTTTGGTTAAATTGATAGGCTAAATCCATATTTCGTCCAAAAAAAACTTTTTTATCTAATGATGTTATAGAAAGCGCTGTACACATAGTAATAGTCTCCTTTGCAATACAAGTCTACTATATTATGCCCATTTTCTTGTTTCCTTTTTGGGTTAATATTAACTTCTATAACATTCCAATTAAAAAATTTTATTAAGACGCAGTAATCGAAATTGGAATTACTCCCTTATGTTTTTTTTGTTCATACTCAAAATCAATAATTTTTACTTCTACAGAAAAAGCGTTCTTCATATTCTTCTCATTTACAATGTCAGCTACATTACCAAATTGATAGTCACCACGATAGCTTAATAGTAATGCTTGATCTGCGATTTTAAGGGCATGCGCTGGATAATGTGTGTTTACAATTGAAGCAATTCCTTGCTCTTTCGAAAGACGCTGAATTGTTTCTAACACGATGAGCTGATTTTTAAAGTCTAGGTTCGACTCTGGCTCATCAAATACTAACATCTCTGGTTTTGCACTTAAGGCACGTGCAATTAGAACCATCTGTAATTCTCCACCACTCATACAACTGCATTGCTTATTCGCTAAATGTGTAATTCCCACCTGTTCCATTGCTTGTTCTGCGATTTTGTAATCCTCTTTGGACGGCTGCGTAAATAAACCTAATCGAGCAGAACGTCCCATGAGTACCATTTCTAGAGCAGTATAAGAAAGTGCAATTCCTTTCGATTGTGGTACATAAGCAATTCGACGCCAGATTTCTGACGTCTTCATCTGCGTTAATGGTTTTCCATCAATTAAGGTTCTTCCGCTTTTCCAGCGTTGTAGCCCCATCATACATTTAAGTAATGTTGTTTTTCCGACACCATTCGGCCCTAAAACAGTGAGAACTTCACTATCACCTAAGGAAAAAGAAACATCATTTAAGACCGTTCTTCCATCATAACCAAATGTTCCATTTTCTACAGAAAAAATCATAGTTTCGTACCTCCTGTTTTCTTTAATAGCAATACAAAGAATGGTGCTCCTACTAAAGCAGTTAAAATCGAAACCGGAATTTCTGCTGAAGTTGCAGCTCTTGCTATTGTATCAATGATAATCATAAAAGTAGCTCCGATTCCAATACAAGCTGGGATAATTTTTCGATTATCACTACCGTAAATCATTCGTGCTGTATGTGGAATCAATAATCCAACCCATCCAACTTGTCCACACATAGAGACACAGGAGGCAGTTACCATCGTAGAAGCTACCATCACTAAAATACGTAACCATTTCACATTAATACCTAATGATCTTGCTTCGTCTTCCTGTAACGACAGAATGTTTAATCTCCAACGAAGGCAAAACAGTAGGATAATACCAATCAAGATAAATGGTACCCCTATGAGTAAGCTCTTTACCGTTGCTCTTGACATGCTTCCCATTAGCCAGTACGTTATTGCTGGTAAATCTTCTTCTGGATCTGCTACGTATTTTACTAAGGATACGAATGCTTGAAAGATCGACGATACAACCATACCCGACAAGACTACCATAATAATACTACTTTTACCGTTCATTTTACTTACTAGATAAGTAATTAGTAAAGATAGTAAACCAAACGCCAAAGCCATCAACTGAATTGCTATCAGATTGTCCGAAAGAAGTAATCCGAGTACTGCTCCAAAGGATGCTCCAGTAGCAACACCTAAGGTATCTGGTGTTGCTAACGGATTGCCAAACAACGATTGAAAGGATGCACCAGCGACAGATAAACCAGCACCAACAAATAGTGCAAGTAAAACTCGTGGAAGTCTAACTTTAAAAAGCACAGAGTATACCATTGGATCCACTTCTTGACCTGTAACTGCTGTCCATAATGCGTCTAATGTTTCCATAAATGTGAGTTGATATCTTCCAATTCCTAAGCAAACAATCATTACCACAATCGGTGCAATTGCAAAAAAGATTGAAATAAATGTCACATATTTTTTCTTCATGAGTATTAAGCTCCTGCTGCTTCACGAGTTGGATTGAAAATCATTTCAATCTTCTCATCAGTTAATTCTACCTGATAGAAGTTCCTATAGTATTCTTTTATTTTTTCTTCTAAATTGATATCTTCAAATAATTCAGGATGGTTTGTTTTTGCTAACCAAAGTAACATTAATGGTGTATCAGAAGAAGGTGCATACCAACGATACATTCCTAATGGGCACTTATAAACTTCTTCGTTCTGCACAGCACTAACAACACTCCAGTCATGATCTTCAATCGCATTATTTGTGAAATCCTCTGTAAGATATGGTACAAAGTTTGTGATAAAGATCTTATCTGGATTCCATTCATAGATTTGCTCCATATTAACTTCTAGGGCTGCTGCATCATTTTCCTCTGCCACGTTAATTGCACCAGAAGCATCTGCCCAATATTGTCCGAAGTGATTCTTTCCTGATGTTTGGATCGTACCATCACCATACTTGTAAAGGAATAATACTCTTGGTTTTTCTAAAGATTCACCAGCTTCTTCGATACGTGTCTGAACTAAATCATACACTTCACGACCGTATTCTACGATACCTTTTGCTCTATCATCTTTATTTAAAACTTCTCCTAATAATGTTACCCATGCTTCAAATGTGGCTATGGAATCAGAGCCCCAAGAAGATACAGAAAATGCGACTGCAGGAATTCCTGCTGCTTTATACTTTTCGTATTCATCTGTATTTTCACTGCGGTAAAATACGACATCTGGTCTCATCGCGATTAACTCTTCAATATTGATATCTCCACCGGTCATAAAATCTGTAGATATGTCATCAATGCCAGTGATTGTCTGAGCTAAAAGAGAATTTTTAGTTGCAGACATAGAAGAAGGACTCATACCAACAATTTTGTCTGCAGAACCTTCCAATAAGCAGTACACCGATGGTAACGGTGTTATCGAAGTAAACACAATACGGTTAATTTCTGCTGGAATCTCTACTTCATTGCCAGCATGATCAACAATAACACGTGTTTTGCTTTCAGTACTAACACTTTCTTCCACTTTACTCTCAGTATTTGTATTGATCTCTGTATTTGCATTATTCTCTGTATTACTTGTACTTTTTCCACAGCCAGCCAAGCAGGCAATTACCATTGTAGCTGCAAGTATACTACTAACAATTCTTTTTCTCATCGTTATTTCACTTTCTATTTTTTATTTTGTTTTAATTAAAAAGTACTTCTTTTTCATTTCATTCGTCACTTATAATCGACCCTTACTTGCCGTTATAAACTTTATTCAAGCGATGATTCAACCATTCATGGAACTTAGTTCCAATGATACGTGCTGTATCTTCCACACATACTTTACTAGATACTGCATAATGAGCATTTGCAAGGAAAGCTGCTTTGCTATCCTCTGATAAAAGCTCCTTTATGAATGGGTCTGCAATAATCATTTTATAGCAGTCTTTATTAATTTCTTCTTTAATCAAGCGCTCACTTGATAGATTCTTATCCTGTGGTAACGCAAGTTTTGCTTCCTTTCCAAATAAGCATCCAACAGCAACCTTTCCTTCCCCATATTCTTTTTCTAGGGCAAGTCGAATGGAATTCGATGATACCTGCTCACCAACAATAAGTATGTCTGCTGTCTCACTTGCTTTCGCATTTAAAATACAAGATTCTTTCGTTTCAGCTACCTTCTTTACCTCTTCTAGGTAATATTTTGTCATTTCATTACCAACTGGAAGACCAGACACATATGGTATTCCATACGTAGCTTCCATATATTGTGCGATTTTTAAGCCTGCTTTGGAAACAGCTAAATTAATCTGTGCAGAGGAAGCTTTCTTTAAAGTTTCCATTGTATATCCCATGGATAAACAAGCTGTTATTGCATAGCCTTCGTTCGTAATCATCGCTTTTAAATCTTCTAGATTCTCTCCATTTGCAAAGTCCAATGGAGTAGCCCCTACGATATTTACGGTTCCAGGAATCATCTCACTTTTTGGTGTGAACTTTTTTAATAAAGCAATGGTAGCCATTGCGACTCCTTGGTCATAATAAGCGGTTCCTGTCGTATCAAATCCAAGACAAGGGATTCCTGTACGTTCCTCAAGCTCAGCTGCAATACCAACCATATCACTTCCAATTACCATTGGAACTGGACTTCCGACCAATGCCATTAAATCTGGCTTTATATCTTTGGAAGCATGAATCATCTTTTTAATTAACTTCTCATCGTCTCCAAGGATTGCGTCAATTTCTCTAAGACCAGAACAGAAAATTCCTGATTTTGAACCATACCAACGAGGTTCATCATAACCTGTGTAATTTCCAGTACAACCAGATGCATCATGCATCGCAGTTACTGTATTTAAATCAAATAAGACGGAGGAAACACCGGAATAGTCTGCCGCATAAGGAGATAAACTAATCGATAATACTGCCATACTACACCACCAATCCGTATTCGTGTATCATACTCTCAAGATCTACCTTCTGATCTAGGGCATGCTCTAATTTATTCATTAAGCATTCTAAGCCATGATAACCATACATTGTTTCATCATTAAATAGGTCAACCACATAATCAGAACCCGCCAGATATGCACCATCAACACCAATTGCAATACTGTTTTGCATCTTATTCTCCTGCAATACAGATTTATGATGCATTGGCTGTACAATTTCAACTTCTGGATGTTCTTTTGTCACCCATTCATAATGCACACGGTCGGAAGCGGAGCAATCCTGTGCCTGAACACGTGCTACATGAAATCCATATTCTAAGAGAGCCTTAGCTAATTCAAATGGACGATATACGGCAGAAGCATCTACAATAATTGGTGTATCTTTCACTACGTCAAGTGCTCGCTTAATTGCCTCCTTCGCCTTAGCCTCATAAGTCGTAAAATCAAAGGATGTTTTGTTATCTTCAAACATCTCTTCCATCTGCTCATACGTCTTCTTGATTTCTTCTAAGCCGTACGCAACAGGAAGGAATCGAAATGGAGTATCCAATTTTTCTTGCATAATTTCTGCTGCTTGACGGCCTGGTGGTGCAATTACTAAGTTCCAACTACTCTTAGCCATATCCTGATATCCATCAAACGTCTCATAGTGAGTGATATGACGTAACTCAAGATATCCCTTACTCGCAAGGTAAGCGTGAAGCTCGCTTTCCTTTGCAATTCCAGTGATATTACCTATGCAGTTAACACCACGATCACGTTCTTCTCTTTTTTCTAACAAACTATATATATTGTTTTGAACAGAAACAACAGGAGGCGTCTTAGACCCTTTACTGATAGGATTCATATGACAGGAACGGAATTTAACATGTGGATATGTTTTTGCTAATGTTTCCTGTAACGCATCATGATCGGTTCCAATCAAATCATCTAGGCAGCTAACAAAAATAAGGATTACCTTTGGTGTTTCTGGTAGTGACTCAAGCAACTCACCAACTGCTGGAACAATGAGATTATCATATCCATTAATGATATCTGCTTGAGTGACGTAAAGGTAAGATAAACGGTGTTTCAAATTCTGTTTTACTGCGCTGATGGAGCCATGTCTTCCACAAGCAAATGGGCAAACAAATAACTCTACGCTTTCTGGAACAAGCATTCCTGTTCTGACAATTCCTCTACTTCCGTTAGCTGGTGAGGAGTAATGTAGTGTATCTTCAAACTTATATTGCAACGTTCACGACCTCCAATACTTTCTTTGCTAGATCTTTATATTCCATTGCCATATCACAATCTGGCATTGCCTCAATTACAGTCATTCCGTCGTTTTCAGCAATTTGTACCATTGGATTACGTGGAACAATCTTAATTACGTTTGTATCATTTTCTTTTGCAGCCTGTGCTACTAATGCTGCTTCATTCTCAACATTTTTTGAGTTTTGAATAAAACCAGATAGCTTCGCATAGCCTCTCTTACCAAAATTCTGAATTGCATGAGAGATATTGGTAGCTGCAAACATCGACATCATCTCACCAGACGTTACAATAAATACGTGTTCTGCATAACCTCCTCGTATTGGCATTGCAAAACCACCGCAAACAACGTCTCCTAATACATCGTATAAAACAATATCAGGTTCATAAACATCATAAGCACCTAGTTCTTCTAGCTTCTCAAATGCTGTGATAATTCCTCTACCTGCACAGCCAATTCCTGGTGTTGGACCGCCTGCTTCTACACATAGAACACCATTGTATCCCTGAAATACAATATCTTCAAGTTGAAGTGCATCACTGCCCTTTTCCTTAATCTGATCTAAGACAGTTGGAATTTTCTTTCCTCCCATCAAATTTTTTGTTGAATCTGATTTTGGATCACATCCAATTTGCATAACACGATATCCCATATTACTCAAAGCAGCGGATAAGTTCGATGTTGTTGTTGACTTACCAATTCCACCTTTTCCATAAATAGCAATCTTTAACACATTTTCCTCCTTAGTCCAAACATTGGTTTTATTTAAATTGATAAATTACAAAATTTGCTTTTATTTTACGAATTCGTCTAAACTTATTTTGGTTAGTCGGTCCTAACTGTAAGATATACTATCACGGTTTTTAATCGATGTCAACCTTTTTCATTCAACTTAATTTGTATTCATTTTTCTTTCCTTCCCTCATAAATTAGTACTAATTGTTTTAGATAAAGGTGGAAAACTATGGACAAATATGATGTCATAATAATTGGAGCAGGTATTAGTGGATTAACAGCAGCTGCCTTACTAGCAAAAAAAAATCATAGAGTTGCTTTAATTGATGCGCAAACAAAACCTGGTGGTTCTTGTGGTATTTTTAAACGAAAAGGAGTAATTTTTGAGCAAGGGGCTGCAATGCTATATGGATTTGGTGAAAGTGGTTTTAATCCTCATCGATATGTATTTAACGCATTAGAAGCGCCAATTACAATGATTCATCATAAAGAGCTTTATGCCATTCAATATTTAGGTCAGCAAATTGTATTTCCTGAAAGTGTTAATGAATTCGTTGACATACTAAGCAGACTATTTCCAGACGAAAAAACAGGAATTGCGGCATTCTATCGTGATATGGAACAGCTTTATAAAGATGTGATCATGACCTCACCTGTCTTCCAATCTCCTGATGTCCTACCAAAAAAAGAGGGTTCAAAACAGTTCAAACAGCATCCATTGAGTTACATGAGATTCCTTAGTTTTATGAATATTAGTGTAAAAAAACTCCTAAAGAGATATATGAAAGGTAATGATATTTTGTATTTCTTTGATAAGCTTACGTCAACTTATTGCTATGCTACTGTTTCAGAAGCACCTGCTGTTCTTGGAGCTGTCATGTTTATTGACAATCATAAAGGCGGTAGCTATTATCCAGCAGGCTCAACTTTGATGTTAACAGGTACACTAGAAAAGGTATTCGAAGAACATGGCGGAGATTGCTATTACTCTACCAAAGTTACAAAAATACTGACAGACAAGAAAACAGTTACTGGAGTTATGCTTGACAATGGTAACATACTTTCTGCTAATCAAGTTATTTATAGCGGTAATATATGGAGTCTTTATGAAGATTTACTAGAAAAACCAAGAAAGTGTCCTTTTATACCAACCTATGGTTCTGTTGTTTATTATGCATTAGTAAATAGAGCTGCCATTCCAGAATCAGCATATCCGATTGAAATGTTAACTTCAGTAAAAACAGAGATTAAAGAAAGCGAAATTACAGTTTATATTTTAAGTAAAGATGATACTACTTTGTGCCCAATCAATCAGCATGTTATTGTCGCAATTGGGCCTACATTTCAAAATTGGCCGAATCCAAGGTCAGACGCTTATCATTCCAAAGACTATATGGAAATGAAAGCACAGGAGCAAGAACGAATCTTGCAAGTAATAGAAACCCGGTTCCCAGACTTTCGAAGTAATATTGTCTACCAAGAGCTAGCAACACCAACATCTTTAGAACGATACATACTAAAATACCATGGTGCAGTAGCTGGTCCAAAACAGATCCTTGGGCAACATATGCTAAAGCGCCAACATACAAAAACTAATATTAAGGGACTCTATTGCTGTGGAGAAGGAACTGTAATGGGTACTGGGACTCCTGCGGTTACGGTGTCTGGCATTGCTGCTGCCAATCTTTCTCTTAGAGATGAAGGTCTAAAAGAATATACACTCGAAGATGGTGCTAAAAACTATGTTACAATCGTATCTCCACCTTATCCTACCACTGAACTAAGGATCAGTACTGATCCTAATATAAACTCATTAGCTCAGCTTGCAAGAAAATGCCAGTTCTGCGAAAATCCTCGTTGCATGAAAGCATGCCCTGTTCGTATCCCAATTTGCGATATCAATCGTCGCTTATGTGTTGGTAATATCGTTGGTGCTAAAAAGCAATTAACAAAGCAAATGTTAGATATATGCTCGAATTGTACTACTAGTGCTTGTGAAGAAAACTGTATCTGTGCAAACTCAGAAGCACCTGTAATGATAAAAAATATCCTTACCAAGACAATTCAATATGAATAAAAGTCACTTGCTTTTTTTCTCTTCTCGATACTCAAATCGAATAACCAACAGTATGATTGCTAAAGTAAATATAAGATAACTCCATTGTTGTTGCATTGTAATTACGTTTTTCCCTTTTTTTAAGATAACCCCATATGGCTGATACAGAGCTTCTCCAATTATTGTTGTACCCTGCGTATATACCGACAGATTAATTTGACGTATGATGCTCGTTAACTGCATTGGTGGAAAGTAAAATAATAGATTCTGTAAGCTTTTTGGATACATTGCGTATGGAAGATATGTTCCAGCTAAAAATCCACACATCATTCCATATAAATTACCAAACGTCGAGAACGAAGTTGTGTCTTTCATAAATTTCGTAATACACATTAATAGCCCAGAATTCATGCAGGAGGAAAAGAATATCGTACCAATACTCTTACACAAGGTAGTAGTTGTACAACGACTCCCATAGCTTAATGCAAAGTAGATTTCCGCACACATTAAAGTCATAATCGTAAATACAAAGGAGATAATAACACTACTAATCCAGTAACCTAACTGTAACTGAAATTTACTAACAGGTGCTACTAAAAAATCTCTTTGTGTTCCTTTGGTAGCATCTGCGATACTTAATTGGATTAGTCCAAAACAAGTTGTAGTATTTAAAACAATGAAAAGGCCACTTACCATCAAACGGTCAGTAAATTCTTTTACATAAGCGTGTCCTAGTCCTGTATCTTCCACCGACTGAATCATGAAATCTCTTAAAAAAATGACATACAATCCCATGACAATTAAAATCGAACAAAAGCATAATAACACATTCGTTTTATTTTTTAAAAAAAGTACTAAATTTCTCAACACTAATACCTTCAATAATCTCATTCTCTAGACCACCTTAACCACCTATATACTTAAATCCTCACTAAGTAAATCAATGTAAATGTCTTGAAGTGTTATCGTCCCCCGTTTTTGATACTCTTTTAAAATCCATTCCTTCTTTCCACAAACTAAAATATGCCCCTGGCTAATCATGCAAATATGGTCCGCATGTATGGTTTCCTCCATATAATGCGTAGAAAAAAAGATTGTCATTTTTAACTTTTGATTCAGCTTCGTTAACATCTCCCACACCATTTTCCTAGCGATTGGATCTAGCCCAATCGTTGGTTCATCCAATAATAATAGCTTTGGCTTTGCCATTAGTGCTCTTGCAATCTGACAAATTCGCTTTTGCCCACCAGAACAAGTTCCATACCTTTTATGTAACAGTTTCTCTAAGGATAATAGAGGAACCACTTCCTCTATCCTCTCTAATACTTGTTGTTTCCTTTCATAATATAAACTCCCTCGATAAAACAAATTCTCATACACCGTAAGTTCATGATCTAATACATCTTCTTGAAAAACAACGCCAATTAGCCTTTTAATATGTTCCTGTTGAGATTTCATACAATAACCTTCAATTGTAATGTTCCCACTCGTAGGCGTTAGCAATGTAGAAAGCAAGTTCATGGTAGTACTCTTTCCCGCTCCATTCGGACCAAGAAAGGCAGAAATTTGTCCTTGCAATACACTGAAACTAAGCCTAGATACCCCTATTATTTTCCCATATCGTTTACTAACATTATCAACCTCAATACACGAAGCCATATTCGTACCCGTTATATTATCAGATATAATAATCTATTCTGCTAAAGTACAGAAAATACCCCAGCTATTGGTATTGCTTTTTCGAGTAATAGGAAGTTCTAAGAAATGAAAAAGGGGCTATCGTACTAAGGGCAGTATGAATAAAGAATAAAGAATGAAGGACGATGGTATATTTTCTTCGGCGCGCTACGCTCACAAGCCCCACAAAGTTCGTGTGGGGACTTGTAAGGCACTCCGAAAAATACCATTGCCCTTCATTCTTTTATAAAATATTCAGCTAGTGCTACAGCCCCTTTTTTCTATATCATGCAATATTAATAATTAACTCTACTAAATTCGTTGAATCTAGACTAGAATTCTTACCTTGCCATCAATTCCATCTAACTCCAATCGATCACCAGGTTTCACATTATGAAAGACATCAGAAACATAATATAGAGTTGGAATGTTCCATTCGCGCGCTATAATTCCAAGATGATCATACGGAGATCCCCCTTCAAAGATGATTCCTTTCACATGTTCTAATATATCCATAATATCAGAATGCCCATTTGGCAACACTAAAATCATATCTTCTTTCGCGCAGTTTGGAACTGAAAAGTAAGCAGTTCCTGTTACCTTTTTCTTTAGCCCTGAAACCCCATTCATTTCTGATTGATATTGCTTTTGTGAGCCTTGTGGATAATCAAAGTTAATTTCCAGATTACCAATGATCTCAGGTGGTACCATATGAATCTGCTTTTCATACATTGCCTTACGTTCATTCATCAAGTTTGACATATTCTGATTTTGAATATGAAGCAAGTCTCTAACTTCGTCAACGGTTAGATAAATAATATCCTCTTTTGATTGCAATACTCCCTGACTCACTAATATCTTTGCACATCTACTAATGGCAAGACGAAACAAGCCTCGTGGCATAGAATCCATAGATACATGATGATTATCTTTCGCTAAGAACGCTTTTCTTGCTAGCTTTAGCCTACGATTAAACTCTTGTTTTTCCTCATCACTATGTAAGTTATGGACGAATTGATTCTCAATTTTATTCTGACGGGTAGTAATCACCGATTGCTCCACTTGTTGTATATCATTAACATTCAGAATGCTACGTACTTTTCTAAGACAGACGACGGGATTCTCATAACAGATTTCTGGCAACGCAACATCAAACACATTCCCCGAAATACCATAAGTCTTGCAGTATTCGTCAAGGTCATCCAATAGTTGTTTCGCATGGGGTAATACTTGCAAGCGAGCATACAACAATTCGTCAAATAAACATTCAGAAAACATTGTACTCAATTGCTTATCGCTTTTGATTTCATTTACGATTGACAATAAAGCCTTTCTTTCCTTTGACATAAGGCTCTCGCTGTATAATAGGTCAAAAATGTCATTCGATGTTATGGTTTTGCATTTACTTATACAATAGTCAGTAAATGCATAAATAATCATATCTGCACTCTTCGATGCTAAATCATGTAAACGTGCACATTTTTCAATATAAGAAACGGAAGCATCCAATAGGGAGAGGCATTGGATTGCATCAACAGGTTCTTGATATAACTTCATCATATGATCTACATCACTCTCTAACTCTGGCAATACAACATCTATAAATACTTCTTTCTCTAAGAGTGAGTTTACTTCTATAAATCCTTCATACCGTTTTGCATTCCGCTGCAATGCTTCCTCGTTAAGCTCTTTACTTCCACCATAATAATATCCGTTTTGCTCAGTAAGATCACCATATAACTCCATACGTAACGCAGCATCAAAAGCCCCTTTTGCAATATTAGCTGCTTCCGTCTCATAGACTTTCTTTAAGATTGGAGGGCATGGTTGTTCACATAATCGAAACCATGTATTTTGCGATTCCTTCTCGTCCTTCCACTGAATTTCAAATGGCTGTTGCTTATAAAATGTGGTAACTGGTCTTGCTTGAAGCACTACAATTTGCTTGTTAGCCGTTGTCCATTCGATATCTTGATAGCAGTGAAAGATATCTTCGACTTTCTTGGCAGTTTCATAAAGCTTAAAAATCAAATCCTGTTCTAAAAAATCGTTTTGCATTTGACTACTAGCCACTTGTATCTTATTAATAGAATCATCTTCGATTCGATTACCAGTCACTTTATCAACCTGATACATTCTCGAAGCATTGGAACCATCTACAAAATTCGAACATACATCATCCACGGTATTGATACAGATTACATCATCCTTCATCGTAACTGTATCTACGGTAAACATAACACCTGACGGATGTCCAGGAATGAATTCTTGTATCACAAGCCCCATTCTTGCACTCTCAATATTGATGTGATTTTTCAGCATCCAGGCAATCGCTTTGTCAGAATACATAGACGCATAACAAGCCTTCGCTGCCTTTTCCAACTCCTCAAAACTATGTAAATTAGCAAACGTTTCAAAGATACCAGCCATACTGGTTTTGCCCGAATCTTCACAAGAACAAGAAGAACGAACTACATATTCCTTTGCCTTTGTCATTTCCTTTAGTTGCGTAAAATATTGCTCCCATTCATCTTTAACTTCCTTTGGAAAAGTACCTGACTGCAACTTAAGTTGTATCTGAACACTCTGACTTAAAACTACTTCTTTCCTATGCTCAATCTGATTATAAGATAAATACTTTTCAAATGCAGCGAATGACATTGCAAATCCATTTGGAACCCTTACTTCATGTTGTACTAACTTCGCTAAGTTCATAGCTTTGCCACCAAAATAATCGACCTTGCAATCAATATCCTCTAATCTTGCAAACATAATCCTTCTCCTTTCGATTTACGAACTATGATTCGCATTTACGAACTGGAACCCAGATTTCACAGTGAAAATTGGAAGAGCCTCGATTCCCATCTGACTGAAAGCATTCAATTTCCATTGTTTCTGCATGTTGATAGTTCGAAGAAGGAAACCACTCATCAAAAATGCGTTTCCATAACTCTTCCAAACTATGCTGCACTGGTCCAATTGCTTCAAAGATTGCCCATTCACTTTCTGGAACCGTAAACTCTTCTAGTCCTCTTGGTACTTTTTGATCAGTTACTGTAGCAATGATGTAATCGACGGTGGATTCGTCGATTACCTGTAAAAATCCATGAACTCCTTTTGGGTCTTGATTGGATAAAGCCGCGATTTTCTCATACATTCCATTAGAAAATACTTCATTCCAAAACGTATTGACATCCTGCGGGCTATTGTTTGGTGCTTTATAATGCCGTATCTGTCCAACAATTCTCATCGCTTTTCTTTTTTCAATCCGATACTTCATCTCCATCGCTCCTTCAATTGATATGTGAAAGCGGATTGGTGCGAAAGATTTAACCATATAGCCTTGAGTTCGTACCACAGAAGGATTTACTCCATGTATACTTTGAAATGCTCTCGTAAATGAATCCGCAGACTCATAGCCATATTTCATAGCTAAATCGATCACTCGAAGATTTGAATTCTGTAAATCAAGCGCTGCCAACGTCATTTTTCTTTTTTTAATATATTCCGTTAATGTCATGTCTGCAATACAATGAAATACTCTCTGAAAATATCCGGCAGAATACCCAGTAAAGGAAGCTGCCTTTCCATAATCAATCTCCTCTGTCAGATTCTTCTCAATATACTGCATGGCCTGATTCATTCCATATAAAAAATTCATCTCTTACACCTCCATGACACACTTTATCATAAATGAAGCAGTAGTTTCCGACTTTTTTAGTCCATTTCAGTCGGATTGCTTATAGTACTATATTACATCTATTTTCTAGCCTTAACCAGCTGTATTGCCTCTAAATTAAGCGGCACTACACTGTTAATTCCTCCAGAACTTTCTTAACTGTAGTAATCTCCTTTAAGCGATAAGCATTATCACCACAAAAGATTAATCCATCATCGAGCTTACCTTCTACAGCATTGGTTAGTGCCTTTGTGATACAATATGGAACTTCCTTTGGATTACAATGCTCTAAACATTGGAAACAATGCTTAATTTCACTTTTACCTTCCGAGACCTTTTGTAAGAATGAATTCCATATCGCCCTTCCTGGCATTCCGACTGGACTTTTGATAATACGAATATCTTCTTTTTTGCTATTGATATAAGCTTGCTTATAATCGTCAGGAGCATCACATTCCTTAGTTACAACAAATCTTGTTCCAACCTGTACTCCATCCGCTCCTGTTAAAAGTGCTTTCTTTACATCCTCTTGATCAAAAATTCCTCCTGCCACAATCACAGGGATCGCTTGATTGTATTTTTCTTCATATTCCTTCTTAAAATCTACAATCCTCTTAATCTCCTCCTGATAAGACTCTATATCAATGTCAATCAACTCATCTTCATGAAATCCTAGATGACCACCTGCTAGTGGTCCTTCTATAACAATAAAATCAGCCGTTCGTTTGTACTTTCGGTCCCACATCTTAAGTATGACTGATGTCGCCTTAACGCTTGATACAATTGGCGCGATCTTACTGACACTACCTTTGATTAGTTCTGGCAGATTGATCGGTAACCCTGCTCCACTTATAATTACATCTGCTTTTGCTTCCACAGCTGTTTTCACATATTGAGCATATTGCTTTGTTGCTACCATAATATTAACACCAACAACTCCTCCTTGAGCAATTTCCTTCGCACGAGCTAGATGTTTCTTAATTGCCCGTAAATTGGCTTCCATAGGATTCGTTTTGAAATCCTCCTCATTATATCCAATTTGAGCTGTTGATATAATCCCGATTCCACCTTCTAGCGCAACAGCTCCAGCAAGGCCAGAAAGGCTAATGCCAACGCCCATTCCTCCTTGGATAATTGGTAAACGTGCTTTTAAATGTCCGATTATAAGTGGTTTCATTAACATTGTTATACTCCTCCGATACCATTAAATTTAACTATAATAGTTTAAAATATATTTAGAGTATACACTTATTAGGTAGTAACCTTGCATGGGAATACAGCGAAAAGTCAGCCGATAAAGCAATTTTATTTCAATGCACTCAAAATTATTGTATATACTGCTGGAATCAAAATCGAAGGAAGCATATTCACTGTTTTGATTTTCTTATCCCCGTTGTATATGAAGTTGATTCCTATACATAGAACTAATGCATATCCGACCATACAGATATTATTTAATAACTCTCCAACTAAAACATTGTCCAGTAATCCTGCAAGAAGCGTAATACTGCCTTGATACACGAGCACTGGAATAGCTGAGAAAAGCACGCCATAGCCTAGAGAGGCTGCTAATACAATCGAGGTAATTCCATCGATAATTCCTTTTGTGATTAGTGTGCTACTATCACCAAGTAATCCGTCATTGATTGCACCTACAATCGCCATTGCTCCGATACAATAAATCATAGTGGATGAAATAAACCCTGATGAAAAATTGGAGATTTGAAATTTGCTCTCTATTTTCTTGCATCCTTTATTTAATCGTTCTTCCAATTTTAAAGCTTCACCAAAAAATGTACCAAGCGCTAAGCTGACAACCAAGATGATTTCACCAGAACTTTTTATATTACCACTTGGATCACTTTTTAACATCGTGGATAGAACTCCACATATTCCGATGATGAGAACTGCAATACCAGTTGCTTTCTGAATGGAATATTCCATTTCTTTATTGACTGCTTTTTTGAAAACAAGTCCAATAATACCTCCAAATATAATCAAAACACAATTAATCAATGTACCCATTTTGTTTCCTCCTAAGTTTGATGGAATGTTGAAACAATAAATAATCGAATAAATTTCGTACAGCAAATCTATCTGAAAAATATATTCCTGTCAAGTAATAACAGGAAAGAATCCTACTTTGCATTGAAACAAAGAATGTGGCCTCTTACTTTCATTACCACATAAAAGTATAAGAAGCCACAATATTGAACAGTTCACACACACATTGATTACTTATTGCCACCGACTTTACCAAGCAATAAATTAATTCTTACACTTATTATCTAGTAAACTGCGATATAAACTTCCATGCATTCTCACAGCTATGATGTCTTACCTCATGTATCTGTCCACTGACACTTGCCAATGCAGTTCGACAAACACCATCTTCGCTATCAAAGTAATGAATCGTCAGATAGCTTCCTTGGGATTCATCGTAAAGCTTCTCGACACGATCGCCAGAAACACCCCAGATAGGATTTTCCCAATTGTCCTTATCCTCGTAACTTACATCAAATTTAACTTTACACTTATTGACTTTGGCAACATACTGTACTCTTTCAAGACATGAATCCGCATGGAAAGGTAATTCTGGTAGAGGTGATGCTTCGCCACCAGAATAGAAAACTGGAACAGAAACTGTCATATTTATTCTGTCTCCAAGAGGCGGACTAAATGGGTTGTTTGTCACTGGAAACAATGCACTAGCAGGAGCAAAACCTGCAAAAATATGCGGATATTCCTGAAACATATCCCATGTCTTTCCACTTCCCATAGAGAATCCAGTTGCATAAATACGATGCTCATCGATATTGTAGCGTTTCTTAAGATTTTCAATAACTTCTACAACTTCTGTAGCTGATACATTCTGATGATTCTCAAGTGAAACAAACAAGAAACCATATTGGTGAGCGATTTCATACCATCCTGAAATAAAGGTCAGAAACATCGAGGAATCGCCGCCACCATGAAATCCTATTAGTAGTGGGACCGGTCCTTGATCAAAGATATCATTATTGTAGTAAGCAAAGTATCCAACTTTATGTTCTTTCGTATGCTTGAAAGCACCCATGTTGTCAGGTGAGGTCTTTACAAGAACGCTACCTACTTCCTCTGTCATATTCATAGATTCAAAGTCAGGCTCAATCTCCATCTTGCCACACCACATCTTAAACTTACGAACAAATGACTTAAAATCAGCCCTGTAGTCAGGTTCTGATTTAATTAGCAGATTCGTACAATCGCAAAATGCTTCATTTATTTCATTCGAATTGCCAACACTTAATATAGCGATATCCTTACGCTCTGGTGCTGGAATGACACTCAGATTCTGCATAGAACACATCGCAGGAGTAATCTCGCCTGGCCCCCAGAGATACTCACCATATATTGTTTTTAATAGATTCTTGGCAACATAGTCTGCCGACTCACCAAAACTATAAATATCAGCACGAAAAATTGCTCCTCTGATAAAAAAACCCTGGAACTCACGTGTAAAGAAATTATGTATTTCGGCTATTCCATCTAAATAGCGGGGATCCATTTTTACTTCAGCGATAACGGACGCATATAACTCTTCTGTTGCATTCTTCCAACCGCCTTCATTCGTTGGATAAATAAAGAGGACACTTGAATCCACAGCTGCGGCAATACTACTAAGTCCGCTCTTCTTGGCAAAATCAATTGCCTCATTGATGCTTTGTCTGTGTTCTTCAAAAACAAGTAGTAACGGAGCCCGAAAGGCATAGTTATTCGTCTGTCCATCGATATCATTAGCAGGTATGTACGCCTTGAGAAAGAACTTCTCATACTTATGTTCCCAATACTTATCTCCATCAGCCAATGTAAAAACCGATGGTCTTTCCATCAATCCCATAAACAATCTCCTTTAATTAAATAATTCCTGACCACAATATCGATGCTACATTACGAAGTGGAAGCATATTCCAGTTGTCTCCAACAAATTGTGCAGTCCATAGTGCTACAAAGTTCTCCTCATAATCAATCATCAGACAACAGGTTCCCCATCCCTCATGATTGATCGTTCCAGGTGTTACAAGCTGTGAAAGATTTGTTGCTACCTGAACAGACGGACCCAACCCATAAGGATTATTGGCACCATTCGCTCCCCAGCAATAGTTTTTTACATCAGGTGGAGTTTGAATTCGTTTCAATGCTTCTACTGCTTTTCTACCAAGCACATGTCTTGCATTATATTTTCCATTATTTAAGAGCATTAATCCGAACTTCACCAAATCCTCATCTGTTGAAAGAAGACCATTCCATGTCCGTGGAACTGGCTTTTCAAGTTTCTCCTGAACCTCATCTGCTCCTGATATGCACTGATCTGTCCAATCAAAGCGACTATTATAGCGGTCTTTATATTTTGTAGTATATTCCCAATGGGTATCCTTCATATCACAAGGCTTTAATACTCTCTCATTAATATAATCATGTGCAAAGATTCCAGTGGAACGTGTTATGATTTCACCGAGCACATTATATCCCAAAGAAGAATATGCCCATTCCTTTCCTGGTTCACTGCTCAATCCTTTACTTAATAACTTATCAATCCATTGTGGACTTTTCATAATACTGCTGACACTTTCATGATACTTATCAGGTTTACACCCATCATCACAATATAAGCCTGAAGTATGAGTCAGTAAATGCCAAACTTGGATCTTATCAAATGGATCGTCTTTGAACTCTTGTAGAATTTCACCAACTGGCTGGTCTAACCGAATGATTCCATCCTCAACTAATTGTAAAACAGCTACTGCAGTAACTAACTTTGTAATTGAATAAATTCCATAAACACTATCTGGCAGAAAAGGTCTGCTATCTTCTTCCTTGTGATTTAGGAATCCAATCCCTCTATGTGCAAATATCTTATTGTTTCTTGATAGGCAATAACTTGCTGATTGCAACATATCCTGTTGAATCAACTTCTTAAAGTGTCCATCCAAAACCTCAAGTCGTTCTTCCTCATATCCCGCTTCCTGTGGGTTATAAGGTACTTCTCCTTTTGTAACCTCAATCGGAAAATTCCTCATATTCTATCCTCCTGTATATATCTTTCGTCTCATAAAGTAATATGTACACAAAATTTCTTATAACCAATATTATACACTTGAGATAGCTGTTTAGCAAATACGAATCACTTTACTTTTTACATAATTATTGAACAAAAGTGTGCTTCGCACACTCTCACGAGCAACACTTTTCAAGCACAGCTTTTGTTCCGCGCCGTAGCGTAGCGTAGTGCGTATATTTGCGTCCTTCTTCTTAGACGCTTTTTTTAATAGGGAAGTTCAAAGAACTTTCCTATTAAAAAAAGCCCAGGGTACTTGGTATACAAGTATTCTAGGCTTTTCATTCACTTAAAATAACAATATACATAATATACTATTATATCCTATTTCATACTGTCTTATCTTATAATGTCTTATCTTATAATGTCTTATCTTATTCTATCTTTTCTCATATCATTCTTCTCTCCTTGTTGGACATTCATTAAGGTACATCGTTTTTTCCATCCTAATGAAATACTGATCGTTGAAAAAATAAGGAGAAATGCTATAATCAGTAAAACTAAAAAATAACTATGTGTATAATCATAGATAAATCCATAGAAAGGAATTAGTAAAATCGATGCAATTGGTGCACCCATAGATATCTTTGAAAAAATCTTCTCATAATCTTTGTTTCCATAAAAAGAGAGAGTTAAAATCGGTGCTAATACCATAATTCCTGCACTAGCAAAACCATGTAGAAAGGATGCAATGAAAAATATAACGATTCCGCTTCCTCCAAATAAAAATGCAACGACTGCCGCTAACCCCGCACCAATCATAATATAACAAGTTTTAAGACTTCCGATTCGGTCACTAATAAATCCAATTGCAACGGATCCAATTGCTGTTCCAATCGAGGAAGATGATAATGCCTCACCCGTCTGATTTATACTAAATCCAAGTAATTCTCCATAGGTAGGTATATGTTGATTAAAAACTCCTACACCTGTAATTGCAATCATGAAGAATAACAACAAATAAAATGAAGCTGATTTTAATACGATATTCTCTGGAATATGAACCACATCATCCGATACCTGTTTCTTTGTTTCTGTTCTATCTCCTGCTCCAAGGGCTGATAGTTTTTTATCCGAAGGCCTGTTCCGAATAAAGAGGATACTGGCAATGACTACAACAACAAAAGTAATACTACCAATGATAAAATAAGCATACCGCCAACCATTTCGAGAAATCAATTTAGCGGTTACAGGTTCTAGTACAGCGCCAAATAAACCAACAAAAGCCATTTGAATCCCCATAATAAATCCCTTATTCTTAACAAACCAACGATTAATTAGAATTGGTCCCATTAGAGTTGCAATAAAAATTGCCCCAATTGCTTGTGGAATGGCTAATATATACCAACCAAATACAGATGTTAAAAATCCAAACGCAACAAAAGATAACGCCTGTAGAAAAGCGCCAATAATAGAAATAATACGGATATCATATTTATTGATTATCTTACCAGCAATTGGTAGGAAGATAACTGTAACTACTGACATAATACTAAGATATAAAGAAATTGTGCCGATACCTACTCCAATATCCTCTGAAACAGGCTCTAAAAACAATCCAGATGTCATATTAATTCCACCAGATGCAAACCCTCGTATTAAAATTACACCTAATAAAATGATCCAAGCATAATGTAGTTTTCTTTTTTTCATTATTTGTTATCCCTTTCCTTCAAGTATTTCTAGGATACCTTCTTTTTTCTGCGCCCCAAATACAATATGATTACAGGGAACTTAAAGACATTATAACCATTCCTTGCTATTATAATTCACGAACTTCATTCAAGTAAAGTGTGTTGCGTACAAAAAAATACACACCCTACGGTATAGCCATACCGCACAATGTGCATTCTGATATAGGTGAATTTAATTTTATTTAATGGATATTGGGTTTTTTGCTGATAACAATGGGAACAAAGTCATTATTAACCTATTATTCTATTCCTTCTACACTGTCACACTTATTCACAGTATCAATAGAGCCATCCTCATTATACTTAAACTCAGCGACACAAACTGATCTGTGGAATAAGTTTCCGCCTGGCAAATCAGAAGTATGGTAAAACAGATAAGAATGTCCCTTGAAATCTGCAATACCTGGATGGTTTGTAAAGCAATCTCCTGCCTCCATTAAAACACCGCCATACACCCATGGACCAGTTGGCGAGATTGAGGTTGAATAAGCCAGATGTTCATTTTGCTGATCCAATGCAAACCCCGCATATACCATATAATAAAGATTATTCTTTTTATAGAACCAAGGGCCCTCTCCATAAGTTGTACCTGTATCATGGCTTCCCTTTCCAAACGCATCCTCAGTCATAGGAACTTTCACTATACCAACAGTTTTATCATACGAAACCATATCTTCATTTAAAAGTACATAACGAAGTTCAGGGTTTCCAAAATAAAGATATGCTTGACCATCATCATCAATAAATACGGTAGGGTCAATATCATTCCAATCCCCTTCATCGATAAGAGGTTCACCCAATTCCTTAAAAGGTCCTGCAGGGTGATCAGATACACCTACTGCAATTGCCATTCCACCGTCTTTTTTATGTACTGGGCAATAAAGATAAAACTTACCATTACGCTCTACTGCCTGAGGTGCCCATGCTCTGTCATCCGCCCATTCAATATCATCCAAAGAGAAAATCACACCATGGTCAGTCCAGTTCACCATATCCTTTGTAGAGTAACAACGCCAGTCAAACATTGTATAAAAATCATTGATGAGCTCATCTTCATCGTGAGTGGTATACAGATAAAGTGTATCTCCCACCACCATAGGTGCAGGATCTGCTGTGTAAATTGATTCAATAATTGGGTTTGTTTTCTTAGTGTTCATATTTTGTCTCCTTTTCTAGTTAATTTTAGGATTTGCGAAACGCCATTGAATATGTAACTTTTCTTTTATTAAATAAACATCTACTCAATGGTTATAATAAAACATTTAGGTACATCTGTAAATCTTATTTTTATTAAATCTATATCAACTTTGGTCCCCCATTAAAACACCTCCTTATGCCAGTCTACTAGACAACCACAAGGAGGTGCATTACGTATGTTTATTTCAAATAATCTTTTAGATATTGACCAGTATATGATTTCGTGACAGATACTATTTCTTCTGGCGTTCCCTGAGTCACAATATATCCACCTTTATCACCACCTTCTGGCCCTA
Source organism: Bacillota bacterium (assembly GCA_023439125.1). GTDB lineage: Bacteria > Bacillota > Clostridia > Lachnospirales > Lachnospiraceae > Lachnoclostridium. The sequence goes on along the minus strand of JAEXOU010000005.1, from coordinate 53,144 downwards.
AATCAATCACATAATCAACCGTACTAATAAAGTTCATATTGTGCTCAACTGTTATAATTGTGTTCCCTTTATCCACTAATTGTTGTAATACTCCTATCAATCTTTCAATATCGGCTAGATGTAACCCTGTTGTTGGCATTTTTTTGTACCATTCCTTATCTTATTTTACTATATATAAAATATTTTCTCATCTTCTAGTCGAATACAAGCCAGCTTAGCATCTGGTACTTTTCCTCTATAGGCACACCCGCAATCAACATCATAAAAGACACAATCTAGTTCCTCATCATAGGAACGGTATATATTGCCTTCGTTATAGGGCAGTTCATCTGACATCCACGTTGGCGTATGACCTGCAACGACTATTCCATGCTCAATCCCACCGCAAATATAAGCATCATCCCGAGCATAAAGATAAAAATCTTCCACCGAATCAAAGTGATCTTCCGTTTCTGCACAATCTAAATTTTCAATATATCCAGCATGTACAACCACACAATTCTTCCCTGCAATATAATCTTTGAAAACAAATGACATGTTACGGATACATGAACTCCATCTCTCTAGCTGCTCCATACAAACAGAATGTTCAAGAATAAGTTGTCCGATTGTTCCGTAATAATCAAAAGGAGCCATTTGTTTAATTTTTTTATCAGCTAGTTCCTTCATCATGGCATAAGCTGTTACCGTATCTTCATAACTATGAGCTTTTCGATTGCTCTTCTTAATTATAACCTTCAACAAGTCGATGCAATAAGCAAATTCTTCATCGTGATTGCCACGTAGTAGAATGATATTGTTAGGACAATTTTCTATCCACTTCAACATCTCAAAGTTTTGTACACCTCGATCGATATAGTCTCCGGCAATAATTAACCTGTCTTTCTTCGAAAAATTGATTTGCCTAAGCATCGCCTGTAAGTCTGTGAAACAACCATGAATGTCCTACATAACGTATGTACTCACCGCATCACCTCCTGTAAAATACGTACATCTAGTATATCACTCCCCAGTCAAAACTACAATTCATCTACCATCATAAGATTCCAATTCCAATGCCACGTCCAAACATTAAATGGGATACTACAACACTGATAATTTTCCTTCAAAGAAATCTCAAACATATGCTCATATCCGTGCAGCGGGCAATCCGAAAAAAGATCCAGTAGGAGTAAACTCCTATTGGACCTTGTCTAAGCGCTGTTCAGCTACATTTTAATTCTGTGTTATTTAAGTGTCTTTGAAAAGTTATGCAGAAAGCGTAACATCTTTGTTATTTTGCTGGAACGATTTCCAACCAATAACCATCTGGATCCGAAATAAAATAGATTCCCATAGACGGATTTTCATAGCAAATACATCCCATCTTCTTATGCAATTCATAGGCTGCATTGTAATCTTTAGTTGCGAATGCAAGATGGAATTCACAGTCTCCGAGATTATATGGGCGATCCATGTCTCTCAACCAAGTTAATTCCAATACGAAATCCGTTTCATCATTACCAAGATAAACGATGATGAATGAACCATCTTCTGACTCAATTCTTCTCTTCTCTGTCAGTCCCAATGCTTCTTCGTAGAATGCCATAGATTTCTGCAAGTCGTATACATTATAATTTTCGTGTATCATTTTAAATTTCATATAGGTACCAATCCTTTCTAATTCACGTCTCATTTTACTAACATTTTTGTGAATTTGCAACTCGTTTATAGATACAATAGTGATGATTGCTTAGGGACAACTAAAAAGAGCCTATAGGCAACTCAATCTCTTTTCTTGCCTATAGGCCTCAATATCATAAGGTGAAATAAAAACAAATTGGTTAGTCGATTTGACTACTGATTGCTAACAGATTCTTTGAAATATCATCAACCATGTGGAAGGAATCATCCAACGTTACAGTAATATCAGACTGTGTCTTTGCAGCATCTGCAATTGCGTTAGTCTGTCTTAATGTATTCTGAACATCTGCTGCCATTTCCTCAGACTGTTTCGCAACTTCATTACTGCGAATCTTCGTAGTATTACTAAATTCATATATCTGTTGCACCTTTTCCTTAGTTTCCAACTGAAGTTTGCTTATATCTTCGACCTTATTTTTTATATTATGTATTAAATCAATTCCACTCAAAACAGAATTCTGGTTATCTGTAATCGCGTCTTTTGCCTCCGCGATAACTGATTCAATGTTTCCAATCAGACTACTGATGTTATCACTAGCTTGTTTGGACTGTTCAGCCAGTACCCGTACCTGTTCAGCAACTACTGCAAACCACGTCCATTTTCCCCAGCTCTTGCAGCCTCGATTGAAGCATTCAGTGAAAGCAGGTTCGTCTGACTTGTGATATGAGAAATTGTATCTGCAAATTCTGAAATCCGTTTCATACAATTCGTTAGATTATCGATTGCTTCTTCTGTCGTATTCGCGGTAGTTTCAATGTTTTTCATACTATCTACAGCATCATCCATCAATTGAGCATATTGATGCATCGCCTCGTTCGTACTATCAGCAACTCCAATCATTTCTTTAGTATGTGTTGTAATCGTATCTGCCATACGAATCATATGTTCAATACTATCATTTGTATTTTTCACATGTGACATACTTTTATTACAATCAACAAGTGTCTTATCTACGGCATCCATAATCTGTTGATTGGCGTTTCTAGTATTCTTAACGGCTTCTGCCAATTGATCAACTACATGAACTAAGCTTTCCGAAGCATCTTCACAATTTTCTACTACATGCTTTACCTTCTCCGTATTATGAAGGTTGACCAATAATTTACGTGATGATCCTGCTATCGCAATAAATATGGCGCTCATAATAACATACTCTGTAGTAAATCCAGAACCTTTTGAGATTAATAGAGATATACTTTGACCAACTTTAAAATACACAGAAATCATCATAAAAAAGTAGCCGATGATGCAGATATTGCGGGTAAACTTCTGATTAAAATACATACAGCTTACGCCCAAAGCAACCCCATAGGTCATATTGATACCCATGGTAGAGTCAGCCCCCATGCCTGAAACTGCGATTATAATTGCAATGACACTGATATACTTCATCTGGTTGATTGGAACGTTTAGCTTCAGTCCGATTGTAGGCATCAGAATTGCAATGACACCAATTACCGTCATAATAGCAAGACTACCAAAACTCGTATGCCAAACTCCAATCCAACCTTATCTCCTTTTCCCTTTTGTTAATCAATACCTAATTTAGTATTTTTTTCTATGTATTTGATATTAAAATTATAACAAATGTATCTGATTTATTCAATCCTGTGATAGTTTTTTAGGACATTTTCATAAACAGGAAATTCAACAATATCGCTACCATTATGAATAGAACCAACGATTGCTTGATACAAACTCTTACCCTCTATGATTGCCTAAACTGACGAAATAACTTATAATATTAGTAGTACATAAAAACATAAAGTAGTCACAGAATTTACTGAAGATAGGAGGATATTCTATGCCAAAAGAGAAAGTTACTTTTATCGTTGTATCACTATTTTTATTCCTTTTTGTAATGACTCCGCAATCTGTATTCGCATCCGACGTATCAAGTGAACTCACACCCCCAGATGGAATTGAGATTACGAAAGAAAACTTTTTTGAATTATATGAAACGGCAATCTCATATGATTCAGACCAAGACGGATGGCTAAGCGAGTTTGAAATTGAACATGCAGAAACACTATATATTACTCATAAGATTAAAAATCTACAAGGATTACAACATTTTACTTCAGTAACAACGATTTATATTGATGATTTTAACGGGAAGACTCTTACGATTCCAGATGAGTGTAAAAATGTCTCAAAACTCTATATAGAACCAACGAATTCATCTGTCAAAATTGATGCACCTAATGTTACACAGATTGTTATATCATCAGTAAATACAGAACAAATTGATTCTAGCAGGAAAACAATCACTTCTAATTTATACGGTCCGTCCAAAGGAACTGTAAAAAAAGTTGATTTATCTACTTGCAAATCTGCTGTTTATATCGCAGTCTGTATCGAAAACATCTCCAATGTTATCCTTCCCGAAACAGGAAATCAACTAAAAGTTCTAGACCTATACTACCTTAATATAAAAACTATAAATCTATCTAATTGTAATAAGCTCCAATGTATCTATATCGTAGGTTGCGAAAAACTGAGCAAACTTGATACGAGTGGTATGATAAATCTGGCTTCTGCCTACATACACTTTACACCAAAATTAGTAAACATTGATTTTTCAAGCAATAAGAAGTTAAAAGCCGTATATACCGATGATTTCACAAATGCTAGTTTACCAAAAAGTAAAAAGACTACTTGGTATCAAGGAATGACAGCGAATGAAGTTTTTGAGATTAGCTCTGAATTACGTGAAAAATATAACTGTTGTTATATTTCCACATCGCAGATGTTTTATGATCATCAATACTATGATGCTGGATTATATGATAATAATTATTACGAAGGAAAAAAAATTAAGATTAGCAAGAGTAATTTTCCATCCTTTTACAAAACCCTCAAGGAATCAAGCTATGACTACAACCAGGACGGATGGCTATCCCAATTTGAAATTGACAACGTAAAGAACTTGACGATTGAAGAATCCACATCCAACCTTACAGGGATTGAAAAACTAACTTCTCTAAAAAAACTAATCCTCGCAAAATACACTAGTTCTACCTTAAAGATTCAACACCCAACCTTAGACAATATAATGCTAGAACCATATACAAAAAAAATTACAGTAAATGCGCCTACAATCAAACAGCTTTATATTGGATTAATTAGTATTAGTTCAGATGGATGGATATCGAATTGGCACAGTGGTACTACTGTTACGACCAAAGTCGATGTATCCAAATGCAAAGCTTTGAATTCATTATCAGTTGGAATCGAGACTGTATCATCCCTAACATTACCAACCGATACAAAAAATCTTGCTATCTTAAACATAAATCGCTTAAAGATTAAAACGATTAATTTATCTTCATATGTTAATTTACAATATCTCTGCTGTTTTTACTGTGACAATTTATCAAGCCTTGATTTATCGAACAATAAGAAATTAATTGGACTATGGTTTACCCAGTCAAAGAATTCAAAAATTAGAAAACTAGATTTATCTAATCTAACAGCTTTAGAAGAACTCAACACCTATGGTGATTCGACATTAAAAGTAACCTTAGCAAAAGATGCTGAGGTAAACTGGAGTAAATTATACAATACAGGCGTATATAAAATAGAAAATCGAGTAAAAGTTCGTTATTCTTTGACGGATTAGCTTTCTTTCAACATGTAGAGCCAGAGGTAAACCTATGAATCAACGGTTTATCTCTGGCTCTGAATTTATGTATGTTATGTATTGTTATGTTATGTTATGTTATGTTATGTTATGTTATCTTATGTTATCTTATACTGTTGTATACTAACTTATCTTATGCTATTTTATGTTATCTTATATTATCTTACACTACGTTTTGGATTGTCACTTTTTATATTTGTATAACAAGCCTTCATATTTTACATACTCTTCAGCATATGACCCTTTTGTTACCGTAAAGATAGCATCTTCCGAACACCAGAAAGCTGAAGAATCAATATATTCAATACTTTTTGGTAAATTGACGCTCTCAAGAAAAGTACAACTGCAGAATCCATAAATTCCAATTGTTTTTACGGAATTCGGAATATAAATGCTTGAATAACTACATCCACTGAGTGCATCAATATTGATTTCAGTTACGCCTTTTGGAATACTTAACTTACCAGTTCCATCTTTTACCTTTACGAGAATATGATTCACAATAAAGAATTTTTCTTTATCAAGCTTCTTTTCAAGCCATTCATTATCAAATGCCATTCTTCCAATTTGCGAAAGTTTTTTATTAAATTTTACTGTTTTTAATGCATCACAATCTTTAAAAGCAAACTCTCCAACCGTTTCTAGTGATTTTGGTAGAGTGATACTTTCAAGACTTGTACAATACGCAAATGCAAAATCCCCGATTGACTTAATGCCATCATGTAACACTACCTTCTTTAAATTCGTACATCCCTCAAAGGTATGCGAATCAATTTCTGTCACAGATTCTGGGATTACCACGCTTGTTATATTCTCATTGTTTCGGAATGCACCACCGCTAATCTTAGTAATACTATCGTCAATTACTAATTTTCCTTTATAGGTAGCACCATCATACAAGGTATCATTTATAATAACTAACGCATTCTTTTTTCGCATTTTTTTTAACCATCCACCACGATTAAATGCATTCATACCAATATAAGTAACTCCTGAAGGAATATTGATGCTTAAAGGTGTATTAAACTCAATTTCTGCCCAAGTTGGGTTTGGATTACCAGTAGTGTCAATTTCGAATGCATATCTACCTATGTACTTAACACCTTCTGGTAATTCCAACTCTTGTAAGGACAAACAATTACTAAAAGCAGAATCACCAATGGAAACCAACGACTTTGGAAGTTGAACATCAGAAAGAGCGGTACAGTCAGCAAACATCCCCTTTGGAATCGTGGTTACAGAATCATCAAAAGTAACAGATTCAAGATACCTTTCACCGGAAAATGCTAATTTAGGAAATTCCACACCACCTGGAATATGGATATGAGTATATATATTCTTATTTAGGGCAGATGTATCAATTACTTTATGATCAATAATAACCCATGGATCATCTTGTTCTTCCTGTTTTTCCTCAATCCATGGTGTATCATAAAAGGCATCATTTTCAATACTAGAAATTGGACACAAAATCTCAATATTAGCTAAATTCTTACAACGTCCAAACGATGAATAAGCTACTTGTTCTAAGGATGCTGGAAGAGTGATAGATGTTAAACTATCACAGTCAGAAAAAGCTCCATTGATTAATCTTTTAAGTTGATTTGGTAAAGTAACATTACTCAGTGAGGTACACTCTGAAAATGCCGCCCAACCAATTTCTTCTAATCCTTTTGGCAAAGTAATTTCCTTAAGAGAAGAACATGCTTCAAATGCATCTTCTTCGATGAAAGTAACAGACTCAGGTATATTAACGTTCTCTAAGCTAGTACAGCCACAAAATATTCCCTGAGGGATATAGGTGAGCGTCGATGGTAGCGTTACGCTTTTTAAACTTGTACAACTGGCAAAAAGTCCATTTCCAACAAATGTCGCTTGATCAGGAATCCGAAATGAAGTCAAGGAAGTACAATCAAAAAAAGCTTCATCCCCAAGGTGGATTTGAGTACTTTTAATCGTTACCTCAGATAACTTTGTACAACTCATAAAAGCCGCCTCACCAATATAAGTGACTGACTTTGGTAATGTAATACTTCTTAAATTCTCGGCATTTGCAAATGCCCAATAATCGATTTTTGTTACCGAAGAAGGAATTACTATTTCTTTTAATGTTCTGTTTCCTGCAAAAGCCTCCGCTCCAATTACTTTCACTGTTTTCGGAATCGTAATCGATGATTTTTTTCCTGAATACCACTCTAATACTCCATCCTTAATATGAAATCCATCCTTTTCATAAGTGGTGGAATTCTTTACGGTTTGACCCATCGCGTACTCTGTAGGAATATAATTACTGATTACAAAAAACAACAAAGTGAATACGGTTAAAATACGAGTCATTCGACTGTGTTTCCTTATTGATTTCAAAATTATGTCCCCTTTCTTCTTTTCTTGTATTTTTATAGGGTTTTATAACTTTGAAATAATTATACAAACTTACCAAATAAACCCATGGAATAATAATAACCATAGCTGATTTATTTGTCAAGAAATCTTCGAAAATAATGTAGATTTATGTCGAATATTAACAACAAAGAATAGAGTTCTATTACATATCCTATTGTTTACTCATTATAAAAGCATGAGCCAGAGGTAAACCAATTTCATCAACGGTTTATCTCTGGCTCTACATTTATGTATGTTATCTTATCTTTTGCTGTCTTATCTAATCTTATGTTATCTTACACTACCATCTGGGTTGTCATTTTATTTATATTTGTATGATAAGCCTTCATATTTTACATATTCTTCAGCATATGACCCCTTCGTTACTGTAAAGATAGCATCTTCTGAACCTAAGAAAGCTCCAACATCAATAAATTCAATACTTTTTGGTAAATTGATACTCTCAAGACGAGGACAATTGTTAAATCCATAAATTCCAATGGTTTTTACGGAATTCGGAATCGTAATACTTGTATAACTACATCCATTGAATGCATCCATATTGATTTCAGTTACGCCATTCGGAATACTTAACTTACCAGTTCCATCTTGTACCTTTACGAGAATATGATTTACAATAAAGAATTTCTCTTTATCAAGCTTCTTATTTAGCCATTCATTATCAAATGCCATTCTACCAATTTGTGAAAGCTTTTTATTAAATTTTACTGTTTTTAAAGCATCACATTCGCTAAAAGCAAACTCTCCAACTGTTTCTAGTGATTTGGGTAAAGTAATACTCTCAAGACTTGCACAATCCGCAAATGCCGCATCCCCGATAGACTGAATGCCATCATGTAACACTACCTTCTTTAAATTGGTACATCCCTCAAAGGTATATGCTTCAATATCTGTCACAGATTCTGGAATTACTACACTCGTTATATTCTCATTGAAACGGAATGCACCACTACTAATCTTAGTAATACTATCATCAATTACTAATTTGCCTTTATAGGTAGTACCATCATACAAGATATCATTTATAATAACTAAAGCATTCTTTTTTCGCATTTTTTTTAACCATGAACCACGATTAAATGCATTCAAACCAATATAAGTAACTCCTGAAGGAATATTGATATCTAAAGGTGTAGTATTATACTCTTTTCTCTCAGTGTCAATTTCGAATGCATAATCACCTATGTACTTAACACCTTCTGGTAATTCTAACTCTTGTAAGGAGTAACAATTACTAAAAGCATAATCACCAATGGACACCAAAGACTTTGGAAGTTTAACATCCGAAAGATATATACAATCAGCAAACATTCCCTTTGGAATCGTGGTTACAGAATCATCAAACGTAACAGATTCCAGATACGAATCAGAAAATGCTGATTCAGGAAATTCCACACCACCTGGAATATGGATATGAGTATACATATTCGTATTAAGGCCAGATGTATCAATTACTTTATGATCAATAATAACCCATGGATCATCTTCCTGTTTTTCTTCAATCCATGGCGTTTTATAAAAAGCTTTATATTCAACACCAGAAATTGGACACAAAATCTCAATATTAGTTAAATTCTTACAACGTCCAAATGCTGAATTCTCAACTTGTTCTAAGGATGCCGGAAGAATGATGGATGTTAAACTATCACAGTCAGAAAAAGCACCATTGCTTAGTCTTTTAAGTTGATTTGGCAAAGTAACATTATTTAGTAAGGTACAATCTGAAAATGCTGACTGACCAATTTCTTCTAAACCATTGGGCAATATAATTTTCTCAAGAGAAGAACATTCACTAAATGCTTCTTTTTCGATGAAAGTAACAGAATCAGGTATATTCACTTTCTCTAAGCTAGTACAGCCATAAAATATTCTATAAGGGATATAGTTTAGCGTCGATGGTAGAGTTACGCTTTTTAAGCTTGTACAATATCTAAAAAGCCCCTCTCCAACGTAAGTTGCTTGTTCTGGAATATGAAACGAGGTCAAGGAAGTACAATCAAAAAAGGCTTCATCCCCAAGGTAGATTTGAGGATTTTTAATCGTCACCTTGGATAACTTTGTACAACTTGAAAAAGTAGCATCGCCAATAGAAGTAACTGACTTCGGAATTGTTATACTTTTTAAATTCTCGACATCTGCAAAGGCACAATCATCGATTTTTGTTACAGAAGAAGGAATTACTATTTCTTTTAATGTTTTATTTCCTGCAAATGCCCTTTCACCGATTACTTTTACTGTTTTTGGGATTGTAATTGATGATTTTTTCCCTGAATACGACTCTAATACTCCATTATTAATATAAAATCCATCCTTTTCATAAGTAGATGCGGAACTCTTTACGGTTTGACCCATCGCGTACTCTGTAGGAATATAATTACTGATTACAAAAAACAATAAAGTGAATACGGTTAAAATACGAGTAATTCGGCTGTGTTTCCTTATTGATTTCAAAATTATGTCCCCTTTCTTCTTTTCTTGTATTTTTTTAGGGTTTTATAACTTTGAAATAATTGTACAAACTTACCAAATAAACCCATGAAATAATAATAACCATCACTAATTTCTTTGTCAAGAAATCTTCGAAAATAAAGTAGATTTATGTCGATTTTAACAACAAAAAATAAAGTTCTAATTCATTTCCTATTGTTTGCTCTTAATGAATCCAAATATAGGCTTCTTTATGTACTCATTAAACTTTTAGAATAGTAAAAGACTTATATTTTATCATTTTACAATAATATCCAGCTTTTATATAATCTTATTGTGAGCTATAAAATTGGAGGAGATTATGGGAAAAGTAGTATTACAACGGACTTATGAATATGACATGATTGAATGTCCAGATCATATTTCAAATAAAATCATTGATTACTTTTATCAATTTCAAGATTGGTTGTCTGATAAAAATAATAAACATGGATACTGGACAAAAGACTGTTTTAATAATGATGCACTCTGTTATGGCACTGAAGAATTTGTAGATTGGCTTAATAATGATGTTATACAACCAACAGACAAGAAAGTCTTCTTTGTTAAAAAAGATTTTCAAGCAAATGAAGATGAAAAGCGTTTACCTCTTATATATTTTTAATTTCCTTAATTACTATGATACTAATGCACAAGGCTCGTCACACTATTATTAGTGATAACGAGCCTTTATTTAATCTGGAGATTTTTATAATTAGAGCATGCACCTAATGCATCTATTGATTTATACAATTAGTATATCTTCGACACTTAATACTGATACATCTATCCTACCTAACAGATATCTGCTACACCTTAAAATGACTCACTTCTTCAGAAAGCCCTCTGCTTAAGTCTGTAAGCAAATCTAATTCACCTAAACAGCATTCTAAATTATGAGACAATACTTGTATAGATTCAGCAGTTTCTTCCGTGGTGGCTACATTCTCTTCGGATACAGCTGATAAGTTACTTATCGATGCTACAATACTGTCACGTGCACTCGATAGAGTTCCTAATTGCCCCTCAATCTCATTCATAGCAGAAGACATGTCAAATGCTGCATGCTGTAACTTCTCAAATGCACTCTTTGTTTTTGATAGACCAGATACTTGTTCTGCCGCTGTTACCCTCACAGCCTCCATGGTGCTTACCATATCGTTCGAATTATTGAACAATTCCATTACAATATCTTCAATAACTTTAGCGCTATTTGCTGAATTATCTGCAAGCCCTCGAATCTCGTCAGCAACTACAGCAAACCCCTTACCTGCCTCACCCGCTCTAGCTGCTTCAATAGAGGCATTGAGAGATAGTAAGTTCGTCTGCCTTGTGATACCTTGAATGACAGCAACTGCGTCCTTAATCTTCTCAGCAGAAGCATTCGTTATGTCTATTTTCTCACTTACAATACCAATAGCCTCCTGCGTCTTTTCATTCAGTTCACTCAGCTTGTATATTAATTGATCTACCTGCTTAGAAACATGATTTATGTCCTTAACTGTAGACTCTAAATTGCCTATGCTACTATTATTCTGTTCAATCGCAGCTTCAATATCTAGTGCTTGCTGTGTCATATTATTTACATCACTTGCTAAAGATGCAGCGCCCTGTGCTATTCCAGCAATATCATCATTTACTTCATTGATAGAACCACTGATTCCATCGAAATGGTTTTTAAATGCCTTATTGCTACTATCCACTTGAGATACACTCTCAGAGATCGAAGTTAGAATCGTTCTCAACGAATTCCTCAGAGTCGCAGCATCATTGCAAATAAGATACGTTTCTTCTTTTGCATTTGGGTGTACTTCTATATCCACAAATAAGTCCCCACTTGCCAATTGTTTCATAGCCTTACTAGCATTCGTAATACGCTTAGTAATGCGCCCTACAAAAACGAAAGCAGATACACCACCAATAATAGTGGCCACTAATGCAATCATAAAAAATACCTTAACAAAACTATAGCCAGTCTCAAGTAGAATTACATTATTCTTGCCCGCAAATACCATACCTTTGTCTGTTGGCATAAAATATCCACAGTAACTCTCTTCACCTACACGCACTTCTTTTAGGTATAATGGTTCACGCTGTTCTAACACAGTCTGTTTGATCTCTGGTGTTAACTGCAAAGTGCCATTATTCGATACTGAAGACTGAACCTGACTAACCTCGTCAAATATAATGATATCAATATCCTCACCTGCATTATGTAAGTAGTGGACGTCTCCCTCAAAGCCTAAAGCAGCGTTCTTTAATAACTCTTCAGTAGATTCATACAATACACTCCTAGCAGCAATTATTCCCGAAGCAGATATCAGCACAGCTACTACGACAAGAATGATTGTCTGCATTAATAGTACTTTACCTTTTAATTTCATCAATGCCTCCTGTATTCCTAGGTATTTCTACCTACAAAATGTCCATAATTGGACTCGACCCTACACTCTCAAACTAGAGCCTAACCAGAGCACGTCTATTAATCCCACCATACCAGCTTGAGTATAAAGTATTATCCTGAACTTGTGTGGTTTCCCTATTAACTAATTCTACTACATTCTCTAATTATTTACTACAATATTTTTCTATTTACTTCTTACTATTTACTTTTTTCTACTGAAACTGCCAATCCAATTCCTTAGCAGTAAGTCCGTATACTCCAGCATTTAGAGACACTAAAGCTTCTAATCTACACTAAACCATAACTGGTATGAGTCTACAAATTATCATACAAATCTTCAGTAAATGTTAAACTTCCTCGGTATCCTGCATAAGTACGATTGAATATCAATCGTTCATTCAAAGGAAACGCTGCTGTAATAAATTGAATATTTTTTAGTAAACCAACTTCTCTTTCATTACTACTTCCAATTAGTAATGTTAAATCTTCCTCTTCAGTAATAATAGCCTGGTTAATTTCATACTGATCAGCAGTAAACACAATTCTCGGTGGTTTAGCATATTCAAGCGTTGTTATTTTCCCTATGATTCTTTGTTTATCTTCTTCCCTAAAAATCGATTCTGTGATAACAACCAACACAGGTGTGAAACTATAATCATTTGCTAAATATCGTGTAAATCCTATGGCATTAGAAGCATCTGCAACAACAGCGAATCGTTTCCAACTAAGGGCTCCAATGGATTGTGCAAGATAACTGTATACATAGTCTTCTTCCTGAGAAATCACCTTATCCACTAAAGTTTTATCTAGATTTAAAGCTTCTGCAACTCTTCTAACAAATATCGATGTATCAGTCGCTCCTATCGGTATACCGGCGATTCTTATGGATTGTACACCAAATTTCTCTTCAAATTTCTGAGCTGGTCCCTTGAATATCCACGGATGAATAATTATATTTAAAGCAGCGGAGGAACATTTTCTTATGTCATCGATTCCCTGATGGTCTGTAAAAAATGTATTCACTGTCAATCCCAATCGATTCAATATTCTTTTTATTTCTTCTAAATTCCCACTCCAAAAAGGATCATGATATGGTACTATACCAAAAATATTGACTAATTTCTTATTCTTTGGCAGATTCTTTTCGATAATCTGGTCGATCATTGTGTTCCATACTACTTCATATCCCAAATTACTATCACCTGCAAATCCAGGCGTTTCGATTGGATATACAGAATATCCTGCTGCCCTAAATTCCTCTGTTACACTTACTATATCATCTCCAATAATACCCGCTGTGCATCCTGTTAATACAAAATAAGCATCGGCATCGATAATATCCAATGCCCCCTGAATTGTTGTTCTGAGTTTATTTACGCCCCCAAATACTACTTCTTTCTCCAGCATATTACTAGATGGCAAGGAAACACCACTAACAAAACATGCACTTTTATGGCCCGATTGTCCCTGATCAGCTGCTGTCGTCTGCATACAACACCCTGGTCCTGCGTGATACACAGGACAGACTCTGTCAATTGCTCCTAATACAGAGTTAATCCCCGCAAGTACACAGCCACCTCTTGGATTTTCTAATATTTGAGACATATTAATTTCCTCCTACAATATACTTAAATGCATCCTCTTCATACCAACTATCTTTATATGGTAACTTTACATGTTTGGATAATTTTATATTAAAACCTGGATTTTCTAGCTGATCTGCTATCTTATTTCCTAAAAATAATAATCCATCATAACCCATAGTTGGTCGTTTTCCATCTAATACATGAGTTGTTGGTATCCCTAGTTTTGCTGCCCATTCTGGTACTCCAATAAATGCATCTGGCTTTAACTTCTTTACTATATTCACCTGCTCGAAAGGCTGCATATTCGCAATATCCAAAATAAAGTCCTTATGAATACCATTTAAATATTCAATATCCACTTGGGCATCTTCATCATAGGTTGGTGTTTCCAAGCCTACCAATATCATACCAAAATCATCAATCAAAGCTGCTGCTGCAAATGAACGCCCTGTTCCCCCACAGATAAATACTCGTTTTCCCTGCAACCGAGCTTTCAATTTAGCTACTAATGGTTCAATTCTCTCATGCTCGTTTGCTATAATCTCTTCAACCTCATGTTCTTTGCCAAGTACTTTTGCAATTCCCCGATACCATATATCTGTATTACGAATACCAATTGGCATTACGGTATGTGAATACGGAATTTCATAATCTTCCCAAAGCGTTTTCATAAATTCATCTGCAAACACTTTACATATTGAAGTAGAAGCTTCTGCTTGAGGTATTCTTTTTATCTTATCCAATGAACTATAGAATGGAATGTAATTTACTTTTACATCAATTAGAGATAACATTCTCTCCATTTCTGTTTGATCTGCGTAACTTATGGTGGTTGGTGCAAATAAATTAACCAGCCCTTTTTCCTTTGATAATTTCTCGTTTTTTAATATGTATTTATTGATTGCTAAAAATGCCGCATCAAATCCAGATGCGCATATTTTTGATTTAAAACCTTCACAATGAATTGGTACGATTAAGCTATCATATTCCTTTTGCAAATCTGCTGCAATCGCATCAATATCATCTCCAATAATACCTGATGCACAAGATGCATAAATAAAGATTAGTTTTGGATGATATCGCTCTACTGCATATTTCACAGAATCTCTTAATTTTTGCTCACCCCCAAAAACCACCGATTGCTGATCTATGTTCGTCACTATAATTCTTGGATTCTTTATATTTTTTATTCCTCTATGTGCCTGACCGACCCGGTACATATCTACCGCCATGATAGAACACCCGACGCACCCCTGTGGAGAATGTGATATAAAGACCGAATCTTCTAATGACATTAATGCCGACATACTATTAATCTGCTGACATTGTAAGCCTTGTGCAAAACTTCGATCAGCTCGTTTCAAGCAACCTTTTTTGAAATTCTCCTCGACTTTCTTTCCAGTAGTTCCTAAATCGTTAATTCTACCTGGTCTGCTTTCTCTGACACCTGAATACTGTTCTCCTGCCATTTTTCTACCTTCCTTTATTTTTTGCAAGTGTTCTGTTACTAGATTCCTGTCAACTAGATTGAATAATTTGGTTCTATTGATATTATTCTTGATAGAAACTGCTTGGTTCTTTCTTCTTTTGGTTTAGAAAAATACAGATTCCAATTCAATAATATTTCCTGTCATCAACATCTTGTCGTGTGTCGCTACAATAATCCCTTTACTACTCTGAAGTTCAGATATTATTTTCCAAATTATATATGCACTTTTTTCATCTAAATTACTGGTAGGTTCATCTAATACCAATATTTCAGTGTTAAGCGCAAGGATCCTTGCAAAACAAACTCGTCTATACTCACCAGCAGATATTTGCCCTGGATATAAATTTTTAATTCCTAATATATCTAGCTTTTCTAGTAGATTCAATATTTCATTCTTATCACATAATGCTTTCTTTAACAAAACAGGGTAGACAATATTATCGAATACATTAAGATTTTCTAATAAGCAGTTCCCATAATTTAAATATCCAATTTTACTATTGCGAAAAGTAGTTCTTTTACTCTCTTTTAAAGATTTATACATATCCACCTTATCGAGATATACAGCTCCTGTTGTAGGAGCAAGCATTCCTGCTACTATATTTAACAATGTGGATTTTCCACAGCCAGATTTTCCAACAATGCATACATACTGATTATTTTCTACATAAAGACTCTGATTTTTCAGTATCACTTTTCTACCATTAAAGTTATGTGTGATACCTTTGGCTTCCAATATCATATGCTAACCTCCTTAATCATATCAGCTGGATTTTTCATATAAATCCAATAAAAAGAGCCTAATACAGAGCAAATTATGATTGCTGCATTGATGAATAAAAGCTTCACAATTACTTTTATACTATTAGCTGTATTTATTAATATAAAGGGTAGCTCCAATAGCTTTTTAATCTCATTTTGAAAAAAGAACATTAACACATGGATGATACTAATAGCTGATATAACTGCCATTAATGATACTAGTATAAATTCTAGTAAGAAAATACCAATGATTCTTTCTTTCCTAACACCCACTGTTAGCATACTTCCAACTTCATTCTTTCTTTGAAACGTAGTAAGTGTATGTATCGCAAATAAAGAAACCGCCGAAATAATAATAATCCACAGATTCATGATGTTACCAAATATTTGAAATTCAATTAGTTTATCTGATATCTCATTGATTTTTGATGTAATACTATATACGGCGATTCCCTTTTCTCTATACTTTTTCTCAATATCATTTTTCACTATCATTGGATCAGTTCCATCAGACACCCGTAGAAATATCATTGACGTCACATTTTTGCTTTTATCAAACGGAAATGTGTTTTTATTTCTTGCATCAGATGCCATTTCATATGCTGCTCCATAAGTGATAAATGCACTTTTATCATACCCTGCTCCTGTTTCATCCATAACAGCAATTACTTTGAATCTTTTGTTATAATAGGTAACACTATCACCCTTTTTTACCTTAAATGTTGATCCAACTATGATTTCATCATCTTTTAATGTTGTAATATGATGATTCTTGATCCATGGTCCCACGATAAAATCATTAACTTGATCGAAGGCAATAATTTGCACATCACCATCACAGCAAGATACTCCTGATAGTGTCGCAATGTATAGTTGGGCTGTTATTTTATCAATTCCTTCCACATTCTGTAATTCTGTTTCCCATTGTCGATTAAAATTCAAAGAACAGGCTTTTCCTTTAAATAATGCATCCTCTGCTTCGGATACAAATCCCTCTGGAACCACAATTACATCTGCTCCAATTCTATTTTTTGTAATATCCAGCCCAACTCTCATGCTAGTAAATAAAACATCACCTGCATATATACCTGCACTTGTTAGAAAAATAAGAAGAAATAATATCGTATACTTGAATTTTTTTCCCTTAATATTAAGCAATGCAAGTTTTATACTTATCATTCTTTAACTTCACCCTTTCGGTTATTTTTCCCAAGCATTATTGAAATTAAATTTAATATAATTAATGCACCAGAAAAAATATAAATACTCGGAAAAGTCTTCGCTTGGCAAGCCATATCTGCCATCTTGCAACCACCGATAAGCCAAGATAGTATCAAAATACTATCTACCAATAACAAGATAGTTATAATATCTAAATATCTATGTACATGTTCCTTGCTAAATACTTCAATTCCTTTCATTACTATCATAGTTGTAAATAATAACTTTACCACCGAAACACTATAGTTACACTTCATAGTCATCTCTGCTGAACATGGTTTTATTAGTGTTGATAATAATATTATAGCTACAAGTAGCACTATGATTTGGATCATTGATATAATCTTTGTCTTCATATTTTCTCCTTACTATTTCCACTTGTAATAATCAATCTCAAGATTTTATTCTGAAAAAGTTTTCGTTTCCTTATCGTATACGATCGTATCAGGTACACCTTCTAAATCCAAATATACCTTTTTAACAAATTCATCTTTACTAAGTGATTTATCAATGTCTCCATATACTTGCAAATCATCAAATGCTGTTTCAAAGGTTTTTCTTCCCAAGGATACTGATGGATTATAATTAAAACTGTCTAGAATTTCACCATTATGTTGAGCATTCTCCTCTACAGTACCTGGCATATATCCATTTTCTATCTGAAGCTTAGCTGCTTCATAAGGATCTGCTTCAATAAATGCTGCTGCTTTTTGCATTGCTCTAGTATATGCACTTGCTCCTTCGGGATTTTCACTAACAAGATCTCCTGATACATATGCCTGACAACAATACTCTTCTTTAAATTTATCATCTAACCCAGTATCTAATATTTTTCTAAAACCATACGTTTGCTCAGCTGAGGTCGCTACTGGATCATGAATACCAATAGCCTCTACCGCTCCATTATCTAATGCAACTGGCAAATCAGTCATTTCATATGCAAGAAGTATGATATCTGCACCATCGCCATTAACCTTAAATCCTAAATCAGCAAGTTTTCTCTTCAAATTGATCGTTGACGAATCCGATAAAGATGGTACACCAATTTTCTTTCCTCTTAAGTCTTCTAATGTATTGATTCCCGAATCTTGCTTAACATAAAATTTAGTACATCCTGTATGTAGTCCTGTCGTAAAGACAATATCTAATCCGTTAGAAATTGGTTGCATTAGACTTCCTGTAAGGCCATAGCCTGCGTTTATTTTATTGCTACTTAACTGCTCAGTCACTGTAGCAATATTAGAAGTTACAAGTTCATATTCTTGCCCGATTTTTTCAAACTCTTCCTCAAAATATCCATTAATGATAGCAATATGTAAAGGTGCGAGACATAAACTCTCCCTGTTTTCAAGAATTTTAACTGTGGTTTTTTCCTTACCAACTGTCTCCTTAGATACTTCTTTCTTGCTTGCACTACAACCTGTTAGTAAACTTCCTAACAACACAAGTACCACTAAACTTTTGCATACTCGTTTTAATTCATGCTTCATATTATTTTCCCTCACTCTCTTTTTACTGTTCTATAAATAGTAATCTGGATCTATTACATGACCTGCAAAATCTAGTATTTCTAAAATTTTTGTTCTATACTGTAAAAAATCCACTTGCCCTCTTAATCTAGGTCTAGGTAAATCAATATTTATGATTCTTTCAATTTTTGCTGGTCTTGCCGTCATCACTACTACTTGGTCTGATAAATATACTGCTTCATCTACATCATGTGTTACCATAATCATGGTCATCTGATGTTCTTTCCAAATACTTAATATCTCATCCTGCATATCCATTCTTGTAAATGCATCCAATGCCCCTAATGGTTCATCTAAAAGTAATACTTTGGGATGACCCACCAATGCTCTTGCAAGAGAAGCACGCTGACACATTCCCCCTGATAGCTGATGTGGATAGGATTTTTCAAACCCTTTTAATCCAACCAGTTTAATAAATTCATCTACCTCTTCCTTCTTTTCTTTATATATCCCTCTCGCCTTTAGCCCAAATGCAATGTTATTTCGAATATTCAACCACGGAAAGAGATTTGCCTGTTGAAATGCATAACCTCTTTCTGGTCCAGGTTTTATAATCAAGTCATTGTCTACATATACCTCTCCTTCATCTGCCACATTAAGACCAGCAATAGCACGAAGTAATGTTGTTTTCCCACAGCCAGAAGGTCCGATTAAAGAAATAAGGGTTCCTGGTTTCACAGCAAGATTAACATCGTCCAAGGCAACTAACTTAGATCCGTCGGGATTAACAAAATGTTTGCCTACATGGTTTATCTTGATTTCTCCTACCATTTAATCACTCCTCTTTGCCATACTAAGACATAGTTCTTAATTTTAAATAATAATGATACAACAACTAAACAGATGCCTGCCATTACGATTAAGCCCGCATATACATTAGCGTATAACATCATACTTTTTTGCCAGTTCAGATACCATCCAATTCCAGACTCACAACCGAACATCTCAGCTGTCACAAGAGTTACAAACGAACTAGTCGTCGCATAAAATATCCCCAAAAATATACTTGGCATAGCCGCAGGAACAGCTACTTTGAAGATTTTATATAGTGGACCTGCTCCTAGTGTTTCAGAAACTTCAAAATATGAGTTATCCGTATTTTGAATCCCACTACTCGTCATCAGAGTAATTGGAAACCATACTGCCAAGGCTATCATAAATATCGCTGCTTGATATGATGTGGTGAATAAAGACAGTACCAACGGAGACCAAGAAGTTGGAGGAATAGGACCAATAACTTTAGTTAAAGGCATAATCCAATAATGAAACCTTTTACTAAATCCTAGAAGTATACCACATGTAAATCCTAGAACAGCACCAATCGTATATCCTATCAACAACAATTTAAAAGAAGACATAATACATTTTCCTAACAGCTCTCTATCTTGAACAAATACGCCAAACACTCGATTCAGAGACGGAAAAAACAAAACAGGTAACAATGCATATTTTACGGTAACCAAATTTATTACATTTATTATTAGTACTGCTCCCGCAAGAAATGGAGCTTTGTAAGTCAAAGATACTTCCAATGGCTTTATCCAAAACGCTACTACATATGCTAGAACATACAATGCCAATATTCCATATAAAAAATAAGTATAATATGGGGCTGATGCCGTTGGATGCTTTGGTGAATCTTTAATCAATTGATTTAGCACCAGCGCAAGTACTATAGATAATATAGGTGCTACTTTTTTTATTTGCTTCAAATGTAACCTCCTTATATTTTATTTCCTACTCCCCTAAGGGATTGACGTTTATCTATCTTGTCATAATAGAAGATAATCTTCTCCAGTGCCGCAATTACAGTACAATCAACATCAAATATTGCAATTGCTTTTCTTTCTAACTGTTTTTGCATATGAAACCCTATCTTTTTACAGATCACACAACGACAATCAGCAATTAACTCTACTTTTTGTGAGTTACCCTCACCTCCAGTGCAACCACCACCTACTAGTGAGGGACAGTTAGCATCACAACCGATAGTCAACTCACCGCATTGTAATTCTTCCTTATTTTCTTTAGCAAAGCGTTCTTCCATCTTTTGATACTTTCCATCCTCTATTTCAAAAATGTGAAATGACTTAGCCGACCCAAATGTTTCATCGATATGAATTTCATCAGAAGATGCTATCGCTATTTTGTAAGACATTCTTCTCACCTCCGTTTAATTCCATCTTTGAACTGCCACGGAATATATATCCTCAATCAGACGAATTCCACCAGTATAGCCCACATAGAAATCATCCAGCACTACTTTGTCTTGTACTGGCCATGAGATATTTAGATAATGTCCAAACAACTCTTGCGTTACTTCTTTCTCATAGTAGCTGCCAAGAATGAGTGGATATCCATGATAATCATGTGCCTTGATTTCGTTATGTATCTTATATCCATCCGTTTCAAAGCTTACCTCAGCTTTAATACCATAATTGAGGTTTTCAAATTCTTTTCGTATCTGTTCTCTGAACTGCTTTGGCGTATCATCTGCTACAAATTGCTTTGCCGGTACAAGTCCGAGATCATTAACCAAAAACTTCGTAATACCTAACGCATACTGAGCATCTGCCACAACAGAAAATTGCTTTGCCATAACACGAGTTTCAAGAAACATATCCGCATATCGTTCAATGAGATAGTAATAATATCTCTCCTGTTCATTAATCATTGTCTCAATCTTAGTTTCTTCCACACCTGCAAATTTCCCGACTTCTCTTAAGAATTTACTAGTCTCAAAGGCTCCAATCGGAAGCGTCGGATAATGAAGATATGGTATCCCAAGTTTTTTCTCCATCTTCTTCATATTGCCAACGGATACCCAGGGTGATACTAGTAAATTAAACTCTGCCTTCGGAATTCGATTAATATGATCAATTCCTCTTTGATATCCGAAGATCGTATTTGGAGTCAACCCTAATTCCTTTAGAAGTCTTTCAAGCTCTCTTATATTCCCCAGCCAGAACAGATCCTGATATGGCACATCTGCCCATATATTCACAAGTCCTTTTTCTTGATCTTCTGACTTTTCCAGATACTGATCAATAATTGCATCTATTATTTGTTCATGACCGATGTAATTATTTCCTTTAAATCCTGCGGTAGATACATAGATCACTGGTTTTTCAGAATCACTAAATTGACTTACAACCTCTCCCGTATCATCTCCAACAATCTCAGGAATACAGCCTGTAAGCACAATATAGAGATCGGCATCAATCACTTTCAGTGAGTTTTCTATGGTTGAATGAAGTTTCTTTACCCCACCAAACACAACGTCTTTCTCATTGATACTTGTGCAAGGAAAGATATTTGGAGAAAAATAGCCAGAGCTACCAATCGAATCTGACAACTTCTGCGCACAACCAGGTCCAGAATGTAGAATTGGAATTGCTCGATCAATTGCCTGTACTGTCTGCATAGCACCCATAGCACATTTATATCTTTGTTTGTCTAATAATTTTGCCATTACTTCGTAACCTCCTCTAAGAAATTGTCAACGTTCTGCTCATACCACCATTTGGTATAAGGAAGTTTTACACGCCTTGCAAGGTTTTTCTCAAAGCTGCGGTTATGAATACTATCTAGGATTGCCTGAGCGAATTCTAACGTATGTTGATATCCAAAAATCATATATTCATCTGCTACATAAACTGCTGGTGTACCATTCTTGATTGCCCAGACTGTAGAGCCTGGATGACGTGAAAGATACAAATCTGGCTGATATTTATTCAGAATATTCATCACCTCATAGTTCTGCTGGTCTGCAACACTTGCTTCAAAGTCCACATCATGCTCAAGGAGATATTTCATAGAGGGTGGTACATCTCCATTTTCATATTTTTTGTCATAATGCCATGCCAGTGCCCACACTACTTCAATTCCCAATTCATCCAATACACGTGATACTTCAAAGGTATAACCAGGCCCCATACCAAGGACTGCCTTGATCCCCTTTAATTCCTTCTTAATCTCCTCAATCTGTGGAAGGTAGATTGCTCTTTGCTCTACGATATAGTTTTCAACTGCTTTGGCTCTGTCTGTTACCTTTCCAATCTCACGCAACCAAGTCTCAAATCCTGCAATTCCCAATGGATTGATTGTTCTTATATAGGGTACTCCGTATTTTTCTTCCAATCCATTGCCTAGATAATTACCTAATGTTCCACAGATACACGTAGTTGCTAAGGATTCTGATATATGTTCTAATTCTTCCACTGTTGAATTGCAATATAGAAAGATTGGTTCCAAATCAAAGTTCTTAAATATATCTATAATCTCTGGTCTTGCGCTCTCATAAAAATTTTTAAAATTTATCGTATTTCTCTTTTCCTTTGGAGGCTTTACAATCGAACTCAATACTGCATGATCAGATATATCAAATCCTGTTGCCCATATTCTTGACTTAAATCCTTCACAATGAACTGTAACAATCGGAACACCTACTTCATCTCTTACATCATCTACAACACTATCAATATCTTCTCCGATGATTCCCGTTGCACAGGAACTAGTGACAAAAATTGCCTTAGGCTGATATCTCTTATTTACCTCTAAAATAATCTTACGAAGACTCTCAGCAGAACCAAATATAGTATCTTCCTCATTCATATCTGTTCCAACGTAGACCGTATTCGTCGTAACTCCACGTTTCTTTGCCATAACTTTATCGAGGTAATATGTGCCGGCACTAGCTACAGAACATCCTGATGGTCCATGATGAATGACAGCAATGTCACGAATTGCAGAAAGCTGCCCTAGCGCACAGGATGAAAGACAGGTACTAGACTGTGAAAAACATCTAGAACACCCCTTTAGCGTTCCACACTCGCTTTGTTTTGCTAAATCACATAAGCTTCCAATATAACCTGTTATGGAACCGATTCGATTCTCCCTTGTAGCTACATTAGAGTTATCTAAATTAATTGCCACTTTTGTCACCTCCTAATTTACTTGAAACAGATTCGTTGATAAGTATCTAAGTCCGGTGTCAGGTAACACAACTACAATTGTCTTTCCTGCATTTTCAGGTTGCTTTGCAAGTACTGTTGCTGCATAAATGGCGGCTCCTGAAGATGTTCCAACTAGAATACCATCCGTCTTAGCTACTTCCCTTGCTGCCTCATATGCCTGGATTGTCTCGACTTCAAACTTCTCATCATAGATACTAACATCCATCGTTGCAGGCACTCTCTCAATCGGTATACCTTCAAATGGATGTACTCCCGTAATTTCTTCTGGCTGAGGGTTTTCATCACTCGGAAGTGAATTCGGTCCCGGCTGTATCGCAACAATCTTAATATCCGACTTCTTTGACTTTAAGTATCTTCCCACACCCGATACTGTTCCACCTGTTCCAACACTAGCTACAAAAATATCAATATTTCCATCTGTATCCTCCCATATCTCTGGTCCTGTTGTTGCTTCATGAATGCCAGGATTCGCAGGATTGGATACTTGATCTACAAAATATATATCTTTTTCTTTTGATAAAACTTCCTCTTTTAATGCTTTAATAGCGGCTACAAAATCCCCACCTGTTTCTTTTAATACATTGGCAATTGCAGGTTCTTGTGAAAGTTTGATTGTCTCCCCGCCAAATGCTTTGATTACTTTAAATCTCTCCTCACTTACCTGATCCTGTATGTAAACACGGAATTTATATCCTTTTGCAGCTGCAATTGCCGCAAGTCCAATCCCTGTATTGCCACTGGTTGTTTCCACGATTGTATATCCCGGCTTTAAAACTCCCCTTTTTTCAGCATCTTCAACCATTGCATATGCGATCCGGTCCTTTACACTCTGATTCGGATTATAATACTCTAATTTAACTAAAATCTTGGCTTTAAGCTCATGTTTCTTTTCGTAATTCTTAATTTCTAATAAAGGTGTTTTCCCTACTAATTCTGTAATTGATTCATATACTTTCGCCATACCATTCCTCCTATTTTTTAATTAAATGTGATAGTCATCCGAACAGTCCATAAGACCAAATTCAAATAGTATTTCCTCTAGTCTTTCCTGGGTCATCGGTGTCGGGATTGTAAAATTAGTATTATTAATTACAGCCTCCGCAAGATTTCGATATTCCTGTGCTTGTGCTGAATCTGATTTATATTCAATTACTGTCTTTTTATTAATCTCAGCTCTCTGTACGATATTATCTCTTGGCACAAAGTAAAGCAGCTTCGTGCCCAATTCTTTTGAAAAAGCTCTAAGTAGATCCAATTCCCTATCTACATTTCTACTGTTACAAATAATTCCTCCAAGGCGTACTCCGCCTGTTCTGGCATAACGTTTAATGCCTTTTGCTATGTTATTCGCAGCATATAATGCCATCATTTCTCCACTTGCTACAATATAGATCTCTTTTGCCTTACCTTCTCTGATTGGCATTGCAAAACCACCACAGACAACATCACCTAATACATCGTAGAAGACATAATCTAAATCCTCTGTATATGCGCCAAGGTTTTCTAACATATTAATGGATGTAATAATACCTCTTCCTGCACACCCTACCCCTGGTTCAGGACCACCGGATTCCACACATTTTGTTCCACCAAATCCATCTCTCATAATTCTAGCTAGCTCGATATCATCACCTTCGTCACGAATCGTATCCAAAACAGTCTTTTGTGCTAAACCTCCTAACAAAAGCCTTGTTGAATCAGCCTTTGGATCACAACCTACAACCATTACCTTCTTACCAAGTTCTGCTAACCCTGCTGTCAAATTCTGTGTTGTTGTGGATTTTCCAATCCCTCCTTTTCCATAAATTGCAATCTGTCTTAATTCACTCATTCTCCCATATCCTTTCTCAAATCATTTTATATACAATTAGCAGCGATCTAACAATTTGATGCTATGCAAATAGATTCTGAATTTCCTCATATGCAATCAGTTTTTGTACTGATTCTTCAATTATTCCAGGTAGCTCCATTGGAATAATGCCTTCCTGCTCTACTAAAGTTGCTGCTTCCTGCCCTATTCTACTTACAAGCACATAGTTACAATCTAATAAGTGCTCAATATTTTTCTTCAACCTGTCATTATCATGACTTCCACCCTGACATACTGGTACAACCTCTCTAATCTCTACCAACTGGATTGTATTGTTTGACAACACGTCATATATCCTAAATAGAGATGCTCTTCCGTAATGCTGATTAACCACAATTCCATCGGAACTGGCAACTGCAATTCGATACTTCATCTTTTCCTTATCCATGAGAAAATGTTTCCTTTGCTATAATTCTTCTTTGATAGATCTGATCGCCATATTCCGACTCCCCTGGAACTCCTACTGCGTCTGCCCTGCAATGCTGACAATGTCTAAATACATCTATGTACTTTCCTGCTACTGTTCTTGCCATATCAATTTCTGCACAAACAGGCGCTCTGAATTCTTTTAGTTCTGCCTGTGGTATTAATGGAATAATGTTATAAATACTTGCTCCAGCCTCTTTTACTGCTTTTGCAATTTCCTCAATATGATCACCATTAATCTCAGGAACCAATACCGTATTGATCTTAATTGTGATTCCAGCATCTGCTACCTTACGAATCCCCTTCAGCTGATTTTCTATCAGTATTTTAGCAGCTTCTACTCCTTCATACTTGACTCCATGATAGATAATATACTTGTTTAGCTTTGCTTCTATTTCTGGATCAACCGCATTTACTGTAACCGTTAGAGCTTCTATTCCTATCTCGATGATTTCTTCTGCCTTCTCATATAAAAGCAAACCATTGGTACTCATACACTTTATTAACTCTGGATACTGCTCCTTCACAAGTCGAAAGGTATCTAATGCATAATCTGTTGCTAAGGTATCTCCTGGTCCTGCTATTCCAGCCACTGTAATCTCAGGGCATAAAGTAAGAGCTTTCTTTAGAACATCCAGACTTTCTATCGGTGACAGAACTTTAGAAGTTACTCCCGGTCTCTCCTCTGTATCATTAATTACCCGGTCACAGAATCGACAAGCTATATTACATCCTGGACTCACTGGCAAATGAATTCTTCCTACATTAGTTTTGTGTCCACCAAAGCATGGGTGTGATTTCTGTAAATCTTGATAATTATTACTCATGCCATTCCCTCTTTCTTTTAACTTTTTAACTGAAACGATGCTGATTGGATTCGAACCAACAACTTCAGCTTTGCAAACCTATGCCATTCCAACGGCTACAGCATCATGGAAATTCTGAGGAATTAGTATATAAAAAACCAGAGATTCTGCCTTTGATTTTGTAACTATTGATCTTACTTGGTTACAATATCACTTCAGCAGAACCTCTGGTTTTCCAGTCAGTTCATTATTCTATACGATTCTATGTCTTTCTACTTTGTCTATCTGGATTATCTTTCCATCCTGTATTATAATTGTTAGACTTCCATATTTTATGTCCTCAAGCATTTTCTCAATAATTTTTAGATGCGAATCAGCAGACACCTTAATATCACTTTTTTGCATGCTCCACATATACCTCCAAATAGCCAAATTAGTTACTTCAATTAATTATTACCGAATAGTGGTGTAGATAAATATCGATCTCCTGAGTCTGGAAGTAATGTTACAATGGTCTTTCCCTTATTTTCAGGACGGGTTGCAAGAATACTAGCTGCCTTTAGTGCTGCTCCTGATGAGATACCTACCAGAATTCCTTCACTCACTGCAAAAGTTTTTCCTTCTGCAAAAGCATCGTCATTTTCAACCGTGATTACTTCATCATATATCTTAGTGTTAAGAACTTCAGGTACAAATCCAGCTCCAATTCCCTGAATCTTGTGTGGTCCAGGTGTACCTTTTGATAATACAGGACTAGCAGCTGGTTCTACTGCAACTATCTTTATCTTAGGGTTCTTTTCTTTTAAATACTCACCTACACCAGTAATAGTTCCTCCAGTACCTACGCCAGCTACAAATATATCCACCTTACCCTCTGTCTGCTCCCAGATTTCAGGCCCTGTGGTAGCTTTATGCACTGCTGGATTCGCTGGATTGACAAACTGTCCAAGAATGATAGCTCCTGAAATCTCAGCTTTTAGCTCTTCTGCTTTTGCAATTGCTCCCTTCATACCTTTTGCACCCTCTGTAAGTACCAACTCTGCTCCATAAGCTTTTAGCAGGTTCCTTCTCTCTATACTCATTGTATCTGGTAATGTAAGTATTGTTTTGTATCCCTTGGCTGCCGCTACTGCAGCAAGCCCAATTCCAGTATTTCCACTCGTCGGTTCTATAATCGTTGATCCTTCTGTTAAAATCCCTCTTTCCTCTGCATCTTTAATCATTGCTAATGCAATTCTATCCTTTACGGATCCTGCAGGATTTAAATATTCTAACTTTGCTAGAATCGTTGCCTGTGTGATTCCTTGTTTTTTGGAATATCCATTTAACTTAAGTAATGGGGTACCTCCGATTAGTTCCAATTCGCTTTCCTTGATTTGACTCATAATTTTTTCTCCTTTCAGAACTTCATTATTAAATAAAAAGCAAGTGCCATATCCATGACACCTGCTATAAGCTCAACAACCTAGCTACTTTAGATTCAGGCACACAATGCATATGAAAAATAGACTGTATTAACACATACAGACTGACAGTAGCAATACATCATACACATCTCGTTTAACCGTTGTACTGAATTTTTCATAGCACGATCTCCTTTCAACTAATTTCATAGTATGTTGATATGATTTCTATGTCATATTATATTTCTTGAAATTGTCAATGTCAATACATTTTTTACCAAAGCTAATAGATATTATATATAAATAGTTATAGTTTCTTCCTATACCTAGTAACTTTGAACCAATAAATTTAATTAGTCTTTTATCAACTTTCATAAATTCTTTCTGATGTCTGACAGACATCCAATAGTAGTGTTTCATCCATTATTTTTCTAGTTTGATTATGTTCTCTACCACTGTCTTAATTCTTCTTAATGCCTCTTCTAGTACTATTCTTGGACATGCCACATTGATTCTTTGAAAGCCTATACCACTTTCACCAAACATCATTCCACTATCCAGCCACAACTTCGCTTCATCAATAATTAATTTTTCTAACTCCTCCAAAGATAGGCCAAGTTCTCTAAAATCAAGCCAAATAAGATAAGTTCCTTCATGTTTTACCATGTTGACCTTAGGAATTCTTTCATTAATAAACTCACTTGCATATTCTATATTTTTTCTTACATAGTCATGCATTGCCTGATACCATACTTCGCCATGTTGATAAGCTGCTTCACAAGCTACAAGCCCCATGATATTTAACTGACTATAACCAGCTGCGTCCACCTGCTTTCGAAATGCACTTCTAAGGTTAGGATTAGCAATAAATATGTTAGAAATCTGAAGTCCAGCCAAATTAAATGTTTTACTCGGCGATGTACAGGTTATGGTGATTTCTTCAAATTCTTTTTTAAGGTTAGAAAATACATAATGTTTTCCCTGAAAGATAAAGTCTGCATGAATTTCATCACTAACAACAATAACATGATGCTGATAGCAGATCTCTCCAAGTCTCAACAGTTCCTCCCTGCACCATACACGCCCTACTGGATTATGTGGATTGCATAGGAAAAATAGTTTGATTTTCTCATCAATAATTTTCTTTTCAAAGTCTAAAAAATCAATATGATACCGATTGTCTTCTCCTAAAAACAGAGTGTTACTGACAACTTTTCTGCCATTATCCTCGATTACCTCACGAAAAGGATAGTATACCGGAAGTTGAATCAAGACTCCATCTCCCAAATCCGTGAATGCCTTTACCGCCATCGCTAATGCAAAAACGATTCCAGGCGTTTTCACTAACCATCTCCTGTTTACCTCCCAATCATAGTGATCTTTCATCCATCTCTTTACTGTTTCAAAATATTCCTCCTGTACTTCACTATAACCAAAAATTCCGTGTTGTACCTGATTTGCAAGTGCTTCCTGAATAAAAGATGAAGTTTTAAAGTCCATATCAGCTATCCAGAATGGAAGTAGATCCTCCGGCATCCCTTTTCTCTTGGCAAAGTCATATTTCAAGCACTTTGTGTTTCTTCTGTCAATCACTACATCAAAATCAAGATTCTTTTCTTCCATACAATATCTCCTTTGTTGATTGGAAAGCCTCTTTCAGATCGGCTATAATATCTGCTGCCTCTTCAATTCCCACAGATAATCTGAGAACACTTTCTGTAATACCATTCTTATTCAATATATCCTTGGGAACATCCGCATGTGTCTGTGTTACAGGATAGGTAATTAAGGTTTCCACACCACCTAAGCTTTCTGCAAATTGAATTAGTTTCACATGTTCCAAAACAACCTGTGCAAATTCCTTTCCTATCACCTCGAAGGTAATCATTGCTCCAAATCCCTTACTTTGCTTTTTCATAATTTCATGACCGGGATGCGTGGAAAGTCCTGGATATATTACCCTCACCACCTCTTTCTGTCCTGATAACCACTCTACTACCTTAATTGCATTTTCCTGTGCTCTCTCCATGCGCACTGTAAGTGTCTTAATACCTCTTAAGATCAGCCAACTGTCAAATGGCGCAAGCCCTGCACCAGTAGTCTTAATCGTAAATCTTAGCTTTTCACTGATATCTGCTCTAGAAGTTACTAGAAAGCCTGAAAGTGTATCATTATGTCCTCCAAGATATTTTGTTCCACTATGAACTACGACATCCGCTCCAAGCCTGAGAGGATTTTGAAAATAAGGGGAAAGAAATGTATTATCCACAATTAAAAGCAGGTTATATGCCTTTGTGATCAGGCTTACTGCCTTAATATCTGTCACATTCATCATTGGATTGGTAGGTGTTTCGATGTAAACTGCTCTTGTTTTTTCATTAATATACTGTGTAATATCCTCTCTATAACAATCAGTATATGTGATTGTGATTCCATTTTTCTTTGTTATATTGTCAAATAATCGTATGCTTCCACCATAAAGATCAGAATCCACAATCAAATGATCTCCCGGTTGAAAGAGTTCCATCAGTGTGGAAATTGCAGCCATTCCTGTGCTAAACGCCAAGGAATCAATTCCACCTTCCAAGGATGCAACAATCTTTTCTAAATGTTCTCTTGTAGGATTCTGTAACCTACTGTAGTCGTACCCTGTACTCCTCCCTATACCAGGATGTGCATAGGTTGCTGTCTGATATATCGGATAGCTTATGGCTCCATAGTGTTTGGTACAGTCGTCGTCTTCCTCTAGATGAATACACTTCGTTGAGATGCTTCTTGTCATTTATATGTCCCCTCCAATTCTTTCCTTCTCTGTTGAGTGTATTATATCACCCCCACCGTTTTTACGATAATTCATAAAATATATTATGGGTTATAGTCTCAGACTATAACCCATAATTTCATACCATTCCTTTATCTTTGTACTTTTCTAAATTCATTAAAATTATATAGCAATTTGGAAATATATGTTATACAATAACATTATAGTTAAGTCGTTATTGTTAGCAATCGTGAATTTGATTATTAATATGAATTAAAAAGAATCAAGATAGAGGGAGATCTGTATTTATGAAAATAGATAAAGGGTTTGTATGGAGTTATTGGAAACTAAGTTATAGAAGAAAATTTATTAGAACTCTCTGGATGATTCCTTTTGTGCTATTAGCCATTGTAAATATAAGCTTTAACCATGAATTTACTACATTTATAAAAGCTTTCTTAATTCTGATTTTACTAATTAGCGAGGTAATTCAACTTATATATAATTATAGACATTATCAAAAAGAAAAAATAAAACAACAGACTTTATAGATATTACTAATTGATCAATTTAAATTGATCAATCTAAATTGGATAATCTCTTTTTTTCTAAAAAGTCTTCAACCAGACCTTTTGAATCAAACGTTGCTCATACAATTTACAAATTTCTCAAATACTCCATATTTTTATAAAAGACGCATTCCTTTCTATTTTATGAACTAGCCCATCCATGTAATCTTATTTTCCTCTTTACGAAGAATTCTTTCGATATTTTTTTTGTGTCGCGCAATAATCACTGCTGTAAACAGGAGCGATGCCCAAAGTAAAGCAGGTGCTTTTATATAAATCCCTATGAAAAGAGTATTTATTACAGCTGATGATATACTTGCCAAGGCGATAATCTTCCACAAATATAGTACTACTAAAAAGCTAATGAGTGGAAGTAAGAAAATCCACAAACTGTACTCCCAAAACAATACCATACCAAAGAGAAAGCCATACATAACTGCAACAGCCTTTCCACCTTTAAATTTGGCGAATATAGGAAAACAATGCCCCATTGCCGCAGACAGACCACCAATTATGGAAACCATCTCTACATCAAAGAAAAAGGAAGTCAGAAAAATAACCAATGTTACCTTCAAAATATCTAAAGTCATCACCACAAGACCAGCTTTTTTACCAAGAACTCTTCCTGCATTTCCACCACCTAGATTCTTACTTCCGTAATTTCTAATATCTTTGTGATAAAATACCTTGCCAACAACTAGTGCAAAAGGAACGGAGCCAAGAAAATATCCAAGTATTATAGCTGTTAATATTTCTATCATAATATTCATGTTACTGTCCTTTCTATCTGTAGATTGCTTGAATTGTAATACATCCAGGACCACCATGAGTAATTAAGGTGGGGGATAACTGGAATAATTCAATCGTAGTATCTGAGAAATGATTTCGAATCTGCTTCACAACTTCTTCTGCCATTTGACGAACACACGCATGTCCAATGCTAATGATATAATCCTGATTCACTCTCATCCCTTTAAAATACTCAATCACTGCATCCACAGCCTTTTTAAAAGATCTCTTTATTGCAAAAGGCTTAATTCTCCTCATATCCTCAGTCTGTGTCAATACAGGAATGATCTTAATCACACTACAAATAGCTGCTGCAATCGGTGTCAATCTTCCACTTCGCTTCAAATAATTAAAATCAGAAGGAATTACAAAAGAAACTGAATTTACAACAGAATTATTAACCTGCTTCACAATCTCCTCTATTCCCACGCCTTCTTTCTTAAGCATCATTGCCTTTTGCACAAGATAACGCTGAGACCCTGCCAGAGTTTGAGTATCAATAATACGTATATGTTCATTCTGTTCTACACAGTTTCTGGCTCCCATAGCATTCTGATATGTCCCAGATAATCCATCTCCAATTGTTAGATACAAAATATCTTCCTGCGTACCTTCAAAAATATCAATCACATCTCCAATTGCCGGCTGGGAAGATGTAGGGACCTTCCCCTGTTCAATTAGTTCCAGAAACTCTTCACTACTAATATCCTCATAATCTCTATAAGCTACACCATCTACAAGAACACATGCTGGAATAACTTCTATCCCCAATTCTTTTCCATCCTGTAGAGAGTATAAAGCTGATGTATCCGTTATTATCTTCATCTCTTCCCTGTCTCCTTTACCTCAATAATATATTTTCTATATTTATATACTCCCACTTCACAGTACATGATTTTAACCATGCACTTATTCAAGCATCCCACTAAAATTAAGCCGGCGTTTCCTTTGTCAATAAGTTCATATACCATATCAGAAGTTTAATGAATCGTGCTTCTTAAATGATAATTCCTCCCTCTCTTATTAATTCAATTATAACCGTTTTTTTGAAATTTTCACCTACTATTTTACCATATATTTACTATTTATTCTACCATCATTCTCTCAGACTGTCTCTCTACAAACATAACATCAACAGTCTTTCAATCCCTAGATATTACTGAACTTTTTATTCTTTATTATACATCATCGACAATTTGTAATAGAACAAAAGTGTGCTTTGCACACTCTCACGAGCAACACCTTACAAGCACAGCTTTTGTTCCGCGCCGTAGCGTAGCGTAGTGCGCATCCTGCGGAGTATTTTTTATATATTAGGAAATTCAGAGGAATTTCCTAATATACAAAAAAAGCACCTAAAAACTAAAAGAGTTTTTAAATGCTTTCAAATATCTCTATATCATTGTTTATTAAGCTAACATAAAATCATCTGAGTATTTTTTCGAAACATACAGCCTCTTGCATCTTGGCATACTTTCCATAATTTTTTATCACTCTATATCCATGTCGCTGATAAAAGGACACCGCCTTTTCATTGCACTTTCTTGTTTCCAGTACAAAGCGGCTATATCCTAATTCCTTAGCCTGTTCCTCCAGATAAGCAAGAATTCTTCCACCTACCCCAACTGATTTTTTTTTGGCATACATCCGTTTAATTTCAGCTGTGTCATCTGATAATTCTCGGAACGCACCACATCCAACTGCTATATTACCTTCCCTAGCAATTACAAATATTGACCTTGGATTTTTGATATCAGAGTTGTCAAAACTACCTCTACCACTGTTTCCTGTAATACCTTCCAATTCCGCTGATAGTTCATCAATTAATCCCGTGACTTCCAAAGAATTTATATTTTCTATTTCTATCGTAAAATCCATAATATACCTCCAACAATTACTTAAAGGTAATTGCCATTCGCTAATTTATTGCTTTACTCTCCTACCATCCCATCTCCGTCACCATCAGTCATATACTTATATAACCAATGCTCTTTTGTAATAGGCATTTTAAACCCAGCAGCTTTAGCTTCAGCTATTGTCACTTTACCATTTCCATTGGTATCCACTTTCTTTAATTCTTTAGCTTCATCAGATTTGTCACTTGTTGGCTCTGGTGTTATTGTAGCATTAACTACATCTGGATCAACATTATCAAAATCATCTTCCACAGATTCTCCATTTAACTCATACTTATAATTATAGTGAGATGGTATTTGTGTTTTAGTGTCTGGATAAGTAATTGTTGCTATGAAATTTTTACAACCACCTGCATCTCGTATTATCTTTTCCATATATGCTTGATCACCATATCGATTTAGTGTACTGTTCTGTGGGGTAATATTATAAGCATTTGATACACCGCCAAGTGAATCTGCAATGACATGACCTTCATCCAAGTCCTCTCGTTCTGTGCCTTTAACTTTTGCTTCATCATCGTAATATCTACCATCAGAATTTACTTTTTCAATTTCTTCGTCTTGTAGTGTGATTTTATCAGCAATTACATATATTAGTTGTCCGTATTTATTTGTCAATCCCCAATATACTCGTTCTCCATAGCCGATATCAACCGCTACATTCTTTTTTCTTGTACCTGATAAGTCTCCACCTTTTACATTTATGACCTTATACGTTTTCTTTTTAAACTTTACGTATTTAACTTTATTTTTGGTGACTATAGTTACATTGCTATTTGCAGCATCAGCAGTTATGCTAGTAAATATAGAATTGATAAAATTACTATCTACAATTACACTTGTAACACTTAGTACTAATACCATGAAAATAGCAATTGCTAATTTTCTCTTTATGTATAATTTCAGCAATCCATGTTTTTGAATCTTATTTTTAGTATCTTCATCCTCAATTCGCATATTTAACCCTCCTCTTATGAACTTAAAACTATCTTATCACATACTACATTATATCATAGTTTATGACATTATATCTTTATATATTACAAATTTTTCAAATTATTATCTTTTGATTGTTAAGCGACAATCAAAATTAATTGACAAATAACTTAATAGTAAAGCGAGATGTAACTTTGTTAATGAAATCAAAATAAAAGAACCCTCAAAGCCTATAACTATAACTTGTATATATGCTATAGTTATAGGCTTTGAGGCCTCTTATAAAATCATGTTAAAATAATACTATATACGCTAGCGGATTCACAGGATCGCTGCAATACTACAAGGCTTTTTAATATATATTAAACCAAAATAACCTAGTATACATATTGTAAACACTAAAAATCTAAATATATTCAGTACATTAAAAAATGCAATATCAACAAAAAAGCAAGCAACTACCAATAATATTGTATTACTAATTTTATTTACGTTCTTCGAATTGTACAAAATATAAAACAGACAAATTCCAAAAGCTATAAAAAAACAAAATAAGTAGGAACTTCATTTAGCAACGACAATGATATGATTATAGCACTAATGCCAATGTCTTTTACCCCTATTCGCAATCCGTTCCGCAAAAACCATGCTTCACTTCTTGCTTCTTTGTCCATTTAATAGATAGCTTCTACATCTGAATCCCAAACCTCAGTAAATCGAAAACCTGTTAAATGGTTCTCTTCGACTTTGGTTTTAAATTCTGTAGATACATATATTTCTGTTAAATAAATATGTTCCTTCAACATCACTTTGAACATATTTACCCCTTTAATTTTACTAACAATAAAAGAGCTTTTAATAATACCTATAACCGAACCAGATGGAAATATTTCCAATTCCGCTTTCTCATAATTAACTGCATCAAGAATTCTCAATATATTTACCAGATATAATGTTGTATCTTGAAATTTCATAGGAATAAATTCTACACAATCAAGAAGTAGGTCACATAATATTTCTTTGGCACGTTTGCTAAATAACAACGTTCCTCCACATGTCCAAAACTTTGGCATATCACAAACTTCCCCACTATCTAATTCTATTAATTCTAAATTATCTAGCTCTCCATTCTGAGGAGTTCCACTTTCTATTTTTTTTCTAAATTCTTTCTTGAATTGTTTATCACTATTTTGCAGCTCAAATGATTGAAAGTCTCCGAAATCTACATTGAGCGTCCATATTTTCATATAATTTTTCCTTCCACTACAATTTTATTGTCTCATTAAGTAATTCTTGAATCTTTTGCCTATATCTATATTTTCCATATTATGTTATTAGATGTCAATACTAGATTTATTGTGTTTTTACTATTCGCTTTTCACTTATACCTTACCCGATTCGATATTAGCCTTGACCTATAATTAACGCACAAACTACGTACCTCCTATTCACATTCCGTTCCGCAAAAACCATGCTTCACTTCTTGCTCATAGGGGGCTGTCGCCTTTCCTTAAACATTTAGCATAAGCGCGTTTATTCGCTCGCTCACTAAAATCTTGTGGGCTTCATGCTCATATACGTGCGGCGCGCAATCCAAAAAAAGGTCCAGTAGAAGTAAACTCCTACTAGACCTTTATATTCGTATTACGCTTGTGCTAAACGCTTACATTCCAAACTCGAACCGAATCATCACTAACCTTTATCCATCTGAACGGCATAAAAATACCAACAACATTTTTTGAAAAGGAATTAATATAACTTTATCACCTCTTGTGATTTTTTCGTTTATTTGAGCCCTATGAGTGTAAAGTTCAATTTTTCCATTTCTTTTAATTTTAAAATTAGCATCATGGTACTTATTACAACTTTCAAAAATTGCTTCTCTAACATATACACTATCTAAGCATAATAATTTACTCATTTTTATATTTACCCATATACTAAAACCTACCCCAAAACATATCAGTAGAGTAAATGGAACAAGTGCTTTTCGTAGGGGCGGAAATAATAATATACAAACGAATGCCATACAGAATAGAAAAAATAAAACAGCGAGAAGAGTTCTCATTATTAGTTTGTTATTTTTTCTATTTGTTATAATAATATTTCTTTCTTCTTGCGTTAATAGTCTTTCTCCTTCTATAATGTCACTCATAATAAACTCCTTTATCTGCAAGCTTTGAAAATGGCGAGCATGTCATCTTCATTCAGCAGCTTAGCAGAACCCTTAGCTCCACCAACGCCTACCGCACATTTATGTGCCATATCTGCCAACTGTTCATTAGTTGCATTGACACCTAATTCACGAAGATTTGTAGGCATATGGATTTCACGATAAAAATTTTCCATTGCTTCGATTCCTTTTAATGCTATTTCTTCATCGGAACCAGAATTCTCGACTCCCATAACATTAACTGCAAATTTTTTGAATCTAGGAAGACAATTTAAGTATACGTATCTAGCCCAGCTTCCCCACACCGCAGCAAGGCCTGCTCCATGAGCTACATCGAACATTCCGCCTAATTCATGCTCTAATTTATGAGCCATCCAGTCACCGCCATCATTACCACATCCTGTCAGACCATTATGAGCAAGACTTCCTGCCCACATAACTTCAGCTCTAGCTTCATAGTTCTTTGGATCTTTTACAAGAATCCTTGCATTACTCATAACGGTACGAATCAATCCCTCAGCAATAGCATCAGTGAGCTCCAAATTTGCTCCCTGTGTAAAATATCTCTCCATGGTATGCATCATGATGTCAGTACATCCACACGCAGTCTGATAATCTGGAAGTGTCATCGTCAGTTCTGGATTCATGATTGCAAATTTGGGACGGCTAAAATTGCTACTGTAACCACGTTTTACTAATCCTTCTTCCTTTGTAATTACGGATGAATCACTCATCTCACTACCTGTTGCAGATAAGGTCAAAATAACACCTATTGGAAGGCATGCAGTTGCCTTTCTTTTATAATCATAAAAGTCCCATACATCTCCTTCGTTCGTTACGCCATATCCTATGGCTTTTGCAGAATCAATGGCACTTCCACCTCCCACTGCAAGAATAAAATCCACATTTTCCTTTTTACATAATTCTATTCCTTCATAAACTAATCCCAAACGTGGATTAGGAACTGCTCCACCAAGTGAAACATAAGAGATATTAGCTTCTTTTAGGAGATCTGTTACAGTCTGCATAAGTCCTGACTTTATCACACTACCCCCACCATAATGGATTAGTACTTTCTTCCCTCCAAATTCCTCAATTAATTGTGCTATCTGCCTTTCTGTTCCTTTTCCAAATACTACTTTAGTTGGTGTATAATATTGAAAATTTTGCATAAGAATCCTCCTCTAATTTTCAGCTATCTCCTTAAGGTAAGAATTTTCCAGAAGAAAGATATAACTTGTACCATTCTTCATGAGTGAGATCGATTTTGCACGCCTCTGCCATTTCGGTAAGATGTACTGGATTCATAGTTCCAGCAATTACTTGCATCTTAGCTGGGTGTCTAAGAATCCATGCAATCGCGATAGCTGCTTTTGTAACACCATACTGATTAGCTAATTCATAAAGAACCTTGTTCATCTCTGGAAATTCAGGGTTATCGATAAACATACCCTTAAACATTCCATGCTGAAGTGGAGACCATGCCTGAATGGTAATATCATTGAGACGACAGTAATCAAGAGCACCTCCATCACGCATACTTGACATATCTGTCGTTTTATTGTTCATATATAAACCCTGATCGATCAACTGTGACTGCTCTAACGAAAGCTGCAACTGGTTAATCTTAAGAGGTTGTTTTACATATTTCTTTAATAATTCAATCTGCATAGGCATCGTATTGCTGACACCAAAATAGCGAACCTTTCCTGCAGCTTCAAGTTCATCAAACGCTTCTGCTATCTGTTTTGGGTCATATAACAAATCAGGTCTATGTAATAGCAGAACATCTAGGTATTCCATTTTTAATCTCTTAAGAATTCCATCGACACTTTCAATAATATTTGACTTTCTCCAGTCAAAGATCTGCTTGTCAAACCTAAGACCACATTTTGACTGAATAATTAAATCTTCACGTTTTACGTTGGTAAGAGCAATGGCATCACCGAATCTTGTTTCTGCTTCACCGTTACCATAACATGTGGCGTGATCTATGAAGTTAATACCTAAATCATAGGCTGTCTGAATCATATTTGCTGCATCTTCTACTGAAAGAGCTGGCATACGCATACAGCCAAGTATAAGTCTGGATACATTCTCTGGTCCATTTGCGATATTTACTTTTTGCATCTTATTAGCTCCCTTCCTTTACTAAACCATCAATTTATAAATTGCTTCTACATCCTGTTGTTTCAGAGACACAAATCCACCTATTGTTCCGCTTTCATTTCCTTTTCCGTAACAGCAGGTGTATGCTAGCTTCTCAATATCTTCTTCCTTTGCGCCAAGTTCCTCAAAGTTCTTAGGCATTCCAATCGAAATTAAGAAGCTTCTAAGTGCCTCGATTCCTTCCTTAGCGGTAACTTCAGGATGAGCAAAATCCATCTGACATCCCCATACTCTAACCGCAATCTGTGCAAATCTCATAATATCATGAGACATATTATAAGTAAAGACAGCTGGCATTGTTACAGCAAGTCCTGCTCCATGAGCACAATCATACAATGCAGATAATTCGTGTTCTATCTGATGGCTAGTCCAGTCCTGAGAACGTCCAACACCAACAATATTATTATGAGCAACCATTCCAGCCCACATAATGTTTGCTCTAGCTTCATAATCCTTAAGATTAGCCATAACCTTAGGAGCCTCTGCCTTCATGGTAAGGATGAGTGACTCAATCAGGCGGTCTGTAACTTCAACATCTTTAGAGTTTGTAAGGTAACGCTCATATAAATGTGCAACGATATCTGTAATACCACACGCAGTCTGGTATGCAGGAAGAGTTTCTGTAAGAGCAGGATTTAAGATAGAGAACTTAGGACGGATTGCATCTCCTGATGCACCTCTCTTAATCATTCCATCCTCATTGGTGATAACTGAATCAGGCGAACCTTCAGAACCTGCAGCGGCAATTGTAAGGATTGTACCTACAGGAAGTGCTTCTTCAATTCTTTTCCCCTGATAAAAATCCCAGAAATCTCCGTCATATACTACACCAGCAGCAATTGCCTTAGAAGAATCGATTGCACTTCCGCCACCAACTGCAAGAATAAAATTAACTTTCTCTTTTTTACAAAGTTCAATTCCTTCATAAACAAGACCACTTCTTGGATTAGGCATAGCACCACCAAGCTCAACAAATTCAATGTCAACCTTCTTAAGAGACTCCTTTACTCTATCAAGTAATCCAGAACGTACTACAGAGCCACCACCGTAATGAATTAATACCTTGCTACCACCAAATCTCTTTACCAACTCCCCACAATCGCTCTCACGGTCCTTACCGAATGCAAAAAATGTAGGTGAATAAAAATTAAAATTTTCCATTGTAAACCTCACTAGTTTTTAGTATTATAAGTATACTATACAACTTGAAGTTAACTTTAAGTCAAGCTTTTTATGGAGGAATTATGTCCTATACAATTACTGAACTCTCAAAAATGTTTCATTTACCAGCATCGACAATACGTTATTATGAAAAAATTGGATTACTTGAAAATGTAGAGCATGTAAATTCATATCGTAGAGTCTACGACGAATCACATGTAGATCGCTTGAATGCCATAGAATGCTTTAAAAAAGCCCTTCTTCCTTTAGATGAAATAAAAGCTTTTTTCTCATATGAAAAAGACATGGTGGCCAATTCTGAGAAAATATTAGACATGATGAAAACTCAGGAAGAGAAAACTTTAGAAATCATGAAGGATTTAGAAACAGGACTTACACATCTGCAGAAAAAGATTCGTTACTACAGCTTGGTTAATGAAGCAATCAAAAATGATTCCCCATTACCAAACTGGAACGATTTATAAATAAACTTAGCTTTCATTTATGTATGATTAATAATAGTAAGGTGAGACTTGAACATTAGTCGGTAACAGAGTAATAACTCTATCTACTAATCTAGAATCACCATTTGATGCAGAATCCGTATAAACACCAACCTTCTTTAGACTTTCAATCTTTGTTAACGCTGTAATATCACAATCATCAGGCAATTTAAGAATAAGCTCCTCAAGGTTAACTAGTGAAGCAAGTGCGGAAATATCGTGGCAGTTCGGAGCTCTCAATTCTAAATACTTAAGATTACTAAGGTTCTCAATCCCAGAAATATTAGTTAAACCTCCAGTTTGAGTCCAATATCCTTCACCATACAGTCGTAAGGTTGTGAGCGTTGTTAGTTGATTGACAATCTGGAATTTTGAATCTTCACAAGATATCATAAGATAATCCAAATTTAGCTTGGTTAATAAACTATAATCTATATTTTCATTACCCACTAAAACCATTTTAGTAAGTTCTGACATACCATTGAATACACTCAGATCAACCGTATTGACACTGCTAAAGATAATAACATTATTTAATTCTCTCAAACCTAGTACATCAGAAAAAGATAATTGCTCACTGTCGTAAAAGCTTACATAGTTTAAATCAATCAGCTTTGAAATTGGTAATATATCAAGAATATTATTATAATCCAATCTCAATGATTTAAGCGCAATCAAATTCGATACTACGGAAATGTCCACTAAACTATCACTTATTAGAGTCAGGTCTTCAAGTCTGTGCAGACAGTCAATGGAGTCTACATTCGCAAGAGCTGTGATATCCAGACATTCTTGATAATTCAAAGATAGAGTTTTCAAGCTTGTGAAGTGTTCTAAGTCTGCCATGCTTTTTATTT
Source organism: Bacillota bacterium (assembly GCA_023439125.1). Taxonomy (GTDB): domain Bacteria; phylum Bacillota; class Clostridia; order Lachnospirales; family Lachnospiraceae; genus Lachnoclostridium. The sequence goes on along the minus strand of JAEXOU010000005.1, from coordinate 10,642 downwards.
TACCGTCATTCTTACCCTCTATTTGAGCTATAGTATTACCCTCTCTAGCATCATAAAAATGAACAACAAAATTATCTTTATTCAATGAAGTCCCATCAAAATGGTCTCCTTGCCTTGCGATTACCTGTCCCCATATCTCGATATCTTCAATCAACTTAACATCATCATAATGTATATCGCCACTCTCTTTACCAAGATACTGACGAATCAGATTCTCAAACGCAGTATCTTTCCATTGAATGACATAATCGTCGCGAAACTTTATATCACTAGCCTCGACAATTCCGAAAGGGGCTCCCTCATTTTTACTCAAAAAGTATGTAGTAGTACCTAATATAATACCAACAAAAATCACAGTTATTACTGAGATTAGTAATATGCGCTTCTTCATCTATTCATCTCCTTAGGTGAATCATAATAATCACGGTTTACTTTAACTTATTACCATATATTATTTTATTCTTCCATTTAACCCATTTTTCTACATTGTACTCTATACTTTAACTAATATCAATAAAGATAGTACATTATGACATATATTATACTTTTCTTTGGGTAAACTTCGCCAAAGATTGAACGCAAATTTACCGCAAAACGAATCAAATTACAATATCCTTTTACGAGGTAATGAAATCAAAAACAAAAGAGTCCTAAAAAACCTATAACCCGCATATATGCCATAGTTATAGGCTTTTTAAGCCTCTTATAAAATCATGTTATAATAATGTTAATCTAGCATAAGCACCATAGATATTCACTAGGATTTATTAAATCTACTATTCATTTCTATGTAGTTTTTACACAACTTTTGTGTCAATTTGTTAATACCGTCCACTCTTATCATTATCCTATTGACTGTAATTCTGGCTTACATATTCTTCAATCAACTGGCTGTCTTGCGGCATTCTGCAACCGATCATGTACTCACCGTCATTATTAGAAGCGCGAATAATACGGCCTTGCAACGATTTACCATTCAAAATATCAAGATCTTCTATATGTACTATAATGTCTTGCCCCTTGCTATTAGCAAACAATTCATCGTTTGTAATAAATGCAAATCCGTTTGCACTAATATTAACCATTCTACCACTATAAGATACGCTGTTGCTTCCCATTTTTATACTACATGCATTTGCAAGAGGCATTCTCGGATATTTTCTACGGTTATATACCTGTGGATTTGTATCAACAATAAGCTTATATGTACTCTTCTTCTCTGCTTTTGTACTTATGATTTCTATATTATCCCAGAAGTAATGAACATTATCTACAGTAATACAAAGCTGGCACAATTCTTGTTTATTCATTAAAACGGTCTTGTTATCGTTCTCAAGTACTACAGTAACCTCATGATTTTCATGTGATATAACTTCACCGATAAACTCTTTTTGAGGATTGCTACTATTTTTTAAAACAACTGTAACCTTCATTCCTTCTTTTAAGTCCTGGCTTCCCATGAAACCACCAACTCCGAGTTCTTCCATAAGCCGTCCGACAACTACTTCAATATTCTCAGTGTTCTTAGCGCTTTCTTCAAACTTACTAAGCATCTCTTTCGTTGTATATTCTGCTCGATTGATACGTCCCGTCATAACATCCATAACGTGACATACCTGCTTCATATTATCGACAAGTATCTTATTGGAGTTTTCTACCTCTTTTACTGCGTTATCTACCACTTTGATATTAACACCAAGTGTTGTTGCATCTTTTGTTATATTGGACACACTTCGATTAACATGTGATACCTTGTCCATATTGTCTTGAATTAATACAATGGTTTTTGTAACGGCTTCTAACATCTTCTCTGATGTTTCTTCCAGATGTGCCAACGCATTCATAATTCTTTCAGATGAGTTCTTGGTTCCGCTACTGAGTTCTCGGATTTCATTTGCTACTACTGTAAAGCCCTTGCCTGATTCGCCTGCTCTTGCCGCCTCAATAGAAGCATTTAATGCAAGAAGATTCGTCTTTGATGTAATATTATCAATCGTACCGATTTCTAGTTTGACATTTTCAAATTCTTGTTTGAACTCATTGAGAACTTTTTCCACTTCTGCTGAAAGATTAGCCATCTGACCGGTGGTCTCAACAACACCGATTAGTTCTTCGGAACTGACATTAGCATGCTCCACGGAGGCCTGAATCAAATTAACCACTTCTTCCATAAGATCGGCAACATTTGTTACTTGTGTATGGATAGCAGTAGTCATGTCCATTGAAGAAATGGTTCTGTCATTTAACATACTGTTATCATTGGATAGTTCCTGCATGTCTTTCACCACATTTTTAGCACCGGTTCTGTTCTCATCAGCCAGTTCCCTTACAACTGTTACACCCTCAACAACATGATTGCTTGCTACTTTAACCTTCTCAATGGTCTGAATCACACGCTTTAAATTGCTCTGAATGGAATCAGTAAGGGCACTATCCGACTCTACAAGATACTTAATGCCCATATTGGTACATGCATAACAGCATAAAACAATTGCAAACTGCAATGCACAGTCAATACTCGATACGAATTCCATCATTCCCTTAACACGACCCTTATATAAATTATTGGTAATGAGTACAAACATCGTTAACATCATCATTACACCCATTAATTTCGGATTTTTGTACAGAATCAATATGGAAATCAACGGTAGGATAAATATATAGGATATCTCATCTAATGTCGTCCATGAAATAACGGCAAAAAATATCAGATATCCTATTCCCAAAATCCACTTATATCCAGAAAAATCCATGCCTTTAATCTTTAACAATATTCCTGCTGTAAAATACGTAATCCACCCTATGGCTGAAAACAAAACAAACCATTCCTTAACAATATCACCAGACAATGCTTTAACACCATAATAAATAGTTACAATCAACATTAATGCAAGCCATGTTGCTCTTGCTCGCTTATTAGCCTTTGACCGAAAAATCCTCTCATCGTATTTTTGCATATTTCATCTGTCCTTTCTAATGAATATTATGTTTTGTCATAAACATTACCATGATTACTCTCCTTTAAATTATCATAATAGATTGTTTTTGCAAACTGATCCACAGACTCGCTGCATCGTAAGATTAGCGTTTTTTGATTATGCTTATGCCAAAAACTACATGAATTGTGCTGCTAAAGATTATCGCTTCACTATAGTTGTCATAACTCCTTATGATAGATTGTTAATATTATAACATATTTAATTGATTAAGTAAATGTTTCTCGACATATAATGACACTATATGAGTATATATGACAAATAATAATTTATAAGATAGTGCTCTCTCATTATTATGATGATGCTTCCACGTTCACTTCGATCAGCAATTATCTAAAATATCAATGTATGTATTTTCATAATTCGCTTAAACTACCAAAAAGCATGTTGCACGCAAATTTTACGCAAAGCGTAACAAGTGAGACTATTTCAGAGTCAAGAAGCTGTCTAAGCTACGTGCCTCTTATTCGCATTACGCTTGTGCTAAACGCCGTTTAAGCTACGAGCCGCCTATTCGGAATCCGTTCGGCAAAGTACGTGCCTCTCTACTTCCTCATAGGGGGCTGTCGCCCAGAGCGCAATAAAAAAGACTGATTGAGAGTAAATTTATACTCTCAATCAGTCTTTTTTATTACACTCTAGGCTCGTAGCTTAAACTACATTCCCATCTGCTTTGCGAAGTTTTGAAATTCGTATTTGTAAAAATGCATAAACAGTGACTCTTTAAATACCTTATGACATATATCATACTTTTCTCCCGCAAATTTTTTGCGGAGAATTCTCAATTTAAATGATTTCAATCAAATTTCCATACGCAATTTTTTATCAATTTGCGAAGAGGTGGAAGTTACCAACCTTTTGCGCTTCTATCAGCTTGATATCCTCTAAAAAGTAAGTATAAGAAATTGTTGTATTATAATTTGCTGCTTGACAACGATGGACTTCAAGTACCTTGTGATTACTTTTCTTCAAGATGATTCCATCACTTAATTCGAATTCTTGAAAAATTAAAATGCCAGAGGCACATTTCTTAACGTTACCCAGTTTGACATTAATAGAAACTGGTTTATAGTTCAACTTCACGCCCTCCTCTATATTCCTTGCCCCATTCATCAAGTGGATACTTGTCTAATAATATCTCATTTATCTTTTTAGCATATGGATCTAAATTATTTTTGATTCTATCTCCATTAATATATAGAGTAATAAACTCAGGTTCACCATTATGATATCTAACACCTATCAAATAATATGCTTTGCCATCAAATATATGGTACTCTTTCGTCTCATACTCACAATTTTCTAAATCCACCTGTTGTAACCACTCATAACACTCTTTCAATTCATCTTTACTTAATCCCTTTTCCCAATCGTTCCACTCATTATTTTCTAAATACGATAGTATTTCTGCACTGTCACAATAAGGAATATAAACATCTTTCTTCTTTACGGTATAAGATATCTTTCGTCCAGTATTGTCTATATAAAAAAGTTTTCCATACTTTCCGTCTGGGTAATAACCATCTGGATACTTGCTCTTATCAAGCATTTCATGATCCTCAAATACAAAAAACACTACCTTCTGATCAATCCCCTCCACTGGTTTCTTCAGATAATTTCTGTACATAGTTAGTCCTATCGCTAAAGCACTTAATATAATGATCATAAAAATAATTATTATGATAACGATGGGTTTCTTAATGATTTGTTTTAATTTTAACATATTCTGCTCCCCCCAATACATTTGTGTATTCAAGTAGTGTTTACCCTTATTGACTTAGTTTATTTATTGTAGTTATTTTTCTTGTTCTAGTGTCATAAGTAAATACGTTCCACTGTAATCCATTACCAACATTTGGGACAGAAAAAATATAAGCTGGTTCTGTTTTATTAGCAAAATAAACTTTTACATTTGCATTTGATTTGGTGATACTTGGTGTTCCTGAATAATTATATACATAAAAGCTATATATACCCTCCTGTAAATTATTAAGAGTTATTGTTTCTGGTCCATAGGAATTCGTATCATCTATATCGAGTTCTACAAACATTTCACTATCCGTATAGTTCTTATCACCATAGAAAACATGCAATGAATTTGGCCCAACCAAATGTGAATCTAAGTCATAAGGCAAAGCTCCCCACTCTAGGACTATTCTTATCTGATCTTTACTAAGTTTAGTTGAAACAACGGCGTCTTGATTCCCTATATTTCCCATACTACCTAGTATTTTAACATTAAAGTAATCTGTAAGATATTTCTTATTTTTATCATATATTTTGATACAGTAATAACCTGTTCCTAGACCAGGCGTAATGTATTGTCCATTTTCATCAGTTTCGACTTCTGTCGACGTGCCACTCTTAACATTCATCCCTCTTCTTATTTCAAGTGTTAACCCTTTTATCCCCTGTCCTGTAATTGCATCTCGAATTATACCTGAAGCTGTTCCTATCCCCGCATTAGCATCGGGTATTAATTCAAATGTCGAATAGTAATTTCTATCCGTTCCGCCAATATATAATTGTGTTTTTAAATCTAAATAACCTCTCTTTGTTGCTATTAATGTATAGGTTCCTGGTAATAAATCTGGAAAATAAAACACTCCAGTATCATCTGTTGTCATCTCAAATTTTGTATAAGAATTCTTTTGTATAATTATGTTAACACCCTTTAGTACTTTATTATTCGATATGTTTAAGTCATTATCAACTTCATAAATCTTTCCAGACCAAACATTGGTACCTGTAACTCTTCCAATTCTGTTATCCGTAATGCCTGCTTGATGAAATGCCTCTTTAATTATGGCTCTCTCATTTGAAGACATTTTCAAAGCTGTTGCCGAAGCTAAAACAGAGATTAAAACTGATTGGAATGTGGTATCTGAACCATCATAGCCTATTAATATACTCTTATACCATAATTTTTCCAATATTTTCTTATCTTTTATTCCCATATCATACATATTCCAGAAGGTGTGAGAAATAATGGTACTATTAAGATGTACATTACCCTTATCATAATCATCGTCTGGATTGCCATAATATTTTCCGCTAACACTTACTGGATTCTCAGTATTATAAGGATCTTTAATATTTCTCCTATTTATCTCATCATCTTTTAGGGCGATCCAATCATCACTACCCTCTAGTAGTTCTCCAAATATATCAGCATATCCCTCATGAATTGATCCTTGAATACCCGTAGTGCCTAAATTTGTCTCATCGGCTACGATTGCGTGAGTATACTCATGTGCAACTGTTTCTATAGAATAAGCATCTTTATTACTAAAACCTAAAACAATGTTACCAGTGTCTATGTCAATACCATATTCTGAATAGTCTTGTACAGAATCAACATATATTTTTATCTTTCTATTTATTTTTTTACTATAATTTTTCTTGAAATAATCATATACTTGAATTACATTTGTATAACCAGCAATCGGCTTTTTATATACATCATCACTCCAGTCATTATCATCACATGCTACTATGTAATCATCACCATAGTATCTATATGTTTCAATTTGGCGATTTGTATCTTCGAGACGATAGTCATTTTCACATTCGTTCACTTCAAAACCTTCTTTTGTTGGTACCATATTATATATTTGTACCGGCTCTTTTAATACAACTTCTCCATCATTAGCACTTACAAGTAAACTGTATGCCTTTTGATCTGAGTCTACTGCATATATGTTCCAAACAAGTTCTGGTTCTCTATCTACATATACATAAAGTCTATCGATACTAGCCTTTGTAAAACCATTTACATTTGCTATTTCAATAGCATCCATACTTGATAATTTAGGTTCAGGGGAGATTTCAATATCTTTCTTATATCCACTTCTTAATACAACAGTTTTTCCTTCATAATCAGTCATAACTGTCACTTCTCTTGCATATACTGGGATTCCTTGATAAACTTGTTGAAATCGATATCGTATTGATGTTCCATCATTGGCTGTTCCAATCCATACAAGCTCATCCTTGGGTTCATTCATTCCTAGTAAGGTTTCCACCTGATAAAGTGATAAGATAGCTTCATCTGGTGAATCAATAATCATATCTGTATATGCGCCACTAATTAACTCGATTGTATTATCATCTTTTAAATATATGGATAAATCGTCCTCCGATTCACCATCATTAAACGCATACAAATATTCTAAACTATCAAAATCTTCTATGTAGTTTATATTATAATCAACATACAAATTTTTTACAACTCTAACTCTAAATTCCTTTTTTGCTTCTATTTCATTACAAATAATTGTTGCTGTAAGTATAACCCATTCTGACTCTTCTTCAGGCCTAGTTATCTCTCCATTGTTATTAACAAGTATAGGATTACTACTCGTCCAACTAATGGTTGCGTCATTCATTTCATAGATTAAGTCGATATTTTGAGTTACTGATTCAGCTGTATCTGTTCCATGATACCCGATTTCAAGAGTTTCTACTACTCTATCAACATTAATGGCATCTACGTTAATCTCTTCTTTTTGGCATTTATATGTATTGAGCTTATAATTAACTGGTTGACTTTCTTGTTTTCCACCTTCTCCATTAAAACCAAATATAACATTGGAAGCACATGAAATATTAGCATTGTATACTGCATTCTTTATTATATAATGTGTTCCCTCATGAGCAACAATTTGGGCATTCCATATTGCAGTAATTTCTCTATCAAAATCAAACTCGATAGTCCAATCCTCAATAGTAGTATCTGTGTTATTTGTAATTGTGATACTCCCTGTAAAACCACTACCCCAATCGTTCTCTAACTAATATAAAGCAGAGTAATCTTCCTTCTCACTTTCTTTTTCTATATTTGATAAGATACATACAGTTGGAAATCCAAGAAATTGTTCATTCCCGCTAATACCAAATTCTACACTTTTACCACTTTCAATGTTCTGATTCCAACAAGCATTTTTAATGATATATTTTTGTTTTTCATAACTATTAATTTCAGCATTCCAAATATGAGTAATTGTATTTTTAGAAGTATAATCTAAATACCAATTCTCAATAATAGAATTTCCAGTATTAATAATCTGTATATTGGCATTGTAGCCGTCTTGCCAATAACTAGTTAATGTAAAGATTATTCTATAACCTTCTGTTTCATAAATTTTTTCTGTCGTTATGCCATCCCAGTCACCTTGAATATCTTCTTTCTTTTCCTCATCTCCCATCACGGTTTGAGTCTCGTTATTAACGGTAACTTCTGTTGTAGATTGTTCAGTTGAGCAATTTTCTTGGGCATATACATTAATATTTAATGTACTAACACAAATTGCCAATGTTGTTAACAATACTAATACTTTCCTCATTTTTTTCCTCATTTTTTAATCCCCTTTAAATTATTACCACGTAAAGAAACATAATAAGAGATCATTTGTAGATATTTTAAATTACACAAGCCTAGCAATCTCTATAATTGTTTCTTCTCTGTGATAATAACTACTATAACATTTAACCATACATCATTCAACCAATTTTCGTTATATTTTTACATATTTTGTATTTTTAACTGAGTACCTAATTCCGTAATTTCTTAATTTCTGGGGTCACCGGTCAGTTGTAACACGAGACGCATTTTTGTACGCCCAGAATCAATCTTTGTAAGTGAGAATAAATATTTGTAACCGAAACGCAACTTTTACCCTTGTTTGTAAACGAGAATCTATATTTGTAACCGAGATGCAGTTTGATTTTTACTTAAATTCGTCGTATTATACTTATATAACTGCATGCCAAAGGGAGGTCAACTCTCGCTCGATTTTTTTGTAATCGGAGAATCCACCCCTGTTTTTGTGGCTATGAACAGGTGTTGGCGGCTTAACAGTTTACAGGTTACATTATTTCTTTAAAAGTGAAGGTTTTAGTATGATGTCACCAGAGCGGACTGGTTTACATCCAAGCTTTTCTAAAACTTCTTCACCGTGGTAAAAGCTGAATGTTTCGTATGGACTACGATTGTTCAGCTTTTTTCTTTTGTAAGAATTGATGTGATTCATCATTAAATCGATATCACCCTGTGTCAGTTGATCAAAGCTTGCTCCCTTTGGGAGAATTCTTCGTATCAATTCATGATTTACTTCAATAGCGCCCTTTTGATATGGCTTTCCAGCATCACAGTAGTATACACGTGTTTTCCTTCCTGATAGTATATCAGGTTCTTCTATGGCTTTCGGATTCGAAAATTCACTACCGTTGTCGGTTACGATGACCGGAAATAGAGTTTGAAAGGTTCTGTCACCTAATGATTCGTATAAATATGCGAACACGTCCGTCACAGATTTAGAAGTATTGGCATCCCTTAGAAAGGCTAGCATAAAACTGGTATCCACAAAGTGAATCGTTAAAAGACATTTTCCACCCTTACTCCCGATGACAGAGTCCATCTGTACCACTGCTGTATCAGGGCTCTTCTCTAGGAACTTCTCGAATTCCTCGTAGGTTCGTCCAACACGGCAGCTTTTGTCAACTTTGAATTCTGGCTTTTTATATCGCTCTCGAAATCTGACCTTTCTTGGTAGATCGATATTCCGGACATCAAATAGGCAAGCATCAATGTAGTTATACATCGTCTTTTCACTGCACATAAGTTCATCCTTATGATTGATATAAATCTGATGAAGAGATTGTCCTTGTTTCACCAATGGAGATAGGATTTGATTCAGACGAATTACTTCCTGTTCTGCTACACACAGACCGCTTCTTGACTCTGAAATAGTTTCATTTGCTTTAATGTGGGCTTTCTCTGCATCATAAAAGGTCTTCACTAAAGAACACTTACCTATCTGCTTGCAGCCATTGCATATGTAGGGAGCGCGGAGCCTGGCCCAGCAGACTTCTTCTACATAGTCAGTACAGCTTTGATTACAAAGACTGCAGTTTTTACAGTAAATGACGCTTCGAGAGCAGTTTCCATCGCAGATTCTCCGTCGGTTACAAGTCCTACGATTTTTACAAGTATTATGAGTCTGGCCTGGATAGCCTGTTGCAATTTCAGAACTATAGTTACGAACTTCTCTTGATATGGTGCTTGGATCTTTCTCTAATCTGCGGCTGATTTCTTTAAAGGAAAGGCCTTCCTTCAGATTACTTTGTAAATGAAGTCTTTCTTCATAACTAAAAAACTTTGACATAATATCCTCCAATCTGCCGCCAACTATCTTAGATTAGAGGATTATGTAAAAAAGTGCAAACTAAAAGCCTAGTGCTTTGACATACACTAGACTTTTGTAAGCTAAGATGCAACCTCTTAGCAGATATATAACAAGCTACTCAAAAACTGTTAATTGTAATGGAAAAGGTTGCGTTTCATTTTACAATTAACGCTGGACCTTTACATTAAGGACTCTTCTTCGAAGGCTCACATGTATTTCAAGAATCCCGTTTGTAGTCCAAAATTCCCGTTTACCACATGGTCTAATTCTATCTGTAAGTGAAACTCCCGTATTGTACGCAAAATTCCCGTCTATCTTATTTTTGTAAGCAAATTTCCCGTTTTGTAAATAGAATTCCATACTTTTTTCTTTCTATGTCTGATATAATGATAACAAGTCCGTTCTGGGGCATGACAAATAGGAGTCAACCACGCTCAGTTTTTTTGTAACTGGTAA
>JAEXOU010000004.1 GCA_023439125.1 Bacillota bacterium | reverse complement strand
GACTTCACCTCCTATCCTAAAGAAAGAGGACACATGTATTTTTTCGAAGGCCTTACAAGTCCCACACGCTCTTTGTGGGCTTGTGAGCGTAGCGCGCCGTAGAAAATATACATGTGTCCTCTTTCTTCTTCATAGCAAAAAATCACAAACGCTTAGCAAACAAACGGGGCTGTTGCATGATGCAACAACCCCCTTTCCCTTGGTTCTATCTTCCTAGAACATAACGTCTTTTCTTAAGTCGGTAACGCGTTTTGCTTTACCCTCAAATCTTTGAAGACTTCCTGGAGCAACAAGCTTAATCACCGCATCCAAACCTAATACTGTCTTAAGTTGGTTACGAATCTTCTTTTCTAATGATTCCAATGCAGAATAAGAATCTAATAATGATTCATCTGCAAGTTCTACACGAATCTCCATGATATCTAAGTGGTTAACACGATCTACTGTGATCTCATAGTGAGGACCTATCTCTGCAACCTTTAATAGTACTTCCTCAATCTGAGATGGGAATACATTAACACCTCGAATAACAAGCATATCGTCGGTTCTTCCGAATAGATTATGCATACGTACTGTTGTACGACCACATTTACAAGGCTCATACATTAACATAGAAATATCACGAGTACGATAACGAATTAAAGGTACAACATCTTTGCATAAACAAGTTACAACAAGTTCACCTTTTTCACCAGGAGGCAATACCTCACCTGTATTCGGATCAATAATCTCAGGAATAAAATAATCTTCATTAATATGCATACCATTGAGTTGTTCACATTCCCCAGAAACACCAGGTCCACATAGTTCGCTCATACCATAATTCTGTGTACAAAGGAAATCTTCTCCCCATAGGCGATGCATTTCATCACGCATTGGTTCTGTCATTCCTTCTCCACCAAATAATCCTATCTTAACCTTTAAATCCTTCTTAGGGTCAATTCCCATAGATAAAGCAACTTCTGCAATATGTAACGCGTAAGACGGTGTCGCAACTAATAAGGTAGTCCCAAAATCCTGCATAAACATAATCTGTTTTTTTGTATTTCCAGAAGAAGTTGGGCAAACACTAGCACCAAGATTTTCCAAACCATAATGTAGGCCAATTGCTCCTGTAAACATACCATAGCCAAAGCAAATCTGCGCGATATCATCTGGTGTTGCACCGCCCATACAAGCTATTCTTGTCACATTATTCGTCCATGTCTCCAAGTCTCTTTTCGTATAACCTACAACTGTAGGTTTACCAGTAGTTCCTGAGGAAGCATGAATACGTACAACATCTTTTTGGGGAACAGCAAACATACCAAATGGATAATTATCTCTAAAATCTTGTTTTAGAGTAAATGGTAGGCGCTGTAAATCCTTTAGTGTTGTAACATCTTCAGGTCTCATATTAATTGCATCCATCTTTGCACGATAGACTGGAACATTCTGATATACATATGATAATGTCTCTTTTAGCCTTTTTAGCTGAATAGCTTCAATCTCTTGACGAGACATAGTTTCTTCTTTTGCCCAAATCATAATACTTCCTCCATAACTAATAATTTTGCACATCAAAGCTTTAACACGTTAAACTACTGTAATTATAAGTTCTTTAAATTGCTTTGTCAATGCTTAGCGATAGATTTCTACTTGCTTTTCCATACTATTCCCAATTCTAAGTACAAGAACTACAATCATTCAAATCAGAAATATATAAAAGAGTTATAGAAAAACAAAAATTTTTTCTTAAAGTAGGAAATAAGGCAAGCTATCATTCATAATATACATTGTAAACATTTATTGGAGGAATTTACATGAGTGATTTATCAGCAACAAACTGCGGTGGCGGTTGTGGATGCGGCTGTGGCAATGGCGACAGCGGTTTCGGTGGTTCTTGTATTTGGATAATCCTTATTCTTTTATTCTGCTGTGGCGGTTTCGGTGGAAATAGCTGTGGCAATGGCTGTGGCAATGGCGGCTTCTTTGGTGGTGGCGATTGCAGCTGCATCATCTGGATTATCTTAATTCTCTGCTTCTGTGGCGGTGGCAACAGTTGTGGATGTGGCAATGGCTGTGGAAACGGCTGTGGCTGCTAATACTAGTAGTTATACATCAAACGCAAGGATAATAAAAGACTGCTAGTAAAGAGGAATCGTCATGTAGATGTTCTTAAATATTAGCTAAGTCTTATACTGCAAGATATGATAATGGGGCTGTTGCATAAAATGTAACAGCCCTCCATCTTTATTAGCGTTTGTGATTTTACTTATTGGCTTTTGCAGCTTTATAAATACGATCTAGAAGGCCACTTTTCTTAATACATTCATAATCATATTCATAAATTGTTGTTTCATCTTCTGCTAGTATTACATCTTCCCTGATAACTTTCTTCTCCAATTCTTCTCTTTTATTTTCAGCTTCTGTTAACTTAGATTGGGTTCCATATATTTCATGATAAAAATCTTCCACTTCTTTATTATCAATTCTAGTCAATTCACCCATATCAATCCTATACTCCAATGAATCGATTTGTTATCAATATATGTCATAATCGTTAAAATTGTGCCTATTAAACAATAACAATCTAATTTATTGTCGAAGAAACTACAATCAGTTGAATTTGTTACCATTATTATGTATACTAAGAATAATCAACTTATGCAGGAGGCAGTTATGGCTGGTTCGACTTTTGGTAAACTATTTCAAATAACAACCTGGGGGGAATCCCATGGCAAAGGAATTGGCGTTGTTGTGGATGGATGTCCAGCAGGCTTATCAATTAACGAAGAGATGATTCAGGCTTATCTAAACCGTAGAAAACCTGGTCAAACAAAATACGCAACACCTCGCAAAGAAAATGATACCGTCTCCATATTATCTGGTGTTTTTGAAGGTAAAACTACTGGTGCTCCAATATCTTTAATCGTAATGAATGAAACACAACGTTCCTCAGATTATTCTGAGATTGCAAGCTACTTTCGACCAGGACATGCAGACTTCACTTTTGATGCAAAGTACGGTTTTCGTGACTATCGTGGTGGTGGTCGTTCCTCAGGACGTGAAACAATCGGCCGTGTTGCAGGTGGTGCAATTGCCTCAATTCTTCTAAAAGAACTTGGGATTGAAGTATTTGCATATACGAAGTCAATTGGTAATATATCTATTGATTACTCCCAATGCAAAAAAGAGAATATGGAATTAAGCCCTCTCTACATGCCAGACCTTACTGCTTCTGCAAACGCAGAACAACTATTACTTACTTCTATGCAAGAACATGATTCTGTTGGTGGTGTAATTGAATGTATTGTAAGTGGAATACCTGCTGGAATAGGAGAACCTGTATTTGATAAACTTGATGCCAATCTTGCAAAAGCAATTATGTCCATCGGTGCTGTGAAAGGCTTTGAAATTGGAGATGGATTTGGCTGTACAACAAAAAAAGGATCAGAAAATAACGACAGTTTTCAATTTGTAAACGGTAAGATTGAAAAAACAAGCAATCACGCAGGTGGAATCCTAGGTGGAATTAGTGATGGTTCTGAGATTATACTGCGAGCTGCAATTAAAGCAACACCTTCCATCTCAAAATCTCAAGCAACTGTTAATAAATCAAATGAAAATATCAATGTTTCGGTCAAAGGACGTCATGATCCTGTCATTGTACCACGTGCAGTTGTTGTAGTGGAAGCAATGACTGCAATTACAATTCTTGATATGGTAATGTCTAATGTAACGTGCAGTTTATCAAATCTAAAGAAGTTCTATAAAGAATGATACCTTATAACAAATGTGCGCTATACTACTTCAACTCCCCTTTCCTTAAATCATGAGAGAAAGGGGAGTTGCTTTTACAAAATACCTTTATTTAATTGGTGATGCTTCAATTGCTTCTCTTGTAATATAAGAACTACCTAGTTCATCATCATAACACTCAGGGACAAGAATATAAGTATCCAAACCCTCTGTTGAAGTATTCTCGGTTAAATATCGAAACCAAACCATATTTTTAGCATAATATAGAAAAAGACCGTAATTATTCTGTAGAGAGTTCGTAAGCTCCACTAATCCATCCTTAGGATATACTGGCGTACAAAACTCCTGATTTTCCAACCTGTCTCTGATCTCCAGAATAGATAGTGGTGTTCCATTCTCATTCACCCAATAAATGTTATTCGAAATATCAACCATTACCCACTTGTTCAAACTGGTATCCCAAACTTCATTCACAACATGACACTCTCCGTCATAGATTGAATTTGGCATCAACCATACTTTTCTACAATATATGTTCAGAGCAAGACACATTCCATTTAATATCTGCGCTTTATTCTTACAGTTAATTCCGTGTTCTGGATTGTCCAAGCTATAATTCAATAACGGAACAGCACTGATTTCACGCTTACTATCATAGTTACTGAAATGAGTCAATCTGCCTGAGAACTCATTCATTAGATTAATTGCCATTTCAGATTCTGTTCCTGTACCTGCGATTTCGTCAATTTTGTATTCTTGTATCAATATATCATAATCAGCGTGCTCAAAATCATATTTTATCTCATATGTATCGCCACTCTTAAACTCTGACATTCTCTTAATTACTCCGCTCTCTAAAACATAAACAGAGTCCTTTGAGCAGATATATTCTAGCATTACATCCTTCGTAGTTTCATCCTCGCTATGTTTTCCTGTTTTCTGGTTAATAATAATATATACAATACAAGCAATCAGCAACAGTGTTAAAACAATAATAAGAGTTATATACTTCCTCTTTCTTGTCTTCTCCATATAATCTTGCCTTATCCTTTCCCCTGACTACTTTATTATTCATCATCCTGATGATTTCCCCTGTTCATTTCAATCATTTTAATTTTCTATTTTATAAATGCATATTGTCGAAGAATATTCTTCATAGGAAAGAAGGAGCAATGTAAAGTTGATTCATTTATCAATCATACATTGCTCCTTTTCATCAAGGTTTATTCTATAATCCCTTTGCATTTATATTTTGAATTGTCTTTATAATATGCTCATGTGCTAATGTCTCAGCAAGTTCTCCATTCCTTTCGCGGATAGCATCTAGAATAGCAGTATGTTCATGATTAGAATTTTCAGCACGTTCCGGATTAGATAATGTTATCTTACGTATACGTTGAACATAATGATGAAAATCGGAAAGTACATGACGTAAAATCTTACTGCCAGAAGCTTCATAAATTAATTCATGAAACTTATTATCCAATTCTACGACTTGATCATAATGTTGCTTCTTAGAGTGAAATTCTGATAGATATACAACTTCTTCTAGTTCTTGAAGCTTTTCATCATTAATATGTTCACATGCCCATCTAGCACATAATCCTTCTAGATAGGAACGGATGACATAAATATCATGTATATCCTTCTCTGAAATACCAGTAACATAGGCTCCCTTATTTGGAATTATATTTACTAAGCCTTCTAATTCTAATTGTCGAAGTGCCTCCCTAACTGGTGTTCTACTTACTCCTAGCTCAAGTCCAATCGTATTTTCCTTCAGTTCTTCATTTTGCTTATAATGTCCTGACAAAATATCTTCACGAATTCGATTAAACACTCTGCCACGTAACGAATACTTATCCGTTACTTCCTTTTGTAACTCATTGTTATCCACAAAAAACCTCCTGTGCACTGCACATAATTTAACTTTTTAACTTATTTTTTCAATTGTATCCATAATATAATCAGCAAATTCTGCACTTGTTGCTCCTGTATCACGACCAGTGATTGTAATCTTTTTCTCTGTTATCGTACATACATCAAGTGCCTGATATAATAAATCCGCCTTTTTATTATAACCAATATGGGCTAGTAACATAGCTGCTGCACGAATGACGGAACATGGATCTGCGTATTTATCTCTTCCTTCTAATACCATTCTAGGTGCTGAACCATGAATTGCCTCAAACATAGCATAGCGTTTACCAATGTTTGCACTACCTGCTGTTCCAACACCACCTTGGAACTCAGCAGCTTCATCCGTAATAATATCACCATAAAGATTCGGAAGTACTACTACTTGGAAATCTCTTCTACGTTTTTCATCGACTAATTTAGCAGTCATAATATCAATATACCAGTCATCCGTTGTAATTCCAGGATATTCTTTAGCAATCTCTTTAAAGATGTCTAAGAATTTTCCGTCTGTCGTCTTAATAATATTTGCCTTAGTAACAGCGGTCACTCTTGTCTTGCCATTCGCTTTTGCATATTCAAATGCAGCACGTATGATTCTTTCTGTTCCTTGGGTTGTTACAACAGTAAAATCTACACCTAAATCCTCCGTAACATGAACACCCTTGCTACCAACGGCATAAGCACCTTCTGTATTCTCACGATAAAAAGTCCAATCGATTCCTTGCTCCGGAATTCTAACAGGTCTTACATTGGCAAATAAATCAAGCTCTTTACGCATTGCAACATTTGCACTCTCAACATTTGGCCATGGATCCCCTTTTCTAGGTGTTGTTGTAGGACCTTTTAAGATGACGTGACATTCCTTTAATTCTTTTAAAACTTCATCAGGAATCGCCTTCATTTCTGCTGCTCTTCGTTCAATCGTAAGTCCATCGATCACTTTAAAAGCTACTTTTCCAGAAGCAACTTCGTCTTTTAATAAAAATTCAAGGATTCTCTGCGCCTGTCCTGTAATTGCAGGGCCAATGCCGTCACCACCACATACACCAATGATGATTTGGTCTAATTTCTTATAATCTAAGAAATCACCTTGTGCTTTCATTACTTCTACACGCTTTAATTGTTCTTCTAATAACTTACCAAATGCTTCCTTTGCAGCTGCTATCTTTTCTGCAGTCATCGTAATTCCTCCTAAATTTGTATATTTGAAGTACCTCTACTTAGTTTGTTAAGCTACTCAACCTTAAGATCAGGTAAATCAACATTGCATTCTTTCTTATAAGCATTGATTAATCGAATCAACTCTTCATCTGTCATAACAGTGATTCTTCCATCTTCATACTCTTTATCAACAATTTCTTTTAGCTTAACAACGAGTAAGTTAGATTTATCCAGAATCTTATCGCCTTTAAGCTTGTAGTATGTATTAATCCAATGGGCAATGCCCGCAAGACCTGACGTATTGGATACAGAAACTAAGACTGGACGGTTTAAAAACTTCTCTGTATCAAATATATTATAAATCTCTTCATTTTTCAATAGACCATCTGCATGAATTCCTGCTCGCGTTACGTTGAAATTCTTTCCGACAAATGGAGTTCTATGTGGAATCTTATATCCGATTTCTTTTTTAAAGTACTCAGCAAGCTCAGTAACAACAGTTGTATCCATGCCATCGAGTGTACCTTTTAATTGTGCATATTCAAATACCATTGCTTCAAGAGGTGTATTACCAGTTCTCTCACCAATACCAAATAATGAGCAATTGACACCACTCGCACCGTAAAGCCATGCAGTTGTTGAATTAGCTACAGCTTTATAAAAATCATTATGACCATGCCACTCTAATTGCTCTGAAGGAACACCAGCATGTGTAGTTAACGAATAAATTATACCTTGAACGCTTCGCGGAATTACAGCACCAGCAAAGTTTACACCATAACCCATCGTGTCGCAAGCACGAATTTTAACTGGAATGTTATATTCCTGACCTAATTTCATTAATGCGAAACAGAATGGAATAACAAAACCATGAATATCCGAACGAGTAATATCTTCAAGATGACATCTTGGAGCTACACCTGTCTCAAGACATTCACGAACGATACTTAAGTAATGATTCATTGCCTGACTTCTAGTCATCTTCATCTTATAGAAAATATGATAATCAGAGCAACTAACTAAAATACCAGTTTCCTTCATCCCCAGATCTTTCACAAGTTCAAAGTCCTTTTTACTTGCGCGAATCCATGAAGTTACCTCTGGGAATCGATAACCACGTTCCATACATTTATATACAGCATCTCTGTCTTTTTTACTATATAGAAAGAATTCACTTGCACGAATAATTCCATTTGGACCACCTAGACGATGTAAATAATCATAGATTGTCACAATTTGCTCAGTTGTATATGGTGCACGAGATTGCTGTCCGTCACGAAACGTTGTATCTGTAATCCAGATTTCGTTTGGCATATTATGTGGAACAATACGGTCATTAAATGCAATCTTCGGTATCTCATCATATGGGAACAGATTTCGAAATACATTAGGTTGAACAACATCAACAAGCTCATAGATGTGCTCTTCCAAGGATAATAAGTTGTTCTGAGGATTTCTATATACTCTACGGTTCTCCATGGCATTCACTCCTAGTTCTAATATTTTACTGTTTAATTGTATACAATAATACCATGAGTGTCAAGGATTCATTTTATTTTTTTGAATTTTTACTATTTCCTACTTAAGTCCTATGAATTTTAGCCGATATAAATTGAAATATTTGTAATTGCTTAAGAAAGATTTAATTAATTTACTTACTATTGGGAGGATAATGCATGAAGATTAAAACAAAGTTAGTTGGTGGAATTATATTTATCTTGTGTTTAACTGCAACAACCATTGCTATTGTTACAGCACGAGAAACTAATTCCAATATGAACAGCGTTTATACCGAAGTTGTTGAAAAAGATTTATCCCTAGTATATCAATTGTTAGATAAAACCTATCCTGGTGAATTCACTGAGAAAGATGGAAATCTCTATAAAGGTGAAATACTCCTCAATGGTGATACTAACTTCGTTGACACGATACAAAATCTAACAGGTTATTACGTTACAATCTTCCACAATGACACAAGAGTGTCTACGAATCTTCCTAACAAAGATGGAAGTCGAGCCATTGGAACAACAGCCACTACTGAGGTAAGTGATAACGTTCTGAATAAAGGAAATACATATACAGCTGAAATCAACCTATTAGGCAATAATACGAGAGCATATTATATGCCATTAAAAGATAAGAATGATAATGTAATCGGAATGTTATTTATTGGAATGGATCAAAGCTCAATTAAGCAACACATTAGTTCAATAACAAATAAGGTAGTTTTTATTAGTATCACATCTACGATATTTGGAATTGCTTTATTTTCGATTATTGGTATCATTTTAGTAAATGCTCTGAAAGTTGTCATGAAAGATTTTCAGAAGATGACCAACAAAGACTTTTCAGGTGTTATTCCTGATAAATATGTAAAGCGAAAAGACGAAATTGGTATATTAGCGCAGGAAGCGATCAGCATGAAGAGTGTTTTCACCGATATCATTTCAACAATTGCAGACAGTAACGCTGTTGTATATCAGTCCATTGAAGAAAATACACAAAAAATACGAAACTTGAATGACAATCTAGATGATGTTTCTTCCACTACTCAAGAAATCTCAGCTGGTATGGAAGAAACAGCTGCATCCATGGAACAAATTCATTGTACAGCGATCGATGTTGAAGAAGCAACAAAGCAAATTGCACAGCAAGCTCATAATGGAGCGAAGGCTGCAGTTGAGATAAGCAATCGGGCTATCTCACTAAAAGGAAATGCAATCCGTTCTCATGAAGAAACAAATCGATTAATCGAAAGTACAAATAAGAGAATGCAACAAGCAATTGAGCAATCAAAGAGTATAGAAGAAATCAAGGTTTTATCCGACACGATTTTATCAATTACCTCTCAAACAAATCTCCTTTCTCTCAATGCTTCCATTGAGGCTGCAAGAGCTGGAGAGAATGGTAAAGGTTTCGCAGTAGTAGCTAACGAAATTAAAACATTATCGGAAGCTTCTAGCTCAGCTGTTAATAAAATACAAGAGGTCACTGCTCAAGTATTTCGATCCGTTGAAAATCTTGTTTCATGCTCCAATGACATTTTAGAATTCTTAAATAATTCAGTGGTAAATGTATATAAAGAAATGGTATCAACTGGCGAACAGTATTATCAAGATGCTATCTTTATTAATGATATCGTGGATAAGTTAAGTAATACAAGTAGTCAAGTATTAACTAATATTTCAGACATGACGAATACCATTAATCAAGTCTCTGTTGCTGTAAATGAAAGCGCTAATGGAAGTACAACAATCGCACATAGTATTAGTGAAGTGAATATACATGCTACCGATATTGAAAATATAAACGATATAACTAAAAATTCTTCTGATCAATTGACTGAATTCATGAATGAATTTAAATTTAAGTAACACTTTATAACATCGGGTAGGGGGGTAGATAATTTATTCTACTCCCTACCTACAAGAAAAAGTACCCTGGACTTGAATCACAGGATACTTTTCGTTCTTATAATTTTTCTATATATTACTTACTAAATTCATCAATTCTTTGTTGTATATGTTTATTAAAGTTAGTAACTTTACGCTGATATTCTGATTCCATAAAGCGTGATTCTAACAAGAAATCTGCAGTTGCAAGATTATTCGCAATTGGAATGTCATAAACAACGGCAATACGAAGTAATGCCTTAACATCTGGATCATGTGGCTGTGATTCCAATGGATCCCATAGAAATACGATGAAATCGACACTTCCTTCTACAATTCTTGCACCAATCTGTTGGTCACCACCAAGAGGGCCACTATTAAATGCACGTACAGGTAGTCCTGTTTTATCTGTGATCATTCGAGCTGTTGTGCCAGTACCGCATAAAAAATGCTTCTTTAAAACTTCTTTATGTTTATCTGCCCACTCTACAATCTCTTTTTTCTTGCCATCATGTGCTACTAACGCAATATGTTTTGTTTTTTCCATCTTAAAATAGATATAGTCGTCTTCTAGCATTTCGCATCTCCTTTGGTGATATTGATATCATTCTACCAAAGAAAGTATATCGTTTCAAGTCATCAACTATACAATTTGATTTTTTCTTCTTTTGCAAATGGCATCAGACTTCTATCTTAGGGACTTTCGACACCTAAATCTAAATATATAAAGACCAATAATGATAAGAGCAAAACCACTTAGATAAAAAAGTGAAGGAGCAGTAGTTCCTGTCTGAGGTAGCTTGTCTACTTGTCCATCAGAAGCACCTACTGGAACATCCTCTTCTGCTACTTCCTGTGTAGGTTCTTGCTCATTAACCTCTTCCTGCGGATCTTCTTTGACTGGCTCCTCTTCGGCTTGTTTCTCTTTAATTGGCTCCTCTTCAATTTGTTCTGATTCGATTACATTCGTTGTTTCTTCTATTACAGGAGTTTGTGGCGATATCTCTGGTGTTACAACTGGCGTTATAACTGGCGTTACAACTGGTGTTATAACCGGCGTCACAACTGGCGTTACAACTGGTGTTACTTCTGGCGTTACAACTGGCGTTACTACTGGTGTTACTTCTGGTGTTACCTCTGGCGTTACTACTGGTGTTACAACTGGTGTTACTTCTGGCGTTACTACTGGTGTTACTTCTGGTGTTACTTCTGGTGACACTTTTATTCCATCCACATGCCATCCATCCTGCTCCTTCTTTAGTGCATAATATACGATTGAATCTCCTTCCTTCATTACAACTCCAACAGAAGCCAATTGCTCTATCGTTGGTACTGGGAAGTCCTTGCCTAGAAACTCTCGTATATCTGCACCATCTAAAAAGACAGCTGCTTCATCATAATATGAGGTATTTCCTACTCCATCAAAAATATCTCCAAGTACAATCCCACAATAATACTGCAAATCAGGGTCATATGCTAAAGATTTTGGCATCTCCTGCCCTTCCTTTAGAATGTAAAATACGACTCTCTCTTCTGTCTCTTCTCCCTCTTCTGATGTACATGCACTTGCTTTGCTTGCTGGCATTATGAACAGTTCCATCACGAAAAAAATGATGGCTATGAACGCCGCAATCTTTCTTTTTTTTGCATTCATGGCATATACTCCTTAGATAAAAACTTTTAAGACATTGTGCATTTTTATAATACTTTGATTTCCAATATATGTCAATTAGAGCTTTTGTCGAAACACTGCCAATGTCACTTTTTGCTAGAGTTTTGGGGCTTTTCTTTTTTTATGAATAATGGTATGATTATGATATTCGATAGAAAAGAGGTAGTGCAATGAAGAAAAACATAATAGTGGTAGCACTCGGTCGAAGTGCATTTGGTGAGACATTTCCAGAGCAGCGTGCAAATGCTAAAAAAGCTGCAAACGCTATTGCTGATTTAGTTGAAGAAGGATATAGAATTGTTATTACACATAGCAATGGTCCTCAAGTTGGTATGGTACATACAGCGATGACTGAATTCAGTCGTTTAGATTCCAAATATACAGTTGCTCCAATGTCTGTTTGCGGAGCTATGAGTCAAGGATACATAGGTTATGATTTACAAAACTTAATACGTACTGAATTATTAAATCGCGGTATTTACAAACCAGTCTCCACGATTATTACTCAAGTTAAAGTTGATCCTTTTGATAAAGCTTTTTCGAATCCATCAAAAATAATTGGTCGATATATGACTGCAGAAGAAGCTGCAGCAGAAGAAAAGAAAGGCAATTATGTTGTAAAAGAGGAAAAAGGCTATCGTAGAATTATAGCTGCTCCAAAGCCAATTGATATTTATGAGATTGATGCTATTAAGGCATTGATTGATGCAAATCAGATTGTTATTGCTGGTGGTGGCGGCGGAATTCCTGTTCTCGAGCAATGTACTAACTTAAAAGGAGCAAGCGCTATTATTGAGAAGGATCTAACTGCCCAAAAGATGGCCGAGCTCTTAGATGCAGACTGTTTATTGTTCTTAACTGGAGTAGAAAAAGTTTTCTTAAACTATGGAAAAGAGAATGCGACTGAGCTAGATACAATTACAGTAGAACAAGCGAAGCAATATATTGAAGAAGGTTATTTTACTGCTGGCGCAATGCTACCAAAAGTAGAAGCAAGTGTTGAATTTGTCTCCAAACGTCCTGATCGAAGGGCAATCATAACAAAACTTGATAAAGCGGTTGCTGGATTAACCGGTAAAACAGGTACTATCATTGTACAAGAGAGTTAAAATCGGTACGTAAGGGCCTGTATTCTAGGCCCTTACGTACCGATTTTTTAGGTCATTTAAATATTAACAATAGTCCTACATTTCGAATCCAACCACTTTTTAGATAACCATTTTTCAGCAAGATGTATCTTTGCTTAAACCAATTTTTTTGATACACTTGAATAAACTGTTCGATTACCCGTTTCTTATGAATGGAAAGAACATCTTCAAAGATATGATGAAACTCTTCTGCTTGTTTTTTATTATCCAGTAAACTCTTTTGCTGATTTCCAATGGCTTTTACCCGGTTTAACAAATAATCTTTAAAATGAGTTCCGCCTACAACATTCTTTGCATGCTGACGATATTGCATTGTTTGCCTTGGTAAGAAACTAATGTTACCAAACGTAGAGGCAATTAAAGCTAACCACCAATCATGAAATCTTGCATGCTCTGGTAATTCCAGAAGATATGGCTCAAAGGAACGATTAATCATAACCGTACATCCAATGCATTTATTTTCCATCAAAAGATGTGCTAAATCTGTCTTATGAACTTGTAAATGTTGGCTTTTATAAAATGAGCTGTCAATTTCGTTCAGATGTTCATCTGTAACTATAGCATCCGTAAATACTAACAAAGGTCGATCTGAACCAAAACGATGCTCCATTTGCTTCATTCTCTTCAGAGTTTTTGCAATCTTATCCTGATTCCATACATCATCTTGATCACAACACATAAAATACTGTGCTTCATGGTTTTGTTCCATTACTTTTCGAATTCCAAATAAAAAATTCTTAGTTAGACCAAGGTTGTGCTCATTTTGATAAACCGTTAAATGACGTGGATATTTCTGTTTCAGTTCCTTTAGTAAAGTTACTGTATTGTCAGAAGAGCAATCATCAAAGATGTGAAGAAATACTTCACAGTTTTGATTTTGCAAAACTGAATTTACTTGTTCTGAAACATATTTTTCTCCATTGTAAGTTGCCATAACAACATCTATTCTACACATTTTACCTCCAATAAGCCTTGTTCATGCTAAACCATCTACGTAATCCTTGTGGCAAATACGTGTATCTTTTCCCTATAAAATAACCAATATACTTAAAGCCACTTTCCATAATTAATTCAAACATCTCAATATATTTTTTCTGATTATAAAGGTAAGATAAAGCATCCTTGACTAATTTTGTTCCTTCTTTTTCTGACGAAACTTTTGAAAAAATATCTCTATATTCTCTATGAGAAACTCCAAGATCGAAATTACGGTGTAATTGCTCCATTAATCCATAACTATGAGAGTGAATTACTTTTGCATTGGAAGCGTAATATATAGCATAACCTGCTTCAATTACATTCGCCGCATAAATCATGTCCTCGTTGAAAATGGTACGCTGTACAAAACCACCTAATTCTTCATAAATATCTTTGCGATATGCTGCACATACATTGGAACAGAAATATGTCTTTATCCCTAATCTCTCAATGTCTTCTTTTGTCTTTTTACAATCCTTCGCTGGATAGTTAAATAATCTAGTATACTGTTCAATCATTGGCGCATTAAGCGAAGCTTCCTGTCTTCCATAAGTAACTGCAACCATAGGATCATCAAATGGTTGAATTAACTCATGAATCATCATGAAATCTTTCGGCACCGCGTCTTGAGTCATATATATCATAAAATTAGCATCTGATAATGTACTTCCATAAGCTCTTGTTGCACCATGGTCAAATTCCTCTTTTGATATCGAAACAATCTGAATATCAATTTTCTTGTCTCCCAAAAATCTTATTTTATGAAATAAATTTTCCACGCGCTTTTTTATTTCACTTGTTGAGAAATCCGGCAATAACTCTGTATTTAACAAAATGATTTTATTCGGTACTAATGACTGCATTACTAGTTTTTCTAGAAGCTTTTCCAACTTCTTATCCGGTTTATATACTGGAATAATAACATCTATCGTTTGTTCTTTCATTGTATCCTAGCCTTTCTTAGTTTACACCAATCACTTCAATCTTTGTTTATTCAAATTATAACCAACCTAAGCACAATTATATGACATTATAAAAAGAAAGTAAAGCTATCACCCGATCAGCATACGTCATACAATCGTATAATCTCATCGAGTGATAGCTTTATAGTTGTGTACAATAATTATGTTTTACTTATGCAATAATTGTTACTTTACCTGCTGGAACACCATTTACAACATAATATGCTGCATTATCTTCTGGTTTTATGTACAACTCCATCTTCTTAATGTTCTTTTCCAAACCACCTGCAGCTAGATAATCTGCCTTTGCAAGTTCAAGTAATACATCTGAGTCTACTTCGATACCACTATATTGGAACATTATCTTAGTATCAATTTTTTCCTTACTTGTATTTTTAGCAGGAGCTTTTTTTTCAACTACTTTTTTTGCTGTTTTTTTAACTTCTGCGGTCTTTTTCGTTGTCTTTTCTGCTTTTTCATCTGCAGTCTTTTTTGTTGTCTTTTTTTCCTTTGCTTCTTCAGCTTTCACTGCTTTCTCTGCCATCTTATCTACCGTAGTTATTTCTTCTCTTACTTCAGTATTAACTTTTTTTGTTGCCTTTTTTTCTTTCATAATAATATCTCTCCTTATCATAAATTGCAAACGATATGATTTCTATAGAACATCATTGATGAAATATTTATGAATCACGATACGATAATATAACATTTTTATGTAAGATTCAATATTTATCTGAATTTTCCACAAATCGTCTATGAAAGTACCGAAAAAAGAAGATTAGTTGTATAAAATGACTATAAGTAAATGATTTAGTTGATTATTTTACATAACTGTCCCGTTAAAAAACACTACCAACTGCAGTCAAAAGCTGAAGTAAGGATTATTTACTATAATCTTTGAAAGAGATATTCAAATCAACAGCATGATTAATTCCATCTATCTTACCTGTATCTGAATACTGTAATATATCATATTGATAAGGGAAAGAAAGATTATTCCCATAATAAGCAAACCAAAGGTCATAATCAGATAGTTGCTCTAAATCAATCCCCATAACCATCCATTTTGTATTCGCATAAATCATTGGCTTATATCCATGTGCTTTAACTTCTTCACAGAAAACTTTTGCAATATCAGTTCGATGCTGTCTTGATAGACTATTTGCTCTAGCTGGATAAGTGGTAACATGTTCTGTATCAATAATTACAGGATATGTTACTTTATATCCCTTAATCTTATCTAGCACAAATTGTGCTTCTTCCTTTGCTTCTTCGACTGTTATAGCCTGTGAAAAGAAATAAACTCCAACATGGATTCCGCTCTCAGTAGCGCCTTTTATATTTTCCTCGAAGTAAGGGTCAAGCTCTAATGTTCCTTCATTATAACCACGGAAGCCGACACGGATGATTGCAAATTCCACCCCAGCAGCTTTTACCTTGTCCCAATCGATTTTACCTTGGAACTTCGAAACATCAATTCCTGGTATCGATCTTACTTCTCCATTCTGATATGACAAAAAGCCATCTTCATCAGCTATTAAATCCTCTTGAGTAATTGTTGATCGTTCGACTATCTCTGATAATTCAAGTAAAAATACTTCTCCATTGAATCCCCAAAGCTTAATCCTATCTTCCGAAAGAATCTCTGTTCGAGGTACAATTACACCTTCTTTATCCAAATCTTCCTGATTCGCCTCAACATAAGCACCAAAGGTGGAATCCTTAAGTTTTAGCTCATTATTGCTTAGCCCTATTGTAGCTGAGAACTCTCCTAAATATCGATTATCAGACAAATATGGTATGGACGTAATCTTAATTGCATTGTCTTCAAAGATCAGTGAAAAGTACTGTTCATGTTTGATAATATCTTCTTCATAATAAACTGCATTGATATATTCTTCTTTTTCGATCGCATATGTATACAGCGTTGAACCAAAGGATAACTTCATTCTCATATCAGGATCATTAACGTCATTGCCAACTTCTTCATAAGCTGGAGTAAATAAAGAATTGATTGCTACTTCTACATCAAAAATATCATGCTCCCAAAGGTTCTTAGCTGAGACTGCACGTAATTGTGTTGGCATTGTCACTGAAAAATTCTCATCATATATCGTAAAGATTAACTGTTTTTCACTATTACCAAAAAATTCACCAAACTTAGGACACAAAGCTTCTATTCCTTTGGTTAAGTCATAATTCCAATTAAATTCTGATATCCTTTTTCCATTATCAATCATAATCTTTTGACGATAATTTGTAGAATCTATTGGTATTTCATTTCGGTAATACACGTCTATCTCTCCATTAGAAAGCATCAAATACTCATAACCAAATAGATTCACAACAGATGGAGTGAACTCGCTTGCTTCTTTTCTATAATCTGCGATTAAACTATCTAAATTCTCACACAATCTCGTTGTCTCTATGACTGAAACTACGGTATCCTCGATTGGAACTTCTTCGATTTGATCTTCTTGTGCACTCATTGTCGGTATACTTTGTTGATTCTTTGAGTATATCGCAAAAATAGCACAGCCAGATATTACGAATACAGTTTCTAACAGCACCAGTGCCTTCCATATGTTTCTCTTGGGTTTGATTACCTGAGGCTTAACTTTTTTTGCCTCATCTAACTCCTTAAGCACAATATCAAGATATGCTCTTGTATCATCAAGTTCCTTCTCGATTGCTACAATTGGATTTTGAAATTCCATTTTTTCTGGAACTTGTTCATCTATTTGGCGAAATGTTTCTTCTCTTTTATTAATATCTTCCATTCATTACTCCTAACTATAGTGTTCTCACAAACGTTTACCTTAATATAACAACTTTTCATAGTGAATGCAATTCATTTTTCATTTTTCATTTTACAACTGCTTCCAAACGAAGTATCATAGAACTATAGCCATAAAACATATAATAAATAGAGTACCAATAAGGCGAATGACCTTAGGGAGGAACAGAATGTACACAGAAAATGTCTTAGACTTAATTGGTAACACACCATTAATTAGTCTCAAAAAAACAACCGGACTCAATATCTTTGCCAAAGCAGAGTTTTTGAATCCAGGTGGAAGCATTAAAGACCGCGTTGCTAAAAATATGATTGAAAAAGCAGAACAATGTGGAGTTTTAAAACCAGGAATGACAATTGTGGAACCAACATCAGGTAATACTGGGATTGGATTAGCATTAGTCGGTGTTCGTAAAGGATATCATGTTATCATTGTGATGCCAGAAAATATGAGTGAAGAGCGTAAAAAAATTATACATGCTTTAGGGGCTGAATTAGTACTTACTCCTGCTCACTTAAGTATCGGTGGTGCAGTAAGTAAGGCCGAGGAAATTGTAAATAGTTCTAATCAGTTCTTTATGCCACAACAGTTTAAAAATTTAGATAATCCTGCAATTCACTATGCAACAACTGCTAAGGAATTATATAACCAATTAGATGGTCACGTTGACATCTTTGTTTCCGGTCTTGGAAGTGGTGGAACACTTCAAGGATGTGCTAAGTTTTTAAAAGAAATGAATCCAAACGTTAAAGTTGTTGCTGTTGAACCTAAAAATGTATCTGCTCTTCTTGGTCATGAACCAGGATTACATAGCATTCAAGGAATTGGTGATGGTTTTATACCTGAAGTATTAGATACTACATTAATTGACGATATTATTGAAGTAACGGATGAAGATGCAATCGCAACGACAAGAGAATTAGCAAAGATAACTGGACTGATGTGTGGCACTTCCTCAGGTGCTAATATATGGGCTTGTAAGGAAATAGCAAAAAAGTACGGTAATGATAAATACATAGCAACCGTATTAGCAGATCGAATGGAACGTTATTTCAGTACTAACTTATTATAAGTCCTACACTAATCCTATCAACACATTGCAATTTTTTCTAGCCTTTACATAAAAATATGAAATTTATCACTTAGTATAAACGATCAAAGGGGTTTTACAAAATGACTTGATTCCTTCCTTTCAAAGGAACTAAGTTATCTTGTAAAACCCCTTTATGATGTCCACATAGCTATATGAATTAATGATACTATGATTAAGGCTTAATGTTCTAATCGTTTGAGATAAATTCCCTACTAATTTGTCGCGCAATGTAAGGATTATTCATTGTATACAGATGAAGTCCATCCACACCATGTTGAGTCAAATCTTCCATCTGACGAATTGCATACTCGATTCCAGCATCACGAAGCGAATTCGAATCAAATTCATAACGTTGCAATAATTTAGCCAGTTTTTGTGGAATACTCGCCCCGCACATCGTTACCATTCGCTCAATTTGCTTTTTATTACTTACAGGCATAATTCCAGCTTCGATTGGAATATGAATTCTAGCAGTTCTTACTTTTTCTTGGAAGCGGTAAAAAAAATCGTTATCAAAAAATAATTGAGTAATTAGATGACTAACGCCTGCCTCTACTTTCAATTTAAGATGTTCAACATCTTCTTCCATATTTTTTGCATCGATATGTACTTCAGGATAACAAGCTCCTGATATATGAAAATCTCCATGTTTCTTTATGTAACTAACAAGCTCACTAGCATAATGAAAGTCATATCTTCTTGGTAAATCAGGGTTGATATCCCCACGTAATGCAAGGATATTTTCAATTCCCTTATCCCTTAATTGTTCTAGTATAAGGTCAATGTCTGGTTTTGTTGAATTCACACAAGTAAGATGAGCCATCGATTCAATGTGGTATTCACTCTTAAGCATTGATGCAATCTGACACGTGGAAACATCCGCTACATTTCCTCCTGCCCCATAAGTCACACTAATAAAATCAGGTTTAAGTTCGCTTAATTCTCCTAAAACAGACGTAATACTTTCAATCGTTCCTTCCCTCTTAGGTGGAAAAACTTCAAATGAAAATACCGTTCGCTTTTGACTAAAAATCTCACTAATCTTCATATTGTCCTCCAAAATACCATAATCTTAGGTATAATTGTAACGCTTTCTTTCACCTTTTTCTACAATGCTATTAATCAGTAACATTGTAAAAATAGACTTCCAGACATTGTTCTTTATGTGTATTTATTGCTTTCTTGCTATTTTATATTCATCGTCTAATTGGAAGTAAGAGCATTGGTCTAGTGTATCACTCATAAAACGACTCATCTCATCCTCATCAAGATTTACTTCACAATAATAACAATCATATTCTTCATCATATACATAATTTGCGCAACTTTCACAATTACTTTTTGCCATATTCTTCTTCCTCAATTCCTAGCTAGCCTTTTTTGTAACCTTTCCACAAATAAGCTACGTATCTTTCTTGGAGGTACTTGTCCCAATTGATTCAGTATACCAGGTATAATAATATTCTTATTGCGAATGAATTGGTGATAAGCAATTTCAGCAACCTTACTCGCCTCCATCGCATGTTTCATCTGTCCTCTTCCAGCTCGCTTCGTAAAATTAGTTTTCGTTGCACCTGGACATAACGTGCTTATTTGAATTCCATATTTCTTGTATTCCATACGTATTGCTTCCGAAAAGTTGAAGACAAATGCCTTCGTAGCATAATAAGAAGCTATCCACGGACCTGGTTGAAATGCTCCTGTGGAAGCAACATTAAGAATCTTACCAGAACCTGCTTCTTTCATCTCACTCAAGCATAGTTTTGTTAATCCTACAAGGTTTACCATGTTCACCATCATCATGGATTCCTCTAACGATAATGGTATGTCGACGAACTCACCAACGCATCCAAAACCAGCATTATTGATTAATATGGATACTGTCAGATATTGCTCTTTTATCTTGCGATATAATTCAGTTGCTGCTCCCTTTTGACTTAAATCTTCGGCAACCGCTACAACCTCAACAGAAAATTGTTGTTCAAACTCTCTTTTTATATTTTCTAGACATTGTAAATTGGTTGCCGATATAATTAATGATTCACCATGCATTGCAAATTGTTTTGCAAGCTCATAGCCGATTCCTGAGGAAGCTCCTGTAATTAATACATATCCCATACCATATGCTCCTTATCATAACCTTTGCTTTTAAGTATAGCATATCTTAAGACAAATAGGAAGAAAAGGAGTTCTATTCTATGTGCAAATCATTTACTTTCATCACTATTCATTCGACTTTATTCGTTCCTCAATTTTTGCAATTAAATCATCTGTAATTTCATTGATCTTTTGAAAATTGGTTGAACTAATATAGTATGACTCAAGCTGGTCATGTAGTTGTTTTGCTCTTTCAAGGTAGAAGATTCCCGTATTCAGAAGGCATTTATACCGTTCTTTAATACCGCTTAACTTTATTTCGTTTTCCTCGTCTGTGCCAAAACGTATTACATTTTGATACAGATCAATAATAGAATCTCCAAGGCGACTAGGCTCATATTCATGTGGGGCAGTGCTATCGAAAATACAAGTACTGAGTTCAGGAAAAAGGAGCATATCAAGGCTATCTGGATCTAAACCACAATGGTACACCTCGACATCGACTCCTAGCTCTTCTGCTTTTCTCAATATTTTCTTAAGCATCGTCGACTTACCACTACCTGGACGCCCCTTTAAAAAATACCTTATTTTCATATCATCCGTAAGATTTTCTATAAAATCAATAGGGCCTTTGGAAGTTGCTCCTCCAAAGAATCTATGAAATGTGTACCCACTATTTTTCTCTTCAACCTTTGCAAAAAGTCTAACTATTATTTGCTCGGTTATTCTATTTGCCGCTGGTATATTCATATTATTGATGTAAATACGTTCCCACTCGTCGTGAATTCTCAGTGCCTTTTGAAACTGCTCATATACATTTGGATAACATTCATCAATCTTGTGCACTAGTTCTAAGATTTCCTTGGAATACTGCGCTAGCTGCTTCGTATCCCAAGCAACACCTAGGTTTATATATTCCTCAATTGCCCCAGGAGCACTAGGTTCGATGACATGTGGTTTCGTACCATCTACAATTCCAACTCCAACACTACGAATGACTATGCCATCTAGTGAATCCGGATCAGAAGAACAATGAATATACTCCACCTCAAAGCCCTCATCTCCATATTTTTCTCCAACTTTTTTCATAAGTGTAGATTTCCCAGTACCTGGTCCACCCTTTAATATATAGACCTTTTGTAAACCAGATAGATTATAATCAAACAAATTTTGAAAGCCCTTCGCTGAATTAGCACAAGTAAAATAATGCCTTCCTTTTTCTAACATAAGTTATTCCTTATATCGTTTCTTACTAATAATTGTATGATAACAACTTTCTATCTTGAACATAAACTTATAACATACTCATAATCCATTCACTTAACAAGAGTAACCGTCAATCAACCTCAATTATACTAACTCGACTTTCTTTCATTTCTAACAAGAAGCTCTATAATCTGAGTTTCCAACTCATCAATTATTCGGTTTTTCTCTCCTATTTCTTCTAATAACTTTCTATTATCATTTTCAAGTGAGATATGTTCCGTCTTCTGCACTAAAAAGATTTCTTTGTCTTTTTCCAATCGAATGTTCCGGCTGATTAATTCTTCATTTAGTTTCTCAAGTTTATCATTTTCCTCTTTTTGAACTTCCAGAGCCTCCTTCTGTTTTTCAAATGCCTTCTTCTGCTCTTCAAATTCTCTTTTTTGTTGTTCGATTGACTTCTTTTGTTGCTCGAATTCTCTCTTCTGTTCTTCGATCGATTTCTTTTGTTGCTCGAATAATTTATTCTGCTCTTCGATTACTTTTTTCTGGTCTTCAATCGTAGCCATGTAGTTAACAACACGTAACCTTTGTTTTTCCATAACTACCTGTGCTGAATTGTAAATTCTATCTTTCCGTTCGATTTCTCCTTTATAACTAGTTAATTGCTGTTCTCTTTTGACAAGTATCTTCTTTGATTCTTCTAACTCCTGGTCTTGTCTTTTAATTGTCTCCTGAGAAGTTTTATATACTAATTTAATGGAATCTAACTCTTTCAAGTTGCTTTCGAATCTATTCTTAGTGTTATTGAGTTCTTGCTTAGTGGTACTTAATTCCTGTTTTGTTGTACCTAATTCCTGTATTGCTGTACTCAATTTTTGTTTAATTGAGCTTAGTTCTTGTTTCGTTCTATTAAGCTCACTCTTTGTAGTTTCTAGCTCTTTCGAGTTACTTTCGAATCTATTCTTAGTGTTGTTAAGTTCTTGTTTAGTGGTACTTAATTCCTGTTTGATTAAGCTGAATTCTTGTTTTGTTCTACTAAGCTCACTCTTTGTTGTTTCTAACTCTTTCAAGTTGCTTTCGAATCTATTCTTAGTGTTGTTGAGTTCTTGCTTCGTGGTACTTAATTCCTGTTTGATTAAGCTGAATTCCTGTTTCGTTCTACTAAGCTCACTCTTTGTTGTTTCCAACTCTTTTAAGTTACTTTCGAATCTACTCTTAGTGTTGTTGAGTTCTTGCTTAGCTGTATTTAGTTCTTGCTTGACTGTCCCAAGCTTCTGTTGTACTTCGTCAAATTCCTTCTTTACGGA
The DNA here is from genome assembly GCA_023439125.1 of Bacillota bacterium. GTDB lineage: Bacteria > Bacillota > Clostridia > Lachnospirales > Lachnospiraceae > Lachnoclostridium. The sequence goes on along the minus strand of JAEXOU010000004.1, from coordinate 53,080 downwards.
GCTGAGTTCATTTTCTCTTGTATGAAACTCTTCTTTCAAATGATTTAGTTCTGTCGTTGTTTTAGCTAACTCATCTGATTTGATTCGAATTTGTTCGACGTTAATCGAGTATTCTTTATTGAGTTTCGATAATTTTTGCTCTAAATGATAAACATGCTCTTTTCTCTTTTCAAGAAGAGCATCTTTAGTATGAATGGCCTCATCCTTCTCTTTTATTGAAACATCAAGCTTATCCTTTGCTTCATCTAAACTCATAGTGACTGTCGCTAAACTATCCTGCGTTTCAATCAGTTCGCGAGTTACTGAATTTAGCTTGTTCTGTTTGTCTGCTAAAGTGATAGAGGCTAACTCCTCTTTTGTAGTGATATCTTTCTTAAGCTGCTGAATCTCTTTTCTCTGGGTATCGATAAATGCAGAATTTTTCTTTATCTCTGCAGATTGTTCTTCCATCTTTTTTGTATTCTGAGTTATTATACTTCGAAGTTCCTCTGCTTCCATAATTTTATTAGAAAGAAGCTCATTAACCCTAACAATCTCTTCTGACTTAAGATTATTCTGATTATGAAGATCTGACAGCTCTGTTTTTGCCTTAGCTAGTTCATTGATTTTCTCCTCTAACTCAGCTTTATTCGTAGCAACTTGAGTCGTTAAATTCGAAATCTCTAGCTCCTTCGCTTCAAAAATAGACTGTGTCTCGTCCAATAAACCAGTTAATTCAGTAATTTGTCTTTCTTTTTTTTCAAGTCCATCCCTTTGCTTCGAATTTTCAGTTTCTTGAAGTTTTAAGGAGTTCTTTACTCTCTGTAATTCTATTTGATGATCCTTTACCGTATTAGTCAGATTTACCTTTTCAGCCTTTAAGTTTTTGATTTGAGACTCTGTTTCAGACAAATCATTACTTAATTTAGTAATTTGATCTTCTCTCTCCTTGACATATGCCTCGACTTCTACCGTAATCTCGTTATATTTTGCTATCTCTCCTTGAAGAAATGTAACTCGCTCAGATAAGTTTTTTATGTCTCTTGCACGTTGTTCTAATAGTTTCTGACTTTTAAAATAATTTGTATTAATTTCATCTATCGTAATGAGAGCATTGTTATACTCATGCTCAATATCCAATAATCTTTGTCGTTCTTGCTTTGACACTAACATCAATTCTGTATTCCCTTCTATCTTAAGTAATTCAACTATTTTCCGCATCTTATGTATCTATAGTTTACTAGAAATAATTATACTTACTTATTCAGAGAAAATCCATCATTGCAATAATTTACCATTTATTAATATGTTTAAAGTTCCTTTTTTACTCACTCAATAACTCTAATACTTTTTATTTTCACTTTTTGGCTATGTTAAACTAAATGTTGAGTTTGATAAGAAGAAAGCAAAAGGAAGGCATATACAAAAACGGATTTAAAGCCAGATGCGCAATTTATATAACTATGGTGTATATTGGTAATTTTTAGTATAATCATAATAAATAAAAATGTTTGGAGGTAAAAAAATGATTGAATCTATAAGGGCACAACTTGATGATTGGAAATATGGAAGAGATATACTAAAGCATTTTGTCATAGAATTAGATGACATATGTTTAGATAAGATGTTACCAAGAAAAAACCTAAATACAATAAGAAAACAATGTGAAGAATTGATTCAAATTCAAGGTTGTTATGTTAATGCTTTAACAACTAACTCTATATCTTTTACCTATTCCCCTTTGCCAGACACTTCAAAGAGTAGTCTCGTAAATATGATGGACGAGCTGGATAATAAAATGGAGGAAGTTTTAGAAGCATACACTGGTGTGGAAACTATAAACTGGTTTGGAGAGAAGTGGTTAATAAATCGTCATTTGTCTGCAATGATAGGTCATGAGCAAATGCACATAGGTCAAATTATAGGCTTTTGCTATTCAACCAATATAGATATACCTAAGTACATAAAACAAACAATGGCACTTAATGACTAAGATTTAACCAATCAGTATATTTTCAAATGGAAGCCTAAACTGGCTTCCATTTGAACTGGTAAATTATCAACACTATATTTAAACATAACCTAATTTTTCTTTACCAACTTCCATTTGACAATGCTAAATGCAAACTTTCCCTTTGGAAGTTGAACTAATACAATTGCTGTAAACATCAACACACAACCTAAGAGTTCACGAACTGATAACTTTTCACCTAATAGAAGCCACCCAGCTAAAACTGATATTACTGATTCTAGACTCATAATAAGAGAAGCTACGGTTGGATTCATACCTTTTTGTCCAACAATTTGTAAAGTATACGCAACTCCACAGGATAGCACACCGGCATATAGAATTGATACCCATGCTGCAATAATTTGTGTTATTTTTGGAGTTTCAAAAATGAACATAAGAATACAAGATAAGATTCCACAAGTAAAAAATTGTATACATGACATCTTCACACCATTTACGATTGGAGCATAATGATCCACCACAATGATATGAAAAGAGAAAATAATTGCACAAAGTAAAACAAGGATATCTCCAAACTGCAAGGAAAATCCTCCGGTCATACAAAGAAGATACAAGCCGATAATGGCAATCAAGACGGCAAGCCATACTCGAAGTCCTGCCTTTTTCTTTAAAAATATACCGATTAATGGTACAATTACTATGTACATAGCTGTCACAAATCCTGCTTTTCCTACTGTTGTATACTGTAGGCCAATCTGCTGAAGATTAGATGCTAGAAATAAGATAAAACCGCATAGTAATCCTCCAATCACAAGATCTTTTCTTGCCTTTTTTGTATCAATAACTATTTCTTTCTTCTTCGTTTGACGCTCACTAACAGCGATGTATGGCAATAATACTAGACCACCAATAATGCATCGAACTCCATTAAACGTAAATGGTCCAACATAATCCATACCAACACTTTGTGCTACAAAAGCAACTCCCCAAATTGTAGCAGTTAAAAGTAATAAAAACGATTGTCGTAATGTGCTTTTATTCATGGATACTCCTTCTTAATAAAGTATTTTGAATTACTTCTTACGTAATTGCAGTATATAAATACATGATACACTTATGATATTATACTGTTTTCACTATAATGGTATTTTATACCTATTCATCATTATATTGATATTTAGTAAATTATCAAGAACGAATCCATGATTATTCAAATAATCAAATTCAAACAGTACAGCAATGGCAAATTTGGAGCACCTGTATGTGATATTACAGGAAAGGGGTTCGGATGGGGCCTTAAAGTCAGAGGATTCCTATGAGGGAATAGGTGAAACTGAGTTAACATTAAGTATAAGATATACTTATGAGAATGGAGTACTAATAAGTAAAGAATGGTATGATTGTTTAGGAGATACTTGTACAGTAAATCAAAAGGCTATCTATACATTTGATGAGAAAAAAAGAATTAAATCAATTTATTGTTACAAGAATGATGAGTTAACGGAATATACTTTGTATTCTTATGACTGATAGAGTAGAGAATTAGAGAATGTACTAGTCTCTGGTTCTTTACTAACATTATATCTAACATTAAATACTGCATAAAACCACTAAGAGAAACAAAGATTTATCGTGAGAATTTATTATAAACGATGGATGAGAATGCCTTGGTTGATAAGGCATATGAATTAGTAAGAATATCATATACAAGTAATGTACCTTCTTATGGACAAACCTAAATCACAAACACTCCAAAACCTTGCAGGGCGCACTACTATCCAAAGCCAGCCCTCATGTACTTCCCGTGTTTGTGATTAAAAACCTTGCTAAAAAGAAAGAGCTCCATCGTATATTTTCGGAGTGCCTTACAAGTCCCACATGCTTTTTGTGGGCTTGTGAGCGTAGCGCGCCGAAGAAAATATACGATGGAGCTCTTTCTTTTTAATTTGCCTTAAATCACAAACACTAAGCAAACTAGCAGGACGTACTACTTACCAACCCAGCCCTCATACACTTCCCGTGTTTGTGATTAAAAACCTATCGAAAGAAGGTACATTACTTGTATATTTTCGGAGTGCCTTACAAGTCCCACACGCTCTTTGTGGGCTTGTGAGCGTAGCGCGCCGAAGAAAATATACAAGTAATGTACCTTCTTATGGACAAACCTAAATCACAAACACTCTAAAACCTTCCAGGGCTGGTTACTGCTATTTCTTGCTACTACGTTTTGATACAACATCGAAGATTACAGCGGCAAGTAAGACAACGCCCTTTACAACCTTCTGATAGTTGGCATCAACGCCAGTAATACTCATACCCAAGTTGATTACACCCATCAAAACAGCACCAACAATAACGCCAGGAACCGTACCAATTCCACCATAAGCAGAAGCACCACCGATAAAACAAGAACCAATTGCATCCATCTCATAGTTGGTTCCATAAGTTGGCTGTGCACTTGTCATTCGAGCAATTGTAAGCATTCCAGCAAGTGCGGATAGCAATCCCATGTTCAAGTAAGCTAGGAAATATACTCGATTCGTATTAATACCAGATAATTTCGTTGCTTTTTCATTGCCACCTACTGCATAGAAGTGACGCCCTAATGTTGTTTTAGACGAAATATAACCGTAGATTCCAACAATAATCATAACCCATACTAAAGAAGTTGGAATTCCTCGGTATTGAGAAAGACGATAACTAAATGCAAGGACTACAGCACAAATAAGCACAATTCGGATAAGTAGACTTCCTAATTTTTCTGTCTGATAGCCTAATTTCACTTTCTTTCTTCTACTGTAAAGAGCTAAAAATGTATATATGATACATGCAAGCACTCCAATAATAAAGCAGGTAAGATTAAAGTCTTTCATCTTAAAAAAATCTGGAATATAGCAATTAGCTCCACCACCAAATGCTTTGATATATGCTTCATTCGTTAAACTAACAGTCATACCATTAAGTACAACATTGGATAATCCACGAAAGATTAACATACCAGCTAGAGTAACAATAAATGGTGGGACTCGTACATATGCAATCCAAAAACCTTGCCATGCCCCGATTAGTAAACCAAAGATTAACATGGCAACAATAGAGACAATAGGATTAATTCCTTCATTTTCCATTAATGTAGCGCCAATCGAGCCAACAAAACATACGACAGACCCTATGGAAAGATCAATATTACCACCAGTCAGAATACAAAAAAGCATACCAGTAGCCAATACAAATACATATGCATTTTGGGAGATCAAGTTACTTACATTGGAAGGAAGTAGAATCTTTCCATCTGTTCTATATGTAAAAAATAAAGTGACTGCAACAAGTGCAATAATCATTGCATACTTTTTCAGAGGACTAGATAATTTTTTACTTAACCATCTTCTTGCCCTCATTACTTTTGAATTATTGATTACTTTTACTATTTTCGAATTATTGATGGTACATACTAACTTTGAATTCTTTATATCATCGACTACTTTTTCTAGATTCATCGCTTATGCTCCTTTACCTTTTGTTTTCACAATATGTGACATGATTAACTCTTGGGTTGCCTCTTCTTTACTTACCTCACCAACGAATTTACCTTCATCCATAATATAGATACGGTCACACATTCCAATAACTTCAGGGAGTTCTGAAGAAATCATGATGACTGCTTTCCCCTCTGTTACAAGCTGATTAATAATACAATAAATCTCATACTTAGCACCAACATCAATACCTCTCGTAGGCTCATCCAGAATTAATATTTCAGGATTTGCAAACATCCATTTTGCTAATAATACTTTTTGTTGATTTCCACCACTTAAGTTCTCAACTGCCTGCTCTACCGTTGGACACTTTGTTTTCAATTTTTCTTTATACTCATTCGCTGTTAAAAGTTCTTTGTCTTGATCAATCACACCATACTTACTTACTTTATCCAAACTAGCTAGGGAAGTGTTGATACAAATCGATTTACTTAATATCAAACCATTACCCTTACGGTCTTCGGTCACATAAGCAAGTCTATTTTTTATTGCAGATTTAATCGTCTTAAGATGAACCTTTTTACCAAACAAAGAAACCTCACCAGTTATCTTTTTTCCATAGCTTCTACCAAACAAGCTCATAGCCAATTCAGTCCTGCCAGCTCCCATCAACCCAGCAATTCCTATCACTTCACCCTTTTTCACATAAAAACTCACATCATTTACAACCTTTTGCTCTAGATTTAATGGATTAAAGACTGTCCAATGATTTACCTCCATAACTGTTTCGTCACTCTTAAATGAGATTCTTTTAGGAAAACGTACTGTCATATCTCGTCCTACCATACCCCGAATAATTCGTTGCTCTGATATATCATCCTTTGATTTATTAAGAGTCTCAATTGTAGAACCATCTCTTAGAATTGTGATTTTGTCTGCCACATATGATATTTCATTTAATTTGTGAGAGATGATAATGGACGTGATGCCTTCCTTTTGGAACCTCTTGAGTAACTCTAATAATGCTTTAGAGTCAGACTCATTCAATGATGATGTTGGTTCATCTAAAATAAGCAATCGAGCTTTCTTTGCAAGCGCTTTTGCAATCTCAACCAATTGCTGCTTTCCAAGTCCAATGTCTTTCACTAATGTTCTTGAGGATTCTTCTAGACCTACAGTTTTTAATAATTCATCCGCTTTTCCATAGGTCTCACTCCAATTAATTGCGTAAGAATGCCCTCTCTCATTACCAAGAAACATATTCTCACCAATTGTCATATATGGAATAAGTGCCAACTCCTGATGAATGATTACGATACCAAGTTGCTCACTATCCTTAATATTCGTAAATTTGCATAGCTTTCCATCAAAGAAGATCTCACCCTCATAGGTTCCAAATGGATAAATCCCACTTAAGACATTCATCAGTGTAGACTTACCTGCGCCATTTTCACCTACTAAAGCATGAATTTCCCCTTGTTCCACCTTTAAATTCACACGATCTAATGCTTTTACACCTGGAAAAGTTTTTATAATATTCTTCATCTCTAAAAGTATCTTAGACAATGTGCCCTCCTTTCAGGGATTATGTAAAACAGGCGGGATAAATCCCGCCTGTACAATCCTAAGACTACTGCAAATCACTCTCAGTATAATATTCGGAATCGATTAATAATTCTTTATAATTACTTGCATCTGCAAATACTGGTTCACAAAGATAAGATGGAACGATTCCCATACCATTATCGTAAGTCTTCGTATCATTAACTGGCGCTTCTCCACCCTTCACGATTGCATCTACCATCAGTACAACCTGAGCTGCTAAAGTACGAGTATCTTTAAAAACGGACATTGACTGTTTTCCAGCAATCATATTCTTTACATTAGCCTTATCACAATCTTGACCTGTAACAATTGGCCATTCTCCTGTATAAGAAGCAGAAAGTGCATTCGTTACACCAAGTGCAGTTGAATCATTAGAGCAAAGAACTGCATCAAGCTTTGTATTATCTGCATAGTAGGAAGCAATAATTGCATCCATTCTGCTTTGAGCAGTTTCTGTTGACCAACCTGCAGTAGCAACTTCCTCAAAATCAACACTTCCGGATTTAACAACTAATTTACCAGAATCAACATATGGTTTTAAAATATCCATAGCGCCGTTATAGAAAAATGTTGCATTATTATCACCTGGGTCACCTGCAAAGATCTCAAAATTGAATGGTCCAGCAGCATTGTCAAGATCTAGTTTATCTTTTATGTATTGACCTTGTGTAGCACCAACTTTATAGTTATCAAATGTTGCATAGTAAGAAACTGCATCTGAGTTCTTGATTAAACGGTCATAAGCGATAACAGAGATTCCTTGATTTTTAGCCTGTGCTAAAACAGTTCCTAAAGAATCACCATCAATGGCTACAATAACAAGTACTTTACAACCATTGGAAATCATATTCTCTACTTGAGAAACCTGTGTCTGGATTTCATTGTTTGCATATTGTAAATCAACTTTATAACCGGCCTCTTTTAGAAGTCTCTCCATGTTGCCACCGTCTTGATTCCAACGCTGTAAATCCTTAGTTGGCATTGAAACACCAATTAACTGACTCTCTGTTGTGCTAGGTGCCTCGGTTGCCTTTTGTGCCTCGGTTGCTTTAGGGGCATCTGTAGCCTCAGGTTCGCTTGAAGTTGATTTCGAACCACATCCTACGAATAAAGATGCTGCCATTGTTAGTACTAATAAACCACTGAGTAACTTTCTTTTCATATCCCTACCTCCAATTCTCTCTCTTAAAACTTTTTTATACCTAAATGTCTGTTTATTTTTATTACATAATCAAATTAACATATATATTACAGGAATGAATTGCTTCTTAATGTAAATTTTCACCATATTGTAATGACAAAAAAAGAATGGTTAGCATATTTTTGTAAATATGCTAACCATTCTCAAGAAAATACTACTCTGGCATCTTATCAGGTACATTTAAATAAACGTCTTCCTTCAGATGAAAACCGCTATTTATGATAACCTCCATCATATTATCTTCTGTAACAGCAATTGTTTCTAAAGCAACATACGGAACGTCATAGGTCCCATCATTTATCGACTGTGTCTCTTCCAATTCTTCTTCTTTTATTAACTTTATTGTATATTCTGCTGCTTTCTGTGCAAGTTTCTCTACTGGTTTGTATACTGTCATTAATTGTGTTCCCTCGACAATTCTTTGACATGCTTCTAAATCAGCGTCTTGTCCTACAACATATACTTTACCAGCTAGCCTTCGCTCTGCTAAGCAATAAACAACTTGAGTTGCAAGGCTATCATTACCACACATAATAGCATCAACCTGATCAAGTAAAGTATAATTTGAATCAATATAAACACTTGCTAACTCAGGTTTCCAACCTGCAGCATGTAAATTACCAACCACTTCGATCCCAGCTTCCTCAATCACTTTACAAAATCCCAATTCAACCATAATCACATTAAGATCTGTTAATGGTCCACCAATCATTAATACTTTCTTTTTTTCTATGTCTTGTTCTACGATAGCTGTCGCCATCATCGTACCAACTGCCTCATTATCAAAGGAGATATAAAGATCAACATTCGCGTTTCGAATTAAGCGATCATACGCAACTACCTTAATTCCAGCATCCTTTGCTTTCTGAACTACCTTCTTCAACTGGTCCATATCGATGCAAATAATAACAATTGCATCCATCTTTTTTTCTATAAAGTATTCAATCTGGGTAATCTGTGTTTCCACATCTCCATTTGCATTCCGTACATTCACGATTGCCCCGAGGTCTTTTGCAGTTGATACAAATACATCGCGATCTCTTTGCCATCTCTCAATAACAAAAGAGTCGAAACTCATTCCAATTTGTAGGGAGTCCTCTTGTTCTGTTTTGAATTTATCCTTCTGACTATGACTGAGACAACTACTTAATAACATACATACAAGTAAAAGGAATACTGTAATTCTCTTCATGTGAACCTCCCTTCCTTATAGAATGTTGGTGTAACACCGACATTTTTCTTAAAGGTACGACTAAAATAATTAGGATCCGAATATCCAACACTAGCACATATCTCTTTCATACTCATTTCAGTCTGTTTCAGCAGTTCTTTCGCTTTTTCTATACGTAAATCAGTTAAATAATCAATAAAGTTCTTACCGATCTGTTCTTTAAATATCTTGCTAAAGTAATATGGACTTACATCTACTTTTCGAGAGACATCATCTAGGGACAAATCCCGACTATAATTCTCTTCAATAAATTTCTTCGCTATTTCGACTACACTACGAGATTGTCCTTGTTTTACGTAGCATATATTACGGCAAGCCAACGTGACCTTGTCAATTAGCCACTGTTTTAATTCCTCACTATCATCGCATTGTATTACTTTAGAAAGATAATCTTGTCTAGAACGAAATTGATACGTCATGCCTCCATTCTCATATGCGATATGCTCTGCTCTAAGGGTTATTTCCAATACTTTTAGACGGATGTCCATCATGCAATCTGGATAATTAACTGTCATCCAATCAAAGAAACGTGATGCCATTGTTATCGTCTCATTCAAGTTTCCATCATTAATTGCATCGAATAGAGCAAGTTCCACATCTATTGGGTAATTCTCTTCATAATCACAAGTCAGTGGTAAATCATCCACATGGACCACACGCCCTGTTGTCTGAACCAAGGATTTGAGTGCTTCATTATAAGACTGCATGGAATCATGGATACTTCGTACACTACCAATTCCAATACGAAAGCAAAACTCAACCTGATGTCTTAATTTTCGAGATAATTCACGTGCACGATCAATCAGATCAATCCTTTTGTTATAATCAATGTGACGTTCTTGATATGGTACAAATACTGCAATCTTATTTGCCATGACTGCTCCAACAATTCCATCAAAATATTCTCGAATAATCTCACGAACCTCTCGATATTTACCTTGTAGCCGAATACTCATTCCAACTGCATTCGTCATATAGCTACCTTCTTGTTCCTCCCCACAAACAAGGACAAGCATATATCCATAATCCTCTTTCAACCCAAGTAAGGTCTTAAAATTATCGACATCCTCTTTAAAGTTTTCTTGAAACAATATATTGTAAATTAAGCCATTTTCAATAATTGGAACGACTGTTTCTAACTTTTCGCGAATTAAAAGTTCATTGCTTCGTTTTTTCTTCTCAACTTCAATCACATCCATTGCTTTTCTTATGACATCTACGATTTTTTTTTGCTCTACCGGCTTATGTAAATACTCAATCACGCCTAAATTTATCGCTTCTTTTGCATAATCGAATTTATCAAATGCAGAAATTACAATGAATACAACCTGACTATACATCTTCTTTATTTCCCTCATTGCCTCAATCCCATTGATGCCCGGCATATGAATATCCATAATAGCTATGTCTGGTCGAAACCGCTCAGCTAATTCAATGACTGCTCGTCCTGATTTCGCATACTCGACGATACAAGTATCTCCAAAATTACGATTAATAATATATTTTAGTGAGTCTATTACGATTCCCTCATCATCAGCAAGCATGATTTTATACATAGCTATCTCCTTCCTCCATAGGTATAATAAGGATAACCTCTGTGCCCTTACCTTCGCCGTCACTATGAATTTCGATAATATCCTGTCGATCAAAGAATATACGAACACGCCCAATCACATTATTTAAACCGATTCCATTGGAATCTCTCGATAGAACAGCTTTACTTGGAGGATTGGATAATATGTTTTCAATCTGAGATGCAGACATTCCAATTCCATTATCCTTAATGCTAATAATAATTCGTTTGTCCTTACGATAGATGGTTAAGTTTATCTTTCCTTCCCATTCAACGTTACGAATCCCATAATTTACACTATTTTCGACAAGTGGTTGTAAAATCATGCTTGGGACTTTTCTCTGTAAAACTGTCGGATCAATCTCCTTTTCAAAGTGAATATCACCAGAAAACCTCACATTTAAGATGTAAATATAGTTATCAACTAACTCAATCTCTTCCTGAAGCGTTACCACTTCATTATTCTTCTTTAAATTATAGCGATAAAACTCAGCCATATTTTGTATATATGCGTTCGTCCTCTCCGCTCCTTCCAACATCGCAAGCTGTGCACCTGCATTCAGGGTATTAAAGAGAAAATGCGGATTAATCTGTGCTTGAAGATATTTTAACTGAGCATCCTTTAAGTGTGTTTCCATTCGCAACTCATTCTCACGAAGGTTTTGTTCCACTTCCATACTCACTGTTAATTTCGTTATGTATTCGCGTAAACTCACAACCATCTTATCAAATGCTTTTGTTACAACTCCAACCTCATCTTTCGACTGGACCTCAACAAGATTTACCATAAAATTACCTTGTGCAACTTGATTTGCTGTTCTAGCAAGAATTTTTAATGGCCGTGTAATCGTTTGCGTGATCAAAGTGATTAGGATTATATTACCCAACGCTACACTAACAAGCAAAAAAGTACTAACACGCTCCAAGGATTGTATGGAGGCAGATAACGCAGTATAATTAAGCGAATTATCCTTAAACTGTTCATTGTTCAAGCTGTAAATATAAGTACTGATGAAAGAATATAATAAACTTGCTTTATCATATCTTTGCTTATACTTTTCAACATTGCGGCCACGCTTTGCCTCAATCGCTTGATTCGTCAATTCTAAGTAATTAGAGGACATCTTATTGATATTACGTTCCATTAATAAAAGTGGATCATTCGAAGGCTTTTCTTGTAAATTAGCTATAAGATTTCGGTAGATTTGTTCGCTTCGATAGTAATCCTCCATTGCATCCGATGTTTTTGTATTCAGATAGTTCGTCATACTCGTCTGTACTTCTTCCAGGGATTCTTCCAGAGTATTGAGATTCAAATTACTTCGATAAATATTATCTAACTTTGTAATTAAGCGGTTGATGTTTTGATACATAAAAATATTCATAAGCAATACAATCATTATAGTCGCTATAAATGTAAGCGTCAGCTTTCTTTGTATGGTAGGTTGAAACATTCCTTTACTTCTCATCGATTTCACCCCCACTATACTCTTTAATATTATCAAAAGTTATTAGTGTGGTATCTACCGTATAATATTCATTTACCTGTCCATAAGTTTGATATTCTTGAATCGCTTCCATCAGGTACTCTCCAATTTGCTCTGTCTTAATCGAAATTGTGGAGTAAATTACTTTTCTCTGAATGGCATTTAAGATTGTTTCAGAATCATAATATCCGAGAATATTGACAACACCAACTTTGTTATAATCGATCAGTGCTTGATATGCACATGTTGTGTTCAATTCATCCAAACAGATCAAAATATCCGGCAACTCCTCAGAATTCATAAAAATATCACGTATCGATTCTTCAGTTGCAAATGAACTTGAAGCGTCAATCGCTATACTTTCTAGTTGAATCTTATCATAACTGCCACTTGATTCTAACATTTCCTGTATTCCCGAATAAATGATATTTTGCACTGAGTCCTTCGCTTGCGCTGTCATTAAAATTACAACGCGGTTCAAGGATTCCTTCGCAAGCTCTTGAACTTGACGTCCATACTCTCTTCCCAGATTATAGCTGCTAATCCCAACAAAACTTTGACGTTCACTCGATGCATTGTCACCTATTACAGTGATAACGGGAATCTTATTCTCTACTGCCTCATTAATTAGATTCGTTATCTCCTTACTTTCATCCGCTTCTAAAAAGATTCCATCCACCTTTGATTCAATTGCAATCCTCATTCTGTCCGCCTTCGAGTACTCTGTTGCTAACTGTGTCCCCATTAACTCTACATAGATATTATTGTTCTCTCCAATTTTCTTCGTATACTCATACACACTATTCCAAAAGGAGGATTTTGTATCCTCCACAATCATCACATAATATGCGTCATAATCTTTCGGCTCTTTCGTCTTAATCTCATTGGTCGCTTGTGTAATCTGGTTTTTAAATACATACATACTACCAAACATAACAGTAAGCAAAAACAACAAAGCCACTGCACTAAACAGATTCATATGCTTAAAGAGTTTCATAGAGTTCTCCTTGGAATCAATGTAATAAAAAGCAAAAAATAGATCATGACTCTACTTAACTACTTTTTACATATGTTTCTAACCTTTTATTTATCCCTTATTATTTATTTTATCATTCATTTCCATATTTTACCATATTTATCTCGTATTGTGAACTATTTTCTAACAAACATAGTGTAAACTAAAAGCCTAGTGTTTTGACATACACTAGACTTTTGTAAGCTAAGGTGCAACCCCTAGCAGATATATGTTTAACTAATTAATAACAGTTAAATGAAATGGAAAGGGTTACGTTTCATTTTACAATTAACGTCATTAGTTATGTCATGATTTTATGAGCAGTGATTACGGTGTAACTATACGCATTCACTGTTATTTCACAATCCTTAATATCCACATACCAGTTCTTCCCTCTTCTGATAATAATCGCACTCGGACTTAATATTTGCTCTTTGCACCACTTTATAACATCATCTGTTTCTAAGGACAGATTTCTCTTGATTCGGATTGCTCCTAATTCAGTTGTATGTAATTGAGATAAATGATTAATTAATTCATTATCACTTGTTTGCATTTGTACTCCTATCTCTTTCATATATCTTATTTATAATGAAATCTTCGGAGGATTTTGAATCAACTGAATCATACCAGCTTTAAGGTCTGGTTTTGTATTGATCCAATCCTCCATGACACTATAGAGTAGTAATCTCCGATAGTTGATAAATAAATTAAACTTGTCATACCAAAAATCTGATAAATGATTTTCTTGTTCATATCCAGACAAGAAACTATCAAAAAATTGTTTTAATCGAGTCGCATCTGTTATTGGAGAAATCATTCCTCCAGTCAAATCAAACATAATTTCTTGTGCTGGTGTTGTAATATCTTGAACAAAAAACTGTTGTCCAGCACAATCAAAATCAATTAACGTTATCTCATTGTTGGAAACTAAGATATTATGTTGATGATTGTCATTATGGATAAATCCATAGTCCTCGACTGAAGTCGGAAAAGCTGACAATTGTTGTGACATCTCTGACCAGGCTTCTTTCACCACAGGTTCTTTACAACGACACTTAAAGTAGTTAAGCTCACCTTCATAAGATTCAAAGCTTTGTAATGTCTTAGTAAACTCTTTCGTTACTCTATGCGATTTTCCAGTTAACTTTCCCCACTCTCGAACTAACTCGTCGGTAAGTTCTTCATTGGTTGGGCTTTTACCTTCCACGAAATTCATGATATATGCAGTAAATATGTAATTATCAGCTATACTAGTTTCATATAGATTATGATTTCCATTGAAGATTGGACATGCAATATGAATTCCATGTTCTCCAAGATAATTCGCATATTGAACACGGAGTTTAAGGTTTTCGAAGCTTTTTTTATCATCCATAGGGATTGCAAGAAGCTTTACTACCATTTTCTTACCTTGAGCAAGATAGGTATAAACAATACCATCTGAATCCTCACGATCACCGCCAAGAAAGCTTAACGTACCTTTTTGAATGGATAATTTCTCACAAAGATCTGATAACACATGCTCTGGAACTTTTATCATAATTACTTATATCTCCCTTCACATCTGAATAGTGATATAAAGCTCTGATTAACTGATAAAATCAGTAAAATCAAAGCTTTATATGAGTATCTTAACTATATACTTTAACACTGCTATCTCTTTATACTTTTAAATTAGTTACTGCTGCTCTCTCAATTTCAAGGCCATTCGTATAGCGTTTCATAAAGCAGTTAAATCCTTCGACATCACCTGCTACAGGGGACATTTTACTTCCCATCTGACCTGCAAATACTTGCTCAGTAAGGAAATGATCTAAAGTCTCTCTATCCTCTTTATGAATCATATAAGATGCCAATAATGCAATTCCCCAAGCGCCACCTTCTCCAGCTGTCTCCATAACTGATACAGGAACGTCAATCGCTGCTGCCATAATACGTTGACCAACACCCTTTGTTTTAAATAATCCACCATGTCCAAGGATTTCATCTAACTGAACATTTTCTTGTTTCAGTAGAATATCCAAACCTGTTTTTAATGCACCTAAGGCAGTAAACAGATGAACCCTCATAAAGTTTGCAAGATTAAAATTGCTTTCTGGTGTTCGAACAAATAATGGTCTTCCCTCTTCAAACTTTGTGATATGTTCTCCCGAAAAATAGTTATATGCTAATAAGCCACCACAGTCGTCGTCTCCCTCCAAGGCTTTATTGTATAAAACAGAATATAGCTTTGTCATATCAACTGTAATACCGTAGTTTTCTAAACTTTCTTTGAATAAATTCACCCAGGCATTTAAATCTGAAGTACAGTTATTACAATGTACCATAGCTACCAAATTACCAGTAGGTGTAGTTACTAAATCAATCTCTTCATAAACTTTGGATAGTTCTTTTTCCAAGACAACCATTGCAAATACAGAAGTACCTGCGGAAACATTACCAGTACGTTTTGCAACACTGTTCGTTGCTACCATTCCTGTACCAGCATCTCCCTCTGGAGGACATAATAAAATACCTGCCTTCAAATTGCCAGTAGGATCTAGTAGTTTAGCACCTTCCTCGGTTAATCTGCCTGCTTCCTCACCTGCAACCATAACTTTTGGTAAAATATCTGCTAATGTCCATGGGAAGTCTTTTGATGCTACCAAATCATTAAATTGTTCGATCATATGTAAGTTAAATTCCTTGCTCTCGATATCAATTGGGAACATACCAGATGCTTCACCAACGCCTAATACCTTTTGGCCAGTTAGTTTCCAATGGATATAACCTGCCAATGTTGTCATATAGTCGATATCCTTAACATGTGGCTCTTGTTTTAAGATTGCCTGATATAAGTGAGCAATGCTCCAGCGCTGTGGAATATGATATTGAAAAGTTTCTGTTAGTATATTCGATGCTTCTTCCGTAATTGTATTTCTCCAAGTTCTAAATGGCACTAATAGATTCTCGTTCTGATCAAATACCATATATCCATGCATCATGGCACTAAATCCAATTGCACCGATTAAAGTAATCGTTTCTCCAAAAGTATCTTTCACTTCCTTGGCCATTCTTTGATAGCTTGTTTGAACACCTTTCCAAACTTCATCCAAATCATAGGTCCAGATATTATCTACATATTGGTTTTCCCAATCATAACTTCCTGATGCAATCGGTTCATTTTTTTCATTAATCAACACTGCTTTAATACGTGTCGATCCCAACTCAATACCAAGCGTTGTTCGTCCTGCTGCAATCGCACATCGATTTGATTCCATTGTTGCTTCCATGCTACTTCCTCCTATAAAATTATAAGCTAATTATACAAGTTTTTACTGCCCTTTTCAAGATTGACAATATAAGTTTTATAGGACAGAATAGAATAAACAAATAAAACATATTTTGAGGGAGGACACTATGGATTTTTATGAGGTGATAGACCAAAGACGTACCATACGTGATTTTGAAAATGTATCAATGGATGATATAACAATTGAAAAAATCATTACTGCTGGTATGAAAGCTCCAACCAATGATCATATGAGAGACTGGCATTTTATTGTAATTAAAGATAAGAATATCGTCTTTCGATTACTAGAAAAAATACCAAAAAAGATTTCAGACGAAGATATGAACTCCTTATTGAAAGATTGGAATCTAAACGATATCTGCCAGCAAAATTGCTATAAAAATGCTGTTCCAAAACAATATCAAATGCTTGCAGAGGCTTCCTGTGTCATCATTCCACTTTTTAAGCAAAAAACAGATATTTTACACCCAGATGAATTATCACATCTGAATGGATTTGCATCTATCTGGTGTTGCATTGAAAATATGTTTCTCGCCGCTACTGCTGAAGGATATGCTGCAACGTTACGGATTCCATTAGGAGATGAAGGTGAATGGGCAAGAGAAGTTCTGAATTTTCCAGGCGACTACTTAATGCCGTGCTTTATTGGAATCGGAAAACCAAGAGAGAACGCTTCCCATATCGAACAAAAGAAATTTTCAATCGATAAAATCATACATAAAAATGTTTGGTAATTCTAGATAAAATCTTACCTTATGCTATAAAAAATTACATCTTTCATAGGTAACCACAAAATAGAAACGCAAAATGAAAAGAACCGATAACACGTAATATAAATTACAGTTATCGGTTCTTTTCATTTCAATCCAGCAAGTGTAATTTTATACTTTACAATGATAGATTAGCGCTTGCGAGGTTTTCTTTTATACAGTTTAGCAAATATCAATGCAACAATAAGAACTGCAAAGCAGATGCCATAGATGATTATAGTTTGCGTTGAAGCAACACTGTTACTGTTCGGATCCATATTAAACATATTACTCCAATCAAAATTGTTTTTCATTTGTCCACCAAATTTATCACTTTGAGTTGTGTTATTACCAGTTTGTCCACCTGATCCATTGCTTTGAGTTGTGTTATCTCCAGATTGTCCACCTGAACCATTGCTTTGGGTTGTATTATCTCCAGATTGTCCAGCTGATCCATTGCTTTGGGTTGTATCGTTACTGGATTGTCCAGCGCTTGATTGTTCATCACTTGTTATATTTTCATTGGACTGGGATTGGTCAAATCCCTCTGGCATCTGACTACCAGTCTGAGGTGGTGTCATTCCCTCTGGCATCTCACCATCTACTTGAGGTGGTGTCATTCCTTCCGGCATCTCACCATCAAATTGAGGTGGTGTCATTCCTTCCGGCATCTCACCATTAAATTGAGGTGGTGTCATTCCTTCTGGCATCTCACCATCTACTTGAGGTGGTGTCATTCCTTCTGGCATCTCACCAAATTGAGGTGGTGTCATTCCTTCTGGCATCTCACCAAATTGAGGTGGTGTCATTCCCTCTGGCATCTCACCAAATTGAGGTGGTGTCATTCCCTCTGGCATTTGTCCGTTAAATTGTTGTGATTCTCCAGCATTTCCCGTATCCTCACTAGAAGTTGTAAGATTAAGCACAGTTGAGGTTTCTTCTTGTGTCGAATTACCTGTATCGCCACGTTCACCACGACTAAAATTGCCTTGACCACCGCCCATATTCATGCTTCCCATGGAGCTAACATCTAGATTGGACGCATCAATTAGAGTGTCAGCATTTTTTTGCTCACTTTGGGTTGATGGAATCGTACCATTTAATTGTCCAAGGATCGATTGTCCACGAAGTTTTACAAGCTCATATAAGGTCTCTACTGCTGTTGTATATTGTTCATAGGTGTAGAATGCAGTAGGGTCAGTTTCTACTAAAGAATCGATTTGGTTGAGGGTTTTTGTATAAAAATTCTCAAACCCATCTCCCAATAGGTACTCATCCACAAGTTGCTGCAGGTAGGAGTAATACTTTGCCTTATATTCTTCATTTTCCATGAGAGTATCAAAAAATTCTGTAGATGCAAAAGCATTATCAATCGGATCATTAACAATGCTTGTCGCACTATCAATACCACTTGAGCGATTCATTCCACCCATTCCACCCATTCCACCTAGCATCAGATTATAGTCCCATGGTAGTACATTCAGCATTCCATTCGATTCATAAAGATAATAGTTATGAGCCATAGAACCAGATAAACTGTCCTCATTTACAGAAAATACATGAACTGCCATGTACTTAAGCAAATTATCAATATCCATGTACTCTTCAAGTTTTGTTCCTTGTGAAATGTTCTTCAACGCTTCAACTACTCGCTTATGATCCTTTGTGGAAGTCTTTGTGATCTCACCCTCCCAAATAGTTGAATAACTGTCTAGATTATCATCGGTATAATTGAGATTTGCACCATTTCCCCCCATGCCTTTACCAAAGAATCCACCAATATCGATATCATCCATATTAGGCATCTGACTCATGTCAAACTCACCCTTGTTAGGTATTTGACTCATGTCAAACTCTTCCATGTTAGGTATCTGGCTCATATCAAACTCACCCTTGTTAGGCATCTGACTCATATCAGGTTTTTCTGACATGTTGGATTTCTGACTCTTACTATTCCCCATATTCGTAGGAGTCATTTTGCCAGCGCCCATTTCCATAGAATCTGGTTTGTAGAGTTCTCCGTCTGTTGTACCATAATTACGTAGGAGAAAACTATCCTCCACAGCCTCCAATGCAAGATATATGCCCCAATATTCATCATTTACTGAGATTGTAGCGTAGTTAGTGAGAGAGGCATCAGCGCCGAGATATTGAAACATATCGTAAATTAATGCCTCTTTCATATTCGTAGCATCGGCATAGTTATTGTTCAAAATGAGTTTATCTAGTCCATAACAGGTTTGCCCATCGACATATCGGTCAAACTCCAGCTTAAAGCTAAAACGGTCTGTATCCGGATCGCTAACAATATTACTTAGGCTTGTATTTCCTTTTGGACGTATACCAACACGGTAGTACATTACACCATTAATTTCAACATCACATTGATAGTATTGCTCAGAAATTGCGTTAGCGATCATATCTGTCCATTCAGCATCGTCCATAATAATATTGACGTTGAGAGGTTCGCCTGTGTCAAAAAGTTTGGATTCATATTCCATCGTTACGCTAGTGCCACCAAGAGCAGCAACTAGCTGATCGGTAAAGGCCATTGCGCACAAGCACAGGCAGACAGCAATCGCCATGATTACAGCAACTATTTTTGATATATGTTTGTGTGCAATCATGCTATTCTCCTTTCAATTACGACATATATTCGCCGTTGTAGCTAACAAGAGTGGCGTTAGTAATACCAGGAATATCATGAATTCTGTTTACAAAAGTTGTAGTAGCATCTTTTGTACGAAGCTCAGTAGTCATCTCAATACCGGAAACATTGATTGTTTTTGATTTTACGATATAATGTTCTACACTCTTATCAAGAATACTAAATACTGCTTCTTCTGCTTTCTCATTCTCACAATTTAGTACAAGAATATATGGATGATTACGAATTTTTCGGTTTGCAAAGAGAAGCAAAATCACACCGATCATAACAGAGCCAATAATTGCAAGCGGTATCATCCCTGCGCCTACTACAATGCCCGCAGCCAAAGCCCAAAACAAGAATACAATTTCTACTGGTTCTTTAATGGCTGTACGGAAACGAACAATAGATAATGCACCAACCATACCAAGGGAAAGTACTACGTTAGATGTCACGGCCATAATAACAAGTGTTGTTACAAGAGAAAGCCCCACAAGTGTCAATGCAAAACTACTAGAATACATAACACCTGAAAGTGTCTTCTTGTAAATCATAAAGATAAAAAGTCCAATTGCTAATGCAACTACTAATCCAAGCAAAGTGTCAAAAATAGAAAACTGTGTTACACTATCCAAAAAGCTGGATTTAAAAATGTCGTTAAAATTCATATTTACTTCCTCCAATTAAATAATTAACCAAATCGACGGCAAACACCATATTTTGAAAAAGCTTGTTGGCGAATCCCTTCTGTTTGTATGAGATCAGAAATGATTTCCGGCAAAAATGCATCGTATTTCACCTCGAGGATAATATCTCCCAGCTGGTCTGTCGCACTAATGTCTTGCACAGAGGGATTAAGAAACTCCTTGTGATATACACTTGTTCGTATCCCTGAATCAAATGTAACTCGGACATTGCCTGCTTCATAGATATAAGGTTCACGTACATAAGAAACTAAAACCTTCGGCCGAAGCTGCTGACTCTTCATTTTGCAGTACAACTCTCGTACCAACTCAGACGGATGTGCTATCATCCATTCTGTCTGTCCTGCTAAAATGGCTTGGCACTCATCCAGTGTAATCTTTGCACCTATTTTCATACAAAGGTTATTGTTCTTGATTTTTTTCTCCAATGTAAAAAAAGAAAAATCATCATTGTAATAACGGATACGAAACTTTTCCCGTTTTTGCACACCATTGACTTTTTCGCGCAGAGCTTTATCCTCTGTATTATCAAAATAGATACTACGAATAAGATAACGTCCGTCAGGCCCTGTATGACGATCTGGTTTCATGACTGGACGTAACCGTTGACGGATAGCGAGATAATCCGACATTCCAATCATATATTTAAGCTCGTGTCGGTAAGTGCCTTCTTGTTGCATGGCGACTATACTCCTTTCGTATTTGATGACTTAATTTTATTGTTTCTTCCCAAAATGTACTTGAAAAAGTTAGTGAACTGTTTGTGAAATTTAATTCAAGAATCTCGTATAGGCTCTCTACCTTTGCAATTTATTCTGCGAGTTTCTTACTTTAGACACATTTATGTGCTATGATTAGTATATATTAATGTACTTTTTCAAGATGATTTTAACTTATACTTATATAATAAAAGAAAAAGGAGGAATCGTATGCGAATTCTAATCGCTGAAGATGAGGTTTCCATTGCAAGAGCATTAAAGGTTATGCTAGAAAAAAATAAATACGCCGTTGATATTGTTCATAATGGCAACGACGCACTTGAATATATCAACCATTTTTCTTACGATACTCTTGTTCTTGACATTATGATGCCACAAAAAGACGGTTTATCGGTTTTAAAGGAAGCTCGGAATAACGGAGTTACAACTCCTACACTGTTCTTAACAGCCAAAGGTGAAATTGAAGATCGTGTAGCTGGGCTTGATGCAGGAGCTGATGATTACTTACCAAAGCCATTTGCTGCAGCAGAATTTTTAGCTCGTGTCAGAGCACTAACCCGCCGTAGCGAGGCATATACTCCATCGGTTATCTCTCTAGGAAATACAAATTTAGATTGTAATCAATATATGCTTTCGGTATCGGAACAGAGTATTCGACTAAATAATAAAGAATATCAGCTTATGGAGTTATTCCTACGCCATCCTAATCAAGTCTTTTCTTCCGAACATCTTATGGAGAAAATTTGGGGGCTTGATTGTGAAGCTGAAATTGATGTTATTTGGACTTACATTGGCTTTCTTAGAAGGAAGCTAAAGCAACTTGATGCTAATATTGAAATTAAAACGATACGCGGTGCCGGATATTCATTGGAGGAATCACAATGCTAAAAAAATTGCGTCAACGCTTTATTGGTGCAGCTATGGTTTCATTTTCAGCAGTTGTACTAATATTGCTATGTATTATTAATCTGTGGAACTACAACAATGTTACACGCCAGCAAGATGACACACTTGAAATGCTTTTGCGTTTTGATAAAGAAGGCAAGCCTCCAATCTCTCCTGCTGAACCTAACATCCCTGGTCCATTTAAACAATTTTCACCTGAAGTGCGCTATATGATGCGATTCTTTGTTGTTTATTGTGATACAAATGGTGATGTTTTTAAAATCAATCAGGATAATATTGCATCTGTCTCAAAAGAAGAAGCAATTTCCTTTGTGCGCCATGTACAAGAAGATGATCGAACAAGTGGTTATTATGAGGGATATCGCTATCTTGTAAATGAGACGAATCATGGAACAACATTTTATTTTCTCAACTCCGAGCGTGAACTTCAAGCTACGAAATCACTACTTCTTTTTACGGGATTAGTGGCTATCTGTTGTTTATTTGCTGTATTTGTTCTTGTATATGCTTTTTCACGTCGCGCAATTGCACCTTATATCCGCAATATCGAAATGCAAAAACAGTTTATTACAGATGCTGGACATGAATTGAAAACGCCGCTAACTGCAATATCTACAAGCGCTGATGTGCTTGCTATGGAACTTGAGAATAACGAGTGGGTACAAAACATTCAATCTCAATCGAACCGAATGTCAAAACTGATTGCTGACCTCGTGACGTTATCTCGTTTGGATGAAGAACGTCCATTTTTAGAAATGAAAGAGTTTTCCTTAAGTGAAGCAATCTGGGAGATTTCAGAACCATTTTTAACTTTGGCTGAGGCGACTGGAAAAGAATATGTGCAACATATTGAAGATGATATTAATTTCATTGGTGATAAGAATGCAATTCAACAAATGGTATCCATTTTACTCGATAATGCAAATAAATATTGCGATTCAAATGGAAAAATCCGATTGGATGTAAGCAAAAAAAGACGTAAAATAGAGATTTCTGTTTACAATACATGTCAAATAAGTAATTCAGAAAATATTAATCGATTTTTTGATCGCTTTTATCGTTCTGAAACATCTCGCAATGACAGGAACAGCTATGGAATTGGCCTGTCGATTGCCAAATCCATAGCCGAAAATCATAACGGTACTATTCGCGCAGAAAGTGTAGATAACAGCGCAATTTGGTTTATTGTAACCCTATAATGGCTGTATACAAAGCAATTTATATATAATTAAAACCTCCTATGTAATATTCATAGTTAACAAGACTAAAAATATGATTATAGGAGGTTCTTCTGACTTAGTTCTCATTATCGCTCTATTATAATTAAAATTCATCTTTTAGACTTATAGTAAATAATTTTTCAAGGACTTCTTTTGCATCTTCTCCTTTATAAAGTATATCATAAACAGCAGAACATATTGGTAGATCAACACTATAGTATTTACCAAGATTCATCAATGCTTTTACAGTGTAAAAACCTTCCGCTAGTTCTTTATATTGCTCTTTTTTTACAAATGCTTCGCCAAATTGTCGATTATGACTATATCTTGAGAATACAGTTGCTTCGTAATCACCAAGGTGGCATAAACCATAAGCAGATAGTTCATTACCTCCAACTTCTTTGATTAGCCTAGCGACTTCTCTAGTTCCTCTTGACATCAATGCCCCTTTTAGTGTTGATCGTTCTAGTCCATCGAGCATACCTGCCGCAATGCCAATCACATTTTTTGCTGCAGCACCAATTTCATTCCCGATTAAATCTTGACCATAATAGAATCGAATTAAGTTACTAGAAAATTTATCTACTAATAATTTTTTTACTATCTCATTATTGCTGTCAATCACCATACAGTTTGGTATTCCTTGATAAAATTCTTGAACATGTCCAGGTCCAAGCCACACTGCCACTTCATTGGAATCATCCAGATAGTAAGTAGCAACTTTTGAAAGCCTACAACCAGTTGCAATCTCTAGCCCTTTCATGCATAAGACAAAAATCTTATTTTTAGGATTAATGATCTTAATCTCCTCCATTAATGGTCGAAGTCCTTGCGCATTCACCGAAATAATGATTACATCAGTATCACATATACATTTTAAATCTGTCGAAAGGGTGATAGAATTAGGTAATTGTAATAAGTCATTTTTTCGATCGCTCAAAAAACGTTTCATATTTTCTGATGATTCTCGTCCATACAATACTACCTCATGTTGAATACTATCCAGATACCAAGTTATGAAGGAACCCCATCGACCACAGCCAATTACGACTATTTTCATATTCTTTTCCCCTTTCTGAGTTGTAAGAAATTCTAAAATAATACAATATCTTACATTATAACTTCCATAACACGATATGTCAAATATTCCCACGTAGCCATTTGGGTCATAGCTAGTGCCCGTTGGACTTTAGATTTGCATATAAATATGGATTTGAATTTGTAAAATAATAGGATATTAGATTTGTAAATAGGATATTAGATTTGTAAAAAAATTCTTTTTATTTATTTAAATCTTTGATATAATGAGGCAAGATATTTCCATATTATATAGTAGGTGTTTAGAACATGTCTTGATTCAAAAGAATATGAAAAGTTTCAACTATATTCATGTCTAGCCCAGAAAGGAGAAAGTTTGAAACAGATAATTATAGGAGTAAAAGATTCGCAGTTAGATAGTCAACTAGAACAAATTGCTATCCTAGTAAAAGATCTTCGTTCAAAAGAAAGTTTAGAAATTGAGCCAATTATGGCATATGCTGTATGGAAGTGTATTTCTAGGAAAGTAGGCAACGGTTGCTCATGGATTGCAATTGATGATGTTGATGCAGTAAGTTTATTTATGGAGGAGAGTCCAAAGTACTTAGAAATTAAGAACTTACACCAGGACGACATTGTTGGTATGTCGTTTGATGATACATACAACTACTAGTTTTTACTTATAGCATAATCCACCATATAACCTAAAGGGGCTGTCGCTCTAGCTGAATATTGTATAAAAGAATGAAGGACGATGGTATTTTTCGGAGTGCCTTACAAGTCCCCACACGCACTTTGTGGGGCTTGTGAGCGTAGCGCGCCGAAGAAAATATACCATCGCCCTTCATTCTTTATTCATACTACCCTTGATGCGACAGCCCCTTTAAAGATCCAAATATATTTAGTCATCTTTAACGATAAAAGTTATATCCGTAATTTTTTTCCCACTTTCAGATTCGAGAATATTAATCTTTACCCTACCTTCCTTATTCGCACATAAGCTATAGTCTCCACTCTCATTTATCTTATATGCAATCACTGCGTCATCGTCTAATAGATCAAATCCATCGCCTTGCATCGAGTAATAATTATAGTCATTATTCATTGGATATTGTACGAGGTAGTCACCAGCAAAATATTGTCCTGTACTAAGTTTAAGTTTCTTTGCAAATTCTGGTTCCATTACTTTTACCTTAAAACTACCTACCTTTTTTGTTGTCTTACCAACGGTTTCTTTGACTGTCACTGTATAAGTACCAGCTTTTTTTGCCGTATACTTTTGCGCATAAATATAGGTATCTTCATCACTTGACAAATATTGCTTAACTTCAGTCATAGTTAAATTCTTGCTATTGGTATGATAGGTATAGGTTGCATTTGCATTACGGTACAAAATCTCACAAACAGAATTACTAGAATTATCGAAATAAATAAGATCCGTACCCATACATAATTTGTCATAATTAACAATGATAGAGGCCTTAACTACGGTTACTTTACACGTCCCAACCTGTGTTTTTATCCCATTTAACTCTTGGGAACAAGTAATGGTTGCCTTACCTGGCTTAATACCAATAAGATAACACTTTGTCCCACTTGCTTTCACTTTCAGCACTTTCGTATTACTTGATGAGAATGTATAGGTCGCTTTTTTATTGGCATCGGTTACATTAATGCAATATTTTTGGTTCGAATGATAAATTCTCATATCTGGTTTTAAAAAACCACATGACATTGTATAGCTTGTTCTGTCTAGAGTAGCTTTTTTCGATGCTGCGATACTCTCTTGACAAGGTATCGAAAGAATACCAACGAAAAAAGTCAACACAAGTATTAAGGATAACAGCCTACTCTTGCTTTTAATTGAATGTTTCATAGGATACCTCTTTCCGTTTTAAATGGTTAAGTAACACTTTTCTTGTAATTTACTTTTTTCAAAGCATGTGATTTACCAAAAGAAGAATAAATTTTTCTTGTTTTTTCCTCCCAAGCAGATATTGAGATTTCTTTTACTCCTCTGTTTATTCCTCTTTTCATACATTCAGAAATCATAATCTTGGCAAAACCTCTATTTACATACTCTTTTTTTGTAGCAACAACTTCTACTTCCATAGTCTGATTTTGTTTATCTAAAAGTCCCATACATGTTGAGATTGGTTCACCATCTTCATTCAGCAACAACATGCTAAGCTCAGGAATTAATATAGGATTATTTCTTGCATATTTGTATGCATGGTCAATTATCTCATCATAAATACCATCAGGATTAAATGCATAAAATCTTAACAATTCTGCCTTCGATTCATCTAAATACTCTTTTTGAGATGTTATAGCAAAGCCATTTGGTATTAATATATTTGGTAACACAATATCCTCAGAATTGTACCTATATGTAACATCCGCGTCACCAGTATAAACAAATCCGTTTCTTTCAAGCATATCAATTTGGCATATGTCATCCACTGGTATGGTTATTACATATGGTCTATTAAATCTTTCACATTCTATCAAAAAGTTAATCATTGATTGTAAAAGGTCTTGGTCTTTCTTTGAAAGAAGATAATAACTTCCTCCAAAATTCTCCGTTATAATTATTCCACATAAGGCATTAGAATCATCAAAAAACAACTCTACCTGTTTTTCAAACAGTGAATCAATCTGACTTTCTTTACTCCATCTACCATATTTCCATCCATACATTCTACCTAATGACCAATCACATAAATGCAAACTGTTCAAGTATGAAACTAATTCGCACATATTGTTAAAATCATCAGACTGCTCTACATATGTTCTATGATAATACATCGTTACCTCACCTCTTCTAACATATCATTCTTTCGTAAATACAATCATGATTCGTAATTTAATGCATTTTCCTATGTACTATTTATACTAAGTTAAAAAGATAACTCTTTTAAAACTTCAACATATTCATCATTTAAAATCTGCATAACTAAAGGAAATAAGTCATTATAATATTTCGATTCACTCCCCTGTGCTAATGTACCCAACGTTGCAGCTTCAATTTTTTCTTTTTGAGAAATTACCATATCTATTAGTTCTCTTGCTCTCATTCCAGTATCTTGATAAAAGATTAAGCACTCAATCTGCATAATCATTCCAATTAATGGTTGATTTTCACCAAATTCGAGCATTGCTCTATGAGGTTTCAAATAAGTATCCAGCTTACATTGCCCAATATATCCCAACGTAACTGCCTGCTTAATCTCTTCATCTGTGATACTTTCGCTCATCAAGTAACTTAGTGTATCAATAAATCCTGTTGCATATAATATTTGGTTCTCTGTTAATTTACTACCATATTGCGACTCTTTAATGATGTAGTAAATAGTTGCCATGTTCTCAGCTATTAATGTAAAATTATCATTACTCTCCTCGTTTTTAAAGAAGTTTTTAAGAAAACCCATAGTATTCCTCCTATTAAATAATATTGTTCAATCAGAATAATAAAGCAAACATATAAATAAATTTACTATTGTGTTATCATTTGGTATATAATCCGAGAAATAATTATTGTCAATTACTTAGTGTTAGCTATCCTGCCTTTATCAATATAGCACGAGACGGCATTCCAACAAATCCCCGCACTCATAAACAGGAGGGTACGGTTTCTTTTATTATCTGCATACTTACTTGCACACATGGGATGTGTGCATTTTTTGTCTTATAAGTTGGTTATGTAATAATCTAATTATATACTCATTCTAGTCTAAATACCACAATAAAAGACAGGAGCTATAAATATTATAGCTCCCGTCTCCTGCATAACCTTATTGAGCCTCAACAGGAATCCAGATTTCACCTCTCGCATTATCTGCTTTGCCGTAATACATTTCGAAATTGATATCTCCCACCAGATTATAACCTGATGTTGGTAGCCATTCTGCATAGATTCGTCGCCACATACTTTGCATCTCACAGTCGTCCACTGAAAATATGGCCCATGTCATAGCCGGAACATGTAGTATGGTAAATCGTTTCGGAATATCCATAGCTTCTGGTACATGCTGACATATCATATACTTAAAGGTGGTCTCCGTGTGGTCATACAGTGCTGCATGAAGCATAGTATCAGGTTCTTCTCCCAATAAGTTATTCATTTCGTCAACCGAGCCATCATCGTCACACTGCTTACAAAACATTGATACTTCATCAAATGCTTTCTCCATATCGGAACTTATTTCGCCATAAATACCGAACATTTCAAATGCACTTTTTGTTTCAATCTTACAAGTCATTTTTTTCACTCCTTTAATCTGAATTTGAAAAGTCAAAGGTGGATATATCTGAAACTTCACACCATCCTGCCGAACAATTGTTGGAGTGAAACCATGTTGCCTTTCAAATGCTCTTGTAAAGCTATCAGCGCTGTTATATCCGTATTTTACAGCAACATCAATTACCTTATCTCCTCTTTGCAGGTCCACCACCGCTACTGACATTTTGCGTTTCCGTATATACTCTGAAAGTGGCATATCTGTAAGGTAGTTGAATATTCGTTGAAAATGATAGGACGAATACGATGTTACTTTTGCTACCGATGATAATGCTTCTGCATCAGTCAGATTTAACTCAATATACTCAATTGCTCGGTTAAGTTGTTCAATGAGATTCATCTTATGCTCCTCCTTTGATTCAATGATATCAGAAACGAAATGCACTCATCCGACTTTCCAATTAATCATTTATCGTATTTTGATCCTATAGCCAATATGACAACAACTTTTACTTGACTAAATATTTAGTGACAAATTGTAAATATATCTTATTATACTTTTGCTAAAATAGTAAGTCAATAAATGCAACTAAAGTCTACCATCTACACCTCCCCAACGAAGTATACACCCCAAAAATCAGAATTGTAACAGTCACTCGTTCCATCTTTGAGGATATGTTAATTCATATAACAAGTGTTAACGCATGTCTACAACTGACTTATCAGGAAGATTTTGTTAGTAAATATTGATGTCATTATACATAAGTGATATGATATCAAAGGATAGAGCATGTTTTGCCTAATCAAATTAGATCATTTGCAATCAGAATAATAAGCTAAGGAGAAAAGCTTGTATGAATATCCTATTGAGGGAGTTACAATTATCCGACAAAGAACATTTCTTTTTATGGCTAAAGGATAAGGATGTCATAAAATATTCACTGTCCATATTTCTAAGGATGACAAAAGATAGTGATATATCACAGTGGTTTGATAATTTACTATCAGACAGCACGTCATTTAATAAAGCGATTGTCGATATGACAACCAATCGATTAATAGGATATGCAGGGATTGCGCATATCAATAATATTAATTAATCAGGAGAATACTTTATTTTTATTGGTGATAAAACGTATCACGGAAAAGGCATTGGAACATTCGTAACGAAAGAAATTGTAAGAATGGGATTTCAAGAATTAAATCTTCACAGGATTATGCTTACTGTTTCAGATGAAAATAAAGGAGCTATCAAAGCATACGCCAAGGCAAACTTTAAGACAGAAGGGGTAATGAAACAGGCATGTTTTAGAGATGATAAATATCATGATAAAATTATTATGGCAATATTAAGAGAAGAATGGCTTGATACACAATAGTTGCAACTCTCACCTTGGTAAGGCATATGGATATATCTGTAAAACCATGAAATGACATTAGAACCCTTGATTTTACTTGTAATGACTTTTAATAAACACTAACTGATTATGAAGTGCATAATATAATATTATAAGACATTTTAATATTATAGGGACTCGCGACTATGAATGAAATAATTGATTTTGATCTTATTGATTCGAATATAAGAAATGGGGTTTACCAATGTATTGGCTCAGGGTCTGGTAGAATAGTGTATGATTTAGAAAATGATTATGTTGTCAAAGTTGCAAAGAACAACAAAGGGATTGCACAAAACAAAGTTGAAAATCATATCTCCTTATCCGACCACTCTAGTATCTATGCTAAAGTTATAAAAGTATCTGATGATTTTCGATTGCTGATTATGGAGAAAGCCATCCATATTAAGGATTTCTCTGAAGTAAGGAGATATTTTAATGTACAGAGTAATCGAGAACTTTTTCAATTACAAGAGATTAGGCATGTTCTCATAAATCATAGTATACTACTGAATGATTTATATCGAACTGCTAACTGGGGTATGATTAACAATCGTCCTGTCATTATTGATTACGGTTTTACTCAGGCAGTCAGGAGAAAATATTATTCACCTTTTAACCTAATGTAACTCAGCATTTTACACATGAGCTATAAAAGTTAACTCGCAGTGCAAGTTTAACATTTGCATCATATCAAATATGATACATAAGGGCAGAACCGTAATTCTGCTCTTATATACTCATAGGGAAAAAGGTTTGGAAATCTTAGTTTAATACTTTACGAATATCTGTATACCCATCTTTTTCAAGATTTTCAACTTGAAATTTAGCATTTTTATTTAATGGCTGAACTAAAACTATATTTCCACATTTTCTTAATGCTGTTGCTTCTTCAAATATCTCAATTATTCTTTCAGAACTAATATTCTTATCAACCAAAATAGCAATGCTCTTTTTGTTTCTATAATTACTGCACTTTGCATTATCCTGCAGAATTGTAATAATTCGCTCAAAACCGATAGAAAATCCACATGCGGCTATACTTTGGATGATCACTCTTCATATCATCGAAATTATCACATACAAATACATTTAATACCAAAACATATAAAAATAATATGGTGTTGTTTGGTAATTCGATGTGTTATAATGCAAATAGTTCTTATAACTTATTAGAAGTGATATAAATCAGTTATTAATTAATAGGAGGTTCAAATGGGGAGAATTAAAGATAACTGGGAAAAGAGTTCTTTAGCAGACAAAATATTTAAAGTAGTAATTATCGGTTTATCGTGTATAGTGATAGTATTATCAGTAGTTGCTTTATTAGGAATAATCAACATTTCAAATTCAAACTCAATTACAATTCCAATTTTAGGAGTAATTACTTTATTAAATGGTATTAAAATATATAAGAAAAATAAACCTTATGCAATCCCTATTTTTTGCTGTTCAGCGTTTATTTTCATTTGCTGTATAGCAGTATTCTTTGAAATTTGTTAAGTAGGATATATGAACGTTTTAGAGATGATAATTATCATGATAAAATAATAATGCTATATTAAGAGACGAATGACTTGACTAATAATTCTCTTTCGGAGCAATGCATATATATGTAAAACTGTAAAATGGCATATAGATTTTTTTTATATTCCACATTTTTCTGAAATCACTAAAGAGAACTTTTCGGTTATAAACCCCATTATCATCTGCAATATTCTTAAATTGCTCTAACGATTCAGCAAGATAAAATCCCTCGTGATCAAATCCTGTTATTGGGACAAAATGCCTTATTTTTATTGTAGGAGTTACATGTATAAATACTATAACAGGGATACCTTTTTCTATTTCCATCTTTAAACGATTCATATTTCCCTTATAATATTTCGTCTTAAAGCCATATCTTTTAAACACTTTTCTTATACCTAAAGGAGTGATATTCCCATCAGGAAGTTTACATGGAAAGTCTTTGTATAAAGTATTACCATCTGTATTTATATTAAAAAATCTTAAAATATATGCTGTTGCAAAAGCGGCACATTCTCTACCACTTTGAAAATCAATATGGTTTTCATATTTTAATATATATTTATCTGAATGACTAGTATTTCTTTTTAAATGATATATTGGTAATGACATTAATATAGAATTTATAAAAAAAATCGTTATGAATACGCATATTAACGTACTTAGAATATCAATAAGTATGTACATTCTATCTGCCCTCCCCAAATTAAATTGATATAATTATATATTTCCTTATTTAGGAAGTCAACTTTTTAATGTGTACTCTGTATACTTTCAAAACTGAATAGGATACTGCCTGAATAACCAAGGTAAACAGAATACTACAAAAGATATCGTAATAGTTCTTTGAGGGATGAATGGAATAGATGTATGAAGTGTACGAAAACAGGCTGAAACAAAAAAAACTCAGAGACCTTGATTTTTCAAGATTTCTGAGGAAAATAGTTAAGCACAAGGCATACTTGGC
The DNA here is from genome assembly GCA_023439125.1 of Bacillota bacterium. Classification (GTDB taxonomy): domain Bacteria; phylum Bacillota; class Clostridia; order Lachnospirales; family Lachnospiraceae; genus Lachnoclostridium. The sequence goes on along the minus strand of JAEXOU010000004.1, from coordinate 20,132 downwards.
ATCATTCGAAATTATCCCAATCTTTTTTGAAGATAAAATACAGGAGTAGAGCTCTAAAAACGCTCTTTTTGTCTGAGGTTATATAGTTCGTCTTAAAGTTCTGATCTTACCTTGCATCATTCAAGTAATCTTTTATATATAATAAATCACCAATTATACTTCCACTTTGAGCTCTATTTGTTGTAACTACTTCACCCGTGAATAAATCAGTGATAAGTATATCAGCTTCTAACTGTTTCATAGTCTCACTTTTATATTCACGGATCGTATAGTAATACCCTTTGTTAGTAAAAGATAAGTATTTTGTAAGATCAACATCAGATGCATCATCAGGATAATCATCAGCATCTGTATAAGAAAAGCCTAAATAATCAGTTTTGTCTTCCGGATATTCCAATTCAATATTATCCTTTGTACCATAACGATATACAATGTAACTCTTATTTTTCTCTTCACAGATCGATAATACTTTCTGGGAATCTTCCACCTTAAAGCTAAACAGTACAATTTCATCAGCAGTACATAAATTCTCATCACATTCTATTGCTAAATTTATTGTTTCCAATGAATTGTCATGAGAAATTTGATTCGTAAAATCATAAGTGGTTCCTGCTTCAATATATTTAAAATCTGAATCAATAATTGTAACTAAAATACTATTTACCTTAAACTCAAGTGTTCCGGTGATGCTTCGTGCATCTGTCGTGTAAAATTCTAATCTATTACCACTTTCTTTTTCTGCAGTTGCATATAATGTCGTTATTCTATAAACTCCAATTACCAATTGATAAGTATTATTCGTTTCCCATATTGTTAGTTCTTCTTCATACTCTGAACCAGTATTCCAGGTTCCCATATAATTTTGATAGGAAGTTACTGGTGATGGAGTACTCTCATTTACGTTACTAGGGATTGGGGTTGTAGTGCTTTCGATTATACTTTGAGGAACAGGGGTTGAAGTACTTTCATTAATGTTTTGGGATGCAGGTGTTGTAGTACTTTCGTTGTTGGAAGCATTGGTTGAACTAGGGTCATTAACGTTATTGTGAGCCTTATTACAACCAGAAATTGATACAAATATAGATGCTATCATAATTAATAAAGTAATTGTTGTGTTCTTTTTCATCTTTTCTCCTCTTCTTCTCCCTTTCGGTCCAGTGATATGTCGGTTTTGCTCCCTTATTACGGTGACGAGTTCGTACAGGATCCTCACCTGTTTCCCTTTTCATCTATTTGGTTTAGTAACTTCTGGTTTGGAATCTTTAATAACCCCAAGTAATTACCTCCCAACTCTTTTTGTCTGCGGTTCGCGCTAAGTGCCACTGCCAGTTGGTATATGTATCATTAGGGTTGAAGCTACCATCTCCACCTTTTTTGTCTGTATCAAAGGTAGATAGTATTATGATAAGTTCTTGGTTATTTTCTTTCGCATATTCCATCATCTCTTCTGCGAATATGTTTTCAACTTCATCATCATATCGAAGCTCTGTTAATGTGCATCCTTCAAATTCTTTGGAAAAGGTTTTTTCTACAACATTAAACGCTTCATTGATAAGTCTCTCATCATAGAGTGCGGAATAACCCACAACACGATTGACATTTTCTATATTACCTTTGTTTCCTTTCATAACAAAAATAACTGTTACCACACATGCTACCAATGCTACAAGCATTGCTATTTTAATACTTTTCTTTTTCATAGACATACCTCCTTATGAGTGTCTTTTATGTACAATAACACTTAATACGATATAAGTATTTCGTGCCCATGCTCTTAATTTGAGTATATATAGGGTATTTCTTGAAGTCTCCTAAGTGCCCTCCTAGTTGTTTTTCAACACTATGCCATCTTTCATTATAAAATTAATACTTGATAGCAGATATGGAATTTCATACGGATCTCCTTTTACTGCAATGAGATCTGCGATACAGTTTTCTTCTATTTTACCGTAATCTTCTCGGCCTAATATTTTAGCTCCACCTAATGTAGCAGCCCCTATGATTTGATTCATCGTAAGTCCAGCTTTTAATAATAATTCAATTTCCATAATTGGCATTCCTACTGGTGACCAAATTTCTTTTTCTTCAATAAAATCATTCCCAAAGCCGATAACCCCCCCCATATCCACAAACCTTTTTGTGTTATCCATGGCACCATATAAAAATGGAGCCCCCCATTTTGCAGTAATTTCACCGTATACACTTAAAGTTGGAGTCATATATACTTTATTTTTGACCATAGATTCGAGTATTGCATCTGGAATTCTATCAAAACAGGTATGAGCAGCTTCATCTATCCCTGCTTTTAGTAATATCTCTAATTTATCACTTCGATTAACATGAGCGGATACTTTTTTACCATGCTTATGGGCTTGATCACATATAGCAGCTAAGATATTCAAAGGAAGCAAGTCCATACTTTGAGTGTATGCATCATATCCCTCATCTAATGCTATCTTAATATGGTCAACACCTGCATCTATCTGTAAATCAACAGCATCTCTTGCTTCATGTTCGTTCGTAATACCAATCGGAGCTACGCCACCATATCCATTGACTGCTGAAATGAACTTACCACATACGGCTACACTTGGATACATACAAGAATTTCTAATGCTATCTCTCCACGTAATTGCATCATATGCGTTATGTCTTGATAAAATTCCCTCATCACGTAAATATGTAATACCAGCCATAAGCCACTTTTTAAGTTTATCGTTATTAAAACCATCAAAACAATCCATTAGGTGAACATGAGTATTAATAAATCCTGGCATCACTGTATATCCGTTTAAATCATATTCCATTGCAGGAATATCGAGAGTTTCTCTGGATACCTTTATAATTTTCGTATCCTCCGTTAATATGTGAACAGTTACTCTTTCACCGCTGCTGTTTACAATCGTTGCATTTTTCAGTAAGCATCTCATCTCTTTATTTACCTTCCATTTCTCAAGAAATTAGTAAAAATTAAGTTAACTAATTCAAAGCTTATTCGTACAAATTGGAACCCATACCTCCGCCATATACCCATGATCAGTACGATAACATTTTTCAAATTCTGGCAGATCTGCTTTTAATTCATAGCCAGTAGATTGAAACCATTCAGGGAGACGTTTCCATATTTTTGTTATAGTATCAAGTTCCTCCTCTTCCTTGCAGGTTGAACAAAAAACAACCCAAGTTGCTTTTGGAATGTCTAGAATCTCAAATTCTTCTACAACTCCTTCTATAGGATATTCTGCAGTCAACATAAACCGATATGTTCCGTCTTCGCAAAACTCATATAAGGCAATCCCAAGGAGTTTATTATTATCCATACTTTCTATCCCGTAACCGGCTGCTTCTCTAATTCTTTCTCTCAAACCATTTACCCAACTATTCTTTACAAATACTTCAATATCTTCATATACTTTACCTTGTGTAAAAGATACTTTGATAGAGGTACCAAATAATTTAAATTTATCTGCTTCTACAATTCTATAATCCATCCCAATGTTTCCTTGAATTGTAATATCAAAGGAGATTCGTGGATAAGCTTTTAACTGTATATTTCTTTTTCGTGCCGTTGATGGTGTAACTCCGTGCATGGTTTCAAATGCTCGAGTAAAAGAATTAGGTGAATTATATCCGTATTTAAGTGCAAGGTCGATTATTTTTATATCACTGTTCTGAAGCTCATACCCAGCAAGCGTCATTCTTCTACGTCGGATATATTCCGAGAGAGGTAGATCTGTAATAAATGAAAACATTCTTTGGAAATGAAATGAGGAACAACCTGCAATTCTTGAAATATTCTCAAATCTAATATCACAGGACAAATTATTCTCAATATAATTTATTGCGCCATTCATTTTATCAAGCCAATCCATAGTTAAAACCCCATTTCTTTAATAGTATAACAAAACAAAATAAGTGTTTCTCCACTTTTCATGTTCAAAAATGTGTGATTTATTTTCTGGTGCTAATTTATTGTTATCATGTCATTGTGGAAAAAGGCATTTCGTATCTCATATCCAAAAGTGTAACTGAACGGTAATTAGAACAAATTCTATGTAATTTTCTCTTCTATATATATTAAGCCAATGCTATAATGATTGCAACACATCAAAATTGAAAGAGGCATATTATGAAAATTCAAAAATGTACATTAGAGGATACACCCCAACTTGCATTATTAAATAAACAATTGATAGATGATGAAAAAAGTGATAATCCTATGAATATTATAGAACTTGAAGAACGAATGATATCATTTTTAACTTCAGACTATGATGCTTATTTTTTTGTCGTAGAGGAAAATGTTATAGGCTATGCTCTTGTTAAAAACACTTGCAATCCTTTATATCTAAGACAATTCTTGATTGATAGAAATTATCGTAAAAACCATTATGGTACAAAGGCATTTCATGCTTTGATGGAATATTTGAGTATAGATAGTATTGATATAGAAGTACTGTCATGGAATGAAAGAGGAATTCTTTTTTGGGAGAGTTGTGGTTTTCAAGAAATTAGTAGATACATGAGATTTAGAAAATAGTTGTTTACATAATAACAATTTGCATTACTTTTAGCACATCCCTTCTATTCTAGCCATACTGTTGTCAACAATTACAAGGTATAATAAAAAAGCAAACAAATCAATCTACCTATTAGGAGGAAACACTATGCAAAAAAAAGCCTTAGTAATAATCGATATTCAAAATGACATAACAAAGAATTATAAGGATGTTATTGGCAATATCAATAAAGCGATTGATTGGGCAGTCAATCATAATATTCATGTTATTTATATAAGGCATGAAAATTTATCAGCTGGCACAAGAAATTTTAAACCTAATACATATGGGTCTGAATTGGCTTCAGACTTGAAAATAGTATCAAAAAATGTTTTTACCAAATACAAAACGAGCGCATTAAGCTGTGAAGAATTTACTGACTTTATTAGTAAAAATGAGATATGTGATTTCTACATAGCAGGAGCAGATGCTGTGGCATGTGTTAAATCAACTTGCTACAATTTACGAAAAGCAAATTACGAGGTCAATGTCCTATCAGATTGCATTACTAGTTATGATAAAAGAAAAATCGACGAAATGCTACATTATTACGAAAGTAAAGGTAGTAAAATTATTTGTTTGAATCATCTATTAACTAATTGCTTTTGAATAAGACCACTACTGAAGAAGGTGCACCTAAGTGTGCACCTAATTTTATGTACAATTATTTCTTTGCGATAAAGAAAAACCTTGGAAATCTAAAAATTATTTCACCGTTCTTTTGAATCGGATAATACTCCCTAATAAGTTCAATGATATCATTTTCGAACTCTTCATGATATTCCTCGCTTAATTGATTCAAGTAAGGTCGTAATCCAGTTCCTCTATACCACTCAAGTATTGACTCGTGCGAGGGCATTCTATGCATATAGATAGTTTCCCATAGTACAAAATCTGAAGATATGTCAGAAAGCAAATCAAAATATTCTTCTTTCGACAAACTATCAATTTCTCTTTCATTAGAGATTAAATCTGCCCATTTTTCTCGTTGAACAACTTCTCTAATCAATTGATGAATTGGTTCATTAAAGTTCATCGGCAACTGAATCGCTAGTATGCCATCATTGTTTAATAAATCCATCATTTCACCTAATAGCTTATGATGATCTGGTAACCACTGAATACATGCATTTGAAAATACTATATCATACTGCTCATTAATCGTATGTAATTGATTTGATGCATTAACAATGGCAAAATCAATATCCTTATACGTACTTTTTGCAGTATTAATCATGTCTTCTGAATTATCGATACCACAGATTTGTGCATCTGGCCAGCGCTTTTTTAATTCATATGTACTGTTACCTGGCCCACAACCAATATCTAATATTTTATTTGGATTTTCTATTTCAATTCTATTAATTAAATCCTTTGCTGGCTGCGTTCTTTCTTTTTCAAATTTTAAATATTGTCTTGAATTCCAATCACTCATAAGTACCTCCGTAATAAATTTACACATATTTTGTATTTATTGGCTTATTATAACACTTTCCTATCGTTTAACAAGACATTTTAGTAACGGTACACTTCACATGCAATACCTTGCGAAATAGAATTTTACATATTAAGTTTCAAAATAACATGATGAAAATACGCAATATCTCTAAATTCAGGAATTTCTTCAGCTGTACATTCGAGATGATACATGTTTGAAATCCAATCTGATTCTGTCTTAAATTCGTTTCTTTGCAAAGCAAAAAATATTCGTACACCGAAAATTTTATCAATTTTAAATAAGCCTTCGCCATACTTCTCTAAATCACAACTATCATATTCATTTACTGTGCCAAAGTTTACTGATATAGCTTTTCCATTATGAATCAATTCTAATGCTTCGCTGATTTTATTTTCAAACACTGCTTTTTGCATTATTTTTCCCGCTTTATTATGCTTAACAATTGATACAAATCCATTAGGTTTCAACACACGGCGAAACTCATAAAGCAACTCTGTTCTGTAATCTAAATATTCCAAAACATTGTGACATATAATCATATCATAGGAATTATTCTGTATTTTTCTAAGCTGCTCAATCCCTCCTACTATTTGCTGATACTCATTATTACAGAATCTATGTTTTAGCATTTCTTCATTCGGTTCAATAGCTGTTACCTCATTATTCTTTGCAAAATAATCAGCTGTAATCCCAAATCCACTTCCAAAATCAAGTATCTTTTTTTCATTACAGTCAATGTTGTGCCATACCAATTTATAAAATAGTTTACCCCATGGTGAATTTACTGTATCAAGATACCCTTGAACATTTATATTCCCGCTCATGTATTAATCCTCCCGTATTTCCAATGTTTTTTCATAATTATATAAATTTCTGGTTCATCGTCGAATAAATACTCAATACCATTATCAACTAGTATTCTATTAACACTTTTCAATTCATTGAGGTACTCAACCAATTAGGAAGAAAAATCTATGGAATATAAAATTTCTTCTAAATCTTTATATTTATACTCACCTATCTTAATTAGGCTACTATTATGTTTAATAGCTATTCGCTGGAACAATTTATAACTAGCCTTATTGTCTTTGTTTATGGTTAATTCTAATTTGTTATATCCATGAACTTTAGACTCTTCGATAATACGGTCAACTAATTTAGATGCTATCTTTTTACCACGATAGTCAATATCTACTACTATTTGCCATATAAAATAACATTTTTTATCTATTGAAGGGAGTGCACATATAAAACCAATAACCTTATTATCTTCTGATACCACATAATTGCTTGAAGGAAAGTACCCTTCCATTATCCAATAAACATAGTCATGATGGGGAAGGACATACGGTTTCCCATTCGAGAGTAATTCCATAACCGCCGGAATATTATCTTTTTTCAAGTTCATAATTTCCATTTTCATTTTCTCCTTCCAAGTGACCATAAAAGTGCACTATACTCTCTATAATTCTATGAGTGCAAACTACACAAACTGAGATTTATATTGTAATCCTTTTAGATAAATGTAGTTCTTTATCGTCTTTGTATCCTAATTTTTCATATACATCTTGTGCAACAAAATTTTCCTTACCTGTTAGAATTTCAACGCTGTGGCATGGATAATTCTTTTTACAATGATCTTCAGCATATGTAATCATATTTTTAGCAATACCATGGTTTCTGTAATTATCTTTAACATAAACTTCCGTAATTTCTACCATATAGTCATCATAGCAAAATGATTTTTTAAGTTGTACACAGATAAAACCTACTAATTCATCTTCTATTTGCTCTACTACAACAAATTCTTGGGTGTTATGTGTAAGCGAACTCTTAATATTTTCAAGCGATGTTTCACCTTCTCCATTAAACTCGTTATTCAAGACTTCTAATTGCTCAGCATCTTCATAAGTGGCTAATCTGGTCATATCATCACCTCTACATTATTATGAATTAGATAAAATCTAGGTTTTTCGTAAGCAGTTTGTAAAATATTGAGCGCTAAAGCTAACTTAACTTCGTATTAAGCTTATTTGGTACGTATCCAATCTTCCAATGTTATTTCATAAAAACAATAATCGCCACTAATTTGAACACAATCAGGAATTTCCTTATATTTCGTCTCAAGATAATGCATCCCAGATTTTTTCATTACTTTACCACTCGCAGGATTATCTATGTGGTGACACGTATGAATTCTAGTAATACCTATTTCATTAAAGCAAAAAGCCAGGACAACTCTGCATGCTTCCGTTATTATGCCGCAATTCCAGAATTTCCTACTAACAAGGTAGTGTATGGATGCACTCTTTTCTTCGTTGTTTATTTCATTCAAGTAAATGTAACCAATTGCTTCCGATAACTCCTTAATGACTATCACCCAATGATAATAATCTATTTTAGCATAATCGTTAATCCATCCTTGAAGCAATGACTTCGTCTCTTCGATATTTTCGTGCGGTTTCCAACCCCAAAATCTACTAACTTCTGGGTCAGTAACCCAATTACGATGCATATCGTCAGCATCTGATATTTCATATTTTCTTAGCAGAAGTCTTTCAGTCTCTAGGTTCTGAGTTCCAATATGTATCAAAGTATCATACCTCCAATTAATTAGATACTCATTCGTTCAAAAAAGTAAACAACAACGAATTCTTTGAGCGAGCAATCCTACGAAAATGAAACCGTAATTATTTCCATAACACTATTCTTGGATCTCCATTAAGCCCATAACCTAATAAAGAAGTGATTACACAGATTAATCCAACAATTCCAAGTACTATAGCACAGATTAGCCGCTTTTTCTTTGATGCGTTTATAGTTAAAAAAGACCATCGATTTGTTAGGAGCAAATACATAGAATTAAAAAGAATCAATAAACCAAAAAGTCCTCGAAAAAATACTCGCATCAAATATTTTGTATCACCGGATAATCCAATGCTTATAACGAGAGATAGAATAACCATAATTAACATAAAGACATTAATAAAAAGATAAATTTTACCTTTTTTCATTTTTTCATTCATTAACTTTTCCCTCCCTATGCTATATCGCAATAAGCCGAGATTCGAACAAATCTCCGCACACATAAATCTTGCTTTTAAAGATTTACTATTCAATGGGTACTGATGGCATACCCTTTTTTATCCAAATCCATATGCTAGTTTGCTTGCGTTCTGCTTTACTCATTTTATAATATACTTTTATATCATAACTAATAAAATAAGATAGTAAAAAAGCTGTACCAATATCCAAGTAAACATCTTTCAAATCAAATGTAAACCAATCAAATATCCCTAAAAAATCTAAACTGCCACCCCAAAATACCACATCAATAAATGAACATGTTAAGCCTGAAATATAGAATAATAACATTCCATATAGAAACTTCTTTCCTTGAACCCAAAGAAATGAGCAATAACGATATATTAAAATAACTATTGTTAAAACGAATATCTGTATGACTAGCATGAGTAATAAAGGTGTTTTATACTCAAGAATACTAGCAATCCAGTTCAAATTTGTGTTTTGTATAGGTCTAAAAAAAAGAATATTAGGAAGTAATACTATATTTGCATTTATAAAAAAATTTGAAATTAGTATTTTGATTGCTTGGTCTAAAGAAACTAGTCCAATGAAGATTACGAATAACTTTTTCAATGGTTTTTCTCCCCTCAGAAAATAGAATATTAGTAATAATTCTAAATGACGAACAAATAAATTAAGTTTATTATACTTTTACGATTTAATATTAATGTATTTTTTTGCTACTTTAGAAACATCACTTCACTTAATGCTAATTATTCCAGACTTCATAGTTCTAATTAGTACTCTAATAACATTACTGATGTGTCTTCTTCATTTCTATTAATTCCATCATATTTAAAACCATGCTTTTCATAAAAGTTTCTCGCTGTTCTATTTTCTTCTAGAACCCACAAAAAAATTTTATTGATTTTCTGTTCTTTTGATTTTTGAATACAATCATTTATCAAAATATTCCCGATACCTTGTCCCTGAAAAAATGTATCTACAAATAACTCACTTATTCTTGCAAATTGTTTATCTTGTATTTCCCATTTTATCATACCTTTAACAATTCCATCGTCAAAGACATATATATTATCAAGCTCATGCTCGTTATCCCTATATGTCAAAGCTAAATCTAAGACCTGCATTTTGTTAAAAGATACTATATCATTATTAAAAATTGGTCTATATGTAGTTCTTTTAGCAAATATAAGTATTTCTGCTAATCTCGATGAATCTTTACTTTCTGCGTGCCTAATCATAGTCTACTCCTTGCAAACATTTCTAATAATATTTTATGCCTATAGTCTACTAAAGCGTAATAAATAAAACTATAATTTACCAATATCATATATTTCTAAATATAGGAAGTCAATTCTCCCCTAACCTTTAATTAAGGTGCGGGGAGAAAAATAATATCAAAACTACCTATCGTAAATTAATCATTAATGCCGAAATGAAACAACAATATTTTCTCTTTGAAAATAAACAATATATCAGTTCCTGAGACTTCTCTAAGATATTCAGTTATGCAACTATAAGTATCATTAATCCCTGAACCTAAAACTTCTACCTGTTCGTTGCTGATGTACTCTTTAAGCATATCTATAAACACAGTTTTATATAAATTCGTCAAAGGCTTTATATTACGAGTAAAATATAAATCAAAAAGTTTCTCAAAAGTTTCTTTCCAATTCTCAATTCTTTCAAAACTAAGCGATTTAGGTTCTTTAATAAACTTCTTAATCAAATAATTTTCCATAGAAATTAATTCATTCCCATTATATTCAACCAAATCAATAAAATAAGCGGGGCCCTCATAGTTTCCATCATTTATTGCCTCAAATGCTTTTAGGTAACCCTTTAATTGTTCAATTAAATTATTCAATTTATTTATCTCCTTAAATCAAAATAGAAAACTAAAGCAAATGAAGTCAAACCTTTATTTTACCAATATTATATATTTCCTAATATAGGAAGTCAATCTTCATTAAATACTGCATAGCGTCCTTCCTTTTGGACGCTTTTTATATTGAATAGGGAAGTTCAAAGAACTTTCCTATTCAATATAAAAACAGAACGTTTACATCTGCATTTATCGATGTAAACGTTCTATTTTGCTTAACATAAGGGGAGCATATCATTCTACTATGGTCGTTACCGTATAATTTGATGCAAAATTTCATAGCCTCGAATTATCTTATGATTATAGGATAATAAATATCAAGCTCACAATAATCATCTGACGATATACTTAAGTCTAACTTTTCAAAATGAAACTGTGCTGCTTGTCGATAGGATGATTTTTCAATCCATAAGTCTATCGCATTATATAGCTCATAAAGAGTTTTGAAGGTTATCTCATAAGGCGAATGGAAACCAATATATCGGAACACTGCATATTCGTGTGTTGGAATGGTATACTGCACCATAGGTTCTCTCACATTTGCTCGTTCTTTGATTTCTACACAGGTGGCATAATAATCGCTATATTCGGAATGTTCTGTGTATTTTACATATCCATAGTAAACATCCTTGTTAATTGAATTTGAAACTGTAGGTAAGTATTTATTTACCCATTCCTTTGCATTTGCCGTACATATACTCTCATCATAATTTACAGAATGCACGATTTCATTCACTATTCCTTGAAGATAAAATTCTGACTTCAAACACATTCTTGGTTTTACAACCAAGCCCTGTCCTGTATTTCCTAATATGTTCATATCCAATTTTGTGGCAATCTCTAATTCTTTTCGTTGCTTACGAAACTGATAAGGGGTAATTTGAAACATTTGCCGAAATGCTCGAATATATGATTGTTCTTGTTCATAATGGTAGTCTGATGCAATATCGATAATTCTTAAATTAGTTCTTAGCAGATCACTTGCACTTTTGCTCAGTTTCCGTTCTCTTATATAAGCAATCAGTGATTTTCCTGTAATAGATTTAAACATTCTTTCTAAATAGAATTTCGAAAGACCCACTTTATCAGACACTAGTTCCAAATCAATATTATTCTTAATATTGTCTTCGATTAGATCTACTAAACCACATATTATTAAATATTGACTTTTCTCCATATAAACACCTCATTTTCATTCGCTCAATCCTTCTGATGGAATCTATTGAAAATTCAAGTTTTCCTCAAAAAACGGAAGAATTTGTTTCTCCACTGGACTTGTAGGCAAACTGTGTCCTGTTTTCACAATTTCCATTGTATATGAAATTGCTCTTTGATCCATGCAATCAGCCATATATTCACAACCAGATGGAATCCATTTATAAAAATCCGCACTTCCATATGTTATCTTGATTGCTTTCAGAGGATTATTGAGTTCGATATACGCATCAAGTTTTTCAGCTATATTCCCGAAACCGCTTTCCCAATCTTCTTGTATCTTCTTGTCTTCCTCTGTGTCATCCATAGCAGGGATACTTCCATAAGTTCCTGTCTCATCCTCCATAAGTGGTGAGAATGCTCTTGCATAACCTGATAAAAATCCCCTGTCACCCTTCCATGTTTCCATTGCATTCGGTAATTCTCCTTCTGCCAATACACCTGGTGACATTGCTAAAACACAACAATACACGTCTGGATGGCGAAAAGCTAAATTATACGCACCAAATCCGCCCATTGAAAATCCGCATATACCACGAGAATCACGATTTGCAATAGTTCTATAATTATTATCTATGTACGACACCAACTCCTCAACTACATAATCTTCATAATTTCCTGATACAGGTGAATTTACATAGAATGCTCCACCCTGATTACTAGTGCCATTTACACCAACTACAATAAACTCCTTTGCTCCATCTTCGAATTGTCTTAGAAATGCATTCTTGTAATTATACATAAATCTCGTAACAGAATCTGCCTGCCCATGTAAATAGTATATAACAGGATACCTTTTATTACCATCATAATATGATGGTGGAAGTAATACATAAAACTCTTTCTCTGTTGATTCATCTACTATATTATTTGCCAATGCTAAAGAATCGAACTTATCTTGTATAAGATATTCTCGTTCTTCTGTTTTCGTCTCTGCTGTTAGCTCTTCCTCTATCTCTTCTTTGGCTTCGTTATTGGAATCATGATTTGCTTCATCATTTCCTTTTAGTTCTACCTCTTGATTGTTATCTTTACTCTCCTCGTTCACCAATTCCTTCTCAGTCTCCTGTTGCATGCTGTTAGACATACTCGATTGGTTATCTTCATTTTGGCAACCGCTTAATAAAAGAATTGCTATTAATAATACACTCATTAGTCGTTTCATATAATCCCTCCATATTTGTTTTTTAAATGTATTTTCCTCATCATCGACTTCTACGTATTTTTTTAAAAATATAAGTTACTACAAGAAGTATCAATACTAAAATTGTAATTACTTCATAAGTTGTTTTCTTGTTATCCTTCAATTCTAAATCTGTAGAAAGCACCTCTTTCTCCTCCAGTAATCCTCTGCATATATCTTCCATTTGCATGATTTCACATGTTCCAGGTTCCATTGTTTTCAATTCATCCATTAAATTAATTTGATATGTCTGTTTTGCTTCACCTCTATAAAACAAACTTACTTCTCGTTCATTTAAATTACATATATTTGAGTAAAGAGTCCCGCCGTCTCCCCAATCTTGCTTCGTTTTATTTAATATTTCTTCACAAACCTCGGCCGTTATTTCCTCCGTAGATAGAACTTCTTCTGCCGTATCATAACGAGAACATGGATATCCACCTAATGTAGGATCTGACAACCAGAAATTCGTTATAACCTGGTGTTTCTTCTCTGCATCTTTCCATATAACATGAAATTTATCCTCCACCCATTCAAACACTGCTACATTACCGGATGCATCTGCAAATAGAAGATGATCATAAAAACCATCTGGAATATTATAATCGCTAAAAAATTCTTCTACTTCCTTAACTGTTTTACATTTCGCTAATGCTGTATCACCTAAATCATATCCCAAATCCTTCTTTTCTTTATCGTATGGTACTTCGGTTCCTGGACAGGATGCTCCATCATAAAATAAGCCATATTCATTCATACCGCCCTGTACATAGGTAGAATTGTAAAAGCAAACTCTACCATAGCTCTCTGAATCTGGTGCACTGATTTTTACTGTATTTCCGATTGAATACATCCAGTCTTCATTATTACATGCTAATATGGTTCCATCATCTAATGTGACACAAAATATTGTGCATGCTACACTACTTTGTGTTTGACTTAGGAATACCAAAACAAAAATCAGAAAAAATAGTCCTCTTCTTATTTTCATTTCTTCACCCCCCCCTTCATTATAAAAAATCTTTTCATAAGAAATGAGCAATTCTTGCTATTATAGAAAAAAGTTCACATATCAGAGCAAAAAAATCCCTTGAAATGCAGTGAACCCCTTCTGTTAGACAAAATAAAGTCTAATGGAAGAGGTTCTTATAAAGGTAAGCAAAACTTGTAATGGTTATTTGTCATACCTTGTGACTGATAGAATTTATGACTGGATATTCTTTTTTTGTTACAACATACTTCTAATTGTTGACAATCATTATTTACACCAACTTCTATTGCTTTTTGAAATAAATGTTTCCCAACTCCTTGATATCTTATCGTTTCATCAACTATAAGTTCTTGAATTTCAGCAATATTAGCCGTATGGTGTAATAATTTTTGCACATGTATGCTAATAAAACCTAAGATTACATCTTCTTTCTCATAAACATAATAAAAAATAAAAGGGTTTGATTTATTAGAATCAAAAATATCTGAAAATCGTTTGGTATCAATGTTTGTCTCTTCTAATGCTACCAGTAATCCATATATTTGCTCTTTGTCATTAGGCGTAGCTTCTCGTATGCATTCCATTACCTTCACCTCATAAAATTCACTATGAATTGTTTATATGTCACTAAAACAATGTATCATAATAAATAAACTACTTCTTAATTAATGTTAAATACTTAAGAAATCAATATCCAACCCTGACTTATTCTCAAAATAGTGTTTAATTTCAATGTGTTTATTCCATTTATTTAAGGGGTAATATCCATATCTTTGCTTTACATCATTCATTCGCACTTCAATTTTTACAGGTCCATCTGGAAGAGCTATACTATCACATAATTGTATTAAAGTATCATAATCATCATACTCATAACCATCTATCAAGTTGCATATTTCCTTCAAGTCTGCATCCGAAACATCCATATTACCAATACAAGTATTAATATCTTTTATTGCGAAAGAATGTGTGATACAAATTCTGGCAGCTTCATCGTATCCAAGTTCCATTAAATAATGGTATCCATCAATAACATGAGCAAGGTTTGTCACACCCTCTCTTCGACCAATATCATGTAAAAGTCCAATTATATAGGCTTTCTCTTCGTCCATATTGTCACATTGCTTACTAATTACATATGCGCATTTTGCAACAACTATGGAATGGTCCTTCCAAGGACCAGGATTTCTTTCATATGCCTCATTTAATAAGACTAATGCTTTCTCTCTATCTGGTAACATTTTTTCTCCTTTATCAAGATTGGATTTGTTTAGCTGATTTTTAATTTATTTCCTTATTATAACATTATGTTATTTGCTCATCAATGTTTAGATGTTGAGTTCTTAAATGTATCATATTATTAGAAGCAAGCAGAATTTGACGAATCCTTTTTATTTAATATGCGTCTGCTTCGCAGATCGCATAAATCTGCACACATGATTGCACTCATGGAATATTATTCAGTAACGCATTATGTATTTCTATTTTCTACAGATTAGCATTGCATGGTTAGTTAAACCAACACAATATTCACTGGCTACAATTAAATCAGCGAAATGAAACCATACTCTTCGTTGTTCCTCACTAAATTGCTCTATTACATCATCCGTAAGTAGAAAGTCCAATCCAGCCAATCGCTCATATGTCAAGCCTACTTTAGTTGCTTCTGTAATCATTTCCTCTGGCATGGAATAGAAAAAAATATCAGGATTCACATCATCAATCCCTTTGGTCAGAACATGTTCATCAATCTTTGCAGTAAGCACTTTATCCCATCCAAATACTGGTGCAAATTTCGCTATTACTCCGGTTTTATTAATAAAAGCAAATGCTATTATTCCGTCTGGCTTGCAAATTCTCGCACATTCTGCCATACATTTTGCTCGACCTTCTGGATTTAGATGATACATCGGTCCAAGACACAATACAATATCAAAGCTATTATCCTTTACAGTACATAAATCAGTAGCATCTCCAACTTCTGCTTTAACATTAGTATAACCTTTTTCAATTATCAGGCTCTGAAATACACTAATATTTGCAGGCGATAAATCAATGCCAACATATTCCTGACATGATTCAGCATAATTCATACCATAGTATCCGCCACCACAACCTATCTCAATAACACGTTTGTTTTTTGAAATATAGTCATTCAAAATTTTCTTGGTGTTTATAAACTCCATTCCATATTGTCCGGCTTCTTTAGCACGGTTAATCTCGTTACCAGATGCATATGCATTAATTACTTTCTCTTTATTTTCCATAACTCTTTCCCTCCAGTTGTTAATTATGATTAACGAATCAGTAATTTTACTAATTATAGATATGCTGTTATTGGAAGTCAATAGAAAATGTAAAAAAGTGTATTTTCTTCACCGACGATAAATGTATAAACATATCCACATAGACATGATAACGGATACTCGTTGACCTCTTCGAGTAAACAGTTATCTTTTTTAGTGTTTTCAAATATCGTGGTTCAGATAATGGCATATTGACTTTGCATATAGAGCGTACATTATTGAAAGAAAAGCGGAAAACCGTTCCTACATGAACAAAGCCTTATAACCAGTTGAGCACGTAAAAGGATGTTGCACACATCTGCACACATGATTATGGGAAAGAAAAAAAGAGAAAACACAGATAATATCTATGTTTTCTCCTCTAATTTAAGAAGCACGAGACGGGATTCGAACATTCCCCGTCCTCTACAAACCGCATAGAAAGGAGGTTTCCAACACATCGAATTTCTATGGACTCAAACCCAGATCCTACATTTCATCTGATTTAATCTTGACAATATTTTTAGCGGCCTTGCCATTTCTAGTTTCATACAAATCAAACTTGACAAAATCACCAACTTGAATATCACTATAGGCATTATAAATCAAAAAGTATATACCGGATGATGTTTTGTGCTCAGAATTTGATATAAAACCGTAGTAATCTTTGATTTTAATTACTATACCTTCATCTTCGTTCTTTATTTCATTTGAAATGGATTTATAATTATTTATAAACCGTTCAATCTTTTCATATTCGTCATTTGGAATATCATCTCTATGCTCTCGCAACAAATCACACATTTTGTTTTTCTTGATATAGTTTATTTTGCTAAGTAAATAATTATGTTTATTCATCGTTATAACTAATAAATGAAGAGCATTTTTATCGAAATATAAATATGATAAGTCATGCAGTAAAGAGACAAGTGTAATTCCACTTTTAATATCTAGTTCTTGAACTCTATTTAATTTTTCTATACCATCTTGATAATATTTTAACTTTCTTTCATAATCTCTATGTTCAAGCACTTCCGCTTTTCGTCTATATAATTCTGCGTATCTAGAAGCAATGATATTTTGCGTGCGTAACACTGGATTATTATCTAAAGATTCTACTGTATTCAGTAACGTTTCTGCTTCTTCATACTTACCCAGAAACATATAAACTCGGGCTTTTTCAAGCAGTATTTCAATATTATTTGGTATATAATTATCTGCTTTTTCAATATATTCTAACGCGTTATCTAAATCTTGCATTTTTATAGCATAAAATACAGAGAAAAGAAAGCAAACAATTGCTTTTTCTTTTGTGGATTCACATTTTGATAAAGCTATTTCATAATTACTTATAGCTCCGTAATATTCTCCTCTTTCAGCCTCAATAAAAGCCTTAATTTTATATATTTCAAAAAAATTTGGAGCAATATTCATGGCTTTTTCACATTGTAATTTGGATTCTTCCCATTTTTTGTTTTTACTAAATGCTAATGCATTTTGTAAATAATACGTTGCCAATTGCTTATCGTCATCACTCAAATTTGCACAAATTGATTGTGGATTAAACATAGCTTGTTCACTTAAAATTTTCACATTCTGCATAATAACTTTTAATTCTTTTCTTTTTTTTAGTATTTCAATAACCAAGTCATTATTTGGTGGATAATTAATTGAAATATATTCTCTAGACATATCATTCATAATAAATTCACCAACAACAGAGCTTATCATATAAGTTGATAAAAGTTCATTAATAGATTCGCGTAAAGAAACATCGTCAGTATTCACGTAATAGTCTATTGCACCATAACTTAAACGTTTCTTTTCTAATAAAAAGATCTGTAATATTTTTTTAGAAATACTTCCTAGTTTTTCAAATACATTTGAAATACAGAAGCTTATCAGTTCTTCTTTATGCGATAACAAAATTTTCTCGTTCATACCGTTAAATATTCCACTAATATACCATTTAATAGATAACGGATTAGAGTATAAGGCATTTCCTGTTATTTCAAATATAGCGTTGTCACTTCGTTTATGTAAATCTAACCCATAATACTTTGATAGCTCTCGAAAATATATGATGGTATCCTGCTTATCAAGTCCATCTAGGCGTTTACGATTCTCGAGCTCGCCCAATCCATGCCTTGATGTTATTAAAACTTTTGACTTATCAGGAACATTTTTCAAAAATGTTGTAATGTCCCCCGTGTTTATCGTTTCAAGATTATCCAATACTAAAAGAACACTAAAATCATCCATGAATTTTATTAAGGAGTCTTGTGTAGGAATGTCATCATCTGTGATTATTACATTCTTACTAAATTTATATATTTCAGGAACGCTTCTTATGCAATTAGTAATCTCAATAAATTCTCCTTTGGATAATGTTTGTGTTTTTAAAGTTATCCAAATAATGCAATCATAATTACATTGAGGATCATCAATTAAATCGTACAAAACTTTTACAACAGTAGCTGATTTACCTACACCACCATTCCCGACAATTGTAATTATCTGATTTTTTTTATTTAAAATTAAATCTCTTATTTCTTTTCTATCACGTACTCTACCAATATAACCAGTATCATCAAATTCCGGTTCAGGAAGATTGTGGTATATATTAGGATTATACTCCTTTAATGGAACGTATTTTTTAGATAGCAATTTACTTGGGTCTGTCGCTATAGTCTCTCTTGTATTTATGGTCTCACGCCAATCTATCCAATTCAATTCAAAATCTATTTTCTCCATAACTTCTATGAGTAATGCTCTATCCCCAAGTTCTAATGGTTTCGTATGCATTACTCTATTTCTAACAGGTACTATTTTTTTAAAATATTCGTCCAATATATAACACTTATCATTGTTAATCTTATACTTATATGGATAACTTTTAATTAATTCCACATAGTCTTTTAAATCTAACTGGTTTAAGACTTGTTCATCATTATTAGCATCAATTGACTTTTCTCTTTGTATAGCTTTTTCTCTCATAGCTTGCGTAAAATTTATATTATCATCGCTAAGCAGTATAAAATTTTTTAAATCAGTTTCTAATGAGGTACAAATAGCAAATAATTCTATTCTTGTACTTAAATTAAATCTATCCATATTCTACTCCTCTAAATACGTACTGTTTATTCTTTTACTATTGTACCATAATTTTCTATTATACAACAGTATTTAACAATTTATATGTATATTCTTGTCATCTTAAATAATAACTTCATAATCAGGAAACTTCAGGAAGCTCACATTTATTTCAAGAATCCCGTTTGTAGTCCAAAATTCCCGTTTACCACATGGTCTAATTCTATCTGTAAGTGAAACTCCCGTATTGTACGTAAAATTCCCGTCTATCTTATTTTTGTAAACAAATTTCCCGTTTTGTAAATAGAATTCCATACTTTTTTCTTTCTATGTCTGATATAATGATAACAAGTCCGTTCTGGGGCATGACAAATAGGAGTCAACCACGCTCAGTTTTTTTGTAACTGGTAA
>JAEXOU010000001.1 GCA_023439125.1 Bacillota bacterium | reverse complement strand
GTAAAAGTGTATTAATCTATGAGATACAATAGGACATCGAAAGTTGCTTAACTAATTATTTGATACTAGAACAGAATCACAAAAGGCAGATGAAATGCAGATATTATGCTGTAGTCATCTGCCTTTTGCTATCAAAAAGTTAATACTAATGTCACGGAAAAATATAGTAATATTATTAATAAGTGGAAAAATATAGTTGACAGGTGAGCAGTTGCTCACTATAATAAGCATAAGGTGACCAATTGCTCACCTATATTTACATTTTGATGCATGAGATTACATAAAAGCTCTAAAGTAAGTTATGAGGAGTTCATGAAAGGAGTATAACCGTGAAGGAAAAACGAAATACGAAGGAAATTATTATAGAAAAATCGATGAAGCTATTCTCTGTAAATGGCTTTCACGCTGTATCAATAAGACAAATAGCGGATGCAGTTGCTATTGGGAATAGTGCACTTTACAAACATTTTTCGAGCAAACAGGAGATATTTGATGTTATTGTTGAGAGATCGAAGGAACGTTATATTGATAAGTGTAAATCTATGGTCAATAGTGAAATCAGGGGAGTAGAACAATTAAAAGACATATGCATTCAGATGTTTCGTTATCAGACCGAAGATGAATGGATTGTTATGTTTCGTAGATTACTAATCATAGAACAATTTTGCAATGAACAGATAGCTAATATCTATAGAGAATTTTTTATTCATATTCCTTTAAAAAACCAGCAGGCTATATTTGAATCTCTGATGGAAAAAGGTTTAATGAAGAAAAAGAATGCTGTAGTTTTATCTATGGAACTGTATGCACCTTTTTTTATGTACCATACTGTAAAAGAACAATCTGAGGAATTGATTCAGCTTTTTGAAAAGCATGTTGAGTATTTCTTTGAAAATTATGTGATTGCGTAATCATCGAGAGGAGAATTATAATGGAAAAGCAAGTGATTCTAAATAAAAAAATGGTAAGAAAGAATAAAAGCTTAAGAAAAAATCAAAAAGTGGATAAAAAACTCTATAATGATAGAAAGTTAAACAAACAGAGCGTTTTAAAACGAAATATTGCAAAAGTGATTCATTTATCTTCGGAAGAATTAGTAGGTCAAGAGAATGAAAAGATGAGCGATGATGCAATCGATAAAAGTAAGTTAATTGAACGCATCAAGGAAAGTAAACTTACAGGTATGAGCGGTAATGGCTTTTCAGTTGCTAAGAAGATCGAATCATTTCTAACATCACCAAATCATTCAATGAAAACAATCATAGTTAATGGAGCAGAATGTGAGCCTGGTCTTTTACATGATGCATGGCTCATACGGCATAAGAGCGATATCGTGATTGAGGGACTTGAGCTAATAAGGGAAATTTTGAAACCAAAACGTATCGTTGTGGCAACACGAGGAAAGATTAGCTTCGAACACAAGATAAGTTCAAGTGAAATTGAGTACTGTAATGTTCCCCTTAAGTATCCGATGGGAGAAGAACATTTTTTAATAAAACAAGTATTAGGAATAGAGCTTGATCAATCAGAAAATCCTTCTGATCATGGGATTTTAGTGATGAATATACAAACGGTATACCAGATTGATCGAATCGCGCACAATGCATATAGGAATGGACATTTTGTTACATTAGCAGACTTAAGAAATGGAAATGCAAGAGTCGCATACGTAGTTAATGGAGAAAACATATATGATAAATTAGAGCTCTGTTTTGGAAAGATAACGGATGATTGCTATGCAGGAGGCGGTATTATGCAAGCCTCGTTAATTCAAAACTCTGATGTATTTACTGAGTGTACGAGTTTTGCAGCAATTGTAGGAAATGTAGTGATTAGCAATACGAATTCGTGTAAAAAATGTGGTGGATGTAGTAAACGATGTCCTATGGGTATTTTGGTTAAAGAAATCGTACTTGCAAAAGAATCGAATCCGAATGCTGATATCTCACAATGGAAGCCAGAACAGTGTATGAAATGCGGAACGTGCACCTTTTACTGCATGGCAGGTAAAGATGTAGCCTCATATCTTAATTAATCTGAAAAAATATACTTAGCGTGTTCTATAGTTCACAACAGTTGGAGTATTATTTCAACGATTAATATTATTTTGTCGATTGATATAGACTTAATTTTTTTTATAAAAGGATTAAGAATATTATGGAATTCGATGTAATAATTCGATGAAAAAGTTAAAAATGTTTTTTAGGTTACTTCATATCTTGATAGTATACGATATGAATTGGTGGTGATATAATGAAACTCGGAAATTATCATAAAGCCAAGGATTAGAAAGCATGACAGTTAGAAGTAAAGGGAGATCATTTATTTTACTAATCATATTGATTAGAAAGGAAGATTAAGGAAAGTATGGGAGGCAAGAAGATTAACTTTAAGTTAATGTTGATTGTATATCTGTTGGGCATATTTATGGGGGCAATCGATACTGGAATTGTTACGCCTGCAAGAACAATCATACAAAATGATTTGATGGTAGATGAGAACGTAGGAATTTGGATGATAACAATTTATACACTTGCATATGCTGCAAGTATTCCAATCATGGGGAAACTGGCTGATAAGTTTGGTAGAAAGTACATTTATTTGATTAGTATCTCTTTATTTGGATTTGGGTCTCTGTTCTGCGGGTTATCACAAAACTTTGGAAGTTTTTCCATCCTTTTAATTGCAAGAGTTGTTCAAGCAATTGGAGGAGGTGGTATTCTTCCGATTGCTACTGCAGAGTTTGGTACGACATTTCCAAAAGAAAAGAGAGGGCTTGCACTTGGTCTGGTCGGTGGGGTCTATGGAATTGCGAATATTTTTGGAGCATCTGCTGGAAGTGCAATTATTGATATTTTCGGACATAATAATTGGCAGTTTATATTTTATGTCAATGTTCCAATCACAATGTTTATCCTAGTAGCTGGATTTTTAACCCTTCCAAACACAAAAAATGATAATGTTAAGAAGATTGACTTTTTGGGAATTACAGTTTTAACTTTAATGGTACTTTCCATTCTTTATGGATTAAAGAATATTGATTATTATGATTTTTCCAATACGTTTTTTAGTAAATCGGTGTATCCTTTTTTGATTATATTTATTGTATTGTTGCCAATCTTTATATTAGTCGAAAAGAGAGCACAAGACCCTGTTATTAACATTAATTATTTTAAAAATCCTAAGATTATCATTACTCTTTTTATCGCTTTCATCACTGGAATTATCATTATGGGTATGATATTTGTACCTCAATTTGCAGAGAATTCATTAAAGATAGCTTCTGGTAGTGGTGGATATTTTGTTATTATCTTAGGAGTGTTTGCCGGTTTAGGAGCTCCTTTATCAGGAAAATTAATCGACCATTATGGAGCAAAAGTGGTACTCGCTACCGGATTTATTGCATCAATCTTAGGCAGTGTATTCCTTATAGTTTATGCTTCCTCTCATCCTAGTTTATTTGCTGTAATTATATGCTTAGTTTTACTTGGAATCGGAATTGGCTTTACGATGGGAACTCCAATCAATTATATGATGCTTGAACATACGAAAGTGGAAGAATCCAATTCAGCCTTAGCAACAGTTTCATTAATTCGTTCCATTGGTACTGCGATTGCACCTGCAATTATGATTGGATTTATCTCTCATGCAGGGATGGCAGTACAAGGTAATGTGATGAAAGTTCTTCCGAATGAGATTACGATTCCACCCCTTCCATATGCGCAGGAACTTACAGAGGAATTCAATCAATTAAAATCCAACCCTCAGATGGCGGATAAACTAAAAGACATTGATATTCCAGATTTGGCTACGATGGAAACGATTAAATTTGATATGAATAGTCAAAACAGCAATATTCAGTTACCAGAGGATATTATTGAATCACTAAAGTCTTCGGATGTTACTACAATTGTTGACATTACGAAATCAATGTCGGATTATATGTTTACGCAAATGAGTCCAATGATCACTTCTCAGATAATCAATGGAATTGATTCAGGGATCGATGGAATTAACGATGGAATAGAAGGACTGTCAACGGCGATTAGTAAAATGGCATCAATTCCAGCGATGAAGCAAAATGTCGCTAAGATGGATGAGGCAAGGTCACAGATGACAACGATTGTGGAAGAAATGACAGCATTAGAAGAAGCATTACCAGATGTATTTGAAACTGGAAAGGAGAATTATTTAACCGAGATAGAAGAAGATAGAGAAATCATTGAAACAGAATTTCAAACTACGTTAAATAAAGGCTTCCAACAGGTATATGCAACTGTAATGATAGCGTCGATTTTAGCTTTAATTATCCTATTACTATATAAGGAGAAACACGTTAATTGTACTGAACAAGAAAATTGCAGTATATGACAATGAAATAACACATTATTTAATCTAATTGTTATATACGAGGAAATTCCTCTGAATTTCCTCGTATATAACAAAAGCGTCCAAAAGGATGGACGCTATGATGCGCACTACGCTACGCTACGGCGCGGAATAAAAGCTGTGCTTGTAAAGTGTTGCTCGTGAGAGTGTGCGAAGCACACTTTTGTTCTTATTGCACCTTCAGAGACGGTCGGATTCTAAGTACTTAATATAATACTCTGAAGGTGTATTATATTTATTAATTGGTTGAAAATGGTTAACTCAAGGAATATAATAAAGCTAGAAAATTGTGGGATATAGAGAAAAGTTGTTGACCGATTATCGAATCTGGGTAGTGAAAATTTTCAAGTAAAAGGGGTGAACATAAAACCATGTTAGACATACTTATAGTGGAAGATAATCGAGAAATAGCTACACTTCTCTGCGACTTCCTACGAAAGGAAAACTATATAGTTAGTGTAGCACAGACAGGAGAAAGAGGCTTAGAACTGTATGAGAAATATGGTGCTAAACTAATCTTGCTTGATATTATGCTTCCTGGAATCGATGGCTTTGCCGTATGCTCTAAGATCAGAGAGGACTCCAATACTCATATTTTGATTGCTAGTGCCAAACAGGAAAAAGAAGATAAATTGAAAGGTCTGAATCTAGGAGCGGATGATTACGTAGAAAAGCCATATGATATCGATATATTACTCGCAAAGATAAGAGGAATTTTTAAACGTAAATACGCTGTGGAAGAAATCATAGAAGATAATATAAAGTTAAATACAGTAAAGCATACGTTACAAGTAAATGGTGAGTTTGTAAATGTAACAGAAAAAGAGTTTGAGTTGTTAAGGTTATTAATAGAAAATAGAAATGTAACACTTAAGAAGGAATACATATTTAATACAATATGGGGAAGTGACAGTGATTCAGAATTACAGACGTTAGCTGTTCATATCAGATGGCTTCGTGAAAAAATTGAAGAAGATTCAAAAAAACCGAAACATATTATTACAGAGTGGGGAGTAGGATACCGATTTGAATAGATATAGAAGAGTTGCTTTGGTCATATTGTTCATAGAATTACTATTCATTGTTGTATGCAATGTAATATATTTTTCTAGAACGAATCGTGATGATGCCAGAATTTATCGGGTAGAGGC
This sequence comes from Bacillota bacterium, assembly GCA_023439125.1. Lineage (GTDB taxonomy): Bacteria > Bacillota > Clostridia > Lachnospirales > Lachnospiraceae > Lachnoclostridium. The sequence continues at coordinate 42,835 of JAEXOU010000001.1, read as the reverse complement.
GAAAAGAGTAGCACAGCAATTGCAAGAGAGTGCGATTGCTGATATTGATTTGTCCGAGTATAAAACTATTGTAAGGGTTAGTCAGTTTCAAGCAGATGAAGTTTGTAATAATGATTATGTAGTTGAAGAAATTAAAGGTGTACTTTATCGTATCGAATATAAACAAACCGAAAATAGTATTGTCCTCATATACGCTAATATTGGAATGGGGATAACGTTTGGATTGACAATTATAGTGCTCATTTATGTTTGGAAAAAGATTGTTAAGCCATTTCATAACATGAGCGACTTGACATATGAGTTAGCCAAAGGTAATTTAGCGACTCCTGTGAAAGAGGAAAAGAGCAAGTTCATTGGGAAGTTTCTATGGGGGATGGACATGCTAAGAGATAATTTGGAATCGAAAAAACAAAAAGAATTGGAGTTACAAAAGGAGAAGAAAACATTAATTTTGTCTTTATCTCATGATATAAAAACACCTCTTTCTGCGATCGAGCTTTATTCAAAAGCCTTATCGGCAGATCTTTATGATACAAAGGAAGAGAAAGAGGTTGCTTTAAAGGGAATAACGAGAAATGTAAATGAAATAAAACAATATGTGGATGAGATCGTAACGGCTTCAAGGGAGAATTTTCTCCATTTGGAAGTTAAGCTTGGCGAGTTTTATTATTTTGAAGTGTTAAATACAATTGAAAACTACTATAGAGATAGATTATCTGTTATACATACAGAATTTATCGTAGAAGAAATGGATAATTGCCTCCTTCAGGGTGATGTGGATCGTATCATCGAAGTTTTACAGAATATAATGGAAAATGCGATCAAATATGGTGACGGAAAGCAAATTCGGATTTCTTGTTTGGAAGAAGAGGATTGCAGACTTATTATAGTTGGTAACACAGGATGTACACTGAAAAAGGAGGAATTACCACACTTGTTTGACTCTTTTTACAGAGGAAGTAATAGTCAGGGAGTAAAAGGAAGTGGGCTAGGATTGTATATATGTAAGAGTCTGATGCGAAAGATGAATGGAGAAATTTTTGCTAAAGTAAAAGATGATATCTTTCAGATTTCAGTCGTAATAAGAAAGGCATAGTTTTGGAGCTTTCACTATTAAAGTTGGAGGCTCTTTGTTTTATAAATCCCAATCAGGTGTCAAAAGTCCTTAAGATGGAGACTAGATGTCATTTTGCACAAGGAAATGTTATGAGCATGGGATGATAAACATAATTTATACGCAACACGCTTTCGCTTGAATGAAGTTCGTAGCGGTACATAAGGGCCTAAAATACAGGCCCTAAGTACCGACGACTTCATAACAGTATGCTCCTAAATTATGTTTATATTTCCATTTTCAGCAAGCCTATTAACGGCAAAATGACTAAATACATAAAATATTAAATAATCTTCAAATCTCCTGATTTAAAGATTATTTAATATTTCATCCTTTATGCTTAGCTATAGGCATTCAAGAAAGGAGAGAAACAGTGTTTTTAAGAATAATAAAAAAAGATTTCAAAAGAAAAAAGACTATGAACGTTATATTGCTTTTATTTATTATATTGGCAACAATGTTCATAGCAAGTGGCTTAACTAATGTGATAACAGTTATAAATGGAACGGATTATTATATGGAGCAGGCCGGTATTGGAGACTACATTATCATTACTAGTCGAGATGGTGCAATTGGTAATATTGAAAAGGTACTGGAAAAAGAGCCAGTAGTTAAAGATTATAGGATTGAACCAGTAGTTTTTGGAACACAAAATAATATATCACTAATGAATGGTGATAAGGTAAAGACAAGGAATGAAGCGCTCTTTCAGTCTATACAAGATTCAAAGATTGCCTTTTTTGATTCCGATAATGTTAAAGTTACAAAGTTAGAACAAGGTCAGGTTTATGTGACGGGTAACTTCATGAACAATAATAATATTAAGGTGGGAGATAGTCTTAACATAGAATACAGTGGGGTAGAAATGACATTAGTCGTGGCTGGAAAGGTAAAAGATGCACTCCTTGGTTCTGATTTTATGGGGAATACCCGCTTTATACTTAGCGAAGAGGATATGCAAAAGATGCTCGATAATGAAGAGATTCGACTTCATTATCAAGGAGAGATTGCCTATATTGACACAGATGATGTGAGCACACTATCGTCCGCTACGAAAGATATTCCTAATGTGACCTTTTCTGGCGCTGCATCGATGATTAAGCTATGTTATGTCATGGATATGATTGTTGCATTTATCGTCTTGATCTTAAGTATATGTTTGATTATTGTATCCTTCGTCGTTTTAAAGTTTTCGATTACCTTTACGATCTCAGAAGAATTCAGGGAAATAGGAGTAATGAAGGCGATTGGACTTACCAATCGCAAGATTAGGAGTATCTATATTGGAAAATATCTGATGTTGGCAGTTGTAGGAGCAGCGATTGGTTTCTTAACAAGTATACCATTTGGAAATATTCTATTGAAGTCTGTTAGTGATAATATGGTGTTGGGAAATTATATGGGAGTGTCTATCAACTTCATTGGGGCGTTACTCGTAGTTTCAATAACGATTTTATTCGCATATTTCTGCACTAGAAAAGTGAAAAAATCATCCCCATTAGATGCAATCCGTACAGGACAAACAGGAGAACGCTACAAGAAAAAGACAATTTATCGAATTGGAACGAGCCACACTAGTACTAGTCTTTATATGGCAATCAATGATGTTATCAGTAGTCCTAGACGATTCTTGACCATCATTATCTCCTTCTTTGTTTGTACCTTATTTGTGTTAATCCTTGTAAATACAACAGCAACTATGAAAAGTTCGAATCTTATCTATACATTTGGAACAAAGAGTGATTTGTATATTACAAATATTGATGATGCAATGAAATATATGGGTAAAGCGAATAAATCAGAGCTAGAACAAGATCTTCTTCAAAGAGGGGAAGATCTTACGAGACAAGGTATTCCATCGAAGTTTTGCATTGAAGTTCTATATAAGTATACGATTTCTTTTAAAGGCGAGGATTATTCCTTGACCTGTCAGCAGGGACTTGAAACGAAAGCAATTGATTATAAATATACAGAGGGGTTAGCACCAATAAATAAAAAAGAAATTGCCATAACTCCTCAAATATCTAAGAAAATTGGAGCGAAAATTGGGGATACGGTTACGATTGACTTTGGAGATGAGAAACTTGATTGTATGATTACTGCCTATTATGAGACGATGAATCTTCTTGGAGAAGTGATTCGATTACATGAATCAGCTCCTACCGATTTAAAATATTGCTCAAGTATAATGCAATATCAAATTAATTTTACGGATCATCCTTCCGTCGATGAAATTGAGGTTCGTAAAGAGAAAATCAAAGCTTTATATGGTAATGAAGAAGTTATGAATGCAACAGAATATTGCATTAAATGTGTTGGTGTTGTAGAAACGATGGAAGCGGTTCAGTATATGCTTTTGGGAATCACCTTAGTAGTAGTATTATTGATTACAATTCTTATGGAACGAGCATTTATAGCGGATGAGAAAAGTCAAATTGCAATTTTAAAGGCAATTGGATTTAAGAATAAAGAAATATATAAGTGGCATACATTTCGCTTTGGTATTGTAGCACTTATCTCGGTTGCTTTCGCAGCAGTGTTCTCGATTCCTTTAACAAACCTTTGTATTACACCGATTTTTGGCATGATGGGGGCAAGAGATATTCAATTTAATATCGAACCATTACAGATCTTTGGTATTTATCCGGGGATTGTAGTTATTATGACTTTACTGATTGCATGGATTACTGTTCATTATACAAAAACAATTAAGAGCAGTGATACAGCAAATATCGAATAATTGGAGGGAACGAAAATGGCAAAATTGTTAGAAGTGAAAGACTTGTGCAAAACCTATGTAATTGATAAAAGACAGAACAATGTTTTAAAAAATGTAAACTTTGTAATAGAAGATGGAGAGATGGTAGCGATTATGGGGCCGTCAGGATCTGGTAAATCCACGTTGCTTTATGCTATATCTGGTATGGATCAGGCTACAAGTGGAGAGGTTTTATTTAACAATAAAGATATTACAAAGCTTGGACAGGATGAAATGGCTGCACTTCGACTAGATGAAATGGGCTTTATATTTCAACAGATGTATATGATGAAAAACCTTACAATTTTAGATAATATTATTCTACCAGCAATGCAGAGTAAAAAAACAGGAGAGTCAAAAAAGGAAAAAGTAAAACGAGGAGAAGAATTCATGCGAAAGCTTGGCATCATTGAGGTGGCGGATAATGATATCAATGAAGCTTCCGGCGGACAGCTTCAGAGAGCATGCATATGCAGGAGTATGATCAATAAGCCGAAAATCTTATTTGCTGATGAACCTACGGGTGCACTTAATAGAACCTCGTCCAATGAAGTAATCAATGAGCTGATAAAGTTAAATCAGGAAGGAACAACGATCATGATGGTAACTCATGACGCAAAGGTTGCAGCTAAGTGCTCAAGAATTTTATATATCCTAGATGGAAATATTAAGGGTGAGTATGATAATACGAAAAGAGATGAACTATCAGAAAAAGAATTAGAAAGAAGTTTAAATAACTGGCTTATGGATTTAGGCTGGTAGGTTATGATAAAAGAATAAGTTGGTTACTATATTTTCTTCGGCGCTTTGCTCACAAGCCCACAAAATGCATGTGGACTTGTAAGGCGCTCCGAAAAATAGTAACCAACTCATTCTTTTTATATACATGGAAATTCCTCTGAAGTTCCTATAATGTTAAAAGCATTATTTTTGGCCAACAATAATCACGTGATTGCTTGAACCTAGAATTGATGGTTCACGACATACACTATAATGATAATCACACCATGTCTTGAATTGATCTTCATTCCAGCTATCAACTTTTGATGATAGTAAAGGAGCTAAGCCATCTTGAGCAAAATGGTCTACAATTTTTATGTTGTGATTGGTATAAATAGCTTCCATTTCTTTTTTGGAAGAATAGTATGTATCAGTCCAAAAGCAATTCTCATCGTCATGTCTTACTACACCCGTTTCTATTAGCTGTTTTGCTAAATTCGGATTCAAATATTTTTCGTCACTCGTAGCTATATATTGATATACATAAAATCTAGGAATATAAGCAGTAACTAATAATCCACCCTTTTTTAAAACTCTTAAGCTTTCTGATAAGCATTTTTCTCTTTGTTCTTCTGTAATTAAATGATAGAAAGGACCCATATTTAGAACAATATCAAATGTCTCATCATCAAAAATTGACATATTAGTTGCATCTAAAACAGAAGTGCTCATATCATAATCTTTTGTCTTTAACTGACTATTTATGAAATCAATATGTCTTGGTGTAATATCAGTAGCAGTTACCTTATGTCCTTGATCAGCTAACCAAAACGAGTAAATTCCGGTTCCTGCTGCACAGTCTAATATACTACTCCTTGTTGCAATAAGTTCGGTGAAAACTCTTGTAGTAGTTATAAATTCGATTTTTCTAGCATTATTCGTTGTTAAGCGATTCTCTTCTTTATAATTCTCATAACAATCAACAACATAATTAGTCATCTCAATTCCTCGATTCTATATTTGATTTTTGTACTACATTTTCTTTTCATAGATTCTAAATATTAAGTGTCATACTAGCAAAAATTCAATGTATTGTCAATGAATTCGAATAGGAATCATGCGAGAGGATTCGGATGGGAATGAAAAAGATTGATTTATGGGCTACAATGTTAGATTTACAAAGGGAAAAATATATAAATGAAGTAAAATAGTATTGGTTTTATTTACAAATTATGTTATGATTTACATAGTATATTATGTCGAAAGTAGTAAAATATTCTTATTTATTGTGGGGTTACAGTATGTTAAATACTAGCCGTGTCTGAGCTTACAGAGTTTTGTTTTCATTTTGGAGATGGCGGCGAAGATCATGTCAGAAAAGCTTATGAAGTGTTAAAAGACGGAGCAAAGATTAGTACCCCAATTGAACCATGTGATTATAGCCCATGTATGTTCTCTCTGATTGATAAATTTGGTGTATACTGGTGTCTTTTTGTTTAAATTATCATATAGTTATGTAATGTCAAAATTCGGTTTGAGGACTTTTAAGAAAGGAGAATGTAATAAAATGGATGATAAAGAAAGACAACGTCAGGAATTCAGAAATCGAAATGAAAGAAACAGGAAGTATCTAAAAAAGACAAAATGGTTTTATAGGTTTTTTTTTACTTTATTCTTTGGTAATTTCGGTTGGATTATTGTTTACAAATCTTATAGTAGACCTTGGGTAATGTATACGTTACTTGCATGGATTCTATTGTTCCTTATTTCAATAGTCATAGGTGCTCTTATATTGCGTTGTCCACATTGCGATAGTTATATAAGAGGGCAAGCTTATGGTGATATATGTCCAATCTGTGGTACAAAAATAAAAGAATATTCAGATTTATAATAAGGATGATGTTATCACAATCATTGTATTTATGGGGCTTAGCACACTTAGTGAGATGTGTTGATTTTTTCAATCAGCGAGTGTGATAGTCCCTTTTTGATTGAGTGAATTCTATATGGTATTTTCGTTACCAAAATGATAAAATAATGATATAGATTTATTCATATATGGGAATAGCAGATACAAAACCTTTGAGAGCAATCTCTAATGCTACATACTATAGGAGGTTATTTATGATTTCACCAGTAATTGAGTTTAACGGAAATTGTGCAAAGGCAATTGAGTTTTATGAGAAAGTGTTTGGTGCAACAGACAAGTACATTGACTATTATCATGAGGCACCAGATGACTCGGGTATTCCAAATACAGGAGTTACAAAGAATTGGGTGATGCATTCTGGTATGACGATCTGTGGAACACATTTTAATATGAGTGATAGCACCGAACCGATTGTCCCAGGAAATATGTATAAATTTAATGTTTTTATGGACTCAGAGCAAGAGGTAACGCAGGCATACGATATGCTCAAAGTCAACGGAGAAGTAGTTGTTGAGCTAGGACCACAGTTCTTTAGTCCAATGTATGGTAGTGTGAAAGATAGCTTTGGGGTACGATGGCAATTAATAATGAATGAGAAAAAAGAAGACTAGATTATGATTTCAATCGAAAGATTGAAGTCCAGACAGTTTGATCAGTTATAAATGACAGGAGGCAGAGGAATGAGAGGACCAGTTGCACCAAAAGATCCAGTAAAAAAGAGACCTTGTTTATATGTGATTTTAGATAAACTCATATCAGCAAGAAAAGAAGATGATGGTAAGTGTTACGAACATATTTATCTCGAGGGACGTTTGGAGGGACAAGTAAAGTTTACTTCCGGAGATATCGATGATGAGATCTTAAGTCTGCTTAAGAGTGTAAAAGGGTTTCGTAAATTAGTACATAGTGTAGGAATAACAATTAAGGCTGAAGAAGAATTCCATAACGAAGAAGCAATGTTTGCACTTCAATGTTACGGAAAGACGGATAAGTATACTACCGGAACTAATATGAAGAAAGCAGTTCCTTGTACAGGAGAAGAGGTTCTTCTAGATGTGGATTCCTATCCAGATCGTGAAGAGGATACCGTGGTTGGTGCTTTTCATATCGAATTACCTTTTGAGAATAAGAATGTGATTATAACGGTTAAATTCTATCTTAATGACGGTTATGATGTTCCAGAGATACAAGTGGATCCTCCGGTACAATTTGATACACGAGAATATAAGAAAATGATATCCAATTCTTTAGTTTCAACTGGTAATAATTATCGTTTAAAGAAAGTAATTGAACGCACAAAGGCAGGAGATGAGGTAACGATTGCTTATATTGGTGGTTCAATTACACAAGGAGCAGGAGCTAAGCCGATTCACACGGAGTGTTATGCATATCGTTCCTATGATGCATTTTGTAAGTTATTTTCTCCTTGTAACGGAAATAATGTTCACTATGTAAAAGCTGGTGTAGGAGGAACATCCTCTGAACTTGGTATGATCCGTTATGACCGGGATGTACGACAAGATGGTAAGATTACACCTGATTTGGTTATTGTCGAATATGCGGTTAATGATGAAGGGGATGAAACAAGAGGAGTATGTTTTGAAAGTTTAGTTAAAAAGATACTTGAGGCGGACAATCAACCGGCTGTGCTTCTTATGTTTTCTGTATTTATGGATGATTATAATCTGCAAGAGCGCTTGCAACCGATCGGGGAACGGTATCAACTACCGATGGTAAGTGTAAAAGATGCAGTAGTACCTCAGTTTAAAGATAATAAAGTCATAACAAAACGGCAGTATTTCTATGATATTTATCATCCAACGAATCTTGGTCATCGTATTATGGCAGATTGCATTCAACACTTGTACGAGACTGTAAATCAAGAAGTAAGTGCTACAAATGATATATCACTTGATCTTGAACCGGTATATGGGACTCGTTTTAAGGACATTGTACGCTTTGATCGCCGTGATGCAGATGCTTTTGCAAAGATAACGACCTGCGGATTTGATAAAAAGGATCTACAAATTCAATGGGTAGAGCGTAATATGGATTTAGAACTGTCACCAGTATTCGAGGATAATTGGAAAAATGAAGGAACAAAAGATGCTTTCTTTCAGATGGACATTCGATGTAAGAAATTACTAGTAGTTATGAAAGATTCTGGTGATTCTTCGTTTGGAAAAGTTGATGTATTTGTAGATGGAAAATTCCTAAAAACGCTAGATCCTTTAGTTGTTGGATGGAATCATAGTACTGCGCTAATCATCGTGGATCAAACTGAAACAGCAGAACATGAAATCTGTTTCAAGATGCATCCTCAAGATGAAGATAAGTGTTTTACAATTCAAGGCTTTGGTGTGATTCAATAGTATACTTATATAGATAAAAATGAATTAATTTAGCAACAAAGATTCATGAAATAAACAAAAGAGCAATATGCTAAAAGAAAGGGCATATTTATGAATAAGAAAAAAGTGAGAATTATAGATCTTTCTCATTATAACTTTAAGAAAGTCGGTCTAACATTGCTTTTCTTTGTATTTATGTTTTTTGTTGGTATGGGTATTGGGCATGTTACAGACGACGATAAAGTAGAGGAGTCTATATCAGAAAAGAATGTAAAAGAGATTTCTACGACAGATGGTAATATAATAGAAAATTCTACAACAGAGAAACCGATTACTGAGAATTCCAACAAAGAGGATGCTGTTAAGGAGGATTTGAAGATCGAAGACTCGAACACAGAGAGTTCCAACAAAGAGGATGCTGTTAAGGAGGATTTGATAATTGAAGAATCAATCACAGAGAATTCCAACATAGAGGATGAGGGGAAAGAGGACTCGATGACCGAAGAATCGATCACACAGGATTCCATCACAGAAGACGCGATAAAGGAAAATTCTACATCTGAGAGTTTAATAACAGAAGATTCAACAGAGAATACGGTTCATGAGGATTCGTTAACCAACGATTCGATAACGAAGGATTCGGTTGAATTATCAGACACTTCAAATACTGTTATCAACAATAAAGAAGGTAACTGGGGCTTAGGCTTTGGAGCAGCAGGAAGTAAACCAACTGGTAATACGACAGTAGAGGAACTAAAAAAGTATGATGCTTATTTTATGGGAAGTTCACAAGATAAGGTTATTTATTTGACCTTCGATTGTGGATACGAGAACGGAAATACAGAAAAAATCCTAGATGCACTAAAAAAACATAATGTAAAAGCTACTTTTTTTGTAGTTGGACACTTTTTGGAAACAGCACCTGATCTGGTAAAGAGGATGGTTGAGGACGGAAATACAGTCGGGAACCACACTTATCATCATTATGATATGTCCACTGTTACTAGCAAAGAAAAATTCCAAAAAGAGATGACAGACGTATCAGATTTATTTAAGAGTATTACTGGGCAAGATATGGCAATGTACTATCGACCGCCTCAAGGTAAATATAGTACTCAAAATTTGTCCATGGCAAAAGAACTTGGCTATCATACGTTTTTTTGGAGTCTTGCTTATGTAGACTGGAATCAAGATCAACAGCCTTCCCACGAAGAGGCGTTTAGTAAATTGACAAAAAGAATTCATCCGGGCGCAGTTGTTCTCTTACATAATACATCTCAGACAAATGGAGAAATCATTGATGAGCTGTTAACAAAGTGGGAAGAGATGGGATATACATTTGGAACATTAGAGGACTTAGTTGTAGCAGAGGATTCAGGTGCTAAAAACTAAGTACATAAGGGCTTAAAATACAAGCCCTAAGTACCGACGACTTCATAACAGTATGCTCCTAAATTATGTTTGTCATCCCATAATAGTAAAGCAATTATGTGCAAAATGACGAATGAAATTTTTCGAAAGGACATTTGACCCCGTCATCATGTCATTTAGTTAAGTTCAAAATCATTAAGTTAAGGGGTAAATCTTCGGATTTGCTCCTTATAATTTTATGGATTTTTCCATACATTGTGAAGATAGTTAATAAATTGGAAAATAATGAAAAAATTATTGACGCAGACGTGTGGTAGCTATATATTATAAAAGAAAGTGAAACTTTGGAGGGTACGAGATGAATAAAGCAAAAAGAGTAGTTGATAATATGAATGCTGAAGATGCTTTTGTGGTTAGTATATGAATGATATGAGAAAAAATAATTATAGCGATATAGGGTTGTTTATTATATATGCGTTCACTATTCCATTAGTTTGTATTTGTATAATGAACTGTATAGAAGAATGTGATAGGAGCGGATTGATCACTTTGACATTATACGGAATTGAGGCAGCCTCACCGGCACTTGCTGCAATAATTCTTATACTCCAAAAAGAGGGAGTTGATGGGTTAAAAGCTTTTTTGGTTCGAAAATATGGGTATTCCATAAACATAAAGTTGTGTATTATAGGATTTTTTACCCCGGTTCTAATGATAACAATCGCAAAACTGTTGACATACTTAACACCATATAACAATCAATTCATATATAGCATGAGTCTCAAAAACATTATTATTGTTATGTGGGCGCTGATTGCAGAAGAACTAGGCTGGAGAGGTTACTTACAGGAAAAAATTGAAGCATATGCAGGAGATGTATTAGTGCCTTTAATCGTTGGCATTATTTGGGCGGCATGGCATTTTCATTTTTTTCTATCAGGTTCTATGGATGTGCCTTTGCTTTTATTTACATATGGTTGTATTGCAGAAAGTTATGGATATTTTGTCATTACAAAAATATCTAAGGGAAATATTGTTCCAGCTTCGTTATGGCATTTTTCAGGAAATCTATTTATATATATATATAGACTTAATCCTAACTGGAATGCAGGAAGAATGGAACCATATATGATTGTGAATACAGTATATTTTCTCAATTTCATTATATTTGTGGTGTGGAGGCGTTTCGGGAAGAGAAAAGCAAATAACTAAATGAATGAAGTTTGTAGCGGTACATAAGGGCCTAAGTACCGACGACTTTATAACAGTATGCTCCTAAATTATGTTTATAATCCCATTTTTAGCAAGTATATCTACGTGCAAAATGACGAATAAAGTTATCGAAAAGTACTTTTGACCCCAACATCATGACTTGGGGTTGTATCAATCTTATTTTTTATTCATGACAAGGAAAAGTTCGCGAAGCGTACTTTTCCTTGTTTCATATGCTTCGATTGACGATAGGAAATTGTTGGTTTATGATTAAAAGAAAAAAGATTCATTTTCTTGTAACGAATGGAAAAGAAAATGTACATATAGAGGTAAACATAAAAGTAGAACAAATTTGTGTGTTCTGCGACTCAGGATTAAGATAGCCACGCTTTGTAACTATGTCGCAACGTAGGGAGAGGATTTATTTTGGAAAAGCAGAACCTGGAACAAATTTATGAGGAGAATGTTTCAGCAGTATATAAGTATTTATTCTGCTTAACTCATGATGCCAGTCTGACAGAAGAATTGACACAGGAGACCTTTTACCAAGCAACAAAAGGAATCGGTAGTTTTCGAGGAGATTGTAAGATATCGGTTTGGTTATGTCAGATAGGAAAACGTTTATGGTATCGGGAACTAGAAAAACGGAAACGTGAGTTTGTATCAATTGATGAAGTTGAAGAAGTCAAATCAAATGAAGATTTGGAAAAACAGTATTTACAAAATGTAGATAAGATTGAGCTGTTTAAAATGATGCATCAGTTGGATGAAGCTACAAGAGAAGTTATGTATTTGCGATTGTCCGGAGAATTAAGTTTCGCAGAGATTGGTGACATACTTGGGAAGACTGAAAATTGGGCCCGTGTAACCTTTTATCGAGGAAAGCAAAAAATAGTAAAAGGATGGATAAGATAATGGAGCAAAAGATTGATTGTGCAGTGATCAAAGATCTACTGCCTAATTATGTAGAGCATTTAACGAGTGATAAAACGAATGTGTTTATCGAGGAACACTTGAGTGATTGTCCAGAATGTACAAGAGAAAAAGAGAATTTATTATGTGAATTGCATACAGAAAAGATTCCTGATCAAAAGGAATTAAAAAAATACTTGAATAAGACGAAGTTCGTTTATATATTCAAAGGAAGTTTATTAACAATTGCTATTATAGGTGTATTGGTAAGCTCGATTGTTAACTTAGCAGTATCACACAAATTAAGTTGGTCGCTCTTTGTTGACCTTTTTATCGGTTATACTGCTGCATGCACGATAACTGCAAAAGTATCCGATAAATGCAAAGTGCTAAAAACGTTGGGAATGGGTAGCATTCTACTTATTCCACTTTTACTTGGAATACAAGAGATTATTCGTTATAACTATCTGCAGAATAGAGGATATGGGTTTCTACAAATTGCATTACCAATCGCATTCATCTGCCTCGTAGTCATTTGGAGTCCAATCTTAGTTGCAAAATTATTAAGATTAAAGAAAGAAGAGGTGTAAAATGTCAGAGTCAATCAATGAACAAGTTGATATGAGAATGGAAAAGAACACAACAAGTAAAGCATATCTTATTTTTAAAGAAGTAATCCTCTCATTTGGGCTGATAGGTATTCTGGTACCAGTTATTGTAGATTTTTCAATCAATAGGAAATTAACATGGTCGTTAATTGTTTGTATTAGTATTCTATATTTTTTTTCAGGTATAATTACATTCTTTTTATGCAAAAAGAATAGGTGTATCAAAACACTTGGAGCTTACAGTATTTTGCTCATTCCATACTTATTCGGCTTGGCAGTCACGATTGGAGCATCTGTCTTTAGTCCATCAAAAAGTGGTTTTCTTAATTATGCGCTACCAATCAGTATCATTTGGCTTGCGATTATATGGGGTGTCATATTATTAGGTATCATAATAAAATTAAATAAATTTTTCCTTATTGGTATATTATTTTTACTAGCAATTATAGGTACCACGCTCACTAATATGATAGCACTTAGGATTCCATGGATTGAGACATTTTATGTAGATGAAATAGTGACTCAGATTTTTGTGTATATTGGAGGAGCAATTTTCTTTTTTTATCTGGGAATAATAAGTAACATTAATAAGAAAGTTATTAATAAAGTTCATTAACGTAGATAACGGGGGTGTTGCATAAGCAACAACCCCGTTTATGTCTTTTATGTGCAAAATGACGAATGAGATTATAGAAAGAATTTTTTAGTTGACAAAGTTGGTATTACGAAGGAAGATTATAGAGAACAGAAAATAGCAGTCATGAATAATGAAATTTTGGATAAGAACAGAATATACATCAATAAATTGAATTACATAAATGATTGCTTAATTTACGAGAGAATTATTATGGAGGAGAAACAATGGTAAGACCGATAATAAAGGATGTTATTTTTTTAAGCCAGAAATCAGAACCAGCAACAATTATGGATAAACAGGTAGTACAGGATTTAATGGATACTTTAAAAGCCAATGAAGAAGATTGTGTTGGTCTAGCAGCTAATATGATTGGAGTGAAAAAACGAATCATTGTAGTAACGATAGGAGTTATCAATGTTCCAATGATTAATCCAGTCATCATAAGTAAATCAGATCCATATGAAACTGTGGAGGGCTGTCTTTCTTTAACCGGTATGAGAAGAACGACAAGATATGATGAGATTGAAGTAGAATATTGGGATGAAAATTTTAAAAAGCATAAACAGAAGTATACAAAATGGACAGCACAAGTAATTCAACATGAAATTGACCACTGTGATGGAATTGTAATCTAGAAATTTAAGTTCAATCTTCTATGTGATTAATTATTGTGGATGAAAGTATGTTATACGAAGTTGTATACTCCTTCTTAGTTGTTAAGTGAATAAACGAAATGCTAGGAATACTTAGAAGTGGAAAAAATGTTGGATTGAATCTAAAGTGCCTTCTTGTTACAATTATCGATTGGAACATAAATTATACAGTTCTAGTGTAGGGATAATAGTACTATCGCGCTTATTTGAGGAGATTATGAGAATGTATGCTAGGAAAAAAGGGCCTTTTGAGTATAAAAATGCAACAGAATTTAAAACAAAATTAGTAGATTGGATTGGTGATACCTTATACGATTTTCTACCAGAGCATGGGTATGAAGTACGTGACGAACAAGTATATACTGCTTATCAGATTGCTGATGCAATGTGTGATAGTAAATTACATCTGGCAGAGGCTGGACTTGGAACTGGTAAGACATTTGCATATTTGCTTTCAGCAATACCGTATGCTAGATTTCGTGGGAAACCTGTTGTAATTGCATGCGCAACTACAGCCCTTCAAGAACAACTTGCAAGTAAAGAAGGAGATATTCAGACTTTATCTGAATTATTAGGATTACAGGTTGATGCTCGAATGGCAAAGGACTCAAGAAACTATATATGTGATGCAAAAGTTGAGGAATTACAAGGTGAAGATGGAGTAATTTCAGAAGAACTTAATGCATGGATCAAACAGACAAAACTAGGAGAACGTTCTGAGATGCCTACAATCTCGGATCGTGAATGGAGAAAAATTGCTTGGGACGAATCAATGGCTTGTGATAAATGTATCAATCGAGGGTATTGTAAACTCGTCAAAGCCAGACAGTATTATAGAGAAACGACAGATTTATTAATTGTAGACCATGAGACCTATTTTTATGATTTATGGACAAGGCAAGAACGGATTACGGATGGGAAAATGCCAATACTTCCAAGTTATTCTGCTGTAATTTTTGATGAAGGACATAAGATTATGCTTCCGGCTGCTATGCAGGCTGGAAATCAAATAAGCAAAGAAGAAATGGAGGATATGATTCATTCCTTTGAGGAGATACAAGGGGCAAGAAATTCACTAATGCTTGTAACAATACAATTAGAGCGGGCATGTAGTGATTTTTTTGATGAATTGTATCAGTCGGTTGTTAGGGATATTAGTTCTGTGAGAAAATCAATTCAAATTCATAGCCAGTTACTTAAGGTGGCAGCAAATTTTCGTAAAACGCTAGACTTGTTTTTAATTGAAATGCAGATTGAGCAAGAATTATATATAGGTTCTATACCATCAAGCCTGATGCAAGCCTATGAAGGCCTAGTGGAAAGGACTATTATGGGATTGAATCGATTCTGTAATAACTCAGATATGATTTGTTGGGTAGATGGGGTAGATAAAAGCTTTTGGGTGGTACCTCGTCACATTCATAATATGCTGAATCAAGAGCTATATCAAAAGAAGATTCCGACTATTTTTACTTCGGCAACACTAAGCAATAAAGGAGATTTTGAATATTTTAATCGTACTATAGGGGTAAGAAATCCATCGAAATCTACTGTTGGAAGTCCATTTGATCTAGAGGAGCAGGTTGTAATTACAATTCCAGAACTAGGGAATTGTAAAGAAAATCAATTTGAAAAAAAACTTGAATTATTAAAGAAACTGCTTAAAAAAAATGGCGGAAGAGCTCTTGTTCTTACAAATTCTCTTACGGAAGTTAAGAAAATACGAAAAAACCTATCAAAAATGGAATTCGATTTTAATATTTTGTGGGAAGATTTAGGAGACAGGGGTTATCTTGCCCGTAAATTTAGAGAAGAGGAAACTTCAGTCTTAGTTGGAGCCAACTATTGGGAGGGAATTGATGTACCAGGAGATTCACTCAATCTATTAATTATCTGGGAGCTTCCTTTTCCGACTTTGGACCCACTGATTGAGGTGCAACGAAAAGAGGCGAAGGAGCTCGGTTTAGACTCTATGGTTACAGTTGATTATCCTGAGATGGGTTTAAAATTAAAACAGGGTTGTGGAAGACTAATCCGTACAAAAGAAGATAAGGGTGAGATCGTGATTTTAGCCTCAGTTCAGGGGAAACCATGGGAAAGCACAGTAATGGGTGCATTACCTACAAATATAGCATAATAATTCAATTATTCTTGGTGGTTATGTTTAGATAAGCAAAATAAGAAAATAATATGGTTATAGATATTATTAACCTTGAAAAGAGGAAAATTATGAGTTTATTTAAGAAAATAACCGCCGAGGATGCTAAAAAAATAATGGATTCAGAAGAAGATTATAAGATCGTTGATGTACGTACTCTAGCGGAGTATAAAACTGGACATATTGTTGGTGCAATATGTCTGCCGGACGAAGAAATTGATGAGGATAGTGCAAAAAAGAACTTACCTGATAAAAATCAAAAACTTCTTATTTATTGTAGAAGTGGGATACGTAGTAAAGATGCTGCTCATAAGCTTGTTAAGTTAGGTTATACGAATGTAATTGAATTCGGTGGTATTCTCAATTGGCAATATGATATTGAATCAAATAAAGAATGATAGTTACTCAGTAAAATGAGTATTTAAAGGGGTTATATTTTATAGGAGTTTCGTTATAGATATCGTGAAGGATGCAATAGTTGGTGGAGATGGTAATACTTGCTTTGTCGCAATATGGATAAATAAGTAATAAAATGGATAATCAATTCGATTATAATATTACAATTATTGGGTTTCTCTATGAAAAAAGGAGTCAAACTATCTTTTTTTTGTGAATTATTCTGATTTCACTTGTTATTTTGGGAAAAAAGTGGTACAATTCTTATATAACATAACGTGATTATTATTTGTAGATTTACAAATTATACAATAATAGAAGGAGTTTACAAAATGGGCGAAGAGAGAGATATCACAAAAATTGAAAAACTATTAGAAAAGAGAAAGTCCGACAAAATTGAAAAGTATATACATGATAAGGATTTTGAAGTTGTGAAAGCCGCTATTAATGCATTAGGAAAAATACAAGATGAAACTTCTGTAAATATACTTAGTAAATTAATTGAAGATAAGGACCCTGAGGTGCGTAAAGTTGCAATTGTTGCATTTGCTAGTGGTAACACTGAATATGCAAAAACATTTTTACAGCATTTATTAGTTACTGAAAAGCTTGAAGAGGTAAAAACTGTAGCAAGAGAAGCAATACTTAATATGAAATTGAGAAGATAGAGTACATATCAAAGAGACTGTTGTAAAATGATATTATGTAAATGAATACTTCATTTGTTCCTCTACATAATATCATTTTGCAACAGTCTTTTTTTGTGTAATAGGAATCAGGTGTCAAAAGTCCTTAAGAAAGAAAATTGACGTCATTTTGCACAAAGGTATGTTTGGAGAATAGGATCCATATGGTATAATGGTTTCACCATAAAAAACGGGAGGACGATATGAGATACTATTTTGCACCAATGGAAGGTGTCACGGGATATATTTATCGAAATGCACATCAAGAGTTTTACCCAGGAATTGATAAATATTTTACACCTTTTATTGCTACAAACAAGAACCTGAAATTTAAATCACGTGAGATCAATGACATATTGCCAGAACATAATAAAGGGATCTGTTTAGTACCACAGTTTCTTTCCAACAATGCAAGAGACTTTATTGAGATGGCGAAGGAAATAAGCAATTTGGGATACAAAGAGATTAATCTTAATCTAGGATGCCCATCTGGTACAGTAGTTGCAAAGCATAAAGGTTCTGGCTTTTTAGCTAAACCGGAACAGTTGGATTGCTTTCTAGAAGAGATTTTCACATATGTAAATACTAGAATTTCAATTAAGACTCGAATCGGAAAGGACAATCCAGATGAGTTTGAGCAATTGCTTGCAATTTATAATAAATATCCAATTGAAGAACTGACGATACACCCTCGAATTCAGACTGACTTTTATAAAAACCAACCGAACCTGACTGTGTTTTCTATGGCTATAAAGGAAAGCAAGAATCCTATTTGTTATAATGGTGATTTATTTCAAATAAGTGATTGTGTTAAGATTCAAGAAGACTTTCCGATGCTTACATCGGTAATGCTTGGACGAGGTTTGATACGAAATCCAAATCTTATACAAGAAGTAACAAAGGGTGAAAATCATAATAAAAAAGTTTTAAAAAAATTCCATGATAAAATTTATCATGATTATCAAAATGTTCTTTTTGGTGACAAAAATGTCATTTTTAAGATGAGGGAGATCTGGTTTTATATGAGCTCGCTTTTTTCTAACTATGAGCAATATGAAAAGAAAATAAAAAGGACTGAAAAAATGAAAGAATATGAAAAGATAGTAGAAGATCTATTCCAATATGAGGAGCTAGTAAATGAAGCAAAATCTGGATTCTAAGAACATCAATCAACTCTTATGGCAACTTAGCATACCTGCAATTTTAGGTATGTTAAGTAGTGCGATTTTTAATATAGTTGACAGAATCTTTGTAGGAAAAATAAATTCGGATGCTTTAACTGCAGTTGGAATTACAATGCCGGTGCAAGTTTTGCAGATGGCATTTATCTTATTAATCGGAATTGGCTCTTCTGCTTTGGTTTCCATTAAGTTAGGAGAAGGCAAAAAGGAAGAAGCGGAATCAATTCTGTATTTAGCCTATCGATACATTATTATATTTTTGATACTATTTGCGATTTTATTTCTCGTTTTTATAGATCAGATATTAGCAATACTTGCAATTTCGGATTCTGTTATGCCTTATGCAAAAACGTATATTGTAATTATTATAGTAGGCTCTATTACTGGCATTCCAGGTTATTGCTTGAATAACTCATTGCGAGCAATTGGTCAGGCTAAGACATCGATGAACATTATTATAGTGACCTCAATCTTAAATATTATTTTAGATCCAATTTTTATCTTTGTTCTTCGACTTGGGATTGCAGGTGCAGCATTGGCAACAGTTATTTCTCAGACCGTACTGACTGTTTATGTTGTATGGGCTTTTAAGAAACGAGCAGATTTTCTAATTCATTTAAAACGAAAAAAGGTGGAGAACGCAAGAGAATTAACGAGATTAGGAATTAAGATGGGGTTACCCTCTTTCTTTGTTCAGTTATTGGCATCAGCAGTGAATATATTTATTAATTATAGCTTACTTCGATTAGGAACCGATTTGGATATTGCATCGGTTACAATCATGTCCAGTATATTTAGTTTTTACCATATGGTTGTTTTTGGTATTGTTCAAGGGAATAATACCATATGTGGTTACAATTGGGGTGCTAAGCATTACGACCGTATACAAAAATCCCTAAGGCTTGCGTTAATGTATGCGTTTGGTCTATCTATGCTTTTATTCGTAGTCGTTCAAGTAGCTCCACAACTTTTAGTTCGTTTATTTACCGATGAAACACCATTGATTTTGAGTACATCAAAAAGTATTCGAATCTATCTTATGATGTTACCTTTCGTTGGATTACAAACAGTGAGCTCACAATACTTTCAGGCAGTTGGATTCGCAAAGAAGAGTAGCCTCTTATCCTTTTTACGATATGGAATTTTCATTGTTCCAGCAATTATAGTTTTATCCCCATATGGTGTTAAAAGCGTGTATATTAGTAATGCTGTCTCTGACGCCTTGGCTTCCATCGTTGCAATCGTGTGTATAGGAATTGAGTTAAAGAGATTGAAACAGTTGGAAATCAAGACGAGAAATTAATGTGGAATGATTTGGGTGTCAAAAGTACTTTTCTATAAATTTATTCGTCATTTTGCATATATATAGACTAACTAAAAATGGGATGACAAACATAATTTAGGAGCATACTGTTATGAAGTCGTCGGTACTTTGGGCCTGTATTTTAGGCCCTTACGTACCGCTACGAACTTCATTCAAGCGAGAGCGTGTTGCGGATAAATTATGTTTGTCTTCCCATTTTTATCGCATTTCCCTGTGCAAAATGACGTCAAACATTTCTCTTAAGGACTTTTGACATCTAAATCATAGAATAGAATTATTTTCTTGTTCTATTATCAAATTTATTGACATTTATGTACAGTAAGGCTATCATAAATATTATTTCAAGAATGTGAGGAATGTATTATGTTAGAATTACTGTTACCTGAAGGGTACCATTCTTTCTTAGATGTGAAAGCGACACAAGGTGCAATTAAACATGTCAAAGACCATTTTGAACGTCAGTTAGCAAAACAGTTAAACTTAACTCGAGTTTCTGCACCATTATTTGTTCGCCCAGAAACTGGATTGAATGATAACCTTAATGGAGTAGAACGACCTGTTTCTTTTGGAGTCAAAGAACAAGATGATGCAATCGTTGAAATTGTTCATTCTCTAGCAAAGTGGAAACGTATGGCTTTGAAGAAGTATGGATTTTCTTATGGAGAAGGTCTCTATACGGATATGAATGCAATTCGACGTGATGAAGATACGGATAATATCCATTCCATCTTTGTTGATCAGTGGGATTGGGAAAAAATTATCCTACATGATGAGAGAAACATTGAAACACTGAAATCTGTTGTACGCAGTGTTTACCAGGCACTTCGTGATACGGAGCACTACATAGCTGATAAGTACGATTACATAGAAAAGATATTACCAAAAGAAATTTCCTTTGTTACTACTCAGGAGCTTGAGAATATGTATCCAAATGATACACCAAAGGAACGCGAGTACAAAATTGCGAAGATTAAAGGTGCAGTTTTTATTATGCAAATTGGTGGTGCGTTGGTTAGTGGTGAGCCTCATGATGGCCGTGCTCCGGACTATGATGATTGGAAGTTAAATGGTGATATTATTGTTTATTATCCAGTACTTGATATTGCACTTGAATTATCTTCTATGGGTATCCGTGTAGATGAAGCTTCGTTGGCAGAACAGCTTAAAATTGCAGGTTGTGAGGAACGAGCAGAGTTGCCATTCCAAAAGGCCGTTTTAAATCGCGAGTTGCCATATACCGTTGGTGGTGGTATTGGACAGTCTCGAATCTGTATGTTCTTCTTAAGAAAAGCTCATATTGGCGAAGTTCAGTCGTCCATTTGGAAAGAAGAAGATATCAAAGCACTAGAGGATAAGGGAATTACTTTATTGTAAATAAATTATTAGTATTAGCAAAACCTTACTGATCGAAGAAGTTATTCAAACTAGACAGTAAGGTTTTTTTATTTACGAGGATTCAATAATTATCCAATAATTGTAGCATTTACCTTTACAAACGCAACGAATAATGATAAAATAGGTCGGTAAATAGGCCTTAACGACCTAAAGCTAAAAAGGAGGAAATACAAATGTCTCGTTCTAAACAATCAATGGACGGCAATACCGCAGCTGCTCACGTGGCGTATGCGTTTACAGATGTTGCTGCCATTTACCCAATCACACCATCCAGCCCGATGGCCGATTATGTTGATCAATGGTCTGCTGAAATGAGAGAGAATATTTTTGGTAACCAAGTAGTAGTTACTGAGATGCAGTCTGAAGCAGGTGCTGCAGGCGCAGTTCATGGATCTCTCGCTGCAGGTGCTATAACAACAACATTTACTGCTTCTCAGGGTCTGTTATTAATGATCCCAAATATGTACAAAATTGCCGCTGAACAGCTTCCATGTGTATTTGACGTATCTGCACGTACAGTTGCAACTCAGTCCTTAAATATTTTTGGTGACCATAGCGACGTTTATGCTTGCCGCCAAACAGGTTTTGCTATGTTAGCAGAAACTAATACTCAAGAAGTTATGGATTTAAGTCCAGTTGCACATCTTGCTTCGATTGAAGGTAAAGTTCCTTTTATCAACTTCTTCGATGGATTCCGTACATCTCATGAGATCCAGAAAATTGAAACATGGGATTATGAAGACTTAAAAGAAATGTGTAACATGGATGCTGTAAAAGCATTTCGTGACCATGCTTTGAATCCAGCGAATCCTTATATGCGTGGTTCTCATGAAAACGGTGATGTTTTCTTCCAGCATCGTGAAGCATGCAATCCAGTATATGATCAATTACCAGCTGTTGTTGAAAAATATATGGCTAAGGTTAATGAAAAACTTGGAACTAATTATGATTTATTCAACTACTATGGTGCTCCTGATGCTGAACGTGTCATTATTGCAATGGGCTCCATCTGTGATGTAGCTGAAGAAGTTATTGATTACTTAACAGCAGCAGGTGAAAAAGTCGGCCTTATCAAAGTTCGTCTATATCGTCCATGGGTTGCTAATAGTTTCCTTAAAGTTCTTCCTAAGACAGCTAAAAAAGTTGCTGTACTTGACCGTACAAAAGAGCCAGGTGCGTTAGGTGAGCCATTATACCTTGATATTGCTGCAACGCTTCGTGAAGCAGGATTAAATGATATTGTATTGACAGGTGGACGTTATGGTCTTGGATCGAAAGATACTCCTCCATCTTCTATCTTCGCTATATTTACAGAATTAGCAAAGGATGCTCCAAAGTCTCGTTTTACAGTTGGTATCGTAGATGACGTTACAAACTTAAGCTTACCAGAAGTTAAACCAGCTCCTATTACATCTGCAGCAGGTACAGTAGAATGTAAATTCTGGGGTCTTGGTGGTGATGGTACAGTAGGTGCTAACAAGAACTCAACTAAGATTATCGGTGACCATACAGATAAGTTCATACAGGCATACTTCCAGTACGATTCAAAGAAAACTGGTGGTATCACAATTTCTCACTTAAGATTCGGCGATAAGCCAATCAAGAGCCCATATTACATAAATCAAGCAGATTTTGTTGCATGTCATAATCCTTCTTATGTTGAAAAAGGTTTTAAGATGGTTCAGGATGTTAAACCAGGTGGAATCTTCATGATTAACTGCCAGTGGGATGATGCTGAGTTAGAAACAAAGTTAAATGCAGAAGCAAAGAAATATATTGCTGATAATAAAATACAGTTATATACAATCAATGCAATCGACAAAGCAATTGAAATTGGTATGGGTAAACGTACCAACACAATTCTTCAGTCCGCATTCTTTAAGTTAGCTAACGTAATGCCAATTGACGATGCTATTAGCTATATGAAATATGCTGCTAAAAAGTCCTATGGTAAGAAGGGCGATGCAGTTGTTGAGATGAACTATAAAGCAATTGATGCAGGTGTTGATGCAATCCATAAAGTAGAAGTTCCAGCATCTTGGTCAAATCCAGCTGCTGATCCAGCTCCTGCTGCACTTACAGGACGTCCAGATACAGTTAAGATGGTAGAGACTCTTCTTAACCCAATCGCATTAATGGATGGTGATAGTCTCCCTGTTTCTGCATTTGCAGATATTGCAGATGGTCAGTTCGCTACAGGTGCTTCCGCATATGAAAAACGTGGTATCGCCGTTATGATTCCTGAATGGGATCCTGTAAAATGTATTCAGTGTACTAACTGTGCATTCGTATGTTCACACGCAACAATTCGTCCATTCATGTTAAGTGAAGATGAAGTTAAGGCTGCACCAGCTCACATCAAGTTAGCAGATACAAAACCAAAGGCTTCCGAATATAAATTTGCAATTAGTGTAACACCATTAGATTGTATGGGATGTGGTGAATGTATTACAGTTTGTCCAGTTCCTGATAAAGCGATTAAGATGGTTCCACAAGAATCTCAGAGCCATGAGCAACCAGTATTCGATTACTTAGTTGCTAATGTATCTAAGAAACCTGGTATGCCAGCTGATACAACAGTAAAGGGATCTCAGTTCAACCAACCACTTCTTGAGTTCTCTGGATCCTGTGCAGGATGTGCTGAAACTTCCTACGCTCGTTTAGTTACTCAGTTGTTTGGCGAACAGATGTATATCTCAAATGCAACAGGATGTTCCTCTATCTGGGGTGGTCCAGCTGCAGCTTGTCCATATACAGTAAATAAAGATTCTCAGAGAGGTCCAGCATGGTCGAACTCTTTATTCGAGGATAATGCAGAGCATGGCTTTGGTATGTACCTTGGACAAAAGACGTTACGTAATCAGGCAATTAACAAGCTTGAAAAGATTGCTGCTAGTGATAAGACAACAGATGAAATGAAGGCTGCAATTGCTAAGTTCTTAGAAACAAAGGATAACACAAAGCAAAATACAGCATGTGCCAATGCATTAATCGTTGAGCTTGAGAAAGCTGCTAAAGCTGGTTGTGAACTTTCGAAAGAAGTTCTTGATAAGAAAGACTACCTTGCTAAGAAGTCTGTATGGATCTTCGGTGGCGATGGTTGGGCTTATGATATTGGTTTTGGTGGTCTTGACCATGTTATAGCATCAGGCGAGAACGTAAACATTATGGTATTTGATACAGAAATGTATTCTAATACAGGTGGTCAGGCTTCTAAGGCTTCTAACATTGGTGAAGTATGTCAGTTTGCTGCATCTGGTAAGGAAGTTAGCAAGAAGAGCCTTGCTGAAATTGCGATGACCTATGGTTACGTTTATGTAGCGCAGATTGCTCTTGGTGCTAATCCAGCTCAGACAGTAAAAGTAATTAATGAAGCAGAAGCATATAATGGTCCATCCGTGATTATTTGTTATGCTCCATGTGAACTTCACGGAGTTAAGGGCGGTATGAATCATTGTCAGGATGAGATGAAGAAAGCTGTTGCTTCAGGATACTGGAATTTATTCTCCTTCAATCCAGCATTAAAGGCAGAAGGAAAGAATCCATTCACATTAACATCTAAGCCAGGCGATGGAACATACCAAGACTTCTTAAATAACGAAACACGTTATACGAGATTAACACGTTCTTTCCCAGAGCGTGCTGAGAAATTATTTAAGGAATCTGAAGAAGCTGCAAGCAAACGTTATGAACATTTGTTGAAGTTAGTTGAACTTTATAAATAATTCAAGAAAAGATGGTAACTTATCAACTTCTCTTGTAGATTCATGAATTGAATCGATATGGAAACTCCCCGTTGTTAAGGTTTCTTAATGGCGGGGAGTTTTTAAAAAATTATATTGCATAAGTATATATGATAGGAGGAAAAAGATATGCCAAATCCATATTTACCACTATGGGAGTATATCCCAGATGGGGAACCTAGAGTATTCGGAGATCGCGTTTATATTTATGGTTCTTGTGACAGCGCAGGATCTCATAAGTTTTGCGATACGAAATTAAAGGTATGGTCTGCATCCATCGATGATTTAAATCATTGGAAATGCCACGGTGATATATTTCACACCTTTGAAGATGAGGATCACCAATCCGATACTGATTGGACGACAAAGGATAATGAATTATTCGCACCTGATGTTGTAGAAAAAGATGGAAAATATTATTTATATGCATACATTAAAGGAACAAAGGGCTGTGTTGCAGTAAGTGATCGCCCGGAAGGTCCGTTCAAATTTGTAAGTCAGTACAAGTATAATATCCCTAAAAATCGTGGAAAAGAATTCTGCGAATATGGAATTTTCATCGATCCTGGTGTACTAGTGGATGATGATGGACGTGCTTATATCTATTGCGGCTTCCAAAAATCCTATGCAGCTGAGTTAAACGCCAAGAATATGTATGAAATTATCGATGGAACTTATTGTGATGATATTATTCCAGTAGAAGCGCCATTCAAATTCTTTGAAGCATGTTCTCCACGCAAAGTTGGAGATACTTATTACTTAATTTACTCAAATACAGTAGCAAGTCAGCTTGTATATGCTACGAGTAAATCACCATTAGGACCATACGAGTACCGTGGAGTAATTGTTGACAATGGAGTTGATTATCCAGGTGGTAATAATCATGGTTCAATCATAAAAATCAAAGATCAATGGTATATTTTCTATCATAGAATGACGAACGGTTCCATCTTTTCAAGAAGAGGCTGTGTAGAACCAATCACAATACTTCCTGATGGCACAATTCCTCAAGTTGAGATGACATCGTTAGGGTTTGAAAAATCACTTTCACCATATCACTGTGTACCAGCTGATCTTGCATGTGTATTAAAGGGGAATTGTTTGATTACTCAAAAAGATACATTTACAAGAGTTGTAACGAATATTATGAACGGTGCTGTCATCGGATATAAATACTTTGATTTTGGTGAAGATTTTTCTAGTAAAACAATGAAGTTTAATGCAAAGATATTCTCTATGGGTTCTTATGCAAAAGTTAAAATTATGCTGGATGATGATATCAATGGTATTGAGATCGGCAGTTTTGAAGTTAAGAATGATGGAAGTTCAGTAGTAAGCACTCGTACTGCGAATGTTACTGGAAGACATGCAATCTATTTTGTAGTGGAGGATTGTGTTGAAGGAGAGTTCGCTTATATGTTTAAGGACAGACAGCTATTTGAGCTTATGGAATTTGTGTTTATGAAGTAAATAAGCTAAAAGAAAGAAGTCTGACGTCATTTGGCACAAAGAAATGTTATGAGTATGGGATGACAAACATAATTTATCCGCAACACGCTTTCGCTTGAATGAAGTTCGTAACGGTACATAAGGGCCTATAATACAGGCCCTTATGTACCGACGACTTCATAACAGTGTGCTTCTAAATTATGTTTGTCATCCCATCTTTAGCATTTATGTGTAAAATGACGTCAGACTTCTTTCTTAAGAATAGACACCTAGATCATCATAGGAATGATCTTCGTTTATGAAGTAAACATAGATTTAAACTCTGTTGGAGTACAGTTTTTGACGATTTTAAACATTCGTATGAAGGTGGAAAGATTGCTAAAACCACATTGTAATGCAACATCAGTAATCGAGATATCTTGACTAACTAACAACTTTTCAGCATTTTCAATACGTTTTTTATTTAAATACTTATAAAAAGAAACATTCGTAAATTGCTTAAATAAACGGCTAAAGTGAAATTTGCTAAACCCAGATAGATTCGCAATGAAATCAAGAGTTAATCCTTCATTAAAATGCTCATTGATATAATCACAAATGAATAAAAAGTGCTCGGTATAAGCATGTTGCTTATTAGAGTTATTCGGAAACGATTGATTACTAAATGAGTATCCACGACCAATTAATACGAAAATATGAATTAGTTTTGAGTAAATAGCAGCTTCGCTAAGTGGTGCATCTGCGAGATATTCATCGGAAATCTCGAGTATCAACTGTTCGATTACCTCATGGATCTCAGGTGAACCTTCAGCAGTAATTAAGAGAGCCGGTGAAAGGATGGATAAGGTTGCACCCAATTCTTTTATACTATATAGTGATGTGATGTCTGCCTGAAATATGATACGTTTTCCTTCAACGGCTTCCATACTATGTACTGAACCTGGACTTATGATCAGAACATCGCCTTCTCTCAAATGATAATCCGTATTGCAACAATTAACAACATAGTTATTATGCAAAGGCATAATAACTTCTAACGGAGCATGCCAATGTTTCGGATAACACTCAATTTTTTCATTGACATATAATCTGATGTTCGTATCTGTCTTAAAGTTTACAGTTTCTTGTATTCCATGTAGATTTTCTATCATGTGATTTCCCTTCTATACTAAGTATATAAATTGCCATTTATTTCACATTTATTATACCATAAAAAAAGACCAAAACAACCTATGAATGTAAAAAAGTCTTAAATTAATCATTGCAATATATATAAAAGTGTACAAATTGCATATTTAAAATGTTGAATACCACTAATTAGATGTATATCTTGCATATAAAAAATAGAAGTATATAGCAATATTTGATAGAGAATGAGCAACAATTTTAAAGCAATATTTGCTATATAATGTTATAGTTAATTTGTGATTGGAAAAAAAGAGAAAAGTCCATTTCATTAATCTTAACTAGGAGGGTTGTTGAGTATGAAAGTAAAAAAAATTACGGCGCTATTGTTATTACTTACAATGGTTGCAAGCTTACTTGGTGGATGTAAAAAGTCAAGTTCAACATCAGGTGATGGAGTTCAAGAAATAACATGGATGTTTTGGGATGATCTCGAAGCAACCAAGGATGCGATGTCTCTAGCTTACAAAAAGGTTATTGACAGATTTAACGAAACCTATAAAGGAAAGTACCATGTAACAACAATTACAACAAATTTGGAAGAATATGATACTAAGTTGAATGCACTTATTTCAGCTAAGAATTGTCCAGATGTATTTATCTGTAACCCAGGCCCTATCCTCACACAGTACGTCGAAAGCGGTGTAGCTGCTGATCTTACTAGTATTTTGAATGGTGAGGAAAAAGAGTGGTATAGTAAATTTACAACAGGTATTTTCGAGCGTATGACATATGATGGTAAGATTTATGCTGTACCTACAAACTTCGCAGCAGCATTAGTATTCTATAACACAGAGTTATTTGCACAAGCTGGTGCTACAGTACCTACAACATATGATGAGTGGCTTACTACTTGTCAGAAGTTAAAGGACGCAGGTATCACTCCAATTACATGTTCCGCAGGAACACCTTGGTGTTTATCTATGATCGCTGGTTACCTTTGTGACCGTGCAGGTGGTCCTGATAACTTAAAGGGTGTTAATGATGGTACTTTAGATTGGACAAGTGAGACATTTGTTGATGCAGCTACGAAACTTAAAGAACTTTCACAGTATTTCCAGGAAACAGCTGCAGGTGATTCCAATGATCAGTCAACAGCTAACTTCTATAATGGACAAGCTGCTATGTTAGTTCAAGGTTCTTGGGCAATTGGTCAAATCAATGGTGAAATGCCAGAGATGGAAGCTAAATGTGGTGTATTCTCATTCCCAGCAATTACTGGTGGAGCAGATCCTAACCGTATGATCGTTAAGACTGATAACTTAGTAATGAGTTCCACAACAAAGAATCAGGAAGCATGTATCGCTTTAATGAAGATGTTTACTGATGAAGAAGCTCAGAAAGTAACAGCTGAAGATTGTGGTAAGATTCCGATTATCGATGTTGATTATGATCAGGAAAAAGCTCCAGCTCAGTTGAAATATGTTATGGATATTTTATCAAAATCAACTGGTACTTTAGGCTTCTACAATGAATCATTAGCAACAAAAGAAGCAGGAGATTGCTTCGATCAAGCAATGGTAGATGTATTCTTAGGAAGCGCTACTGTAGAGGAAGCACTACAATCTGTACAAAAATTCTATAACGAAAACGTTCGGAATAAGTAGAAAAAAGATAGTGGGACCAAGCTTAATAATATTAGATTAGCTTAGTAGTATTATTAGCAAAGTCCCACTTTGCTTTTTAATGCAATAGGAAATTTGCGTAAAATTTCCTATTGCATTAAAAGCTCCGCAGGATGAGCACTTCGCTACGCTGCGGCGCGGAACAAAAGAATGTGCTTGAAAGTGTTCCTCGTACGAGTATGCGGAGCACATGTTTGTTCCCAGCAGATATTTTGGACAGAAGGGAGATTAGAAATGAATAAAATATTACGTAATAAAGTAGCAATTGTTCTTTTTTTAGCTCCAGGATTGATTGTTTTTACTTTAATTCTATTTATTCCAATATGCAAAGCAGTTTATTATTCTTTATGTGATTGGAATTCCTTAACAGGTGCAGAGTTCATTGGTTTTGATAACTACATAAAACTGTTTACGAGAGATGACATTATGATGACAGCTCTTAAGAATTCTATTTTCTTTATGATTTTTTCATCGATAACTCAGCAAATTCTTGGATTGATTTTGGCAGCAGTTTTAAGTAATGTAAAAAAAGGAAAGAATTTATTTAAGAATATTTATTATTTACCAGCAGTAATTTCATCAGCTGCACTCGGATTGTTATGGTCATTCTTGTTTAATCCTAAAATTGGTATCAATCAACTTCTAGCAAACATAGGTATCAAAGGTCCTTTATGGTTAATGGATACAAAAGGATTTATTATATTGCCAAT
This sequence comes from Bacillota bacterium, assembly GCA_023439125.1. GTDB lineage: Bacteria > Bacillota > Clostridia > Lachnospirales > Lachnospiraceae > Lachnoclostridium. Next base: position 12,717 of record JAEXOU010000001.1, on the reverse strand, counting down.
GTGGGTCATTGGATTTGTTGCGATGTGGCAGTATACTGGTACGACGATGATGCTTTATATGGCAAAAATCTCAGGCATCTCAAAAGAGCTATATGAGGCTTCCTACATAGATGGCGCAAGTAAGATGCAATGTTTTAGAAAAATCACATTACCATTACTGAAACCTATGGTAGCTACAACATTATCATTGAACTGTGTTGGTTCTCTTAAGTTCTTTGATTTAGTGTATAACATGACGCAAGGTGGGCCAAATCACAGATCAGATGTATTGGCAACACACCTATATAATCAGGGTTTTGAGTATTTTAAATATGGTTATGCAAGTGCAATTGGTATTGTCTTATTAGTTATGTGTCTGGTTGTTACATTCCTCATTAATCGTTGCTTTAAGTCTACTAATTACGAAATGTAAGGGGGGGTAACTATGAAGAAGACAAAGCCTAGTACTATTATAATATACATATTACTTTCAGTTTTAGCGCTGTTTTATATTCTTCCATTAGTATGGATGTTTTTAGTTGCTTTTAAAACAAATTCGGAAGTTATGAATGACCCATTTGGTTTACCTGGCGCACTACAGTGGATAAACTTCAAAGAAGCATGGACCATGGGTAAGCTTGGAATTGCTTTAATAAACTCCGTTGTCGTTTGTGGTGTTACACTTCTTGCAAGTATGTTCATTGGCGCAATGGCCGCATTTGTTATCGCTAGAATGAAATTCAAGGTTTCAAATCTTATCTTTACCTATTTTTTAATCGGTATGATGCTACCAGTACATTCCGTCTTAATCCCTCTGTTTGTTCAATTCTCAGATTGGGGTTTGACTGATAATCGACTTGGTTTAGTTTTACCATATGTAACATTCTCGTTACCAATGACGATCTTTATTTTGGTTAACTTCTTTAAGGCTATGCCAAGCGAGTTATTTGAGGCAGCGTGTATTGATGGATGTTCCATCTATCGTGTATTTTTCAAAATCGCTTTACCATTATCAAAATCTGGACTTTTTGTAACAGGACTTATGACATTTGTTAACAATTGGAATGAATTATTGTTAGCTATGGTATTTATATCTGACGTTAAAAAGAAAACACTTCCAGTTACCTTAACCTACTTCGTAGGACCATATGCAACAAATTATGTACAGATGTTTGCTGCAATTGTTATAGCGATTTTACCATCCATTATTGTTTACTGTATATTTAGTAATAAGATTGTAGATGGTTTAACTCAAGGTGCTGTTAAAGGTTAATAATTTGAGTTTTATAATCTTGCAAATGGAATAAAAGAATGGTGGACTGTCGCAGAAAGTAAGATTTTTTCTAATCAGCTAATGTGATAGTCCTATTTTTATTATTCAAAGATTTAGGTGTCAAAAGTACTTAAACTGACGTCATTTTGCACTAGGTGATGTAAGAAGTATATTTATGTGCAAAATGACAAGCTAAATTCAGAAAAGCGCTTTTGACACCCGATTTTATTAGTATGATATATACAAAAGGAGAAGAAGATGGGTATCATTGGGACATTATTAGTTACTTCAACAATTGCTGGTGTTGTAGGAACTGGTTTGGGAGGCTTGATTGGAGCCATGTTTCGAAAAGAGTCCAATCGTACAGTTAGTTTGTTATTAAGTTTTGCTGCTGGTGTAATGACAAGTGTAGTATGTTTTGAACTAGTATTACAAGCGATCGAAACTAAAACACATATTTTCATAATAACTGGAACAATTTGTGGTGGCGTAGCAATTGTTTACTTATTTAATTTACTCATAGATAAAAAAGTGAATCGTGAAGTTCCACATATCGATGAGGATCATCCGCAAACTGCAGATGACTTAGATGAATTAATACATAGTAATTATTTGGCACAACAAAATAAAAGCAAAGATAATAAATTATCTTTATTTATAGCTGGATTACTAATGGCAAGTGCAATTGCACTTCATAACATACCAGAAGGAATGACAATTGGTGCTTCCTATGCAAGTAATAATGGTATTATGGATAATTCAGCATTATTATTAGCTATTTTAATTGGTTTACATCACATACCAGAAGGAATGGCAGTTTCAGTACCATTAATTAACGGTGGAATGAAACGTTTTAAAGCAATTGGTATTACAGCTTTAAGTGGAGCACCAACAATACTTGGAGCTTTGTTGGGTTATTGGATTGGTGATATTGGGAGCATTGGACTAGCAATTAGTTTATGCTTTGCAAGCGGAGCGATGCTGTATGTAGTCTTCGGTGAGATTCTACCTGAAGCAATCCTAATGTATCGAAGTAAGGCCCCAGCTTTTTTTACGATTATAGGAATGATGGTCGGGTTGCTGATTATCTATCTGTAATTCTTTCATTTAATATTTTAAGTAATTAATTAAACGGCGTTAAAGACATCCTGTGTTTATCAAAGAAAGAGTTTGAAGAGTATTGCAAAAGACCTTCTTGGTTGGAGCAATACTCTTTTTTATATCATAGGAAATTTTTCCGTATTTCCTATGATATAAAAAGGGTTCGCAGGATGCGCACTACGCTACGCTGCGGCGCCGAGCAAAACCTGTGCTTTGCGTTTGGTACGAGGTTTTGCATGCATAACACTTTTTTAAAAGTATTTTTCTATAATCTCACTCATCAATTTGCACATAAATAGACCAGCTTAAAATGTGATGATAAACATAATTCAGAAGCATACTGTTATGAAGTCGTCAACCAAAAAAGTCGTAAAAGTCTGAATTACTTTAATTTCTTTTGCAAATACTTGCTTTAATCATGAAGAAAGTTAAATTGAGGTAATCGATATGGATATTAAATTAGGTTATTGTTGTATATCTACAATACATGAGAAACTCAGATGTAATCGATGCTCTACAAAAACATATTTGGAGAGCAAAAGTAGGTCAGAGTGTCATGATCTATTAATCGAAAAAGCAAGGGAAAACTTACATGATTTAAGTTTGTTATTACAAGAGAACTACAAGAACAAAATATTTGCATTTCGAATTTCCGAACAATTGTTACCACAAATTGATTTGGGCTATTATGCAATGGATGAGTTAAATGAAGAATTAGAGAATGTAGGAAAGATTGCAAATCAGTACGATATTCAGTTATCAACACATCCATCTCAATATTTTGTCCTAAATTCATTAAAAGAAGATGTCGTCAATAGAAGTATTATCAGTTTAAATTTATTTGCTGAAATGTTAAAGCGAATGAATCTGAATCGAGTACCTAATATTATCTTGCATGTTGGAGTAAAAAATAGTTATGAAACATCAGAGAAAGCATGTGATGTATTTTGTGGAAACTTTCTACGTTTAAATGAAATTACGCAATCGTATCTAGTGATTGAAAATGACCACGTATCTTTCACAGTAGAGGATTGTTTATATATCCATCGTAAACTTGGAATTCCTGTCGTATTTGATAATAGACATTATCATTGGAATCCGGGAAACTTAACATTTCAACAAGCGGTAAAGGAAGTTGTAAAAACTTGGGGCGACCGTATTCCCAAATTTCATCTGGCAAGTGATAAAGATACTAATAAACACGCACATGATGATTATGTTTTAATTTCTGATTATCTAGAACTAGAAACAGCGATTGAGAAAACTGGAATTGAGGAATGTTATATTATGCTTGAGTGCAAGCAAAAGGATAAAGCTGTTCTGAAGTTGTATGAATATCAAAAGGAAATGGATGGATTATAGACTTCATTTTGCAAAAAAATGTTATGAGTATAGTGTGATAAACATAATTCAACCACAACATGTAAAAAATAAGTTGTTAATTATATGGAATCGCTATAAAATAAAGGAAACTGGCAAGCTAACATAAGTTTCTTAGTTAGGAGGTAATATGGATCGGATTTATCTAAATGATGATTGGTATTTTAGTGATAAATTTGATGATCGTATGTTAAAACCAGACTTTGATTTCAGTAACCTCGAATTAGTGAGGTTACCACATACGACTCATATATTTAATCAAAATTATACAAATGCAAGAGATTATGAAAAACAATGTTTATACTTCAAAACAATAACATATAAAGAACGCAATTCCAAAGAAAAATACATACTTACGATTGAAGCTGCTGCTCATTATGCAAAACTCTATGTTAATGGTAGTCTTGTTTGTGATCACTCTTGTGGTTATGCGGCGTTTCATGCAGACATAACATCCTATTTACATAACGGTGAGGATAATGTGGTTGCTATCTTTGTAGATAGCAATGAATCATTAAATCAGCCGCCTTTTGGTGGAACAATTGATTATGCAACCTTTGGAGGAATTTATCGAGAAGTATATCTCGACATTAAGTCATGTACTTACTTCACGGACTTGTTTTTTGAAACGGTAGATGTGAATAAAAAAGAAAAAAAGTTAGTAACGCAAGTTGAAGTTAATGAATTTGAGGGAGACTTGAGCATTCATCAAACAATTTTAGGATTCACTAATTGTAACAATGAATATACCCCAATTCCTAATCCAGAACAATTTTTTAGAACTGAACATATACAACAGATTCTATTAGAAAACGGGCAACGGCAAGAACGTTCTATTCTTGCAGATATTCATCTATGGAATACTACAGAACCTATATTGTATGAAATAAAGACACAATTACTTAAGGAACATCAAATTGTGGATGAACGAATTGACCGTATTGGATTCCGAGAAATTCGCTGGGAGAGTCATGGTTTTTATTTAAATGGAGAAAAAATAAAGCTTCGAGGTCTCAATCGTCATCAATCATATCCTTATGTTGGATATGCAATGCCAAGAAGCCAGCAGCGTCGTGATGCAGATCTATTAAAGTATGAACTTGGAGTAAATGCTGTCCGAACTTCTCATTATCCACAATCAAAGTATTTTATCGAGCGATGTGATGAACTAGGATTGCTTGTATTTACAGAAATTCCAGGCTGGCAACATATCGGAGATGGAAAGTGGCAATCCATAGCATGCGAAAATGTGAAAGAGATGATTATACAATATCGAAATCATCCGTCGATTATTCTATGGGGAGTTCGTATCAACGAATCAAGTGATTTGGATTCCTTTTATCTAAAAACTAATAATATTGCTCATAAACTTGATTGTAGCAGGGCAACTGGTGGAGTACGTTACATAAAAAACAGTCATTTACTTGAAGATGTTTACACTTACAATGACTTTTCTCATGATGGTAGAAAAAAATGCGTTGAAAAAAAGAAGAATGTCACAAAAGAGAAAGCACCTTACTTAGTCACAGAGTTCAATGGGCATATGTATCCAACAAAATCATTTGATTGTGAGGAGCATTGCTTAGAGCATGCACTACGCCATGCTAAGGTAATGAATGGATATTATAAAGACAATGACATCTTGGGTGGTTTTGGCTGGTGTATGTTTGATTATCAGACACATTCCGATTTCGGTAGTGGTGATTGTATCTGTTATCATGGTGTACTGGATATGTTTCGCAATCCAAAGCTGGCTGCTTATCTATATCAGAGTCAGCAAGAAGCTATACCTGTATTGGAAGTGAGCTCTTCGATGGATGTAGGAGAACATCCAGGAAGTATCTTAGGACCTATTTATATTTTTACAAATGCAGATCAGGTTAAATTCTATAAAAATGATGAATACATTACTACTTTTAAAAGGACTGATCATGGAACTAGAAAGAAAAGCTCAAGTAGCTCGATGTTTGAGAATCTATTGCAACCACCAATTTTAATGGATGACATGGTCGGGCAACAGTTAGAAAAGGAAGGCTATAGTGAAGCAAAGGCAAAAGAGATTAAGAAACTATTGTTCGCTTTTGCTCAGGGTGGCTTTGAAGGAATTTCATTACGCAATCAACTATTGGCGCTAAAACTAAGGATTTTCTATCATTTACGAAAGCAAGATGCGATACAGCTTTATGGTAAATATATCGGGAATTGGGGGATGCGGTGTGTTAACTATCGATTTGAAGCGATAAAAGATGACAAGGTAGTCAAAGTGGTTGAAAAAGGTCCGATTACTTCAAAGAAGCTGTGGGTAGAAGCAGATCACAATGAGCTAATTGAAGATACTACTTATGATGTGGCAGCCATTCGAATTCGTATGTTAGGAGATAAGAATCAGAATCTTCGATATGAACGCGCAACCGTTTGGCTAAAAGTAGAAGGCAATATTGAGTTAATTGGTCCAAGTTATATTAGCTTACCAGGTGGAATGGGTGGAACCTATATAAAGACAATTAAAAAAGCTGGCAAAGGAAAATTGACGGTTGCATCAGAAGGTGTTGAGTCAGTTACATTATATTTTGAAATAAATTGTGCAGGAGGGATATAAATGAGAGTATTGGTTGTAGTGGATATGCAAAATGACTTTATTGATGGGGCTTTAGGAACAAAGGAAGCAGTAGCAATTGTGCCAATGGTACAAAAGAAAATAAAAGAGTATCAAAACAATGGTTTCATTATTTTTACAAGAGATACTCATCGCGAGGACTATCTTTTAACACAAGAGGGGAAGAATCTTCCGGTCGAGCATTGTATTAAGAATACAAAAGGCTGGGATATCAGTGATCAACTTTTGGAAACGGATTGTAAATTCATAGATAAACCTTCTTTTGGATCAACTGATCTTGCAAATTTCATTCGAAAAGAGACAAACAATGAGATTGAAAGCATAGAATTAATTGGTCTATGTACCGATATTTGTGTTATTTCAAATGCAATGATATTAAAGGCTGAATTTCCTGAGGTTTTAATAAAAGTAGATGCAGCTTGCTGTGCAGGTGTTACGGATCAATCTCATAAGAATGCACTGGAAGCAATGAAAATGTGCCAGATTATGGTTATAAATTATTAAGTGAAGCAGCTTTAAATCCAAGTCTATACGAAAGCAGATAATTGTGGTAAACTTTATATGTTATAAAAAATAGTGTGCATGAGATAAGAAGGGGAAGAAGGAAATGCAAAACGAAAAGTTTGCTTTGTTAATTGATTCAGAAAATATATCAGCTAAATATATTTCAGTTATTTTAGATGAAATACAAAAGTATGGAGCAATTACATATAAGAGAATTTATGGAGATTGGACGAGTAGCTATAGTAGTCGATGGAAAGCAGTCATTCAGGAATATTCGATTACTCCAATCCAACAATTTCGTAATACGACAGGTAAGAATTCGACGGATTCAGCACTAATCATAGATGCAATGGATATTTTGTATACGAATCAAGTAGATGGCTTTTGCATCGTATCGAGTGATGGGGACTTTACAAGATTAGCAAGCAGATTAAGAGAATCTGGCATGCAGGTAATTGGTATGGGAGAAGAAAAAACACCACGCTCTTTTTGTGCTGCTTGTAGTGTTTTTACGAATCTTGATATTTTATTCGAACAAGATGTTCATGATGAAGTTACAGAAAGTAAAACAAGAAAGAATGCAAAGACAGTTACGGATTCTTTTGCAAAACCTGGAATAACAAAGGAAGAAATTGAAAATACAATTATTAATATTGTAACCGAGAATGAGAATAAAGGTAAACCAACAGAATTAGCGGAGGTTGGTAATCGTTTATTGAATAAGTATCCAGATTTTGATGTGCGTAAATTCGGGTATAGCTTATTGACAAAGTTTCTTCGAGAATTCCAGAGTTTGGATTTGGTACAGGTTAATAATATATTTACAGTGACTTTACGCGAGAATTCAAAGAAACAAGAGGAAATTCAAAACTATATCATTAAAACAATTCAAGTGCAACCGAACGAGCAAATTGGTTTGAATGAGTTAAGCAATCGGATACATATGCAGTATAAGAATTTCAATGTAAAGGATTATGGTTTTGCATCATTTACGAAGTACATTCAAAGTATTAAGGAATTGGATGTGATTGGTGCAGGTAAAGTCGCAAGTAAAGTAAAAATAAGAAAATAAAAGTAACATAGATTCAGATTTTTGAAAACGAATCATGACTGAATGTCGCATCGCAAGCGACCAAAGGCCTCTTAATATGTTGTATTGTAATGTCAGAAACAATAAAACATATTAGGAGGTTATTTTTATGAAAAAGGGATTAACAGAATTAGTATTTATATTAGATCGTAGTGGTTCCATGAGTGGACTTGAATTAGATACGATTGGTGGATTTAATGGGTTAATAAAAAAACAAAAGAAACAAGAAGGTGAGGCTAATGTTACAACCGTATTATTTGATGATCAGTATGAGATATTACATGACCGAATTCCACTGCAGGCAATTCGGCCAATGACGGAGAAACAATATTATGTGCGTGGTTGTACAGCACTATTAGATGCTATTGGTAAAACAATTCACAAGATGATAACTGTTCAAAAGAACACTTCTGAGGATTACCGTGCAGAAAAAGTTATTTTTGTGATTACGACGGACGGTCTTGAGAATTCAAGTCGTGAATACTCTCATGATAAGATTAAGAAACTGATTCAAACACAGAAGGAGAACTATCATTGGGAATTCATGTTTTTAGGAGCTAATATGGATGCTGTTGCAGAAGCTAAAAAGTTTGGAATCAATGAAGATCGAGCAGTTACTTATGAAAATGATAGTGAAGGAATAGCTTTAAATTATAAAGTAGTTGCAGATGCTGTCTGTTGTATGCGTGCAAGTTCTATGCCAATCAAGGGTGAATGGAAGGACGAAATTGTTAACGATGTTAAAAGACGATTTAGAAAATAAGGTGAATCACTAGACATCATAAGGGCAAAGGTTGTACAATAATTGTAATAATACCGCATAACTTAGAAAGATGAGGTGAAGTAAATGCCATTTCAAATTGTGCATAATGATATATGCAAGATGAAAACGGATGCAATCGTAAATGCTGCAAATTCAAAGCTTCAGATGGGTGGTGGAGTATGTGGTGCAATCTTTGCCAAAGCAGGGGCAGCACAGCTGCAAGAGGAATGCAATTCAATTGGAAGCTGTGCGGTTGGGCATGCTGTTATAACAAAGGGGTATCATTTAGCTGCAAAATATATCATACATGCCGTTGGTCCAATTTATAAGGATGGGAAATCGAGAGAGAAGGAATTCCTTAGCATGTCATATCGAAGCTCTTTGGAATTAGCAAAAGAGAATGGAATCGCTTCCATTGCATTTCCATTGATCTCTTCTGGAATATATGGATATCCAAAAGAGGAAGCATTATCTGTTGCAATCAAGGCAATTCAGGACTTTTTAGATGACAATGAGATGATGGTATACCTAGTTGTTTTTGATCGTACCGCTGTCCAATTAAGTGAAGAGAAATTAAGCAAAATCGAGCATTACATTCATACATACTATCAAGAACCAATACGACGTAAGTTTGAACATGATTTTGATCAAATATTTGATGAGTGTAGCATGAGTGCACCCATTTTTGCATGTAAAACATCAAGAGCGAAGATTAGTGAACCAAAACGTAATTTAGATGAATTACTCTCTCATATGGAGGAGACATTTACACAGATGTTATTTCGACTGATTGATGAGAAAGGGTTAACTGATGTTGAAGTATATAAAAAGGCAAATTTAGACCGTAAATTGTTTTCAAAGATTCGAAGTAACGTACAATACACACCGAAGAAAGCAACCGTATTAGCGTTGGCAATTGGAATGGAACTATCGCTCGATGAAACGAAAGATCTGTTATCTCGCGCAGGGTATGCATTTTCCCAAAGTCAGAAATTTGATGTCATTATTCAGTTCTTCATTGAAAATAAGCAGTTTAATATTTTTGAAATAAACGAAACCTTATTTTATTTTGAACAACCTTTACTAGGTATTGGTGATATAAAATGATCGATATCTTTTTTATTCATAACAAGGAAAAGTTCGCGAAGCGTGCTATTTCTTGTTTAAAATGATATACATTATTAATTTCTCATATTAAAAGGCCGATAAATAACGAAAGAGTGTTTAAAATTCAAAAGATAGGGAGGCTATGAAATGGCAGAAAAAAAGAGACGAGGGTATAACAGATTTTTAGTCTTCATGATATGTGTATTGAGCATATTTGTGAATGTCGGAATGGTAAGTGCAGCCGAGTCAACAATAGCTGGAAGTGAAATTAGTGTAGACTATGCAAAACAAGAAATGACGGTTATTCTTGGGAGTAATAAAACACTATTTTACGGAAAAGGAACAGAATCAAAGGAACCTTCAATATGGGATGAAGCAAATGAAAGTCAGTTCACAACAGTTGAGGTTAACAACAATCAAGTAAAGGCAGTAGTGATTGATCTTTCTTTTCTATCACCTTCCAAGGATGAGTATATTTATCTGAAAGGAGATGTTGATACTCAAGCAACATCGGTACTGGTCAAGAAGCAACAAAAATTGAAAGTATCGTTTGCTGGTTTATTAAATGCAACAACAGATCCTAGTGGAGTAATGAAGGGTGCATATGAAAAGACAGAAGGGAATGCTAAGAAATATTCAGGTTTTAATGATGAAACCGGTTATTTTATATTTTTAGTTGATGGAGAACCATATACTGAATTTTCAAATATCCAGTGGCGTAAAGGGCTGAATGGCTCATGGAAGAGTCTAGAACAGCTGATGTTAGAAAAATACAAAGCAAACGGAGCAAGTTTGTATTTTCGTATCAACACTGGCATGGAACAGATTAGCAATGAAGTGAAAGTTACATATCAAAAGGTGGCACAAGCACCTAATATCACAATCGATGGAGCAAAACATACCATACGATTAACAGATAAAATAGAGTATCGAGTAAAAGTAGCAAATGGTAATTATAGCACTTGGACGACACCAACATTTGAGAATAATAAGACGAGTGGAGTAATAAAACTTTCCACGTTAAATGGAGTAAGTATCTCTGGTAATGGAGATGGAATAAAAAGTAAGTTCAATGACATGCAGATACAGGTTCGTACAAAAGCAACCGATAAGAAGACAACTTCGAAGGTTAGGACAATAACGCTGAATCAAAGCGAAGCGCCAACTTTTGGAAGCAATGGGATTGAAGTAAAGCTTGTCAATGCGTCTGATATCACGAAGGGGATTAAGGTGACCAATTATACTTCATTACAATATCAAGTAGCGGTCATTGATAAAAAAGCACAAGGTATTTATGAAGCGATTGCCAAATTAGACTTATGTGCGACAAACAAGCAAGATGGATTTGTTTCCTTTATGAATGTTTCTGCTGGCAAATCAGTTACGATACCATATACAAAATTTAAAGAATTTGCTTCAAGCTATGTTGTTGTGTGCAGAACAGCGATGATTAAGGAAGATACCAAAACTCCAAACATTGAATTTCGCTTAGCTTCTGCGATTGTACCGGTAGGGGGAGACATACCAAGATCGGATACAAGCTCTGGAGCAATTATGATGGATACCAATGTAGAATCAATGGATAAAGACGTAAAATTTACGGTAGAAAATCCAGATTCTCAAATCTACACTTCTCTTAACGGGGCTGATTTTGAACTAAACTCGACTGGAATCGTAAGTTTCAAGGCGAATAAAGGTGATAAATACGTCATTAGAGCTTATTCAAAAAACAAAACTACAAGTGAAAAGAGTGAAACTGTTACCATCACGCTAACCTTTGTATCTGATGGAGAACTTCCAGATTACGTAAATGAGTGGGGTTATGTATTATGTAAAAAGGAGGATGCCACAGCTAATTCACAAAGTCGTCAAATCGCCTATCAGCGTGTGTACCTAGCTTACTTGGACTATCAAAAAACAATATCCGTAAGTGACTTACAACTGAGCATTGCAGAACTTTTCAATATTGTACAACGAGTTCGAGTAGACAATCCAGAATTGCTGCAAGCCGATGGTGGGTTAAGTTATACTACTCAGAATGGTTATGTCTATGAATTAAACCTTAATATCGTTGAGAAAGCGAAAGCAGAGGCATTAAGAGCAGAATGTGAGCAATGCTTAACCGAAGTAACGAAAAAGATTAAGGATACTTATGGGGCTTCTGCTACAAATCTGGAAAAGGTAAAAGTGATTCATGATTATCTTGTTACAAAGAAACAATACAAGAGCTCTGCTATGGATCAGACAATAGCAGGAGCATTATGTACAGAGTATACACCTGTTTGTATGGCTTATTCTATGGCATTTAAGTATTTGTGTGATGGGAATGGAGTACAAAGCTATGTCGTATTAGGGTATTGCGGTAGTGTATCCAATCGACATGCATGGAATAATGTGAATATGGGTAGTTCAGTTGACTTTGTGACTGCATCCACGATTGATAGCACGAAGTGGTATGAGATGGATGTCACATGGGATGATCCAGTTGGAGGAGCAGAGGATTATATTGGATATAACTTTTTTAATATAACAACGCAGACGATGGAAGAGACTCATACTCGACTTTATGAGTATTATAGTATATATCCAGTCGAGGAGTGTACTGGTACAACCGATACGTATGAGGCAGTTGCTTCCCAGGGTTATGCTAATAGTAAAGATGGAAAGAACACAATAGAGAAAGATACGTTGGAAGAATTAATGAAGCGTTGTGGTGTAGAAGAACCAACCTATACTAAGAGATAATCGTATTGGAGTTGTCGCACTAGCTGAATATTGTATAAAAGAATGAAGGACGATGGTATTTTTCGGAGTGCCTTACAAGTCCCCACACGCACTTTGTGGGGCTTGTGAGCGTAGCGCGCCGTAGAAAATATACCATCGTCCTTCATTCTTTATTCATA